>CAZJVD010000006.1:0-170462 GCA_964549505.1 uncultured Oligoflexia bacterium
AATTCGCAACCGCGCAGATCCAAAATCTTACGGCAACAGGCTGGAAAACTTAGGCAGCGTTCGCACGTACCGCATTCGCTTCTCGCGCCGTAATCCGCGACCGCATTCGCTTCTCGCGCCGTAATCCGCGACCGCATTCGCTTCTCGCGCCGTGATCCGTGATCGCATTCGCTTCACGCGTCGTAATCCGCGACCGCGTACCGCCGTTCGCGCCTTAGACCGACGTCGAACCACCCACGACGGGCGGCCAATCACGAGCGGCGTTAATAAACGCGGTCGCGCGCTCACTCAAAGCACCCACGAAACACGCCAACACACGTCGCGCAGCGGGTCCGGTTTTCGGCACCGCTGCCGGATCCACCGGCTGCCCGCTTGCCAGTCTGCCTGACTCTGAAACCTGCAGCCTGAGGCCAGCAGCCCGACCTCCCCCAATCAACCAAAAAGAAGCAGCGCGTCCATGATTGTGATAATAACCTCTTCGTGAAGTCCTCCTTCATTCATGAACAATTCGAAGTCGGTCCGTTTCTCTGCAACTGTCACATTCTTGTGTCAGGTGAAACGGGCGAAGCGATCGTTGTCGATCCGGGGGACGAGTACGGAGTCATTGCGGAAAACTTAAAGAAGATTTCGGCGAAAATCGGCAAGCCCGTTTCCGTCACCAAGCTTTTTCACACCCATGCTCATCTTGACCATATCAATGCCACGCGTGAGCTCAAAGACGATGCGGCGATCATAGGATTGAAAAAAGTCTGTCTGCACAAAGGCGATCATCAAATCTACCAAATATTGCCGCAGCAGCGCGCTCTCTTTGGATTTCCGGCCGGCGATGCTGCACCACCGGTTGAACATTGGTTAGAAGACGGCGAAGAGTTTAAACTGGGCTCCATTAAATTATCAGTGGTCCATACGCCAGGCCACAGCCCGGGCGGGGTATGTTTAAAAATCGACTCGGACGAAGCCGCGGAGGTCCCGCCCCAAGTGCTCACCGGCGACACGCTCTTTCGGGAGAGTATTGGTCGCACCGATCTCTGGGAGGGAGACATGGATCTGCTGCTAGGTAGTATTCGCAAGCGCCTCTTTACACTCGATCAAGAAACGCTCGTACATCCAGGACATGGACCCAGCTCGTCGATTCGTCACGAGCGAAAGAACAATCCGTTTCTAAATTAGCCATTTCTCAATAAGGACAACGTCGTGGCCATCGAATTCACGCTAGAAAAAGTAGATCCAAGTGGCGCTCGAGCGGCGACGATGCAGGGAGTTCACGAGGATGGTCGGACGTATCGAATCGAAACGCCGACGTTCATGCCGGTGGGAACCAAGGGGTCCGTAAAAGCGCTCGATCACGAAGATCTCAAAGCCGTAGGAGCCCAGGTGATTTTGGGTAATACCGTTCACCTGTACTTGCGCCCGGGGCACGAGCTCGTGGAGCAGCTCGGGGGGTTGCACAAGTTCATGCATTGGGACGGCCCGATTCTTACCGACAGCGGCGGTTTCCAAGTATTCTCACTCGCCGAGCTTCGGAAAATCACCGACGACGACGTCACGTTTCGTTCGCCGTATGATGGGAGTTCCCATGTGTTCACGCCCGAACATTCGATGAATGTTCAGCGTGCGCTCGGTAGCAACTTTGTGATGGCATTTGACGAATGCCCTCCGTTTCCATGTACGGACGTGGAACTTCGCTCTGCGATGCGACGAACGCGACGTTGGGCTGAGCGTGGACTTGAAGTGAAACTCAAACCACATCAGAACCGTTTTGGGATTATTCAGGGCGGCCTTGAGAAAGAGGCGCGTCTTGAGAGTCTTAAAGAGATCACGGAATTGCCCTTCGATGCTTTTGCTATCGGAGGACTGTCAATCGGCGAGCCCCCAGAGATGCTTCACGACATGGCTCGCTTCATCGCTCCTAAAATGCCTGGGAATCGTCCACGGTATCTCATGGGTGTAGGGCGCCCCGAAGACCTGATTGAGTCGGTCCGCGCTGGTGTCGATATCTTTGACTGTGTGATGCCGACGCGTAACGCTCGCAACGGCAGTGTTTTCACATCGCGGGGTAAGCTCAACATCAAAAATGCCGGGTTTAAGGCGGATCCTGCCCCGCTTGACGAGGGTTGCGACTGTCGAACCTGCCGTCATTACAGTCGGGCGTATTTGCGGCATCTGATGATGTGCGAAGAGCCCCTCGTTCTACGCCTACTCACCATTCATAACTTGGCGTTTTACTTAAGTCTCATGCGAGGAATGCGGAGCGCGATTCTGGAGAATCGGTTTGACGATTTCTGCAAAACTTTCTATACCCAATATCATGCATGTATTTAAATTTTCTCGTGTTTTGGGTGGCCGGGGTCGGTCTGCGCTCGGGCTTTTTTTCATTCTCGTTTCTAGCCTGACTTTGAACGTGATTTCACGGGCTGACGGCGAGCCGCCTCCTGTCCCAGCGGGCAGCATGACCCCCGCAACCACAACCGGAGCAGGTACAACGGCTCCAGCAGCCGCTCCTGCGCAACCGGGTATGGGCAATATGCTGTTTACGGTGGGTGCGATGTTCCTGATGGCCTACCTTTTACTGTTTCGTCCGCAGCAGAAGCGCGTAAAAAAGCATCAAGCGATGCTGACCGAACTCAAGCACGGGGATGACGTCGTAACCAATGCTGGGATCTTAGGAAAAGTAACCGGCATCACAGATAAAGTCGTCACGGTTGAAGTCGATGACAATGTTCGACTGCGGGTGCTTAAGACTCAGATTTCTCAAATCGTTAAGGGCGGCGTGAAAGATCTCGTCGTTGAGTAAGTAAGTAATCAAAAAGGGCGGAACCATGGATCGGAAGTGGTGGTTGCGGTGTTTTTTTCTTTTGGGAACGGTCGCTCTATCGGCCGCGTACTTGTATCCAACGCTTGCTCGTATCGATACGGAGAAACATTGGTTTCCTATCAAGAGTAAGATCAATCTCGGTCTAGATCTCCAGGGCGGCCTGTACATGGTGCTCGGCGTGGAGTTTGAGAAAGTCTTTGCTGAAGTCATTGCACGCCAATCCGTCGGTCTCGGTGCACGACTCAAAGAGAAGCAGCTCCATCCGGGTGCTTCCGAAGTCGTCCGTGTTGGTCAGGATGCTGAGGATCCAAAGATTCGCCTGGGGCTTGCGAACCCAGCTGAACACGACGGTGTCGTCAATCTCATCAAGACTGAGTACACGATGCTTCGGATCACGCAGGACAAACCTGATCTTCTCGAACTCGGGTTAGCACACGAGTACAAGCGCGATGTACGCGAAAAAACGATCGGTCAGAGTATCGAAGTCATTCGTAACCGTATTGACGAATTCGGTGTTACCGAACCTACGATTGCTAGTCAGGGCACGGACCGCGTCGTGATCGAACTTCCGGGAGTTCGCGACGTCGAGCGCGCAAAGCGGTTGATCGGTCAAACGGCAAAACTTGAGTTTCGGATGGCAAACGACAAGGGCGAAGCCAGCTTACCGGGTGGGAGTGTGGGTGCTTTGATCGCACAGCTCGAACAAGAAAAAGGCATTAGCTACAAAGACGGCGAAAAGTTTTCGGATTATGTCGAGCGGATCAACGAAGCAGCCAAGGGTAAGATTCCGTCGGACTCGGTGATTGCGTTTGAGCGGGATAAGACCGCGCGGAGTGAAGGAGCCCCGGCTCGTCGACCTATTCTGCTTTTTAGTAAAACAGAAGTGACTGGGGACGAACTTCAAGACGCGCAGGTCGGTTTCGATCCCGAAACGCGTCGTCCGGAAGTCGAATTCAACTTCAACCCTCGTGGTGCCGCGATTTTTGAAAAGGTTACCGGTGAAAACGTCGGTCATCGCCTGGCCATCGTTCTTGATGACAACGTCATCACAGCGCCGACGATTCAGAGCAAGATCGGTTCGCGAGGGCGGATCACGCTCGGTCAGGGTAGCCACGACGATATGGTTCGTGAAGCGAAAGACTTGGCGATTCAGCTCCGCGCAGGTGCGCTTCCCGCACAGCTTGAGTTTCTCGAAGAGCGTGTCGTGGGTCCTTCGCTGGGACAAGACTCAATCTACAAAGGTTCGCTCGCTGGTGTGATCGGATCGCTCGCCGTCTTTTTATTCATGATGCTTTATTACAAAAAGAGTGGCGCGATCGCGGTCGTGTCGCTGCTTCTCAACGTTCTCTATGTGGTGGCGATTTTAGTCGGTCTTGAAGCGACCCTCACATTGCCCGGGATCGCGGGGATCGCATTGACCGTCGGGATTGCGGTGGACTCGAACGTGGTTATCTATGAGCGGATTCGCGAAGAGATTCGAGCGGCGAAAAGCCTTGTGGGTTCTGTGGAATCGGGGTTTCAGAAGGCCTTTCGTACGATCTTGGATGCGAACGTCACCAATGCGTGTGCCGCGGTGATTTTGATGGTCTATGGAACCGGTCCTATCAAGGGTTTTGCAGTTACAATGATGATCGGGATCGTCACGACGCTGTTTACGGCCGTGTTTGTTTGCAAACTCATGTTTGATTTTTATCTGAAGCGTCTCGAGGGTCGACCGGCCACGGACCTCAGTATTTAGTGAGAATTTAGCGAGAAGGAATCGACGACTATGGGAATGTTCAATCTCATCCGACCTGATATCGATATCGACTTTGTCGGAAAGCGTGTGCTTTGGTTAAGCGTTTCGACGCTCGCCCTTGTTGGAAGCCTGGTTCTTCTTTTTACAAAGGGGCTGAACTACGGAATCGACTTTGAAGGCGGCGCCGAGATTCAGGTCAAGTTTCATGAGTCGATGGACATTGGTACGGTTCGCACAACGCTCACAAAGGGTGGACTCGAAGAGTTCCGTCTCCAGCAAACGGGGGAGTCTGGCCAAAATGAGTTCATGGTTCGGATGGCGTCAGGTACGACAAATCTGAGTGGGTTGGGTGAGAAGGTGAAGACCATTCTCACAAGTGGTCGAGACCCCAATTCCGTGGAGATCACGCGGGTCGATGTCGTCGGGCCAGCGGCAGGTTCCTCGCTCAAGAAGCGCGGCTTTCAGTCGATGTTTTTTGCCCTTCTTGTGATTTTGATTTACGTCGGAATCCGATTCGACGCTCGGTACGCGCCGGGCGCCGTGCTCGCGCTCGTGCACGACAGCGTAATCTGTCTGGGTGTCTTTGTGATTACCGGTAAGCAGTTCGATCTCACGATCTTGGCCGCAATCTTGGCGCTGATCGGGTATTCGAACAACGACACCATCATTGTGTACGACCGTGTTCGAGAAATGACCCATCTCCATCCCGATTGGACGATCGAGCATTCCGTCAATCGCGCCATGAACGAAACTCTGGGCCGAACGTTTAATACTGCGTTCTCGACGTTTCTAGTCGTATTCTTTCTTTGGTTGATGGGTGGTCCGGCGATTGAAAACTTTGCGTTTGCGATCCTTGTCGGGATTGTCGTTGGAACTTACTCGTCAATCTTTGTCGCAAGTTCCGCGATTATTACCGTTAGCCATTGGAAGAATCGTCGTGACGCTCGTGCACGAACATCCACCGGCGCCAAGAAGCGCCAGTACCACGTCCCCCCCGCACCAACGGGCTGAGGTGCGGACCACCTTTCGTGGATGCGCCGCTTCGTTTTAAAGGGGAGTTTTAAGTCATGAGATCGTGGCGTCTTAAGCCTGAACCAGACCCCGAAGTGTTACAGGTGCTTTCAAAGGATCTTGGACTCTCACCGCTCACGATTCGTCTCTGCTATCAGCGTGGATTCGAAGATCGTGCATCGATCGAGCAGTTTCTCTACCCCAAACTCGATCAGCTACCCTCTCCCTTCACGATTCGTGATCTCGACAAGGGTGTGGCGCGCCTTGTGCGTGCACTCGAGCAGAAAGAGCGCGTTCTCGTTTACGGAGATTACGATGTCGACGGCACGACGGGAGCGGCTTTGCTCACAACGGTTTTGCGCGATCTTGGATTCGATGTCGAAACGGTTCAGCCCGATCGTTTCGCGGATGGTTATGGTGTGCACGCCCACTTGCTCGAAGCGGCCATCGCGCGTGGTGTGAGCGTCGTCGTCAGCGTCGATTGCGGTATCACGGCATTTCAGGCGGCGGATCGCATGGTGGAGCTTGGTGTCGACCTTATCGTTGTCGACCATCACCAAATCGATCCTGAAAAAGGTTTGCCGAAAGCCTACGCCGTCATCGATCCCCAACGGTCCGATTGCGAGAGCGGACTGAAGCAGCTCTGCGGATGCGGTCTAGCGTTTTTTGTCATGATGGGGTTGCGCGCGCGCCTACGTGCTGAGGGAAAGCTTGCCGACGCAGCCATACCGAACCTCAAACAGCATCTTGATCTTGTCGTGATCGCAACTGCCGCCGACATGGTTCCCTTGACCGGTGTGAACCGTGTTCTGGTTCGTCATGGTCTTGAGGTCCTGCGTGAGACTCGGAAACCCGGCCTTCGCGCACTTCTTGATGTGGCAGGTCTCAGTCGCAAGAGTTTGAGTCCCGGAAGCCTCGGTTTTGTCCTCGGTCCGCGTATCAATGCTTCGGGACGCTTACAGTCGGCCAGTCATGCGCTCGAGTTGCTGATCTCAAAAGATCCTCAGGCGGCGATTCTACTCGCGCAGAAACTCGAGGCTCTCAATCGCGAGCGATCTGAGATTCAGAACGGCATTTGGGACGAAGTTCGGAAAGAAGTCGAAGACAAGATAGCGGGCGGCGCTTTTCAAAATGCTATCGTTGTTGCCAATTCCGAGTGGCATGAGGGAGTCGTCGGCATCGTGGCTTCGCGAGTGACGGAGCATTTCAAGCGTCCGGCGATCGTTCTTTCGAAACGCGAAAACGACGTGAAAGGCAGTGTGCGATCGTGGGGCGGTGTGGATGTTCTCCGAGCCGTTCAGTCTTGTCGCGATTTCTTGAAGAGTTTTGGTGGTCACCCATACGCGGCCGGTGTTTCGCTCCTTCACGATCAGTTCGAAAACTTAGTGAATGGTTTTGATCGGGCGGTGGGCGAGCTTCGTCGCGAAGGACCGGCAGCCGAGGCCCCGCTTGAACTTGAGAAATGGTTGAAGTCGGATGATCTGAACGAACGTGTTTTGGCGGAATTGGAAATGCTTGGACCCTTCGGTCCCGGCAACCCAGAGCCCGTCTTTGGGCTTGCGGCCGCTGTCGCGGATCGACGAACGCTCAAAGGTCGTCATCTCAAGCTCACCCTTTCTCCTGTAGGCGCACCCAAGAAAATCGACGCGATTTGGTTTTACGGCGCGGAGAAGAAACATGCGAGCCGCGTGACAGATGTGCCTTTGTCTAGCTCGGGCAATGATACCAACAGCATCAGCTGGGCCGGCACGCCCGAACTCAATCGGTTTCAGGGGCGGGTGACCCCATCATTTCGTGTGAAAGACTTGCTGGAATGAGGGCACGCTTCGAGCGACGGAGACTCGCGGTTCGAAGCGCTAGCGCAGTACCTTGTCTTATCAATAGGCTCAGCGGGGATTAGTCAGGCTCAGTGGGCCAGATCGCTTCGACGAGTGCGTGGAACGATCCACGAAGATTAGTGTTCCAAACGGTCTGACGAACATCCCATTCCTGAAAAGGACGATACTCTTGATCGATGTCGGCAGGATTGACGAGCTGGACACTGTCACAGCGTGATGCGCTGCCCTCGTGTTCGACGCAGAAATCAATCGCGATCTCTTGTATGCCGACGACCTTTTCGCCGCTATTGTCTTTGGTCAAATATTCGATTACGAAGTGCCCGGAAACCCAGCGTTCAAAATAGGATGACTCTTCGACCTGAGCTTTCTGAGTTTCGATCTCCGGACCGTCTGCTCGAACCTTAACATACGCCAATTTCAACGATGAGTTCGATGAGAGTCGCGTTGGCTTCTTGGAGTCATGCGTTCGCGAAGCTATGTTTTGTTTGATCTGTTCAGAAACAGAACCTACGCCCAAAAGGCTTGTCGGTGTGAGGGCGCGCTGAATCTGCTTATTCACACGTGTCAACGCTTCCTCAAGCGGGGCCGCGTGTAGATCGTGGGCCTCGGCAAGCGCCATGAGTTTTGCTTTTCGTTTGAGCAGCGTCACGACCGGTCCTGCAAAGTATGCTTTTGTTATCTTAGTCTGAATTCTTTGCGCCTCGGGCGAGGATTCCTTTTCTAAAAACTTTTCGGGAGTTTCTTCGGGGTGCGATGATCTGAGGATTCCGGGATACGCACCGTATTCGATCAGCTCATCAACAAGTGCTTCGCGCGCGCCTTCAGGGAGCGGGGGATTGGGGTTACCGATGAGTTCAGAAATGTCGTCCGCTGTCAGGGCAGCGTAGCGAATCGGCGTGCGACCGTCTGGATCGCGAGTGTTGGGATCAAAACCGTTCGCAAGCATCGCGCGAATGCGTTCGAGCTGCGAAACATCGCCCGCGAGATACAAGGTGATGGCCGCTTGGAAGAGGCGGTCGGACGTCGCGCTTGTGGAGGCGGCTGTGTTTGCCGGTGCGGCCGGAGGGTTCGGGTCACCCGCCGTTATGGAGGACGCCCCAGCGACGCTAGATGAAACACATAATAATAAAATCACCCATGGTTTTAAAGGATTTGAATACATAATGTGTGTGTATAGCACAGAGCGCTATCTTAAGAAAAGGGGCACCTGATTTTGTCTGATTTGTCGTTATCGCGATCGCGATAACGGAAAGCGCTACTGAAACTCGCAGTCGATCCAACTATTAAACGGAGGCGCGTCGTTCACGGCGTTCCAGCAGGCGAGGTTACCGACTTCTTTTCGTTGGCCGTTGCGCAGTTGAACGACGTTGCAAAGAGCAGGGTCGAGAGCATCGAAGATCGCAGAAGGGTCACGTTCGACAGTCTCGGTTGCATAGTAACAACGATACTGTGGCGGAGCGCCCTTGGGTGCGATCTTCACACACGCAAGGCCTGCGACCATGCGCTGCTCGACAATGGTGACACTTCCGTTAGCATCGGTGACCGACGAGATCGACGGCTTCACGCGCAGCGCTTCGAAAATCGGTTCTGATTGTAGACCGGCAAAGACCGGTGCGCCGGTAAGAACAGAAAACGCAGCGACGACACCTGAAAACGACGTGATTCGATTGGACATGAGTTCCCCCTCAATAGAGTTTCTCTAGCACGAAGTTTTCAGATTGAACTCTGCAAAGTGAGATGCCGCGCGCCGCTAGCGACTCGAATAAACTCAAAGCAGATCAGCTCATGTTAGGTCAGGTTAGGGCATAGGCTGCGAGCGCTATGAGCAACCATACGACGACCTGCACATCCCACTTGCGCAGAAACTTACGCAATCCCGTTACGAAATCGCGTCCGCCGTAGAGATGCCGTGAACGTGTCTGGACCCAGACCTGCCACGTTCGATCGACGAACGAGACGGTCTCGGACGGTGGTTCCGAAAGCGCGCGGTCCAAGATGTCTTGAACCTGGGAAAACAGTTCACGTGTGCGATTGAGAAGGTCGCGACAGTTTTCGCATTTCGCAAGATGACTCTCTAAAAACACGCGCGACGACGGCAGCACTTCGTGATCGAGAAATCGCGCCGTCCAGGGATCCATCGCTAGGAAATCGGGACACTCAGGACCCATCCCGCGCGGGCCGAGCGCCACTGGAACGAGCTTCGTTCTTGCTGAGAACGACAGCGGTCCAACGTCAGCGTCTCGCAATCCTAGCGCGGCGGCAGTTTTGCGATACGTCCACTTGCCATTATGAAGACCCACGAGCGTGAGACGCTCCGGTACCGACAGACGAAAAAAACTATTCTGAATCTCTAGATCCACTGGAGAAAGCTTTCGAGCCGCACCGAGAATCCCATGAAACGCGACGTTGGACAGTTCGACGCGATCACCGGAAACGAGCGAAGCCGGTAGGATCGCATCTGTGAAGAGCCGTCGTGCCTCGGGACCGCGACCTAAGAGCGCGCGCCCGATGACATGGAGCTGTTCAAAATCCTTGCGAATCAGAGTTCCAGCGGGTTCCGCTGGGAGTGTGTTCATACGACCTATTGTTTCAACTCTAGTAGGTCTTTGTAAAGTTCTAGACTCTCGGGGTTCTTAAGTGCGTCGCGATTGGTCACAGGTTTGCCTTCCACCACATTTTTGACGGCAAGCTCAACTTTTTTCATGTTGAGCGTGTAGGGGATGTCTGTGACCGCCAAGATCTTAGCGGGAACATGCCTCGGCGTCGTGTTTTCACGGATCGTGGTGCGAATCTTTGTCTTGAGTGCTTCGTCCAGTGTCACTCCCGCCCGAAGTTTCACGAATAGAACGACGCGGACATCGTTTTGCCAGTCCTGACCGATTACGACACTGTCTTCGATCTCTGGGATCTGATCGACCTGACGATAGATCTCGGCTGTTCCGATTCGAACGCCACCCGGGTTGAGCGTCGTGTCCGAGCGCCCGTAGATCACGACGCCGCCGCGTTCATTGATCTCAATGAAGTCTCCATGCCGCCACACACCTGGGTACGTTCCAAAGTACGCGCTCTTGTATTTGGTACCGTCAGGATCATTCCAAAAATGAATGGGCATCGACGGAAAAGGTCGCGTGCAGACGAGTTCACCCGTTTGTCCGATGAGTTTCTCACCCTTGGGTCCCCAAGCTTCGACACTCATTCCGAGTCCTAGGCACTGGAGCTCACCTTCGGTCACCGGCAGATTCGGGTTTCCAAGAGCAAAGCACCCATTCAAGTCGGTTCCGCCGGATACGGAACAAAGTGGAATCTCGTCTTTGATGGCTTCGTAACTGAAACGAAACCCTTCTTTTGACAGTGGTGATCCCGTCGACAGAATCATGCGTAAGCTTTTCAACTTATGATGATCTTTCGGGCGGTAGCCCGTCTGCATGAGAGCCGCGATATAGCCCGCACTCGTACCGAAAACGCTGATCCCAGCGTCGTCCGCAAACCTCCAAAGCGCACTCGCATCGGGGGTGAAGGGTTGGCCTTCAAAAAGTGCGAGGGTCGAGCCGGTCGCAAGTCCGGTTACGAGCCAATTCCACATCATCCAACCACATGTAGTGAAATAAAAGAAAACGTCGTCACGTTTAAGATCGCAATGGAGTCGGTGTTCCTTGACGTGATTGATAAGGATTCCGCCGACGCTCTGAACCATACATTTGGGAAGTCCGGTCGTTCCCGAGCTGTACATGATGTAAAGCGGGTGTTCAAAGGGGACTTGTTCAAACGTGAGTGGCGCCGTTTTGCCTTCCTGAATCCATTCTTCAAAACGCACGGATCTTGTATCTGGCTTCAGAACGGATAGGTCTGTTTTCTTTCCTGTAGCGACGGCGCGGTAGGGAACGATGATCGTCAGCTCGAGTGACGTGAGAACATTCTGAATTTCACGCACGCGATCGAGGCAGCTGATCTCCTTGCCTTTGAAAACATAACCGTCCGACGCAAAAAGTACTTTGGGTTGAATCTGGCCGAAGCGGTCCAAGATTCCTTTCGTTCCGAAGTCGGGCGAGCAGCTCGACCAAACCGCGCCGATACTCGATGCGGCGAGCATGCCAACCACTGACTCCGGTAAGCAGGGCAGGAAGCCGGCAACACGGTCGCCTTTGCTCACGCCGAGCGCGCGCAACCGCGAAGCTGTGCTCTCGACTTGGTCGTACAGTTCAGCGTACGTCAGTGTTCGTGTCGTACCGTCCTCGGAGCGAAAGACCAGAGCGCGATGTTGGTCGCGAAAACGCAAAAGGTTTTCTGCAAGATTCAGTTTGGCTCCCTCGAACCAATGTGCGCCCGGCATGGCTTTCGGATTGTCGACAATGCGCCTCGGGGGCTGCGACAGTTTCAGATCCGTGAACTCAGCGATCGCTTTCCAAAAAGCTTCTAGGTTCTCGACGGACCATCGGTGCAGTTCCGTGTAGGATCCAAACTTCTTTCCGGTTTCTCGTTCAATCTTGTGTTGAAATGCTGTGATCGCCGAGCTCTCGATCGTTGATGGTTTGGGTTGGTACAGAATCATCGCCAGGCTCCGCGAAGGTGTGAACGTGTTAGGAGGCACTCAAAAAGCGAACGTACTTGTCGACGGCGTCTTCGAGTGCGGTGAAGTGCCGATCAAAACCCGCTATGCCCGGAGTTCGAAGACGCGCCATCTTGGCTTCTGTGAAATACTGATACGCGTTTCGTATCGTTTCAGGCGTGTCAACCCAATCAAAGGCCGGCTCCTTGCCGAGGGCACCGAAGACCGCGGTGGCAAGATCTAAAAATGTGCGTGCCTGACCGGTTCCTAAGTTAAAGACACCGCGTTCGACCTTTCGGTCGAGCGTAAAGTGTAAGACGCGAACAACATCGTCGACAAATATGAAGTCGCGCTTCTGATGCCCGTCAGCGATCCCGTCTTTGTGACTTCTGAACAGGCGCACGCGACCGGACTTCTTGATCTGATCAAAGGCCTGGATCACCACACTCGACATCTTGTTTTTATGGCGTTCGCCTGGACCAAAGACATTGAAAAACCGAAATCCAGCCCACACAGGGGGCCTGACGCCGCGTTTTTCAGAGTCGAGAGCGTAAAGATCGAACTTGAGTTTCGAATCGCCGTACGGATTGAGAGGTTTTAATTTTGGGGTGAGCGTGTCGGCGTCATCGTAGCCTTTTTCGCCTCCACCGTAAACGGCCGCGCTACTCGCATACACGAGCGGGATGTTTTTCAGAGCGCAGAGATCCCAGAGGTGTTTCGTGTAAAGAAAATTCATCCGCTCGAGAGTGTCATGATCCTGGCAAGTCGTATCCGTGCATGCGCCCAAGTGAACGACAGCATCAACCTTTGGAGACTGCGGATCGGACAACCACTCAATCAGGCGGTTTCGATCGAGTCTTTGACCAAAGTCGATTCCAGCGTGCTCCGAACGTGAGCGAAAGTGCTCGAGATGATCGACGGAGATGAGCTCAATTGGCTTTGGATCTTTTAAGCCTAACTTTCGTTGTAACGAGAGGTCGCAAGAAGCAGCAAAGCGCGAACCAATAAAACCGGCCGCACCGGTAACGACATAACGTTTCGCTGAATTCGCGGTAGGCATCGTAACCATGGGCGAAACGAGGTTAACTCGGAGCGGTTGTATTTGGGAAGGGTTAAGCCCGGGCGACATCCACTGTCACGCCGGGCTTGGGAGTTCGGGGTGGTACTAAACTTTTTAAACAAACGTCGAAACAGCCGTGAGAATCACTAAAGCTATCGACGTGAGCACTAAACTTTTCATGGCCGGGTCTCCTCTAACGTTCTGCGTTTGATCCGGTTGGGCGTTACCGCCCGTACGAGACTAGATAATGCAGTCGATGTGCCACAGTGCGTTACGAAAACGACTCTTGTTTTCATAGGTAAAAACCGCCTTCAATCGATCTCTCACAACTGCACTTGGCGTTTGCGGCGCCAAGACGACTTGGCCTAAGAGCGAGGTGAGAACTTGAGTTGGCAGTCCCGAATCCCGAAAAGGAGACGTGACTGATTCGCAGGACGTCTTTGAGACATTACAGAAGATTGTGGGGGCGTTCTTCGACCGAACCGACCGCAAACAGCTCGTCTCCGGCATTCTGAGGGCCGCTATGGATCTTGCGGAGGCCGACCGGGGGTCGGTGTTCCTCGCCCCTGATTCCAATGAGCCCTTGCCGTCGGGTCAGCGGGTCAAACTGAAGTCTCTGATAGCAACCGGACTTGGCGGTCAGGAGATTGAAGTCGACGCAGACCAAGGGGTCGTGGGTCACGTTTTTACGACCGGTGAAAGTGTCATTGTTTCCGATGCGCAAAAGGACGGTCGGTTCTTAGGTGCGATCGACAAAGAGACTCAGTATTTCACCGAGAGTATTCTGTGCGTCCCGTTACGCACGCCGCGTGGAACGACGTTGGGCGTGATCGAAATCCTGAATTCGAAGAAGGGTCACTTTTCAGAGAGCGAGCATCAGATTTTAAAACTGCTCGCATTGCTCGCAGCTCTTGCTCTTGAGGCGCAAACCACAGCGCGCTCGCTGAAAGAGGTGAGTGAGAAACTACTGGAAGAACGTGCCGTGCATCAGCCGGAAACGGCGCGCTTCGTGTTGTTCTCAACGCACAAGCGTTTACAAGAAGCGTTCAATAATCTGCCTCATTATGCTGCGAGCGACAGCAGCGTTTTGATACAAGGTGAAAGCGGAACCGGAAAAGAGGTTATTGCGCAAGTCACACATCACGAGAGTGCTCGCAGAGACAAACCTTTCATCGCAATCAACTGTGCGGCTATTCCCGAGAGTCTTTTTGAAGCAGAACTTTTCGGTGTCGCGAAAGGCGCAGCGACTGGAACATCAGCCCGTAAAGGAAAAATCGAACTTGCCGACGGCGGTACGCTGTTTCTCGACGAGATCGGCGAGCTGCCGCTTTCGATGCAAGCCAAGTTGCTCCGTGTTCTCCAAGAAAAACAAGTCCAACGCGTTGGATCCGAAGAACGACCGAAACAGGTCGACTTTCGTTTGATCGCGGCGACGAATCGTGACCTCGAGGCCGCCTCTAAAGCTGGAACCTTTCGTGAAGATCTGTTTTATCGCCTGAATGTGATTCGCATAGGGATTCCACCGCTGCGTGAGCGCCCGTCGGATATTCCGGCGTTGTGCGAGTCCATCTTGAAACGTTTTGAAACCGAACGTGGTTGGAAACCGAAGCGCCTGAGTCCGTCTGCACTCGAACAAATCACACGTTACGAGTGGCCAGGAAATATCCGACAGCTTCAGAACCGCCTCGAGGGAGCGTGTATTGTCAGTCGCGATCGACGCGAGCTGCTGCCAGAGGATCTGAGTTTCGATACGCATGGAACAGTCGGAGAAGTGTCCAACGTTGTGAGCTTGGTTCCACAAACCTCGAGTTCCGTGCCGCAGCGGGCACCAGCGAATCCGCCGAGTATGAATCTCAAGACCGCGAAAGACTGGCTCGAGCGCGAACTGATCGAACGTGCGCTCGTGATGACTCACGGAAACAAGACTGAGGCGGCAAAGATTCTCGGAATCACACGCGAAGGATTGCGACTGGCGATTCGGAAACTGAACCCAAAGGTCGTGTTAAAAAAAGCGGCTTGAGATCGTAAAGCCGTTTAGACCAATCGGTACGGTTTCTCGCCGTCGGGTTTCCGCTCAAGAAACGAGAATGCCATTTCAAGTTGCTTCGGCATCGTCGTGTTCTGTGTGTCGCCGGTTCCAAACGGAATCGACGGGTGAAATAGAAATCGATAGTTTGCGACCCAAATCTCTCCTTCGTGTCGGGCGTGCTTTGCGAAGACCGGAATACCGACCGGAAAGAGATGGCGCTCGAATTCAGTTTCAAGACTAGCGATCTGGTCCATGCGCACGGAGACTTCGATGGTCTTGAAAGTCCAACCGAGATCGAAAGCAAGAACGGCGAGAACGCGCTCCCAAGCGCGGTCGTGCCGACGCCAGTCGGCTTCGCCGAATCGAAGCCTCCAGCTCTGTGGTACGCGGCCGTTGAGCGCCTCATAGTCCGAAACAAGGGTCTCGGGTGGAATTTTTCCTTCGATCAGTCCTATGTAACTCGAAAACTCAGAAGGCAGATGAATGCGAGAGGAGTTCTCGGTCATGACAACCGATCGTTCGCGATGAAGCTCAGCAGCCAGACGTTTCAGAACTGCCGTCTTAAGAAGTTCTCGCTCGGTAGAGTCCGCTTCGATCTGTTTCCAAGCTGCCTGAAGTGGTTCAAGACGCTCGCTAAAACCAGTGCTCGGCTTCATGACAAATTACGGCTTCGAGCGAAGCACTAAAACTCCGTCGCTTGTTCGCTTGAACGGTGCTGTCGGATCGACTTCGCGTTTAGGGCGTGTTTCGAGTGGATCGACTTCTGTTTTCTGAAAATCTCCAGCACTCGGTCGGATCGTGCGGGTTTGCGTCGTCGTGGCCGTGGGTGATGATGTTGGTGGCGACGCCCGTGGCGATGTGACCGGTGCTAACCTTTTCGAAGCCGCTGACAGAGCAGCGGACATAGCCTTGTTGCTGGCTTCCCTGCTCGACGGACTTTGTGCCTGACCTTGCAACGGAGTCGAAGCGGGCGCTATCGCTGAACGCGCTTGCTGCGGTAAGCTCGCTTGGACCGTCGTCATCATCGCATCCATGAGCGGTAGCACGCTCACAAGATCAGGAGCTTCTGTTTCCAGACGTGTGGACTTCTCAAGACAACGCTGTCCCATCAATTCTAAAAAGCGCGAACGCTTTTCGCTCATAGAACCACCCATCGCTGCTGGTCAGAAAATGTGTGGGCGAATGTGTGTGCTCCGGGTAAATCCACTTCGGAAACACCCATTCCCTCGAGGCCGAGTTGTTCGAGACTGGCTTTCATTTTTTCCAGCGTCTCTTTAGGAAGGGCAGTCCGACTGCCTGGAACTTCGCTCGCTCCAATTCCTATGAGCAAGAAATGAAAAGTGCGCCCCGGTTTCCTAATGGGAATGTAAACAAACTCGCCGTTTTCGCCCGTGATTGAACCGTTGCGGATGAACTGTGACAGTGCGCCCTGAAAGGACCAATCGATACGACCGGCAAGACCTTGCAACGGCCGCTCGTTGGTCGAGCAGGCAGCCACGAGGCCGTTCACTTCACCGGAAAACAATGCTTGTAACTCGTCGCGTACCATCGTCAGTTCCAGTGTAGAGGATAGAGGTTAGGTGAGGCAAGCGGCGTGCTATGCGTCTGGTTCTGGCTTGGGGCAATTCTTGCCGACCCAGGCGTCCAAGATTCCATTGACGAAACTAGGAGACTCAAGCGACCCGAACTTTTTGGCCAGTTCGATGGCTTCGTCCATGACGACTTTGGGTGGCGTTTTTGGAAACTGCTGCAGCTCAAATATCGCCAGGCGGAGAATGACGAGGTCCACAAGACTCATGCGTCCTACCGACCAGTTGGTCGACAGCGCCTGAACAGCGTCGTCAAGTGCTTGCCGATTTTTGTAAGTCCCAACGGACAGTTCACGTGCAAACGAGAGCTGGTCCTGTGGTGTTAGAAAATGACAGACGTGTTCGTTAAAGGCGGATTCGATCTCGCTTTCGCGCGGTGGGGTGCTGGCGGCATACTCAAGCGAATACAGAAACTGAAAGCTGCGCTCACGCGCCTGACTACGAACTGACATGGTCATGGAGAGATGTCCTTTCCTTCGGCGAAGGGAAAGAAAAGACTTTCTTCGGTCACCCCAGTGAGATCATCGGTTTCGTCGCGCCTGAAACGGACCGGCGCTTCGAACGGCGCCGCATCCTGCAAGTCGGCCACAAAATCTTCCACATCTTTGAAGTCGCGATAAACCGACGCAAAACGAATGTAAGCGACTTTGTCGAGCGATCGAAGTTCGTCCATCACAAGTTGGCCAATCTGCTTCGACGACACTTCTTTCCAACCCAGGGCACGAATCTTCCTTTCGATGCGCGTCGTAGCAGCCTCGACCAAGCTGGTCGCGACATCCCGTTTTTGACAGGCTTTCTGAATTCCCGACAGAATCTTCTCGCGCACAAACGCTTCGCGGCGGCCGTCCTTCTTCGTCACAAACGGCATCACTTCTTCGATACGCTCGTAAGTCGTGAAACGGTCCTCGCACAGTGCGCACTTGCGCCGTCGTCGGATCATATCGTGACTTTGGTTGATCCTCGTGTCGACGACCTTCGTTTCAGGGGCTTGGCACGACGGGCATTTCATTGCTTCTCGTCATAACTCAACTAGCCCGTCGACTCAATTAAGGAGACGGCTTAGGCGTAAATAGGGAAGGCTCGACAGAGCTCACTCACCTGATCTTTGATTTTCTTAGCTGTTTCGGGTGAGCCTTTCGACTTCAAAACGTCCGTAATCCAACGTGCGACGAGTTGGCACTCTTTCGGGCCCAATCCGCGCGTTGTCATGGCGGGTGTACCGATGCGGATACCGCTGGTGACAAACGGGCTGCGGGACTCGTTCGGGACGGTGTTCTTATTGACCGTAATACCCGCATGGTCCAACCAGTTCTCAGCGTCTTTGCCGGTGATGGTCTTGTCACCAAAGCGCGTGAGGTCCACCAGCATGAGGTGGTTGTCTGTTCCCCCTGTGACGAGCTCAAGTCCCTGGCTCATGAGTTCCGCGGCCAGGGCTTTTGCGTTCTCGAGAACCTGCGACTGGTAGGTTTTGAACTCCGGTCGCAATGCCTCTCCGAAAGCAACCGCCTTCGCCGCTACGACATGCATAAGAGGTCCGCCTTGGATGCCAGGAAAAATCTGCTTATTCACTTTCATAATCGCGTCCTCGTTTCCAAGGACGAGCCCCGCGCGAGGGCCGCGCAAGGTCTTGTGGGTCGTGGTCGTGGTTAGCGTCGCGACCCCAATAGGGGTCGGGTGCAGTCCCGTGGCTACGAGGCCGGCAATATGAGCCATATCAACGATGAGGTCCGCTCCGACTTCGCGTGCGATCTCACCAAACCGTGCGAACTCGATCACGCGCGGATAGGCACTCGCTCCAGCAACAATCACACGCGGTCTGATCTTTTTCGCGATGTCGCGAATCGTGTCGAAGTTCAGACGATGCGTGGTCGGATCGATGCCGTAAGCACTGACTTTAAAAAGGCGTCCGCTAAAGTTAACCGGACTGCCATGGGTGAGGTGTCCGCCGTTTGAGAGATCCATCCCGAGAAGCGCGTCACCAGGGTTCATCACCGACAAGTAAGCGGCCATGTTCGCTTGCGAACCGCTGTGCGGTTGTACATTCGCCGCTTGCGCGCCGAAAAGTTTACACGCACGTTCGATCGCAAGTTTCTCTGCGCGATCCACCTCTTCGCAACCGCCGTAGTAACGTTTCGCCGGGTATCCCTCGGCGTACTTGTTCGTGAGCACACTTCCGGTGGCTTCAAGAACCGCACGACTCACATAGTTTTCCGAAGCGATCAGTTCGAGACCCGTTTCCTGTCGTTTCTGTTCGGCACTGATGCTGGCTGCGAGGTCAGGGTCCGTATCCGATAGAGGCTTAAGAAAACTGGCAGGGCGTGTGGATTTCATGGCAAGCAGGTTAACGATTTTCCAGAATGCTTCCTAGTGTATTTCCTCAGTTTTACGGATATGCCACCTGCGCCAACGCATCGGGTTATGTTGATTTTCGAAATCGCTGCGGCGTACCGCGGTGAGCGATTGTGGACATCAAATGTTCGGTTCTGTAGGTTATGGGCTCTGGGTTTGAGGGCACAAGGAATGGCAGCACGAAAACAATCTCCGGGGGGCACGATCATGAACGGAAGGGGCAAGCTGCTTTTCTTAAGCAAGCCGTTACTCGTCATCGAACCACGAGGTTCAGTCTTTGAAGAAATTCAGGACCGTCTTCGTGATACGCGCGGTCGTCGTTTTCGTATGGATTGGGCGCGCTCCCTTGGCGAAGCGGTCGAGGTTTTGTCGAAGTGCCACTATCAGCTTGTTCTGATCAATCGTAGCTTTCCAAAAACCGAAACTGAGATTCCTTTGGATGCTGTGACTGTATTCGAGTACAGCGACGATCTTGAGCAGCTGGAGTCGTTGGTGCGGACGTGGAATCAAACGCGGAACCATGCTTGCGACCCGGCGGGGAATCCGGCATCGAGCGCAACTGTAAGCGGTACGGAGAACGGCGACGAGTTGGTTCCGACGCCAGTAACGGACGCTGCGACGGACGTCGCCGGCGGTGCGCCAGCGCTGCTCGTTCAACGTTATCGAGATCTTGTACGCGCCTGTGTCGATCTCTGGGGTCGTGAGAACACACGCGGCACTTTCGTATTCCCCAAGTTGGGCGGCAAAAAGTTCGAACGTTTGATCGATGAGCTCTACGAGTGCGAAGCGTCGGCGCAAATGGTTCGTGGTGTTCATGAGCGTGTTCGGCGTGAGCTTGCAAAGGCCACCGACGCCGATGCTGTTACGGAAATCATGGCGCTTGTTCTCATTGAAGTTCTTTCGGAACTTTCGGATCGCTATCGCAGTGCGCGGACTGAATCGGTCATTGAAGATAACTGGTCAGCAAGTAGACAAGACAGTCGGCAGAGTAGCCGTCAGAGTAGCGGTCAGAGTAGCGGTCAGAGTAGCGAGCACGTGAACCAGCACACTGGCCAGCACGGTAGCCAGCACGGCAGCAAAACGGGCGTTTCTTCGGGGCTGTTGCGTACGCGACGGGATCCTGAACCACGGTCGCTTCGCGCTTAGGTGTCGGGTTTCGTACTACAGTCGTTGCGTGCTTAGGCACCGGCGTTTGGACTCATAGTCGTTTTGAGCTTAGACCCCCATATTAGTACTCATAGTCGTTTCGCGTGCGGACTCCGGCATTAACGTTTAGTCATCTGATCGTACGGCGCTTACGAAGGGTGTGCTCACGAAGGGTGTAAGCATGTGGGGTGTGCTCACGTAGGGTGCTCACGAAACAGGTAGCGCGGGTCAAAACGGCGGAGATAATGGGACTTCCCCCGGAGTATGTGGTTTTTTACATGGTCGCGCATGGGTTCGCTGACTTAAACCGTGTAAAAAACCACATACTCCGGGGGAAGTGTGAAGCGGAAGTATGAATCCGTAAAGAACCCCGCGGCCAAAGTCGTCAGTTTGTCGGATCCAGAACACCGTCCGCGTTCTAGTTCAGTTTCCGGACGCGTCGCAGATGCCGCTCTTCTGTTGCGGCCGGCGTTTTCAAAAAAATCTCAGCAAACCGCTTGAGCTCTTCTGTGCTCGCAAGTCTCGCACCCAAAACCAAAACATTCGCAGCGTTGTGCTCACGCGACAGACACGCCATCGTTTCGCTCGTGACAAGTGCAGCGCGGATCCATGGAAAGCGATTCGCGGCGATCGACATGCCAATGCCAGAACCACAAGTGAGGATGCCCAAAATCTCGTTTTTTGGCGTGACAGTCTCGCCGGTGGAGGAGCGTACCAAGAGAGCAGCCTGCATTTCAGTAGCAAGCTTTTGCGCAAAGTCAGGATAGTCGACGCTGTCGGTTTTCGACGGACCGAGATCGACCCATGTGATCACGTCGGAACCGACCGCTTTTAAGTTTTTCTGTAAGTGAGCTTTAAGTTCGACGCCCGCATGATCGGAGGCGATGAAGACTTTCATTAGATCCTACCAAAAATCAGACTCGCGTTCGTTCCGCCGAACCCAAAACTATTCGAAAGAGCGTACTGAACGGGTTTTTTCACGGCTTGGTTCGGTGTGAAGTTCAGGCCCAGGCGTTCGCACTCCGGGTCCAGCGTGTCTAAATTAATAGTCGGTGGAATCGTTCCGTCGCGTACGGCGAGAATTGAAAACAATGCTTCGAGCGCACCGGCCGCTCCAAGGGTGTGCCCCGTCATCGATTTGGTGCTGCTGATATGTAAGTGGCGTTTCGCCTCTGGAAACAGTTTCGCAATCGCTCGCGCTTCTTCAGCATCACCTGCGGGCGTGGAGGTTCCATGCGCATTGATGTAGGAAATCTGTTCAGGATTCAAACCTGCCATTTTGAGAGACATTCGCATTGCACGGAATCCGCCGACACCTTCGGGGGCCGGTAACGTCATATGAAACGCGTCGGCACCCAAGCCGTAACCTAAAAGTTCAGCATAGATCTTCGCGCCGCGCTTCTTCGCAACTTCGTACTCTTCGAGAACGAGTGTCGCCGCAGCTTCGGCGATTACAAACCCGTCGCGGTCTTTGTCGTAGGGACGCGATGCCTTAGTGGGTGTCTCGTTGCGTGTTGAAAGCGCCCGCATCGAAGCAAACCCGCCCACGGCAAGTGGGCAGATCACGGACTCCGAACCGCCTGCGAGCATCACGTCGGCGTCTCCAACCGCAATCGCGCGCATGGCTTCGCCGATCGAATGCGCACTCGATGCGCAAGCCGTGACGTTGCAGGTATTGGGTCCCTGGAGATTCAAAAGAATACTGGCTTGCCCAGAAGCCATGTTGGCAATCACCGATGGAATGAAAAAAGGAGAGATCCGACGAAAACCTTTTTCGAGATACGTGGAGTGAGTGTCCTCGATGCCTTGTAAACCGCCGAGACCGACGCCGATGTTGATGCCGATGCGCTCAGGGTCAATGGATTGAGCCGGTGATTGAGTTGATGACGAGCGCGCACCGTCCAGTCCACTGTCGCCGTAGGCTTCCATCGTCGCGGCTAGGCTCAAGTGAATGAACCGAGCCATCTTTTTCACTTCCTTAGGATGGCAGATCTGCGTGACTTCAAGACCGGCGCCAGGGCGAAACGGTCCGACAGCGGCGGTAGGTTCAAAACCACGCACTTCACCCGCGAAGGTGACTGGGCAGTCTTTCGTATCGAATTGTGTGATGGGGCCAATACCCGAACGGCCCGCAATCGCGCTTTCCCAGGTCTCCTTTACAGAGAGGCCAAGTGGAGAAACGGTACCCAGTCCCGTGACGACCACTCGTCGCAATCTGGGCAACCCAGAACTAAAGTGATGCGAAGACATCGAAGGCACGCCAAAAGACATTAGAAAGAAAATTAGCTCGAAGCGCTTTTGGCTGCGATGTACTTGATCACATCGCCAACCGTCTTCATCTTCTCGGCTTCATTATCTGGAATATCGAGATCGAACTCTTCTTCCATGGTCATGACGAGTTCGACGATGTCGAGACTGTCAGCACCCAGATCTTCGATGAACGAAGCATTCAGTGTGACTTTCTCTGGCTCAACAGCCAACTGATCACAGATGATGGTTCGAACTCGTTCTTCGGTATTAGCAGACATTCAGATTCCCTTTCTTACACTGAACCCAAAACGTACATCACATGTACATCCCACCGTTCACACCCAGAACCTGGCCGGTGATGTAACGACTCTTCTCGGATGCCAAGAACGATACTGTCTGAGCAATATCGGTTACCTGTCCAAATTCGCCCAATGGGATGGTGCGTAGCATCGCCTCTTTTTGAGTATCCGTCAAGACCCCCGTCATGTCCGTAACGATGAAACCGGGGGTTACGCAGTTGACGCGAATCCCGCGAGATGCAAGTTCGCGAGCGGCCGATTTGGTGAAACCGATGAGTCCTGCTTTGGCGGCGCAGTACGCTGCCTGGCCCGGGTTTCCCATTTCGCCAGCTACGGAACTGATCTGAATAATCGAACCTTTGCGGGCTTTCATCATAGGGCGCGAAGCCGCGCGTGCGCAGTAAATCGCACCTTTCAAATTGATGTTCAACACGCGATCGAGATCTTCGTCCTTCAGTCGCATGAGCAGAGCGTCGGCAGTGACACCCGCATTGTTCACAAGAACTTCTAAGGGTGGTCGATTCTCGCTGAGCTTCTTGAACGCGTCTTCGACTTCTGCGCTTGAGCTCACGTTGAATCCCATGGCCTCTGCCGAACCCCCGGACTTCTCGATCGCATCAACGATCACCTGCGCCTTGTCAGCTGAGCTCGAATAGTTGACGACCACATGAAATCCGTCGCGTGCGAGTTGCTGCGCGACTTCGGCACCGATACCGCGAGAAGCTCCTGTCACCAACGCCGTCGTTTTAGGTGTGCTCATTTTATAAATGCCTCCAACGATTTGATTCCAGCCGGATCACCGATAGAAACAGTCTCGATATTTTGTCCCGCCGCTTTAGCAATCCGTTTCATGAGACCTTGCAAAACTCTTCCAGGACCAAACTCGATCGCTTTCGCGTGACCTTGTTCCAGACAATGATTCATGCTCGCCGTCCAGAGTACAGGATGATCGAGCTGTTCCATGAGAAGATCAAAAACGACGGACGCTTCTTGAGTCGAGCGAGCGGTGCGATTTGGAACGTAAGGAAAAATCGGACTTTTCGGCTGAGCATCGGGAGAAACTTTCAAAAAAGCGGAACTGAGTCCGTCGCGTGCGGGTTTCATAAGAGAACAGTGAAAGGGAGCGCTCACGGAGAGCGGGATGCACTTGCCACCTTTAAACGCGTCAGTCGTCAGCAGTGCCGGGATTTCTCCGACAGCATTTTTGGATCCCGCAACCACCGTTTGTCCAGGAGCATTGAAGTTTGCAGGTTCGACGGTGGTGCGAACTGAAAGTCCGGACGATTCGCCAGACTGCTTGGAAATCGCGACCTCGGTGGCGCGTTCACAGAGCGCCGTCACTTGAGCGTCTTCAAGTCCCAAAATCGCGGCCATAGTGCCTTCGCCAGCGGGAACCGCTTTCTGCATGAGCTGACCCCGAAGGCGAACCAGTTTAGCTGCCTGAGCAAGGCCCAGTGATCCCGATGCGACAAGTGCCGAATACTCGCCGAGCGAATGTCCAGCGACTCGTGATGTGCGCACGCCGGTTTCGATCACGGCAACACGAAACGTCGCGATCGAATGTGCTAGCAAGCACGGCTGCGTGTTCTCGGTCAGCATGAGATCACTCTCGGGACCTTCGAAACAGAGCTTTGAGAGATTGACGCCGATGGCATCGCTTGCTTCTTCAAAGGCCTGCCGGGCGACCCCAAAGTTTTGGACAAGATCTTTGCCCATTCCGACGTACTGCGAACCTTGACCAGGAAAAAGTGCGAGCATGGTTGCCTAAGTCCTCTTGTCGCCACCCAACGAGGCGCCCCAGCGAAGAAGCAGTGAACCACTCGTCAGGCCGGCCCCAAAAACCGACAACAAAATCCAGTCACCCTTGCGAATCTTTCCAGACCGGACATTTTCATCGAGGACCGTAGGGACGGTTCCTGAAGACGTGTTGCCGTAGCGATCAATATTGGTGAGTACACGTTCCATCGGAAAATCCATACGCTTTGCGACAGCTTCGATAATTCGAATATTGGCCTGGTGAGTGATGAACCAGTTGAGATCGTTCGGATCAAGCTGGTTGTGTGTGAGCGTGACTTCAGAAAGCTCGGCCATCGTACGCGTGGCTTCTTTGAACACATCGCGACCCTTCATCGTCATCACCTGACGGCCCGTGCGATCTTTAGAGCCGCCGCCGGGCATTGAGAAAAGGTCCCAGAGTGTACCGTCCGAGGAAAGATGACTGGAGTAAATGCGATGCGGGTCGTTTGCATCGGTCCGTTCCACAACGAGCGCACCGGCTCCGTCACCAAACAAGATACAGCTCGAACGATCATCGTAATCAACAAACGGATGCAAGACATCCGATCCGGTCACGAGCACCGTGCGTGCGTGACCCGACTTGATGAACTGGTCGGCCACTGCCATCGCGTATAAGAAACCCGAACAGGCGGCATTGAGGTCAAATCCCCAAGCGTTCTTAGCGCCGATACGGTTCTGAATCCAGCACGCCACCGATGGAATCATCGTGTCCGGCGTGCAAGTGCCACTTAAGATCATATCGATGTCGGTTGGTTTCTTGCCCGCCATCTCGAGTGCAGCAAATGCGGCTCGCGCGCAAAGCGCAGAGTTTGTCTCGGTGTCCAAGCCATCCGTCGAAATACGACGCTCACCGATGCCGGTGCGCTCACGAATCCACTCGTCACTGGTTTCGATACCCTTGGCTCCGAGTTGCGAAACGATGTCGGCGTTCGTCAGTCGCTTTTCTGGAAAAGCTCGCCCTGTTCCCGTGATGGTTGCGGCGAAGGGCGACGAGCGTGCAGAATCGGTCAAGACTTAGCAGCCTCAGCCGGAAGACGCTTGCGACCCGGAAGAACCGCTTTCCCATCATAGTGTCCGCACGAAGCGCAAACAGCATGGGGGCGTGACGGTTCGTTACAGTTCGTACAAAGGCGAATTGTAACGGTGTCGAGCTTGTAGGCTGAAGAGAAACGACGCATGTTGCGTCGGCTTCGAGTTACTTTTGTTTTTGGAACAGCCATTTCTATTTTCCTCCTAGGAAATCTTTTTTCGCGCCATGACGCGTTCCAGTTTATCGCATGCACAGCGGCCTTCGTTCAAGTGCGCTCCACACTGAGGGCAGAGTCCGCGACAGTTTTCTTGGCAAAGCGGTTGGTAAGGAAGCTGAAGGCGGACGCGCTCCTCGACGAGCAGGGGGAGGTCGAGAAAGCTGTCTTTCAGCAGCGTCACATCCGAGTCATCTTCGAAGCAGAGTTCCGACGGCGCGTGCGTGTGCGTGTTTTGAAAACCAGCGGTTCGCTCGCCGTCACTGGGGTCGGCCAAGCGCTTGTTTCTCGTGAAAAGACTACGAAACTTCGTTTGTATTGGGAACGTGACGTCCCCCGCGCAACGGCTGCAGAGCAGGTACACTTGGCTGCTCAGAGCGCCTTCGAGAATGTAGCAGTCCTCAAGGCGGGACAGATCGAAATCAAAGCGGAATGTGCGATTCGACTTACCTGGGGCTTTCGTTTCATCGCAGGCGGCACAAGCGGCAATTGCCCAAGCATTCTCCTCAGGGCGGTCATGCGTCACGCCATATACAATGGAAAAGTGTTTCGGTTTTTCTGAGATTTCCGAAAGAAAGATCTTCATAGCACCCGTCTTGAATGGTCGGATTTATAGCAATCGGTCAGAATCGTCAACGAGAAAGCCCAGAACAGGTCCAGAATGCGCTTGACGCGACTTCTGTTCGATGGCACCCAAAAACAGATGGCAAAACCCGTTCAAAAAGAAAAGAAACCTGCGCGTCAAATCGCGCACCAGGCCACCAAAGCCAAGACGGCAGCCAAAACGGCAGCCAAAATGGCGGGTGCTCCTGTAAAAGCTGACAAAAAAGCTAAGTTTATAAAAGGCTCAACACCAGCTGCTGTGATCGCGGCGGGTGCTGGACCCGGCCTTCAGAAGGCCGCAGTGGCGAAGGCGATTGCTCGGGTTGCGGCGCGTGTGACGAGTCGCCCATCCTCCGGACCTGGGTCGCGTTCCCGGTCGGCTCACGGGGAACAGAACTGTCGTGAGACCGCGTGCGAAGGTCTAGCTACGAGCTCCGGGTATTGCCGACTTCACTACATCAAGAACTGGAAAAAGGTGAAGCGTAAGGAGCTCATTCTTAAAGAAGGTAAGCTCAACCAGTACATCGAAGAGCTCGTTTCGAAATATCCGGACCGCTACATTGATGCGATTCGAAACGATCTTTCGAGCGATAAAGAGTTTGGAAAAGTCGTTCACGATCTCGAACTCGATGAAGGGATCGATGATTTCGACGGCGAAGGCGAGAATATCGATACATTGATCGAAAATATTCGTCGCGACGTCGATGAGGATCCTGAGGGATTTTAACTTGCGAACGTTTGTCGCGGGACTTGTTGTCTCTGCGGTTGTCTTTACTTTCGGTTCGTTTTCCGATCAATCAAATGCCCAGGCGCATGAAGACCCGCTTCCCGATCTCGTCGAAAAGGTTCGCGACAGTGTCGTGAACATCAGTTCAGAAACCGTCGTGACCTACGCGGGTGCGCCGGGTTGGGAAGATTTTTTACAACTCTGGGGAATTCCAAAAGAACGAAAACAATCGTCGCTGGGTTCTGGATTTATCTCAGACCCACAAGGCTACGTGATCACAAACTACCATGTCGTTCGCGAGGCCGAGCAGGTGAACGTGACGTTAGCCGACCAGCGCAAGTTCCGCGCTCGTTGGGTAGGCGGCGATTCTAAAATCGATGTCGCACTCCTGCAGCTCATGGACCCGGGACGACTGAAAGCGGTTTCGTTCGGTGATAGCGAGCGTGTTCGGATCGCGGAGACGGTTGTTGCGATCGGAAATCCGTTTGGACTTCAGAACACGGTCACGCGTGGGATTATCAGCGCAAAGAATCGAACCATTGGCGTCGGGCCGTTTGACAATTTTTTGCAGACCGACGCTTCGATCAATCCCGGCAATAGCGGTGGGCCACTGTTCAATCTTCGTGGCGAGGTGATTGGTGTGAACACTTTAATTTTTTCACGCACAGGGCAGAGTGGGGGAGTGGGATTTGCGACTCCGATCAACGAAGTGCGTGCGATTCTAGAGGATTTAAAAAAATACGGCCGTGTACCGCGACCCTGGTTGGGTGTGCTGGTGGAGAAGGTGACGCCGCAGCTGAGACGGTACTATCAACTCGGTCGCGACCAAGGTGTTGTGGTCTACAATCTCGTGGCTTCGAGTCCGGCAGCCCGAAACGGTTTGAAAGCCGGCGATATTGTTTTCGAAGTGAATGGAAAACGCGTCGAAGAAACGTTTGAACTCGAGAAGCTCGTTCTGTCTCAGAAGCCTAATGAGACGGTCGAAGTCAAAATTCAGCGGGGTTCGCAAATCAAGTCATTGCGAGTGAAACTGACAGAGTTCCCATCGAAGTATGGCGAAGCTCCCCAAGGTGTGATCTAGAGGACCATCATGGAACGACGTAAAGAACCACCTGAAGACCCAGTCGACCCGAAACCCCACCCCGCTCCCCCTCAACCACTTCCCAAAGATTACTACGCCATGGTGGCGGGTGTGTTCTCGGGGCATTTTGAGGACGGGCTCAAGAAGTTTGCGAGTCAGAAAAAGAACGCTCAGTTTCTCGTGCGTGGCGGCCTGTTCCCCGACGAGGTTCGGCTTTCCGTCTCGATTATCTTTGAAGGCCAGATCGCAGCAACGACCGTGCACGCGAGCGCTGATTTCGACCCGAAAGCCAACAAGCCGACGGCCGAAGAAGTTCTCAAAGACTGTGTGGATGCGATCGGCGGGATCTTTGATCATTTTTTTTCGCCTAAGAATCGGTCAGGTCTTGAGTTTCTCGCGCAGAGTTCTTTTCACGAAGACGACGACGTTCCCTTTCAGTGGACACAGTTCGCCGTTGGAAAGCGCAAGGTCTTTCTCATGGTCGATAAGTCCAATCCGGTCATCGATGAGATGGCCGATCAGTATCTGGACTCCTAGGGCGTCCTAGCGAAACTTTGAATCCAAAACGACGGGTGCGAGCGCTTGCGGCTTGGGCTCGTTGATTTTCCATTGGCCATTTTGTTTGACGAGTCCGAACGTGACTTTCTTTTCGGGTGGAGGAGGAGCGGGGAGGCGCGCGCCGAATGCGTCACCCATGCCGGTGATGCGATAGATGACCTCGACCTGAGCATGATCGCTTTTGATCGAGGGTTTTCCGATGGACACGCTCGACGAAACAAAGAATGTCTCGTGTGCCGCTGTTTCAGCCCAAGTCGTGAATGCTTTCCGTTCAATTTCGAGTAAGCCCGACCAGACGAATCCCGAAGCATCGCGACCAACATAGTAGCGGACGACCTCGTCGGGAGTCTGAAAGGTGTTTCGGACACGCAAGCGCTCATGGCTGTCGTCAGCTATGGCCACAAGGGATGCCACGACGGAGGCTGCAACGTATGTCATCGCGCACGTGACCAGTCCCGCGAGAATTGCAAAACATCCAACAACATTTTTCACGACTAGCGTTTGACGAGTGAGCATATTCCTGGATTTTTTGTCTTGAGTCGTAAGCCCATGAATCCGGGGCGTAAGTATTCGGTGTTACCGCGTCGGTACGTGAGCGGAAGTGTCCGTTCGGTGACCGTACCGCTGGTCTGTGAAGCTTCGACGATACGAGCTGTGAGATTGTTTGCATTGAAATCTTTGACCATGACCACGTGACCAGTCGACCCTGTTGAGATTCGGGCAAAGATAAGGTCGCCGGGTAGGAGTCGGTCTCCGTCGTAAATGTTCACGGGATAGAAGTTGTTAGCGATTCTCATCAGTTCGAGGCGCCGATCGGATCCATACTTCGGTGGCTTTGGAAACTCGCCTGTCATGCGAAACAGCCACATTTGCCGCATATCGAGTGTGGTTAGGCGCCCCACGCCGAGCTGCTTTGAAAGTGTCTGACTCATGAACGACGAACAATCGAGTTGGTCGGGTTCCGATGCGCCAAGCTTGTAGCCGCTGTTCGGAATCAAAACCACTTTTGTCTGTCCGTTTTTTAATCGAATACCAACACGGTCAGCGAGACGAAGTCGCTCCGCCACTTTGGCGCGTTCCTCGGGAGGCAGACCGTAAAGCTTGATCATGCGATCGACGAGCGCTTCGTTGGAGGTCGGGTCTTTGAAGTCTTTCGTTGGTGAAAAAATCTCGGCTAGTTTCTCAGAGCGCGCCAGAGGGTTCCAATGAGTTTCAGCAATCTGACCTTGAAACGGAAAGATCACTTTAGGGTTCGCTTTGATTTCGGCCGGTGTGATCTCAGATCGTGCGGCTTTCGCGAGTTCGCTCGCGTTGGTCAAGAGGTGAGTGAAGCGCTTGTTTTCTGAAACGTCGAGCGATGATGACCCCGTGGCGAGAGTTTGGGCTGCTTCGGAAAGGTCGGCCGCCGCGCGTTCGAGCGCAGAGCCGAGCTGGCCAATCGAAACGGCGACGTACGGTTTGGAAACGGTCTCTGTGTCCTGGTTGGCTAGGCGCCGAATCTCGACGCGCGTGTCGACGGCCGACTGAACGAGTTCTTCGGCTCGTGTCTGATCCAGCTTTTCGATCGTGTGCGAAAGATCCACTCCTGTACTGGGTGCTGGTGATGAGGCCACGGGACTGTCATCGCGGAATGGTTCAAACCCCTCTGGGGCTTCACAGGCGCTCGGCTCAGACTTCGTTGAAAATGCGGCTTCGGTAGGTGTAGCTTGAAAGATTTTGCAGATCTTGGCTCCTGTGCCGACGGGACATACGTAGCCCGACAGTGCCAGATCGTTCTTCTGTGCGTCGGCAAATCGATTGATGATCTCGTCGATGTCTTGCTGATTCAAAGCGCTGCCAAAGGGAAGCGTAAATCCAGCAGCCCCGGCGGCTTCGGTGGCTTTGATGAGGGCTTCATCCTTCGAGCTTTGTGCGCGAGACTGCGGTGGCGCGAGTAACGCGGCGACGAGGAAGATCCTGAGATACTTATGGATGTACGGACGTCCCACGCGCATCGCCTAGTGCCCTTCTCGGGCCTCACCGGGGTTGCCAGCGGGGATGAGCGAATCGAGGGGTAGAGCTCCCGGCTTCGAAACGGTTGGGTCCTTATCAGGTTGGTTCGCGCGTGTCGGAGCGTGGGCGAGCATGCCCCGCTCAGCGAGACGCTGTGTGCACTGGTCGACGAAGTCCAAAAATGTCAGAACAGAAAAACGCATCGATAGATAATCCAGCGTTTGCGAATGGTCCGCATCGAGTTGACCGCGTTGCTTGTTAAACTTCTCTTTGAGTTCTCGCACATAACCGAACGGTGCTTTTCGAAACTCTTCGGCGCACCCCGGCTCTGCCTCGGTCGAAAATCCGAAACACACGTCAATGGCTCGCTCACGAGCCGTTCCGACGCGATTGAGTGTTCGTTCGAGCAGCTCCGCGAAAACCGGATCTTCTTTGCGGTTGACGGCAACGGGGCGAACGCTCCAGTTGTAAGCAAGTTCGGTGATAGCGCTCCAGGCACGCTTGTTACCCATCTCGCAACAGCTTCGGGACTCTCCCAAAAACTTTGCGCACACGACATCGCGATCGTTGGTTCCCGAAAACGGTTTGTCGGCGGGTTCTTCGAAAATGCTCGAAGGCGACGAGGCAAACTGCTCTCCCGAGAAGATCACTTCGACCCCTGCGGCGAACGCCTCTTTTGCGTTCGAACAGGTCTTCGGAACGTTCGACAGAAGGGAGTGATAGATCGCCTTGGTGGGCGCAAGGTTTTTCAAAATCGCTGGATCGAAGACGGCGTCGCTCGCAGCAACCGTGGCATTTACAAAGGCGAGTGCAAGGGCTACGCAGAGCATCTTCAGCTCCTATTCTGACATACCGTCATAAAATCCGGGGAAACCTATCAATTCTAGACTAAATAGATCAGACATACAAACTCTACCCCATCTTCGAGGAAACGGTGTAAAACTACGGGAATTGATAGGGTTTTAGGTTGGTTTGCTGATGGCCGCCCCCCGGTGGTCGGCTGTGGATTGTTAAGATGAGAGGAAAAAAATGGCTCGTGAAACATGGGTTTTAGGGTTCAGTCGTACCCCGTTTGGGGCATTTCAAGGGGCGCTATCGGGTGTTCCGGCGCCGCGTTTAGGGGCCACTGCCATCCAAGGCGCGCTCAAGAATGCGGGTGCCACCGTCCAAGACGTGTCCGAAACGATCATGGGCATGGTGCTACCGGCGGGTGTCGGCCAGGCGCCAGCGCGACAAGCGTCGCTCTTTGCTGGGATTTCCGAAGAGGTTCCCGCGGTCACAGTCAACAAAGTCTGCGGCAGCGGAATGAAAGCGACGATGCTCGGAGCACAGAGCATCGCGCTCGGTGAGAGTGAACTGGTCGTCGCGGGTGGCATGGAGAACATGTCGCAGGCGCCGTACCTGCTCGCAGGCGCGCGTACGGGTCTTCGCATGGGAAACGCGCCGTTCATCGATTCGATGGTCCACGACGGGCTTTGGGATCCGTACAATAACCAGCACATGGGTAACTGTGCGGAACTCTGCGCGCGCGAAAAGCGATTTTCACGCGAGGAGCAGGACGCGTACGCGATTGAGAGTTTCAAGCGTGCTCAAAAGGCATGGGAGAGCGGACAGCTCGCCGGCCAGGTCACTCCAGTAGTGATCGCCGATCGAAAAGGTGAAACGAAAGTCGAAAAAGACGAAGGTCCTTGGAAGGTAAAATTCGACAAAGTCGCTACTTTGAAACCAGCCTTCGATCCGAAAGGAAGCGTGACGGCAGCGAACGCTTCAACGATCAACGACGGAGCGTGCGCCCTGATTTTGGGCGCAGCAGAGTTTGCAAAAACAAAAGGACTCAAGCCAAAGGCGCGAATCGTCGCGACGGCGACCCATGCGCACAAGCCGGAATGGTTCACGACAGCCCCGATCGGGGCGATTCAAAAGGTTTGCAGTCGCGCTGGCTGGAAGACAGACCAGGTCGACCTTTTTGAGATCAATGAAGCGTTTGCGGTGGTCGCACTGGCGGCGATGAAGGATCTTTCGCTGGCAGCGAGCAAAGTCAATGTTTGGGGAGGTGCGATCTCGATCGGACACCCAATTGGTGCGAGCGGCGCGCGCATCGTTGCCAACCTCGTCCATCAGCTCGAAGTCTTAGGTCTCAAGCGCGGCGTAGCGGCGATTTGTATCGGTGGTGGGGAAGCAACGGCGATCGCTGTCGAGCGCGTTTAGTTCAGTGTTTCGATCGTGATGCGAACGTTTTCGTTTTGCTGATGAATCCCTGCAGCGATTTTCTCGGCGCGTACAGTTTCGCGCACGGTATTACACTGAATCGTGATCGCTGCCGGACGTTCGAATTGCAGAATCCGGTTGCGTTCAGTCGCGCTGCTTAGGCATCCTTCGATGATCACCGAGAGCTTGACGTTGTTCTCAAGATCGTTCAGTCGCTGAATAGCTTTACGTGACGGGTACGCGCCGGCGTTGGTGACGAGGTGAACCGGAATGCTGCTCAACAACTTGAGATTGTCCGCGTGGGAGCTGGAGGGGTACTCGATCCGCGCGAAAACGCCGATCACAGGGTCATAGCCGCCGCGAATCTCGAGACTCGTCAGTCCTTGATCGAGCAAGCGATCGATTTCAAGTGGAGTCGGGTAGTGACTCAAGACTCGACCGGCAAGTGCAACGTTTGAGAAAAAAATGAACGCACCGAGAACGAAAGTCTGGGATCTAGTCCGTGATCGCATAACCACCTCCGTGATGAGAAAAGTGTAGCGACTTTCGGAGTTAAAGAACGCTTAGATTTAGACTTAGGTCGGCCCTCACAAACGAGGGCGAGCCCTACTCAGCCAGCGCTTCTTTGGGAACGTACAGGCCAGCATCTTTCCACATCGTCTCAAGAGCCATTCCACAGCTGCGCACGTTGCGTCGGTTGAGCCAATGACCAAGCGACAGGTACTCAGGTTCGGGACCGGTGACCGGAGCCGTTCCCCCCGGAACGGTCGTTGGATCGATCAGGTCGGTCCAACGGAGTTGAAGATCGTGGTAAACAAACTCTTCAAAAGCTTCGCGCGTGTTACGAACCCACTCCTGCGAGGCTTCCGCACTTTCGAATGTTTGCGGCGCCAGCGTGGGTTGGGCGAGTTCATAACGAAAGGTGATTGGATTTTCGGTTCCGGTGGTTGTGACCGCGTCGATCGCATTGGTGCGCGCAAACAGGACCGACACACGTCCGCGGTCGCCGAGTTCGTCCGCGACGCGCGAAGCTATTCGGAACGCGCCGTTTTTTATGGAGAGTGGCATCTGCGAGAACCAGAGCCTTGGCTGTCCTTCTGGAAAAATCAAAATGCCAAAGCGCTTGGACTTCTGTGCACGTGCGATGATCTTCTCTGTAAAGTTTTTATCTTCGACAAACGCGATATTTGGGACTCCGGACGCAAGGTACTGTGCCCCCATCCAGGCCTTACCTTTCGTCAAGACGACCCAGTCCGTGATTCCCATCGCTTCGAAGGTGTTGCGCGCGAGCACGGCCTCGATCAAGGGCTGCTCGTGATCCATGACCAAGAGTGTGATCTCAGCATGGTTCTCGAGAGGGCCGGTGTTCATCGGTTCTGGAGTCCAACCGTTTGGTTCGAGTTCCGACGGATCGCGTGTCGGAACCATTGCACTCGTGTCCAACCGACCGAGCAGCTTATGAACATCGCGCCCGCGCCGTAAAAGGCCGTATTTTCCGAAAAGGAGGGAGCGAAACGTCGACCAACGTTCTTCCAAGATCGGAAAGATCGTCGAAAGACCGCGCGACCAACTCGATCCGGGTTTCATCTCGGTGGGATTCTCAAGGACACGCGTTTGATATTCGATGCGTTTGATCTGTTTTTCGATAGCTCTGTGGTCGGGTTTCTTTTCTCCGTCACGTCGGATTTTAGTGAGTTCAAACACGGCCTCGAGCGCGCGATCAATCGAACTCACAGCAACGGACTCGAGGCGAGCGTGATACTTGCGGACGTCACCCATACCGGTCACTTGATCGCCCATGATCTGACGGTGGAGTGTAACGAGCTCTGCGACGCGAGACTTTGCGATCGCGGCGTACTGGTGCGCGGCTTCTGTGCAGCGTACGCGAAGCGCCTCGGGAAGGTTGGGCCACTCGCGCACGATGCTCACGAACGTGTTCTCGAGCACGCGCCCGAGGGACTCGCGATAAGCAATCATAGAGAGACGGTAGCTGTTGGACTCTCCGGCAGGCAGTTCCGAGGCAGCGACCGAAGTCGGCGCAACCGGAATGCCCCGGTCCTTCGTGATCGTGTCTTGGTCTTCGTTGTAACGCGCACCGAGTTCGCCGCGGAAAACGATCGAGTTGTTGCGTCCTTTCAGGGAACGGACAAACTTTGCAAACGGCGAGGGTTGTTCGCTCGCTCCTGTAGCCGCCTCTGACGAACGCCGAGCAAGTGCGGCCTGCATCACGTCCGGTGGGTTCAGATTGGTCAGATTGCGGAGGTCGAGTTTTGTAGCGCCGATCGACGGGTCAGCCCAGAACTGCTGATAATCCCAGTAAGGCATCCGAGCGCTTTCAGGCAGAAGAAGGTCGGCGGGCAAGTCGCGCGAAAGATCTGAGATAACACTGTCCATGCGTAGACGCAGTGATCGTAGAATCCGTTCGAGACGGATGGTGTCGTTTGACGCCGTGGTCGCCGCCGCGGCCGAAGCGATTTCGCTCTTGGCGTCGTCGTAGAGCTGTCCAAGCGTCTTTTCGTAACGGTCAAACACGGTCGTCGTTGCGGCGCTGGTCACTTGGAGGCGGAGTTCAGCATGCTTACGCGCGAGTGTTCGGATTTCGTTGAGAAGAAACCGAGATTCGAACGTGAAGGGTTGCGGTGGCTCTTGTGGGCCGATCTGCTCTTCCGATTCTACGAAACGCTTTTGCAAAGCCGCTTGTTCAGCGAGCGCTTGGTCGAGTGGGCGGCCGACTTCGTAACGCTCAGACCACGCCACGTACCAAGGTTGCATCATTTGGTCGGCGAGAATGCCCGCATACTGTTTGAACGAGCGATATCCGCCTTTGCGGAGGAAGGCATGAACGGGTTCGAGCGCCGGTAACACACCAGCGAGTGTCCAACTCTCGAGGACCTTACCCATCCAGCGATAGAACTTTGGAAAAACCATGGGCACTCCCGCCGTACGCACATCACGGATATGCCCGGGGTCGACGCTTCCTAAGAGACGAAAAAAGTAATGGACGGGGTTTCCAAGAACCGCATCGCCAACGAGATGAAACATGCGTTCGCGCGTGAGCTCTCCAAACGAGTAAGCGCCGTTGTTGAGCCGTTCAAACTCGGGGTCTAGAGTTCCGGTGCGTTCTTTCTCACGCCAATTCCAATACCAGCGCATGTAGTCCATGAGCGTGAACGCGCTAGCAAGGTGCTCGCCTTCGAGGAGAAACGTGACGATCTTCTTTTTGGTCGCATCGCGAGCGGCTTGTGTAGCGACGTCTTTCTGCGTGATGCGAATCATCCCGCTCGCTTTGTGAGCAGAGTCGTGAAAAATAAAACTCAGATTGCCGGCGTTGCTCTCGGAGTTGTAGCCGCCGAACGTGTCACCGAGACGACCTTCGTCCATCGTCACAAACGGCGCGAGGATATCGAAGCGCATTTGAAAGTTTGCCGTGGAGCCTATGTAGATCGGGTAACCCTGCTCGGCCAGGCGGTGGAGAAGAGCGCCGATGCCTGGCTTTGTATCAGGTCGTAAGCCCGACATTTCGGCAAAGAACGGCGAAGAAAACTGTCCGTAAAACTCGAGTGGGTTATAGACGTCGGCGTCGGTCTTCCAATGCTCGGTGACCCACCACGGTTTCTCGCCGGCCCATGCGCTGATCGCGACGTGATTAACGCTCCAGGCGAGCGCGAGAAGACTGAAAAGTTTACGGAAACCCCGAACCCCCGCTACCCCCACTGACATCCCCCTCAGGTCATTGACCCCAAGTGCGTGTTATAGCGCCGTGTTGTTTTTCGCAACGGGTGCTGCGAAATTTTTATTTTTTCTTGGTGGGTGTTGCGGTCGTGCTTGCAGTGCCAGACGCGTGCGTGGTGTGCTGTGTCTTTTGGTCCTTTGAATCCTTCGGTGAATCTTTGGACGCGACGGGCGTGGGTACAGGAAGAATCGCTGTTTCCGGACAAACGGAAACACAGACTGCACAATCTTCGCAGGTGTCGTGGTCGATGACGTACTGACCGAGACCGACATAGATGCTCTGTGTCGGGCAAATCGGCAAACACTTGTGGCAGCTGGTGCACTTACGCGTGATGAAGTGAGGCATTTACTTACCCGCCTTTCCCACGGCGTATTCGATTTGTTTGCCGGTGATTTTGAGTTTATCGACGAGACCCTTGTAAACAGGATTCAGAGTTTCATACATCTTCGCGGCTTTCGCCGGTTCCTTCGCTTCAACGCATCGTTCGGCCAGAAAGAGCAGGCTAGCTAAAAAGTAACCTTGTTCTGGTTTCTCGGCGAGCATGTAGGGGTCGTACATGTAGAAAAGCGGAAGGTCGATCTCACCAAGCTTTGGGAAAAAGAGCGCGATGAGTGAGGACATCTCATTCGATGACGTCCCGAATGCCTCGACCTGAAGCGGACGATAGAGTTCGGGCGCTGTTTTCAGGAGTTCTTCATTTTTCTTAAAAAACTCGGCCCAATCTTTTGAATACAACAGACTCATGAGAAACCGCCCGGCGCCCACCATGAGACCGCTCGAAAAAACAAACTTACTCAGTGGAAAGTCCGCGATTCCCTTCGAAAGATGGTACGCGACCTTAGCAACCGCCAAGCCTTCTTTGTAGGACTGGCTCAGGCTCTCGACAGCGGCTTTGGGTTGGGCGGCTGACTTCTTGACCACCATGAGAAGCCAATCAAACACGAGTCCGCCGATGAAGCTTGTCTCGGAGTGTGCCATGCGTTGGTCATCGCAGAGTTCGGCAATATTCATCGCAAACTTCATCTGATCGCCGGGCTTCACGTCGAGTGCGTCTTCGGTGGACCGCGGAAGGCCGCTACCGGCCCCTTTCATCAATCCGAGGGCTAGTACAAGGTTACGCGTCCCGAGCTTTCCGAACGTGCTCACCATCTTATGGGTCGGTGTTTGATGAGCGTGCGCGTCTTCTTGTTTCTCAGACTGCTCCTGCCACTTCACTTTGGCCTGTCGGAGCTGGGTGAGCCGTTCAAAAAAATGAACGTACATCTGGTTGCGTTCGAGTGCGGCAGTGATCTGTTCGAGAGAACCATCTGGATTCGACGTGATCTCAAGGATCTCGCGGGGCGTGCGGTGCATGCGCAGCGGGGAGAGCGTACTCAGACAGAGTGCATCAAAAGCTTCGCGAGTAAAACCCCCACTCATGACTAATAGCGTAGAGCTCGTTCTCGTTGAAGTCAAACCGCTAAACCCCTACAATGAAAGGAGCTATGGATACAAAAGCTCGCGACATCATGTCTCCTGAAGTTCTCTCGGCAAACCCAGATATGACGATCGAGGAGGTCTTAAAGCTTCTCGTGAACAATCGAATCACCGGGTTACCCGTGGTCGACGCGGAAGGTCGCGCACTAGGCGTTCTTTCTGAGTTCGATATTATTCAACAGATTGGAGATCCTGCTTCGGCAGCAGGAGAAATGCTGCAATCAAAAGTACAGTTCTCGAAAAAGGTTGTCGCCATCGACCAAGATGCTTCGTGGAACGACGTGCTGAAAATGTTGATTGATACAAAGGTCCGTCGCTTACCGGTTCTCGATCAGGCGCAGAAGGTCGTCGGCGTGATCACTCGGCGCGATATTATGAAAGTTCTGTACTACCGGGCTAAGTTTCAGTGAAGGTCGGCCTCACAGCTAAAGATGGAATCTCGATTCTGGCGCTCAGTGGAGCGCTCGACCCGAAAACACTTGAAGTCGTGAAGGCTGGAATTCGAAAGCTCTTTCGCGACGGAAAAAACAAGTTCGCGATCAATCTCACGGGTACGGAAGGTCTCACGAACGAGTTCATACGAGAATTTTGTTACCTGAATATCACGGCGCGCGAGCTAGCCGGTGAGATCGTGCTTGTGATTGGCGATGCGACTGCGCGTTCGAAAGTCGAAAGTTTTTCAAATCCTAAAAGTATCGCTGTTTTTCCCGCCGACGACGATGCTGTTAAGAGTTTCACGGCGCCACCTTCGTCTACCGGACTCTCCGCTCCAGGCGGTGCTTCGACGACCGTGCTGACGGGTGACCCCGCACTCGACGATTCAATGGCCCTCCTGCGCGGCAAGGACGACGAGATCAAGAAACTTAAAGCTCAACTTGAGGAAAAAGAGAAGGGTGAGATCGGAAAAATCAAGCAAGAGAACTCGCGTCTCAAGGAACTCACCAAGACGTTGGAAGAGTCGATTCTGAAGCATATCGAGTTTCGTCGTTTGCCTGTCGACGATCAAGCGGTCAAAGATCGCGTTCGTGCTCTCGAGGAGCGCATTAAAAAACTCGCCGCACAAGTCGACGAGAAAGCGGCACCTGCTGCTAAGAAGTGACGTTTGCCGCCCGAGAGCTGCCCGAGAGCTGCCCGAGAGCTGCACGACAGCCGCTCGAAGTCGCCCGAGGGAGGACGACTAACGAGTTGACAGAACGGCCACCAGTTTGTCTTATCTAGTTACAGCCTATGAATTCAAAATCTTGCACTGTTTCGACCGTGACCCGAAAGTTCGTGATGGCAGTTTCGGGACTCGGACTCATCGGTTTCGTGTTCTTCCACTTGATCGGGAATCTCTTGTTACTTGTCCCGGGAGGAGTGAAATTCAACGAGTACGCCGCTCGACTCGAGAGTCTTGAACCGTACTTGTACATCGCTGAGATCGGTCTCGTGATTCTGTTCTTGGTTCATATCTGGAACGGTATTCGTATCGCCCTTTCGAATCGTCGCGCGCGTGACAGCGTGTATGTGGCGTCCGGATCGCGAGCACCAAAAACCAAAGGCGGTCCGAGTAAAATGTGGTTCGGGTCGACGTACATGGCGGTTTCCGGAACGCTGCTTTTGATTTTTCTCGTCATTCACATCGCACAGTTTAAGTACGGGCCAGGAACCGAAGCCGGCTACACGACCATTCTACACGGGGCCAATGGTCCGCATGACGCTCGAGATCTGTATCGCCTCGTGAAAGAGACTTTTGAAAACGGTGCTTTTGTTCTGTTCTATGTCACGTCGATGCTCTTTCTAGCGATGCATCTGCGGCACGGGTTTTGGAGTTGGTTCCAGAGTTTGGGGATTCTGTATCCGAAGTGCTCGAAAGCGATCTATGCGATCGGGCTCTTGGTCGCGCTCGCTCTGGGGGGCGGATTTCTCATTATTCCACTTTGGTTCTATTTCGGATTTGCATCGTAGAGGATCGTTCATGAGCGCAAAACTTGATTCTAGAGTTCCGACCGGCCCGATTCAAGACAAGTGGGATCGTCATCGCTTCGAGATGAAGCTCGTCAATCCGGCCAACAAACGAAAGTACGAAGTCATTGTCGTCGGTACGGGACTCGCTGGCGCTTCAGCTGCCGCATCGCTTGCCGAGCTCGGGTACAAGGTCAAAGCGTTTTGTATTCACGATTCGCCGAGACGCGCACACAGCATTGCGGCCCAAGGCGGAATCAACGCTGCCAAAAACTATCCCAACGACGGCGATAGTGTGTGGCGTTTGTTCTACGACACGGTCAAGGGTGGAGATTATCGTGCCCGCGAAGGCAATGTGTACCGTCTCGCACAAGTGAGCGCTTCGATCATCGATCTCTGCGTCGCGCAGGGCGTTCCGTTTGCGCGTGAGTACGGCGGTGATCTCGCCAACCGTTCGTTCGGAGGCGCACAAGTCTCTCGAACGTTCTATGCGCGCGGCCAAACTGGTCAGCAACTTCTTCTCGGTGCGTACAGCGCATTGATGAGACAAGTCGATCTTGGAAATGTCACGCTCTACCCCCGTCAGGAAATGCTTGATGTGGTGTTGGCGAAAGGCAAAGCGCGCGGGATTATCACGCGCAATCTTGTGACAGGTGAAATCGAACGCCATGCCGGTCACGCGGTTTGTCTCGCGACCGGCGGTTATGGACGGATTTTCTACCTTTCGACGAATGCGATGAACTCCAACTGCACGGCGGCTTTTCGCGCGCACAAGCGGGGAGCATTTTTTGCGAACCCTTGTTACACGCAGATTCATCCGACGTGCATTCCGGTTTCTGGAGATCATCAATCGAAACTGACACTGATGAGCGAAAGTTTGAGAAACGACGGCCGAGTTTGGGTGCCGAAGAAGAAGGAAGACTGCCGAAAAGACGCGCGCCAGGTGACGGAAGAAGAGCGCGATTACTTTCTTGAGCGTAAGTACCCAAGCTTCGGAAATCTGGTTCCGCGCGACGTTGCTAGCCGTAACGCCAAGATGATGTGCGATGAAGGTCGCGGTGTGAGTAACACCGGTCGCGCTGTTTACTTAGACTTCCGCGATGCGATTAAGCGTGACGGACAGAATGTGATTCACGAAAAATACGGCAACCTCTTCCAGATGTACGAAAAGATCATGGGACAGAACCCGTACGAAGTCCCCATGATGATCTATCCAGCCGTCCATTACACGATGGGTGGACTCTGGGTAGACTACAATCTCATGAGTACGATTCCGGGGTTGCATGTGTTGGGCGAAGCCAATTTTTCTGATCACGGCGCTAATCGCCTGGGTGCGAGCGCTTTGATGCAAGGATTAGCAGATGGGTACTTTGTGATTCCGTACACGATCGGAAACTATTTAGCGGGAACGTCGCTCGAGAAAGTGTCGACTGAGGATCCGGAGTTTCGTGAGACAGAAAAGCAAGTCCGCGACGGCATCGAGAAAATGCTCGCGATCGGTAAAAAAGGAAAGACTCCTGTCGATGCATTGTTTCGCGAGTTGGGACTCACGATGTGGGACCATGTCGGCATGGCCCGCAACGAAGCAGGACTGAAGAAGGCGCGTGCGAAGATCAAAGATCTGAAAGATCAGTTCTGGACCGACATGAAGTTGGTTGGAGACCAGGACAATTATCACAAAGATTTGGAAATGGCGGGACGGATCGCTGACTTTTTAGAACTCGGTGATCTCATGGCGCTGGATGCCCTTACGCGGAAAGAGTCATGCGGAGGACATTTTCGCGAAGAAAGCCAAACGCCCGAAGGCGAAGCACTTCGTGACGATCAGAACTTCTGTTTTGTCTCTGCCTGGGAGCACAAAGGTAGTTCGGAGGCAGAGCTCCATAAAGAAGATCTCGCATTTGAAAACGTTAAACTCGCTACACGGAGCTACAAATGAAGGGACTCAGCTTAACGCTCAAGGTATGGCGACAGAAACGCCCGAGCACGCCCGGCAAAGTCGAAACGTACACGCTCAAGGACATCTCGCCGGACATGTCCTTTCTTGAAATGCTGGACGTCCTCAACATGGATCTCGTCAAGCAAGGTGTGGAGCCCGTGGCTTTTGAGAGCGACTGTCGCGAAGGCATCTGCGGTAGTTGCAGTATCGTTATCAACGGACAGCCACACGGTCCGGAGCTGGGCACAGCTGCGTGTCAGCTTCACATGCGTAAGTTCAAGGATGGGGACACGATCATCGTTGAGCCGTGGCGCGCGGTCGCGTTTCCGATTGTGAAAGATCTTGTGACGGATCGCTCGGCATTTGACCGGATCATTGCGGCCGGGGGCTATGTGTCGACGAAGTCCGGCCCGCATCCGGACGCCAATGCGATCTTGGTTCCGAAGGACAACGCCGAGAAGGCGATGGATGCTGCGGCGTGTATTGGGTGCGGCGCCTGCGTGGCGGCATGTCCTAATGCGTCAGCGTCATTGTTTACCTCGGCGAAAGTCGCACAGCTGGCCTTGCTCCCGCAGGGAGATCCTGAAAGAAAACGCAGAGTTCTCCGGATGGTCGCCCAGATGGATCAAGAGGGCTTCGGTAACTGTAGCAACATTGGCGAGTGTCAGGCCGCCTGCCCGAAAGAGATATCGATTGATACGATTGCACGCATGAAGCGTGAGTTTGCGTGCGCAAAATTCTCGTAAAAAGCGCACTTCTTTCTAAAATCTTTCAGCTTTCGGCCGAAACGTAGGACATCTGAGGAGAGATCGGCAATGTCCCACGAAACGCGCTCACATTTGAAATCTTTAGGCATGAACGTGATTGGATTTTCAGTATTCGTTCTTCTGATCGCAATTCTCTCGGCACTGCAGTCGAGTGCCGACTCAAAACTTTCAGCGCGCGATCGCGCACGTAAAATGGTTCATCAGGCTCGCGAAACAGCGCCGACCACGGACTCCACAACCACGGCTCAAACGAGTCCGTCCGCGGCGTCGGCAGTCGAAGAACACACGCGTACACGGGCCGAGCGTGCTCAAGCAGTCGAACACACGCGTACACAGGCCGAGCGTGCTCAAGAGGCGCCTACCGAAGGCACCATCACGAATGAACAGGCAGCCAAACGTTTGAAAGCTGCTGTTCAAAATGGCTCAATGACTCCGGCCGAAGCGCGCAAGAAGTACAATCGGATTCAGCAGCACTAAAGCACTCCGTCTCCTGATTGAGCGATGACGGGTCGGACGCGGCAGAAGCGCGGTGTCTGCGACACGTCTGGAAACCGAACTAGAACACAGACAGTGTTATGGATCCGACAAACTTCCGACTTTAGCCGAATGGATCTTTCGAGTGGGCGTTTGCACGTGGATGCTTGCGGGTAGGTGTTTGCACGTGGATCTTTCGAGTGGACGTCTGCACGTGGATGTTTGCGGACCCATACCTCCGCCGGGCCATGTGCATTTTTACACGGTCAAACACGGGCTCGCTGGCCTCAACCGTGTAAAAAACCACATACTCCGGGGGAAGTCCCCCCGTCTTGCAGCTAGGGCCAAGCCGGCGCAATCAACTGCTCGAATTGAATTAAAAAAGAGGGAGGCGGAAACAGCGGACTACATCCGCTCCGTCAGCGGAATTCCTAAGAGCGAAAGACCTTGACCGAGAACCCGTCGTGTCGCCTCGACAAGTCCGAGTCGTGCGGTCTTGAGATCGCCCGACGACGTGAGCACAGGACAGTCATGATAAAACGTCCCGAATAGACCGGCCACCTCGAGCAGGTAGTGCGCCAGTCCCGATGGTTTTCGTACGTCGAGCATCCGATCCAAAATCTGTGGAAAACGTCCGAGCGTCTTGAGTAAGCGCAACTCAGCTTCATGGACCAAGAGGACGGCTTGTGCCGGTTGTGGTCGTGCGTTGCTGGTACCCGATTTTTTCAAAATACTTTCGCAGCGGGTGTACGCGTACTGGACGTACGGGCCTGTATCACCTTCGAACGACAGAACCTTTTCAAGATCAAAAAGGACATCGCGGATCGGATCGGTAAAGAGGTCATGAAAAACAATTGCGCCGACAGCCACGCGGCTGACAATCACATCTTTTTCAGCGGCTGAGAGATTCTTCGTGTCCTCGCGAGCTTCAAGAATCTTACTCACCTCGTCTTTGGTCTCATTCAGAACTTCCTGAAGTGTGACGAAGTTGCCTTTTCGCGTCGACATCTTCGCGCCTTGAAATCGATAAAGACCAAACGGAATATGTTCACAGCGCTCGACCCACTTGAATCCCGCTTTTTTCAAAACACAGAAAACTTGTTGAAAGTGCAGTCGTTGTTCCCCGCCCACCACATAACTCATGCGATCAAAGTGAAACTGACCTTCTCGGTAAATCGCGGCCGCAATATCTCGGGTTGCGTAGATCGTGGCCCCGTCACTCTTTCTGATGATGCAGGGAGGGAGTTCGGTGCCATCCGCGCCTTCGACGGGTACGACAAGCGCGCCTTCGCTTTCGATCAGTAACTTCTTGTCTTTCAGCGTGGTGACGACGTCTCCGATGTACGGCGAGTAGAAACTTTCGCCCCAGTAGTGATCGAATTCGACTCCCAAGAGCTCGTAGACGCGTTTGAACTCCTTCAAGGAGATCTCGACACACTTTTTCCAAATCCGCGTGACTTCAGGATCGCCATTCTCAAGCTTTGAAAACGCCTCGCGCGCTTCCGTCTCAAGTTCAGGATGTTTCTCGAGATCGGCGTGGAAGCGTACGTAGATCTTGACGAGTTCGTCAATCGACAGCGCGTCCGATTCGAGCTGGCCGTAGCGTTTCAGCGCAACCGCAAGTTTCCCATACTGTGTGCCCCAGTCTCCAAGATGGTTGATGCGCACGACGTTCCATCCGCGCTGCTTAGCCGTTCGGGCGAGGGCCGCTCCGAGGGCCGTGGACCGAAGATGGCCAATCAAAAAAGGCTTAGCAACATTGGGAGAGCTGTATTCGACGATCCAGGTTCCGCGTTTCTCAGCACTGACGGCGTGATCTCCAAAACCGGTGCCATGAAGGATCGCCGGCAGCAACGTCTCAGCCGCGACTTTTGTATCGATGAGAAAGTTCAAATAGGGGCCGGCGGTCAAAACCGAAACGGACGTACTGAGTGTTTTGAAATCATCGTGGGCCGCGACGGCCACCTTCAGCTCGGTTGCGACCTGTGCGGGGTTCTTTTTCTGGGACTTTGCACGCTGGAAACACGGGTAAGCAAAATCACCAAGTTTTGGATCGGGAGGTGTAGCGAGTTCTCCTGGGAGGACCGTTTCATTTAAAACCTTGGAAAGTACTTCGGCAATGGCGACCGCGAAACGTTGCATGAGAGCAGGAATGTAACAGAAAAAGTGCCCTACTGCGCGGTTTTGAGCTTGGTCGCCGTCCGAGCGGGCTCAGTCTGCGGCTGTGGCTTGGGTTCTGGTTCGGCGTTTCGTTCAAAACCAACCGACATATTATAAAAATCGCTGGGTTCGCCAAAGCCCGTAATCTCTTTCGGTTCGATGCGCCAGAGCAGATAGGCATGAAACCGATCGTCCACGCGCACGCGAGCAAGGACCTCGCCGGGGGCCGCCAGCTCCCCTTCGCGAGGGGTTTCGCGTTCGCGGACAATCCACATATTGGTTCCGCCGTGTTCTGGGACGCCGATTTCGGCGGTGGGTTCCCAAACGTTGCTTTCGGCAATCGGGATGGAGTCGATCACAGGAACGGTGAGCTCGAGAAGGATCGGCTTACGCCCGTCGCGAAACTGATCGAAGATGAGGCGTCCGTCCGGTCTCCAGGCTTTGTAACGTTTCAGTAAATCCCAGCTCGTAACGCGCGGGTCTTCGCTCGCTCGAACGGTTAGGCCGAATGTGAATTCACTCTCCTCGTCTCGAGGCATGTCATTAATCGAGTTGAACACACCACGGCTCGCGCTGAACTCTTTGTAAACGCCTTCAGCTTTACGGGCGCCAGCTTCTGCTAAGCGTTCGGGAAGTGCAGCAAAGACAGCTCCCGGACTCTCGCCCTTTTGAAGGCGTTCGAGCATCTCGGCGCTGGCGAGCACCCCCAAGAAAAGGCGTCGTGTCCCTAGTGCCTCTCCAAACTCCTCCCGAATCTGCCACGGAGTTTTATCGTCCAGGTAGCGGGGGCTTACGTCGACGCGTCGTCTGAGCCAAGTCACAAAGGTTTCATAACGACCCATCAACCCTGGATCGACGACGAGTTCTTCAAGACCGGCGCTCTTCAAAACGCGATGCTTTTCCCAGGCTGCCTCATCATCTGCCTGTGGTGGCCGTCGGCCCCAATGATGCGCCCGCGATCCGTATTCCCGAATGGCAAAATTCTTCAAACCTTGAGGGTCGGTCTTGAGAGCCGCCGCTAACTCTTGAAGATAGCCCTGGCGTGAAAGATCACGTGGCGAACTTAGGATCTTCGAGCACCGGTTGGCATAGTCGAGCTCGCGCGGGTAAGGACGGTGAGTCCATTCGATGGCACTGGCTCTGGACGCGGAAAAACACGTACTCCAAAGAGCCCCCGATAAAAAAAGAATAAAAGACGCCTTAGCGCCGTGAGTGGGTCCCCTCCACATCGAAAGAGAGGCTAGCTCAAGACATTCTGCGCTGTCAAATAGGGGAAGGGACTACTCGTCCTTCTTCTGCGCGAGGAACCGAAACACCCGAAAGCCAGCAGTTCCAGCTGTATAGAGCACTTTTCGGACGACATCGTACTGCAGGCGTTTGTCGGCCTGAATCGCAAGCACGCCTTCAAAAGCCATGGGATTGCCGCGTGGATCACGGGCGCTGGAGCGTGCTCGTAAAAGTTCTGATTTTTCACGGCTCTCAACGAGAGCGCTATATAGGGGCACAATGCGACGTCCACCCTCATCGAGGTCGGCCTTTTTGATCTGCACGAGGGACGTCGTGTCGGACGCGTCGCCGGAGACTCGAAACTCGACGATGCGGTTGCCGTCAAAGATCATCGCATCACGTGTAATGACGAGTTGTGGGCTTTCGCTCGGGATTTGCGGAGACGACGAAACGGGCAGCTCGAGTCCAGGTGTTGGCGAAACGGAGGATGTAGTCAGCGACATGCTCTTGAGTAAAAACACGACAAGAATGACGACAACGTCGAGCATGCTCGTGAGCTGAAGTTCGAACGTGTTCTGAATCCGGTTGCGTCTTCGGTGCCGCACGGAGGTTCGCTTCGCCATCAGCTTTCGCCTCCGAGGAGGTTTCCGAAAACAATATTTGGGAAAAGCGACGTGATCAGTTCGTCGAGACCCGTCTTGGGATTGCGCGCGTAGAGCGGCGGATCGGCGCGATCACGAGCCCGTACGGAGTCCATGACGGCAATAATCTGATCGTAAGCGACTTGAGAACCAGGCATGAATACGATCTTCGTTTCGAATGGGAACCGATCTTTGATTGCGAGTAATCGCTTTCGTAGGGCCGGGAGATCTGCCATTCCGTCCGGAAGATGCGGAATAGTGGTCGAAGGCACGCGTTGAAAGGGACTGTACAGAATCATCTGTTTGTTCTGTATCGACAGTGTCAGCTGCAGTGGAACTTCCTTAATCTGCGTGTCGTTGCTCAGGCGATTGACGAGCGGAATCGGTGACTCGATCGAAACAATCGCGATGAACGCCAGCGTGTACATGAGAAACGCAATGATCGTGATCATGCCGTCGAGCATGGGCACGAGGTTTAAGTTGATGTCGAAGTTTCGAATGCGTTTCCGTCGCATGATCGTTCAGGCGGAGGCTTAAGATCCTTCAGTCATGGTGCTGAGGGGTGCGGACTTGTTCTTACGTGCACCGAGCAGATCGACAAGTTTGGCTCCAAACTCGTCTACCTCGTCGATGATTCGCGAAGCTTTGCTCGAAAGAATCGAGTACGCGACCATCGTGAAAACCGCCGTCACGAGACCAAAAGCCGTGGCGTTCATGGCTTCGGAAATCCCGAGCGACAGAATGGCTTGCCTTTGTGCAGCGTCGGCGAGCTCGACCGCTTTGAATGATCGAATCAGCCCCGTAATCGTTCCGAGAAGCCCAAGGAGTGTCGCGACGTTTGCGATCGATGAAAGATAGGGCAGGCGACGTTCGAGTTTGGGAATGACTTCCAAACTCACAGCCTCGACCGCGTTTCGAATCTGTTCCTCCGTGCGACTCGCGCGCTGAAGTCCTGCTTTGAGGACCCGTGGGAGCGCACCGGTTTTGGAGCCATTGCAAAGACGAATGGCGCCGTCCAGGTCATTTGCTAAAACATACTTTTGCACTTCGAACATGAAGGCTCGTCCGTTGACGGAGTATTGAAAAAAGAGTCGGATGAAACGTTCGATCGTGAATGCGAGGCTGAAAGCCATAGCCAAAAGGATCGCTACCATCCAAGGTCCGCCCTTTTGAAACGCTGTGACGATGCCGTCAAAAATACCACTGTTATCCATGAACTCTCCCCAGGGGGTTCCCCCTTGCCCGATGAACGGGTCTTAACGTGGTACTGCTCTCTTTAAGGATAACGAAAACCAGCGCGTGGGCAAGCTGTAAGGCTGGTTTCGGGCTTAGAGGTGCTTTTCGATCGCGCGAACGAAGTCGTCTTTTGGGCGATTGCCGACCAGCTGCTCAACGGGCTTGCCATTTTTGAACAAAATCACCGTCGGAATCCCTCGGATCGAAAACTTCTCCGGCGTGGAGTTCTCATCCACGTTCATCTTGAAACAACGCACCTTGCCAGTCATCTCCTTAGCTAGAGCGTCAATTGTCGGTGAAAGCATTTTGCAGGGTCCACACCACTCCGCCCAGAAATCGACCAAAGTGAGCTGGGACGACTTTAGAATTTCGCTATCGAATTCGGCATCGTTAACGGGTGTGACATTTTCCGATGAACTCATATAAACCGTGCATGCTCCTCTAAAAAAGGATGTATAACTTCTGGCAACATAAGTATCACAGCGGAGACAGCCAGGACAATGGAAGAGATACGATGGTAGAAATCCGAGACTATTTGCGAGGCACATTCGATGAAACCCAGCGCATTCAGAAGCGTTTTCTCGAGGAGTGCCAAGACGGACTGATCGAAGCTGCGCAGGCGATCGGGCGCTCGATCCAGGCGGGAGGGAAGCTCCTGATTTTTGGAAACGGCGGATCGGCTGCCGACGCCCAACACATGGCTGCCGAAATGACAGGTCGCATGTTGGTCGAACGGCGTCCTCTGCCGGCGATCGCGCTCACGACCGATAGTTCGGCGCTCACGGCGATCGGTAACGACTACGGGTACGATCAAGTTTTTCTCCGGCAAGCGCAGGCGCTCGCAAAACCAGGCGACGTTGTGTTGGCGATCTCGACTTCCGGGAACAGTCCGAACGTGATCGATGCCGTACGGTTTGTGAAGACACTCCCATGTCCGGTCATCGGTCTCACGGGGCGCGAAGGTGGAAAACTTTTAGAGATGGCTGATTTTAAGTTGAATGTGAGTCTCGGAAAGAATTCGAGTCGTATCCAGGAGTCGCATATCTTCGCCGTTCATAGTCTTGTCGATCTGGTGGACCGCTACTTCTTATGAGGGCTTTGCCTCGGGACCGCATTCTCGCAAAGATGATCGATCTAGCGGTTGTGTTTCTGGCCGCGATTATCTTGCCAGCGGTGATTGGGCCGCTGATTGGTTTTGCCTACAGTCTCTGGGGTGATGCGCTTCATGTCGGACAGTTTCACAGTCAGAGTCTCGGAAAAAAGCTTTTCAGACTCCGTGTGGTTCAGATGGAAGACCCTGCAAAACCCATTACGGCAAAACAATCGGCGATCCGGAACTCACCGGTCGGACTCGCTACGTTTTTTGCCATCATCCCGGTTTGGGGGTGGGTGATTTTGTTTCTCGTCGGTGTGCCGCTGATGGCCCTCGAGATCTATCTGATGTTACGTGCTGATGCAGGATACCGACTGGGTGATGTGATGGGTGACACGCAAGTCGTTACAGACACGCGCGCGGGAACGTGAGGGTTCTGCGCGATGATCAGAGGACCCGGAAAAAATAATTCGAGTGCTCGTGAGTGGCATCCTGATCGGACGCTTTTTCTTGTTGATATCAGCTCGTTCATCTTTCGAGCGTACTACGCGATTCGTGGTTTAAAGACTTCCCGAGGAGAACCGACGAACGCTGTTTTTGGTGTTGCTCAGATGTTGATGAGTGTCGTTTCTGAGGTGAAACCAAAGTATCTTGTCTCGGCTTTCGACTCGAAAGAACCGTCGTTTCGAAAAGAAGTTTACAAAGAATACAAAGCCCATCGTCCGCCGCCTCCCGACGATCTGATTCCGCAGTTCGAGCGCATGGAGCCTTTGGTCGAAGCATTCGGGATTGCAAAGGTTCGTCAGTCAGGCATCGAAGCCGATGACCTGATCGCGGCGCTGTGTGTAGGATGGCTCGCTGAGGACAAGAAAAACCAAGTCGTCCTTGTGACGGGCGACAAGGATCTCATGCAGCTCGTGAACGATCGGGTCTCGGTCTGGGACACGATGAAGGGCATCGTTTACACACCCAAAGAAGTCGAAGAGAAGTTTGGTCTTCCGCCGACCCAGATTCGCGATTATCTAGCGATCGTCGGCGATAGTTCTGACAATATTCCGGGTGTCGCCGGTATCGGCCCGAAGGGCGCCGTCGAGCTCCTCAAACAGTACGAAACACTCGAAGTGGTTCTCGAAGCGGCCGCCGCTGGGAAAATCACCGGGAAAAAGGGCACGTCGCTGGTTGCTTCGCGCGCCGACGCACTCTTGTCGCAGAAACTGGCGACCCTAGCCGTCGAAACGAAACTTCCTTGGAAGAATCTTCGTGATGAAACCGTTTATCCGAGAGGGGATCGATCAGGACTCGATGCGCTTTTGCGTGAATTAGAGTTTTTTTCGTTGGTCGAGAAGTGGTCCAAGAACGCGGTCACCAGTGGGGCCAGTGAGGGCGGTGCACGCGCGGCGGGCGACGTTGGAGGCAGCAGTAGTGACCCGGGCGTGAATGCATTGCCGTCGAGTGATCTGGAGTTCGTTTCGGTCCAGACGGAAAAGGATCTGGCGATACTCCGTGATGCGATTCTGAAAGCAGGGGAGTGCGCTTTTGATCTTGAGACCACGTCACTCAATCCACGCGAGGCCAAGATCGTCGGTCTTGCGCTGGCGGTGGACGGAAAACGCGGATTTTATATTCCGGTAGGGCACAAGGATGCCGACGCCAAACAGCTTCGACTCGAAACTGTCTTTGAGTATCTCAAGCCGATTCTCGAAAACCCAAAGATCAAGAAGATCGGGCAGAATTTAAAATACGATTGGAGTGTTCTCCTCGAGAACGGCATCAATCCTGACGGGCTTGGCGCGGACACGATGATCGCCGACTATGTTCTCGATCCGGCCGGGAAGCACAACCTCGAAACCATCGCTCAGAAGCGGCTGGGTTACCGCGTTCTCACGTACGAGGAGGTGTGTGGGAAGGGTAAAGATCAGATTGGGTTTGAGGATGTACCCGTTGAACGTGCGACACGCTATTCTGCCGAAGATGCCGTGATTGCGCTCAAACTATGGCAGTCGATGAAGCCGCATCTTGAACAAGAGCACTTGATGCCGGTTCTTGCTGAGCTCGATTTTCCGCTCGTGCGTGTCTTGGTCGATATGGAGCTTGCCGGAATTGCGATCGATGAAAAATACCTCGGAAAACTTTCGGTTCAGTTTGGTGAGGAGATGGCCAAACTCGAAAAGAGGATTCAGTCGTTTTCGTCAAAGCCGATTAATCTGCAATCGACAAAACAGCTTCAGGAATTTCTTTTTAAAGAGCTTGGTCTGCCAGCACAATTCAAAACAAAAACGGGCTATTCGACGGATGCGAGTGTGCTCGAGTCTTTGAGTTCCATGCATGAAGTGCCGAAGCTCCTGCTAGAGTTTCGAGAACTGGCAAAACTAAAAAATACCTATGTCGATCCGCTCCCGCTTCTGATCGACAAGAAAACCGGACGTGTACACGGTAGCTTTCATCAAACGGTTGCGGCGACGGGTCGGCTTTCGAGTTCTGATCCGAACCTCCAAAACATCCCGACACGTACGGAGCGTGGAGAGTTGATCCGCCGGGCGTTCGTCGCGGGCAAAGGGAACGTTCTCCTGAGTTGCGATTACAGCCAGATCGAGCTTCGGATCTTGGCTTCGATGAGTGACGATCCTGCGCTGATATCTGCGTTTCAAAATGACGAGGATGTGCACGCAAGTACGGCTAGCGAGATTTTTAAGACACCACTTAAGAGTGTGACCGAGCGCGAACGATCGATCGCTAAAGCGATTAATTTTGGTTTGATGTATGGAAAGACGCCGTTTGGTCTCGCGCAAGAGCTCAAGATTCCGAGATCCGAGGCAAAGGCGATCATCGACACGTACTTTACTCGCTATTCAAAGGTGAAGCGCTTCTTGGATCTTCAGATCGAGCGCGCGCGCGATACAGGATTTGCGTTGACGTTGCTGGGGCGAAAGCGTTTGCTGCCTGAGATTCATTCGAAGAATCCTGCGCTTCGTGGTGTGGGCGAACGAATGGCCATGAATACGCCGATTCAGGGAACGGCAGCCGATCTCATGAAACGCGCGATGATTGATCTTCACGAGACACTGGCGGCTAAGAAGTTCAGATCGCGCATGATCGTTCAGGTGCACGATGAGTTGGTGCTGGAATGTCCCGAGGGTGAGCTCGACGGAGTTGCAAGAATGGTTGCCAGTGCGATGGAGCAAGCGGTCGAATTCAAAGTACCCCTCAAGGTGAACACCTCGGTCGGACCGAACTGGATGGACTTGAAAACCAAATAGTGTCTGGCTACTTTTGGTAGCAACAACGCGTCATGATCTACCCGGATCATCCGGATCATGACGCGTTGTTGCTACCAAAAGTAGCCAGACACTATTTGGTTATTCTTCTTTAACGGCGCCGACCTTAACGAGCAGTTCGTTATAGGTTTCGGCCAATTCCGGAAAAAAGTCTTTTTCACGAAACGCGACTTTGCGTTTGGTTTCGCCGCTCATGATTTCTTTCATGTGCTTCTGCAAACGAAACAGGGGTCCGGCGACTCGATTTGAGAGGATCAATCCGCCAAAGACCATCATGAAAAGGACAACGCCCGATGTGAGCGAGAAGATGAGCTGCATCTTGCCGCGTTCTTCGGCGATGATTTCTCGGATCACAGGATCATTTAGAATTTCTTCGGTCTCCGTGTTTCCTGACAAACGGGTCAGTAGGAAGAGATTTTCCGCGTAGTAGACGACGATGGCAGCGAGTGCCAAAACGGAAAAGAACGCGATGAGCGTCAGTTGAAACTTGGGATTGATAAGATATTGCCGTCTCCGGAACATAGCGAAACACCCCCGTATTGTTTTAGTTTAAGGGCGGCGTGTCCAAAGTCCAACGCTTTTCCCAAAGGTATTATTCGGAGACGCTTTTAAGGGACTTAACTGCGCCACAGAAAACTGACGATCGCCAGCAGTACGAGGATCCCGAGGGCGGCCCAGTATGCTTCAAAGCCCTTGTTTTTCTTGGCGAGTTGGAAATCAAAGCGCAAACCGTTCTGACTGGTGTTGAGGGCCTCGAGCTGACGGCGGGTGTCGGGCCTGACATACAGCCGGGGCCAAAACCGAGGAACACCGTCAAGATACGCCTGGAATGTGGGTCCGAAGATCGCGGCGAGTTTGGTTTCCTCGTCGAGAATAATGAAATGATAGACCGTGCAGTATCCGACGGCTGTTGCGAGCATGAAGGCGATGTTTCCTGTGGCCCAAGCGGCTCCTATCGCCATCAAAAATGTACCGAAATAGAGTGGGTTGCGTGTGTAAAAGTACGGCCCGCACACCGAAAGCTTCGAATCTTTTCGGAGATAACCACTGGCCCAGAATCGTAGGCTCGCACCCGCAAGGATCGTGATCACCGCGATCGTGTCCGGAGACTTGCGCGCTAGCAGCGCGAGAAATGCACAGTAAATCCATGCAAACGCAATTCGCGTCTTTCCACGTACAAAACTTCGAAACCATTCACCGCGGCTCACTTGTGTGTCCTGTTGTTGGATGCTCTGTGTGTCCATAAAACCGATGACTCGACCTCGCTTGCTCTCGTACGACCACGCCCGCCGCGGTCCGTGACGAATCATACGCATACTGACATGTACTGGGTGCGACCGTCAAAAAACAGATTGTGCTCACAAACTCGTCCAAAAAAGTTGCCGAGTCTAATGCGATCCGTTATTTAAGACCTACCCCATGAATACCGATCCGAGCCGTAGAGAAAAACAGCGTAAAGAGACTATCAAGATGAAATCGAACCCCCATGCGTCCAAGCTGAAACTGGATCGCGGTACGAACGGCAAGGCAGTACACGGAACCCCAGGTACCACGTCGCACGCCTCCCGCTCCAAGGACTTCAAACTGAAGCCCGAACAGCTTCGTCAGATCTACGATCTGATGGCAAAATCGCGCGCGCTCGAAGAGCGGCTTATCAAGATGTACAAGCAGTCGGACGGCTATTTTTGGATCGGTGGTCCCGGAGAAGAAGCATTCAATGTTCCCCTGGGTCTGCTCGGAAAAAAGGGGCAGGGAAAGGATTTTGATTACTGGCATTTTCACTATCGTTCGAGTGCGACCATGGTTGCCCTTGGTATGGAGCCGGTCGAAGCGTTGCGCCAGATGAAGAACGTAGCGTCGGATCCGTTTAGTGGTGGTCGTAACTTTTCGAATCATTATTCACGCCACGCGTGGAACGTGATTCCGGTGACGTCGACGATCGAAACTCAGTACGCGACAGCCATCGGAACTGGCATTGCGCAAAAACGCCACGGCGGTAACGGTATTACGATCGTGACAGGTGGGGATGCAGGAACGGCCGAAGGCGAGTTCGCAAGCTGTTTGATCTGGTCAACGCGTCCTGAAAAAGAGCTTCCGATGCTCATCATTGTGACCAACAACACGTGGGGAATCTCGACCGCGTTTGGTACGCAGCATGGTGAACAACATATCGCTGATCGTGGAAAAGCATTCGGGATGAAAACGATGGTCGTCAATGGCCTCGATGTCGAAGAAAGTTATTTCGGTTTGAAGGAAGCGATGGATTACATTCGCAAAGAGCGCAAACCCGTGCTCTTAGAGGCAAAAGTTTCGCGTCTTTACGGCCATAGTTCGGCCAGCGGTGCGAACTTTCACTCGGAAGAGTCGGATCCCTTGAAAGTTTTTCAAGACCAGCTCGAGAACGCCGGCGTGATGAAGCGTGCTGAGATGACGGAGATTCTAAAACAGTACGAAGATCTCTTTCTTGAGCAAGCCAAGCAGGTCAAGGAAGAGCCCCTTCCGGATGGTTCGACGATTTACGATTATACGTACTATGGGCAAAAGGGGAGGACCTGGTAATGGCCAATATGGCACAGGCCATCCGCATGGCCCTTCACTACGCTGAAGAAAACTTGGGTGTGACAGATATTTTTGGCGAGGACGTCGGTCCTCCGCTCGGTGGTGTGTTCACCGTCACGCAAGGTTTGAAAACCACTTGGAATGCGCCGCTCGACGAGCGCGGAATTATCGGCGCTGCCATGGGAATAGCGATGGCAGGCGATCGTTGCGTCGCTGAGATTCAGTTCTGCGACTACATTTACAATACGATCGATCTTCTAAAACTTGCGGGCAACGCTTGCTGGGCAAGCAATGGCGATTGGAGTGTTCCGATGACCGTGATGACGCCGGTCGGGAGCGGGATCCGCGGGTCGATTTATCACTCCCATTCTTTCGATGCGACGATGACGCATATTCCGGGATGGAAGATTGTGATGCCGTCCACGCCAGCGGATGCGTACGGCCTCATGCTTTCGTGCATCCAAGACCCAAACCCTTGCATGTTTTTGAAGCCGAAAGCGCTTCTGCGCGTGCGCGGCGAGGAGCAGATTCCGGGCGAACCGGATCTCACGCCCGAGGGCGAAAAAGAGTTACGTTCTCTGATCGACGCGCCACTTGGCGATCGCACCCAGTGGAAACCGCGTTGGCCGAAAGGGCTCACGAATTTCATGGTGCCGATCGGACAGGGCAAGATCGTGCGTGAAGGTTCGCATCTCACGGTGGTGAGCTATGGTCGGACACTGCCGATCTGCGCAAAAGTCGCCGACGATCTTCGTAACGAAAAGGGGCTCGAAGTCGAAGTCATCGATCTTCGGTCTCTGTGGCCTTACGACTGGGACATGATCTCGCAGTCGATTCAGAAGACGAAAAAGATCGTTTATGTGAACGAAGACACCGAAGTGTCGAACTTTGGCGAACATCTTCTACGACGGACGATCGAAGAGCACTTTTATACACTCGAAGCGCGTCCGCGCTTACTTGCCGGTGAGTTCGTTCCTGGCGTTGGCTTAGCCGATACGCTCGAGATGGCCAGCGTTCCACAGTACGGGTCGATCAAAAATCTGCTCGTTGAAGTGGCTGAAGAGAAGCCGTAGGAACATTTGGCACAAGCTCGACCTGCCGTTTGTACAGGGTCGACGTGCCGGGTGTTATGAGTTCGTGACGTGGCCCCTACTCGGGCCCTGGGTCTCGGGCTAAGTTGGACTCCTGCCTGTGGAAAATGGATGATCTCGTTGTCTACGCGGCGTGATGCTATTAACGCGCCGTCGCTTTTGCTGGCGTTGACGCACCATCGCTTGTGCCGGAACAAGTGCCGCTCTTAAACAAAAACCCAGGTCGACCCTCGAAGACATGCTTCGAGTTCCGACCTGGGTCTATTCACTACTCTCGTGTTTGAGTCCGTTAAAGCCGTTCCTGGCTTTGGGTCCCTGGACTCAGACTCTCTTCGTGTATTTCGCTCTCAAAGGCCTTACTTGCTGTCTGAGTTCTTACTGTCAGTCTTCTCCGTCTTCACGACTGGAGCAGATGCTCCGTCGATCCAACGAATCGTGAGACGAACGGATGCGAAATGGCCGTTCTTGTCGCGCTTCGATACGATGGTCAGACCACCAGCATCGTCCTGCGTTGTGTACGACGTTTTCATAGCCGTGTTCGTTGGATCGAACAAAGCTGCTCCGAGTTCCTTAGCTTCGCTTGAATTTTGTTCAACGAAAGCGTCGGCGTACTGAATATCGATCGTGCCTTCAGCCAGCTCCTTAGGTTCGAAGCCACGGCTTGAGTGGGTCGCGCCCTTTTTGAACGCATTGCCCGTTACGATGACGACGCTACCAGAATTCTCGTTCACGTTGAGCGTAACGATAGCTTCGCGAGCTGGTTGCTCGTCAGCTTTTGCGTCCGCCTTGGCTACGTCTGCCACGTCTGTCTGATCGGCGGCCCAGCCATTTCCGAATCGATAGACGAGCTGCTTATTCTTGCCTTCAGCGTCCTTCGTCTCGATTTCACGAGCACGGAGATCGCCATCGCTGTCGCGTTGCGAAAGCATAGCGTAGAGGCGGCCTGCGTCAGCAGCAGACAGCTGAACGGTTACGACTTCGTTTCCTTTGTCGTCTGTGACAACGGAAACGCTGTTCGCACCTGGTTCAACGAATACGGTGCCGTCTGCAAGAGCGTAAGTACGAGGCTCACGAACTTGCTTCTGGCTTGAGCTACCCGATGCTCCACCCGACTGCTCTTCCGACTTGCTGCAGGCGAGAGCGCCGACGGCAAGGGCTATGATAAACAAATTACGAAGTTTCATTTTTTCTCCTCCATTGGTTTTATTTAACGTGGCGCGGAAGGTATGCCTCGTCATAGCGGGTTGTCAAATGGGTTTTTGTAAAACCGCGTGTGTTTTCGACTAGTTGTGTTAGCGCAACGCGTGATTAATTTGAAGAAACTGGTTTGGAGAAGGTGGGGGTCACTGTCTCTGACACAGATTAAAACGCTAATGAAATCAAATATATGAGTTTACAATTATACGTATTAAAATAGTCAACTTTTAGCTTTGAAAATCCGATAATTTCTGTAGACTTATAGGGTAGACCCGAAAAATTTTCTTAGTGCTTCTACCGGAGAGGACAGGTTGAGGGGACCGTGATCTTAAAAACCGCGTGGGGAATCTCACTCCGAAGTGTGCGATGGCGAGGGGCTTTCGCTATGCTTCATATTCTCAGTTTTCTGTTTTTTTTGAGTCCGACGGCCTACGCCGAGAAGGCGGGCGCGTTCACAGGTCTTGGTTTGGGACCCGACCGTCCCTATCAGTGCATCACGGGTCAAGCGACGACACTTCTTGGGAACGCAGCGAGTTCGGTACTCGCGTCAAGCCGCGATAAAGACGATTATCTTGGATCCCTTTCACACGGTTCGTTTCAGTCGGATTGTCCGTCGACAGGAGACTTTGACGCGACCTATTCGTGTGACGACTTTGGGGGTGACGGGAACTTCAATTCCGACAGTTATAACGACCTCTTTCAGGATCTTGAGGAGTCTAAAAAAGGACTCCAGTGCCGCAAAGCCAAACTTTCGATGCTGAATGGCGAACTCGACTGTTTGAATTCGACCGCCCAGAGCACCGATACGTTTCTCGCCAGTGTTCAGGCTAAATTCGATCAGGATCTGGCCCAGGTTCAGGAACAGGTCGACGTGATCAAAAAGGTTCAAGATGACCGTGCCCAACAGGCCAAAGAGATCGAACGTCGCTTGATGGGCGACGGGACGCCTGGCTTCCCAGGTCTGATCGCGATCGAAGCGGAAATGCGCGCTGCCGTGGATGGAGCAGCCACCGAGCTCAGCAATGCCGAGGAAGCCGTCAAAGAGAACGAGCGGTCGGAAGCCATTCTCAACGAACAAGTCCAGTCCCGGACGACGGCGCTCATGGTCGACTGTTTCAACAATACCGTTATGAGCGATGGGGACACCTGCCCCGACGAAAAAGGAAACTTCGTGCCGGTGCCTCCCGCGCAAGCGGTGGTTTGCCGTGCGGAACGAGCGAAATGGGTGAGTGGTGATGGGACGACGATTGAGCGTGACCAAAAAACAAAGCGACAAGCGAAGGTCTTTGCCAACAACGTAAAGGCGTACATTGCAGGTCTCTTCGGCGACGCTCCGAAGAACTCCGTAATTCCTGATCCAAAGGATGGCGAGAAGGTTGTCGAGTTCGGCGATCAATCGACTGTCAATCTGTCGGAAGCCGATTTCAAAAAGAAAATTCAGTCGGGCAGCGGAAAATACCAAGCCCACGGGATGAACATCGGCGGTTTTCTTCAGGCGCGGGTCGGACAGTGTTTCGCTCGTGCGCGTGAACGCGTGAAAAAAGAACGCGAAAAGAAATCTTCAAAGTTTGGTGTGCTTCAAGAACAGATCAAGAGTGGGTATCGCAAGATATCAGCGGCAAACGCTCAGTTGCTGCGCCGTCGAGCCGATCTCTATACGCGAATGAATCGTGCGACCACAGGCCAGGCGCTTCCCCTCGATGTGAACGCTTGTCTTGTAGCGAAAATTCAGGATCAGTTGCTCTGTATCAAAGACGCCGACCAGAACATCGCAAACGCTTTTGTTGGCGTTGGCACAAACGCCGAAGTCTCAGCGCCGATTCCGGCTCGGGATGGAAAACTCGTGATCCCCGTGAACTGCAACGGCGTGCAGGGCTGTATCACGAAACTGACAGCAGCTCGGAAAAACGTCGATGACGAACTCCGGCGCATCGGCGACGAGAAAACAGCTTTTGTTAGAAAGAGCAACCTCATGGCTGAGAATATGATCAAAGAAGCGCGCGAGCGAATCGCGCCGCAGACGGCGATGGTTCAAGAGCATATTTCAAAAATCAATCGGGTCTTGTCGGCCAATCTCGGAATTTCCGGAATTAACTTTCCACCGATTGTGCCCCAGGGGAAGTCATTGATGGAAGACGTGGATCCTGAAACAGGGTTGATCCGTGGTACGTCGGACATTCGTGGTCTCGTGGCGGGACTTGCGAGTCCACCGATGCCGGATGTGACGACGAAACTTGCGTCGGTCAGTGGAGCGGTCGCCAAAGAAGTGAAAGACACTGAGAAAAGCATTGGCAAGATGTCAAAAGCTTATGTGTCCGTGCAAGGTCTCGAAGAAAAGTGCGTCGGTAAGAAGACTAAAAAGTCGGCCGATGAAATCAGCCGCTTGCTCGCCGAGTTTGGCGAAAAAAACTGCGCGTATATTATCGAAGCTTGTAAGAATCCTTCAACGTTCAAGAGTCTGTTTGGTCGCTGGCCAGAAGTCGCAGAGTCACTGAGTAACGAAAAGCGCACGGATCTCGACGAAGGGGACCTGTACATGCCCGGCATGGATGGAGACGCTGCCGTGGCGCTTGCTACAGGGATGGACTATGAAAGTCTTTGCGGGAGCGAGACCGATCGCGCAGCAGCGAAGAGTGACTACGACGGAGCCGTCGCCGATCGCGATGCCATCACGACGAAGAAAAGTCTCGTGCTCAGCTTAGCGCGCACGGTTCCCGAATCGGCCTCCTCGTGTGATCCGCTTGAAGTCGAATCGATTAGAGGCGCGAGAACAGCTGACGATGTCAAACACGTTTTGGGCGATGGGAAAAAGTATTGCGCCAAGGATAAAGAAGCCTTGCTTGCTGAGCTGAATCTTGATCTCAAAAAAGCTGAAGACGACGTTAAAGAAGCGGGCAAGAAGATTGGTAAAGATACGGGAGAAACGCGTGGATCGTGTAGCTCGATCACGGCCAATCTTTCTAAAGAAGCCAACGCACTCGCTAGCGAGAGACGCGAATTCCAAGACCGCGTACCAGCGGCGATCGGCGACTGAGCCAGTCCGCGCTTTTCATTCCTTCATGATATATCAAATAGCTATGGCAGCTATGGCTCGAATGCCTTTTGCGAAATACCAAGCGCTTGGAAACGACTTTGTGATCGTTGAGTCCCTGGGGGAGTTCCGCTCGAAGTCGCGGGCCGAATCACCACGAACATCAAATGCTACCGAACGTCTATCGGTCCGTGCGATTCAGAAGCTCGGCGATCGGCGCCTGGGTATCGGATTTGATCAGTTGCTTGTGGTGCGAACGCTTTCGCATGCGCAAGTCGAGCTTACGATTTTCAACGCCGACGGTTCGCGCGCGCGTAACTGCGGGAACGGTCTTCGGGCCGTGGGCGCTTATTTTTTCGATACACGAAAGTGGCGATCTACCCGAGTCTGCTATGCGGCGGGAATGTCGGATGTCGAAGTCCTGGGGAGAAAGAAAGACACGTTTGATGTTCAGGCGACTATGCCTCGGGGACAGGTGCGCGATCTTGCTCTCAAGAACGCAAAGTTCTGCAGCGTGGGTAACCCACACGTCGTGGTCGAGGTTCATGGCGGACCGGCGGCGCTCGATCGAGCGTTTGAAAGTCAGGCGCCGCGATTGGCGCGTAAACGTTTTTTCGGTCAGTTTTGTAATATCGAATTTGTCGCCCGTCATCCCCGGGTTCGGGCCCGGGTTCCGGCCCGGGTTCGGGCTCGGGTTCGGGTTCAGGCGCGCGCGCGCTTGATGGTCCGTGTTTTCGAGCGCGGTGTGGGCGAGACGCTCGCCTGTGGATCGGGTGCCGTCGCGGTTGCTTCCGTGACGGGCGTGCCTGCTACGATCGACTTTCCGGGTGGCCGTCTCGAGGTGCGCCAAAAGACGTCCTCGGCGTCAGAAGAGGTGACCCTGCGAGGCGCGGTGGTTCACGTGTTTTCAGGGACGATCTAGGCTGGCCAGATCCGCCCAAATCCTGCGACTTCAGCTATCCATACTGGATAGCGGATTGATGTAGAGCCGGAAGCTCTTGTCGCGATGGCGGCGTATTGCGAACACGCCCTTGTCTTTCTCATCGCTGAGTCGTGTGTAGAATTCGGGGTCCAAATGCGCGATGTCTTTCACGCTCCGGCCCTCGTATTTTCCGAATTCTAGAATGACCAAATTTTCGTCGATAACCCCAGTTACTGGACTTTGTCCTGCCATGGTCTGCGGTCTCCTTCCTTGGGAACCCCCGATGAGAAAGTGTAGAGAAATAAACCGTGGAATTCAACAACCCTTCCTAAGCTTAGCTAAGGCTACCAAATAGTGTCAGGCACCATTTGGTAGCTGGGGTGTGTTAGGGGTCGGTTTTGCGCAGAAGTTCTGCGGTTTCTGTGGTAAGAATCCGTCATCCCATGTGCGGCATTATCGGTGTGATCAGGTCTCTCTCGGAACGCGAGAGAACCCTTGAAAACAAAGAAGATTCTGAGTCAGCTCGTGAGGCCTTTTTGGGGCTTCTCACGCTGCAGCATCGGGGGCAGGACGGCGCAGGAATTCTAACCTATGGCCCCAAGGGCTTTCGGCAGGTCAAGGGCATCGGGTTGGCCGAATCGATTTTTACGAAGGAGCAGATGGTCGAGCTCAGCGGACCGCTTGCGATCGGGCACACCCGGTACAGTACAACGGGACGGGGGGCGCTCCACGAAGTTCAGCCGTTTCTCGTGAGCTATCCGTTTGGAATCGGACTTGTTCACAATGGCAACATCGTGAACTTTACGAGCTTGGCCGAAGAGATGGTCCGTGAGTCGCGCTTCAGCGTTCTCTCGGGATCCGACTCAGAGGTTCTTCTGAATCTTTTGGCTGAAGGCTTGATCGACGGTCTTGAAGCCGAACGAAAGAAGAGTGTAAAGGACGCGACTCCGAAACGCCTGTCGCGCGATCTGATCCAGCGCGCGCTTGAACATCTTTATAAAAAAGCCAACGGTAGTTTCAGTGTGGTCGCTGCGATTGCTGGCAACGGTATGCTCGCGTTTCGCGATCCGTATGGGATTCGCCCTTTGGTGCTTGGGGAGCGAGTGGATGCCGACGGGGTTAAGAGCCGGATGGTCGCGTCCGAGACCGTTGCGCTGTATTTCAATGGTTACGAAGTCGTTCGGTCGCTGGAACCCGGCGAATGTCTTTGGATCGACGAGAGTGGCGAAATGCAAAGTCTAACGATCGGGAAAGCCACGCCACGCCCATGCATGTTCGAATGGATCTATTTTGCATCTGCGGAAAGCGAGATCGGCGGCTTACCTGTGTACGGCGCTCGAATCGAGCTCGGAAAAATGCTCGCACCCATTGTGCGCGAACGCCTGAAAAAACTAGGTGCTGATATCGATGTGGTCGCAGCTGTTCCGGATACGTCACGAACGGCAGCGACAGCCCTCGCGGAGGAGCTCGGTGTTTCGTATCGCGAGGTCTTGATTAAGAATCGCTATATCAAACGCACATTTATTTTATCGGGTGAGGACAAGCGCCAGAAAGCCGTGAACCTCAAGCTGTCACCGGTGCGTTCTGAGCTTGTCGGAAAACGCGTGTTGCTTGTCGACGACTCCATAGTGCGCGGGACGACGTCGAAGAAGATTGTGGAGCTTGTACGTAAAGCCGGAGCAAAGGAGGTTTACTTTGTTTCGGCGTGCCCACCGATTCGTCATCCTTGCTATTACGGGATTGATTTCCCGTCGGGTGATGAGCTCTTGGCGTTTGGTCGAGATTCTGAACAGATCGAGCGTGAGATTGGTGCCGATGCGGTGATCTACATGACCCACGATGGGTTGTTGGCGTCTCTTCGGAATAATCAGCCGGGCCTCACACCCTGTCTTGCTTGTTTGGATGGCAACTATCCAACCGACGTTTCGGAAGGAAAACGTTTTGCGGAAAAGCGCACCCGTGACCGCGCCCACGAAAAACTTCAGGGAGTGTCGGGGTGAATCTTGAGGCACTTGGATACCGCTGTTTCTACAAAGGGTCCGTAAAAAATCTCTTTGAACGCCCACCCGAGTCTGGCGACACATCGATTGTTTTCGAATTTTCAGATGCCTACAGTTTGTTTGATTGGGGTCGTATGCCGGACGCTGTTGTCGGTAAAGGCGAGGCGTTAGCAAGCTTGGGCGCACATCTCTTTCGTGAATTGGAACGCGAAGGGATTCGAACACATTTTCGTTCGGGACTGATCGAGAGCGGTGGCGAAGCGCCAGAAGGCGAACCTGTGCGTGCGATGGAGTGTGAACGCGTGCGGGTCGAGCGCCCGACCGAGCGCAAGAGTGCGCCGGGAACCTATCAGTATCCGCGGCCGGATTGGCGAGCTGCTCTCACGCTGATTCCGTTTGAAGTCGTGTTTCGTTTTGGAGCGCCACGAGGAAGTTCTGTTCTGAAGCGAGCGAATCCCTGGAGTCAGACCTTGTTTCCACCGTCGGTTGCGAAACCCCAAGAGGGCGCTTTATGGGAGAGTCCATGTATTGAATTTTTCACGAAGCTCGAGCCTATCGATCGTCAGGTGTCCAAAGAAGACGTTCAAGAAATCAGTGGGCTATCGCAGGCCAATGTTGAGGAACTTGCGATGCATACGACACGGATCGCGCGATGGCTGGAAAAGCGAGCCAGCGAACGAGGTCTGACACTCTGGGACGGTAAGCTCGAATGGGCGTTTTCTGAGAAAACAGGTTTTGTGCTTGTCGATTCGATCGGTCCCGATGAGCTCCGACTCACACCCAAGGGGAAGTCTGTTCCTCTTTCAAAAGAGTTTTTGAGAATTCTCTATCGCAGCACCGATTGGTTTCAGCAGCTCGAGAATGCTAAGCAAGCGCATGGGAGTGCTTCGAGTTGGAAGAACGGCTTGTCCGATCCGCCCAGTCTTTCGGTGGGCGTTGCTGCCCTTGCGTCCGATCTGTACCGCACGCTCTGTTGGGAACTCTCGGGCGGAAGTTTACTGCTGAGTGGTGGCGCGGTCGTACCGATGACCGAGATCGTCCGACGCTTAGAAGACGCGCTTCGTGACCGCTCGGGGCTAGGTGTCCTATGAGCACGCGCAAGAACGTGTTGATTGTGGGCTCTGGAGGACGGGAGCACGCGCTCGCGGCCAAGATGGCTGAGTCTCCGAGCGTTGGAAAACTTTTGATTTCGCCTGGCAACGATGGAATTGCCGCGTGGGCTGAAACTTTGACGGCAGCATCTGGGGCTCGCGTACCTGAAATCCGCTGCGTTCCGTTGCCTACGCTTCGCTCGGACGGTTGGGGACGCCGAACGTTCGAGAGTTTGAGTGAAACCGCGCATTCGGAAGGTATCGATCTGGTGGTCATTGGACCCGATGATCCGCTGGCGCTCGGGGTAACTGATTTTCTTGAGGCGAAGGGATTGTGTGTCTTTGGTCCGTCACGGTCAGCGGCTCGGCTCGAATGGAGCAAGGCATTCGCAAAGGAGATTCTTCGCGAAGTGTGTGTTCCGACAGCGCGTAGTGTGGAGGTGACATCCGGGGGGGAGATCGCTTCGGCACTCGTTAAAATCGGGACGGTCGGCACCATCGACGCAATCGGGGCAATCGGGGCAATCGGGGCAATCGGGGCAATCGGGGCAATCAGCGCGACGGGCGCGACCGGTGCGCTCGGTAAGGCGCCGTATGTGGTGAAGGCGGATGGATTGGCGCTTGGAAAAGGCGTTGAGATTCACGAGACGGTACTCGGTGCGGAACGGGCGGCGCGCGGCTTTCTGGAAAAGCATGGACGCGTCGTCATTGAAGAGTTTTTACAGGGTGAAGAAGTTTCGGTTCTTGCTCTCTGCGATGGTTTTTCTGCATCGCTCTTCGAGACAGCGCGCGATTACAAACGGGCATTCGATGGCGGTGAGGGTCCGAATACTGGCGGCATGGGAGCGTACTCACCTGTTTCAAAATTTGAAACCGCTCCGTGGAAGAAGCGCTTTTTGAGCGAAGTGTTTGAGCCGGTTCTTCGAGAGATGCGGCGTCGAGGAACGCCGTTCAAGGGCGTCCTGTACGCGGGACTGATGGTCGCTGGGAATCAGTTTTGGGTCCTTGAGTTCAACGCACGTTTTGGCGACCCCGAAACTCAAGTGCTCTTGCCTCGGGTGGACGATGATCTGTTTCTTTGGCTGGACGCTTGTGCGCGGGGCACATTGGGCCGACTGTCACGTGAAATACCGATGACGAAAAACTCTACCGTCAGCGTTACGCTGGCCGCAAAGGGATACCCCGATTGTCCGACGCTCGGAACGGCCCTGCCCGCGCTGCGTAGCTTTGCTTACCGCGATGCCGCGCGTGTGTTTGCCGCAGGACTTAAGCGACGGTCTAAAACGGGAGCGGCTGCCGACACCGATGTGAGTGGGAACGGCTTTGTCACGAACGGCGGTCGCGTTCTCCACGTGGTGGGCGAAGGCGCGACGCTCGATCGGGCGAAGGCAAATGCTTACGAGCGTCTTCGAGAAGTTCTGAGCGTACCGACCTCGGGAGTCTTCTTTCGAAAGGACATTGGGTCGTGAGCGCGACGAAAACACCTTACGTCATTTTGGCTTCGGGGCGCGGGTCGAACTTCTCGGCGATTGTCGCCTATGAACGAAAGAACCCCGGGTTCCCAGGCAAAGTTCAGGGGCTTGTCTGTGATCGCAAGGAGGCGCCGGTTTTAAACGAAGCCACTCGCCTGGCCGTTCCGTCCGTTGTCATTGGAGCGTTTGGTGGAGCGAGTGCTGGGGAGCGTGGCGCGGACCGTAGCGCAGAACGTAGCGAAGCACTAACCCGAGCGGTGAACGAACTTGGAGCGCGTTGGGCTGTTTTGGCCGGATACATGCGGCTGGTCGACAAGAGTTTTCTCAACGCGTTTCGTGACGAACGTGGGTTTTATCGCGTCGTGAACATTCATCCGTCGTTGCTTCCTGCCTTTCCCGGTCTCGAGGGCTATCGACAGGCCTTTGAGCATGGTTCGAAGCTCGCGGGGGTTACGGTTCACTTGGTTGACGAAGGTTTGGACTCTGGCTTGATTTGCGCACAGCGTAGTTTTGATATTTCGTCCTGTCGGAGCGTGGACGAGGTCGAAGCGCTCGGGTTAGAGATAGAGCACGAAGTGTTTCCAGAAACACTGGCGTGGCTCTTCGAAGAGAAGTTTCGCATCGAAAGTCGCAAAGGGGAGAGAAAAGTCCTTGTTCGCTCGCGTTGAAGTAGCTGTAAAACCAGAGTTTGATGATCCTGAAGCGCGCGTTTTCATTCGTAAGCTGGAGCTCGCGCATCCGACCCTGCGAAAACAGATTCGTTGGTGTCGAACATTAAAAATCTATTGGCTGGAAGTCGAAGCGCCTCGCGATGAGTTGCGGGCGGCAATCGGTGAGATTTTTCACGATCCCGTAACAAGCTGGCTGTTCACGGGCGATCTGTTGCCGTCGGCAGCAGGTCCGAACGGAACGGTACAGGACCTTTTTGACTCGGCTCCATTTCGATGGGGAAAGTTCTGGGGGCTTGAGAAGCGGTTTCGTCCCGGCGTCACCGACAACGCTGCTCAAATGGTTGTCGAAGCGTTTCAAATTGTTCTGGGTCAGCGACAGAAAAGTGTTCGTGCTTCCAGTGGCGAGCTGGTGATTTTCGATGCACCGGATTTGACCGAGACAGGTCTGTCGACGATTTCACGCGATGTGTTTTGTAACGAGTTGATTGAGTCGTGGAATGTCGTCGTTCATGAAGAACTGAAAAGTTCGAACCGATTTCATCCGGAACAGATCAAGTGGGATCTGCCGAGAGCGACCACCAAGCGACCGATCACACGACCCGACGGTGTGGTTCTCGCTGGCAAGACGCAGGCGGAGCTCACGGATTTGAGTAAGAAGCGCTTATGGGCTCTCAACGCTGAGGAGATGCTCGCGATCCAGGCGCATTTTGCTGGCACGGAGACGCAGACTACGCGCCGCTCGCTAGGTTTGAAAGATCCGACTGATGTTGAGCTCGAGGTGCTCGCTCAGACATGGTCGGAACACTGCAAACACAAGATTTTCAATGCTGAGATGAATTACAAAGAAGCGGCTCCCGTTCGAGACGAACTCAAGGGAATCGAGATTCCAGCAAAAGTCACAAGCCTATTCAAGACGACCATTGCGGGTGTGACTGAGAAACTCCCGCGACCTTGGCTGCTCTCCGTTTTCAAAGATAACGCCGGGATCATCGGTTTTGACGAGGAGGACGCTGTTTGTGTGAAGGTCGAAACACACAACTCGCCCTCAGCTCTGGATCCTTACGGTGGCGCTCTCACCGGTATCGTCGGTGTCAATCGCGATATTTTGGGTTGCGGTCGAGGAGCACGACCGATTTTCAATACGAACGTGTTTTGTCTCGCTCGCCCCGACTTTGGGGGTTCGTTGCCGGAGCGAACGCTGCATCCTCGCCGTATTTTGGATGGTGTCAGGCGTGGGGTGGAACACGGCGGAAACAAGAGTGGAATCCCGACGGTGGCAGGTGCGCTGTATTTTGATCCGCGTTTCCTCGGAAAACCGCTCGTGTTTTGCGGTACGGGCGGAATCATGCCGCGGCGGTCGGCGGGCATTCCGTGCGAACTCAAAGAGATCGCGCCCGGTGATCGTATCGCCTCGGTCGGCGGTCGTGTTGGGAAAGATGGGATTCACGGTGCGACGTTTTCCAGTCTCGCACTGGATGACCAGTCTCCGACATCGGCCGTCCAGCTCGGCGATCCTTTTACGCAAAAGCGTGTTGCGGACTTTCTTCTCGATGCGCGCGAAAAAGGCTTGTTTCGAACATTGACCGACAATGGTGCTGGAGGATTGTCGTCGTCCGTAGGTGAGTTGGCTCGGTTATCAAACGGCGCACGCCTCGACGTTAGCTTATTGAAGACAAAAGTTCCGGGTCTTAAGCCGTTTGAACTCGTGATCAGCGAGTCTCAAGAGCGTATGACCGTTGCTGTTCCGCCAGAGTGGGCGATCGAGTTTGAGCGTCTCGCTGAGCTTCATAGTGTGGAGGTCAGTTGGTGTGGGGAGTTCAACTCTTCGGGGCGGTTTGATGTGTATTTTGGTCCAGAGTGCGTGGGCAGTCTCGATCTCGGGTTCTTGCATGACGGTTGTCCGCAGCTCAAACTCGACGCTGATTGGAAGCCCTACGCAAAGAAGGTCACGACAACCCATTCACAGTTCGAGCAAGGTGTCCGCGATACATTGCTCGCGCTCTTGCGACGCCCTAATATTGCCTCGAAAGAGTGGATGATTCGTCAGTACGATCACGAAGTGCAGGCAACCTCGGTGATCAAGCCACTCCATCAGCCTCGTGTAGGTAGTCCGGCTTTCCCGAGTGGTCCGAACGACGGTGCCGTGATCAAACCAAAGCCAAGCTCGTTACAGGGTCTCGTCATCGCGTGTGGATTGGCGCCAAAGCTGTCGGACTTTGACCCGTATCTGATGGCGCAGGCGGCGGTTGATGAGGCCGTTCGGAATGGCCTTGCGGTCGGTTCGAATTACGGGAAGCCCGAGTTTGAGAACGCTCTCGTGGATAACTTCTGCTGGCCCGATCCCGTGAATAACCCGCAGTTTGCAGCAGCCCTCGTGCGAACCTGTTTTGGTCTTCGTGATGCTTGTCTGAAACTCGAGATTCCGCTCGTGTCGGGTAAGGATTCGATGAAGAACGATGCGCGTGTGGTTTGGAATGGTAAAGAAGTCACGATCTCCGTGGTTCCCACGCTGTTGATGACCTACATGGGAAAATGCACGGACACCCAAAAGGCGCGATCGGCAGACTTCAAGTCAGTCGGTGACTATGTGTACTGGCTCGGCGGTCGCGATATGTCGCTCGTGGGATCCGAACTGCATTTGATGAAGCGTGAGGAGTGCGCAACACAAGGGATCTCGCCCGACGAGGCGGTTGTTCCGACCGCGCTGAAACCAGGATCTGGACAGAATGGAGACCCGCGCTTTCCTACTCCGAACTGGGATATCGCCTTGAAAACGTATCGATGGCTGGGTGCTGCTGAAGGAAAACTTCAGACGTCGCTGAGGTCCGTGCATGACGTTTCGGAAGGTGGATTTTTAGTCACGGTAGCGGAGAGCGTTCTGGCAACGGGTTTGGGCGTGGAGCTGACGATTCCATTCGTCGATCCTTGGGTGTTTTGTTTCGGTGAAGGGTTCCATGGGTTTTGCGTTTCCGTAGCTCCGCTCGATGCGCAGGCGCTCGAGGCAGAATGGGTCGAACTTCGTGTTCCGTTTCTCCGCGTAGGAACGGTGACCGCCGCATCCGCGCTCGAAATCAAATGGAACGACTCGGGCACACCTCATCAAGCAAGCCTTCCGACGGAGAAAGTGGAAGAAGCGTGGCGGAATGAGGGGTTCTGGGAATGAGTACGTTGCGTGCTCTCATTGTTGCCGGTGATGGGATCAACTGCGAAAGCGAAACAGCCGAAGCGTTTCGTTTGGCGGGTTTTCAGGCTGAAACGGTTTCGATCAATCACCTGATCAAGGCTCGCTTCGACACGGATCAGCTTTCTGCGCAGTATTCTGCACTCGCGTTTCCGGGCGGATTTTCGTTCGGTGATTACTTGAGCTCCGGACGGATTCTGGCGATCAAGATCGCACGTGGTTTGCGATGGAATCTTCCACTCTTTGCTGAGCGCGGTGGTCTTGTCCTTGGGGTGTGTAATGGATTTCAAGCTCTCGTGCGCCTGGGCGTGTTCGGGCGCTTTGTGTCGCTGACGTCGAATGTTTCCGGAAAGTTTGTCAATCACTGGACCAGTCTTTCGCCACAAGTGAGTCGTTGCCTGTGGTTGAAAGGACTCGGAACCTTTTCGCTCCCAGTTCGTCACGGGGAAGGTCGCCTCGTTCTTGATCGTAGCAATATGTCGGAGTCGCTTGAAAAGCTCACACGACACGGAATGGCTTGTCTCAAGTACCAGGCCAATCCCAATGGAAGCGATCAAGACCTTGCGGGGCTCTGTGATGCTACCGGTAGAATTTTTGGACTGATGCCGCATCCCGAAGCGTTTGTGCGTTGGACGTCCCACCCCGGATGGACCAAGCAAGCGTCGCGCGCGGGTGGACCGGGCGAGGGGCTTCTGATTTTCGAAAACGCCGCGAAGGTTGCTAAGCAGGTAGGGGGCTAAGACGTGTCCTCATCTGTTGAAACCAGCTCGATGAAGATCAGGCGCGCATTGATCAGCGTTTCCGATAAAGAGGGCGTTGTGGAGCTCGCGCAGGCTCTTTCAAAATCGGGTACGGAGCTCGTGGCAACCGGTGGCACGCTCAAGCTCTTAGAGTCGTCGGGACTTAAAGTGCGAAGTGTCGAGTCGATCACGCGCAATCCGGAGAGTTTCGGTGGCCGGATGAAGACGCTTTCGTTCCATCTTCTCAGCGGTGTTTTGTACCAGCGTGGAAACACGCGCGATGAGTCTGAAGCGAAAGCTCTCGGTATCGAGCCGATTGATGCTGTGATCGTGAACTTTTATCCCTTCGAACAGGCGTCGAAGAAACCTGGCATCTCCCGTGACGATCTTATTGAAGAGGTCGATATTGGCGGACCCACGATGGTGCGAGCGGCCGCTAAGAATTCAAAGCATGTTCTGGTCGTATCGAGCCCGACGCTGTACGCAGATGTGATTCGAGAATTGCAGACCGAAGGCGGTGTGACCGAGGCGACACGCGAGATCTGTGCGCAAAACACATGGCGCGACGTAGCTGCTTACGATCACGCGATTGCTCTCCGCCTGAGTGGCGACACGTTGACGTTGAAGTACGGTGAGAATCCTCATCAGATGGGGCATCTAATGGTGGATCCGAGCTCGCCCATCGCGTGGCCCACGGGATCCGATGGCGACCGAGCTCCGATCTCCTATAATAATATTTTAGACGCTTCCGCGTCGTATGAGCTCGTCAGTGGGATCAAGAGTCAGTTTCCGGGCTGTGAAGCGGTAGCGATCTTCAAACATTGCAACCCCTGCGGCGTCGCCGTCAGTCTGAGCGGAAAACAGTCTCAACGAAAACTTCTTGAAATGGCATGGGCTTCGGATCCCGTGAGTGCTTTTGGTGGTGTGGTGACGTTAAGTTCTCCGCTCGAAAAAGAAGCGGCCGAGTTTCTCTCATCAAAGTTTGTGGAACTCATCCAGGCTCCAGGGCTTTCGAAACCCAGTGCGGATGTGACGGCCGCATTCTCAAAGAAGAAAAATCTTAAGACATTAGAGGTCCGAGCGTGGACCGACGCCGGTGCGACAGCGTCGCGGAAAAAGCATACTGAGATGAGCGTTGTGGGTGGTGTCTTGTTTCAGGATCGAGATGTCGTCGGGACGGAGTCGCTCGAGTGGGTCACAAAGGCAAAGGGTTCTAAGGCAAACGAAACCGCCGCGAGGGTAGGCGTGCATGTGGTGACGTCGCTCAAGTCGAACGCCGTCGCACTTCTGCGCTGTACAGAAGGTGGTGACGTCGTACAGCTGATTGGTACGGGCCAAGGCCAACCCAATCGTGTGGAAGCGATTGACTGGTTGGCGGTTCGACGTGCCGAGCGTTTCTACAAAGACAATGGCCGCACGCTGAAAGAGGCGGCTGGAGCCGATAGCGTCGTGCTCGTGTCGGACGCGTTTTTTCCGTTTCCAGATAGTATCGAGATCGCTGCCGCGGCTGGGGTTACGACGATTATTCAGCCGGGCGGAAGTATCAAAGACGGCGACGTCATCCAGGCTTGCGATCGCCTCGGAGCTGCTATGGCGAAAACAGGACGGCGGCATTTTCGCCACTCATAAGCGCACTAACAAGTATTAAGGGATCCATGTCACAGAAACGACTGAGTTATAAAAAAGCAGGCGTCGACATCGATCGAGCCGATCGTTTGGTCGATGCGATTTCAGGCCTTGCAAAGAAAACACATACCTCTGGCGTGCGCGGAGCGGTCGGTGGGTATGCTTCGCTGTTTCGCGTCGGCCAAGAAACGATCGCGGCGTCGACCGATGGCGTGGGGACCAAGCTCCGACTCGCGATTGATCTGAAGCGCTTCGATACGATCGGACAGGATCTCGTCGCGATGAGTGTGAACGATCTTCTCTGCGTCGGATCAAAGCCACTTTTCTTTTTAGACTATTTTGCTGTTGGAAAACTTGTTCCGCGCACGGCACGGCAGATCATTGCCGGCATCGCGCGTGCCTGTGCGATGGCTGAGTGTGCGTTAGTCGGTGGTGAGACAGCCGAGATGCCAGGGTTTTATGCGCATGATGATTTTGATCTCGCTGGGTTTGCCGTCGGGTCGGTAAAGAATCCCTTGCCGAGAAAAACGATTCGTTCGGGCGATACGTTGATCGGGGTTGCGTCGAGCGGGTTTCATAGCAATGGTTACAGTCTTTTGCGTAAGATCGTCGCCGATGCACGACTCGCTCCCGGTGCGCGAAAGCGTCTTCTCAGACAGTTGCTCGAGCCGACCAAGATTTATGTTCGTTCGATAGCGCCCCTTCTGGCGGGAGGGAAGCTCAAGGGTTTAGCTCATATTACGGGATCGGGACTGCTCAATCTTCCTCGGGTGTCGACCGACGTGGATTTTGAACTGCGTATGCCGGCACGTGGTGAGCGTCCGCGAGTGATCGACGAGGTGCTTGCATGCACGCGTCGCTCCGGAATGATCTTATCGCCAGAACAGTGGCTGACGACGTTCAATATGGGGATTGGAATGATTGCGGTCACGTCTCCTAAGGACGCATCTTTCGTGTTGAGGGCTTTGCATGCGCGCGGAGAGCGTGCGTTTGTCATAGGGAGGACGGTTCGCAAACGTTCGGCATCGAAGCATGCTTTCATCAGCGTGGCGCACGATCTTGGAGGGCGTCCTTTGGTGTTGGAGTACTAGTTGGCGAGGGGTCATAGCAGTTGAACAAACATCCGGAGGCGAACGAGACTGCTCGAGAGAGTCGTATCAGACTTGAAGACTTCAGCGGTCTAAGGCGCCGAGCGACCTTGATTGTGGGTGATGCGGTTGACTGGGAACACGTCAAAACGCGTTGGCTTGAGACCGATCCGACGCCCATCACGCAGGACGCACTTCTTAAGTCTGTCGATTGTGCCTCCAAAATTCTCAGTCGTGTTTTCCATTGCTCGATTCCGGAACGATCGCGGCTGACGCGTTTTCGTTCGCGCGAACTTGTGCGAACACTTCTTCAGGACGAAAATGTTGTGGCACGCGTTCCCAATCAGATCGCGCGCGCTCATCATCAGGGGTTTGTTCCTGAGCTCGAGCGGCGTATTCGAGGATTTCGTCGGTTAGGAACGAACGCGAGTGAACGAAGTGTAGCGCAAGCGAAGGTCGGACGTGCCGACCCGGAACTCGAATACATGAGTGCACTCTTTGAGGCGACGCTCGAGGCGCTCAGTCTCTGGGATGACGAGCGTATCTTTGTTCGCGCGTTCACCGAGCTTGCAGCGATGAATCTGACCCAGGTGATTGACCCTCAAGCGGTCTTTGGATCGCCGCACGCGTTTTTTTGGAATCCGCTCCCAGCTACCGGACCACGGAGTGGGCCAGCAGGTGGAATTGAAGCGAGTTTTATCGAGCTCTGTAGCTTGCGCGGATTTGTTTCGTTCCTAGAAAATCCTGCGACCGCTCATGGTCCTCTTCATACTCTGGCCCCTACGCCGGCTTTCACGCCAACTCCGATAAGCGACAGCGACGAGCGAGATGGTCAGCCTTCGGCGGTGGAGCTTTGGCGAACCCATACCGTCTGGTGCCTTGCAGATGATTTGTCGGCAACACTCACGGAAAGCGATCGCGGTAGCCGACATGGTAGCGATGTCGGCAAAGACCGCTTAGTCGTTTTGCCGTCGGACATGAAAACGAGTGAGATCGTCAAGGACGCGCTCGCGAAAGCCATGCGTACGCGTTCGGATCGCCCGGCAGCGGTCGTACGAGGGACGCTCGGCCCGCTCGAACTGGTTCACCGTCGATTCGATCCCAAGGATCTCAGAGAAATACTCCCGGTCTTAGAGCGTGATCGCAGCCTTTTGCGAGCGGTGACGGAACGGCTTGCCGAGCGCGGTTTTCGCGGAGGTTGGACGGATCTGAACGCGCTTCTCGAGCGAGGTGTGGGTCGTGAGTCCACGAAACTGTCTTGGTTACCTGAGGTCAAACGGTGGTCGGAGAAACTCAAAGGGCGTTTTCAGATTGCGGAGCTTCGCGCGCGGCATTTTAGCATTTTGAGCACGCTCACCCCACGAGATCAGCCTTGGCTGTCGGATGAAAGTCTCCGAACACTCGCGCGCATTTACGATGAACTGGCTACGGACGAACGTGAGTTTGGGCTCACATCGCAAGATGGGTCTGGAACGGGGCGTGCGACGCTGGCATTTTGGCTCCTACGGCTCCGCGAGCGGATCGCAGAAGTTCGGCCCCTTTCGAATCAGGAGCGGTCTGACCCTTCAGTCAGCTTTGTTCCGATCGGCAAAGCGGGACTTTCCAGCGCTGTGAGTGGACGTCGCTATGACGAAGTTCATATCGTTTGTCCGGATCCGGCGAGTAGGTCGGATCTGGAGTGGGTGAGATACTGGCGTAGCGAAGCGGATCGTCTTGTGATTTGGGAAAGCAGTTTTGGAGCGTCAGGCAGTGAGCGTGTGTCCATGCAAGCAGCGCTCGCAGGAGAGGTTCGTGTGACCGAGCGAGGCGCTCGTCCTCGATGGACCGCTGGTTTTTCGGAACCCGAACGTGCGCCGCCGATGCAGGTGTCTCTCGAATGGGGAGGCGGACGGACAGGGTCGCTCCTATTTGGTGCAACGGAGATCGATCGCGTGAGTCGTTGCTCGTTTCAGGGGCTCGCTATTTCTCGCTGGCGTTTGCGCGATGGTGACGATGCTGGCGTGGAGCCTTGGCCGTGGTCACGCGGATTGATTCTACACAAGGCGGTAGAACTGATGCTGCGACCTCCGCAAGGATCGGTCACGCCACGCGAAGCTCTTGAACAAGCGTGGAAGCTATCGCCTCCGCGCGGGTGGTTCGGCGGTCTCAAAGGCGATCCTTCGATGGAAGCGCCTCTTAAGCGGCAGTATCAGTCGGTACTCGAGCGCTTTCTCGAGCAGGAGCGCTTGTATCAGGAAGCAAGCGGCAACACTGTGTTCGAGATCGAAGACCCCGATCTCCTGAAACTCAGTTTTGGTGAGACGACCGTGGAGGGGCGGCCTGATCGGTTGGACGTTACGAAGGAGGGCGAGATCTTCGTGATCGACTACAAGACTGGAACCGATCATCCACGCGGTAGGGAGATGGTTGAAACCGGGCGTGGTTTGCAGCTTCCGTTTTATGCGCTCGCGGCTCAGAAGAAGTTCAGTCGCGCCTGCGCAGGTGGTCTTTTTGTGGAGCTCACCCGAAAGGCCGATCGTAACAAAGGTCTGATCTTTAAGAGTCGAAACGGTAAGGGGCCTGGAAAAATCACCGCACTTCGCTCCAACAATGCGAGTCTTCTGGAGGGATCTCCGAGCGACATCTGGGATATCCTGACCGAACATCTGCGAACTACGGTCACCACGTATGGACGCGGTGACGTGCTTGTAAAACCGAAATTAGCGACCGAGTGTCGCACCTGCCAAGCGTGTGATCTCTGCGGTATCAGGCGGTATCGAAAGTCATAAGCAAGAGGACGCGCACTATTTTTTTGATTTGCCCTGCACGCTGAGCGCAAACTTACTGAGACCCGTGCGTTGGAGCGTGTCCATGAGTTGAATCACGCGTCCATGCGATGTGGCTTCGTCGGCTTGGATCGCGGCTGTTTGATTCTTTTCTCCATCAGGGAGAGCGCGCAAGCGTGTTTCGAGCATCTCGAAGCTCATCTTTTCTCGTCCCCAGTAAAGGTCTCCGTTTGAGGTGAGCGTAAAAACGAGAGGATTGGACTCTGCCGCAGCTCCTGTCGTGGCCTGCGGAAGTTTGACCTTGATGCTGCGTTGGTAAATCACGGGTGCTGTCAGCATGAAGATCACAAGTAGCACGAGAACGACGTCGACAAGAGGTGTGACATTGATCTCAGCGATGACGGAGTCCGAGCCGTCCATTCCTCCACCCATTCCTCCGCGGCGGCCAGCCATGATCAGCTCTCACTTCGGCTGAGCAGCCTTGCGATCATGAAGTTCTGAAGCGCTTCAGCTTCGGTGAGTGCGCCTCGAACTTTCGTCTGAAAGACGTTAAAGGCAATGACCGCTGGGATGGCGACAAAGATCCCAACGCCGGTTGCGACGAGTGCTTCAGAAAGTCCCGCCGTGACCGTACCAGCAGCACCTTCGGCCTGTACGGAGAGATCTTTAAAAGCGCGGACAATCCCAAGCACAGTTCCGAAAAGGCCAATAAATGGAGCATTGGATCCGATCGTTGCGAGCAACGAGAGATTTTTTTCCCAGCTCTTACGCGTTCGCAGAATCGCATCGCTTGCGATGCGTTCCAGCGTCTCGCCATTGTTCGAACCTTTGCCACGCTTCCACCAACCGAGGAGTGCTTCCACCATGGGTTGCTCGAAACGTGTCTGTTCAGAACACGACTTCAGGGCTCGATCCCAGTCCCCTTGATCAATCAGGTTACGGAGGTCCTGGCGAAAGACATCGGCACCGCGGAGTTGACGGTTAAAGAAGGAAGCGCGTTCGAAAATCAGCGCTATTGAAAAAATCGAGAGTCCTAGCAGAAGATAGAGAACCCATTCCGCACCCACCGTCGAAACGCCCAAGAAAACATTGGAAAGCATGGTTATAAAGATGCAACGATCCACCGAGGCGCGCAATCTGAAATAGTGGCGCACTATCTCCCCAGTATCTCCCCATGAAAGTTTTTTGCGATTGGTTAGTGCGGCGTGACCGATTACTTATGGCCTCAGCCGAAACGAGAGAAAATCTCATGAAGGGCTCTAGGAAACTGAGGAGGAAATAGAGAACCTAGTGATTATAAAGTGCTTCTGCCTTTACCCTTACCCGACTAGCCCACTGGGCTAGAAACCGAGAAGCTTTTATAATTTACAAGGTTTTCTGTTCTAAGAGGGATTTCTAGAGCCCTTTATTATTTGGAGTGTCACTTTCCAATCCCATTCAAAAACTTAGCTTCCCGATCGCCTCAGGTAGTTTGGGGAGATCTCTGGGTAGAAAGTCGTTGACGAACTGTGTCCACATTAATAACACCGCCCGTGAATAGGACTCCTGTCCGTTTCGGCTATGAGAATTCGGGTTCTTTGTTTTCTGATTACCGCATCACTGTGTACTGGCACTCTGCCGGTTCCCGCGCATGGCTCGATCCGGCCCGTTGCCCGGACCGTTGCGGTGATGCAAGACGCTCTTCGCCAGCAGCTCAGTCGTGACCTCGCCGATCTTGAAGCGAATCTGTCGTATCTTAAGCGGAGTGTCGGTCGTAAAAAGGCAGACTACGGTTTTGACGCTTTACTCGAGAATCTCGCACAGGCGCGCGCCAGTCTTGATGAAAAAGCGGACCGCCGACCGTTCTTGGAGCCCGGACCCTTTCTTCCGGTTGTTCTCAATATCTACTATTCAAATGCCTATCTCTCTCTTTGGAAGACACCCAAGACTGAAGAAGCAAAAACGCTGGATCAGATTCGAAAACAAGTGAAACGTCTTGGCGACTACTTTGGTTGGAGTCTTGACAGTTCGGTAGGCGGGCGGCGGTTGCCGGAAAACACACCCCACGTTGTACTGTATTGGCTTGCCACGCTCACGCAGTGGTTGATTGATGGAAACGAATTTGCCACGGACGATCTGACACCTCAGCGAAAAGCGGATCTCGTGCGCTTGCGTATCGAAATGCTCGATGCGGCCAGCGACGTGCCGGTGAGTTTGACTGAGCTTCAGCATCTTCTGGATCGTCTGAACGCCAGCCTCGTGCTGTCTGACGGAACTACGATCTGGGTGTCGGACTCGCGGTCCGCTAAGGGTTTAGTCTCCGACATTCTCTCGCTCGCGTCCTTTGGTCGCGACTATCTCGCATCGCTTGGGTTTTAAGCCATGAGAACGCAAGTACAGATGTTGGCGGTGGCTGCGTTCTTGATCGCGGGACTGCAGTCGCGAGCGGTCGAAGCGGAAACGGGAGTGCCCGTGCAAGCCGACTTTGGAAGCGGCTTCGTTGCAGCTTCGCACGGTGCGCTGATCTGCTTCGGTTACGATTATCAGGTTCGCTGCTACGAAAAGGTCGACGATCGTTTGACCGAAGTCAGTCGCTGGACTGGGTTTTCTGGGTTCGACGGGCTCGTCCTTACGGAAAAGCTACTTTGTGCTTTGGAAGACGGCACGGGCCGTGTGCGTTGCGCTCTCCACAACGGGGCTGGTGTTCCGCGTTCGAGTGCCGTGTTTCAGGACATTGATCTCGGAGGTTCGATTCGTAAGCTCGCCGTTTGGCGAGATGTGATCTGTGGTCTCGTCGAACTCGAGATTCGTTGCGTTCGTGCGAATGGTGAGTCGATTCCATATCCGGATGGATTGAACTTGAAGCGCGTGATGGACTTCACGTTTCTACCGAACGGGGATCTTTTGATCTACGACGAGTCGGGTGGTCTTCGTATTTGGAAAGCTGGATCCGACCCCACCTCGTATGGTGGATTTTACTTTGTCTTGAAAGATGACAATACGTCTCCGATTGTCCCGGGTCGTGTCTTACGTATTTTTCCTTCGGCGGATCTGATTTGTCTTCTGGGTGACCGTTCCGAAGTGGAGTGCTTCTCGGTTCAGTTCGGTTCTGTACGCGACACCACGGACTCGGGTTGGAATTCGCCGCGCCAACCGCGTTTCGGTAATCTCAATACCGGCTGGCTCAGATGGGTTCGCACATTTTCAGGAATTCAGACGCTTGTTTCGGAAGGCGAGAATCTTTGCCTCGTCGAGAAACCGGGAGTCTTTCGGTGTCTGGCTTACCGCCGTGCGACTTCGGGACTCGATCCGTTTCACGAACATTTTCGGTATGACGGCGGTCAAGCCATGCGTCTGCAAGGAATACTTCCGAGTGGTTCGAGCGGCGAGGCGGAAAATGACCCGGCCTTCTGGATTTGGACAACGACGGTCGACGAACTAGGCATACACCGAGCGCGTCTCGGGTTGCTGACCGGTGGACAGAAAAAGCTGATCAACTATTCGAATGTTCTTTGGGACATGGTCGACTCGATTGAGTTTGATTTAGCAGCCACGCACCTTGCTTTTCAACGCTTGTCCCAGCTGAGTACATCGCAGGAACGTGAGAACTATCGCGACTTTTTTAAGAGTTTGTCGTTGATCGCGATCGAGGCTGAAAAGCCGGGCCCCACTTCTGAGATACAAGCCGAACGTGCACATTTTCTCGCGCTAGCGGTCGGTCCGGTACTACGGAACTACCGAACGCAGTGGATTGAGAATTGTGTCCTGCCGTACTACGAGCCGGCGTTTGGTAAGAGCGGTCCCGAATCGCTAACGTGCACGGATGTGTCCGTTTTGTTACTCGCAGAAGATCTTTTGCGTGCAGCGATCGACTTTGTATTGCCATCGGTCCGTGGTCCAGAACGTGATGCTCTCATTGGATTTCGTCAGAATCTGGGGCGCGGTGGCGATCTTAAAACAGCTTCCCAGTGGTGGGCGTGGATTTCGGAAACCGTGAAGCTCAGTCCGGGAGTCGAAAAAACACGGGGAGAGATCCTCCAGCGTGCCTTTTCGAGTGAGTCAGCTGCGGGCGTAAGAGAGTTCGTTCGATCGATTCTCGCGGCATCGCTTCGACGCGAACCCGGGTTTATCAATCCTATTCAGCAAGGCGGTATGCAGCGATGAACGCGCGCGAAAAAATCCGCCTGGGTCGACGCTACCGAATCATTCCGAAGACAGACGAGGCGCAGGCACTTCTGACGGAGATCAAAGGTGAGCTTCAGATTCCCTATGGTCCTCTCGATGATGGTGTGTTGCGTGGCTTGGCTCATCGTTTAGGCGGGCAGTTGGTCGCCGAAGTCGTGTTGCTCACGGCCTCGATCGAGCGCGCACGTGGCAACTATGAGCGTTCGCTCGATCTGATTGAGCAAGCGGCTGGTTTGTTGAGTGCGACGCCGTCTGCGGTGACATTTGCGCTTCTTTTCGAGCGCGGTCTGTCAGCCTATTTGATCGGTGACTTTTCGGTCGCGCTCGATCACTTCTTAGGTGCGTCGACGGCATCCGAGCATCCGTCGGAACGCGTGAACTCACTCATGAACGCGCTCTTTTGCATGGAGAATCTTGCACTTCCCTATGAGGGAATGTTGGCACGCGCCAGCCAGGCGCTGGATGAGTTCCCTACGACCGACCCGCTTGATGTTGAAGAGAAGACGTTTCACGAACGTCGGCTGACAGCTCTGAGCGACAGGATGCTCTTTCGATCGGGTTCGGTGGAGCACGTGTGTCGCGCGCGTGAAGCAGTCGATCGCTTGGATTACTTTGAGTATGCCAGGATGTTTCGACGGTTGCTGCCTTTTCATCGTTTTGCCACGTCGGTGGATGCGTCGTTCTTAGAGCGGCTGGCATCCCATGCGGGTCACTTTCATCTCAAACTGTATCGTTTGCGTACGCTTCAGGGTTTCTTGCATCCGGATGATGTGAAAAACGTCGTTCCGTCGGAGTTTGTGGATCGCTTGTACCTCTGGGTGTGGCGATGGCTCGTGCGTCCTGATCTTTTTCCGGTAGAGCGTGTGATGGCGCTCCTCTCGGGTAGTCCACCGATTTTAGACCTGCATCGCTTTACCGTCGAAGATGGTTGGATGCTCAAGAACGCGTTTTTATGGCTGAGTCTCTTTGATCCGGCTTCGCAGGACGTGATCGGTCGCTGGGTGCGACGTGTGCGGATACCTGAAAGTCCCGGTTACGAACTTTTTGATTTTGAGAACTCGGTGATTCATTTTTTGCTTGCGGCAACGGGTGAGAACAAAGGGCTTGCAGACGGATACCGTGAGTCTTTGGAGCGACATCCTCTTTGGAATTCGAAGGACCTTTTCTTTTCAGAGCTCGTGCGACTGATTGTCGATGAGCAACGGCCGATCGAAGCAGGGTTTCCGTTTGCGAAGCTTGCGGAAAACTTGCGTAAGCTTCTTCATGAGCGTCGTGTGCGTCCAGGTGTTCGTATTTTGGCCGATGTTGCGCGTCTTCAGATCACAGATCTGTTCACCGACCAGCGTGTGATTTCAGAAGCGATGGTGCGTGCCCTGGATCTACTGGAAAAACGATCGGTCGTGCCAGCTGATGAGTTCTGTTCGGTTTGTTTCGGGATCACGCGTTTTGATCCGTTGATTCACAACTCGAAGATCTTCAATTTGCTTTCGCGTTTGAAAACCGTCACCGGCGGTATTCTCGAGTGGCGCTCGCGCCAAGGTCGGGTGCTCGCCGATGGAAACTGGAGTCAGGTGCAAGTCATACGAACGCCGGGGTTGGTGGCGGAACTCGGTCAGCAGCCGGAGTGGCGCCGTTTGGTGTTCGAGCGGGAGGAGAGAACCGAGCGATTGGCCAATGCAGCTCGTGCTGTGCGACGCGATAGGCCGGGGTTACCTTTGGGGAGCAGTGGCGGTCCGCTCAGTCGTCAGGAGATCGAGCGCATTCTTGGAAAATCAAGAAGTTCGGTCAATCGTCTGTTGCTCGAATGGGAAAAACAAGGATTGGCCTCAAAAGTGGGCAGTGCTAGAAGTACCCGTTACGTCATTGAGGATACAGCTTGGCAAGAAGGTTTACGGGATACGGTGGTCGATGAGGAAAACTGAGCGCATCGTGCTGACGGTTGCGAGTCTTGTTTTCGGGGTCGTAGCGGTCCTGACCTCAGGGCTTGCTGGCGACCAAAGCCGGTTTTACGGATTGCAGTCGACGTCGAGTGTGCAAGAGCGCACGCGTGTGATTTCGGACGCGCGTATCCACATCGTTAAGGTCGCTTCGGACGTGTGCGGCAGTTCGAATCCAACATTGAGAGGCTCGGGTTGGCTCCTTCAAGAGGGCGGACAATACTTCACTGTCACCAGTGAGCACGTGCCATTGCACGCGAAAGACCCGACACGCACCCGTTTCTGTCATTGGATTTGGAGCCCTTATCTTGGTCGCGTGCAAGTCGATGTCGATTTCGAGACCGCTGACTACTACAAAGGCGGAGCACTCTTGCGTGTGATCGATCCGCAGGCGCTTGAAAAAAACGCATTCGAACAAGTGACGGATCCTGACTTGGATTCGGCGGTCAGGGAATGGCAATCAGGTGGACTCGGTGGTCTTGCTCTTTTGGCCATGCGTCCGTTGTTGGAAAGTATCAATGTGGATGTCGGTGGTTATTCCTATGGTCGTGCGGCGCTTAGTGCCTATGACGAATCGAAGCGTCCCATGCTTCCGACGTTCATTCGCTCGGTCAGCAGTGGTTCGCCTGACGATTTGTCGAATAAGTCTGCTCCCAAGATTCTGGACACAGCATTCGTTGAAGGTTTCGTTCCGGGGATTTCTCGACTTTACTTGATTTCGGACGCTTACGCACAATACGGAATGAGCGGTGGCTTGGTGATCGGAACCGAGTCCGGCCAGATTGTCGGTCTCCTGTCACACAAAATTCTCGAGGAACACGGAACCATCACACGTGTAAGGACTTTGGACGGTGAAATCAGCGACGCCGAACGAGCCGAAGGAAAAAAATACTTTCCAATCGCCATTCCATCGTTTGAACTGCTCGATTGGTTAGCGCCGGCGATCAGCGCGTCCTTACAAAATTTAGCGCATAAAGTGGCGGCGCAAGCAGCGCCGACGCAGTCGTCTCGACAGACGATTGGCCAACCGTCTGTTGTTCAACCGTCCGTGGTCATGATCCGTGATTCCGACACCCAACTCCGCGCCGCACGCCGTGGGTTGCGCGGTCCCGAAGCGGCTGCTGTATTTGCGTTCAATTCGCGCTTTTCAGTTGTGCGTAAGACTGCTGATCCCTCGAGTATTTCCGGGGCGGCGCTGTGTAAGAAAAGTGGTGAGCTGATCGGTGGTGACGATCAAGAGGGTCGTGACGGTCGAAACGGTGATATCGGCGGTGGTGATCAAGGCGGCGGTATTGGTGGCCCGCTCGTCGCCCCACGCGACTATGTAACCGCTATGATCGAACCAACCGCAGCACTCAGTTCCCACCAACAGTTCTATACCGGCTCTTTTGTTCCCCCTGAGCTCAAGACATTTGAATCATGGTTTCGTGGAACCTTGGTTCCTCTTATGGCGTTGCGCCGTCTTTCGGTCCCCATTTTTGTACGTCGTTTGAGCAAAAGGGACGACGCCGATCGAGAGAGTTTGTCGCGGTTTCAGCTTGAGAAAATCTGTTTCGGCGACTTGGACGAATTTTTCTATCGTTTGAAGCAGTCGGATTTCATTCCGATCGTGCAGATTCTCAACGAAAGCGACTCGGGTGCTGACGAAGATCGGCGTACTGCACGAGATCTTGGTTATCGCTTACAGAACGCACGTCTCGCCTTGATCAAGCATTTGGAGAGAGTCAAGCGCGCCGGTGACTGGGAGGAACAGACCAGCGAAACGCGGCTTAAGAAGCTTTCGCAGTATCTTGACCAGATCGAGACGATCAGTCTTCTTTCGGTGAGTGGTGCATTTGATGTCATGGCCATCCCAGACTCCGTTTTCTTCTCTGTGCAGGAGAGCGATGTGGCTCGAAGTCTTTATGAAATCACTGATCCGGATTTTACCGAAGCGGTTGTCGAGCTTAAGACTTCGGTGAGCGCGCTCCGACGGACATTGAATTTGTTACGTGTCACTCCGCCGTCGGATAGCGGATCAAAGCGGAAATAGGACACGCCCCCGGTCGCGTGTTGTTTGCCGTCCCTGAACCGAGCTGGTTCTCATACCCTTCGCCCGCCTAACCCCATAAAAAACTCAATAATTTTAGTAGCTTACTAAAAAATGACGCGACGTGTTTACAAAACTTAACAAACATAATAAACTTTAACTATTGGAGCTTGGGTGTGTATGAAGAAATGGGTCTCGGATAGCAAGACATTGGGTTTGGGTCTTATGACCCTTTTGACGTGGCAGACAGGATGTTTGCCAACGCCGGAGCAGCTGAATGCCCTGGAGCAGGCCTTTGAGGATCCCTTCGGAGATCCGGGCGCCGGGGATCCAGTGACGCCGAACGCGTCCTGCTATGTGGATCACTTTCAGCAGCCGGATGCTGAGATCACCAAGAAGATCGATATTCTGTTTGTGACCGATACTTCGGGTTCACTGAGCGAAGAGAAAGCGGCGATTGCGGACGGTATCGTGGCGTTTATCGACGCCCTTCCAGCAGATGCTGACTACCAGGTCGCCGTGATGCTGGGGCATTCGACGAACTCGTCGTGGGCAGGAAAACTCTACAAGAACGGAACGGTGCCAGCCGTTCTCAAAAGTGCGACGATGACGACCACCCAGATCAAGGACTATCTGCGTGCGAACATGAACCAACCGAGTGAAACGGCTAGTGACGGTGGCGAGCTCGTGATGGCATCGCTCAATCGCGGTATGGATGACGACAAGCTCGCGCAGTCGCGGAGCTTGGGATTTTTTCGCACCGATGCGGCGTTGGCCGTTGTGCTTGTCGCTGACGAAAACGACATCTGCGCGACGTATCCTGTGGGTGTGACACCCGTGCCCGATCCCGAGCATCTCGAGGTACCTGCTAAGGCCAGTTTTTGCACACGCAATGCGCCTGCCAGCACCTTGAGCGGAAAGTTTGTGCCCGCACATTTGGAAACGATTCATCCTTCGGTTGTGTACGAGAAGCTGCAAGTGTTGCAGCAAGGTCGGCCGCTTCTTGTGTCGGGTGTTGTGTATAACAACCTGGCGACCGTTCCTCATGTGGGCGAGAACGAATACGGGTACGGCCACTTGGATCTCATCGCGCTTGCGCACGGAATCTCGGTCGACATGGCCGGCGGACAGTACACGCAAGGTTTGGCGGACATCGGTTCGCTTGTGACCGTTACGCTTCATACGATCAACGACTTCGTGCTCAGTCACGGTAACGTTGATGCGGCAACGATCGAAGCGTTCATTCAAGGAACGCTCGCTTCCAGCTGGGATTACGACTCGGTTCATAACAAGGTTCACATCAACGACGCCATGCCACCTCAGAGCATGATTGATATTCGCTACTGCGAAATCGTCGATCCGAACACTGACCCCGGTGGAGGTAGTGGCGGCAGTGGCGGTGGAACCGTGATCGGAGTCTGAACTCGCCACCAGATTTAAAAAAGTTTCGCCGGAGAGCAATCAAACGCTTGGGAGCCCCTTACCCCTTTCCCCTCGATTAGCTTTCCGGCGAATCGTATTTCTCAACGCTGCTATTCAAATTCTCAAACCCATACATTCTCTTAGGTTCATATTCATGCGCAGGCCTTGAGGCCCATGGATGGAAAGGGCCGAGGAGCGCATGGATGCGCGCGCCTGCTGCATGAATATGAACCTAAAAGAATGTATGCGTGTGTGCGTTTCAATAGCAGCGTTGAGAAATACGATTCGCCGGAAGCGAGTCTAGGGGAGAGTTACCAGGAAAAATGTCCTGGGCTGCCTTCGCTTTGACCGGGCGAGCGGTCTTTCGCAGGACTGGGTCGGGTTGGCGTCGTCGGCTGTTCGGGCGCTGACGAATGAATCAACGGTGCTGACGAACCCTGCGAAGGCGCTTCGCCCCTGATCGGGTAGTCGCTTGCGGGTTTCTCGTCTTCGGCGACCGTCGGACCTGCGACGGCGTTTGGACCCGGGTGTCCTTCAGGATAGTTTTCCTTTGGGCCAGGTTCGAGTGTGACAAGTTTGATATTTCCAGCGAGCGCATGATTGGTAGCGATGAACTTGTCGTACTCTTTGGGCTCAGGGTCGCGGTAAACCTTAAACCCATCCGACATTGGGATGCTCAGAATATGTCGGCGAATCAGTTGGTTGTTGGCGTCACTTTTAAAGCGGTAACCCATGACCATCACGGGTTTGTCTTTTTTACTGCGGTCGATTTTCATAGCGAGGCCGGCGGTACTCCCTTTGGGGTAAGTATGGACTTCGACATTGCCTTCCCACTCGATGAAGTCGACTTTGACGCCGCTCTTGCCTTTGCCATCGAGGCGATCGTAGTCGGCGTCCGGATCGACGGGAGGTTTCGCCGCCTTATTGGAGTCGGTGCCGGAGTCGACGCCGGAACCTGTGCCGTCCGTAGGCAGTGTCGGCTTTCCCGTCAGCTTTGCAGCCGGTGACGACGATGTCGCAGGCGCCGCGAATGCCTGCGGAGCCGCGACGGCGAGCGATGTACTGAGAATGAGAACGGCCAACGGAAATTTAGATTTCACGTCTTAAATATCGGAAAAAATGCGACAAAACTTTGATTTGTTTTGATTAAGCGACAGACATAAAGTACCTCTCATTTATGGCTGAAAAGTACGTTTTTTCCATGGTCCATGTGGATAAAATCTATCCGCCGAAGAAACAGGTTCTTCGTGACATTTCTTTGTCGTTTTATCACGGTGCGAAAATCGGAGTTCTCGGACTCAATGGCGCGGGAAAATCCACGCTGCTCAAGGTGATCGCGGGTCTCGAGCTTGATTTCAACGGCCAGGTTCTTCCAAGTCCCGGTGTTACGTTCGGCTACCTTCCGCAAGAACCTCTGTTGGACGCAACGAAAACGGTCCGAGAAAACGTTCTTGAGGGTCTCGGCGAACTTGCCTCACTCATGAAGCGCTTTGAACAGATTGGTCATGCGCTCTCGGATCCAAACGTCAACCCTGACAAGATGGAGAAGTTGATTGAGGATCAGGCCACCGTTCAGGAGAAAATCGAAGCGCTCAATGGTTGGGAAGTCGATCGACTGCTTGACGAGGCCATGGAGGCGTTACGATGTCCTCCGGCCGATCAAGGCGTCACCCATCTTTCAGGTGGAGAGCGACGTCGCGTAGCGCTTTGTCGTTTGTTGCTCAGTCGACCCGACGTGTTGCTTCTCGATGAGCCCACCAACCACTTGGATGCTGAGAGTGTCGAGTGGCTCGAAGAGTTTCTGAAAAAATACGAAGGCACCGTCATCGCGGTCACCCACGATCGTTACTTTTTAGACAACATCGCTGGCTGGATCTTGGAGCTCGATCGCGGTCATGGAATTCCGTGGAAGGGTAACTACAGTTCCTGGCTCGAACAGAAACAAGCGCGTCTGGCGCTGGAAGAGAAGCAAGAGGAGCGTCGCCAGAAGACTCTGCAACGCGAACTCGAGTGGGTGCGCATGTCACCGCGCGCGCGCCAAGCAAAGAACAAAGCTCGTATTCAGGCTTACGAGAAACTGGCTTCTGAAGATTCACAGAAGTCTGTTGAGGATTTAGAGATCTACATTCCGTCCGGTCCTCGTTTGGGACAAGTCGTGATTGAGGCCAATGGCATTTCGAAAAGCTATGACGACAAGGTTCTCTTTGAGAATCTGAGCTTCAAGATTCCACCAGGCAGCATTGTCGGTATCATCGGCGGTAACGGTGCCGGTAAGACGACACTGTTTCGAATGATTACGGGTGTGGAAAAGCCGGATAAGGGATCGGTTCGTGTCGGGGAGACGGTGAAACTTGGGTACGTCGATCAGTCGCGCGATTCGCTGAACGCTGACGTCACCGTGTGGGAAGAGATCGCCGACGGCAAAAACGAAACGATCATGCTCGGCAACCGCGAGTTTTCTTCACGAACCTATTGCGCTCGGTTTAATTTTTCGGGCTCGGATCAGAGCAAGAAGGTTGGAGTACTTTCCGGGGGAGAGCGCAATCGCGTTCATCTTGCCAAGATGCTCAAAACCGGCGCTAACGTTTTGTTGCTCGACGAACCTACGAACGATCTCGACGTCAACACGCTTCGAGCTCTCGAGGATGCCATCGTCAACTTCGCGGGCTGCGTTCTTGTCATCAGCCATGATCGCTGGTTCTTAGATCGCATTTGTACGCATATTCTGGCGTTCGAGGGTGATAGTCAGGTCGTGTTTTTCGAGGGTAATTATCGCTTGTACGAAGAAGAGAAGAAAAAGCGCCTGGGCACCGATCATGTGGCCCCGAAGCGTATTCGTTACCGAGCGCTGCCGAAAGTGTAGGGGGATCGTTGGAGACCACTCAAGGAAGTGTCAAGACAGCGGTTCTACTGGCGGGTGGAAAAGGTCGGAGGCTTGCTCCGTACACGACCATTCTGCCGAAACCGTTGATGCCCGTCGGTGAAATGCCCATTCTGGAAGTGTTGATTCGACAGCTTGCGTACTACGAATTCAAGCGCGTGATTCTATGCGTGGGTTACTTAGGGGGATTGCTCGAAGCTTATTTTGGAAATGGTTCAAAGTGGGGTGTCAACCTCACGTATTCTTACGAGTCCGAACCGCTCGGGACGGCTGGACCCCTGGCGCTGATCGAGCGACCGACAGCACCGTTTCTGGTGATGAACGGTGACCTTCTCACGACGCTGGATTTCAATAAGCTCTACACGGCGCATACCGCTAGCCCTGATCGCGATGTCACGATCGCACTCTATGAGCGCAACGTGAAAATCGATCTTGGTGTGATCGAGCTAGGTCCTCAGAATGAGCTCAAAGAGTATCGTGAGAAACCCAAACTCGATTTTCTCGTGAGCATGGGCATCTATGTGTTTCAGCCTGTGGTTCTTTCAAAGATTTCTGGATACTTGGATCTTCCGGATCTGATGACGACACTCAAGAACGAAGGACGTTCGGTGATCGGTTACCGCGAACCGTGCGATTGGCTTGATATCGGTAACCCCGATGATTATGCGAAAGCGCTCGACTGGTTTGAGAACGAACCAAAGAGGTTTCTCAGGTGACCAAAGTTCTCGTCACAGGTGCTAGTGGTTTCATCGGTAGTCACTTAGTCGAATCGCTCGTGCGCGACGGTGTTCAGGTCCGCGCTCTGGTTCGGTACAACTCCCAAGGACGCACGGGGTGGCTTGAAGACCTAGCATCCGATGTTGCTTCCGGTGTCGAGACGGTTTTCGGCGATCTTCGCGACCAGGATTCCGTGGATCGCGCCGTTCGTGGTACGAGTGCTGTTTTTCATTTGGGCGCCATGATCAGTATTCCGTTTTCCTACATCGCTCCTCAGGAAGCGATGGCTGTGAACACGCAGGGTACGTTTCATGTTCTAAAAGCATGTCGTGATCAAGGTGTGACACGCATGATTCACACGTCTACCAGCGAAGTGTACGGGACGGCGCAGACCGTACCTATGAACGAGGATCATCGTCTTCAGGGACAGTCGCCGTATTCGGCTAGTAAGATCGGCGCCGATCAGCTGGTGGAAAGTTTTTTTCGAAGTTTCAATGCGCCCGTGGTCACCGTTCGACCGTTCAATACCTATGGTCCGCGCCAGTCGTCACGAGCGATTATTCCGACGATCTTGAGTCAGTGGTTGACGGGGCAGACGTTGGAACTGGGTTCGCTCCATCCCACGCGCGATTTTACGTTTGTCTCAGATACGGTCGAGGGATTCAAAGCGGCGTGGAAAACGGATGGTGTTTGTGGACAGACGATGAATCTCGGGACGGGTAGCGAGATTTCGATTGAAGCGTTAGTGCGTGAGATCGGCGCGGTTCTGGTGGAACTGGGCGTGGGTACGGCGTCGCAGTTTTCTCTAGAGAGTGTTCGCACGAAAGACACCAAGAAACGTCCTCCGGCGAGCGAAGTCGAGCGCCTTCTCAGTGATCCGTCAAAAGCAGAGAAGTGGATGGGTTGGCGACATCGTGTGAAACTTCGGGACGGCCTCAAGACCACCGCACTCTGGCTGCAGTCGCGCCTACGAAGTGTGCCGCAAGCGACTGGATCTCGAAATTTTGTTTGAAATACGGGCACGTCCGAGGACACCGTACTCGGTGATCTTGTCAGGCCACCTTGTCGGGCTGGTTCTTCACGGGTCGTGGTTTTTTTTGTACCTGGACTTCGGGCACGAGACCTTTTCCGGTTTTCACCAGGCGAACGATCCATGCTTTGAAGTTTTTCAATGACATGTCGGTGTTCCGATTGGTCGCGCGTCCCAAGACTTTCAATGCGGCGATGAGACTGTGTAGCTGATCTTCTAAAGCTTCTTCAAACTTGTCGAACTGGACTCCAAAGTTTCCTGCGCCGCCTCGACCGGTGTGCACGATCTTTCCGCGTACGAGATAAACGACATCCATCAACTCAAAATGAACCTCAACATAGTTGCCGACTTGAAGATCAGCCGGGCCCGCTTCGGAAAAAAATCCGCCAACCGATATATCGACAATACGAACCGGACACGGCGATTGACCTTCACGGCGTAACGTGGCGGGTAAGCCTAGATGAAAACGCGGGGCCGCCTCCCACCAGCGCATGCGACGATTAAAGAAGAAAACGCGTACTTGAGGGAGAAGGTAATACGTAACGACCAAGATGTTCACAAGGCAGACGGCGGCGAGCACCAATCCCGATGCGCGACCTTGGTACTCGGTCCACCAGATAAAGATGTTTTTAAATAGCGTCAGACTCTGGAGGGTTAGAAAAAAAGGATACACCCAAAGTTTCATCGTCCAAATCGCGATGCCCGAGATCGGATCGAGAATATAGTATTCAAAAATCGCGGATCCCGATCGATTCGTAAAAAAGTACCGGAGATAGTCGAGGACGCTCTTGTTCTCGATCCATGCATTGAGAATCGTGTTCGTCACGGGAGACAGAAAACTCCCAAGCGCCAATAGAACGAGTGGCCAGGGGCGGGATTTCATGGTGCTACCGTCACGCGGTTTCGACCGCCACGTTTTGAGTCGTAGAGTGCGCCATCGGCTTTTTTGAGAAGAGCATTTTGATGTTCCATAAGGCTATCGAGTTCAGCCACCCCAAAACTCATGGTGACAGGCAGACGCTGTCCTTGAAAAACGAACGCGTGACTCTGGATTCCGGCGCGGATCAATTCGGCCGACTCGGCGGCCTGTTGAGCGGTTTTCTTAACGTAACAGATCACAAACTCCTCGCCGCCATAACGAGCAAACACGTCCTTTGGTCCGACGAACTTTCCGCGCACCAGGGATGCGAGTTCGCGTAAGACGAAGTCGCCGGCGTCGTGACCAAACTGGTCGTTCAGCTTTTTAAAGAAGTCGACATCCATGAACACCACGCTGAAGTCGTCACCGAGAGCGCGTGAGCGTTTGAACTCAGCGTCCAAACGTTCTTCGAGGTAGCGCTTGTTCGAAATCTGCGTGAGGGAGTCCGTATACGCCTTGGAGTCCATGTCCCCATAAAAGAGAATCTCGTATGCGCCAGCCGGAACGTACTTCAGAATCACGTTCCCGAGTCGTACCATGTCTTCCTTGGCGAGCTGAGCGGGACTCGATGGCGGCATCTTCTTACCGTTGATGATCGTTCCGTTCGCCGATCCCATGTCGACAATAACGATGTTCTCGCCGGCTTTCTCGAGACGAGCATGCTGTCGAGAAATACTCTTATCAGGGATCGAGATATCAGCAGTGGCATCGCGACCGACCACCATGGTGTCGTTCGTAAGAAAAAAGCGATGTCCCTGTTCGGGCCCACGGATGACGATGAGGCAGGCTTCTTGTTGCTTCGCGTTCTGCAGCTCGCGATTGAGCGTCTCTTGGACGCCGGTGAGAACTTCGGTCTTGTCGCCGGACTCGTCCCAGGACTTGGATGTTTTGGGTGATTTGGACATGCCCCTACTAGTGTCGGATCGGCATCACGTGTTGTCAAATACGAGTGGAGTCGAGTGAGGAGCGAATGTACCGTTTTCCCTCTTCGACGCCGGGCTGATCAAAGGGATTGACCTGCCAGAGGGTGCCCGTAAACGCCGTCCATGTGCAAAGCAGGAACATGAGGCCACCGAGAGTCCGTTCATTGACGGCTTCGATTTCAAAAACCGAAAAGGGCCGTCCGGCGTTTTTTAAGACGCGACAGGTCGAATCCAGCTCGACTTGCAAGAGATGATGAAAAGAATGCCCTTCGAGTAGGTTCAGGTACTCCAGCGACTGGAGGCGTGGGTCCTCCATGTGCGGAATCGTGACGGGATCGCTCACCGTTCGCACGCGAACAAAATACGTGACCTTGTCCTGAGGGCCATCGCGAAGGAGTTGAAGAAGGCTGTGCTGATCGCGCGCACCGAGTGCGGCGACGGGAGTGAAGCCCTTGCCGTTTTTTCCGAGACTCTCACCCCAGAGCTGCACCCACCATTCTGAAAGTCCCGTGAGTCGCGAGCTGTAGGGCATGAACACGTGAATCGGCTCATTCGAAAAGCGGCGGATGCGTGTGGCGGCCTCGCCAAAGAGAGCGTTCTCTGCGGCGGGAGTTTCGATCAGAGCGCGTCGCATGCGCGCGGCGCCTTCGAGAAAGGCCGGTGCCGAGAATCCAGCGAGTGCGAGTGGAAAAAACCCTACTGGAGAAAAAACACTGAAGCGACCGCCAATCGAGCGAGCAATGCTGAGTGTGGGCATGCCGACACGTTCGGCGAACGCCCGGAGGTTTCCCGACGTCGGATCCGTGATCGCAACACACTGAGTTTTCCAGCGGTCCACACCGAGCCAGTCGAGTGCGCGTAAGAACTGCGCGAGCGTTTCAAACGTTGAGCCACTCTTTGTGGTGCAGACGACCAGCGTATTCTCGGGTTTGAGGTCGCGAAGTGTGTCGAGCCATTCGACGGGATCGGGATTCTCGAGAAAGTGATTACGAATACCGGACGGGGTTTTACGACCCAGCGCCTTGAGAAGCGTCAAGGGCCCGAGCGAGCTTCCACCGATTCCTAAAAACAAGACGTCTTTAAGCCATGTCTGTTCTCGGAAGTGGGCAGCAAGACTTAGGCTTGCCTCGAGATCGGCGACACCAGAATGCGCGGGAACATTGAAAAAGCCCACCTCATCGGACGAAAAGCGCTTTTGAAGATCCGACCAAGCCGTGGCGAGTGCCGCGTGATCCGAGGGGGGCGGCGATGTATGGCTCTCCCAAGCGATGCCGAGATCGCGGACTTCAAAACGGTTCACGCTTTTTCCCCTTCAACGAGCGCGCGGCCGATCACCCAGCGTTGGATTTGATTGGTGCCTTCGACAATTTGCAAGACCTTGGCTTCGCGCATGTAGCGTTCGACAGGAAACTCTTCCGTGGTGCCCGACCCACCTAGAACCTGAACAGCATCAGTCGTGAGCTGCATCGCCGTGTCGGTTGAAAAAAGTTTCGCCATCGCGGCACTCTGTGTAACGCCCAAGTTTTGATCGACTTCCCAGGCGGCGCGTTCCACCAGCAAACGAGCGGCATCGAGTCGTGTTCGCATATCCGCGAGCAAAAACGAGACACCTTGAAACGCACCGATCGGCTGACCAAACTGCTCACGGAGTCGTGCGTGGTTGATCGCGACACCCAGGGCGGCCTCGCCGATACCGAGAGCGGTCGCGCCGACGGTGATGCGGCCGCGATCAAGCGCGTACAGTGCGCACTTGAGACCATCGCCTTCGGGACCAATGCGGTGGCTCGCTGGAATGCGAACATTCTCAAGAAGAAGCTCCATCGTGTGAGAGATATGCAGTCCCATCTTTCGTTCGCGCTTACCCGTCTTGAGACCGGGAACTACACCGCCCGGACTTCCACGATCGATGATGAAAGCAGAAAACGACTTTGGGCCCGTTCGCGCCATCAGCAAAATGATCTCGGCAACGTCGGCTTGTGTGATCCAAAACTTTGTACCGTTGGCAACGTACGTATCGCCGTCGCGTGTCGCCGTCGTGCGCATGCTGGAAGGGTCCGATCCAGCGGACGGCTCCGACAGGCCGAACGCACCGATACTCTGACCCGATGCTAATCGTGGGAGAAACTTCTTTTTCTGTTCTTCAGATCCGAACCGCGTCAAGACAAGCTGAACAAGGCCGGTCACCGCGACGCTGATGGCGTAACTGGCGCTGGCTTTGGCGATTTCTTCGATAACGCCGATGTATTCGCGGTATCCGAGACCCGCGCCACCGTAGGTATCGGGTACGGGGACCCCGCAAAGGCCCAGTGCGCCGAACTTTGCGATGATTTCGGTGCGGAATCGTTCCGCCTTCTCGTCGGCAGCGACGATGGGCTGCAACTCGTCCGTGACGAACTTGCGCGCAAGAAGGCGTGTTTGGGTTGCCATTTCAGTCGGTGCGAAGTCCACAGAACCTCTATGCCATATCCCCGTGTCACAAGCAGACTGAAAAATTCACGACACTTAGCATTATCACCGTGACTCTTGTCCAAGGATATGAAAATATTTTGTTATTGGGGGCTATGAGGGCGCTTCAAGTTTTCTTCAACTATTGGGAAGTAAATCCGTCGGCGATAGGGAACGCGCTCGAGCAGATTTACGAAGCGGGCTGTCGAGACCTGGTCGCTTTCGTTCCCTGGCACGCGTTTGAGACGGATCTGCAACATCGTCTGGCGCGTTTTCTTGATGCAGCACTTGAAAAAGGTTTTTCGGTCAGCCTGTCACCTGTGCCTGAACCAGGGATTAATTTTCCAAATGCGGGTTTGCCAGCCGATGTGATCGGCCAGACTCGCAATCTTGCTCAAGATCGGCACGGCGCAAACTTTGTCGTAGCGATGCCACCGCGAATCTTCCCGTTACCAAGTCTTGCATCGGCTGAGGTCGGCAAGCGGCTTGATGGTTTTCTTTCGCGGTTGCATGTTTTTCTGGCTGACTACGAACACGCGCATCCGAAAGAGTTTCGTCGTGTTTCGCTGACGCTGACCGGAAGTTTTTGGAAGTACTATCGTGGCAGTGTCCAGCAAGGGGGCGATATCGGTTGCGACACGTTTCGCGGCGAGACCGGCGACTGCACGCAAGCTTTTTCGCAAGAGCTGCGGACGGCAACCGAGCAGTTTTTTTCGTTTGAGGAGTTTATCGAGCCGGATCCCGTGACTTCCGAACGTTGGCGATCGCGCACGATGGAACCCGTCAATCGGCGGTGGACCCGGCACTTTCTCGAAGAAGCGTTTCGCCTGCGTTGCCAGCAACATCTTTGTAAGCAGGGGCTCGCGATTGACATCGACTGGGTCGAACTGTTCTGTCCTGAAGCGGACCCCAATGTTCTCGAATCGCAGCTGCTTGCACACATTGTTTCTGGTGCACCAGATTTTGAGCGCCTTGGCCGGGTGCTCACGTCGGCGATGGCGCGCGTGGGTTCGGCAGGCGAATACAAATGTCGTGGCGCGATTGTGTGGAGTTCACAGGGCGCTTGGTTTCGTTTGCGCGAATCCGAACGGCAGTTTCTTTTACTCAAGTCTTTGTTGATCGCCGGTTCGAGTGGTGGAAGCGTTTGGCTGGAGTCGACCGACTGGTTAGCGCTGGGAAGAGGGTTCCGCAGTCGCGTGGAGAATCTGGCGGATCGACTGGAACGTGGTGAGTGGTCGACGCCTGCGCGTGTTGTCTACTTGAGTCCGGAGCTCTGGGGCGGAGCGTGCGATCTTCAAGTAGAACTTGAACGTCGTGGACGCGGCCGGGTTGTGACGACGGCGTCGTTCGAGATGCTGGCGCATCTTCCTGACACACGCGTTGCGGTTGTGGATGAGCAGATGATCTTAACGTCCGATCGCCTAAAAAAACTCTTGAAGTGGTCCGAGCAGGGCCGTGTGTTGGCGCTGCCGCTGCGAGGGCTGCGTACTGAGGCCTGCAACCGTCTTGTTTCAGATTTTCGGCGTCAACATAAGAAGGACCTCGAGATGGAACTCGGCGTTCGCTACGACTTGATCCGCAACGGCAAAGGTAAGGTGTTGTTTTTCCAAGCACCCGATTTTCTCGAAGAAGCTGACGGTTCGCGGAGAGCATGGAAACTATTCAGTGACGGGCTCTGTGGGTTGGCCGATCTCGAGGACGAAGGCCATGTTTCCGATGAGCGACTCGAAGTGATTTGGCTTGCCGGAGACAAGGCCGATGAAAAGGAGAGTTCACAGTCCTCAGCCTTTGTCTTCAACCCCGGTCGGCGCATGATACAGGCCGAACTCGTTCTCAAAGAAGAACGACAGGTGTCGGACCTTGGCCGCGAACTCGCGAGTGCGCGCACCGATCCAAACAAACCTAATGGCGGTCCAGGTGTGGTTACGGAGCGGGTCACACTCGATGTTCCACCTCTGGGCGTAGTTCCACTTCGTTTTACGAAACAGGAACGCAAGACCGTGAAACCAGAACGTCGTCCGCGCGCGCACCAAGACGAGGCGTCCACATGGATCTGACTCTGTGCTGGCGGTCGCTGGTCGAATGGTTTGATCCCCCCAAGCGGGCGCTCTCTCAGACCTCAGAGAGTTCGTCGGCTCCTGTACTCATCTTGTCGGAGGCGGGACGCTCGAGTGTCGTCTACTCGGATGGTGAAACCGTGACCGAGACGATCGGTGAAACGGTCGAGCAGTCACGCGCTCGTTTCGCCGGACGCAACATGGTGGTTGTATCAAGGGCGTCGTTCGCGTCAGCGGTGACGCGGTCGTTGTCCGAACGTGATTTTCTCGCGCAGGTTCAAGTTCTCCAAAGTGCGGTCGCACGCGAGCTTCCAAAGAACGCTTCCGAACTGAAGCTCACGCGACTGTTAAAACCACTGACGGGTTGGTGGGCGCGTTTTCTGCCGAACCATCACGGAGTGTTGATTCGCCTGAAGCGCTCCGACACCGAAGCCCCATCACATTTTTTAGTCGTTATCGAGGGTGCGCGGATCGCACAGTACTATGAACCGGACTTTTCGACCGGTCGCTCGGCAGAAGCGACATCGTTCGAAGATCTCGTACGTACAACAAGCGAGCGCTTGATGCTGCCTATTCAAGGTGTCGAAGTCGATGCGGCTCTGTGGTCCGACTGGATGGATACCGATAATCCTTGGACCCAGATGCCTGCTGCGTTTCGCAGTCGTTCGGCTCGTCTCGTGCCGTTTCGCGTGGGGCCCGCGCTTTTGATTCTCACCCGGTCGTTTACCGGGCTTTAGGGCGTGTCCTCTGAGGGCACTCCCTAGTCTACTGAACAGCGCATCCCGTCTCTGCCGTTCGAAAAAAAGCACGGCGGCGGAACCCTAAGACACGAGCTTCCACGCCCGGACTGGGTCCATCCGTCAGAATGCGCGCCCGACCGAGTGGAAGCCACACGGCCGTTTCGGTTTTGCATTCTTCGAGCGTCTGTCCCACGACAAAATGGCAAGAACAGAGTTCCTTTGCGTAGTATCCCGATGCGCGATGGCGGATCCGATGAACCGCTGCGAGTATGATCGCAAACCCAACTCCCGCGAGCGTGAGCCACAATTTTAGATTTGATTTTCTCTTAGCCAAGCAAGAATCGTCCTTAAAAAACGGTTACGGTCGATGCGCCCTTTACGGTCTTGGGCCACGCGCGCGACCACAAGATCTTTTGAAGGGATAATCCAAAGCGATTGTCCCCAATGTCCAAGTGCCGCAAATGCGTCTCGAGGGACATCGGGTAAGGGGCGTCCGTCGCCTTCCGGGTCTGGAACATTGAGCCACCAATGAGCTCCTGGAAACGGTTCACCCTCCGATCGGGATGGAGGACGCTCGCGTACGGCGCTCGGCAGAGTGAGAGAAAAGTCCCACCAGTCGTCAGGGAGTCCGTTCGGCGCGTGTCCAGTTTTCTGAGATTCCAGTATCCACTGGCCCGCACGGGCGAGATCCCGAGGGGACATGAAGAGGTACGATGATCCTACGGGGTAGCCTTTGAGATCGGTTTCCCATGTGAAGTCGCTGATACCCGCTCGTTTCAGAATCTCGTTTTTGAAAAACGTGTGAAAGTCCTCGTGGGCTTCTTTCTGAATGGTAATGGCGAGCGCGGTCGCAAGAATATTAGTCGTCCCGCTTGAGTACTCCCAGTTTTCGCCGGGAGGTCTGCGGCGACGGAAGGATGCCGCAAAAAATCCCATACCTTCTTTTCGCCCACCGTAGAGCATCGAAAGCGCATCGGAAAAAACGGGGTTCGTTTCGTAGACCTCGCGCATACGAAGTCCAGTCGTCATCTGTAACAGGTGCTGAAACTTTACGTCATGCATCGCTTTCGTACAGAGTTCAGGTGTACGCAAACAGACAAACTCGTTTCGCTTAATAAACCCTTTTCGTTCGGCCGCGCCGAAGACCAAACTGATGAAACTCTTCGATATGCTCCAAAGCGGGTGCTTTTGATTGAGATAGAGCGTGCCAGGATTTTTTGACCACTCAAAAACGGTCTTGCCGTGGTGGAGGATCACGACCGCATCCGTGGGCGCCTCGCTATCGCGCCAATCCCACTTCGGCGGAGACCCCGCAAGGGAATGCCCAGCGAACCCGGTGTACAGGAGGAGCGGCGTGGCCACCAGATACCAGACAAGAAACCCGCGGGCTTTTCTCATAGGGAAGTCCCGTCAGGCTAGCTGGAAACTCAAACAAAAACAATAGATTGTAGATCATTCTTGAACGAACCCACAAAGCGCGTTACGAACGGTAGGTGATTCCGTCCAATACGCATAAAATCAGCGTCTTCAGTCTCACGCTCACGGCTCTTGAAGAGCTCTTGAGTTCGAGCGGCTTGGTGAAGCCCAAACAGACGAAAATGCGTTCGTTCCAGATTTACCGTTGGCTGTACCAAGAGTGGGCCGATAGCTGGTCGACGATGACCGATCTTCCTCAGAATCTTCGTGAGTGGCTGGAAGAGCGCGTGACGATGGGGCAGTTGGCGCTCCACCACCGTGGCCTGGCGGAAGACGGTACGACGAAGTTCCTGTGGCGCTTGCCGGATGGCAAGACCATTGAGAGCGTTCTGATCCCTCGTACTGAAGAGACCGAAGAAGGCACAAGGATCAAGCGCTTGACCCTCTGTATTTCAAGCCAGGTGGGTTGCGCGATGGCGTGTAAGTTTTGTCTGACGGGTATTCAGGGACTGGATCGTCATCTGGGAGCGGGAGAGATCGTTGAGCAAGTATGGCGTGTCCGAAAAGAGTTTTCTGTCACGAACATCGTCTTCATGGGCATGGGCGAGCCGCTTCACAACCTCGAAAATGTCCTCGATGCCTGCACGATCTTGCTTGAACAGCGCGGACTGAACTTTTCAAAACGTCGGGTAACGGTGAGTACGAGCGGGCTGGTTCCGGCCATCAAGACACTAGGCGAGCGGGTCGGTGTAAACCTGGCGGTTTCCCTGAACGCCACCACCGATGCGATCCGTGATGAGATCATGCCGGTGAACAAACGCTATCCCATCGGCGATCTTGTGCGTGCTGCGGCCGCGTATCCGGGTGGAAAATTTCGGCGGATGATGTTCGAGTATGTTCTGCTCCGGGGCGTGAACGACACCGAGGCTGATGCTGAACGCCTCGTGACTCTGTCTCGACGCGCCAATGCGAAGATCAATCTCATTCCGTTCAACGAGCATCCGGGCGCTTCGTGGAAACGTCCGACGGATGCGGAAGTGTTAGCGTTTCAAAAGTTTCTCTTGAGCCGTAAAGTCACGGCCACAATTCGTCATTCGCGCGGCCGCGATATTTTGGCTGCGTGTGGACAGCTTCGCAGTATGTTTGGAACAGCTCGCGGTACGGATCGCCACAAAGACGCGCCTCGCGCGGGTTGATTTACCTTTTAGCTCCTGATTTTATGGGAACAAAGAGATCGCGAAACGTCGCCAGTAGTTTCATGTCGAACTTGCCACGTTCTTCGTTCATCAAGGAAAGTGCTTCGATCGGACTGCACGGGTTCTCTCGAAACGGCCGTTTGCTCGTGAGGGCGGAAAAACTGTCCGCAATGGAAACGAGTTTTGAGAGAAGAAAAATCTCCTTGTCATGAAGACCCGACGGATAACCCGAACCGTTGGGTTGCTCGTGATGTTCTAGAACCATCATGCGAACTTCTTGCGGCACAGCTTTCACGCCTTCGAGTAAGCGCTTTCCAATTTGAGGGTGCTCCTTGATCATGCGCCACTCTTCGGGGGTGAGATCGGTTTTCTCTTCTGCATTAAACGGCAGTCGGCTCATACCAATGTCGTGTAAGAACGCGCCCAATCCGACGATCGTGAGCGACTTATCGCTCGTGAGTTCTAGTTTTCGCGCAAGTAAAAGAGCAAACAGACTGGTCGTGATCGAATGGCGCACGACATAGGGATGATGCGACAAGTGTTTGAAAAGGGTCGCAAAACTTTTTGGATCTTTAGCGAGTAAACCGATGCAAGCCCGAATGGCCTGTGACGCATGTTCCACGGACGCCGCATCGACCTGATACTGAACTACGAGCTCAAAAACACTGAGTCCCACAAGTTCGTTCACCAGATGCAGCCGTTGTTCGAGCGTGATGTGGTCAGGATTTGAAAGCCAGTCCTTAGCGACGCGATCCACGAAGATCAGGTATTGCTGGTAATCCTCTTTGCGAACGAACAGATCCGAAATGCCTTTTTGGACTTGGTAGTTCGTGAACCGTTCGGTTTCGATCGTGTCGTTCTTTGCAAAAAGGCGCGTGTACGTGCCCTCGGCTCGTCGGATGTACACATCAAATGGCAGCCCGCCTTCGATGGTCTTGAGAATAGCGATGCTGATTTCGTGAAATGTCTGATCCTTTACAGACTTTTCACTTGATCCTTTTTCAGGCGGTTTTTCTGAGTTTTTCATCGCGATATTGGGGCATGTCCTCAGGAGGACTTGCCCTATGAAATTAAAGCACGAAACGCCGAATGGCGACAAAGGTTTGTGACGACCTTAATGACATTGGGGGTCACGCGCCTCTTTTAGAACATGAACTTCTTGTTGGCGATGTTCGACAAAATCGCAATCGCGATCATGCTCGTGATCAGCGAACTCCCGCCATAACTGAACAGAGGCAAGGGCACTCCGACGATTGGCAGAATACCCATCACCATTCCCATGTTGATAAAGAACTGCCAGAAAAAGAGCGACAATATTCCGACTGAGAGTATGGCCGCGAACTTATCGTTGGACTGGTAGGCGACGGATAACCCCTGAAACAGAAAGATGAGATACAGGGACATGAGCAAGACACAGCCCACAAAGCCGTGTTCTTCGCTGAAGACGGAGAAGGCGAAATCAGTATGATGTTCGGGTAGGAAGTTGAGCTTGCTCTGCGTGCCCTGCTTGTATCCGCGGCCGAGCAGTTTGCCACTGCCCACGGCGATCATGGACTGGAGAGAGTTGTAGCCCGCGCCTCGTGGGTCACTTGTTGGATCCAAAAACGTGATGATCCGTAAGCGTTGGTAAGGTTTAAGACCGTAGCGATAGACGAGCGGTGCGGAAAACAAGACCGCAGCGACCACAATCAGCATGGTCTTCCGTCGGAGTCCCACAAAAAGAGCCATACTGCCGAACGCCAACAAGAGAATGAGAGCGGTTCCCAAGTCCGGCTGTAACATGATGAGCGCCATCGGTATCACGACGAGAAAAAACGGTATGAGCAGCTCTTTGAATCCGTAACCCGTCACCGATCGATCGTTTTCAAAGAATTTTGCGAGGGCAATCACGGCTCCAATCTTCATGAACTCGGACGGCTGGAGGCTGAACCCACCGAGTGTGAGCCAGCGCTTGGCTCCGAGGCTCGAACGTCCCACAAAGAGGACGGCAACCAGCATGAGAAGATTGATGAAGTACAGCGCATACGCGAACCGTGAAAAAACCGAGTAGTGCACCAGGAGGATCAGTGTCGTGGCGACGAGGCCGATCCCAAACCAAACGAGCTGAATCTTATGGAGATTCTTGATCGTGGGATCGAGCGCAGTCGCACTGAACATATTCCAGATACCCACAGCAAAGATCAGGATTTCGAGAATGATGAGCGTCCAATTGAACCGCTTCAGTTCGTCGTCGTCATAGATGGCCGTACCCATTCGCCCAGTGTCGAGGTCGCTGCCGGACTCATAGACGGTGTACTTACTCATTGGCGATCACTCCCATGCGAACGCCGCCTGTCTCTGTATGAGCGGCATTGGCGACGGGGTTCTTGTCCTTCTTTAGAAGTTCTGGATGATACTTCTCGAAAAACGTCTTCACGACCGCGCGACCGATCGGAGCAGCTCCGCGCGAACCCGAGCAAGCATGCTCGGCAACCACCGCGACGGCGATCAAAGGATTATCCGCGGGTGCAAATCCAGCAAACAACCCGTGGTGTCGAAACTCATATTTCATGTTCTGACACTTGTCATAAACACGTTCGGCGGCGATGCGAATCACTTGAACGGTTCCCGTTTTTCCGGCGAAATCGATACCCTCGATTTTTTGAGAGTGTGCTGTTCCTTCCTCAGAGTTCACGACTCCGAGTAACCCTCTTTTGATAATCGAAAGGATGTCGGGCGTGAGCGACACCTGATCCATCACGCGCGCTTGATACTCTTCGACGGACTTACCATCGTAGCTCTCCATGGCTTTCAAATAGTGCGGCTGAAAAAGTGTGCCACCGTTTGCGATGGCCGCGTACAAGTTGGCGAGCTGAATCGTGGTTGCGAGCACAAAACTCTGCCCGATCGCAACCGTCATACTTTCTCCAGCCGTCCACTCCTGTCCGTACTTTGCCATCTTCCATTCTTCGGTCGGTATCAGGCCAGGCACTTCGCGTGGCAGATCAATCCCGGTCATGCGTCCCAGACCGAGTTTGTACGCCCATTTTGAGATCAAGTTCACGCTCTTGAGTTTCTGGGCCACTCTGTAGAAGAACACGTCGCACGAACCCGTGAGGGCTTGCAAAACGTTCAGGTCGCCGTGCCCGCCTTTTCGCCAGCAGTGGTAGATCTTCTTTCCTAAGGTGATCGATCCCGTACAAGTAAATCGGGTGTTCAGCGTGATGGTTTCTTCTTTGAGCGCGGCGATGGCAGTCACCACTTTGAAAACCGATCCGGGAGGGTAGTGGTCTTGGATGGTTTTATCACGCAGCGGCTTGAACTTGTTATTCGTGAGCGAAGACCAGAGCTCGGGGGCAATTCCTCGAGAAAACTCCGTGGGATCAAATCCGGGACGCGATATCATGGCGAGGATTTCGCCGTTCCGAGGGTCAATCGCAACCACACCGCCGACGTTGTCTCCGAAGGCTTTAACAGCTGCCATCTGAAGATCTTGGTCGATGGTCAAAATGAGATTTTTTCCAGGGCGTGCGGGAACGACGGGATTAGTCGTGCGTGTGAGGAAGTCCGCGCGTTGGGACGAACGGACGCGTCGGCCTAATGCATCGACTTCAACGATCTCATGACCGTCCACGCCGCGTAATACTTCTTCGAGTTGTTTTTCCGTGCCGCTCTTTCCGATTTTGTCTCCGAGAGCGTAGTTTCTGTTTTCTTTTTTGATTTGCGCGAGCTCGGTTTGATTGACCTTACTCACGTAACCGAGCAAGTGACTTGCGACGTCGCCGTACAAGTTCGTACGTTTGATTTCCATGCGCACCGCAACTCCTGGCATCGAGATACGCCATGTTTCTAAGAGGGCAACCTCATCGCGTGTGAGTTCGGTTTTGATTTTGATGGGCAGGTAAGACGCTTGATCCGAAGCCTTGTTCAAGCGGTCTCTCAGTTCAGTGACGGGGATCTTGATGAGTTCGGCTAGTTTCTTGAGAACCTGCTCTTCTTTCTTTGATTCGCGTAAGTATTGAGGCGTGATCTCGAGATCGAAGCTCGGTTGGTTGTCGACGAGCAGCGTGCGACTTCGGTCGAAAATCATCCCGCGAGGTGCCTCGACGGTCACGCGTTTGATGCGGTTTTCCTCGGAGTACAGGCGCATCTGTTCGCCTTTTAAGATTTGCAGAAAAACGAGACGGCTGACCAACACGGCAATGCTGATGACGACGACGGCCTGGAGGTAGCGAAACCTTTCTTGAAGTTCGCGTAGCTGCTCTTCTTGACCTAGAAATGCCATGGTCTCAGAGCCCCTCTTCCCAGATGCCGAGGCGTTCTTCTTCGGCCAGTGCGCTGCGCGGGTCTTTGTAGGTCACGGCATCAAGCCGTTCGAGCCAGCGAAACACCACCCATCCGTAGATGGGGTTCACGAGTGCGGGCAATATAAACGAAAGAAGCCAAAACCGAAGATCGTTTTGTTCGACGTTGAAGAGAGCTAGGGTTCCGGACTTCGCGGCCTCGACCCAGAGCGATGCCACAATGCAAACCGTCGTGAGTGATTCCTTTGGGCGTATCAAGAACACGCGGTTCGCGATTCGCAATGCCATGAAGAGCGACATGTAAGTGAGCAGAAACAATCCTTGCGGCGACGCGCTTTGGCCCTCGGCTAAGTGTGAAAGCACGAGCGTGAGCAAGCCACCTTCGATGAAGGTTCGGTGATGAGCGGCCCAGATCACGAGCAACGCGAGAAGATCGGGACGAAACAGATCCAGCGGCGGATGCGAGAAAAGCGCTGTCTGCAGTCCAAATCCGACCGCAGCGACGAGTAGGACCACCGGGAAGTTGAGGAATCGCAACAGGATCGGCGTCATGAGCGCATGCCCTACAGTTCCTCGTTCAGATGTGCCGGTGCGTTGGGCGCTTGAGTAATAACGAGAACCTCTTCGAGTTTCGCAAAGTTCACACTCGGCTTGACCTCCACCGATTGCGTGATCCCGAAACGTTCGCGATTGACCTGTGTGACGATGCCGACTGCGATTCCTTTTGGAAACACACCGCCAAGACCGCTCGTGATCAAGAGATCGTCGACTTGAATATCGTCGGTTCGGAGAGCGTACTTCAGACGACAGGTTTCGTCCGAAGCGCCTTCCACAATGCCGCGAACGCGCGACCGTTTGACCATCGCGTCCACAGCTGAGAGAGGATCCAAAATCGTCACGACGTCCGACGTGTCTTGGTTGACGCGCAAGACGCGTCCAACAATGCCTTCGTTGCTAACGACGGCCATGTCTTCTTTGATGCCACTCGCGGAACCACGGTTCAGTCGGACCATTCGAAAATCCGTGGAAACGTCGGCTGCAATCACGCGTGAGACGACGGTTTTGATTTTGTGAGTTTCGTTGAAAGCGAGCAAGTTTCTAAGGCGATCATTTTCTTGTGCCGTCTCACGCAAGCTGCTGACGACATTCTGGAGGCGCTGGTTTTCGAGCGTGAGCTCGGCGTTGTCTTTTCGAACATGCACCATGTAGATGTAATTCTGAAAAAACGAGATCAAGGTATCGAGCGTCCACGTGATGCCGGCCTGTATGGGATAGGTGAGGCCCGAAAAAAACCGATCATAGAAGCGATAATCGCGCGGCGCGCGCGTGGCCGTATCGATCGAGATGATAGGAATCAACAAGAAGAAAAAGAGAATCAGATAGAAGCGATACTCTTTAATGTATTTGATCATGCGATCTTGAGTTCCGTGAGGGGTCCTTAGCCGCCGCCCCACTAAAATCCTAGTGGGCTGAGTCACAGATAACAAGACATTTGAACGTACGACGGGTCGTGATAAAACCGCTGAAATCTATGCTGACATCTATTCGCGATCGTTTTGGAAAACCTGTCATTTACTTTCTTGTCGTTTTTGTAGGATTCGTCTTCGTCTTTTGGGGCGTTTTCAATCCGAGTCAACAGTTCAGCGGCGGTATCGCTGGGAGCGTCAACGGAGAGCCGATTCTGGTCAGTGATTTCAGTCGTGAGCTCAATCAACGCCTGAATATGTATCGCCAGATGAACTTTCCAATGGATCAGCTCAAGAATCTTGGGATCCATAAGAGTATTTTTGACTCCATTGTTCGTAATCGCCTCATGATCCAGATGGCCCAGAAGGAAGGGATGGAGCCGGGTGATGAACGCATCCGCGAGAAGGTTCGCCAGATCAGCGCCTTTCAGAAAGACGGCAAGTTTGACGTGAAGCAGTATGAAGAGGTTTTAAAAGGAAACGGATACACGCCCTCCCGATTTGAGGCGATGATTCGAGAAGAGTTGATGGTCGATGCCTGGCGTGAGTTCTTTCAAAATTCGGTGCGTGTGAGCCGTCTTGAGTTAGAAGCCGAATATCGTGCGAGCGAAGAACGTCGCTCGGTCGGGATGCTGGTCTTCGATCGCGAGTATGCGAAAAAGAAGGTTTCTGTAGACCCTAAGGCGGTCCAGGCGTTGCTCGATGATGCGGCGAAGGTCAAGCTGCTCAGAACCCGTTACGACGCTCAAAAAGACAAGGCGTACAAGGGTAAAAGTTTCGACGCCGTGAAAACCGACCTCGCGCGCGCATGGGTGGCTTCGGAGAAGAGTGCTGACGTCAGCCAGATCTTCACCGATACCGCTCAATCCCTCGAGGCCGAGGTTGCCAAGATTGATTGGAAATCGAAATCAGCGCGTTCCGAGTTCGACGCCGCACTGAAGTCCAAAGGACTCATGAGTGCCGGTTGGAAACGCATGGATGCCGTCAAGCGAGAGGAACTTCTGCCCCCTGGACTCGGGAAAGTCGATCTATTGACCGAACAGGCATTCGCCGCGAATTCCGAAATCGATCTCACGAAGGGCGGAAAGCCCAAGGTGTACCAGCACTACTCGGGTGTCGTCGTGGCCTTTGTCGATGGCGCGCAGCCAGCCGATGCGTCGAAGTTAAATGAACAAGAGCGCACCAAACTTTTGAATCAGCTCGCTGCTCAAAAACGGCAAGAGCTCTTCTCCGACTGGGTGAAGGGACTGCAGGACAAAGCCAAAGTGGAAATGAACGAAGAGATCTTAGGGATCGGACTTTCGTCGTAGCGGTTTAAGATCATTGTGGCGTTGGAGTTGTGATGGGCGATCGAGTTGTCCATTGGGCTGTCGACGCTCGACTGTTATGCCGTTAAGCCCGTGCTCACCTGGGCCGGACCATGTGCTTTTTTACATGGTTGGTGGCCGACGCATCGAAAAGAAGTCGGAAAACGCGCCATGCACATCCGCAGCAAAACGTGACTGAATCTCACGTTTTGAGCGCGGCGCATTTTAATAAGGCTTCCTTATGTTAAGCCGTCCGCCCAACCGCAGCCTCTGCGAACGCGCGTAACCTTTTCACAAACACCTCGCGCACTTCGAACGGTAGGCCATGTCCTGCGCCAGGCACTTCTTCGAAGACGATCGAAGGGTACACGGCAAAACGTTTCTGCTCTTTTAAGAAGTCGTCGCGTTTCCACACGCCGCTTTCCGCGCCTCGTAAGATCAAAACTGGAATTCCGTTTTCGCCGGCCTTAGCGAGGTAACTTGAGACATCGCTCGCAGCCGCACCTTCCAAGGTTTTGAGGAGAGTAGGCTGGTCAAACGGAAACCGGAATCCGCCATCAGGATGTGGTTCCAGAGCTGCCATGAGGTACTGAGCCATCGATGGATCCGGAGTTTTGGACTCCGCAAAGCTGCGAGCCTCCGCCCGCGTTTCAAATCGTGCCGGAACGTGAGCGAAGAATGTCTCGAGCGCCTTTCCCATTCCACCCCCAGCAGGTCCGGAAAATCCGATGTCGATCAAGACCATGCCTGTCACAAGTTCTGGTGCTACGTGGTAGAGCGCGCAAGCGGATCGGACGCCCATCGAGTGTCCGACGATGACGGCGCGACCGACGCGAAGATCAGCGAGGGTCTCGGCGATATCGCGACCGAAATCCTCGGGTCTCGCACTGGCGTCCTCCGGTGAATTTCCAGGACTCATACCAGGGCTTTTGCCAAGGCTTTTACCATGACCACGTTGGTCGAGAGCGAGGACGCGAAATCGATCCTCGAGACCGGCCGCGATGGGGCGCCAAAGGTTCGCAGTGCCACCCATTCCGTGAAGCAAGACGATGGTGGCGAGTTCGTGACCTTGAGCAGGCCATGCTCTTACGTGCAGTCGCATATTGACAGTTGCTGACTTTCACATAACATACCCCGAAGTAGGTCTTCTAGCGGGTTAAAGGGGGGGCACTTTTATTTCCGCACACCAGAGTCACCAAAATCATGAGACGCGTGTTCTCGAAACTGAGGCCGGTCGTCTTCTTGAATTGGGCCAGCTTCAGTCGGAGAAATGTGATCTCGCGAGCGCGCGTAAAACCTGGCAACAGGCTCGTGTCCTCGCCGAGCAAGCGGGCAATCCACTCATCGAGGGTGAGGCGCTCGCAGGTCTTTTGCGGCTCGCGGCCGAGGCTTGCGATGACGATGCGATCGCACGCTACGATGAAGAGATCGAAGCGCTTTCGCGTCGGTTTCCGGACACCGTAGCTTCTAAAGTTTGGTATTGCCGCGGGATCGTGGCGATGTACCGCGATCAGTGGTTGAAGGCCCAACGAGAATTTCATATTTATCTTCGCAAAACGCGTGAGGTGATGACGGGCCGAGATCAAGCGCCGCATTTTGCACGAGCGTTTTGCATGCTTGCGAATCTTTTTATCCAACGTGGACATCCACGGCGAGCGCAGCGTGTGCTGGAGTGGCTCAAGAGTGAGTATCAAGGCAAGCGGTTGCCCAGTATCGACGGGACGATCGCGCTTGTTCAGGGTCACCTTTACGAACGTGAAGGCGATCTGAAACGCGCGATGGAGTGGTTTCAAAAATCGCACACGTCCTTCATGGCGGAGCATCACTGGTACTTCCTGCTCTACGTACACTATGGTTACGCGCGGATCGCTCGTCTCGAGAAAAACTACAAGCAGGCTTATTTTCACCTAGATTTGATAAAAAAAGCGACCGATGCCCCGGAGTTTGCGGTTCTACGCAAAGAGATGGAGATCGAGTCGAGTCGCCTCGAAGGTGATGTTGTCGACATCCTAGTGGATCGTGACCGCGGTCTTGTTAAGACGAAAGATGGTGGCACAGTCGACTTTCGTAAACAGTACTTGCTCCTCGATATCCTTGCGGCGCTCTCCGTTGCGAGCAGTGATGAGGCGCCACAAGCTTCAGAAAAAACAGGTGGTCTTTCGAAGGCCGAGCTTATCCAACGTGTTTGGCGCGAGAACTACCGCGCTGAAGCGCACGACAACAAGCTCTATTACAATATCAATCGGTTACGAAAACTAATCGAGCCGGATGTGCGCCATCCCAAGTACTTGATCAACTGGAAAGAGGGCTACCGACTAGCTCCGGGACTACGTGTGCGGTTCACACGAGATGTGTCGGAAGAGTCGGGGACTCCGAAGCTCGCTTGAACGAATAGCCTGCGTTCACGAGGGCCACCGCTGTCTCCGAATGTGGAAGTCGCACGATCGTCTCCGGTGTTCCCGCGCCCAGCAAGTGTCCGCCTTTTGCGCCACCCTCAGGACCGAGGTCCACGATCCAATCGGCCTGCGCGATCACGTCGATTTGATGTTCAATCATGACTACGGTGTGCCGATCGTGAACAAGGTCATGAATCACGTTCACCAGTTTCTGAATATCGTCGAGGTGCAAACCCGTTGTTGGTTCGTCGAAAATAAAAAGGTTCAGTCCACTCGTGCGCTCATCCAGAACGGATGCGATCTTCAGGCGCTGCGATTCACCACCCGACAGCGTCGTCGCGGGTTGTCCGAGTTTGAGGTAACCAAGACCGACATCGCGTAAGAGGCCAAGCTTTCGCACCAGAATCGAGTTGTCTCGGTACAGATCGAAGACTTCGTCGATCGATGTTTGCAGAAGTTCGTGGACATTTTTTCCGCGCGACTGAATATCAAGAATGTCTTTTCGAAACCGCTTGCCATCACATGTCTCGCACGGAATGGAAACGGTCTCCATAAAGTGCATATCCAGATCGATCGAACCTTCGCCTTTGCACTGCGAACAGCGGCCACCGTCGACATTGAATGAGAAATGCTGCGGTGTCAGGCCACGTCGACCTGCGAGCGTTTGCGTGGCGTAAATCCGCCGAAACTCTTCCCAGACTTTCAGATAAGTCGCTGCATTGGATCGTGACGTGCGTCCAATCGGTTTTTGATCGAGCAACACCACTCCAGACAGATGTTCGGCGCCGTAAAGGCGATCGAACGCTCCGGTCTCGGGAGGGATATCGCGCTTTTCAATAGCCGCCTGAACAGCGTGGTAAAGCGTTTTGTGAACGAGCGTGCTCTTGCCCGATCCAGAGACACCCGTGACGACAGTCCAGCGCTCCAATGGGAACTCCACCGAGATGTCTTTGAGATTATGTTCGCGACAACCCTCGAGATTGAGCGAATGCGTGAAAAGCGTACGCGGCCGTGCGGGGCGCTTGAGGCGCGGTTCGCCTCGAAAATACTTGCCCGTGACCGACTCGGGATTAGTCGACAGGTCGAACACGGTTCCCTTTGCGGTGATCGTGCCGCCACGTCGACCTGCGCCCGGTCCCAGTTCTATCAAGTGGTCAGCCGCCTGCATGACTTCGAGATCGTGTTCGACAACAACAACGGTGTTGCCCTGGTCGCGTAACGACCGCAGAACACCAATCAGTCGCTCGGTGTCGCTGGGATGAAGGCCAATCGACGGCTCGTCGAGAACGTAGAGCGTCCCACAGAGGCCGTGCCCAAGCTGAGTCGCAAGATGTATGCGTTGAAACTCCCCACCGCTCAGCGTTCGCGTCTGACGAGCTCCATTCAGATATCCTACGCCGACCGAGACCAAAAACTTCAGGCGCTGTGAGAGTTGCGCGAGCGCTTCACCCGCCACATGCCGATCGTGCGGGTTGAGCCTGAGTGCCGTGATCCACTGGTCCAGATCAACAAGGGAGAGATCCATGAGTTCATCGATACGCTTGTCTTGAAGGCGCACAAAGGCCGCTTCGGGTCTCAGCTTGCTTCCTTTGCAGACGGGGCAGAGTGACTGCGATTGATAGCGTCGGATAAAAACGCGGACGTGAATCTTGTACTTTTTCGTACTGAGATATTCGAAGCAGCCTCGAATACCTTCAAAAACATTTGTCTTGGCTTCCCTTTTGGGCTTGCCGTCCCGTGCGCTGTCGCCCTCGCCATTCCAAAGAAGCGTGCGCTCGGACTTGGTGAGCTCACGATAGCGTTTTCCAATCGAGATTCCGTTCCGTTCGGCGAACTTAAAAAGCCCGTCCTGCCATTCGGTCATCGAAGGCTTCGAGAACGGATCAATGGCACCATCCTTGAGCGTCCGTGACGGTTCCGGAACCACTTTCCCCTCATCGAGCTCAAGGGTGAAGCCAAAGCCGCTGCAGCGCGGGCACGCGCCTTGCGGATGATTGAACGAAAACATCTGGGGTGTCGGCAGTGTCGCGAGCTTTCCGCAGGACTTACATCGAAACTCGCGATCGAATGCTTTCATCTTTGAGTGGTCGAGATCAAAGATGATCATCTGATTTTTACCGACCCGAAACGCTTGATGAATCGAATCGCGAACGCGCGACTCCTGATCGACGTCCCAACGGGCGGGTGCAATCCAGCGATCAATGATGACCCAGACCTCGGTTTGCGCCGCATACTCTTTTCTGTCGACCGCCGCGAGGGCCGTATCCAAGTCGATCACTTCGGCCTGGCGTCTGGGCTCGCGCACCAGAACGCGCTGATAACCTTGCTCGAGCAGGATTTCGAAAAGACTTCGGAACGATAACGGTGACGTGGGGTGCACCGTGGTTGTCTTGTGAACCGTCTTCGGTGGTTTTGCTTTTGGTTTCTTAGCTGTGCTTTTAGCGGCTGCTTTTTTGCCGGTCCCGTTCGACTTACCGCTCGTACTCGTGGCGGCGGAACTGACGCTGTTCATGACAACCGGTGCGGCGATTAAGATCTTTGTTTTGGTTTCCTGTTTTTTGAGAAACTCAAGAACGGTGTCTTCCGTCGCGTGGGAAATCTTGGTTCCGCATTCCGAACAGAACGTTTCCCCGAGACGCGCGAAAAGCACGCGAAAATAGTCGTAGATCTCGGTCTGGGTTCCGACCGTGCTTCTTGAGTTCATAACGTGATTGCGTTGTTCGAGCGCGATGGCCGGTGGGATGTTCTCAACCCGATCCAGATCGGGTCGGGGCATCTTTTCTAAAAACTGTCGTGTGTAGGTCGACAGACTCTCGACGTATCGGCGCTGGCCTTCGGCGTACAGCGTGTCGAACGCAAGACTGCTCTTTCCCGATCCGGATACACCGGTGATCACCGTGAGCTTCTCGGAAGGAATTTCGACCGTGATATTCTTTAGGTTGTTCTGGCGTAGGCCTTCTAGTCGAATGGACATTTTGCGTGAGGGTCATCCTACATTTGTTTAATTATTAGACAAGACAAATGGTGCCATTGTGCACCATCCCTTTGGTATTACACAGGAATTCGTGTTACTTCGAACCCTGAATTTTGGCACTTTCATTGCGAAGTGGGGGCGCGGAAGAAGGAGAGTCTCTGTGACCACTCTCGTAGTAAAAAGAAAATCAAAAACCTGGTGGATGTTTGCCTCGCTGACCCTTGTGATCGCGATGGCTGCTGTGTTCTCTTCGAGTTCGAACGCACTCGAGCAGGTTGCCGGTCGTCCTAAGCTATCTCCGCCTAAGCTATCGGCGCATGCCTCGAAGCGGACGCTGCCGCGTGGAAAGCGGCACGGGATTACAAACGATACGGCCCTCTATCAAGAACTTTCCGAAATCACGGTTCCAAAATCGAAACCCAATGTTCACAAAGCGCTCTTAGCGCTGATCGAAAAGGAAGATCGTTATATCTCGGACGAATCCCGTCACAGCGGGGCGTTTACGGCGCGCGCACGTCGTGAAGACCGTATGAGCCGTCTTACGGGGCCCGTGGATCGCATTCTCAAACGGCCTGACGTTCGTTTACGTAAGAAAGCGCGAAACTAGCCTCTTTTTCGTAGTAAGCCGTTCGATAAAAAACGATAGGTTCCTAACGTCGCATTTGCTAGAAGCGTCTTCGTGCGATCGACTCTTGCCATCATTTCCGTTGTCACGATCTTCTATTTTCCCAGTGTATTCGCAGCTACGACTGCGCCGTCGTCGGCATGCTCGCAGACGATTGAGGGAAGAAGCAGTCTCACATATTGGTTGCGTCCCGGCATCTATAAGGGCTTAACGCCGGCTGCTTGGAGTGCTGTTCGCGTCGGTGAATTCGAGATGACCGTCGATGCGGAAAAGATCACTGTACGGAGAGCGACGGGACTTGAGGTTATTGAAGAAACCTTCCTTGTGAAAAACTATTCTGTCATTTTGCCTGAGAAGCTCGCTGGAGAGTTTCTAGGCGGAACCGACGCCGTTCGTAGTTTGTTCGACAATGCGGTGGGATTTAAGCATTCTGACGATCAGGGACCGACGTTCGTTTTTTCCGGAGACCGAGCACCTATAAACCCTAAAGTTCTCATAAAAGTGGGCCTGGGTGACGTCCTAGGGAACACCTTCGCCTTCTCTCCGACGCAACGACACTTTGGTCTTTATTGGCTTCATATGACCATGATGGAGTGGTTCCATCGTAGCCGTCGACCCGAGGGCAGCCGTGTCATTGTCCCACGTCTCAGGTACCACGGGACCGCAGGACGCGCGCGTTAACGCGTCTTCGAAACTTTTTCCCACGCTGAAACAAACCGCTCGATACGTTCGTCGTGCTTTTCGCGGATCGGAACGCCGAGGGTACGCAATCCTTGCCAAATGCGTTCGTGCTGGCCGATGTGCACGAGTCCTTCGCGATCCATGTCTTTTTCTACGCCACAGCTCGGCGCCAATCGATCAATCGTTCCGTTGTAGTCGGTGCCTGTCGTGATCGCCGCGTCGGGAGTCATGTGCAAGGTTTCCACCCACTGACGAGCGAGAAGATGAACGCCTTGGGCACAGGCCTCGCGCGAGCAACCTTTTGGACAATGTTCGGGAAGTGACGTGGTTCCGCCGAGCATCACGTCGCTGGGCATGAGCCCGATCATCCCGCCGCTTGAACCGATCTTTCGAACGATACGGTCGGTGACGCCGCGTTCGGAGCCTTGGTGGCGACGTAAAACGCTGTGAGTGACCAGCCAGGGTAGGTTCTTGCGTTCGAGTATCGGTGCTAGGTCTTCGACCAGCGCATCGGACGCATGGCTGAGGTCGATCCAAACACCATGGACAATCAGTTTTTCGATGAACGCGCGCCCCATCGGTGTTGCGCCGCGCGGGTTACAGAGCACATGACTCTCATGATCGCGCGGATGAAAAAAAGATTTCACAGCGGCAAGCGGGTTCAAAAGTTTGAGAATGCCACGGAGAAGGGCAGGGCCACCGATGAAGTCGTCGGAGAAGTGCACGGGTGTGACGATACGAATCCCGAGACGATCGACAAACTCTTCGATGTCCCGATCGTTTTCCAGAATCCCGCTCGCTCCTTCGAGAGAAAACACAATCAGACGCTTGTCGTCCGACAACGCCCGACGCGCATCGGCTGGAGTTTTCGCGATCACAAACTCAGGATTTTCCCGAACAAAGCGCTCCGCATCTCGGATCTGTTCACGTACCGACTCACGCATGTCCCATCGGGCGAGGGGATGCGCGTAGAGAGCAACGACCAGAATCTGGATGCCACTCTGAAGAACGGTCTCGGGGTTCGTCTGAAACTTCAGAGCATCGGACCACTTTGTCGCTCGAATCGGCCCAAAAAAATGTCCGTCGAAAAGTATCGGCGCACCACGGTCCATGAAGGCATGCGTGTGGAGATCAACGGAGGCTCTGGCGGTGCCGTTGCCCGTGACGTTGCCAGTGATACTGCCGATGATAGTTAGTGACATTCCTGATACCGCGACGACGAAGGCGAAAGAAAAAGCAAAACAGCGAATGCGCTTCATTTCGAAGAAGCCCGTATCAGCCGATCCTGAAGCGCGCGCGCCAATCCGACGCCTTCGTTCCACTCTTCAAACGCGATCAGGTCGCAATCACTCGAAAGATCCAGCTGGCGTAAGCGTCGATAGAGCTGACGAGCGGCTTCGTTTGGATCACCGGTACGCGACAGAGCGATCCAAAAAGTAGCGGGTGCCATGGAACGTTCGAAGACTTGTTTCCGATCGGCATTCCACGGTGTCTTTGTGAGAAGGCCGACGCGCCAAGGTATCGGACGTGGGTGGGTGTCGAGAAAATGTTTGAGATCCGCGAGTGCGACGCACGGTTTGCGAGGCGAGTAGTGACGAGCAAGCATCCCCGGACTGGGCTGTGCGCCGTCTTTTTCATCTGCAGGCATGTGAGACTTCGTCGGTGCTATGTGTTTCAGTTCTTCTTCGGTGATGCCTCCCTGACGCAAAATCGTAAGACTTCCGTCGCTTTCGATGCGAACGACGGTCGATTCGACGCCGACGCCACAGGGACCACCATCGAGCATCGTGATCATGTCTCCAAGTTCGGCGCGCACCGCCTGAACGTCGGTCGGGCTCAGAGAACCAAACCGATTAGCACTCGGTGCAGCGACGCCGTCATCCAGTTCGTCCAGCAAGTCGCCAAAGAGCGGGTGTGCCGGCATGCGTACGGCGACAGTGTCCATGCCAGCCGTGATCCAAGTGCTGAGATCGGGATGCTTGCGAACAACAATGCTGAGCGGTCCAGGCCAAAATTTCGAAGCCAGTGTGAGAAACACCGATCGCCGCGCAGGCTCGAGTGAGCTGCCGTCCACAATCTTTGCACGTTGCAGATGATCGATCAGGTTCGTTCGCCAAGCCGGGGGAATATGGACGATGAGCGGATCTTTGAACGGGCGGCCTTTAACACGAAAGATTTCAAGAACTCCCGCCTCGCTGCCGATCCAAGCGCCCAATCCGTACACGGTTTCAGTCGGGACGACGACAAGGTGACCCGCTTTGAGCTCAGAAACCGCCCGGGCAGTGTCCGGGCGATCCTGCGATTCCATATCCGGTGCAAGAAGAGGTGGGGTTTCAGGATTGAACGCTTTCCAAACGCGTTCCATCTGCGTTCCACGTGATCCCTTGAGAAGCACGATATCGTCTTTGCCGAGCCATTCCATGAGCGCTTCGATGAGCGGCTCAATTTTTTCGTTCTCAGTGTTCTCGATGACCGGCATCGACGGCAGGGCCTTGCGTACGCTCTCAGCGGCTTGATGCATGAGTGAGCCATAAAAAAATGCAGCACCTCGGTTCTCGGGTGGAAGCTGCGCTAACGTGTGTGCAAGGTGTTCGCCGCAGGTCGCGTGGTAGGCTCTCGTCTCCGGTCCCAGCTCCCGCATTTCACCGAGCACGGTAAAGACACGCCCGGTTTTTCCACGCTTTTCCCATTCTTCGAGCGTGAGCTGAAACGCCACACGCATCGATTCTGGATTGGCATTGTAGAAATCGCAGACCCAGTGAGCTTTACGAACCGTGTCGTTTAGAATCTGAGAGCGTCCCCAGAGCGCTAGCGAAGGTTTTGGATGAACGCGAAACCAGTCTTGAAGCCCCGCGCGCTCGACTCCACTCAGCCGCGTGAGTACGATCGCGGCGAGTTGATTGACGACATTGTGTTCACCGGGCAAGAGAAGTGGAACCTCCAAGACTCCCTCGGTCGGCGCATGAATCTGCAGGCGCGGATCGCCCGTAATGCTTTCAACACGTTTGCCGAAGAACTCAACCGATGTATCGATCATGCTGTAACGGGTGGTGAGCCGAGACCACGTCGTGTTCGGAGCAATCTCGGTGTCGTGAAACTTCTTAAGCCACGGATCATCCCAGAAAAGAGCCACACGACCGCCGCGTGCGAGTGTCTCGCGCAGCAACTCCGTTTCTTCGTAGGCGACCTGAGCCAATGTACCCAGCTGTTCGAGATGTTCGGGCGCGATTCGTGTCACGATCGCGATGTCGGGTTTTACAAGATCTGCATGCCGTCGCATGGCATCGCGGTCATCAATGCCAATTTCAACGACCGCAGCATCCGTCTGGGAGGTCCAACCAAAAACAGTGAGAGGAATCCCTAGGAAGCCATTTTGGCTACCTTGCGTTCGAGCTACGTGGGAAAAACTGGCACCCAAAAAGGCTGCGGTGAGCTCTTTCGTTGTGGTCTTTCCGACAGCACCACCAATACCGACGACCGGTCCATGAAACTGCTGGCGTATCCAGCCTGCGAGTCTCCGGAGAGCATCGATGGTGTGATCCACTTCAAAAATAGAAACATCGTGCGCTTCAGGACGCGTCAGCCACTCGAGAAGTTCGGTTCCTAAGCTGCCTCGCTCAGCAAGAACACCGGTCGCTCCAGCTTCGACAGCTTGTCGGATGAAGTGATGCCCATCGAAACGATCCCCTTTTATCGCCGCAAACAGAGCGCCGGCCACAACCGCGCGAGAGTCTGTCGTGATCGATGAAAAGGTAGCCGTGTCCGTTTCCGCTCTACGCTTCAGAGAACCCGCACCAAAAGCGGTCGCTACGGCCTCTAAAGTTAGTTTCGGAAGTGTCCCGACCACCATTTCCGGATATCCCGTTGGCGGTGATCCGTTAAACGCTCGAAGCGGCTTACATCGACGTTAGGGCTTCGTCGATGACTTCTGAAAAAGCCTCGATCGGAAGCGCGCCGTTGACAAGCTCACCGTTGACCAAGAAGGTCGGCGTTGAACGAATACCGAGTTGTTCGCCTTCGGCTACGTCTTTCTGAACAAGGTCGGCGTAGCGCTTTTCTTGAAGACAGGTCTTGTACTTTGCAACATCAGCGCCTGATGTTTTTGCATAAGTCTCAAGGCTGGCAGCGTCCAAGGTCTTTTGATTCTTGAACACTTCACCATAGAACTTCCAGAACTTGTCGTTGCCTTGCTCGTTCACGCACATCGACGCTTCAGCTGCTGGCTTCGCTTCGGGGTGAAAGGAAAGTGGGAAGTGTTTGTACGCAACACGAACCTTGCCTTTGTACTTTGCTTTGACTTCCTTCATCGTGTCAGCGGCTTTCGAGCAATAAGGACATTGAAAATCGCTGAACTCGATAATCGTGACTTTCGAGTCTTCTTTTCCCCAGGTTGGCGCTTGCGCGATATTGACATTCAAGCTGATCTTCGGCTTTTTGAAATAGACTTCAACGGGCGAACTCTTGGTCAACTTAGCGAGCTCACTCTGAACGATGTCGTTTTTCTTCTGGTCCTTAATGAAAGTTTCAATGCGTTCTTTGAGTTGCGGCGTGACCTGAGCGTCTGGAATCTTTCGTTCCTTTACGAACTGGTCGTATTCCTTTTTTGAAACGCTGATTTTGCTCGCGAGTTTTTTGTTGATGTAGTCATCGACCGACATCCCGGCTTTCTTCGCTTCCTGAGCCATAAGTCTTTCTTGCATGATCTCGGTCAAGCGGCGGTACTTGAATTCGTAAATCTTCTTTTGAAGATCGAGATACGTTAGCTTTTCGGAACCGATGAGTTGTTCTTCGGTGACCACTTCGTCACCAATTTTTGCAACGGTTGACGTGTTCGGAGCGTCTTTGAAAACAAAATTAGGTTTTGCGCGCGAATCGCTCGTGCAAGAGAAAACAATCAAGCCCATGACCACCAGGGCTAAGGCCGAAACATACCAACGATTACGAACATTCACGCGGATTCTCCTATAAAACAGGTTTTGTATTGGAACCTTATCGTACGTTAAGCTCGCACTTGACGCAACGATAAACTAGGCGTCGAGCGCGTCCGCGTTGCACAACAAGTATCGCTCCCAACAGGCCCTGAAGACCGGTCCACGCCCAAAGCCAGCGCGGTTCCGTACGCACCCGATCGAAGAGAAATAGAAAAGCAACGAAACTCGTCGCAAAGAGTACTTGTGTGACAACCGGGTAAGGGTGCTTGGGCTTCAGCACGCGATCACCACCACATTTTGCGCAGACGCTCGGGTCGGCGCTGCTCTCGCTACCGTGTACTGACAAGGTCATGAATACGCACCAATCCGACACAGCGATGTGACTCATCATGGACGGGGAGAACCGCGATCTGGCTCGGTCGATTTTCCATCAGCGCGAGGGCCTCGTGCAGTCGCCGTGTCGACGCGACCGTCACAGGGTTTTGAGTCATGAGGTCCTTTGCACGAAGAGAAAAGAATTTTTCACGGTGAATGAGTGCTCGCCGCAAGTCGCCATCAGTAATAATTCCAAGAAGCTTGTCGGGTTCGTTCGCATGCACAACCAAAACACCACCCAGTTTTGTTTCTGTCGATAAACCTAAGACCTCGTCAATCGGAGCTTCGGGTGAAACTTTTCCAACGGATCGAAGCGGATGCATGACTGTCGAGACGGTCTGATAAAGGCGGCGTCCCAGCGAACCACCGGGGTGATTTTTAGCAAAATCTTCGATGTTATCCCCGCGAAACTTCATCAGACTGACTGCCAATGCGTCACCCATCGCAAGCGCAAGTGTCGTACTCGTGGTGGGAGCTAGTCCATGCGGACACGCTTCTGCTGGAACCGAGGTGTCGAACCAGATGTCCGAGAGCTCAGCGAGGCGTGATCCTTTCTGTCCAGATAAACTGATGACAGCGGCACGGCGCTGTTTTGCCACAGTTGCCAATGTGACGACTTCAGGAGTTTCGCCCGACTGACTGAGAAGCAGGACAGTGTCGCCTTCCATGAGAACACCGAGTTCGCCGTGAAGCGCTTCTGTTGCGTGGACAAAGATGCTCATCGTGCCAGTGCTCGAAAGCGTTGCCGCGATCTTCTCGGCAATTTTTGCCGACTTACCAATGCCCGACGTGACGATCTTGCGTCCTCGGCGACCCGTTTCGAGAATGAGCTGGAGCGCTTCCGCGATGGTTCGCGATCCATCGGGCGTCCGCGCGCGCTGGGCTGCTCGCGCTATGCCTTCGGCCTCGAGTTCAAGGACGCGAACAAACTCGTCGGCGGTAGGCGGGGTTGAAGTTAATGACGCGCTCATGAACCTCAACGTAGGCGACCCTCGAGAGAGTTGCAAGAGGACTTGCATAGAACCTCTTGCGGCGTTTCAATAAAGAAGATGGGCAAGGCGATGAGGCGGTTCTTTTACCAAACGATGACGCAATGGGTTGTCATTGCAATGGCCGTAGCGCCGCTGTCGGGTTGCATGTCGGCTTACGAGAAAAGTATCGGTGGCGATACCGAACAGATTTTTTCGCGCTATTACCTTTCCGACTTTAACACCGTTTGGCAGTCCGTCCTTGGGGCCCTCAAGAGTATTCCGCTCGATATTGCCAATCGCGAGAGCGGCTTCCTTCGAACCAAATGGACGTTGAACACAGCAGACAAAAACTTTTTTGATTCGTTTGGTCCTGGAGGAGTGTACCTGCAGGCACAATATCGGATACGGATCAGCTTATCGAAAGGTTTCTACAACGGTACGCCGTCCGTCAAAGTTTCAGTACTTAAAGAACAGATGATTCAGCGGGATGTGCTCGAAGGTTGGCGTCCTGTCGTGACGGATACCGTCGACGAACACACGCTTTTGTACCGTGTGGGGCGATTGGTTTACTTGCAGACAAAAATCGCCGAAGTCGACAAAGAGAAAACCGAGCGCGTTCTGCGCGAATCAACTTCGACTTTGTAATTTTGTTTTCCAGAATGCGACCTGCTCCTGAATGCTCGTCTTCTTTGGCGGAGCCGCACCCGTGGAACGTTCGAGGATTTGGAACGCTTTCAGCATGAGGGCATGGTCTTTCGGATACTCGAGAACGGCGGCCAGCTCGTGGGTTTCTTTCGGTGGCGGAGGAAGGTCGTCGAAGAGTTCGAGGACGCGCAGAGGAACCCATTGGGAATGTCCGGCTGTGTAGTTGCGTTTGTCACGTAAGGCTTTCCAAGCAGCTTGGTGGAGGCGCCGTTGGTTCTTCGATGTAAGGTCACCGGCACGTGTTTCCAAAAAACGTTTCAAGGTATCGGCCGCCTGCAAGCGTACAACGAGAGCTTTATCGAAAAGGCGATCGCAGATTTTTCCCAACAGCTGCGCTTGCTTTCGTTTTTTCAAATCATCCGACGGAAGTGCAAGCGCAGCCCCGAGGGCCTGTAGGGCTCCGTTTCTCACCATCCAGGATCGGTCGGCTAAGTTGCCCACCAGTTTTTCAGAGATCGCGGCGCCACCGAGACGAACGGCACCCAGGCTTGCGATAAAGCGCGCGGGATCGTTCTGGTGGCGATCCGTCGCAATCGTCACGAGCGCCTGGGCTGCACGGGCGCCATGCTGATCCGACCAACGGTCGAGCAGAACCTGAAAACTCTTGTTCGTGTTTTCCTGAAGATGCTTTTTAATCTCAACGGAAAGAGCGGCCGCGGTTGGGGTTTTGTCTCCCGACGCGAGCGTGTGAGGTAGGAACTGCAAGAGTGCCAGCGATACCGTAAGGGCGAGCATAGGAGCCTCCGTTTTTCTTTTTCTACATGTTGAGCATACGCTCAAACTCAGCCAAAAGATCGTCGTCCGTTTTTGGCTTCGCTTGTTGGTCAGCGGGAGCTTCGCCTGCGGCGGCTGGTTTAGCGGCTTCGGTAGCGGGCGCTGGCGTTTCAGTCTGCTTGATGCTCTCAGCGACCGTACTAGCGAGCTGGTCAAATTTTCCCGTCGCATCGGCGGCTGGTGCTGTTGCGACTGCGGGAGCCGCAGCTGGAGCAGGCGTCGCCTTAGGTTCCGGTGATGCTGGAGCGGGCGCGGGTTCTGGCGTCGGCTCGGGCGCTTCCGCGGCAACCTCTGGGACAGCCTCTTTGGTCACTTCTGCGGCGGCGGGTGCGGGAGAAACATTCGCAGGTGCCACAGTCGAAGGCTCTGGCATTTTTCCGTTGCTTGCTTCGAGCGCTTCTTTGAGCTTTTTGTTTTCCTGCTGAAGGCGCTTGAGGTTAGCAAGATCGTCTTCGATCACGCTGTACTCGGCCAAGCGTTCTTCGAGTTCTTTGACCTTCTTCTGAAGATCATCGCCACCCTGAGACGCTGGCATTGCGTCTTTTTGGGCTTTCAAAAGTTCTAATTCTTTACGCAAGCGATCGCGATCGGTTTCGATCCCTTTCATCGCCTGTCCTTGTGTGGCCAGTTTGCCTTCCAGTTCCTGAAGCTTGAGTCCCAACGCCGGATCGGGAATGAGTTGCACGGTGGGCTGCGGGGCTGGCGCCGGAGCGACAGGCGCGGCCGTTACGGCTCTCAAGCGTCCTTGGATGTCTTTGGAAATGTCTTTGGGGTCTCGAAGAAGGTCGGGCGAAAACTTATCACCGGCCAATAATCCAAAGAGTTGGGTTCGAATGAGATGCGCTTCGTGAATCAACTGATTGAGATACGTGCGAACAAGTCCCGAGGGGACTGCTTCGCCGACCACACCGGTCTTCCGTCGCTTTAAGATCCAATGAACACAATACGCGGCAACCAGACCCGTGATGAGGATCAACTCGATGAGCAGTGCTTCAGTGCTGAAGCGCGAAAAAAAGTAAACGAAGCCTTCCATTTCTCTCTAGAAGTGTACGCGACATTTTTCCGAGCATCCAGTGAGTGCCGTACGAAGGCTGAGAAGAGGCAACAATGACCGCGTCAGTTCTTTGACGTCAGATTCGCCGAAGGATGGGCAAAAGCGCTCCGTGAATCCGTCGATTCGACGCTACGATTCCGCGCGATCCCAAACGATACGTACGTCCATCGAACTCAGTCACGCGACCGCCAGCCTCGGTGACCAGTAGCGTTCCGGCGGCGACATCCCATGGGGAGAGTCCGTTCTCCCAAAAGCCATCGAAGAGACCGCACGCCGTGTATGCGAGATCGAGTGCCGCGGCTCCAGGGCGACGAACCCCTTGCGAGCGTACGCTCAGTTTCTCAAAAGCCTGCAGTTCGGATCTCAGAAGACCGTCGCGGCTCGTGCTGAATCCCGTGGAAAGCAACGCTCGCTCGAGCGTCGCCACCCGACTGACATGAATTTTCTTACCGTTCCGGCGTGCGCCGCGACCTTTTTCTGCGATGAACAGTTCGCGTGTGATCGGTTGGTAGATCACACCTAGAACCAGAACACCGCGAATCTCGAGGCCAATCGAAACACAGAACATCGGGAAGCTGTGAATAAAATTGGTGGTGCCATCCAGTGGATCGACAATCCATCGCCCTACCGAAAGCGTTTCGTGAGGTCGGTAACCGCTCTCTTCGCCAAGAAAATCGAGTGGGATTCCGGTGGAGCCGAGAATCTTTCGACAAACCTGTTCTGATTCACGATCGGCCACGGTGACGATGCTCGAGTCGGGTTTGGACAGGTGTCTGAGCGGGCGCGTGAAGTAGCGGCGCAAGACCCGCCCGGAAGCGAGCGCTGCCCGAACTGCCGTACGTCGACAGCGATCGAGTTCGGCTTGAGTGAGCGTTACTGGCTTCGCGCCCATGCTTGAAATTCTTGTCGGAGTTCCAGAGTAACAGGCCCCGGTGTTCCTTGATGGATCGCTGTTTGGTCGACAGCGACGATCGGGAACACATCTTTGACCGAGCTCGTGAGAAAAACCTCCTGCGCCTGGTACAAGTGTTCCGGCATAAAAAGGGACTCGCGTGTGGTGAGACCCTTGTCGCGCGCGATGCGAAGCGTATGGCGTCGCGTGATTCCGTCGAGAATGCCGACAGAAAGAGGAGGCGTGACCACGATGCCATCGCGGACATACCAAATGTTAAACGTCGTGCCTTCGGTGACGAAGCCTTCGTGGTTCAGCATGATGGCATCATCGTAGCCGTCGCTCTCAGCTTCAAAAAATGCAAGAACGCTGTTGAGGTAGTTACCGGATTTCATTGCTGGATCGAGCGCGTTCGGGTGATTGCGAATACGTTTAGCGATTTTTATTCGGATTCCTTTTCGCACGGCTGACTCATCAAAGGTCGGTAACGTTTCGGCAACGACGACATAAGGAAACCATTCGCGAATTCCCTTTTCAGAGAACAGTATGTCACCACGCCCACGACTTACCATGAACCGTATATACACTTCGTCTTTTGGAAAGCGCTGTTTGAAAGCCTCGACCGTATCCAGAATCGCGGACCGGAACTGGGGCATTCGGCTCTGCAGGTCCATGCGCGCTAAATGTGCTGACGCTTTAAGGCGCTCGAGATGCTCGTCCAATGCGAGAAGTTTTCGTGAGTAAGTACGAACGACCTCGTAAAGGCTGTCGCCGTACAAGTATCCGCGATCCAATGGTGAAATGCGTGCTTCCGCCTCGTCGGTGATACGGCCATTGACGTTCACAATTCGGTTTTTCATGTTAGCTGTCATACCATGAAAGAGACCTGGACAGGATCCGCATTTGTTCTTGTGCCGCACTGGCCGAAGGGTGCAGGCAGCGACGGTACCGATGCGACCGTTTTCGACAACGGCGAAGAAATGACCGAACTGTTACGAACACTTTCGGTCCGTGCCGCGGGTATCGAAGTCTTACGGGTGCGTCGGATCCATCCGGCTACTTTTGTTGGAAAAGGCAAACTCGAAGAACTCTTGCAGTCCGAAGAATTTGCGGAATTGGATTTTGTCGTGATCGACGCAGAGCTCAGTCCATCGCAGATGAGAAATATCGAGACGTTGCTCAAGAAACCGATTCTCGATCGTCCGGGTGTGATTCTTGAGATCTTTTATCGTAATGCGCGTACGCGAGAGGCAAAGACGCAAGTCGAGCTCGCGCGCCTTCAGTATCTCTTGCCACGTCTGACACGAATGTGGAGTCACTTCGAACGACAGCGAGGAGGGGGTGTCGGAAACCGAGGGATGGGTGAGCGACAGATCGAGGTCGACCGTCGTTTGATTAAGAAGCGGATCTCTGTACTCGAAGACAAGCTCAAAACTATTTCGAAGAACCGCGGTGTGCAACGCCAAGGACGGGCTGACATCCTGAAAGTCGCGTTTGTGGGTTACACGAACGCAGGTAAGAGCACGCTCCTCAACGCGCTTACGAAAAGTTCGGTGGTCGCGGAAGACAAGCTGTTTGCAACCCTGGACACGACGGCGCGCGCACTCAATCCTGATTTTCACCCTCCCATTGTTGCCATGGATACGGTGGGTTTCATCAGGCGCCTTCCCCCATCACTTGTCGCGAGCTTTCGCTCGACGTTAGAAGAGTTGCGATCGGCGCATCTCTTGGTCCATGTTCTCGACGCTTCTTCACAGGACGTTCGTTCGCAGATGGACACGACCGAAAGTGTTTTAAAGGAGCTTGAACTCGATGCGATTCCACGGATGGTGATTTTTAACAAGATGGACCTTGTTGAGGCGCGAGGCGAGGGAGAGCTCAACTGGCTTCGTACCGTCGGACGCGGAGCGCTTCGCGTATCGGCGCTACGCGAAGCGGATCTTAAACGCTTACGTGAAGCGATTGAAAATCATTTTAAAGCTAGTCTTCCACTGTTGGAGCTCATGGTGCCGTATGACCATGGAGATATTCAGGCAAAGGTTCGAGCTGTTGGATTCGTAGAAACCGAACGACCTCATGAGCAAGGAATATTTTTTCGGGTTAGGATAGCTCCTGAATGGATTGGAAGACTCGGACTCGCATCCTATCGATTGGGATCTGCTTAAGCGCGTGTTCCTCGCAGCTGGCGCGTGCGGGCGTTTTTGTTTCGCAAACCGATGTCTCTGCGACGCCCCTTAATGACTCGAAGGTCACTGAGCTGCGGCCGACGGAACGCAATCCGTGGCGCCAGACGTGGGAGCTAGCGCGGCGTGTGTTTCCGCTTGGACTCGAAGCTAAAACGACGGCGGCCCTCGGAATGTACCAAGGTTCCGTTCAGGGGATTCGTCTTGCGACCGAAGTTTTTGTTCGTCCGGTCGAGTTTGTCCGGTTTCACCAGCCGCTCGCCGAAGCCTGTATGGATGCTCGCGGCAACACGGCGTTTCACAGCTATGAGCAGAGTCTGGCCACCGCCGAAGAAGCGGCTCGGCGCTGGGAACAGCTTTTAAAAACGGAACTGACCCAGCTCGAAGCGCGCATCCGTCGCGAGACCGATCGTGATCGTGGAGTTCTCGTCGCACGATTGCTGCAAATTTTCTCTTCCTGGACGCGAGAGCAGGACTACGCTTACCAGAACGCACTCTTGCCTTCGATTCGACGACTCGAGAAAGAGCGCCTTGTCGCGAGTCTTGGGAAGCAGGTACTGCGATGTAAGGGGGCGGCTTCGTTACGTCCACCCACCGAGGCGGACGCCAATGCCATCACCCTCCGAACGGACGAAGCACCCACGACGCGCATACCGATTCGATGGTCTGACGGGGGCTGGGTGGCGCGCGTTTCTTTGGACTACCGTGGGAAGGCGCGACTCAACGGACGTTTCTTGATTGATCTCGACACGCTCGAGAGCGAAGTGTCCCCTGATTTTTTAGATTTTCAGGGCGTGCCGATTGCGCGTGGAGAGTGGGCGAAGCGAACCGCAGTCGATCCATTGCGTCTCTTTTTTGAAAAAGTGACGACGGGTACGCATGAGTTGCGACTCCAAGATCTGAAAGTCACGCCGACAGAACGTTTCTTGCCGCCGCATGCGTCGAAAATCTGCTGTGACGGAGTTCTTGGATGGGACTTTTTCGCTCAGTATCTGGTTGAATATCGACCTGGGCCGTTTCCCGAGCTTCTATTGTGGAAGCGAGGGGTGAAACCGACGGGCGGTTCTGCGCTGTGGCTCGAATTGCCGGTCGAGTACCGTGACGATGGTCTCGTGAGCACCGTTTGTGAGCCGCGACCGATTCGATGGGTGAGTGCGATGGCAGCACGGAACGTGCTCGGAGCTAAAAAAAGTTCTGAGGCGACCCACGGTAAGTTTTCCGAGACGCTGTGGAGTTGCGAGGATACGAAACTTTTTCGTGTCATTTCGGCGGCTGCGGCAGGCGCTGGGCAACCATGGACACCCTCCGTGGAGATCTTGCGGGAGCTCCGCTGGGCAGTCGATGTCAGTGGCGGAAAACTTTGGGTGAGCCGTGCGGAACTTCCGCTCGAAGAACTGCCCAATCTTTCGGGTCTTGAACTGCGATTTGTGTTGGATCAGCTCGGCGACCGCGAACTACGCGTTGTCGCGCTCAGCGGGGGCGCGTGGATCAAGCCTCTGGTGCGGCAAGGGCTTACGCTTCAGTCTCGGATACTTGAAATCAATGGAGTCGATGTTTCCAAGATCAACGCCCAGGAAGTTCAGCGTCACTTGAGTGGAATCGTGAGCTCAAAGCTGCAGTTAAAATGGAAAACTGGGGCACAGGTCGGTGAAGCCGTGCTCGAGTTACCCAAAAACCGTTTCAAGCTTCCAAGCCGGCCCGGAGCGAACCGCAACGCCAAAAAGCCTTTTCGCTTGGTAAAGCGCAAGCAACCCGCTCTCAGCTCGCGTTTCTGAAACCACCGACATCGGACTGTTATCCAACGCGCGCCGACTGATATCGAGCAAAGGTCGCTGATTGCCATGCTTGAGAGAATGCGCCTCGTCTTGAGAGATCTCGCAACGCGATAACCCACGCAGAAGTTCGTCAAACGCGGTCCAGTGTTCCAGCGTTTCAATCGCCATCTTGGACCGAATACTCTCGAGCGTTGCCGGCAAGCTCCGTGCGTTTTCAAGGGAAAGTGGACCCGACGCTGTTCGCTTCAGCGTCACCAGCGTTCCGAGGCTTCCGGCTAAGCGTGCGAAGTCCTGGGCTAAGGTTCGAACGTACGTACCGGAAGTACAAGCGAGTGCAAACGTACAGTTCTGACCATCGAAGCTCTCGACGCGAAACTCAAAGAGGCGGCAGGTCTTCATCTCGCGCTCGACCTCCTGACCCGCGCGCGCCAGTTCGTAAAGCGGTTTTCCACCTACTTTTTTTGCTGAGAACATCGGCGGTGTCTGAAGATAGTCATGCTCGGTCATCTGGCGTGCGATCGCACACAGCCGTTCGAGGCTTTCAGGGCGCTTGTCAGTCGTGGCGCCGGTCGTTCCAGTTCCATCTCCCGTGTCGGTTTCATGCCCAAACACGATCGTTCCTTCGTAACTCTTTGTTCCGCCCAGAAAGTAGCGCGCGGCTCGACAAGCTTTACCTAAGAAAACAACCAGAAGTCCCGTTGCAAAAGGGTCCAGCGTTCCACCGTGACCAATGCGTACGTCACGTTTCTTTGCCGCAAATCCTGCACGCACAAGTTCCGTTTTGATCTGATCGACCACACCGAACGAGGTGACACCAGCAGGCTTGTCGATCAAAAGAGCGCCGTTCATGAGGACGTCTTTCGCTCCGAAATCGTCTGCAAGAGTTCCTGAATGCGATCCGCATTCGCTAATCCCTTGTCTTCACGAAAGCGAATCTCCGGCGTGAACTTAAGCCCCAGAACTTTCGAGGTTTCACGTCTTAAGAAAGGCGCGGCTGACTCAAGACCTTTGAGAGAGCTTCGAATCTGGGCTTCGTAGTGAGACGGGCTGGCCGCTAGTCCAGGGCCACCGAGAGGAGAGATCCAGGCTGTGAAAACTTTTCCATCACCGGAGAGTTCCGCGCGCGTGAGCGTCAGATTCTGCACCCGTGGATCTTTGATCTCGTCGCGGATCATAACCGCCAACGTCTCGCGTAATACTGACTCGAGGCGTGCTAGGCGTTCGCGTTTCATACTGCTTCCTTCTTAATGCGTCGTCTGCGCGATCGGCGCGTCGAGTTCCTGCGCTACCATCTCGATGTCGTACGCTTCGATAGCGTCTCCAACCTTGATGTCATTGAAGCCTTCGATGCCGATCCCGCACTCGTAGCCCGATGCGACTTCGCGCGCGTCATCTTTGAAGCGCCTCAGTGAAGCAATCTTGCCATCGAAAACCACGACGTTATCGCGGAGCAGGCGTGCTCGAGCGCTGCGGAGAATTTTTCCATCCGTCACCGCGCAACCCGCAATCATGCCGAGCTTCGGTACAGTAAATGTCTGACGAACTTCCGCGCGACCAAGAACCGTCTCGATGCGCTTTCGCTCGAGCATACCGGCCATAGCCTTTTTCACTTCATCAATGAGTTCGTAAATAATTCCGTAACAGCGGATCGAAACCTTCTCACGATCAGCCGTCGCTTGCGCTTTCGGTTCCGGTCGAACGTTGAATCCAAAGATAATTGCGTTCGAAGCGGAGGCGAGCAGCACATCACTCTCCGAAATCCCACCCGTTGCTGCGTGAATGACCGAAACCTTTACTTTTTCAGTCGTCGCTTTGAGCAGGCTCTCCTTGATCGCTTCCACACTTCCGAAGACATCGGCCTTTAAGATAATTTTAAGATCCTTCGATGTTTTTGGATCGGTGCGGGCCATCAAATCTTCCAGCGAGATTTTCTTCGGCCCCTGGGCCTTTGCACGCTTCTGGTCTTGGCGATGGCCGATCAGCTTTCGGCCGTCAACGTCCGACTTCACTTGAAAGAACTGGTCTCCAGCTTCTGGGACAGACTCAAGACCCAAAACTTCCGCTGCCATTCCTGGTGTCACCTTATCGACTGGCGTGCTTTGCCAATCCATAAGGGCCCGGACGCGCCCCATGCTTTCGCCTGCGACGATGAGATCTCCGCGACCCAAAGTGCCGCGCGTGAGCAGGAGTGTCGCGACAGGCCCGCGACCTTTTTCAAGTCGCGATTCAAGGACGGTTCCCTGTCCGAGTGCCGTCGGATTAGCCTTGAGGTCCAAAACGTCAGCTTGAAGCAGAATGGCTTCTAAAAGTTTGTCGATCCCTGTCTTTTTCAGCGCCGATACGGGAACGAACATCGCTTCGCCGCCCCAGTCGTCCGCTAAGAGATTGAGCTCGGCCAAGGACTGCTTTGTTTTCTCGAGATTGGCGCCCGGCTTGTCCATCTTGTTGACGGCGACAATGATCGGAACTTTAGCGGCTTGAGCATGGCTCAAAGCTTCGCGTGTTTGAGGCATCACACCGTCGTCCGCTGCGACGACCAGAATAACGATGTCTGTGACATCCGCTCCCCGCGCCCGCATCCCCGTGAATGCTTCGTGGCCCGGTGTATCGATGAATGTGATCTGGCGATCGTTCTTGGTGATCGTGTAGGCACCGATGTGTTGTGTGATTCCGCCTTTTTCACCCGCCGCAACGTTGGTTTCACGGATCGAATCCAGAAGTGTGGTTTTGCCGTGATCCACGTGTCCCATGATCGTTACGACCGGGGGCCGTGACAGGAGCTCTTCGGCTTTGTCTTCGAACTGCGTTTCGATCACGTGCGACTCGTCAAACGCGACGTTCTTCACTTCCCACTTAAACTCACCTGCGATCAACGACGCGGTATCATAGTCGATGCCGCTGTTCATGTTCGCCATGTGACCCATACCCATGAGCTTTCGAATCACATCGCCCGCTTTAAGGTTCATCTGATGAGCCAGTTCGGACACCGTAATTTGAGCACCCATCTGCACCACGCGCTTATGTTCAGCTGGAGTGGTGATTCGTGTTGTTTTGATATCTTTACCTACGGGTAAGCGTTTTCTGCGTGGGAGGAAAACCATTTCTTTCTTGCGGTAATCAGAGAACTTAACGTCCTCAGGACGAAGGTTTTCCTTAACGGAGGGACGTCGCTTAGCAGCCTCATCGGCTGCCATCTTGTCCAAGCTCTCCTTATTCATCTTAATGATATGCGTGCCGCCGTAACCAGGCGCCGCTGTTCCGTCTTTTGACGGCGTGCGCGCTTTCAGGTCTGAGGTGCCCGGAGCTCGTACCGGAGTCGGTGGTTTGGCTTGGACGATTTTCAGTCCGTTCAATCGCGGGCCATTGGGGTCGGCCTTCGTGAGAAAAGTACGTCGTCCCGGAATCACCGGTGCTTGTGCGGACGAAGCGCCCGACGGTGTTTCCGCTTCAGCTACAGCTTCGTGCGTCTCAACAGCCTCTTCGTGCTCCAGAAGCTCATGCATTCCGCGATTCGGTGGAGGAGGTGGTGTCGGCGTCCCAAGCTTCAGTGTCGCCGCTAACGTCTGCGTCGCTGACGTCGGTGTACGACGGCGAACAATCGCTTTTTTTCCGCTGCCTGAGGTGTCGGTGCCAGCGCTTGCGGTCATTCCGGCTGCTTGAGTTGCCGTGGGCGCCGCGGTCATTTGAGTCGCTACAGGCTCCGAGGGAGGTGTCGCAGCTGTTTCAGTCGCGCGTTTACGAACCGTGGTTCGTTTTGCTGGAGCTTTCTTGGACGTCTCTTTTTGGGTGAGACTGGTGCGAGCCAAATCGGCCTGAGCGGGTGTGAGGCCGCTCATGTGGCTTTTCACCGTAATATTCAACGTCTTGAGCTTTTCGAGCAAGGAAATGGAGTCCATTCCGAGCTCTTTCGCCAATTCGTATACTTTGAGCGGTTCTGATTCGTTTATCACGTCGCTGGTTCTCTTTCTTCCTGAGACGTACCATTACGTCACAGGTTTTTCCCCGGATTCAGATTCTTTATCTTTTTCGCTCGATTGCTGCATCATTTCTCGCAAACGCTGTTCAGCCTGCGACTTTGCATCCGAGTTTTGAGGACTTGGTTCAGCTGAAAAAGCACCCTTTTCAGAATTCGAAGCTCCGTTAGGACCTTTTGAAATCTGAATCGATGGTTTTGCCAAAAGATCTCCGGCTTTCTCAACGACACTCTGAGCGCCCTGTTTGAGCTGTTCCGCTTTCGCTTCTTCTTCAAATCCTGGAACGGCTTGAAGTGCGGACACCTTCGCGTCTGCGACGTCACGCACACTGGCGAAACCCGTTTGGAATAGTGCTTGTGCCAAGGTTTCGTTGATTCCAGGAATATGTTGCAGATTGAACGTCGCCTCGGTTGTGCGCTGTTGCAGTTTAGTTTTCGATACGATGTCCAGCCGCCAACCTGTCAGTTGAGCCGCCAGACGAACGTTCTGACCTTTTTTCCCGATTGCGAGTGAAAGTTGATTGTCTTCCACCATGATTTCCATGCGTCGTCCGCCTTCGTCAACGTTGACGGAGGAGATTTCGGCGGGTTGCAGAGCCGAGCGGACAAACATCACAGGATTTTCTGACCACGGGATAATATCGATCTTCTCACCGCGTACTTCTTGAATGACGTTCTGAACGCGAACACCCTTCATACCGACGCAGGCACCAATCGGATCGACATCGCGATCTCTGGATGTCACGGCGATCTTGGCGCGGGCACCGGGCTCTCGCACACAGAGTTTCACCGAAACAATGCTTTCTCGGATTTCAGGAACCTCAATTTCAAAGAGCTTGATCAAATACTCTGGCGAGGTGCGGGACAGGCGCAGCTGCGGGCCGCGGCTCGTGGATAGAACGTCGAGCAAAATAGCCTGAACGCGATCGCCAGGTTTGAACTGTTCGCCCGGAATGATCTCTCCACGTGGTAAGAACGCATCGGTTTTTCCGAGGTCGATCACAAGATTGCCGCGCTCGACACGACGTGCGATCCCCGAGATGATTTCCCCCTTACGGTGAATATACTCGTTGAAAATTACTTCGCGTTCGGCATCGCGGACTTTCTGAAAAATCACTTGTTTTGCGGTTTGCGCGTCAATGCGTCCGAAGTCCGTTTCGACCTTCACGCCGATTTCATCGCCAATCTGGCAATCGGGATCGTAGGCCCGAGCGTCTTCGACTTTGATCTCTTCGTTTGGCTCGAGCATCGAGTCATCGCTTTCGACCACTTTCTTAAACAAGAAAACTTCGATCTCACCCGTCTCTTCGTTGAAATGACTTTCAAGAAGGGCACTCGGTCCAAAGCGCTTCTGTGCCGCTGACAGCATGGCCTGTTCGAGAGCCGCGACAATGATCTCACGCTTAATACCGCGGTCTTTGCCGACGGACTCAATCACACGTACTAGTTCGAGGCCTTTCATGAATCGTGTTTCTCCTTTTTACTCGTTCCACGTCCGCTTTTCTTTCGCCCCAAGAGATCGGATATCTCAGGTGCTAGTTGTCCTTTTGCGATCAGAGCCCACGGAACAGTAATGCTCAGATCGTCTGTTAAACGTAAAACCGGTCCCGTCGCACTGGCGCTATCCAGCGTTCCTGTGAGGCTCCGTTGTTTGTGGACGCGCTTTTCCGAATCCGCGCCGATCTCACTGGCTTCGAGCGGCCGAAAAAGTTGCACCTTAATGCGTGTTCCACAGAAACGTTCGTAGTCACGGCGCTCACGGAGAGGGCGGTCGACACCCGGCGAAGAAACTTCAAGCGAATACGTACCCGCAAACAGATCCGTCATGAAGGTCCAGGTTTCCATGGGTTCGTCGATGAGGCGCGACACTTTCGCGCAGTCGTCAATTGAAACAGCTGGTGAAACAGCTGGCGAAACAGCTGGTGAAACAGCCGAGGTCGCTTCGCTGCTCTGAGCGTTCGTCGCTGACCGCTCAATAGTCACGACCAGACGCGCCTCAGGCTTAGGAAAAACCTTAGCTTCTACAAGCTCATAGCCTTCCGGCGCGATCAGACTGCGGATCGCGGTTTCGAGGTTGGCGAGGGCGATTTGTGATTTCGTCTGGGACATGATCCTATCGATTTCCCCAAAAAAAAGGTGGGCCTTAGCCCACCCAAAAGTGATTGAGTTAGCTAGGGTACTTACCATATCTAAGAGGGGAGCGGAGAACTTTTTGCCGGGCGCTCTAAACTTGACAATAACATTCGGGGTTGATGCAATAACGTAAGCATGGCTCTTTGTGAGCACCTTCTCAAAAGACACCTTCCGGCATCCCTCATCCTTCTTTTGGTGGCGAGCATTGTATCGGCCGCTGACGTCGTGCCCGTCTCCGATGTCCGGGTGGTGTGGAAGTTCGCCACTCGGGAACAGCCGCTCGTAGCGGCTAAAGACTTAGCGGCTCTCACAAAACCCCGCTCTGTGGGTGAATGGGTCCAGACCGCTATCGGGACACTTTCCAATGCGGATCAGGCGACGATCGACCTTCTGATCTTTCGTGATCAGGCCGGCCGCAGTCTTGAGGTTCCGCGCGCGTTTGCGCAACGTCAGGGTGTGCAGTTCGTTCGTGAAAGAAGTGAGCTTGCCATTGTCCCCACGCAGCTTCAGCGTTCGCGCAGTCCCAGTAGTTCCGGAGCCGATGTTTTGCCGTGGAGTCATTATCGAATGTCGGGCATTCGCGAGATCGTCCTAACGAACTATCGGAGTTACTACGAACCCCGATTCTTCGTGGTCACACGGAGTGATCCGTCGGTCATACGGGGTGAGAAGCGTTTCCTAGTGTCCTGCCTCGGGTGCCACGCCGGTGTTCAAGGTGGCGGACCTGCTCAGGCAGGCGAGCTGCTACGTAAAATCTCCGAGTTCGCTCGGAAGGGCGGTCGCCCAACCGATCTCGATCAGCGCCATCAAAAAATTGACGGTTTTCCGCCGTATGCGGCGCTCGATTTCCGATCGGTTCTAAAGTACGCGGCCGAAATCGGCGATCTTCCGCCCCAAGTCGCTCAACATTAAAAAAATATAAAAACAAAAAAGTGAAAACGCGCTCGAAGCGCGCACTCTTATTTTCAAGCTTATAAATTTAAAAACCGAGCACGAAGCATTGTGTGCAAAATTCTGACGTTCTAAACTCATGCTACTTAGTCGGTGCAGTACCCGTAGTTAAACGATGTTGAATTGGGGAGGAACAACGGAATGTTCAATCTGCGTGCTCGATTTCTGACTCTTGGAGGAGTCTTGTTGGCGACGACCGGTTTTGCGCAAACGCTTCCAGATAATGATCTTTATCTAGAGGATAGCCCGGAAGAAGTGGTCAATATGACCGAAGCGGAGTTCAACGACATAGTGAACGAAATTGTCGATCACTATAAACCCTTGGCAGAAGCCCAAGGTGGAAACCTTACCGCGGAAAACAACTGGGCGGATTCCACGGTGAACGCCTATGCGAACCAGAGTGGGGGCGAGTGGTCGATTCACATGTTCGGCGGTCTTGCTCGTCGTCCTGAAGTGACGAAAGACGGATTCGCGATGGTGGTCTGTCATGAGCTCGGCCATCACTTCGGCGGACACTACTTTCATAAAACCTGGTGGGGTGTTTCATGGGCTGCATGCGAAGGTCAGTCCGACTACTTTGCAACACATGCGTGCGCACGCGAGGTTTGGAAAGACCGCGCGTTTGAAAATGAGTTAGCCGCGGCTGATGTCGATGCTGCTGCTCAGGACAAGTGCGACGCCGCTTGGGAAACCTCGGAAGATCGCAACCTCTGCTACCGCATAACAATGGCTGGTAAGTCTCTGGCCACGTTGCTCGGCGCTTTGAGCAATGGAACAACGCCACCTGAGTTCGATACTCCAGATCCGAGGAAGGTCACACAAACGGACACGAAACACCCGAAAGCTCAGTGTCGCTTGGATACGTACTTCCACGGTGCGCTCTGCGGAAAACAGTACGATTCGAGTGTGATCCCAGCAAAAGACATGGGTGACCAAGCCAACACTCGCGAAGGCGAAGAAGCATCGAATGGACCCAACGCTTATTGCAGCCGCGAAGATCAAGATGGAATAGCGGCTCGCCCGGCTTGCTGGTTTGCCTCCCAGATCAAGTAGGCCAGTCGGTCGTCAAACCCCAGTCGGTTGGTTCTCATAAGGAACCGAAGGTGGGGTCATTATGATACTAAAAGGGGTCGGTTGGGAATGATACGAGTTCCTCAGTCGGCCCCAGACTGCGTACAGACTCTTATAACGATGGCACGGACCTCGCTCTAGTGTTCTACGAGGTCAGTTTTGGGGGACTTCAAATGGGGTGTCGCTTCTCAAACGGGGGTAGAGGTGGCACCCCTTTTTTCGCGCCCATTTTGTGTGCCGCTGCGCGTTGTGATAGAGTTCAGGTATCGTGAAACTTCTTCACCAAGCTAATACCGCTATGCGGGGCATCGGTCGAAGCCTCATCAAGCAAGCGCTGCGGGCGGGACGGCATATCTCGCATCCCGCAGCGATTCATTTTACAGCTGACGCGGCTCCCGTCGCACTGCCCGAATCCGGTCCGTTGGTGATTGTCGGATCGGTGCCGACGCATTGGGCACAGGCCGTTGCCGTTTTGCGCTGGGCACTCAAGCATCGGGACGATGTACGGATTTGGGCCGGGGATCTTCCGTGGTCACGCGAGATCGCCTGGTACCGACAAGGACTGAAGAGTGACAGTGACGCTACAGCGTGGCTGTCGCAGGGAAAGTGTTTGATTGTGTTTGGCTGGCTCCCCGTGGTCGAAAAGTCGGTGGGGCATTTTATTACCGAATCGATGGCGAGCGCGGCACTTCTCTACTTTGAATCGAATGAGCGCAAGGACGTGCATGTTGGCCCGATCTATGTTCCAACGATCTCCGATCCTCTGAAACTCACGCGGTATCTTTCACTGCGCTCCGGTCTTTACATGCGCGCAAAACGGGGTGGAGCGCCCCGGCGGCTCGCACGATTGAAGCCGCTGATTGAAGCGACTGAGGCGAGTCGTCTTCAGAGTGAAGTCGAAACACTTCGTAGAGATCACGGGGGTCCACTTGCGACGAATGGAGCTGGTCATGAGTTCTATATCGCCGGAGCCCATGAGATTTCTGGGGTTCTGAGGGAAATCACACGCCTGCGCGAAATGACGTACCGATCCGAGGGTGAGGGGTCGGGCGAACCGCAAGACACCGACAGCTGTGATCCTCTTTATCAGCATCTTTTTCTTTGGGATCCAGCCCGTCGCCAGATTATTGGAGCGTCACGAATTCGTGTGATCGATCAGGGAGCTATCGCTGAGGGAGCGCGCGGCATTTACTCCCTCAGTCTTTTTGATTTTGGCCGTGTGCTCACATCCTTGGGCGAATCGGGAAAAGTGTTCGATATGGGTCGGACGTTCGTTGTCGAAGCGTACCAGCGCGACACTTCGCAACCGCTCAAACTGATGTGGCGAGGTATCGCCGAGTTCTTGTCTCGAAATCCCGATGTCCGGTACGGATTTGGGGTTGTCAGCATGAGCGGTACGTTCAGCCCTGTTTCGGTTCAGCTCTTACGACGCTTCTATCGAGCGGATGTGCGGGATGCTGTGGCTGCGGTCAAGCCCTCTCCCATGCCCGGCGTTTTGTCGGACGACGAGCTCGAAGACCTTTTCCATGGCATTCGTGATTCGAACGATCTCAATGAACACCTTGCGCTGACGGAGCCCATGGGTCGGACGGCGCCACCGCTGTTTGACTATTACGCATCTCTACTGGGCGGTAAGTTCTTAGGTTTCACGTATGATGCAGAGTTTAACTCCTACGACAGCCTCGTGCTCGTCGATTTCGCGAAAACCGACCCCAAGATCCTGAGATTCTTCATGGGACGCGAAAAAGCGCTCGCCTATCGTAAGCACCACGCCCTAACACCATCCTAACGTGCTGAAGGGAGGGGTAGGTCGGTATAACCAGACCGAACAATTGGATGCGCGGCGGGAATCCATGACCAACAGAACAGTAGGAGTTTCTATGAAAACTGTACTCAGTACCAGTGCTGTCTTTTTCACCATGCAGAGTTTTGTCGCGTTAACGGCGATGGCCGACTCTTCCGTCGTTAAGATCGATGGATCAAGCACGGTGTACCCGCTCACCGAAGCGGTTGCCGAAGATTTTCAGATCACGCATCACGAGACGAAAGTAACAGTCGGTATCTCTGGAACCGGCGGCGGTTTTAAGAAGTTCTGTCGTGGCGAAACGGACATTCAGGACGCTTCGCGACCGATCACGAAGGAAGAGATGGCTGTGTGTCGTGAGAACAGCGTTACGTATTTCGAATTTCCAATTGCGTTTGATTCGATCACGGTTGTTGTTAGCCCTAAGAATACGTGGTTGAAAGAAGTCAGCGTCGCGGATCTGAAAAAGATCTGGGAACCGGCCGCTCAAGGAAAAATAACAAAGTGGAATCAGGTGCGAGCCGAGTGGCCAGACGCCCCGATCAAGCTCTATGGTGCGGGTTCGGATTCAGGAACGTTTGATTACTTCACCGAAGCCGTCGTTGGAAAAGCAAAGGCCAGTCGCGGTGACTACACGGCGAGCGAAGATGACAATACACTCGTGCAGGGGATTAAAGACGATAAGAATGCGCTCGGATACATTCCGTACGCTTACTTCGAGGCGAACAAGAGCAAGCTTCGAGCAGTCGGCATCGTCGGTGGAGAAAAGGCGCCCAAGAAAGTCGCCATCATGCCAACGAAAGCATCGGTGATTGATGGAACCTACTTTCCACTGTCGCGACCGATCTTTATCTATGTGAGCGCAAAGTCTGCGACCCGCCCCGAGATCAGAAACTTTACGGAGTTCTATCTTAAGAACATTGCCAAGCTCGCGGATCAAGTGAAGTACGTCGCTCTGCCGCCGAAGGCCTACACACTCGGACTGAAGCATTTCAAAGACGGCAAGCTCGGAACAAAGTTTGGTGGCGAACCGAAAATCGGTCTGCGTATCGAGGAGATTCTAAAACTTGAGGCCACCCTCTAACGAAATCACAATGACGGTTCCGGCAGAATCCGACCCTCCTCGGCGGCGCCGGCGAAGCGACGGAAGTCTCGTGCGTCGTGCGCGCAGCAAGTGGCTGCGCGACCTCAGTGAAAAGACGATCGAGTTACTGTTACTTGCGGCAGCGCTTGTCTCGATCGTCGCAACGGTTGGGATCGTGTGGGTGCTCGTCAAAGAATCGCTTCCGTTCTTTGAGCATGTGAGTGTCCGTGAGTTTTTGACGGGTCGGGTGTGGACGCCGCTGTTTTCCGAACCGAGTTACGGTGTTCTGCCACTCTTGTGCGGAACGCTTGTCACAACGTTTGTTGCTCTCGGGCTCGCGATTCCCGTGGGAACCGTGGCCGCTATTTTTCTAAGCGAGTACGCTCCCGTTCGCTTGCGCGAAGGTGTGAAACCCGTTCTCGAGCTTCTCAGCGCCGTTCCAACTGTCGTGTACGGTTACTTTGCGCTCTTGTTTGTGACCCCAGCGCTCCAGCGCGTCTTCCCGGATCTACCGAGCTTCAATATGTTGGGAGCGGGTCTTGTGATGGGCGTTATGATTATTCCCTACGTTTCGTCACTCTCAGAAGATGCGATGCGTGCTGTCCCGATGGATCTGCGTGAGGGCTCGTTTGCCATGGGGGCCACACGTCTTCAGACGTCGTTCAAAGTGGTCGTCCCATCGGCGTTTTCTGGAATCACAGTCGCGTATATCTTAGCAATCTCTCGAGCTGTGGGTGAAACGATGGTGGTGGCTATTGCGGCGGGGATGCAGCCGAGTTTCACGCTCGATCCACGAGAACCCGCTGCGACGATCACAGCTTTCATTGTGCAAGTATCTCTCGGCGATCTCCCGCATGGGACGGTCGGTTATCAGTCGATTTTTGTCGTGGGCCTCACGCTCATGTGTGTGACGTTTCTGTTCAATGTCATCGGACATTGGCTTCGAAAGCGATTCCGGGAAACTTACTCATGAGCGCGCGCACGACCGACTATCGTAAGAACGTCATACGTCGTAAGCGTTGGGATGCGTGCTTTGCCGCGCTTGGGGTCGGCGTCCTAGTCATGGCTCTTTTCGTGTTGCTCGCATTGATCGGAGATCTGGCGTTTCGTGGTCTGCCACGAATTGATTTTAGCTTTCTAACCTCGTTCCCGTCGCGGTTTCCGGAGAAGGCGGGAGTTCTGTCGGCGTGGATCGGTAGCCTTTTAGTGATGACGGTAACAGCACTCGTTGCGATTCCGATCGGTGTCGCTGCCGGCATCTATCTCGAAGAGTACGCACCTAAAAATCGTCTGACGACACTGATCGAACTCAACATCTCCAACTTGGCTGGCGTTCCGTCGATCGTCTTTGGTCTCATGGCTTTAGGCCTTTTCGTTTATCAATTTGGCTTAGGTCAGAGCATCCGAACGGCGGGCATGACCTTAGGACTGCTGGTTCTTCCTATTGTGATCGTTACGACACGTGAGGCGTGTCGAGCGGTTCCCGGCAGTATGCGCGAAGCCGCGTATGCACTCGGTTCCACGCGCTGGCAGGTTGTGCGCGATCACGTCCTTCCATATTCGTGGGGCGGAATTCTTACCGGAATCATTATCGCCCTCTCGCGCGCCATCGGTGAGACGGCGCCGCTCGTGACCGTGGGTGCGCTCACGTTCATCGCTTTTCTTCCCAAGACTCCCGTGGTTCAAGAGTTTCCTTTTATCTCGTTCGAATGGTTGAAGGATCCGTTCACGGTGATGCCGATCCAGATGTTCAACTGGGTCTCTCGCCCTCAAGAAGAGTTTCACGTCAACGCAGCAGGGGCTGGCGTAATATTGCTCGGCATGACATTGCTCATGAACGCTGCCGCCATAGCGGTGCGGCACCGATTCAGAAAGCGAATCAAATGGTAGGCGAGATCAAAGCCGAAGTAAAAAATCTCTGCTTCTGGTACGGCACTTCGCAAGCCGTGAAGGACGTGTCGCTTTCGATCGAGAAAAATCGTGTCGTCGCTCTCATCGGCCCTTCGGGTTGCGGGAAGACGACGTTGTTGCGTTGTTTTAACCGCATGCATGATCTTTATCCGGGCAATCATTCGACCGGTCAGATTATTCTTCGTCCCGGTGATACCAATATCTTAGGTCGAGACATTGATCCTATTGAAGTTCGAATGCGCTTTGGGATGGTTTTTCAGAAGCCGAACCCCTTTCCAAAGTCTGTCTTCGAGAACGTTGCCTATGGACTTCGGATTCGTGGCACGCGTGATTCGCGCGAGATCAAAGAAAAAGTCGAGATCGCCTTACGAGATGCCGCGCTTTGGGAAGAGGTCAAAGACCGTTTGGACTCTGTAGCGTCGCGGCTTTCCGGTGGGCAACAGCAGCGCCTCTGTATCGCGCGCGCACTGGCGACCGATCCCGATATTTTGCTTCTCGACGAACCGACCTCAGCACTGGATCCGATTGCGACGGCCAAGATCGAAGAGCTGGTTACGAAGCTCAAAGAACGCATGACGATTGTGATTGTCACGCACAACATGCAGCAGGCCGGGCGGATTTCCGATTATACGGCGTTTATGTACATGGGTGAGTTGGTTGAGTTTGACCGAACGGACAAGCTCTTTCTAAATCCAACCAAGAAACTGACCGAGGAATACATTACGGGTCATTTTGGTTAGCAGCCTCACCGCCGCGCAATCGCAAATCACAAAGACTCGCAAACCGCTCGCGAAGCGACTCAAAACGCATGGTCTTACCCGTGATGGCCGTGATGCCTTCGGGAAATCGAGATTCAAACCCGGAGCGCAAGAGTTCGTCGCGCAAAAGAGGAAAGAGTCCGGGATTGCGATAAGGTGGCTTTCTCGAAGCCTTTCGTAACTGTTTCGAGAAGTGGCTCCATAGAACGGTCGCCGACCAAGACGCGAGCGGATACTCGAAGTACGCAACGTCACCTGAAACAATATGATCGGTACTGAAAATCGATCGATCGACGAGAGGGGTGTTGGGGGCGATAGGCAATGGAAAGGCGTCGGTGAGATTCTTTAGATAAATCGCTCGTGCCGTTTCGACAAAATCGGGCGGCGGGCCGGACGCGGGTGAGAAGTCGGTCTCCCATAGTTCCAGGTCCGATAAAGCCATCACGACATCATCACAAAAGCCGATCAAATCGCGGAACGTTACCCAAGCGTCGAGATACGTGCCTTCTGCTTCTGACAAGGGACGTCCGGCTGATGCGGCAGCTTCGCGTAGATGTTCTGGATCGTAGAGATGCCGCTCCCAAAAAGTCGAAAGGGTTTCATCGTACGGGGCAGAACTGACTTCTCCTAAAAACGACTCTCGAAAAAAGAAGTCGAGCGCATGACCACCCTCATGAAACACGCGTTCGCGATCGCCGAGACCGGGTCCCGAGATTTGTCCCAAGAGCGTGGTCCTGGGTTGGACGTACGAACTGCGGCGAGCAGGGAACCGAAAGTTCAGCGTGCGTGCGTCGAGGACCAGCACATGAGGACGTAGGTCGACGGTGCTCATGGCGTACCAATGCGTGTGCTTTCCTGGACGTGGTTCAAAGTCGAGTGTGAGCGCGTCCCAGAAATCATCGGGAACACCGGCTTGCGTGAGGGCACGCTTCCAGCTCGAAACATGCGCTTCGCTTGAAAAGGCCTCCGCAACAAACGCAGGGGTCGTGTCCACCACTCGAAACAGATCTTCGACCGTTTCGACTTTTCCGTACGTCGCGCTCCAGTTAGCAAGGGCCCGAGCGGCCAGCTTTTTTGAGTCACTAAGAAACTTCTTCAGTGTACGCGCCAACGTCTCGGGACGGTGAAGACCGGAGCTCAGGGCCTCAGCACTCTCTTTGAGCTGCCGATGGGCCCAGGTCGGACTGCCGCTGTCTTTAGCGGCCTGCGAGCGCAGCTCCGCCATTTTCTGAAACTGCATCCTCTGCGATTCGACCCACGCTCGCGCACGGCGGGCCCGTGGTGCCAGCTCCTTGACAAGCAACTCTTCACCCGGGATAGCGGGCGGATCGGTGATCAAGCTCAAGGCCTGCGTGGCGTCGGTGTACAATGTGTCAGCTTCACTGATCTTATCGCGCGTCGAACTGCTTTGAGAAGAGGTCTTCTCAAGCGACGTCCATGTCTTTGGATCGTAATCGATGAGCTGTCCGGTCAGACCCTGCGAAACCGTACGCCAGCCGGCAAGAAGTGATTGGTATTCGGAACTGCTTTCCAGCGTTTCGTAAGCCTTGTCCAAGGCTTTTCGTGTCTCGATCCAAACCAATCGTTCGGATTCGTCTGTGTAGAGCGCACGGTCGAGGGCGAGTCCATAGAGCTCCGAACGGTAGAGGAGTTCCTCGAGTCTTCGAAAGCGAGGATAGATCTGATCTCGAAAGTACCAGGCCGCTGTACGTTTGCGCGCGGTAGCGGCTTGTGCACCGACCACGCGAAGTGTTTGCTTAGGAAAAGCCTCAAGCTCGGCGAGAAAACGAGCGCGCTCTACCTGGGTATCCGCATTCGAGAAGGCGCTCGCTAAGAAAAGAGCAGCTGCTACAAAAAGCTCTTGAATGCGTGCTTTCAGATGACTCCCCCCAATAGAACCGAATGGGATTAGATGTGTTCAGGGCTTGGTCGTCAAGAGACATCGTGATAATTCCGTTGGCGATGGCTGTGTGGCGCACGTTGAACCCGGAAGGAACAGAGGTTCGACTCAAGAAGTTTACAGGTGATTTCAGTGACGTGATCCGTGGCAAGCGGGAAGGCGAGACCGAGTCTGATCTTCGACGCGGAATCGTTTTGGATCTCGAGACTACCGGATTCAATCGCGATCGTGAGGAAGTGATTGAAATCGGAATGCGGCCCTTTGTCTTTCATCGTCTACTTGGCGAAGTGCGTTCGGTGGGTGAGGGGACCGATTGGTTGCACGACCCAGGTTTTCCGTTGAGTCCAGAGATCGAGCGTCTGACCGGACTGACCTCAAAGGATCTGGCGGGTCATGAGCTGAACTGGACCAAGGTCGATGAAGTTCTGACACAGTCCGATCTTGTGATCGCTCATAACGCGTCGTTTGATCGCCCCTTTGTTGACAAACGATCGCGCGTTTCGCCGAAAAAGGTCTGGGGTTGCTCGCTCAAGCAAGTCGATTGGGCATCGAAGGGATTTCCAGCGGCAAAGCTCGAAATGCTTTCGGCATATCATGGGTTTTTCACAAACGCGCATCGTGCTCTCGCAGATGCTGACGCCGTTCTTTACCTGCTCGCGCAAACCGACCCTGCAACACGTCGGTCGTACCTTGCCGAGCTCCTCGAAGCCGCACGTGTTCCGAGCGCACGGGTTTTTGCCGTGCATGCTCCTTACGACAAAAAAGAAGATCTAAAGGGGCGCGGGTATCGTTGGGATCCGCAGAAAAGTGTCTGGAATCGTACGATCACAAAAACGACACTCGATGAAGAGAAGGCCTGGCTCGAGGCCTGCGTGTATCGCGGAGCGTTCCGTGGTCATGTTGTGGAACTCAGTCTCGAAGACCAGTTCAAAGCCTCTTAAGCCAGCTTTCGGCAATTTCGCGAAACGTTGTTTTGAGATCCTTCGTGATATCCCAGCGCGGGTAGTGCGCGCGCATTTTTGTCAGATCCGAGTAGTAGCAAATATGATCGCCTTCGCGGTTCTTCTCGACGTAGCTGTACTTCATCGGTCGTCCCGTAATGCTTTCCGCAAGCTGGAATGCCTCGAGAATCGAGATCGAGTTATTCTTGCCGCCGCCTAGGTTATAAACTTCGGCAACACGTGGACTTTCTAAAAAAGCCTCGATGAAACGAGCCACATCGTACGAGTGAATATTGTCTCGCACTTGCTTACCCTTGTAGCCGTAGATCTTGTACTCGCGCTTTTCGATGTTGCAGCGAATGAGGAAGCTCAAAAAACCGTGCAGTTCGACGCCGCTGTGGTTGGGCCCGGTCAGACAGCCTCCACGCAAGCAAACGGTCGGGATGCCAAAGTAGCGTCCGTACTCTTGGACCATCACATCGGCGGCTACCTTCGACGCTCCAAAGAGAGAGTGCTTTGACTGATCGATCGTGAACGACTCGGAGATGCCGTTGACGAATGCGGTGTCATCATAATCCCAGCGGGTGTCGGTCTCTTTGAGGCGAATGCGATTGGGCGCGTCCCCATAGACTTTGTTCGTCGAAAGAAAAACAAAAGGAGCGTCGAGTCGCGTTCGTCGCGTGGCTTCTAAGAGGTTCAGGGTTCCTGAGGCATTCACATCAAAGTCTTCGAAGGGGCGCGAAGCGGCGAGGTCGTGACTGGGTTGTGCTGCCGTATGAACAATAGCGTCGGGTTTAAGTTCGTCGACAAGCGTGAGCACGGCCTCGCGATTCCGAATATCCAGTTCGTGATGCTTAAATCGGGCGTACGTCTGCTCAAGGCGCTTTTGGTTCCAGCGTGTACTGGCCTGCGGTCCAAAAAAAACCTCGCGTTGGTTGTTGTCGACTCCATGTATCTCATAGTCATGATCACGTTCGTTGGAACCAAAGAACGCGACCACTTCGCTGCCAATCAAACCACTCGAACCTGTGACTAAAAGCTTCTTCTTCATGAAAGTCCTGTTTTCCGTGCTGTTTGCGTAACGAGTTTAGGGTCTCGTAAAACCAGCCGGTGTTTCATAAACAAGTAAATGAAAACAGAGTTGGTGACAAGGTATCGCTTCCAAAGACGCCGCGGCTCGGAAATAAGGCGATACAGCCACTCGAGACCGCGATTCTGCATCCACTGCGGAGCTTGAGGCAGGGTGCCAGCGATGAAGTCAAAAGCCGCACCGACGGCGAGCATCGCCGACGCGATCTTGCCTTTGTGCTCGGCTACCCAGATCTCTTGACGGGGACATCCGCGCCCCACGAGCACGATGTGAGCGTCCGATGCGTTGATCGTACGTATATCCGCAGCGTCTTCGCTTTCCGTCGCATCACGAAAACGATCCGCCTGCGCGCCGCACACGACGACGCCCGGAAACCGCGCGCCGATTGCCGTCCTCAGTCTCAATAGGGTGGTCTCCGTACTGCCAAATAAGAAAACTCGAAGACCGAGCGCAGAAGCTTTTGCGAGAACGGTCTCGGTGAGTTTCGGTCCATAGACACGGTCTTTGAGTCCAGATCCATAAAAGCTATTGAGCGCCCATCGAATGGGCTGACCGTCGGGTACGATCAAGTCGATCCGAGAAAGGTTCATCGCGAGGCGAGGGTTTCGTAGCGTCTCAACCAATCCGTGAACCGCTAGTGCGGAGACTGTGTAGCTCTCGCGACCCGTAGCGGCCCGGATAATAGCGTCGCTGGCTTGGTGGTAATCCGTAAGTGCGTAAGGGACTGAGAAGAGAATGGCTCGTGAAATTCCGTCGGACGTCAAGCGCACGAAAGTTATCTTAAGATCACCTCGGTACGCAACGGCAGTTTGCAAGGTCACGTTTCAGCATATCGGAGTCCGAACTGATGTATCCCCCATGATAGATCGAGCAGTAAGCAAAGCTGGGCCCTTCGCACGCAAAGTGACAACCCACCCGACTGCCGACCGCCGATCCCTTCTTGGGATTGACGCTGAAGCCACACGACCCGGGGCGCGTGAAACGGGCGCCACAATCCCCGACTTCTCGACAGAAACTCTTGCAGCGCTCCTCACCGCGATTTCCGATGATCTTGAGAAACTCAGACATTCGCTCGTACTCGCGTCCTTTAGCGGTGCACGCGTACTGAATCACCTGAATCTTTGCGCTCGCCGAGCACGTATCGCGGTTGATGATCGAGCTATCGACAATCTGGCTCTGAGGACCGCGTTTACAAAGGAACATGGGCTGGACATCGTTACCGATCTCCGACATCGGGAACCGATCCCCCGAAACCAGTAAAAACATCGTGCCGATAACGACAGGAAGACCGATGTAAAACGCGATCAGTTTCCGTCGTCGCGTCCAGTTCATCACGCGATCGGTCCGGGCTCACTACCTGACGCCGTTTGACGAAGAGAGCGATCCAAGGCATCCAGTTCGGTCTGTAAACGTTGTTGCTCTTCTTCGAGGACTTTTCCCATCGAAACGAAAAACTCCGGGAGATTTTTACCTCGGGGGTCCTCTGTCATGAATCGTCCCACACCATCGAGATTTTGTTCGAGCATCTGATGCGCGGCAAGCAGGGACGGAAGATTGGAACGTTTTGTGATCTGTGTGAGGCGCTGTACGTGCTCGAGGAACGGTTCGACCGTCACCGTCGGCGCCGATGTTACGACGGCCGGCAAAGGAGCGCGCGTGGCAGTTTCCACGGTTTTGAGGTTGGCTTTTGCTCGCAGGGTTTCAACAGTGCGTGTGAGTTCTTGGAACGGCTTCTGAATGCTGTGGCCAATGACAAGAAAAAGCACAAGCAACACAACGGTCACGACGCCCGTGGCGCCGAGAAGAATAATCTGACTCGTGTTCCAGAGACCATCGATCTCAGCTGCGACGTACGAACGAAGATCTTCGAGCGGTGCGAGTGTGCTCTCTGAGAGTGAGCTGAGTTGGGACCAGATATCGTGGCGTTCCTGAGCGAGCGGTAACAATGCCACGGATCGTTCGCGTGCGGATTGGACCAAGGCGACAACCGGTTTGAGTTCCGAACCGCCGGCGCGGGCTAGGCTGTCCATCTGTGCGAAAACCGCATCAAACTTTGTCTGGAATCGCGATCGCAAAAGATCGGTGAATAGTTCCTCCGAGGCGAGTACCTCGGCTTGATCTAAGAGTTCAGACCAATCGGTGCGCTCTGCAGTCTGCGCACGAACTTCTTGTAGGTTCTTTTGTAGGCCGCCGGCTTCTTGAACGAGCAGACGTGATGCTTTTTCGAACTGCTCGATTTGCGTGCTGACATCCGACAGTCGGTTGAGGAATGTTCCCAGAACACGATCCACCTTGTCGGTCGATGTCGATTGCTGAATCTGTTCGGCGAGTGCTCGAGCTTCGTCGAGATGGCCCTTCAGAGTCACACCTTTTGGTCCGGACATTTGACCACGCTTACCGAGATGTCGAGATTCGTAAAAAATCTGAGACGTGGACTGGAAGAGGAGGCCCGAGTCTTCCTGAATTTGTAGCCAGTTCTGCAGTGAGCCCTTTTCAATCAAATGGGCGACGAGCACACAGAGCGGGCCGAGAAGGCCCAAAACAGTCAACAGAGCGGTTTTTTTAGAAGCTGACACATTCACTAATGTATCGGCCTAGAAGTCCAAGATCAACGCTTAATCGCGAGCGGAAAGAGTCTTCTTCTCCGTGGCGGCAAGGTAGTCCGAAAGAAGAGCCACAGCTTCTGTGAGCTGGGGTGTGACTTCGTCCTTTTTCTTACTGCCTTTTTCTGCGGGGGTCTTCTTAGAGGCCTTTGCACGGACCTCTGCGAGCTTTATGACGCCAGTTTTCTTGTCGGCGGCCTTCTTGACGTCCGCTGTGATCTCCTGAAACTCTTTGCTGTCCTTCTGCCGCTTTTCCGACTGTTTTTGCAGCTGGGTGATCAGGTCGTCAGAAACAGGATTCCAATGGTTCTGCGGATCGTCGGAGTTTGCAAAGCTGCTACGAAAGGGATCGATCTTTTTGTTTGGAATCGAATAGTCCAATGTTCGCTCACCGATTTCGTCCGTCGCTAAGCGTGAGGGCATCGTGACATCGCTGACAACACCAAGATGCTGCGTGCTTTGACCACCGGGTCGAAAAAACATTCCCGTTGTGACTTTCACGGCACCCAATCCTGGCGGAAGATGAAGCACGGACTGCACCGTTCCCTTACCAAAACTATGATCGTCGCCGACAATGAGCGCGCGTCGATAGTCTTTCATGGCACCTGCTAGGATCTCAGAGGCCGAAGCGCTCACGCGACTCTGAAGAACGACCAGCGGTCCTGAGTAAAACGTCGTTTCGTCGCGATCTTCGAGGACTTCGGGATCTTTCTTCGAAAGCTGTGTGGCGACCATGCCACCCGAGCGCATGAAAAGACCGCTGATCTTAACAGCATCGTCGAGTAAACCGCCGCCGTTACGCGAAAGATCGAGGACCAATCCCGCAACACGTTCTTTCTTTGCTTCGATCAGGAGCTTTTTCACATCTTCGTACGACGAGCGCTTGCCTTCATCGCTATCGCCGTAAAACGATGGCAGGTCGAGTATCCCGATTTTGACCTGCTTCGAACCCGCTTGAACTTGTTTGTAGCTGAGTTTCGCTGCTTGCTCCGCAAGATCGATTTTCGCGCGGATAATACGCGTCGTAAATCGTTCCGTCTTCTTGCCCTGACGAACAACCGTAAGGTTAACTCCAGAACCCGCGCGTCCGCGAATCAGTTTCACGACTTTACGCAGTTCCATATCAACGACGACTTGTGGACGCTGACCGTCTTGGGCGACGGCAACGATTTTGTCTTGGGGTTGCAGTGTCTTTGCGCGATCGGCAGCGCCTCCCGGTATGATCTCTTCAACCACTGTGAAACCATCTTTCCAGGTTAGCGACGCGCCAATGCCTTCAAGCGACAGTCCCATCGATATCTGAAAATCTTCGAGGTCATCGGGACTGAAATAGCCAGAGTGTGGGTCGAGTGCGAGCGCAAACGAATTGATGAAAAGCGGTAACACGTCGTCGGTCGTGTCTTCTTTCAGGCGTTTTGTGATCAGCTCATAACGATGAACAAGATTCTTCTTTGCTTCTTCGATCTTCACGCCAGAGTCGACGTAAGTGGAGAGCTGAAAATGGACGTACTTGCGCACGATCTCGCGGCGTTCAGCTTCGTTGACAGCAAACGAGCGTTTGTCTGGGTCGGTGATGAGTTCGATGGTGTCGTCAATCTTGAAAGTCTTCGGCTTAACAAAGAGCCGAACATACTCCTCTGTCAGCTTTGAGCGTTTGTAGAGGGCGTCCTGAAGTTTTGCGAGCGTACCGCAATCGCCAACCAACATGCTCGTGAACATTTTGAGGAGCTCGGAGCGCCATTCGTTCGCTTCGTTTTGTAAGAAAAGTGTCTTGGAAGAGTCGACAAATTTTAAGTAGTTCGAAATCGTGCGCTCTTTAAGTTCTTGCGTTAGCTCGCGATATTGGAGGTGGTTCGAGAGGTAACCCGAGAAAAGCTTTGGAACCGTTGTGCACGTGAGGAGATTCTCGGTGCCGGCCAAGGCCGTCTGGCTTCCGCCTGGTCCCACGGGGGCCCTGAAGGTGAAGGCAACAAGAAACACGACGCACCACAGCCGTAGAAATTTCGACATTGTAACGATTATATCGGAATGCCGATTCGCAAAGTAAAGGATAAACTCGGGAGCGTTTTTCCCTAGCGATCCGGCTGAAAGGCGCTGGCGTGAACAATGACGCGGTTGCGACCCAAAGCCTTGGCTTCGTAGAGCGCTGCGTCGGCTTTTTGAAGCACCTGTTCTGGGGATCGCGTCGACTTTCGGGCATCTGCCACCCCCATGCTCACGGTAATATGAACCGTGGCACGTTCCTTTTTAGCCTCGGGTTTTGCTTCGGTTCGATCGCGCTTCGAGCGACGTTTCCGAGTCGTGACCGACGAGCGTAGGACAAAGGGTCGATGATCGAGACTGCGCCGCGCACTCTCCAGGGTCTCCCAGGCGGCTGCGGCTTTGAGTTTAGGTAGAATCACGGCGAACTCTTCGCCCCCGTAGCGGTACACTTTTCCTTCAAGTGTTGCATGAAGATGTGTCGCTACAAGCCTGAGAACATGGTCACCTTGATCATGTCCAAAGCGATCGTTGAAGCTTTTGAAGTGATCCACATCGACCATGGCGATCGAGTAAGGACGTTTGACCTTCATCATGTCTTCATTGAAAGCACGACGATTGAGCACTCCGGTCAGTTCGTCGAGATAGGCTTTTTCCCAATAGATCCGACTTACCAAAAAGAAAAACGAGAAGCCCGCAAGCGAAAACGCGATCGATCCACCGGCTCCCGTTCCATCACCGAGTCGAATCGGCCACGCATTGAAACCAATAGCGACGAGTAAGATCGTCAGACCGAGGTGGGTTTTGAAGATCGTTCCGCCTTTTTCGTTTTTGAGAAAGAGCAACAAGACGACAAAAGCAAAGATAACGGCGAGCGCGTCCGGTAAAATCCAGAGCGAATTGGGTGGAAGTTCGTGCCAGGTCGTCAAACGCATGAGTGGAGCAAACTGCATTTTAAAGCTCTGTGCTGCGATCAGGGGCAGGCCAATCGAAAGCACGAGATTCAAAAAGGACTGTCGTCCGGTCACCCGAAAATCGCGTTGTGCAAACAGGATGAGCAGATTCGCAAAAAAACCAAGTGCGAGGGCTGAAACCAAGTGAACCGCGGGCAGGCTAAAGCGTTGCACCGTCGGAAGAAAACGAAGCCAAAGACTAGCCGACACGAGGTGAATCGCTGCGTAGAAGATCCGCGATTGGTTCATCGTGCTGGCCAGGAGCGCCGACGCCCCCAAGAAGAAGAAGCTGAGGAGTTCAAGCCCCTGAGCAACACGCGGAGTTTCTGTCCAGCTTAAGGTCCCTGAGAACGTACCGGGGGCGACCCAAAGAGCTGCGGCAACGAGCACAAAGATCACGGGAGGACCTAGCTGAAGCGCCAGTTTTTTCACGCTTTTAGTCTATGCCGCAGTCAGTAGAATTAAAAGGGATGAAGCCATTCGTCGTTGGGTCACTCTGCACGCTTTGGATGCTGTCCGTAACGGGTTGTTTTCGAGCATCGTTTGCTCCTTCGGATCCGGCGGATCCGGGTTCGTCTACAGCCGTGGAGGAGCCAGTCGTCGTATCGGATGTTGCATCGGACGGGGCATCGGGCGTTGTCGATGAGGCCGACGATCCCGACGAGACCGTCGAACCGGAAAATGCAGCGGACGTCGGTTTTGCACGAACTATCGATCTACAGGCTCACGTGGATGCACGAATAAAAGCCGAAAACAAAGTCGGCGTCACACGCGTGGATCTTGAGCACAGTGCCGCTCTCGAGATCCCATCAGGATTGCGTGTTCATGCTCCAGGCGTTGAACGAGCGCAGATTTACATCAAGTTCTTCTCCGAACGAAACTATTGGGTGCGTTGCTTGTATGAGTACGAGAACCGAGAAGTTCATTGGAAAAACTGTACGGGTCGTGGTGGTCATACGATCGCGAAAAAACCCGGTATGAGTCTTCAGCCCGTTCGTCGTGTGGTCTTGCGGATTAAAGCTCGGCGACCGCAAGAAGCTTTAGACACCGGCGTGCGCATTCGCGTGTTGGAGTGGTTCCAAGATCGCCCCGTTCCCGAATCAACGACAAAGAAGCTGCGTTCGCCACGAACCAAAAAGACCAAGAAAAAAGACCGATAGAACGGCTTCCTCGCCCGGTTTTCTGAGCTCAATAGTCTGCCAACCTCGCGGGCAGGCTTCCGAGAGGGCCACGTCCGACGACATGGGGATCATTTCAAGCAGCGCAAAATCGTTGCGCAGCGACTGTGACGTGCGTTGAGAGTCGGGTGTCGTTACGCCTTTCGGTGTCGCCGAATTGCGAATGGTGAGCGTCGAGCAACTCAGCATCGTCGTCACGATTAAACTGATCAGAAGTATTTTCATAACGTCTTCAAATACTCTATCACCGCTCTTGCCTCTTGATCTGAGAAGTTTGTGTAGAACGCATGCCCCTGTGAGGAGTGTCCGATTCTGCGCGTGTCATAGATATTACGGATACCGCGGACTTTGCTGGCGCCGGGGTCGGCGTGAGCTAAGGCTGTAAGTCCTAAGTTTTCTGGATCGAAGCGATGTTTTTCACCAGCGTCTTGGAGAGAAAATGTCTTCGGCCGTTCGCTGGGAGGTCGAAGAAGATCGCGCACGGTGGGCACCGAACCGTTGTGGAGATAAGGGAAACGCGACCAGATTCCAACGAGCCTTGGCGCAAAGTATCCGTTGCGGTTGGGTTGCACGCGGATCAGATCGGCGAGGGGACTTCTTGCGATCTCAGCGTAGAACTCAGGCGTGTTCCCGGCGAGACGATCACCGTCGGTCTGTACCACGTCGATCGGAATAAAAAGTGGTCGCGCAAAGATCGGTAACCCCTCAGCATCCGTTTCGTAGCTTCCGTGACAGTGTTGACAGGTGCGTGAGAACACGGCTTTGCCTTCGGCTGCGAGGTCGCGTCGGATCGCGAACGGGTAGCGCGGCGGAAGAAAATCGTTGAAGAGGTCTTCGGCGGCTTCGATCTTCGATCGGTAACCACGCACGACTTCGGCAGTCTGGCCGGCTGCGAGTTCGACGGCGACCGCCCAGCCGACTTCGGTTCCATCGCCAAACCCGTCGCAAAACTGGCCGACCAAGCGCTTTTCGCCGTAACCCCAGAGCGACGGTACTTTCACCTGTCCGCGCGGCATTTCGGGAACTGGTTTTCCTTGGACGCGGTAAAACCAACCACGTACGAACGAGACCGGAACGAGTCCTTGCGATAGGTTGCCGAGGCGTTCCTCCGAAAGATATTTTGCAAAATCGAGCGCGCTTTTTTCAAGATCACGTTCGAGCTGAGAACGTCCGAAGAGCGACCGTACCGGACGCGAGAGTTTCTGGTAGGTCTTTTGAAAATCGTAAGCGTCTTTGCCTATTTGATACGGATCAATGTTCTTATTGCCGAGGCCAATCACAAGCTCGCCTGCGGCTCTTGAACTGTGGCAGGCGACGCAGCCGAGAACACCTATCTTAAGTTTTTCATCGCGGACCCGAAACAGCCCCATCACGTGGCGACTATCTTCGGCGACGAGGCCGTAGCGATCGGTCAGCTTGCGTGCCTGTCCCAGTGCGAGCGCGCGCTCGGCCCAGTTGATGATTCCTGGCGTAAGGTGCATGCCCGCGTGTTCGGTGTAAAAATGAAGCTTTTTAAACGCCGCTTTCGCGCGGCGGTCCGCTTCGCTACGTACTGACGCGCGTTCTGAAGGGGCGGCTGTCGTCTGCGCCACCGAAAGCGTGGTCACAAACGCGAGCGCCAAGGTCATCCGTAACCCAAGCTGCATTCTACTTAATTGTAGGGGCTCGGGTCGCTGAGACGAAGACTTTTTTTCTTTGAGAGCGCGGTCAGCCTAAGGGAGAACGCTCTTAAGCTTAGCGATCAGAAAGTCGACTTCGCCAGCAGCGATCGCTAGAGGTGGCGCTAGACGGATCACTTGATCGTGCGTTTCTTTACAGAGAACGCCTTCGTCCATCAACCTTTCGCAATAGGGCCGAGCTGAGCCATGCGCCTTGTCGATCTCAATACCGATGAGCAGACCGCGGCCACGGACCTCTTTGATTGCAGCAGACTTCAGCGTTCCAAGTTTGCGCATCAGTTCACTTCCGGCCTGTTCAGCTTTGTCCGCGAGTTTCTCGTCGATCAGCACTTCGAGCGACGCGCGACCCACGGCGCAGGCGAGAGAGTTTCCGCCAAACGTACTTCCGTGCGTTCCTGGCGTGAGTAGATCCAGGACGGCGTGCGGTCCTACGACAGCGGATATCGGCAAAACACCACCGCCCAAAGCTTTTCCTAGAACCATGAGATCGGGCTTCGCGTTTTTCTCGAGTTGATAGCAGAACATCTTGCCGGTACGACCGAGACCCGTCTGAATTTCGTCATCGATCAACAGAACATTTTGTTTCCGACAGAGCTCAGCAGCAGCTGTGAGAAATCCCGCTGGCGGAATAATAATTCCGGCCTCGCCCTGGATCGGCTCGTACAAAAAAGCGACCGTGTTCTTCGTGATAGCGCGCTTGAGAGCTTCGAGATCGCCATACGGAATCGCGCGAAACCCAGGCGTGAACGGTCCAAAGTGTTTTCGGTAGAGCGGTTCGGTCGAAAAACTTACGATCGTCGTCGTGCGACCATGGAAGTTTCCGTCACAGACAAGGATCTCCGCCTGATCTTCGGCGACACCCTTCTTCTCATAACCCCATTTTCGTGCCGCTTTGATCGCAGTCTCGATGCCCTCGGCACCCGTGTTCATCGGGAGAGCACATTCCATCTCGGATAGTTTGCAGAGCGTCTCGAGAAACGGTCCGATCTGATCGTTGTGAAAAGCGCGTGAGCAGAGCGTGATCTTCTCAGCCTGAGACTTCAGCGCTTGGACGATTTTCGGATGTCGATGACCCTGGTTGACCGCCGAATAAGCCGAGAGACAATCGAGATACTTCTTGCCCTCAACATCCCAAACCCACGCACCCTCGCCCCGCTCGATAACAACCGGTAGCGGATGATAGTTCGGCGCGCTGTAGCGTTTAAAAGTTTCAATAGCGTTCTGTGTCTTCTGCGGAAGTGGTTTTTCCATTGAGGTGTCATTATAACATGCGCTATTAAAGTGGAAATCGGGGTGTAGCGCAGCCTGGCTAGCGCGCTTCGTTCGGGACGAAGAGGTCGTGAGTTCGAATCTCGCCACCCCGACCATAGCTCATAAAAAAGTAAAGAGGCAGGTCGCCTCGCAAGCGAGACCTGACTCTTTACTTTTTTATGAGCGGATGGAGATCCGATGGCCGAGACAAATCTCGCCACCCCTAGGCCGCGATTTTTCGTAAGCGCTTGAGCGTATCAGGAAAGTTTTTCACGAGGAGAATTAGAGTAGCCGCCTGTTCGTTGGGTTTGCTGCGACCCTGCTCCCAATTGGCAAGTGTTCGTGGATTAACCCGCAGCAATTCTGCAAACAGACCTTGAGACATACCGAGTTGCTTGCGTGTACTACGGATTACCTCAGCGTCGACATCGGGGAGATTGAGGGGTTCGGGTTTGTGTGTGCGCAAGGTAATTTTGCCCTCTCGATGCTTACGCATCGATTCCACGCCACTCATCAATTCACCAAAAACATCTCGTTTTTCTTTTTTCATAAATTTTCCTTCACTTAATCCGTCTGATAGCTCTAGTTTTCTTTTCCGCTTCGATTGCAGTCTTGAGTGCCTTCTTTTGTTCGGCTGTTAGATCATCGGCTTCGTTCTTTCCATAAATCGTAAGCAACCAAATCTGCCGATCCTCTGGAAAGAAAAAATAGATCACCCGAAAACCACCGGTCCCCTGAATCAAATCTCCTGCCTCAGGCTTTAGGGTCAAAGCTTCCTGAAGTTCTCGATATTCGTCATCACTGAGATAGGATAGTAGGTGCTTGGTGAATGCCGGCGCTTCGACGAATTCCATGACTCTAAATATAACTATACGCTATTAGCGTATAGTTATCAAGACCCATTTTTGCGCTCGGAGCCCCTGGTTCTCGTTTACGCGTTCCACAAGAAGTCCCAAGAGCTTCAGGAAAAAGATAAAAACGTCATTCGCGCTAGGATAGGAAGGATCGAATTATGAAGACCGAAAAATTAAAGACGCAAACTCTTGAGGAAGTCGCCAAGGATTGGGGAATCGATTATCAGGTTTTCAAAATCAAAAGTGATTTGATCGCTACGATTAAGCGCTACTGCGACGAGCATGACGTCAGTCAACGAAAGTTGGCTTCGCTGGTTCCTGGTCTTAGCCAGGATCGCGTATCAAAAATTTTCTCGGGCCAGGTCGGGCATATGACTATCGATAAACTTATTGAGATTCTATCGGTGTTGAAATTCAAGGTCGCTGTTAGAGCAAGCGCCGCTTAACTTGGATTCGGTCCTTAAGCGATCATCCTCCTCGTGAGCCCCGTGGCACTCGAGGCGTGCTTCCAAGATCAGCTCCGCAAGGCTAAGATCAAGAAACGCGTCAAGATCGAAGACGCTGCCTAGTACTGCTGTCCGCGAACCCCCACAGTGCCGGTATCATTGTTTGACTTATAGCGTCAAACAATGATAGCTTTCAGCGACTTCATATGAGCTGTCAGTTTTTCTATCGCCTTGTCCTTATCCTAGCGGTTTCCATTATTTCACCTGCTTTAGCGGATCCTATGACCCTCGCTCGGCTCGGGCAGGGGTACGTCTTTTCCCAAATGCATAAGAGAAAATTCCCCCTTTTTCCGGACGAGTTCCTCCTGGCGCAGGAAGCTTCTGTCTGGATGAAGGAAACAAATGCTCTCGCGCAACGGGGCTTCTGGGCTGCCTCAGTCTCCAGACGAGAGATTTATCAGCGGTTTGTGGGCTGGGTACGTGCTGTGGAAACTGATGCCGAATTCAAAGAATTAGAAGCTGCTCTCTGGCGTCATCCTCGTGCGACCCCACTTGCAGTGGCCTTGAACGCAGGTCTCTTAGGTGATTCGAACAAGCTGGGCCTCTCGACTAAAAGCTTGGAGAACGCCTTACGTGCCACTGTGTATTTTGTTTCTGGAGAACAAATGAACGGCACGGGAGTACGTGTTGGGCCGGACCTTTTTCTTACAAATGCCCATGTTGCAATAAGGTTAGGGAAAAGCGGATCGCTGCAGATATGCCGAGACGAGCTCGAAACGGGCGAAGCTCCTGTTCGTGCGGATGTCACGGACTTCACCGTACCCTTTATTGATCATTTTCTCGATATCGCGTTGATTAAGGTTCACACGGAAAGTTCTGTATTTGCCGGGGCTTCGCCGGTAGCGATTTCGACCAAGAGGCTAGTAGCCGGAAACCGCATTCTGACCATTGGCAATATGAGAACGACTAAAGGCGATTTTTTAGCCGATGCGAACTGGCTGAACCTTGAAACACTTGACCCGCAAGCATCGTGGCACGGTCAAGTTACAGCCCGATCAGTTCTTAGACCAGGCGCGAGTGGATCACCTGTTTTTGTGGTCGATTCTAACGGAGAGTTGACTCTGGTAGCTCTCGTGTGCGGGGGCGGGAATGTCACATCCGAATTCGGTTACTTTTCGAAATCTATAGACGTGGATTCTGTTTTTGATCCAGAAAAGTACGCCCAAAGAATTGCAGGTCAGGTCTCTGTGTTTACTCCTCTGAGCGCACTCACGGAGAGATTCGAAATCTCGCCCGAGGCGATCACAAAAGGCGATTTTCATGTTTCACCATCGGACATCGAGGCGGGTTTTCTGCAGGAGATAGTGAGGATGCTTGAATCGGAGTCGAGGCCGGTCCGACAATTGGCTTGGAGCCTTAGGCCGCGTATAGGCGATGCCATGGCCCATGTGACTTCGGATTCCATTAGGTTCCAGGTTATTTCCGCCATGCTCAACCACCCCAGTCCGGATATCTCGGATCAGATCGTCGTGGTTCTCTCAGCGAACATGGATCCTAACTGGGTCTTCCAGAATCGAACCCGATTAGCCGGCCTTCTTGGAGTCGATAACCCAACATTGGTCTCTATTCTTCAGGCGACCAAAGATCATTTGATTACTGAAAAAGGATCGCCAGACGAACTCCCATTTTCTTTTGTGACGGATTCTGTATCTGGAAAGAAACGACTCGTTGGGAATTTAGAAGCAGCAACGCTTAGATCAAAACGCGCCTCGTTCCTAACGACCTTGCGTGCACAAAGATGTGCGACGGCTTTGACATACGGCATTACTGAGGCTAGGTTGCGCTCAGTTAAGCTGCGCTCAAACGACTGATTTTCAGAGGTCATTTCCATGAAGAGACGCGTCCGCTTTTTCGCGATGCTGCCGGTTATCGGATTTCTAAGCATGATTCCAAAGGGATTCGCGGGAGCTGAACAGCAAGATCATCCCGAACAGAGTGGCACTGCTTGCCATCGTGCGCTCGTCACCCGTTCACTTTTCAATCACCTTGAAACGAGTCTATCGAAGAGCAGTGAACACTATTTACCAGGAAGTTTTATAAGAGCCCTCTTAGAGCGCCGTTCGGCCGTTTTGGGATTGTTGGAGCCGATTGACTCAAGCTCTCGAGGCCCGTTTCGCTGGCAGCTCAGAGCCTCAGTGGTAACGGAGAGGGCGCGCCTTCTCGAGAGTTTGTACCGGTCGCTTCGGGAAAATGGGGGTGTGGTGAGGGGAAATGCGATGGCCCCCCTCTCCAACGAAGATCTCGGTAGCTATCTTTCTCGAATCGCCGAAAGTATTCCCGACACAAGGATGCGAAAAGCCTTTATGGAAATGACGGTTTCGCAAATTGAAAACGTACCCAGTCTCGCCGCTATTTTTCTTGCAGAATTTTTTGTTAAGTACCCGAACGAGTTTGACACTTTGGGTAGCATCGTCGACCTAGCCAGTGGCCAATCGACCCCCGAACGGCGCGCCGCGATCATGGCGAGCAGACTTCACGAACTTGAGCGACGCCTCGAACGCTCGGAAGTCACCTCAGCGCTGGTGCCGGGAGCGGTCCTTGTCGTGGGTGTTGTCGTCATCGGCGGCTTTCTAGTTTACGAACTTATTATATGGAAGATTGCAGAAGCATTCGCGCATTAGCGATCGGTATTGATGCGCGTTGTGCGGCAAGGCCATAGTTTGACAAACATGCCCCTGACGCGTAGTGCGAAGCTGCTAAGTTGAAGGGAAGGTTATGCGACGGGTATTCTCGTTTTTTGCTTTTTTGTCGTTGTTTTTACCTTGCGTGACAAAGGCAGAACCATGCGAGACGCGGCTTACCCCAGACTATCTTTTGAGTCTTCGTCACACGTCTTCCACAAGCGGAGTTGATGGGCCAGAACAGCAAGAGGCGCGGCGGCTCTTACACTACCTGTACTTTCAGCAATACGATGCGGAGTTTGTTGTTGAAAACCTCCGAAAGAGTTTAGAGAGAGCCGGGCGAATCGGGCTTCGAGGAATTATATTTTCTGGTGGGACCATCCGAGGTGAGGAACCCTACAGGAATGTTTCGGGTGTGGTGCATGATCGGAGCATGGTTTGGGCCTCATTCGATCGCGGCATTTATCCTGTACGCGATGCTGTACTGGATTTACTAGGCGAAGGATTTACTGTTGAGATCGTCAGCGAACCACACTACGAAATGCGACATACATCTGAGGGAGTCGCTGTTCGCGGAAAACGCCTTTTCACCAGTCACAGTCTAAAGATCTATTGGTAATCGAAAAAAAGGGAGTGGGTCTCACGAATGTTCATGTACTTGTCTGTTGTAATCGTTCTACTCACTGCCCTCGGCGGTGTGGGTTCGTCAGCGTTTGCCAGTTTTGTCTGGCCCAGTAATCTGGATTACACGACGCTACGCTATGGGCAGAACGAGCGGAGTGAGTTGGTGCAGCGGCTTCAGGCGCTTGGGGTCGATACGATTCCTCACGGGGCCGAAGCGTTTCCTGTAGATTTTACTGCGCGTAGAGAAGCTGAAGCACGTGTTCAGGGGCAGTTGCTCACGATGTTGGCCGCGGTAGAAGATTTTGAGCGAAACAAGCGGACGGGACACGCGACCGCGCACGATTTTGAAAGGTTTGTTGCAGGTTTCGCTTCGTTCTTGGTTGGATTTCCTGATTTTCTTGCCAACCCTGAGCTGGTGCAACGGGCGCAGAAGCCATTTGGTAGAATTTGGATCAGAGTTTCCGCCTCGCATCTGATTCTGGATCGCGCCGAAGCTAAACTTCTGGAAGACCTGAGAGCGACCAGTCCTTGGCACGATGAAGAGATCGCGATCCGCGCCGTAAAGGGTGCGACCGGCTCCATGTTGGTGGGCGCCGGCCTGCATTTGATCGGAGCGGCGACCATTTTCTATGCGTTGACGCCGATCCCATTGATCATCGCTCAAGTTCGCCAGGAGCATCGGATTCTGGAGCTCGACGAGAGGCGAACAATCCTCACGGCGAAACTGCAGTTTGTCCGAGCGCTTCGAGCGTTTTCAGAGCTGGATCACGCTGAGTGCGCGCTGATTGTGGGTGAATAGTTTGCGATCACTATCTCTGGTTCGAGCTCAGTCCGAGGCGCGCGCGGTCATAACAAATGAGGGCACGCCCTAAAAAGGACCTTTCATATTCTTAATTATATGGTAGATAACCATACGTTTTAATCAACTATTAACTAAGTCGGTTAATGGTGAATATGTGGGTCTAAAAAATGGGAAATATAAGAATGAATATGTGTGTCAAGAATGGTGTGCAGTCTTTCGTTTTAGTTATGTCTATGTGCGTCAGTAATGCGGGCGCAGTCGTTTCGACAGGGGGTACAACAGATTTGATCTGTCCTCCGACGTCGATTACGGGAAACGGCAGTACGTCGTGTACCGGGGACTCCAACTGTAACGGGAAGGTCGATGCTACGACGCCGCCGAGTTCGAACGGCAAAGCCTACGTTCCGGGCGTTAAGGAAACTTCGACGGCGAGTCCATGTACAAAAAATGGAAAGAAAGACGCCGACAAGGAAGCTAAGGAAGACTTCAATACGAAGTGTACGTCCTACTGCAAGGACCACTCGTACAACAAATGCGAAGTCTTACCGAGCGTGCTCTACAGCACGACTTCGGGCCTTTCTTCGGGTTCTGGCAGTTGCGTCTCTACTTCATCCGGCTCCGATTGGAGTGTTTCGGTGACGAAAAACTGTAAGTGCCGAATAGCACCACAGCCCGTTGAGGAATGAGTCCGTAACTTTTAAAGAGATCAGAGTTTACACGGAGTCGGGAAACTAAGAGCCCGACTCCGTGTAAGCCAGGTGGTGGTCATGAGTTTCATTCTATTTCTTCTTACGTTTTTCGACGCGGCTTCAGCGAAGCCGTTCTTCTTTTCAGATGTGACCGAGCGACAGGAGCGTCTTAGGAACAACTTTGAAGCGTTGGATGCTGAACAGAAAGCGATCTACGAGAAGAAATGGATTTTCGATTTTGCAGGAGCTCATGACGAACTTCGGAGTTCGACCGAAGTCACGGTGCCTGCAGATGTTAAAGAAACGCTTCAAAGGGCTGTCAAAGACAACCCCGCACTCACGCAACAAGTGCAGGCGTGGGTCTCTTGGAGTCAGCGGGAGGAAAACAAAACAGCGAGTGCTGACCTCATATGGTTGTCGCGCTTGGAAAACTTCAAAGATGCCGAACGTCTTGTCGTGCGTATGTACTTTGCTCATGATTTGAACGGTGACGGGTTTCGCGATCCCATCGATCTGATGCAGTTGCGACAAGCTTGGACGTGGGTTCGAGCCCAATCGGCGTTACGAAACCTTGTTCCGATTTTGAACTCCCAAGGCAACACCGACGTTGCGCAAGCTGCGAATGCCTTGTCCGAAAAGCTTCATGCAGCCGTAAAACAACAATCGAAAGGTCGTCCGACCCAGCTTCCTCTGTCGGTTGTTCTGCCGGTGGTCGATGCGCTCAAGAGCGTCAGTGCGCCTTGGGAAAAGAATCCCGAGATGAGGGTTGCGACGACAGAAGTGCGGGCATTTCAGGCTGCTGTGTTTTGGAATATTCGTTTTCCTGAACTGGCGAAGGTCTGGAAAATCGTACTCACCTCCTCGCCGCGTGTGGTGGACTTTCATGAGGAGCTCTTAAATCCGAATGTCCCAGGTGCTCTGACGAAACCATGGCTCGCTCTTGAAGACGCTCTTCGAACGGCGTTCAACGACGAATCCGTATTGCGTGCGTTCCTCAACCAACCCGGTATTTCGAGAGTTCGAAGATCTTGGTTGGAGTCGGATGATCCTTCGGTACAAGCGCAACAGTTCACGCTTCCAAATGTACGAGGTCTGGATCCCGTGAAAGAGGAACCTTTCCTCACAGATGTCGTACGCTATGGCAGGTATCGCAAAACCGCTTCGGATTGGGCTGTCAATCGGTTTCAGATTCCTTTCGGTTCGACGGACTCATGGTCGAAGACCGTAGAACTCATTCAGACAGGGCAGACATTTCCGACCGATAATCTGGAAGCTTTCCAGTCCCCGGAAGGGTTTTACTATGACACCGCAGGTGGGGTGAACTTTGTTCGAGCGATCAGCCAGCTCCAGCAGACAGCGCAGGGTTTCAGTCGTGAGGGAAAAACTCTGAGCTCGTTGTCGGAAAGTCTTTTCAACGCGCCCGCTGTTCGTCGTTGGGCATCGCCAATCTATGGATGGGTGATGAAATCTCGGAAAAACCTCGAAGACAAAGAGATTAAGCCGATCGAAGATAAGGTTGATGCTCTGAACGAACAGCTTGAAAAGTTAGATCCTGAAAAACGTGCTGCTCTCGAGCTCACGATCGACGCGGAGTCTGCGAGAGCCGAGCAGCTTCGAACCGATCTGTTTCTGGATACCGAATGGCCAGCGGTGGATTATTTCAGCTACCGATATCTCGAGATGTACAACGAAATGCCACCGGTGTGTGAAGCCTGTGAGACTCAGGTTCGTGCATCGATTGGCGAGACGGTTCTGACGCGATCGATGGAAGGGTTTCTCCGTTCTTCGTTTGCAGAACTCGATTTCAATGAAGACGGTCACATCAATGAGGCGGACGCCATGCTTGTCGATGCAGGCGGACGCGGAATCTATGGCGTCTGGGACTCACCAGATGATTCGCAGGACCGTTAACCGAAGTCTTGGTACGAATTCGCAAGCACTCTTGAATCTCCTAGGAGTTCTAGCCGTCAGTTTGAGCTGGGGGCTAGGGGGTCCGCTGTGTTGGTTGGCGACTCGGCAGATGTCCGTCGCCGATGTGACGGTCGGGCGGTGTTTTTTTGCGTTCTTAGGGCTGGTTCCGTTTTTTGTTCGGGATGGTCGATCGATCCTCGCATCCTTACCGCGTAAGGCCTTTGTACTTCTTGTCATCACGGGATTGGTACTCGGGGTACACTTCTATCTTTTTATTGGCGGGGTCGCCTATGCGTCGCTTGCAACGGCGGTCACGCTTGTCGCTGTGGAGCCAGCGCTGATCTTGCTTGTGGGCGTGGTTGGATTTGGTGAGCGACTTCGACTGGAGAGTCTTTTTGGAATCGTGCTTTGTATCGCAGGAATTTTCGTCATCAGTGTGCTTCCACACTTGGGTGAGGCAGCAAACCGGGACGCGTCTCCGCGACTGTACGGTGATATCTGTGCCGTTGCCGCCGTCGTAGCCTATGCGACGTATTACGGTCTCAATCGCGCGTTTCGTAAGTATGAGACCGTACTTCCACGAGCGATCTCGGGCCTGAGGCGCAGTTTTGGTTTGGCGGCGATCATTTATTTCTTTGCGACGCTCTCCTCTGGTGCGCTCGTGATCGTGTCACACGTGCGAGACCGTACTCCTTTTGTTCTGCCTGACGGGCGATCTCTCTTGGCATTGATCGCCATGGGGTTGATTCCGACATTGCTAGGCCACACACTGAGCCAGGTCGTCAGTCGGAAAGCTCATCCGATCTGGGTGAGTCTCATGTCACCTGGAGAAACGGTTTTTGCGCTTCTCATCGGTGCTCTTTTTCTGAATCAAACGATGGGTCGTTACGAAGCCAGCGGAAGTATTCTCATTCTTTTTGGTGTTCTCCTCGCGGCATATAGTGAAACAAAGACCGTCTAGTACGTGCGGGCTATCCCAAAATTTCATGGCCCAAAAGTTCACGGTCTGAGGAAAACTGGGCCGTCAATCACTTCGGTCACCCTGCGAAACCGGCCTCCTGAGATGGACTACCAATTGCACTAACCTCCTGGTGGTTCACAAGACGAAACAGATCTTAATCTTAAAGGAGATTTTATATGGCGAACAAAGAAGACATTGTCGATTTGATTTTAGACGATCACAAACCTCTCAAAAAACTCATTAAGGTCATGAAGGATGAGGACACTGAAATCGATGAGAAGCAGACAGCCTTCGAGGAGTTCGCACCGCTCCTGATCGCACACGCGAAACCCGAAGAGTCGGTTCTATACACATTCATCAAGAAAGATAGCGACATGCGGCTGCTCGGCCTTGAGGGCGAAGTAGAGCATGGAATTGCTGACCAGCTTGTCCAGGAAATCAAAGCTACCCGTGACGATGAAGAGTGCGCGGCGCGAATCAAAGTGCTCGCGGAGCTCGTCGAGCATCACATTAAGGAAGAAGAGGATGACTTGCTTCCAGATTTTAAGAAAAAGTCGAACTCGGAGGATCGAAAAAGTCTGGGCTCTCGTTACGCTCAGGCAAAGGCGCGTTTTAAAGATCTCGACCATGAAGGTGCCTCCTCGGAGCGTACGAGCGACGAATCCCGCGCGCATTTTTAACTAGTTCAGTAGATCCCTTTCGTAGTGCCCGCGCATGAGGTAAATGTTAGTCCTATGCACGGGTATTTTTTCAAAAGTAGTTTGCGGATTGTCGGCATTCTCGCGATCCTGTTTGTTGGTATTTCGGCTCAGGCCAGTACCAACAAAAACTGCGATCGGTTGGTGGCAGAGCCGGTTGGGTTTGTTCAATTGATTTTTGATTTTCCAGGTGGTCCTGGAAGTCAGGCTCAGAAGTATTTAGCCTACATGTCCGAACTCGGCGCCAATCAGGCGGGTGAGATGGAGTTTCTTTTGATTTTCCCAAGGCAAACGGGAACGGGCCCGGAAGCAGTTACGCGAGTGTTTTCAGCAAAGGCTATTCGTACGGGAGATGTGCTTCGCTTCGAGTTTGTGAATCCAGGTGACGGAGATGTCGTGACACTCATCATGAGTGCTCCTCAAACCACCACTCCCGGAGAGGTACTCGCGGTTCAAATGGTTATAAAAACGCCAGCTGGTGAGAAAACTGTTCCGGCTGGGTCCGCGACCGTTGGAGAGCGCACGGAACTTCATAGAGACATCTAGAGGCGTTTCTTCTAGAATCCTGCCCATGCAAAAGAAACTGGCGCTCGTTACAGGTGGAAATCGTGGCATAGGTTTCGAAGTCGCGCGTACGCTCGCCAAAAGTGATTGTCGCGTGATCATCACGGCTCGCAACGCCGAAGAGGGACAGAAAGCAACCGAAGCCATTCATCAAGAAGGCGGCGACGTTGTTTTTCAACTGCTCGACGTTACCCGGGAAGATCAGATCGAGAGCGTAAAGGCATACATTCAAAAGGAGTGGGGAACGCTGGATGTGTTGGTCAACAACGCAGGTGTTTTCCTGGATTCCTTTCCAGGCAGTGCGTTTGAATCATCGGCGGATACTGTTCTCAGATCATTCACCGCAAATTCTTTAGCTCCGTTTCTCATGTGTCGAGCGATGCTGCCGTTCATGATCAAGCAGGACTACGGACGCATCGTCAACGTCTCAAGTAAGATGGGTAGCCTTTCAGAGATGGGAGCAGGAGCGCCAGGGTACCGAATGTCGAAAACCGCTTTGAACGCAGTCACGCGGATTTTTTCAGAAGAGACGAAGGGAAAAGATATCTTGATCAACTCGGCTCATCCTGGATGGGTGAAGACACGGATGGGTGGTGCCGGAGCTCAGCGAACGATAGCCGAAGGAGCTGATACGATTGTTTGGCTGGCCACGCTTCCGAAAGGCGGACCGACGGGCGGTTTCTTCAGCGGTCGGCAGCCTCTCGCTTGGTAGGCTAGTTTCTGATCAATAATACCAGCTTGCTTCCGCGGTCCAGTGGGCGGTGTCAGACCCAGGTTTCTTTCTTAGAAAAGTGTTGACGCCGGCCCGTACGCTCCATCTTTTAAAACTAAATGAACTTCGTGCGGTGAGCTGAGTGAGTCCGTTGCGCGCATAAGGCTGAACGGGCATGGGTCGTCCGTGTTCAGCTGTTAAAAAGAACTTCAGCGGAGAGGCAGTCGACACCAACAGACCGACCTGAGCCGATGGCGTGAAACGCATGAACCATGGCGCAAAGGCGCCGCTCCCTCCGATCTCAGCAAGCGCGAGCGCGAACGGAAAAAAACTCACGGTTGAAGAGAGTGACTGAAGTGCGTGAAACGACAAGCCCACGCCGCCCTTCGCATGACCGGCAATACAATTCGAACAACCTGTTTCAACGGGTCGGAGTAGGCCCACCGATACCGTGTACGAGATACGCTTTTCCAGTCGGTCGAGCGGTACAAGGCTCGTGACTTCGCCGACGGTAAACTGCTCGAGACGAACGGATCGATTTCCCGAGGACGAATCTTTGTGGACGGCGAAGGCTGTCTCCCCGAGTGAGAGTGTGGCTCCGGGAAGATGGCCTGCTTCGGCGTCGAGAAGGTCATGAAAAGCAGGCCTCCAACGAATTCCAAAACTGTCACCATCCGTCGAGTAGAAACCCGATACGCGCCGTGAGGCGTGCCCGCTCTCGGGCGCAGGAGCACGAATGGTACTGGGTATGGCGTTCGTGTCATCCACATCATCCGCGTTAGGGGTAGTTACATAACGTTCCATAAACAGATTTTGCCCCGGTGCATGGGACCGCGCGAGTAAGAGAGCGGCGTCCACGGATTGGCTTGGGTCTTCCAGTGTCTTGGATCGCTTGATGACTTGAAACTCATCCCAATCCAAGAGGGCATCTAGGAGTTCTGTGGACTCGTCTCCGAGAAAACGTCGTGGTTTTTCTTTGAGCGTTTCGAAACGGTCTCGCTCGCTCGGCGAGAGTCGTTCCAGACGTGCGCGCAAGACCTTTAAGATCGCCGGTCGGTAGCCACGTCGAACGACAAGATTGTTGGCGCGAAGCACGGCCCGCACCGAATCGATTGGAATGGTGCCGAAAACAAACTGCTCGCGTAACCGCAGTTCCGGACGCACTACCTCCAGAAGGCTTAGAAGATGATACGAACAGTTTTCATCGATAAAGTAATAGTCCGCAAACCCACTTTTTAGTTCCCAGATGTGGCGGAGCACGGTCGTTAGTTCTTCTTTCGTGAACGCGAGTTCGTACTCCCAGAGATCACGACTCTCCAGTCGGCTGTAGTGATTGACTTTCACATGATAGGGAAACGTCTGAAAAAAACCAGGGTAGTACCCGAGAAGTCCCTTGAGGGAGTACAGCGGATTGTCGGGTGAGTCCGTTGTCATCGCTTCAAAACTGACGACAGAACTTGTGAGTGTTGTTCCGCCGGTCATCTGCAAACGTAAAAACGTGTGTCCAAAGAGCGAAGCAGGATGTCCGGAGAAGGGCGCGGCATACACCAGGAACATAGTTTCTGGTGTTTGACCTGCGTGCCACTCTGAGAATTGGTCGCAGGTTCGTTTTGGAAACTGAAGACCGAGTGAGTGTTCAAGAAAGAGGCGACGTTCTGGAAAGGCACAGTAAGGGTGCTGTTGGAGGGGCCCAATGGGTGCGTGGTTTATGTTTCGAAGAGCCGCAAGCGTCGATTCGAGTTCCGCAAGAGGATCGTGTTTTCCGTTGGGAGATAAGAAGAATTCGTGCGCATCGATTTCAGACCGGGACTTCCCGAACACCCCAAGTGCCGGCGCGCGGTAATGAAGTAAAGCGAGCCACTTAGGGTGGCGCGAGAGCGCCTGAAGATCTTCAGACGCGAAGAGTGGAGAAGAAAAACAGAGCGTGCCGAGGAGAAGGCCTCCCCAGCACGCCGAAAGAAAAGAAACTGGCCTTAGCCGACTAGACCACACGAGGCCTTGAGCTCGGGCTTCTGTATGACAACGTTATGTAACCCGCGAAGCATTTCCTGCGATGTTGTTGCTTCGGTTGGTAGTAACGTCTTGAGATGGGTCTGCGCAGCTGTCGAAAGTGCGCTCACGCCTGTCTCGGAACAGCCGAGAAGTTTTCCAAGGGTGGCCAGTGTTTCTCCCGAGCCACGCGCCATGTCGACCTTGATGCTTTCGAAATTGGCTTCGGCAAACTGGGCTGCCGGTTCTGGGATTCCAACCAAGGAGCTCGCCGAACAATTCGATGTTCCGCTCGTGATACCGAAGAGATTCGTCATGAAGCTTCCGTTGGTAGTGACTGCGAGCGTTTGTGAGAGCTTTGCATTCTTCGTAAAGATCAGGCTGCCAAGTCCGCAACCTGCGTCGCCGACAGCTCGTGCCTGATGAGGTGATACGGCGACCAGAGTGAGACCCACTAGAACTGCTAGACTGAGTAACTTTGATGTCATTGATTCCCCCTTATGGATAACCAAAGGAAATCATGCTTCATTTTATAGGTCAAATCGTTTTGACTGCGGTGGGTTGACCGTCGTGCGTCGCTGTGGTTATAAGATTCTCCAAGAATGTCGAAACTCGTGGGGAGGATTAGACCATTAAACAGAGCGTGAGAAATCATAAGGGAGTTGTCATGAAGCAACTATCGGTGGGCGCGTTGGTCGCGCTAGGGGTTGTTATGTTCGGTGGTACGGCTGGAGCGGCAGACACTTCGGTCCAAGAGATTCAGAATCGGGTGTGTGGCGGTGACGACGTCTATTCGTTCGAGCTGCAAGGCGAGACGATGGGACCGCTTCAGGAGTTGACCGTTCTTACGAATACCTCGAAGTTTGGATTGGGCGACCGAGTACCTTCGCCAAAGACCAAGTGGTTGCCGAGTAAAAACAGCAGAGGCGAAGACTTGGTGACGAAGGCTACGGAGGCTGATTTGCTGCCGGCTGCTCGCAACGGGTTGACGAACATGACGGGCGCGTACGCATGCCCTCCGAAGATGTCGACTGACGGTTTGCGGCAGATGCGCGAATCACTGACCTATGAGGCTGCAAAATGCGTCATAGGTGCAGACGGTTGCGCTCTGTGCACGAAGAAAATCACGTGCAAGTACTTCGATCCGGAAACTCGCTACAGAGATAACGGAAAATGGTAAGGCCGAGCTCGTGACAATCGGATCGTTTTGAGCGTAAGATCCCCTTGCAGTCACAATCCACTCGAACATCGTTGAAAAGGGTATCGCCTATGCATCGTCTGAGAAATCATCTTGAACTGGGTCGCGCGTTTGTTCTGATTCTCTGTGCCGGTTTAGTTTTGAAATCCGAGAACGCTTCGGCTGTCGGATATGACAAGGGAGTCATGTTCTCGGGTCGTTACAGCGGTCTTTTTAACGCCGTAACATCGAGTGCCGCGGGTGTGGACGCGCTCATCTTGAATCCGGCGGGTGTGGCTTCGTTTACTTCGGACACGCAAAACGGTGAGGTGACCGTGAACTTTTCGCCTGCACTTGTGCGGTTCAGTGCTCCCGTTCGCGATGCTCACGTACAAGAGCACACGAAAGGCAGCTTTCTGGATCGGACTCTGTTGCCGGCGTCCGCGGTGGGTGCGACGGTTCGGATCCTTCCGAATCTCGCTTTCGGGGTTGCCTCTGGCAGCGTTGGAGGCAACGTCGCCGACTACGGTGAACTCAGTTATGCGGATCAGGGCCTGAGCGCTTTCAAACCGGTTGTAAAAGGGGACCTTCGAATCTACGAACTGACGACCGGTCTTGCGTATGAGTTTTTCGAGGGATTTCGAATCGGCGCAGCTTGGCGGATTTCGCATGTGCGCGCGGAGTTTTCCTCAGTGGCGGTGACACCTGGTGTGAGCATGGTCGAAGTTCACCTAAAAGATTTGAAAGATACAAACTACGAAGGATTTCGTTTTGGCGCGCAGTATGCTCCGCCCGAACAACCTTTTGGGGTGGGTGTCAACGTGCGAACGGCTGTGAAGTTTGATGCGAAGGGTGGGGGAGACGGTCGTGCAGAAACGATTCTCGCTCCCGGTACGACCGTGCCGTTGTCGGCAGTTGGTGATGTGAGTGTGTCGAATACGTTTCCGCTCGTGTTGTCGGCTGGCGCTTTCTACCGGATCACGGATCATTGGAAGTTGTTCGGGAATTACTCTTGGTATCGCTATTCGGTGAACAAGAATATCGGCGTCAAAGCGACTCTTGAGAACAGCACGAAAACATTGACGGTGGTTGCTCCGGACATCAAGCAGAACTGGCAAGACGCAAACGAACTTCGTTTTGCCGCGGAATATACGGGACTGGATTGGGCTTTGCGTGCTGGCGTGGGCTACGCAAGTGCAGTGGTTGCAAAGTCTACGGCTATGGCAGCTGGCGAACCTCCCGGCGAAGCGTACGGATTTGCGGTGGGAGCTGGGCGCTACTTTCTAGAGAACCGGCTTGAAGCGAACTTTGCAGTGGACTACAGCTTTGGTCATGCGGAGGTTGCAAACAACGAAGCGGTTCCTAGTCTTGCGGGGGATTATGATGTGAGTGCGTATACGGCGCATACGGGAGTCACGTATCACTTCTAAAACTGGCCTACTTGAGTGTGTTGTTGAGTGAGTGGAGTGCCGTGCATGCAAGTAGTGATTGACGACGATGGAGTGGAATTTAAATTCTACGCGGCCGTGAGTGTTCCCCTACTCAGC
>CAZJVD010000007.1:0-144339 GCA_964549505.1 uncultured Oligoflexia bacterium
ACGACCACACTCCACGAGCCTTTGTCGATCGCAGAACCAGATGCATCGTATTGCGGGTATCGAGCGGGCGTGGACGCGAGCGACCGTACCGGGTTTTCAAAAGACTTCCGCCGTAGTCGCTTTTTTCGGGTTTGAGAAATGATGTTTGTTTCATGGGTCACTTATCGTCGTTACTTATCATTGTTACTTATCATTGTTACTTATCATTGTTACTTATCATTGTTACTTATCATGTGCGTCACTTACGTCCGTCACTTACATGCGTCACCTATCCATTTAGGTGGCGCGTGTTGCGCTCAGATATTAAACCCGTCGCGCTAGCTGGTTAAATCCGGCGTCATGTGTCGGTGAGCGAAGGTATACAAATCACCACAAATTCGCAACCGCGCAGATCCAAAATCTTACGGCAACAGGCTGGAAAACTTAGGCAGCGTTCGCACGTACCGCATTCGCTTCTCGCGCCGTAATCCGCGACCGCATTCGCTTCGCGCGTCGTAATCCGCGACCGTGTACCGCCGTTCGCCTCGCAATTAGCGACCACCCACCGCTTCTCGCGCCGTGATCCGCGATCGCGTACTGCCTTTCGCGTCGCACCCCGCGCGACCGCCGGTCGCGCCTTCGACCGACGTCGAACTACCCACGACGGGCGGCCAATCACGAGCGGCGCAAACAAACGAGGCCACGCGCTCAAGATCGCGCTCAAAGCAGCGCGCTTACTCGGACAAGTCCGTCTTTCAAATCGGGCAAATCGGGCAAATCGGGCGAACCGGGCAAATCGGGCAAATCGGGCGAATCGGGCGAATCAGGCGGATCGCGCACATATAACTAAACTCAAGAACCCGCTCAAAACCGCGCCCTCAATCAAATCAGTTAGTCTCAAAAACCCGCCGGATTGAACTCACCCGGTCCCAAGCCCGAATCTAAAATAAAAACGGCGCTGTCAAAGCGCCGTTTTTTCAAACTAAGATATTTAAAAAATTACTTCTTTTCGGCAGAATCGACTTTGGATGCGTGAAGAATGTAATTGATCACGCCACCGCCACCACCGTAAATGCCTCCGGTGCTCGGGCACTGACCGCTCAAGTTACAATCTAACGTATCACCGTCTGGATTTGAACAGGCGCCTTGAAGTTGGATCGTGCCTTGGCAAAGGATGCCAGGGTTATTCACGCCGCCGCTTTGACCGCCGGTGCCGACGAGGTTCAAGCTTTGAACCAAGCTCATCTGAACGTCACCGATCGAGTCGCCGCCGGTTTTTTTACCCTTGAGCTGGCCGCTCGAGCCGTCAAGACTGTTGATATACGCGGTTATGGTTCCGCTTGTATCCGTCACCTGCATTGAAACTGATTTCTGGCTACTGGCGCCTAGGCTCTGACTGATCGTCTGAGTTCCCGTATAGGTTCCCGACATATCCCGGCCGCAACCGGTAACGACTAACGCCAAAAGAGAAAGGACTAAAAAATTCTTCTTCATGACTAGCTCCACATCCACAAAAACTACATCCACTCAGCTGGGCATGGTATATCCACGCACCTTCGTCACGGGGTCTATGAGCAATGCTGGTGCCAAATTCCCGTGGTGGTAAGTGTTTGAAACCGTTAGGTGTCGTCAGCGCGTTGTGCGCCGAACTTGTCGATGGATTGTGGACCTGTCTCAGTTTTGTACAGCGGAAACGGCCGGCTTTACAGCGGTAACCATGATGTTAAAGCCGTTGGGCAAGCGTAGCGCATACTCGGCGTTTTCGATGGGATTGGTGAGCTTTCGAACGGGATCCAAAAGCTTCGGTGGAATCGCGAGCGCGTTGTAAAACATCGCGAGCAGCCAAAAAACAGGGGTTCCCGACCGATGAACGGTCTCAATTGAAAAATCTCGAAGCAACCCACGAAGCGCCGCTTCTCCGTAGTGTCGATGTTTAGGATGCGTGAGCAGTGGACGCTTTCGAATATAACGGCGGACGAAGTTACGAGCGGTGCGTGTGAGATCGTCCGGATCTAAAAAGTTTAGAAAATCGTGGGGGACTGAGACCACGAGGCGTCCTCCCGGTTTAAGAACGCGGTAGATCTCGGTGAGCGTGCGACTCTCATCTTCAACGTGTTCGAGAACGTCGAGTAAGAACACAATATCGAAGTGACCGTTTTCGAAGGGAAGCTTCTCCGCCGGACTTACGGAAAACCGCGAGGGATCGCGAGCTTGCTGTTGTGCGAACGCCACGGCATCGGCGTTGAGATCGACGCCATACGCTTCGACTCCCAGAGGTTCGAGAAAATGGCGCTCGAGCGCTCCGTTAAAGCATCCAACATTGAGAAGGCGCATCCCAGCTTGGGGTTTCGCTAGTTTAATGGCAAAGGGCCCGCGGCCCGCGGGAACAAAGTCAGTGATCAGAGTACTCACGGCGCCGTCGATCTCGCGCGATAACTCGCAAAGGATTCAAGCTTCTGATCGCGATCGGAGAGAAAGGGTTTTTCAAGGGGCCATCGTACGCCAATATCGCGGTCGTTCCAGAGTAGGCCGCCTTCATTGCTGGCGACGTAGGGGTTGTCTACCTTATACAGAACATCCGCTGGTTCGGTTCCGAGAACACAGAATCCATGAGCAAATCCCTGAGGCACCCAAAGCAAGCAGCCGTTTTCGTCGCTGAGCTCGGTTCCGTACCAGTTTCCGAACGTCGATGACGACGGACGTATGTCGACGACGGCATCCCAGATCCGTCCTCGAAGCGCGCCGACTAGCTTTCCCTGCGCCGGATCAACCTGGTAGTGCAATCCTCGAAGAACACCCGGTAGGCTGCGCGAGTGATTGTCTTGAAAAAAACGTGTGGGTAAACCAGCGACTTCGAAACGGTTCGTGTGAAAGCGTTCGGTGAAAAATCCACGTTGGTCACGAAACACATCAAGTGTGATCAATGTGACATCGCCCAAGCCTACTTTTTCGATCTTCATCGAAATCGGCCCCAATCCATTTGCTCAAGACAGTTTTCAACGCTCGTTCGCCAGTCGGGCCAAGCGGAGATCTGTGCGGCGACCCGCGCTTTGACCTTCTCGTGATTCAGGCGGCAGTTGAGAGGGCGTCGTGCAGGAGTTGGAAAATCCGATGTTTTCACCGGCTCAAATCGAGTGATCGTGAGCGGTACACCGTGCGAACGTGCGCGTTCGAAAATGAGCGCTGCATATTCAAAAAAACTCGTCTCACCGTCCGGTGTGACATGCAGAAGTTCCGCCGCGGACACTGTACTTGGGGTATTCGGAACATTCGAGGTGTCTGGGTGCGAATCGAGTAACGCCACCGTAACCTGAGCGAGGAGAGACGCAGGAGTCGGCGAACCGATCTGATCCGAGACGACCCGTAACGTGTCTTTTGTTTTTCCTAAACGGATCATCTTCGAAATGAAATTGTCGTGGACGCTATCGTAAACCCACGACGTTCGCAAAATGTAGCCTGAGCAACCTGACTCCTGGACGGCACGTTCGCCATCGTGTTTTGTTCGTCCGTAACAGGAGAGCGGCGAGGGCGTGTCGGTTTCTTTCCAAGGTGCGGATCCTTCGCCCGAGAAAACATAATCCGTGGAGTAGTGAACGAGAGGAATTCGGCGAGCCGAGCACCACCGAGCCAGCGCTCTCGGTGCCATGTGATTGATCGCATCGGCTGACTCACGATCGGACTCGGCCTGATCGACAAGATTGTAGGCGGCACAGTTCACAATCGCTGAAAATGGTTTGTCTTCCGACAGACGATCGAGGCCACGTGCAAGATCTGAGGGTTTTAGAAAGTCGAGTTCTTCACGATCAACAGCAAACGCGCGCTGACCCAAGAGGCCTGTGAGCGCTGACCCCACCTGTCCCGTGCGACCGATGATCAGCCAAGGTCTCGTCAAACGATAGCCCTTTCGGAGAGGACGCGTTTCAAATATCCCGCATAATCAGGGTTGAGGCAGCGTTCGATCAGGTTGGTGTAGGCGACGGTATCGATGAAACCCTTGCGGAAGGCAATCTCCTCGATGCAGCCGACCTTGAGCCCTTGGCGCTTTTCCAGGGTTTGAACAAAAAGTGCCGACGACAAGAGCGAATCCGATGTCCCGGTATCGAGCCAAGCTACGCCACGACCGAGAAGTTCCACGCGCAGCTTTCCGCGACGCAGGTACTCGACATTGACGTCGGTGATCTCGAGTTCTCCACGCGGTGAGGGTTTCAAGTTCTTGGCGATCGAGACGACATTTGCGTCGTAGAAGTAAAGACCGGTGACGGCCCAGTTAGATCGGGGGTTCTTTGGTTTTTCTTCGATCGAAAGCGCCATTTTTCCGGCATCGAACTCGACAACACCGAAGCGTTGAGGATCGCTCACGTGATAGCCAAAAACGCAGGCGCCATCTTTGAGCGTCGCAGCCTGCTCGAGCAGTTTCACAAGATCGTGGCCATAGAAAAGATTGTCACCGAGAACAAGGCAGACGGGCGAGTCGCCAATAAACTCCGCTCCGATCACAAACGCTTGCGCGATTCCTTTTGGTTCAGGTTGGACCGCATAAGAAAGCTTGAGTCCGATCGAAGCGCCATCGCCTAAAAGGTCACGGATCATCGGAACGTCACGAGGTGTGCTGATGATGAGGATCTCACGAATTCCGGCCAGCATCAGAGTCGAGAGTGAGTAATAGATCGTCGGTTTGTCGTAGATCGGGAAAAGCTGTTTGCTGATCGCCTTGGTGATCGGGTGCAAACGTGTACCGCTTCCGCCCGCCAGTAAGATTCCTTTCACGCCTGAACTCCTTGCACTCCGGGCACTCCGGTCGTTTGATAAAAGCTTCGCAGTTTTTCAGTTTCACGGAGCAGCTTCGTCTTTTCAAGAATCGTGTGCACCCAGAGTTGGTTGTCCAGATACCATTCGATCGTGTTGCGAAGACCTCGCGTGAAATCATACGATCGTGTGAATCCCAGTTTTTCACACGCGAGCGTATCGTCGATTGCGTACCTAAAATCATGTCCCGGTCGATCGGTCACAAACGCAATGAGATCGCGGTAACTGCCGGTGGCGCGCGGCTTGAGTCGATCGAGCGTGTCGCAGAGACCGTGGACGACATCGAGGTTTGTGCGTTCCGCATTTCCGCCAAAACAGTAGGTGTCACCTGGGGTGCCGCGCTCGAGTGCGAGTAAGATCCCGGCGCAATGATCCGCGACATGAATCCAGTCACGAACGTTCAGACCGGTACCGTAAACCGGGAGCGGTTTTCCGGCGACCGCGTTCGCAATCATCAGTGGAATCAGTTTCTCGGGCAGCTGACGAGGTCCGTAGTTATTCGAACAGTTTGTTGTGAGAACAGGCAATCCATAGGTGTGGTGCCATGCCCGAACGAGATGATCAGCGGCAGCTTTCGACGCCGAGTACGGTGAGTTTGGCTGGTAGGGTGTTTTTTCGGAAAACTTTCCGGTTGGACCGAGTTCGCCATACACTTCATCCGTCGAGACTTGGAGATATCGAAACCGCGACCGCGCTTCGGGTTCGAGTGTCCGCCAATACTTCAGTGAAGCTTCTAGAAGTTGAAAGGTCCCAAGAATGTTTGTTTCGATGAACGGGGACGGACCTGAGATCGAACGGTCGACATGGGATTCTGCCGCAAAATTCACGACGGCATCCCAACGGGTCGTACCGAGAAGAAGGGAACTCACGACGTTGGCGTCGGCGATCGATCCGACGACGAGACGTACTGCGCCGGAGAGCAGGAGCTCTTCCAAGTTCTCACGGTGACCTGCATAGGTCAGGCGATCCAGAACGGTTACCGAATGTCCTTTTGCCAAGGCCATTCGAACAAAAGTGCTGCCGATGAAACCGGCTCCCCCGGTGATGAGTAGGTTCATAGAAACTATCGAGTTCTAATTGTAAAAGCAGGAGCTTACAAGTACTAACGAGCCCAATATGTTCGTCTTTTGGCCGCTGGTTCTGCTCGGTTTGTGGAAGCTCACAGACCCCCGACATCTTGGACATTATGCGGTTTTCACGACGGCTGCACGACGTTTCTGGAACGGTCAGTCAGCGTACGGTTCGGACTTTGGTGGGGGCGTTGGCTTCTACTTTTATTCGCCGTCATGCGCCATGTTCTTGTTTCGTCCGTTTGCATCGCTTCCGGATCAGGTGGGAGCTGTCCTTTACATGGGCCTTTCGGTCCTGGTTTTCGTTTGGGGCGCGAAGCTTTGGTTTGCGAGGTTAAAAGTCGATCGCAAGCGATTCGACACCTTTCTCGTTCTCGTGGCGCCCGCTATGTACGCCGCTCTACTTGCCAGCAAAGTCGAACTTCTGATGGTCGGGATGGTCTTCTGCGCTTTGGCAACGGCGCGCTCACGGCCGGTCGTCGCGGGAGTCGTCTTAGGGATTTTAGTGAATTGGAAGTTTCAACCGATTCCGACGGCACTTCTGATGTCATTAGCGCTCTATTTGACGGATCGGAAACTTGTAGCCCTTCGATTTTTCAGTGGAGTCGTCGCGGGTTTCGTGGGGTTCAGTGTCTTGCCGCTCGTGTTTCTCGAGCGGTTGTTCTTGTTGAGTGAAATGCAGCTGTGGCGAGAGTCGCTCAGTGGGTTTGTTGCTGAATCTTACTTTCACTTCGATACGATTTACAAATTTCTCTATCAGAACTTCGATTGGATCGTTCCGTACGGCTGGACAAGGATCTTTGCTGTGGTGCTGGGAGCTCTCTTGGCGTTGCTTTTATACGGTCGTTTTCGCCCGGTGACGGACCATCAAACTCCGCAGCGCCAGAACGCCGCTCTGGTGCTAGCGGCCGCGTTCGGAGGTTTCTTTACAGTCCTCGCTTCGCCACTCCATCAGAACAATGCTTTGATACATCTTGCGTATGGTGCGGTGTGGATTGTCTTGCTTTACGGCGGAGATTTCTGGCGCGGGCACTGGTCGCGCCAGAAAGTGACGGTGGTCGCGCTCTGGGGATTTATCGCGCTCGCGTATTCTGATCTTATGGGTAAAACACTGCGCTTTTGGTTTGTTGACCATGCTCTCAAACCCGTGGCAGTGCTCGTGTTACTCACGGTAGTCGCGGTGATCGAGTTTCAAAACGCGAGAAAAACTGGCGAACTACAGCTCCGCTGAAACAAACATCCGTACCATGCGCCCTTCGGGCTCGGTGCCCCAGAGATCGAGAACGGGGCGGTCAAAAATGTTTTCGATCTGCAGGCCCGCAAGCAGCTGCCGTGTCGGTCGAATCCTAAAGGAGCTCGTGAGTGCCAGCGACGTCGTGGGTTGCGATCCGGCGCGTACCAGCTGACCCGTCTGCGCATCGCGATCCCAAAACGCCGATCGAAACTCTTGCGACGCCGAGGCCGTCAGACGACCGCGGAGAAAACCTTGATCCAACCAGAAACGACCTTTGTGTCGCGAGCTTCGAAGGAGATCTTCGCGCGAGGGGTGAAGACGTGAATCCACAAATCGCCATTGTCCGCCCAAGACGCGGTTCGCTCCCAGGCGCAAACTCTGCTCGGCGAGCACACCGCGCGAGAGCATCGCTCCGCGAGCGACGTAGCGTGATACCGGATAACCGTCAAAATCAATCAAGCTCGAAAAACGCGTTTGAAAGAAAACCAGGCGCGTCGACTCGCTTTCGAGGCCAACATCGGCGCCGATCGCGCGCTCTGGAGGCAGTGCCGGATCACCGAAAACGCTTCGGCGTTGGTAAAGAGACGGTGTTTGCGCTCCGATACCGCCGCCGATACGCGCGGTCCAGCTGCGATCAGCAAAGTCACCGAGCATCCATCGGCTATCGAGTCGCGAACTGAGATGTGCGGGACTGCGCTCAGTCTTGGAAAGACGCAACGCTGGTTCCAAGACCCAATCCTGAGTCAACGGTAGGGACGCCGCTGCGAAAGGTTCCACGCGGTTTTCGCGGGTTCGAAGGGCTTCGGAGTATCCGAAAACGGAAAACTGCGAATCCACATGGGTCAGGACATCGAGAAGGCCCAAGCGTAACGATTCGGTGCTGGCTTGGCGGTGCTGATCAAATAGAGCAAAACGCGCTTCGAGTTGCAGCTGCGGTTCCAGACTTTCGAATCGTGACTGCTCGAAGAAGGCGGGGTGTTGATCGTCAATGTCGTTACGTGTCTCGCGTACCGCTCGTTCCGCAATGCCACTCAGACGAAGTCCAGGCCACGATCCGAGTAGGGGCGTCTCGACCTGCAATTCTGCAGAGTCGATCAGCGATCCTGAATGAGCGTTCGGATCATCGCCACCGGGACCCATCCAGGCATCGTAAGACTCAAACGACCACTGGCGTCCGACGCGCGCGCGAATGCGTAGATCACGTTCTCCTCCCAAAACCTGCGCGGAAACAGCACCCGTTTCCGAAGCGTCCACCTCGTTCGTAGCACCCATCTCAAAACTCGCCGAGCGTCCCGCTTCGTGACGAAAACTTCCGCGCGCCCCGACCTGCACGGGAACCGTCAACCATGGACGACTCAGGATCGCCCCTTCACCTGAAAAACCAGACTGACTTGTTCCGCCGAGCTTGAGTCTCTGAACGTCAGTTTCATCAAAACGACCGGCACTCTCGCCAACACTCTCAAGAGAAAGCGCGCCACCAAGAGCGCCACGCCCAAAACGCGCGGTCTGGGGTCCCACAAAGGTTTGTGGCCGTTCCGTGTCGGCGGACTCCAGTGAAAGCCACGAAAACGTCTGCGCAGGTGATGTCGGATCGGTGCGCGTGAAACCATCCACAACAACAGCGCTGTGTTGCGGTCGTGCGCCCAAGAGCGACAGTCCGGCGGGTTGCACTTCGACCTCGGGTTCACGGCTCAGAGCTTTCTTCGGATCGTCGAAGACGGTCGTTTCTGTCGGTCGGCGCTTCACTTCGATCGTACCGGGTTCAATCTCCACCAGTGAGGTCGAGGTTTCCGCGTGAGCGGCCATCGTACACACGACCGTACACACGATCGTCACGACGCCTGCTCTGCGTAGGAAGGAGAAAAAACCTGAAAACGACATGAGTTTTTACCGGCTAAGAAGAACCAACGGGTCGGTGGTAAAGGACACCGCGCCGTTCGGATTGAAGAAGCTTCTTTCCGGAAGCTGCAAACAGCGAGCTTGAAAGTACACCGATGCGATTCAGGAAATACAAGCCGCTCACACGAAGGCAGCCGAAGCCATACTTTACCGAGCGGACAAAGCCGATCGAACTCGCTTCGTCAAAATACTTTGTCGGGCAGCTGACCTCACCCAGTCGAAAGCCTCGGTAGAGAAGTTGGGCGAGCATTTCGTTGTCGAAAACAAAATCGTCATCGCACTCACCAAGAGGCAGTGTGCTCAAAATCGTACTCGAAAACGCACGAAGGCCCGTGTGGTACTCGCTCAGTTTCTGACCCATCAATACGTTTTGGGCAAACGTCAGCGCGCGATTGGAAATGTACTTGTAGATCGGCATGCCGCCCGCAAGCGCCCCTTTGCCAAGAATTCTCGAGCCAATCACACAATCGTAAAGTCCGGTCGCAATCATGTGCGCCATCGAGGGGATGAGTTTTGGAGAGTACTGGTAGTCGGGATGCACCATTACGGTGACGTCGGCACCCACTTCGAGCGCTGCTTGATAACAGGTCTTTTGGTTTCCACCGTAACCCAGATTGCGTTGGTGAACGATGGTGCGCAGTCCCAGGCGTTTCGCTTGGTCTTTGGTGCCGTCACGTGAGCAGTCGTCGACCAAGATAATCTCGTCAACAACGGACCGATCGATCTCAGAGACCGTTTGTTCGAGTGTTTGTTCAGCATTGTAGGCTGGTAGGACGACGACGATTTTTTTTCCGTTGATCATAAGTCTGCGCTCTCCACGCTTTCCAAAGATGTAGCGGCTTTTCCGGGTGCGGTCAAACGGTCTCGACGACGGAGCCATTGCCACGCAGTGCGGACGATCGTTTCGAGATCGCTATGCTCCGGGCTCCATCCTAAAACCCGTTTTGCGAGACTCGCGTCCGCAATAAGACTCGCGGGATCACCGGCGCGGCGAGGGCCCCATGTGAACGGAATCGGTCGGTCGCAAACGCGTTCGGCGGCCCGAACCACTTCGAGGTTCGTAAAGCCCGCTTCAGAGCCGAGGTTGAAAACCTCATAGGTGCCAGCGCGCACTTCGCCGCGTACTGTATCCCGCGTTTCAGCGGGTGTACTATCCCGCGTTTCAGCGCGTGTCCTAAAGAGACGTGCGAGTCCTCGCAAGTGCGCATCCGCAAGATCCTCGACGTGAACATAGTCGCGGACGCACGTCCCATCGCGGGTCGCATAGTCGTTGCCGTTCAGCACGAGGTCCGCACGAAGTCCTGCGGCGCGCTCCAAGACGATCGGAATCAAATGTGTTTCAGGAACGTGGGCTTCACCGAGGCGCGCATCGAGTGACGCTCCCGCAGCGTTAAAGTACCGAAAAACCACCGCTTCGAGTTCGCCATTTTCACACGCGCTCGCGATGGCTTTTTCGATTTCAAGTTTTCCATCGCCGTAAGGATTGACGGGCTGGAGCGCCGATGTCTCCGGAATGGCCGGAGTACTGCGGCTGGGATTGCCGTATACAGCAGCCGTACTCGAAAAAACCAGACGTCGTACATCAAACGCGCGCATGACGTTCAAAAGGCAGCGTGATCCACCGACATTATTGTCATGGTAGACATCCGGAATGTTTACCGAATCACCGACATTGATCAGGGCTGCAAAGTGCATCACAGCAGCCGGCCGCCACTTTTCAAAAACCTTTCGTAACGCGGCCTCATCGCGGACGTCGCCATGCTCAAAGCTTCCCCAGCCGAGCGCGAAGGCATGACCATTCAACATCGAGTCGTAAACAATTGGAAAGAAGCCTGCACGGTCGAGTGCTCGTACGACGTGACTACCAATGTAACCGGCGCCGCCGGTGACAAGGATGGGAAGTCGTGACTGAGTTTCAGTGGAGTGATTGTACATTCTGGTAAATCTCGAGAAGGCGCTTGAGGTTATCGCTCGGCGTCCAAAAACTCAAGAACCGCTGGCGCGCCCGGTGCGAACGTTCCTGCCAGGTTTCCCGCGAGAGTTGACGGAACTCTTTAAGTTTATGACACCATGCACTGATGTCGCCGGCGGGCGTGATGCTTGAGCGGTCGAGCATTTCGGGGATACTACCGATATCCGAAGCGAGGACCGGCCGCCCGAAGCTCGACGCTTCGGCGATCGCCAACGGAAAGTTTTCGAAACACTGCGAGGGAAACACGACGGCGTGGCAGGACTGATAGGCCTTCGCGACGATAGGAGCCGCTTGAAATCCGTTAAACCGAACTCCGGTCGGTGCGTTTCGTTCGAGTGTCGCTCGTAACGGCCCGTCCCCGATGACGACGAGCTCATCGCGTGGAAATCCAATTTGATACTCTTTCCAAGCGTTCAGTAACACTCCCAGCCCTTTTTCTTCGCTGATGCGGCCTACAAACAGGAATCGAAACGACTCCCACTGCGACGGCGCCGAAACATCGCCCGGATCCTCCGAAAACCCTGGTTTGAGAACGAGTTTTTCTTCGGGAAAGCCCCCTTCGATGGTGAGCTTGCGCGCGAATTCGGAAAGCACAATGAAGCGCGAGACATTTCGAAACAGTCGTTCGCGCTCTTTCCGATCCGAAAGCAAGCGAGCCACGGCCAGCGATGCGAGCCGGCTGCCGCGATAACACGCGTAACGAACACTTTGATACTTGGATCCGTGCAGACAAAGTGTGCACGGCTTTCCATCACGCAGGAAGAGTGAGTTGGCGCAAAATGCTCGGAAATTATGCAGTGTTTTGACGACCGGTATCTTGCGTATATGGGCCGCTTCAGCCACGGCATCCGTCCAGAGCGGAAACGTGTTGTGCAGGTGAACAACGTCCGGCTGTTCGTGGTCCAACCGAGCACCGACCTCACGGGCGGCCTCCTTTGAGTAGGGTAGGTGCCATGCGGCGGTGAGCTTCTCGGCTGGTGTCCGAATGGCGTCGTTGTCTTTGACGAGGGTGACCACGGTATGCCCGGCGCGCGTCAGAAGTTCCCGTTCGCGCTCAACCACACGATCCTCGCCCCCGGGCGTCTGATAAACATTGTGTATTTGGACGACTTTCATATTTGCTGGTATGCGCGTTGGACCCTATACTCCCCAGGATTCATGAGTTCATCGATTACGTCGTCAGTGTCGTCAAAACAAGAGGTCTTCGAACTGGGTCGGGGACCGGGCCGGGAACGCGGCCGCGCACAGCTCTTGGACGGTTTTGTGGAACGGTTTCGGAACGGTCTCCAGACGTTGTTCTCTGTTGCGCTGGATTACGTCACGGTGCTCGGTGCGTTTCTCTGCAGTCACTTTCTTTATGTCGAAGTCTTAGGGCGCCGCGCGCCGCAGGGCTTTTGGGAATTTCTTAATCTTTCCGTTGTTGTCTCGGGACTGTACGTGTTGCTTGCGGATCGGATGGGTCTTTATCGGCGCGAGACCAGTCTTCTGAATATTAAAGAGATCCGTGCGGTGTTTCGTACGTGTCTTTATTCGGGTGGGTTGATTCTGGCTCTTAGTTTTTACATTCGGAGTCTCGATCTGTCGCGAATCACGATTTCCCTGGCGCTTGTGATTGCACCGGTCTTTTTGTTTATCGAGCGACAATTGGTTTACTCCTTAACCGTCGCTCTGCATCGCCGCGGCTGGTTTCGCCGTAAAGTCGTGATCTATGGTGCCGGAAACATCGGTCGGCAAATCGCGCGAAGAATGCTCGCGAGTCCCGGCCTAGGACTTTTTCCGGTCGCTTTTCTCGACGACAAAGCAGAACTCAAAGGTCAAACCGTCAGCCTTAAGGGAACAGGTCGGCGCGTGGAATTGCCCGTGATCGGTGGAGAAGAAGCACTCCAGCATGTCAAAGACCTCGGCGTCGAGATGATGTTCATCGCGTTTCCGTCGGCTAACTACGAACGTAACCAGCGCATGGTCGACTGGAGTCTCTCACAAGGGCTCGAATACGCGATTGTTCCGAACTCGTATGAGCGCTTTGTTCAAACGGTTGAGATCTTTGAGTTAGGTGGCATTCCGATTCTTAAGCACCGCGATTTTGAGGCGGGTCCGCTTTACATCGTGTTAAAGCGACTCATCGATTTTACGGTCAGTCTCGTCACGATGGTGCTTTTGTCGCCGATGTTGGTTGTGATGGGGCTTTTGATTCGTCTTGATTCGCCTGGCCCGATTATTTTTAAGCAAAAGCGGGTTGGGCTGCGGGGACGCGAGTTCAGTTTCTATAAGTTTCGTACGATGCGAGTGGATGCTCCTCAGTACGCTGTTTCTCCCAAGCAAGTCGATGATCCGCGCATCACGCGGATGGGGCGCTGGTTGCGTCGCACGAGTCTCGATGAACTGCCGCAACTCTTTAACGTGTTTCGTGGGGACATGAGTCTCGTAGGGCCTCGGCCCGAAATGCCGTTCATCGTGGAAAAGTACACGCCGCTCGAACGCTTGCGGCTTGATGCTAAGCCAGGTGTTACGGGTGTTTGGCAGATCAGCTCGGATCGCGGTGATCCGATTCATGTTAATCTCGAGTACGATCTTTTTTATTTAAAAAATCGCTCGCTTCTCCTGGATTTTGCCGTCATCGCGAAGACACTTTGGAGTGTCATACGCGGAGTGGGCGCTGTTTAACCCATGTGCTCAGTCCAAGCGTCAGAAGCACGCCAAGCACCATCGCATGATTGAGTGGAAACCACGGGTGATCGACCATTCCGCCTAAAATCACCGTGACCAGGCCCGCGGCAAGTGCGGAGCCGTACGATGTTCGCAAGCGCCACGCTCCAACAAGAGCTGCGAACCAAAGAAAGAAGTGAACCAGTCCCCAAATCCAACCGCGCGCCACGAACTGTTGCAGAAAGAGATTGTGAGAGTGGCCAACATTGACCGAGTAGTCCTCATAGATATCCTTCGAGATGCACGCGTTTCCGAGAGGTCTCTTTTTAATTTGGTCGAGGGCGATACGAGTCACGCGACTCCGAAACACAAGGCTCGGGTCGATGTAGCGTGTCTGTCCGATGCGACCTACAAAGGCAAAACGTTCGCGGATGAGATCGGTCGGTACAATCAACGCCATCAGAAGCAAGCTGATTGCTACCGATGCCGCTCCCACGAGTGCGATAGCGTGATCGCGCACTCGAAACGATTGATGAGCCGTGAAGACGAGCCAAGCAGCAATTCCGGCCAGAAAAGGCCCGCGCTGCGTGGTGCCCAAGATCGCGCCCGTCGCGAAGATACAAAGAACACCTGCCGCTAAGGTCACCCAGCCTTTTGACTTGGGGGTGAGCGAGTAGGCCAGCGCAAGCCAAGGGATCCACGATAAAAGCTTGGCCAACGACTGACGACTGAACACGCCCGAGAGTGCACGTGTGCGCGTCTGTTCCAGGTCGATGAGCGGTGTCTGTGGGTCAAAGATATGACCGTAGAGCCAGTCGATCGATGCTGGCCAAATCAACTGCAACAGCGCCGTTCCGCCGACAAGAATCGTCCATGTTGTGAGCACGGCGTGCAGGTGCCGTTTTGGTAGTGCGAGGAACGCGAGACTGTAGAGAGTCCCTAGCGCGATCACGCCCCAATCGCGAATCTCAGAAGAAGGAAATCCACAGGGTATCCAAGCGATCAAACTGCAAACGGTTCCCAAGCCAAGAAGCGCACCGTAAATCGTCCAGAACTTCTTGGAATAGACGCGGCGTTCGCGCCACAGAAAGAAAAGCACAAAGGGTGCGTACAGCTTCAGTACATTGAGAGGGCCAAAGTACTTCGAAGCATTCGGAAAATCAGAATAGAGACTTGTGGACAGCGCGGTGAACGACGGAAGAATGCCGACAGCGAGAATACAGGCGATGAAAACCGTGAACCACCGGTACCAGCGAGGTGTGTGTGCGCGACTCATGGATCTGAGCTCAGTCCTATCGCAAGAACGCTAATACGAACAGTTCCAAAAACCTTCGAGGCGCGCAGGAGGCGTGAAGATTTTCTTACAATGCTCGCGAACAAACTCGGTCGCTCCTGGGCGTGCGAAGTCGCCGACGCTCACCCAGCTCCCGGAAGGCATGCGAACAGGACTCAAAGGATCAAACGCTTGATAGCGATAGGGAGCTGACAGAAAAAGTTCTTTGTCGGCCTTGGTGCTGGTTGTGAAGATCACAGAAGGACGTTTGGCGGGAGCAACGGATCGATAGAAGTCTTGAATCACCAGTTGGCGACAGAGTTCGCAGCGATCAAAGCGCCCGCGGTTGGCTTTCCAAGTCTCGGCGATATCCCAGGAAAACGAACCCACCATCACGATGGCAACCAAAGCGGTAAAGCCGAAGTGAGGCTGAAAACCGTGAACCCAGCGCGCCTGGTGCCCGCCGGTCAGACGGGAAAGCGACCACTTTCCAAAACGAAGAACAGCGATGGTAAAACCGGTCCATCCCAACACGGCCAAAGGAAAGAAGTAGCGAGCTTGAGCGCCCGGAGAGAGTGTGAACCACCAAGCGCCGTGGGCAAGCGCAAAGCAGGCGGCCACGATCATGAACCCGGAACGTTTGTAAAAGCGGAGCGCGCCCGAAACTATAAATCCGATACCGATCATCCAAGCGAGCACACTCTTGGCTTTCATGATGGTCAACAGCCCGCGACAGTGCTCGAGCCAAGCTTCGATCATCCCAAGACCCAGAAATGAAAAACTGAACTGAGCCGGAAATCCCGCGCCATTGGTTTCGCGCATAGTCTGGGGGTAGGCTCGCCACCAAGCGAGTGTCGGCTCAAATCCCATCACCATCATCTGCCACCAGATCCACGCGAGAAACGGAACGGCGATTCCAAACAGAACTGAAAAAATCTGACTGAGAACACTGATCTTAGGTGTTCGAAAGTTCTGAATGAATTTGGCAAGGATAAGTGCCGGCAGCAACGTGAGCATGTAAGGTTTTGAGAAAACCGCCAGTGAGGCCGCCACGCCTGCGAGAAAGAACATCGAACGCGAGAAACTGAAAAGCGTAGCAATGAGAAAGAAGGCCGCCGCTCCTTCGCCTAAAACACCGAAGAGGTAATAACCCGTTTCCGAAAGACCGCCGTAAACAGAGTGAAAAATCCCAGCTCCTGCGAGTGCGATCACAACCGTTCCAGCACGGGTGAACGGTCTCGGCGCAAGCCAGGTACGTGCGATGCTGATCAACAGCGCCAAGAGAAGAAAATGATACGCGAGAACGACGATGCGACCGGCATGCGCAGAAGCGAGATGAAGTGAGCGCTGAAGAAGTGACGCCGGCAGAACGACCGTGGGTCCAGTCGTCAGACGTGGCGCGAACGGAGGACCTGACCACTCACCATACTGGCCCGTTTGAGAAAGGCGTTCGATAAGCTCGGTGTGTTGGGCTTCATCATCGGTGAGATGAAACCAGTAGATTCGTTTCCCAGCTTCCGTCAGATGGCGGAACGCCGGCCAACCCAGCGCCACCATGAGGGCGCAGGCTATGGCCGTCGCGATCGTACGCTTGACCCATGTCCGGAAGCGCCGGGGTCGCAGCACCGTTGCGGTAATCGTGGCCATGCATCATCAACATAGAAGCTTCGTCTATGGTATGCAAGCCTAGTGAATGTCGAGATTCTCGTTCCAACCTACAATCAGGCAGTTTTTCTCGAAGAAACCCTTCGAAGTTTAGGGTGTGTCAAGGGTGCTGAGTTTTCCGTTTGGGTTTCCGATGACGCCTCGACCGATGGGACGCACGCCGTTTTGGAGCGTGCTAAGAGCGAAAACTGGTTGGGAACGGTTCCGTTTCGAGTCACGCGACGACCGTCTCAATCCGGAAATCTTTTTCGACACTGGAACGAGATGATTCGTGCGTCGCGAGCCGACTACGTCGCGCTTTTTCATTCGGACGATCTGTATGAATCTGAAATTTTGCGCGAACAGCTTGCGCTGACTCAGACTTACCCTGATATCGATGCGGTCTGGACATCGGGGCGCGCCATTGACGAAAATGGAAAGCTGGCATGGGCCATTCGCCCACCGAGTTCCGTAGCGGGTCCGATCTTGGAAGGACGATCCGTTTATGGAGCGACCGCAACCGGCGGGAACTCTTTTCTGATTTGTCCGTCCGTTCTTTACCGACGTTCTGTTTTTGATCGGTTGGGACTGTTTGACGAAAGCTACAAGCAGTCAGCGGATCTTGAGATGGCCTTTCGAATTCTTGAAAAAGGAAAAGCCGCCCTGATCGATAAGCCTCTGATTCGTGTTCGGTATTCAAAGCAGCAAGCGAGTCATCGCTATCAGAGCCACAACCTTGAGGAGTCCGACTTTTTTGAGGTTCTCAGACGCTATCAAGATGTCTTTGATCCCACACATGAAACCTCCTCGGCTCGGCAGCGTCTTGAGCAGCTGGATGTTTTGCATCGTTCGCTCGTCGCCCTCGGGACACGGAACTTGGAGCCAGCGACGGCGCTCGCTAGCCTGCGGCGCGCTCTCGGGGATGTGGAACGGCTGAGTGGTGTATCGTCGTTTGGTATGGTTGATCGTGTGAAGGTCCTGCTCGCCCGTTATGCTGTTGCGCCTCTGGGGGCCACGGCGCTGGCGCTTCCGCTTTCACGGTGGGTGTTGTCAGTCAGTGACCCGCGCAGCAATCCGCTTCTTCGTTTTGGAATCAGTGTTTCTCGGGGACTCCGTCGAACGTGACTTCGCGATCTCTTTTTAGTCTCGGTCTCTGGAACACACTCGAGCACGCCTGGGTTCGCATCGCCGATGCGCTGATCACGCTCGTGATTCTGCGTGCCTTTACCCCGGAGCTCTTTGGAGCCCTTGCGATCGTACAGACATGGGTTTCGATCGCACTCTGGTTCTTCATTCCGCCGTCGACCGTGTTGTACTGGAAGTTTCGGGATTGGCAGGACCGAGGTGGTGCAGAGTTTCGTCAGAACATTATTTTGATTCGGCGAACCGCTTGGGCAGCCGGTCTCTTAGCTGTTCTTGTGAGCGGGGTCCTGACCGTCATTCTTGGTGGAGAACGACAGCACGTCACTTTGTTTGCATTGATCTGGAGTTTTTCGATCGCATTGGGTCCCCAGATCGTAGGCGTGGATCGTGAGTTCTTACGGCTATCACTCGCGATGAAGACGCTCAACATTCTGGGTTGGTTACAGAAACTTCTTCTGCTGGGTGCGGTGATCGCCGTGAGCGTCGCGTTTCCAGGAAACATGGTGGCGCTCGGAGCATCCGGCGCGATCGTGCTCATACTGAGTGTTCTAGTCCATAAGATCTGTGTCGATCGACGGTTGGCGGTCGGGGTGACAGACGCCGCATCGTCCGCTGCCGCGCAAGCCGGTTGGTCCCGTTGGGTCGCTATTCTCCGTGAGACGGGGCATGTGTTTGCATTGCCGGCTCACGTCCTGGGCGTGGTTCAGAACACGGTTCTAACGCTCGATTTGTTTTTCGTCGGTCTTCTGCTGTCGGATGTTCGGATGGCAGGTATCTACGCGACAGCGGTGAAGCTTACCAATCTCTTGATGGCGCTGCCGACCGCGCTCTCAAACTTTTACTCGGTTCTACTTGGCCGTCGCAAAAAGCCCGAAGACTTGCGGTCCGAGGCTCCAGAAGTACTGCGCGGGTCTTTAGCGCTGGGAGCGGTCACGGCGGTCTGTTCTGTGATCGGCTATGTGATTTTTCCGCATGTCCTACCTTGGTTGAATCATGGGCGTTGGACGACAGATGAGACTGAGCAGTTTCTTCGTTGGACGCCGTGGATGTTAGCGGGTGTGACCGTATACGCTGTTGGAGCCGTTCCCGTAGCCTGGCTCACGTTACGTGAAAATCTCGGGCGTCTTGTTCGCAGAGTGCACTTTCCTTGGCTGGCGGGCGCTGCGGCGATCTATGCGGGCGCAGTCTATGTCGGAGGTTTTGACGGCGTTGCGCGAGCCAATATCGCGGTGTTTGTTCTGCAGCTCGTGTTGATCACAGTGTTCTTACGATCGTATTTTCGACCGCGACCTTATGGTGTTCCGGCGGGTAGCGACCCGACATAAAGATGTGAAGGTCGTGCCGTATCGTCATTGTCGGTCACGACAAAAAACTCGCGGGAGCCGGCTTGCGGTGTGATCCAGAGCCCTTCTGGTTTCTCAGGGCACTCCAGTGTCTGTTGAATCGCGATGTCGCCGTTCGTATCGAATCTCATGAGTGCGGCGCCGAGATAAGGGCCATCGCGGTACGCATCGCTTGTCATCTCGGCTGCAGCCAGCGCCCAGAGTTCTCCAGACGATGATGTGCAGGCGTCTGTGAATCCAAGGGGTACTCCTCGAAGCTGTCCGAGATCGTAGAAGCGAACGCTTTTCACCAATGAGGCCGGTGGCTTCGCACCTTGTTCCGCAGCGGTCAGAAAGCCTGCAAGTTCGACATCGATGATCGCGTTTCGACCCACACCGCTGTTGCCACGATTGAAGAATTTAAGTGTGTTTCCGCTGACGGCCGTTCCTTCGATATTGAGTTCGGGTAGGCGTCGCCGAAACTCCGCGAAAAGCTCGGAAAAGTCGACTTGCCGAATGACGTGCGAGTCGGCGTGCACGTCGGCGTGCGCTGAGTGGAGCCCTGAGCTGAGAAAGACGATCGCACCGAGGTGTCGATTGCTCTTGGAACCAGACGGAGTCACGAGAAATCGCGGCGCTCCGATGAGCGATGGAGGCAGCAAGGTGATCGCTTCAAAGTCTGGTTTCACTTTCTTGCGTTCTTCCTTTGCAAGAGGGAGGACGTCTCCAGCTGGGGACCAGAGTTTTACCCACGTTCCCAGTATTGCAGGGTCCGTCGAAAACTGAGCGAGATGGATCTCGTCATCGGGAATCACGTAGAACGTGTCCGCAACTCGCACCAATCCGCTTGCGGCGGATACGTAGGGTGGTCGCCCCGGAGCGGTGGGGCCCGCAACATCGAGTGCGCGCAGGCATCGTAGCGAAACAGTAACTGGCGCTGCTGAAAACACGCTGCAAATTAACTGTTTGCACTGCAAAATTCAATTCGGTACTTTCGGTCTCGATGCGATGGCTACAGTTAGCAACAATCGATCTGGAGCGTGGGATGGGTGGGGTGGAGTTTCATGCCCGCCGGGTGTCGTTAGCTCTCAATAATACCGATGTAAAAACTGGATTTTCCACTGATTTTTCAGTTCTCACAACAGCTTCGGGAAGCGACGGCTGGGATGTGGTTCAAACTCATGGAAGTGCGGTGGACATCGCTGCGATTCTCAAACATCGCTTTCGATCGGCGCAGGGACGCGTACCCTTACATGCCCACACCTTACATGGAACGAGTTGGGAGCGGATCTGGTTCACGCGCGATTTTTTCTATCTGGGGGGTTGGTGGGCGGGGTTCAAAGAGTTGATCGCCGCGCTTTGCTGCGACGTGCTTCTATCCGGACATCCGGACACCACATTTTTTCGTTGGGTGCGGGCCCTCGGGAAGCCCGCGGCCGCATACCAAAATGGTTGGGATATGCCTGAAAAGCGAAGCGCTCCGGGCGTGTCGTCCACGGTTCCGACAAAGAAACCGTACTGGGTTTTCATCGGCCGCGGTGACGACCCCGTCAAAGGAGCCCAGCTTCTGCTCGAAGCCTCCAAGGACTTGGGGCTTGATATTGTTGCTGTTCCGGGAAGCGGTTTTGAGAACCAGCCCCAGATTCGGAGCGCTGGAAAACTGGGAGCCGGAGAACTCACGCGCTTGCTTGAGGCGAGTCGCGGGTTGATTCTTCCGTCGCTGTATGAGGGTTACAGTATCGCGCTCGTTGAGGCGTTGGGCTTGGGCTTGGAAGTCGTTGCCACTCCAGTGGGAGCCGTTCCTCTCATACGTGAGCGCGTTCAAGGCCTTCATGTCGCGGAGAATGTCTCCAGCGGGGCACTTCGCGCCGTTTTACTGACGGTCAAAGGTCCGAGCGTCGAAAGTCGCCACACTCGGGCGAGCCACAATCAGAAAAATTTGGTATCGTGGGCCGATGTCGCGGCGACGGGATTTGCCGCTGTTCAGGGAGTAATGGAGAAATGGAAACAGAGAGAACACTTAGTGTCTTGATCCCGACGTTGGGTCGGAATACCGAATTGATCGATACCGTGCGAGCTTTGCTTTCACAGACCGTGAAACCGTTGGAAATTCTTGTCTGCGATCAAAACCATCCGAGTCTTCTCGATGTCGATGCCGAGTTAGCTGCACTTCCGAACGTACGTCATTTGCGATCGCGCGTTCTTGGGATTTCGAATAACTACAATCTGCTTCTGAGCGAAGCGCGCGGTGAAGTGGTGCTCTACCTCGATGATGATGTTGTTCCCGAAACCGATCTGATCGAAAAACATCTCGCGACGTACGACGATCCTACGGTGGTCGGTGTTGCCGGCCGTGTGTTTCAGCCCACTGGCGATCAGGAACTGCGCACGATTCGGGCGGTGGGACGTTTCGATCGCGTGACAGGAACGGTCGTCGCAAACTTCAATCACGATCGATCCAGTGATGTGGACTTTGCACAAGGCTGCAACATGTCGTTTCGAAGGAACGCGTTGCTTGCGGTGGGTGGGTTTGACTGTGGATTTGATGGCAACGGATATTTTTTTGAGACCGACGCAGGTCTACGGCTTCAGACGCTTGGAAAGATTCTCTTCCAGCCGAAAGCGGCTCTCAAACACTTAGCAGCGTCGGCCGGTGGCGCTCGTATTCATGAGAAGAGCCTGCACACGTATCACTTCGTGCGAAATGGTCTCAGGCTACACCTTCGACACGGAAACCGGCTGCTCTGGCCGTGGTTTCTGATGCGCGCTTTTGTTTATGGACTCGTGAAGAGCGTCAAGAATGGTGACAGGCGCATTTTCACGCGGTCGCTTCAAGCGATTCTCGAGGCGATCGATCGCATCCTTGAGAGCGGAATTCGTTTTGATGGGAAGCTCGTGACGTCGCGTGATCTTGAGCGGGAACGTGAGCGCGTGATCGTGGGTGCCGGAGTGGAGAAGGGTATTCGTGCGCATTCTGAGCTGGGTACCTGAAGTCCATGGCGGTATCGCGACTTACGGGCGCGCCCTTCAGACCGCATTCAAAGAAGTGTCGGGTGGTCGTGTGGAACGTGTCGAGATTCACGCGGACGGCGGACGCCTCGACAAGACCTTTGATCTCCTCGCAAAGCAGTACTCGCGGCAAGCTTTTGATCTTATCCATGTTCAACATGAGTATGGGTGTTTTGGTTCGAAAGTTCCGTGGCTTTACCGATGGCCTAGGGCTCTGCGACTTTTGCGTCGCGCGTTTCCCGGTGTCCCTGTCGTGGTCACCGCGCATCGGGTGATTGAGCGCGGTTTTCGTTATCCGGTTCGTGGAACGGGACTCCAAGCCCCCGTTCGGTGGGTTTTCAACAAGACATTAAAAAGGCGGGCTCTTCCGCTTTGGATCGATCGAAGTTTTGGTGATGTCGAAGGCGTGATTGTCCATTCGCGTTTTCAAAAAGAGACGCTCGAGTCGATGGATGAATGTCTTGTCATGCCACGGCTGAAAGTCATTCCGCATTTTGTTCCGCATGCGGCGACTCCATCGTTTGAGTCCACGGAACGTTGGTTACGAGAACGTGCACGCGCCCTGAGTCCGCAGTCACGTAAGACATTCTCGGTTGTTTTTGGCTTTGTAGGACCTGAGAAGGGTCAAGACATCGCGATTGAGGCTTTCGCTAAAATCGATGCATGCCACCAGCTCGTGATTGCTGGTGGTGCGCGTCGAGGGGCCGATCGTCGGTATGTGCAGCGTTATGAACGACGCATTGCTGAGCTTGGACGCGGTCATCAGATCGCGATTACGGGTTTTGTTCCGGATGACGTGGTTTCAGGGCTTTATGCGAAGGCAGACCTCGTAGTCGCACCGTTTCGTGAGACAGCTGGATCTGGAACACTTGCGACGGCTCAGGGTTTTGGCAAAGCGATCGTGACTAGCGATATCGCGCTCAATCGCGAGTTGACGGAGCGCGTGCCGGGCTGCCTGAGTTTCTTTGTGCGCGACAATCCCGAGTCTCTTGCGACGGTGCTCACCCAGCTCTTAGATCGCCCCGACGCGCGCACGACTTTGGAGAATGGTTCAAGAGTTTATGCGCGTTTTGCCGATCTTGAGCGGGTTGCATTGGAACACCTGACCTTTTATCGAGAGATTCTAGGTTTTAAAATGGCCGATTCGCCCTTATTTTTGACTCCTACGGGTCCAATCTAATACAGTGCTTCCATGACAGTTTTTTCCGCGACATCTTCTTCCGCGGCGCGACCACCGGTGTTCTCGGCTGAGCTCGGCGCCAGTTTCGAACCCGCGACCTTTGAGAAAGAGATTTACGCGCTTTGGAAAGATGCTGGCTGCTTCGAGGCAAGCGATGAGAATCGTCCGGGTCAAAACGCTTATACGATTGTCATTCCACCACCGAATGTCACCGGAGCGCTCCATATGGGTCACGCCCTCACGGCGACGATCGAAGACACGCTGATTCGCTACCATCGCATGAAAGGTGACAACACACTTTGGTTACCCGGCGTCGATCACGCTGGTATTGCCACGCAAATGGTTGTGGAACGGGAAATCGCAAAAGAGAAGAAACCGGACGGAAAGCCGGTGAATCGTTTCGACCTTGGGCGCGAAAAGTTTTTGGAACGTGTTTGGAAATGGAAAGAACTCCACGGCAACACCATCACGTCACAGCATGAGCGACTCGGTGCTTCGGTAGATTGGAAGCGCGAACGGTTCACGATGGACGAAGGATTCAATCGTGCGGTTCGAAAAGTATTTGTGACCTTGTTTAAGGAAGGTCTGATCTATCGCGGCGAGCGTCTGATCAACTGGTGTCCGCGGTGTCAGACAGCGCTTTCGGATCTGGAAGTCGTTCCAACAGAACGTAAAGGCTCGCTCTGGCATATTCGTTACGCTGTCGAGGGTTCTAAGGCAGAGAGTCTCACGGTCGCGACCACGCGACCCGAGACTCTGCTCGGTGACTTAGCTGTTGCTGTCCATCCCGACGACAAACGGTACACGCATCTGCGCGGAAAAAAGCTGGTGCTTCCGCTGACGGGACGAAAGATCGCTGTGATTCAGGACGCAGGTGTCGATCCGGCTTTTGGAACCGGTGCCGTCAAGGTCACGCCGTCGCATGATTTTAACGATTACGATATGGGTCTTCGTCACAGCCTTGGTTTTTTCGAGGTGATTGGAAAAGACGGACGCATGACCGCAGCGGCTGGCAGTTATCAAGGTCTTTCGGTTCAAGACGCGCGTGAAAAGGTCGTCAAGGATCTCGAGGCCGAAGGCACGCTCGTCAAAGTCGAGCCCTACACGAACAAAGTCGGTCTTTGCCAACGTTGCGATCGTGTGGCTGAACCGTTGGTTTCCAAGCAATGGTTCGTGAAGATCAAACCATTGGCAGAGCCTGCGATAGCAGCTGTTCGTGCAGGAAAAATTCGCATGATCCCCGAAACCTGGGAAGCGACGTACTTCGAGTGGATGGAAAACATTCGAGACTGGTGTGTGTCGCGCCAACTGTGGTGGGGGCATCAGATTCCGGCATGGTACTGCTCGAAAGGACACGTCACGGTTTCCGAGACCGATGTGACAGAATGCTCCGAGTGTCCGAAAGGTTCTAAAGACAGTGACCTAAAACTCGAACGCGACCCGGACGTGCTCGACACATGGTTTAGTTCGGCACTCTGGCCGTTTGCGACACTGGGTTGGCCAGAAAAGACGAAGGCGCTTTCGACGTTTTACCCGAACTCCGTTCTTGAAACGGGTTTTGACATTATTTTTTTCTGGGTCGCTCGCATGATCATGATGGGTCTGCACTTCATGAAAGAACCGCCATTTCATACCGTGTTTCTCCATGCGATGGTTCGCGACGAAAAAGGACAGAAGATGTCCAAGACCAAGGGCAACGTCATCAATCCCGTGGACGTGATCGAACAGCACGGGACCGATCCGTTGCGTTTCACACTCGCGATCATGGCAGGACAGGGGCGCGATATTAAACTCTCGCTCGATCGTGTCTCAGGTTATCGTGCGTTCTGTAACAAACTCTGGAACGCGACAAAGTACTTTCACTTACAGCATGAGAAGCTCGGGCGCGCGACGTTACCCTTTACAACTCTGGATGCGATTAAAACGGATAGCCCAGGACTCGAGCTTGCCGATCGCTGGATCTTGAGTCGACTGGCGCGGACGATCGCTACGGTCAATCAGGCGATTGAAAAATTCGAAATCAATACGGCAGCTCAGGCGCTTTATGAGTTTACTTGGCACGAACTCTGCGACTGGTACATCGAGCTGACCAAGCCAGCATTTGACGCGAAACCACGTCCTGAGGCGGTTGCCGTGATGGGGGTCGCGCTCGATCAGGTTTTCCGAGCGCTTCATCCGTTTGCGCCGTTCGTGACTGAACGTCTATGGCAATCGCTGCCTGAGCAGAAAACAGCACTTCGTTTCTTGATGAAAGAGAAGTTTCCGACGTCTCAGAGTCAGTGGATCAATGAAGCCGTTGAAACCCAGGTCGGACTGCTCAAGCGATCGGTAGAGGCTATTCGAAATTTTCGGGGTGAGAATCGTATCAGTCCAAAGATCGAGCTTACCGTGGCGTATCGCGCGTCTTCGTCTGGGGCGCAGTCTTTCATCAAGGACCACGCCCAGTCCTTTCGAACACTCGCGCGGATTAAGGACCTTCAAGAAGCGACGGCGAAGACTCCGCCACCGAAGACAGCTCTCCTGCCTCTCGAGGATTTAGGACTCGAGTTTTGGGTGCCTCTCGAGGGTTTGATCGACTTCGGTGCCGAGATTGATCGTCTCAAGAAGGAAATTCAAGGCACGATTAAGGATCTCGAGCATACTGAGAAAAAGTTCTCGAACCCGGCTTTTTCTGAAAAGGCACCACCCGAGTTGATTGCTAAAGAGAAGACTCGGATTCAGGAGCTCACCCAGAGGCGTGCCGATCTTGAAGCCACACTCAAGCGGCTGGGCGGGTAACGCGCGATCGGCTTATGAAAAGAGGACGTTCCGCGCTGTTATTGGGCCCTGTTTTCGAGCGGACGCAGACGTGGCTCAATCTCATTCGGAAGGTTCTTCGCGAACGTCATGATCTCATCGCTGCGGTGGACGGCGGTGTCCACCTCGCCAAGTTTGCTCGTGTCTCGCTGGATATGGGTTTCGGAGATTGGGATGGGGCGCAGCGGCCGATCGGCATACGGACGATCAGCTTCCGATCCACTAAGAATCGCAGCGATACCTGCATGACTTTTCGGCATCTTCGACAGATGGGTGTTACGCACGTGACCTGTCTTGGGTTTCTGGGAGGTCGAGCGGACCACGAACTTGCTGTTCTTCTCGATGCTCTCGACAGCGGTGTCGTCGCGGACTTCTGGAGTCCTCGTCGAGCGGTCTTTGTTCTGAACGCGAGTTCCCGTCCGGCGACACGGGACCGACTGGTTCTTCAGACAAACCGCGGCAGTCACGTATCGGTATTCTCGGTCGACAGCTCGGCTCGCGGTGTGGAATTAACCGGTTTTGAGTATTCGGGACGGTTCGACCGATTTGACGCATCTTCTTTGGGGCTGAGCAATCGGTGTGTGAAGCCGAAGGCCTCGATTCGAATCGCGAAGGGTCGCGTTTTAGTATTTTTAGAAACCCCGAAGAGTGTTCGAAAATCCGAAAACGCGCTAACGTATTTTTCTCAATGAAGAAAAAGAACGAGGTCACCCAGTTTAAGGGCTTGCCACCGGTCGAAGGACCGCTGACCCGTTTTGAAGCCGAACGAACGACGATTCTCAAATCGGTAGAGAGTTTTTCCTTGTCGTCACTCGAGGATCCTGCCGAAACCCGGATCGACGCTCCCATCGAGGCGATGATCAGCGAAGCCTGTCACCAAGAGCATCTGCGCATGCAGCGTCTCAAAAGGACAAGTCCAAGTTACATGTGGAACCTTCCTCGCCACATTCGGGATCAAGTGCTCTGGAAGAGTGTGCGACGCTCTCTTAAGAAGCGCGAAACCGAAGGTCGCGAGCGTGAGTTGCTTGCAAAGATCGTTCATCACTATGTGCGCGAAATCGGCGGACACTTCGATCCTAAGGTTTACGATTTCACGACGCGGATGACGCCGTTTTTATTCAATTGGCTGCTTAATGCCGCTGCCGCTCGACAGTTCAGTCCGTGGAAGACACAATCGCTTCTGGAGTCGCGTCTTCGAATCCAAGGAAACCTCGATCACTTTCAACGGTTGAGCAAATTGGGAACGGTGATTCTAGTGCCGACTCACCAGAGCAACATCGACAGCTTGCTCATTGGTTACGTGATTTACTTATTGATGCTTCCGCCTTTTGCATACGGCGCCGGCCTCAATCTTTTTACAAACCCGGTGCTCGGTTTTTTCATGAGCAACCTCGGTGCGTACACCGTGGATCGACTCAAGAGCAACGAGCTCTACAAGCACGTCCTCAAAGCATACAGCACCGAGATTATTCGTCGTGGCGTGCACAGCGTGTTCTATCCCGGTGGCGGACGTTCACGGAATGGCGCGATCGAGACGAAACTCAAGCTTGGACTTCTGGGTACAGGGTTGCGTGCTCAGATCGAACGTCTCAAGTCGGGAGAGCCGAACGCCGGCGTTTACATCGTTCCGATGGTGACGAGTTACGAGTTTGTTTTTGAGGCACTCTCACTTATTGAAGACTACCTTGCGCGCTTGGGTGAGCATCGTTTTCTCGGGGCTGACACCGAAGAGGCGCTTCCCGTTGCTAAAATGGTGAAGTGGGCGTGGAAGTTTTTCTCGCTCGAGAGCAAGATCACCGTTCGCATCGGAAAACCCATGGATGTCTTTGGTAATCTTGTCGACGAGAGCGGCAGGTCGATCGGTCCAAATGGGACAACAATCGATCCGAAGCGCTGGTTGACGACCAATGGGGAACTGCGACCAGACGAAGCACGCGATTCCCAGTACACGAGACTGCTGGGCGAGAAGATTGTGGACTCGTACTACCGGAACAACACCGTTTTGAGTGCCCACTTGTTAGCGTTCAGTTTTTTCTCGGCGCTTCGCAAACGTTATCCGGATCTTGATCTTTTTCGGCTCCTTCGTCTGACGCTCGCGCAGCGATCGATTCCGTACGATGACTTCGTCAAGACAGCCGCCGAGATGCACGAGCTTGTGCAGGAGAGAGCTGTGCGCGGAGAGCTCGTGCTCTGTGAAGAGCTGACGCGCATGAATGTCGAGACATGGATCAAGGACGGCTTGCGTGGCCTCGGTGTTTTGCACGACCACGGTGTTGTTCGGGTTGAGAACGGGGTGGTTTGGACCGAGGACATGAACCTGCTTTATTATTACCGCAATCGTCTCACGGGATACGGGATGGTGCCGGCAACTGAACGCGGACGTCTGAGAATTTTGCGAGGGGAGCCCGATGAAAAGGGATTTTTGGTCTGAGTCGCGCGTTCTCATGATCGGAGGAGGGAACTGGGGCTCGGTCTTAGGATTGCTCGCAGCGCCTCATTGTAAAGAGCTACGCGTGTGGATGCGCAGCGAGGAGCAAGCGCGTGCGATCAATTCTACGCGTACCAACGAACGCTACCTTCCTAAAATTCCTCTGCCCGAAAACATCAAAGCTTATTACGAACCGGACCGGGCGTTTGAAATGGGTGTCGATGCCGTCATTTGGGCGCTGCCGTCCTCTGCATGCCGTCCGATGGCGAAGGAGTTTGCCAAGTACTTCTCAGGCCAGGAGATTTTGATTCATGCGACGAAAGGCGTGGAGCAGGGAACGCTCAAAAGAATTTCGGAAATTTTGCGTGAAGAGATGCCGTGCCCGCGTGTGGGAGTTCTCAGTGGGCCTAATCTTTCGGACGAGATTGCACGTGGCGAGCCCGCTGCGACGGTCGTGGCTTCTGACTTCGCTGAAGTGCGCGAGGCTGGGATGCGACTTTTCAGTTCGAAAAAATTTCGTGTGGTCACAAGCGCCGATTTGATTGGTGTGGAGTGGGCCGGAACCCTCAAGAACGTTCTTTCGATTGCATCGGGGGCACTGAATTCGCTCGGTCTTGGGATGAATGTGCGCGCGATGCTGATCGCGCAAGGTCTCGCCGAGATGGTTCGATTCGGTGAGGCCATGGGTGGCCGCGAAGCGACGTTTTTAGGTCTGGCCGGAGTGGGTGACTTGTTGGCGACGGCCTCCAGTCCGCTCAGTCGCAACTATCAGGTCGGTTTCAAACTAGGACAGGGGATTCCGCTCGATACGATCGTCAAAGAACTCAATGTAACGGCCGAAGGAGTAGCGACCACGCGTAATGTTGCGCGGTTTGCTTTGGAGCGCGACATTCGCATGCCCATCACGCAAGGCGTGGCGAGCCTTCTGAGAGGTGAAAAGTCAGCGCGCGCTGTGATTGACGATTTGATGATCCCTTGGCCTGACGAATCCTAGAGACGGGTCCAAATGACGGGTCAGTTGGGATATTTGAGATAGTAGATATCCGGTAGATTGCGGTTTTGTTCCTCGAGATCGAGTCCATAACCGACAAGAAACTGATCGTTTGTTTTCACGCCAACAAAGTTCACCGGTAAATCCACCGCACGCTTGTTGGTCTTATCAAGCAAGGTCACAATCTCGCAGCTTGCTGGTTCGGCTTTCATGACCCGATCGTACAGAAAACGCAGTGTCCGCGCGCTATCGACAATCTCAGCTACAATCAGCACATCTTTTCCGTGAAGATCCGTATGGATGTCTTTGAGAAACGAAATCGTTCCGAGCGACTCTTTTGTTTTTCCGTAGCTAACCATTCGTACGAACTCAATCTTCGGGTCGAACTTAATGGCTCGAACAAGATCGGCCAGAAACAAAACAGAACCTTTGAGGACGCCGACCATAACGACCTCTTTGTCCTTGTAGCGATCGTTCAATCGATTGGCGAGTGAGAGAACCGCGGCATCGATCTCGTGGCGATTGAGGTATTTTGTAAAGTTTTTGCTATCCAACATGAGCCGCTACGATAGCAGCTAAAAGTCCTCGAAAAAAGGCGAAAAGAGGTGGCGAGGGACTTTCCGAGGACCTAAGCCTCGTCCGAACGCTGTGCTTGAAAGCCCGTGATGGCGCCGTCTTTGCCGTGAAATGAGATCCGAATCGGTCGACAGCAGACTTCGCAGTCTTCAATATAGTTCGAGTCGCCCTCGTCGGGGTCCAGCACCATCGAGATACGTTCACCGCAGTAGGGGCAGCGAAAGCTCTTTTCGTTCATGAGCGCCGCGGTCCGTCGTCCTTGTGATCGGTGTCGGAAAGGTGTCGAAACTCAGCTTCTTTGGTGTCCGTGATGCCGTCTTTGAAATTCTTGGAAAAGCGCTTAAAACCAAAAAGAACACCTGCGATCCGGCGTCGCCCGAGGAAGAGAATGACCAGTACAAGAATCAGAAAATGCGAAAACGATAATCCCATAAGTGTGCGTGCCGATACACGTGTACGGAAGGGCGTAACAGTCTTTTGGTTTCTCGGCAACACATTGGCCTTGCTGGTCAGTTTCGTGGGTTGCCAGCCTCGTCAGCGGGCTGAACCAGCGAGTCCGCAGAAGTTCTTTGAGCAGGTGACCGGCGATATCGCAGCCGACCCTCGCTCGCAGTGGGACACGAAGTTTGCCACCGAGACTTATGTCTACGGACGAGAACCCTCCAAGTTCTTGGTTGAGGTATTGTCGGATGTGCCCACGGGCCGAGCGCTTGATATCGCGATGGGCGAGGGTCGAAACGCCGTGTTCCTAGCGAAGAAGGGTTTCGATGTGCTCGGTGTTGATTTCTCCGATGTCGCGATTCGAAAGGCCCATCGATTGGCGCGTGCCCATCATGTGACGATTCGCGCGGACAATGCCGATCTCATGCGATACGCGATCCCGCATGAGACGTATGATTTGATTGTCGACATCAACTATCTGCAGCGATCGTTGATTTCCCAAATTAAAAACGGACTCAAAAAGGGCGGCTATCTTGTTTTTGAAAACCAGACGGTCGAGCAGCTGTCGAATCCTGAGGGCAAAGGGATCAATCGTGAATATCTTCTTGAAAAGGGTGAGCTGAAAAAGCTTTTTTCAGAGTTCAGAATTTTAGCTTACCGCGAGACGAACGACGGAAAGGACGCTCGGGCGCAGCTTTTTGCGCAAAAGCTATAAAGCCTGCCATAATCGAAGGACATGACGCTCCAAGAAGTCAGTGTTCTTATCGTCGATGACGTCAATTCGGTTCGCTTGCAGATCAAGGAGCTTCTCAAGACGTTTGGGTTCGCAAAGATCCATCTGTTTTCGAATGGTGCGGAGGCCGCAGCCTTTGCGAAAACGAACGAATGCCATTTGATTCTCGCGGACTGGCATATGGAGCCCATGAATGGGCTCGAGCTTCTTAAACAGATTCGTGCGGACGAGAAAACAAAGGGAGCCGCGTTTGTCATGATCACAGCCGAGAGCACAAAAGAGGGTGTGATCCAGGCGATCCAAGCGGGTGTCGATGACTACCTCGTTAAGCCGATGACGTTGGAGCAGGTTCAGAACAAAGTGTTTCACATCATCACGAAAAAGAAGGTCCTGTCATGACGTCTCAGAGCGAGAAGATCCAGAGCTTCATCGATGAACTAGCGGGTTTCGCTTCTGTGGCTGAAGACACGCTCAAAAAGATCGAGGAAAACAAAGGGGCGAACAAAGGTCTGTTTAAGGTGTTCAGTAAGCGGATGTTGGCGATTCGCGGAACGGCGTTACAGCTTTCGCTTCCTCACATCGCGAACATCGCCGGTCTGGGCGAAGAGATCGCCCTCAAGGGTGAGACAGCAGAGACCAACCGTCACGTGCGTAAATGTGTTGGTAGTCTTTGGGATGCTCTCACGACCATCAAGTACCTGCTTATCAACCATCAGCCGGGACATCTGGCAAAAGACACGTCGGAGGAGCAGGAAATTCTTGTTCGTCGTTTAGAGGCGACTCTCAAGGCGTTTGGAGGAGCTCGCGAAACCGTTTCAGCCGACGAGATCGAGAAGCTGCTTCGGTCGCGCGGGTAGCGCGGCGGCCAGGAGCACGGCCCTTCGCAGGCCAAAGGTCGGTAAAATCAATAAAATCAATGTACTTAACGCGTTTGACAAAAAACGTGTTTATGTTATTATTGTTAATAAATATTAACACGACGGGAACTGCCAAGTTGTTCGTCGTGAGAGATAGGATCCACCAAAATGCTGCAAGCCAAGGTTTGTTTTCCTCGGTCGCTTCTCACCACCACTTTTGTCATTCGGACGTTGGCGACACTGACGGCGACTTGTTTGTTCGGTGCCAGTCGCGCGCAGGGAACCTGTAGCGATCCATACAATGTCGACGTGCTGAATATTGCTTCAAACTCGTTGCGGTCGCAACCGAACCGCGGCGCGGTTAAAGCGGACTTCGTCGCACGCGATACCTTTTTCAAATCGGATCCCTTAGCAACCGTTGGTTGGGCCGTCACACTTCCATGGGATCTGTCGAGCAAGCAGTCGTATTATCTCTCGCATCCTCAAGCCGGCAAAGTGGTCGTGTTCTACGTGAACGACGCTCATAGTCCAGGAGAGCATGATCCCGTCTGCGACTCCTTGAACTTGGATGCAGGTTGCGCGGACCAATCATTCGCCGATGTGCTTTCGACCGTTGATGCTTGGCAGGGCAACGAAGCACGGTTGGTTTTGATCGTGCATCTCGATAGCGGGATTGTCGTCAACACCGAAGCCCAATCACTTGAGATCGCGCACCAATCGATTCCGGTTGCAGGACTGTCGGTTTTGCAAGCCATTGAACTCTTCTTAAGTCTCACGACCAGTGATCAGTGTCAGGGCGGCGGCGATATTATTATCGGTGTGTAGGTATCCTACGACGGATCAATCCAGTCACCGCGTTCCATCTCACGCTTGCCGAAAACCCTGACTTTTCTGCGCGTTTTTTCGTCACAAACGAAGAGCTCGTGGCTACGCTTTTTCCCGGGAAGTTTCTTAACCCCACTGACGATGCGTGATGCTCGCGGTGCGTGCGGCGGAAAACCACGTTCGATAACGAGATACGAAAATGTTAACGACTTGTGGTCTTGTCGGAGTTCTTTGTCGAGAAAGGTAATCGGCGGGGGGCGCCACCATGCAGCTGTTTCATGGCACCAGTCTTTGGGGTCCGCAAGAGCGCCGCAAATCTGATGGCCGCCGCAAGGCAGTCGTATTGAAAATCGAGATGTCCGATCGGCTTTCCATCGGTCGATCAGAGCCTGTCGGAGTTCGAGTAACTTTCGTGTGGTTTCACGCAAGCCCGGTTCCACAATCACAATCAAAGACTGTTGCTTGCAAACGCGATCCCAATGAACGGTGAGCGCTTCTGCGAGTTCCCGAGGCGACTCCTTGAAGTCGCGGAGTTCGTTTAAAAAGAAACTCGACATCCAAAGGTCGACGCGTGGCCACTTTTCAAACGAGCGGAAGTCTCGGAGTGACTTCGGGTTCAGGTCCATCCGCTCACTCGCGACCCGAATATCGCGCGCGTGATGAGCGGCCCAGTGATCAATCCATTCGGCGCCTAAACCGAGCATGCTCTGCGACTGATCGAGTGCGCGAATGCGTGTCTTGCGCGCGATCCACGGATGATCGATGAGACAGAGGGCGGATGCCGCAGCACCGGGGCCAGCGCCTACGTCCATCACTTCGAGTGGGCGGTCAAGTTGGCGGTCATCACGGGGCGCGTCGGGTCCAAAGAGATCGGCGAGTGCTTCCTCAAGAACGCACGCCATCCGCATCATGTTCGCAGGTAAGAACGAGCAGAGGTAAGCGGTTTTCAAGTTTTTCGTGTTTGACGATTGCTCCCAATAGTTCGCGAGTGCGTCTTCGTCGCGGAGATTGAAGGTTTTCCAAAACCGTTCGAGGTGCGGCTTGATCGAGCGTCGTAGAAAGCGGTCACCGCTCAGCATGTCTTCTTCGGCCATGAGTCGGCGTGCCTTCAAGAAAGCTTCGAGGGGTTTTTCGAACTGAAGAGGGTCAGGCCCCAGGGCGCGAGCGAGTTTGTCTGAAATACGCATTTTCTTAGCTTTATGTGTTATACATCAACGCAGTGGGTAAGGAAACGGTCGCACTCCAGGCTCGAGACCGCCCCAGTGTTTTGATTCTCGGACAGGGTTTCCTGTCGGAGAAAATGGCACAAGATCTGGAAATTATAGGCTTTAATTCCGAGATCTTACCTGAACGAGGCGCGTTAGGTTTCCGTGATTTCGAAGATCTCAAGCCGGAAATAGAACAATGGATTAAAGCCGAACAAGCCCGAGGAATCGGGGTTCCACTCGTCCATCCCGGCGTCGGTGTCTGGGCTGAACGACCTGAGATTTCAAACTGGGTTCAGGGGGCTGGCGGGGTCGTGGTTGGACCCCAGGCGCGCGTGATCACCCGTTTTGCGGACAAACTACTCTTCTTACTCGAAATCCAAAAACTGGGACTGCCGCAACTCTTGCTGGCGAACGAACCTTTGGCGTCGGTGCGTGAGCTCGAGCGCGAACTGGGCCGTGAACGCTTTCCTGTCGTGTTGAAATCGTTGCGTCGGGGAGGGGCTGGGATCTGGGTTCGCGTGTTTCACTCGTATGAAGACATGCGTGACGGACTTCCGCTTTGGATGGAGCAGCTCGAACGTAACGTCGGTAGCTCCGCTTTCTTCGTCGAACGTTATCTTGAGTCCTCACGAAAAATCGCCGTTCCATTCGTCCGATTTCAGAATGGGTTTTTTCATCCGTTCTCGTGCGTCGATGCGAGTCTTCAGTCTCGCCATCGAAAGATTTTGGAGCTAGCTCCTGCGCCTCATCTCGAAACATCGCTCGAAACGCGCCTGTACGAGATGACTCAGACGATGGCGGTGCACTTCGGTTTCGTGGGCGTTGGTGCTTTCGAGTTTCTGGTCGAAGCCGACGATATCTATGTGGTCCAGGGGCTGCCGCGGCTCAACTCGGGGTATCCGCTCTGGGAAAAGCTCGCTGGTATCTCAGCCGTGGAACTTCAGATCGAGGCGTTGGAGTACGAAGCGCCTCGTAAGTCGATGACGGAACTGGTACGGCAAAAAAAGGCGGGACTTTTTCGTATCTATGCTGAGGATTCGCAGCTTCAGATCCCGCAGCCAGGAAAGATCTTGGAGCTTTCGGCCTATGGAGATCTCGGGAAGTCCGTGACGCTTGGAACGCTTGCGGCCGGTCATGAAGTCGATGCCCTGTCGGATGGTCTGCTTGGGATGGGATGTTGCGAAGGCGACACGTGGGACGAGGTCTTTCGCAATATGAACACGGCAAACAAATCCGTTTGGATAGCGGGCACGCTACAGACGAATCAACGTTTCTTGGAAGAGATCCTCGTGCACCCATGGGTTCGTGAAGGAATGTTTCATTCAGCCTTTGTCGATGAAGATCTGATCCCGCAGTTCTATCCGGAACGTCCGTGGTTGGAGGCGATGGCCGGTATCACCGAGCAGTGGTTCACAAAACTTGACCCAAAGCTTGAGAAGAGCGCGAGTGGACACGCCTGGATGGTTGGGGATCGTTTTGTGAAGCCGCAGTTTCCTTTGAGTGCGCTCGTGGACTGGACGCACGTGCCAAAGGACGAGACGGATTATCTTTCAGGGGTCCTCAAGGCGCCCGAAATTCGGAGTGGTGAATCTCAACGTTTTCTTGTCGCTCCTCTTGCAGAAGATCGCTTTCAGGTGCGCTTAGGCGAGTGGGGATTTCGTGTACGTCGTGTCGATCTTTTTGGTGAAAAGCCACAGCTCAAGCTTCTCGCACAACTCGCAGGCCGTGTTCACGCACTCCTGTTTCGCGAACAGGCGCAAGTGTCTCCCGGTGATCCGTTGCTCGTGATCGAATCACTCCAAGCACTCGTTCCGCATCCTATTGGGCTACCGGTTCGCATTCTTCGCTGGAAAGTTAGGCCCGAGGATCTGGTTTCAGCTGGACAGGAACTAGCGGAGCTGGAGAGAATCGGGACATGGCCGCAATCCAAAAGACCATCACTCTAACGGGACGTTCGGCCGCTGAGATCTACGAGCTGCTTGCGCGCGATCTTGAAACCTGGTCGAAACATTCCGCGCTTCCTGGAATCAAAATTGAGCCTCACCCTCAGGAGCAGACTGTGCGACTGCAGTCGCAGTGGGTGAATGCAAACTTTCGCTGTTTTGATGGCCAAATCCAAGTCCAAGCGGAGTTGAGCTGGATGGCACGGCCTTTTCGATCCAAGATCGAGGCACAACTAGACAAATGGGTTCAACACCTCAAACAACCGCGCCAACCCGGTCAACCTCAGTAGTTCGGTCAGCTTCGGCGACTGGGCTCGGAACCGCTTTCAGCCGTGTTTTTGGTCTCGTGCGCGAGCAGGTCTTTGCATACTATTTTGGTGCGGGCGCAGCGATGGACGCGTTCAATATCGCGTTTCGAATTCCTAATCTCTTGCGCGACCTTTTTGCCGAAGGTGCCTTGAGTTCTGCTCTGGTTCCCACCTTTCTGAAAACGCGACAAAGCACGGGAGAAGCCCACGGATGGCGCGTGGCCGGTCTCGTTTTTTGGACCTTGCTTGGTTTTCTAGGTCTGATCAGTGTGCTGGGTATTGTTTTTTCTCCGGAGCTCGTGAGCCTTTATGCCGACGCCTTTCGCGCTATTCCCGGAAAGTTCGAGCTCACGGTCGTTCTCACTCAGATTCTGTGGCCGTTTCTCCCGCTGGTAGCAGTTGCTGCCGCTGTGATGGGTGTTTTGAACGCGATGGGAGTGTTTTTTATTCCAGCGTTTGCTTCAGCGATTTTCAACATCGTGAGCGTTGTGGCCGGATTAATTCTCGTGCCGCTCGTGCACCTATGGGGTTACCCACCGATTGTCGGAATGGCGTTGGGCGTGGTTCTTGGGGGCCTCGGGCAGCTCTTGATTCAGTTGCCATGGCTCAAGCGTGCTGGGTTTCCAGGTATGTTTTCCGTTTTCAAGCGGCAGTCGGCACCAGGAACGCGATGGTTTCGCGAACCAGCACTTCGCGAAATGTTGGTTCTCATGGCTCCTGCGACCGTGGGTGTCGCAGCCACGCAAATCAATATTCTCGTCAATAGTATTCTCGCGACCGGCCTCATGTCAGGTTCGGTTTCTTGGTTGAACTATGCGTTTCGTCTCATGCAGTTTCCGATCGGGATTTTTGGGGTTTCGCTAGCGGGAGCAACGCTCCCTGAGTTCACACGACGGTGGATCGCCGCAACGGATGGTGCCTCTGCCGTTCCGAGTGCGCCTGCTTCAAAAGAAACGGCCGTTCGTACGCTCGAGCGATCGTTGGGGTGGGTGATGGCAGTCAATCTTCCTGCGACCGCTGGACTGATCGTTCTGTCGGTTCCGATCATTCAATGCATTTACCAGTATGGAGTTTTTGATCTCAGCGATACCCAGTATGCAGCGCAGGCGCTGATGGCGTATGCCGGCGGTCTGGCGTTCTACTCAGGGGTTAAGGTCCTGGCTCCGGTTTTCTACACGTTGGGCGAGGTGAGGACGGTCGTTATGACAAGCCTGTGTACCGTCGCTCTGTCTTCCGCTCTCAGTTTTCTTCTTTCGCACCCGTTTGGCTTCTGGGGGTTGGCTCTTGCTACAGCGATCGGGGCGGTATTCAATTTTCTCGCTTTGTTCTTCGTTCTCGGGCGTCGCTTAAGGGCACTGGGCGGTCGAAGCTGGGATTTCTCCACACTTCTTGTCTCGTTTGGAAAGTCCGTCCTTGCGAGTGCGGTGATGGCGGCGGTGTTGTTCGCACTGATGACCCTCCTTCATGAACATTTTCCCGATTCCTGGTTTGTCGACCGGGGGCATTTTTTTAGTCTCAAAGTCGGTTTATCGCTTGCTCTCGGTAGGGTTTTAAAGGTAATTTTTTTAGTAAGCATTGGTGTCATTGTATTCAGTCTTATGGGGCGGACGCTTCGGAGTCCCGAAATTACCGAAGCAGTGACGATGTTGAGAGCGAGGCTTCCTTTTGGTTTCAACAAATCGCGACATGGTTAAGAACCTATGCAAGAGCATAGTGACTCGGCTCGAGAATCAGAAGGCAATCGCTCTTCAGACGAAGCTCCGTGAGATTGTTCGGGATGATGTTTACAGCCTTGTAGGGCCCTACATTCTGACCGACCAAGATATCCGTGAACGGACGCTTGAGAAAATCGGCGCTAGCAAAGAGCAAATGGAAGAAAATCTGACCGAGCAGCAGCTTCTCGAGAGTGCGCCGTATCGAACCGCTCGCAGCCTTGTTCGTAAAGCGCTAGGCGATGACGAGCTCAATGGTTTTTATTTTCAAAAGTCTTTGAACGAGATCGCTCGCCTGATTGGCGACTACTTGATGCGATCGTCGCATATCGAAGATGTGTTTGAGACCGATGATGATCTGATCCAGATCACGGTTGATATCATCAAGCACTTCAATCCCGGCCACGCGCACTAATCTTCAGAGACCCTTTAGGTAAAAGTAGAAGACGGTTAGACGGTGGGCCCGGTGGCACCACTGCAGAAATAAAAAACGCCCGGGTCAGGTCTAGCCCGGCCCCGAGCGTTTTTTCTAGCTACTGCTTTCCCCCAAAACCACCGCCGAGTTCCCCTGATGATCGGCGGTTCTTACCGCGGAAACCGAGAGACCCTTGAGCAAGGAGCAGGCCAGGCTATTCTGACAATTACTGGGGGTTGTTCGCTCGCGAAGCGCTGCGGCCTGAAAAAATGGCTGATACTTTGGGAAATTCGGGAAAAAATTACAAGTACACGTCCGGATATGCCGAAGAGTTATGGATGACGCGTAGGTTTTGGATTCTCATTTTCTATGCACTCTCGATCATGGTGGTCGCGACTGGCGCCAAACGCTTGACACGTCCAACTCCGTTCGCGCTTGAACGGATTGAAAAGGTGGAAGCGCCGCTGGCTTTGCCAAACAGCGCAGTTCCAGCCGGGGGAGTAACGATTGAAAAAGTAGACCGTGTCCCCGCTGACACCCATGACTTTAATGAAACCGGACGGTAGACTAGGAAAACCAATGATGCTTCCCCAGACAACTGAGTGTTGGACGTCGAAAGAAACAGCAGAAAACAGGATCGCAGTACGCCCCGTCATTGCTACGTGGGTGACGACGATCGTATCGCTGATGGCTCTCATTTCCATTTTTTCGGGATGTGCCTCTCAAGGGCTGAAGGTCGCTAACCCTGATGCGGAGGTTCCTCCGATTGTCGAATCGTTTCGGATGTCGTCGGAAGGTCCAGAGCCCTTCACGATTTCGAGCGTCACGATCAAGCACGATCAGTTTGATATCCCAATGGAGAACAACGAACATGTTGCTCGCTGGGTTGACTACTTTACAGGGAAAGGTCGGATCCACTTCGACACATACCTCGAACGCGCTCAATATTTTGTTCCGTACATCGTTCCGATTTTGAAAGAAGAAGGCGTTCCGCGCGATCTCGTTTATCTGGCGATGATTGAAAGTGGATTTAATATCCGCGCTCGTTCGCGCGCGAAAGCTGTCGGCGCATGGCAGTTTATTTCGTGGACAGGAAAACGGTACGGTCTTCGCGTTGATTGGTGGGTGGACGAACGTCGTGATATCGCAAAATCGACACGCGCAGCAGTTCGTTATCTCAAAGATCTTTATTCGCACTTTGGAACCTGGGAGTTGGCCGCCGCAGCTTACAATGCTGGCGAGTTCAAAGTAGCGCGCGCGATCCGACGTTATGGAACCTACGACTTCTGGACCTTGTCGCGCCAAAAGTTTCTGAAACCTGAGACACGTAACTATGTTCCCAAGATGATGGCTGCTGCGATCGTCGCAAAGAACCGAACACTCTTTGGATTTCCGTCGGGATCCGTTGAACTTCAGCTTGCCGGGGATACTTTCGAAGAAAAGCCAACGCCTGTTGCGCCGCCGGCTACCACAGGAGAAATGCTCGGTCGTTATGCTGAAGATTTTCCGGGTCGGAAGTTGCCAGCGGTACTCGTCGAACATGCTGACGATCATCGTGAGACACCGCACTTAACAAAGGACGGTGAAGTCGGTGGTGAAAAAGTCGCAGGTTTTGAAGTGCAGTGTCCAGCCGATATCATGCAGATCGCAAAAGCGGCCGGTGTGACCTATGAGAAAGTGAAAAAGCTCAATCCGGATTTGATTCGCTGGATGACGCCGCCTGATGTCTCGACTTACGTGATACGGCTTCCGGCTTCGACGACCGAACGCTTCCTCACAAACTACAATCACCCTGCTTTTCCGCGTGAGATCGATTTCAAAAAAATCGCAGCTCATCCGGGAGACACCATTCGAAAGATCGCCCGTCGTACGGGTCTTCCCGTCACTGGGATTGCTGGCATCAATCGCATGGACGAAAACGCTGCTATCTCGGCCGGACGTATGATTTTGTTGCCGGTGCCGAACGATGCGACTCGATCGCTTGCGTCGTTGGATCTTCGTGATCCTCCACGGCGTTCGTACTCGCGGAGTCAGCAGCGTCGACAGAAGCGTACGCTTCGAGTATCTTCATCTCAGTTTTGAATGCACTGAGCGTACTCAAGTACGGCGGTTCGTCCGTCGGTACTCCAGAAAAAATTCAAGCGATTTCAAAGCGTATTGCTGATCGCAAACGTCGGGGTGAGGATCTCGTTGTCGTGGTGTCGGCGATGGGTAACGCGACGGACGAACTTCAGAGTCTGGCTCGCGCTGTTCATCCCAGTCCTCCCGCTCGCGAGATGGACATGCTTCTGTCAGCAGGCGAGCGTATTTCAATGTCACTTTTGAGCATGGCACTCGATCAGCATGGGATTCCGGCGGTGTCGTTTACGGGTTCACAAGTCGGGATTATTACGGACGATCTTCATGGGGATGCGCAGATCAAAGCGATTCGTGGAGATCGCGTTCGTGAGGCGCTGGGGCTTGGCAGTGTGGTCGTTGTTGCTGGGTTTCAAGGGGTCAGCGCTAAGCGGGAGATCACGACCCTGGGGCGCGGGGGTTCTGATACGACGGCAGTGGCTCTTTCTGTGGCGCTCCGGGCGGAGCGCTGCGAGATTTTCACTGATGTGGATGGCGTGTTTTCGGGCGATCCCCGTAAGGTAAAAAACCCTCGATTTTATGGAGCTATCGACAGCCAAACGATGGTGTTGGCCGCTTATGCTGGTGCCCAGGTGCTGCATCCTCGCGCTGTCGAAATAGCCTCCATTCATGGTAAAGAAATCTGGTTAGGAAATTCTTTAAACATGGCTCTTGGTAACGGAAACGGCACACTTGTAACACGTAAGACCGGCGGCGTTGATGCGGCAGGCGTTCGTGAGCCCAATGCATCCGGCGCTATTGAAGCTGCACGCGTGAGTCTTGTCGTGAGTGATGCTAGCCGATCTGTTTTTCAGCTCGAACTTGCACGACCAGGGATTATTGCTGCGGTCGTCGACGTATTAACCGAGGCTAAGCTTCTACCGCTGCAGCTCATGGTTTGGGAAAAGAACGTTTTCTTTCTTGGCGAATCGGATCGTGCGGCCGAATGGGAAAAAGCCTTGGCGGGTCTCCAGCACGAAGGCTTCTTACAGTCGTACGAGATATTAAAAGACAGTTCGGCGCTGACGTTGGTCGGTGATCTTGTAGCGCGCAACCCGTGGATAGTGACTCGATCCATCGATCTTCTTCGCAAAGAAGGAATCGAAGCGCAGGGGCTCGCACTGGGATCGTTAGAAGCGCGCTTTGTTGTTCCTCGAAGTCGTTTGGACGATGCGGTTTCTGTCTTACATACTTTTTGGATTGAACAAGCTGGGGAAACAACGTGACCGACTCTCAAGATGGTTCCAATAATAGTTCCAAGACTCGTGCCCAGACGGGTGTCACGAAACGCGGCCGCGATGGTACTCACGGTCGTGCGCACGATCGTGGTCGCGGGTCGGTCGAAGCGCCTCCGGTGACGGATGTTTTAGTAATCGGTCGAGGTGCAGCTGCTTGTTTTCGTGTCGTGAAAGCGCTTGCTGACGGGGAGAGTGTGGCTTGGGCTCCGGGTACACAGGCTCGTGTCGAATGGCCCATGCCTTTTTTTTCAGCGGCTGAAAATGAACCTTGGTCGCGCGCGTTTTCGGCTTTTCAGGTGGCGTGTACCAAGATCGGCGTTTCCGCACAGTCGGGTGATGAGGGTTCGTTTGTTCGTTTGCATGATCGTGGTCAGTTTCGGCCGCTGTCGCGCACCGAAGAGCTGGAGGCATTTTCGGATATTGAGCGCAAGTGGCTCGAGCGTCCGCAGTTTTTAATGGCCGATGATGCGACGACGTTCTTGAAGCGCACGGCGGTTCGCGCGCAGGAACTTTTAGGCGATCGCTATCATCGCGATGTGAGTTTCGAACGTGTCGACGAAACGCATGTACGACTGGCGTCGGGGGAGACCCTGGAGGCGCGCGTCGTTTTTGATGCGGCAGCCGTCGGGCGTTCACGGCAAGCCTTGATTCAGGTGCTGTGGGAGCATCCGGCGCTCGAGGTGAATGCGATGCCGGGCCAGGGAGTTTTACTCGATGGCCGCGCGCCCGCGAGCGGAGCTCTTGTGCTGACGGCCTATCGCGAGCCAAAAGAGATGAACGAGAAGCGCATTTGGGGATTTTTTTCGGCGCCGACAAAAAAGGGGTTTGCGGAAAGTCTTTGGACTCTCTGTTCGACCGAAGAAGAGCTTTCCGACCATCAAGCTGTGTTACGACGGATTCGTCGGATTCGTCAGACGGTGGGTCGTTGTCTCGAGAAGACTTTTGGGTTCCCAGAAAAGTGGACAGAGAAGCTGCAGGCCGAGTCGGTGCGAGTCCATACGGAAGTCGAATGGCCGACGCAGAGTCTGATCGCGGTTTTTAACGAGAGTCCTTCACTCAGTGCGCGTCAAAATCCTGTCTCCTCTGACGAAGTTCGCGATCAAGAGTACCGATAAGTCGGTAGAGTGCGTGTCACGGTATTTTTGAGATTTCTGATTTTTGCTGGGGGCAGCAGTACCATTCGTTTTAATTAAGATCTATAAGGCGACGACCAAGAACCACGGTCGTGGTTATTCCTGTTTCCAAATCCTGCAACGTCTCGCACGCGCTCGCCAGAGTCGCTCCGGAAATGGAAAAGTCATCCGTTATGATCCACCGTCGTCGTGTCGTTTGATCACAGTGAGGGGAGAGTACGAAAAGGGGGGGATCACTCCAGCGGCCATGAATAGGGCGTTGGGCCTGTCGTCCGCCACTGCGTGACTGCGTCTGAAGTGTTTCAATCAGCGGAAGACCTAGTTCGGCCGCAATCCAAGCAGCGACTTCGTAACTCGAACTGCCGCCCAGTCGCTCGATGCGCCTCTCAGACTGTGGCACCCAGGTTACAGCCTCGGCGTTCTGTGCGCAGACAGACTTCCACCACGTTGGCGGCGCTTGAAAAACGGTTCGTGATGTTTCAAGACTGAGATTCTTTTTCCAGGCCTTCAAAATACGATGGACTCGGGTTGTAAGGTTGTAACGGGCGATGGGATCCGTGGGTTGCAGGATGCTCACGCAGGGACGATCGCGCAGATACGTTTCACATTCGCGACAGAATGGAAAAGCGGGGCTACGAACAAAGGATGTCTCGCAAGCAATGCACTGAAAAAGCATGTCGGCGTTCAAGCAAGAAGTGGTCCTCGCATGCGAGGGGATTGCGGCGTGGGTGAGGCTTGCGTGAGTGAAGGGGCGATTTGTGTATGAGCGCGGCCTGCGCGAGCACTTGTGCCGGAGTATGTGGTTTTTTACATGGTGGCGGTTTCGGGGACCGTGTAAAAAACCACATACTCCGGCACAAGTGCTCGACGACCTTGCGAGGTCAGGGCGCACGAATCAAGGTCAGGGCGTGCTTGCCACCCCAGACGATTTAATGTATGACGCTATGCATGCTAACGGCTCACTGGGCGTGCAACCGCGCTTTCAGGTCTTCAGTTTGTGCTCCAGTCGCACTTGCGTTCTTTTCTGCACAGTTCATCGCTAACGGCGCTCAGGCCGGTCAGCTGCTACCTCCGAATCGCACGGCCGTCTGTGCTGCTTATCTGGCTCGTAATATGGATGTATTTGGCACGGACCGCACGGACGGCGATCGTATCGGACGCTCCGTGATTGTTCAGATTCTCAGCCAATTGAATCGTCTGGCGCACAATACTCCCGGGGCTGGATCTGGGACCGGTTCACCGACAAGTCCGGCGACAAGTCCGGCGACAAGTCCGGCGACCAGTCCGGGGACGCCCGCTGGACGTTTTCAATATTCTGGCGAGGTCTATAACCCGAGAGCCTTTGCGAAGGCTGTTTCTCGTCTCAAAGGGATCCGTGGTTTCTCGGAGAACAGCGATCGAGCGGGTGAGGGTGGGTACCAGAGAACGATTGTGGTTCGGGGGATTTCGGACGCCAGTGTATTTCTATCGAAGCTTTACGGTCAGGCCATGGCTATTGACCGGGATTTTGTACGCGACATATCGATGCATCTGAGCGCGGCCACGGTGGTCAATCTCTTTATTCTTGCCAACGCTTTACCCCACTTATTTTATACGCAATCCTTTGACGTCCGTACACAGGTCGGCCTTCTCGGTACGATCGCAGCTCAGTTCTTACTGAAGCAGGACTTCTTCTATCTACGCCCGTTACGATGGGACTATCGATTTCGAGGCGATCTTGAGTTTATGCAGACGGCACTGGACGATCTTGGTCCAGGAAAATGGGCCATGGTTTCTCGAAACTTCTCGTTTCCGATCTCGAGCCAGACTCAGTTACTGCACGGCAGTTCTTCAGACGAGGTTTTTGAAACTGCAGCGACCGCTGTCGAGGCACGACAGGCTCTACCGCTTTCGGAGCGCGTGGTAGCTGCGCGCTTACATCCACGGCTGCAGCGCCTTACAGTAGATAGCTGGGTAGGAACAGACCTGGTTTTGACTTGGGACGAGGATCGTAACGAGCCGATGCTCGTTCTTTTTCTCCGCGGCTCCGAAAAACGACCGCCGGCTCTCGATACGGCACGTGAGCGGGAGTCGGCCCCTGTCGAAGAACAAGCCCGCGCATTGCAGGCCGTGCCCATCCCGGTCCCGCCGCGGCGTTAGGGATTAAGTAGCCAACACTTCGATCAGATCGTGAATCTGTTTTGGAAACGGTTTTTTGTGACTATGAACCGCGCTAAGAGGAACACGCGCGAGTTTTCCGGCTTGAACACCGATCATGCAGTTCGAAAAACCGCGGATCAGATATTCGACTGAAACCGCTCCCATGGCCGAAGCTAAGAACCGATCATGGGCCGTCGGGGTTCCGCCGCGCTGAATATGGCCCAAGATACAAACACGCGGACTGAAACCGCGTTTTTCGAGACCGGCCGCGAGCCGTTGCGTGAAACCCGGCTTGGGGCCTTCAGCACAAACAATGATGCTGCTTGATTTGCCGCGCGCGATGCCGCGTTCTACGGAGCGAGCTAAGTGCTGCAACTGATTGGTTCTTGGGTCGGCTTTTGAGGGCAGCACGATGGTTTCGGCGCCGCCGCTAATTCCCACCGAAGCCGCGAGAAAACCAGAGTTTCGACCCATGACTTCGACCAAGAATAATCGATCGTGGGAGTTCGCAGTGTCCCGAATTTTATCAATCGCATCGAGGGCTGTGTTGATCGCGGTATCGAATCCGATCGTGTCATCGGATCCGGCGATATCATTGTCGATCGTGCCGGGAATTCCGATCACGCGTGTGCGCGTTTCGTTCTCTAAGAGATGCGCACCGGCGAACGATCCGTCACCACCAATCACAACGAGCGCGTCGACGTCGTTACGCGTGAGAACCCGCCCCGCTTCGGCGCGACCGGAGCGCTTTAAAAACTCTGGGCAGCGCGACGTCTTGAGTACGGTTCCGCCACGTTGAATGATGTTCGCGACACTCGAGCGATCCATGGGGTAGAGCTCACCCTCGATCAAGCCACTGTAACCGCGCGCTACACCTAGGATTTTAATCTTGCGGGCTAGTGCATAGCGAACGACACCGCGAATCGCTGCGTTCATCCCGGGGGCGTCGCCACCACTGGTGAGAAGAGCAATGGTCCGAACGGGTTTGTTCGGCAACTTTCGAGTCGTTCGTGAAAACTCTTCGGGGATACCAATCATAGGCGCACCAAGGACTTTCCTAACATCGCAGGCGGTTTCGGAAGCCCCATGCGCTCTAACAATGTCGGCGCAATATCAGCTAGCGTTCCGTCGGACAATCTGGGTCGAGAACTTTTAGGGGCAACAGCACTTCCGGGTGGGATCAAAATCACCGGTACGGGATTGAGCGTGTGTTGAGTGTGCGGTTCGCCGTGCTCATCCCGCATCGTTTCGCAGTTGCCGTGATCTGCTGTGAGAAGTGTATCAAAACCCGAACGTTCGGCTGCGCCGATCACCGTCGTTAAACAGCTGTCGAGAGCTTCCATAGATCGCAGAGCCGCTTCGTAATCACCGGTGTGTCCGATCATGTCGGCGTTTGCAAAATTGATGAGAACGAATCCGTATTTCTGGCTTTCGATGGCACGCTTCGCATCTTCAGCTACCTGAAACGCTGACATCTCAGGTTTGAGATCGTAGGTCGGTACGTCTTTCGGTGAAGGAATGAGCAAACGTTCCTCGCCTTGAAACGGTTTCTCTCGACCGCAGTTAAAAAAGAACGTCACGTGCGCATACTTTTCAGTTTCCGCGATTCGAAACTGCCGCGCTCCGGTTGCCGCTAAGCATTCCGGAAAAATGCTGTCGGTGGTTTGCGGACGAAACGCAGACGGTACGGTCGTGAAGGTCTCGTCGTAGGAGGTCATCGAGGAAAAACCAGCTAAAGCGACCGGCCGCTCGATGCCGAGCTTGGTCGTGAGCTGTCGTGCGCGATCGGCGCGAAAGTTAAAAAAGAAAACGCCGTCCCCTTCGCGAAGGGCCCCGTTCTTATCGAGTAATTCAGGCTCCACAAACTCATCGCCCTTTTTTGACGATCCAAGAACCTGTGGCCACGGTCGCAAAGTCGCGGCTTTCTTTCCCAGTAAGACTTCTAGGCTCTTGTCGATACGCTCCCAGCGTTTGTCTCGGTCCATCGCATAGTAGCGCCCGTGGATACTGGCGAGCTTTGCGCGCGCAGAACCCGTTCCGGGCCCAGAACTTTGCACGAGACCTTGTGCGAGACCTTGCGCGAGGCTGTGCCCGGCATTTTGCCGCACGTTCTGCCCAGTGGCTTGCTGAGCATCTTGCCGCACTTGAAAGACCGGATGTGCCAGTACCCGCTCCAAAAATCCCTTTCCACTCGTCGGAGCCGTGTCACGGCCATCCATGAACGCGTGGACAAAAACTTCGGCAATGCCCGTACTGCTAGCCCACTCGAGAAGCGCATCGAGATGATCGAGGTGACTGTGAACACCGCCGTTCGATATCAATCCCATCAAATGCAGTCGCCCACCGGCCTGTCGAGTATCAGCGGCCAGTTTCTGTAAAACAGGATTTGAGAAAAAGCTCTTATCCGATATCGCGCGATTGATGCGCATCAGGTCTTGATAAAGAATTCGCCCCGCTCCCAGGGTCATGTGTCCGACTTCAGAGTTGCCCATGATTCCTTCAGGGAGACCGACAGCTTCGCCGTGCGTGATCAGTTTGGCGTAAGGGTATTTTTTCCGGAGTTCTTTGAAGAAAGGCATGCGCGCGTTCTCGATCGCGTTGAACGGGCTATCGGGACCGATTCCAAAACCATCCAAAATCAAAAGGAGAGCAGGGCGTACCGGCTTCGAAATCTGCAACATGCGATGACTCAACTTTACTTGTGGTACGGGTGTCCCGCAAGCGACGAAAGCGATCGAAAGATCTGTTCCATCAGCACGACGCGCGCAAGATCGTGTGAAAGCGTCTGAGGTCCAAACGCGATGACTTTACCAGCCGTCTTATGGAGGGCATGCGAACGATCCGGTAGACCAGCAGCTCCGCCAATGACAAAGACGAGTCGGCGAACATCTGGGGTCATCAAGTTCTTGAATCGGTCAGTCGAAAGCGACTGACCCTCAGGGTCGAGTAAGATCCGTCCAGCTCGTGGAACCTCGGCGCGTTCGAGCCAGTCAAAAAAAAGATCTCCGTCTTGAGTGCGAGTTTTCAAACGGTCGGCGTCAGATTCGGAACGTAAGGGTGAGGCACGCAGCTCAACCGATTCGATCTTTGTGTAGCGACTCGCGAGTTTTTGAAAGTAATCGTGAGCGTTCTCGAGCCCTGGTGTTTTGATTCGACCGACCGTGAGAATCGTGACCGCATTCATGGATCGTGTGTGTCTGTGTCAGTATTAGGGTAAGTATTGGGCGATCGTATTAAGCGAAGTTATCGAAACGAGGGCGACAGGGGGTTGCGGCTTTCAGGCTTCGGCGCCGCGTTTGTGTAAAGCTCTTCGGGAACCGCAATGCGTTCGGCCTCGGCCCACGCGCCTTCGAGATCGTAGTATTCGCGAACGTGATCAAGAAAAACGTGGCAAACGATGTCGCCGGCGTCGACAACAATCCACTGTGCTTCGGACTGACCTTCCAAACGGGCCGAGCCAAAAAGCGCTTTGAGTTTCACAGCGATCTCTTCCGCAATGGACTGCACCTGGCGCTCCGAAGCTCCACTGCAGATCAGAAACGCGTCGGTGACCGACGAGATTCCCGACTCTTCGGCCAAACTCATGAGGTCGAGGATCACGATATTCTCCGCGCGTTTGTCGAGTGCGGCTTGAGCAGCAATCAGTGCTTTTCGTTTTACGCTTTCATGCATGGAGACGGGTATTGATTTAGGCATCGGTAAGTCCCTTCGAGCTACCATACAGGCCGCACCGGGTCAAATACGCTGCAACCTGGGGATTCAAACTGTTCTCAGGAGGGCGACCGGTGCGAGCAATCGCAGCGCGAATTCCCTCCGACGCAGTCGCACGCGCGGCCGTCGGAACGAGCGTCAGCCACCGCGGAAACCGGGCCGAATCGCTGGAGTCGTTCGAAGGTGTCACGGGCCACGCAGGTCCTGTCGACGTCGTCGTTTCGCTTCCGAGAAGTCCACGTGATGCAAACGCACCGAGAGCGCCGCGAGCGACCGTGTCGGCCGTATCTTGACCATCGGTCGTTTGGCGTTTGAGGACGATCCAGTGACAACGTCGTAAGACATTCGGGAAGGCCACCCATTGATCCAGCTGAGCGAGCTGATCCGTCCCGATCACAAAGGCAGCTTCCGGGAACTGTGGGAGGATACGATCGAGGGACTCATTGGTGGATCGCGGTACCTGGTCGGGTGGTAGATCAGTCTCGAGTCGGTCGATCGAAACCGCCTCCGTTCGAACGAGATCGCCAAATGCCAGTTCGCACATCTGTAAGCGATGGTCGATCGAAGCGCCTGGAGTTTTCCAGCGAGGAAGTGCATTTGGGAGTATGCGGACAGCTCCGACACCGGGTGCTTTAAAGAGCCCTAAGATCGCCTCACGATGTCCGAGATGAGGAGGATCAAACGTTCCGCCAAAGAAAGCGGTCATTTTTCTGAAATCAGGCGAAGGCATCCGTGACGTACTCAGGCGTCCGTAGCAGCGCGACGAATGCGAACATCACGACTGTCGAGTGGGTCGGCACCCATCCCGCGCATTCTGAGCCCCGCGAGTCCCGCGCGCATTTCGGCACGCATCTCTGCTCGTAACTCAGCTCGTATTTGAGGCTGCATGAGCCCAAATTCTTGTTGAAGACGCGCGAAAAGGTCTTCGATACCGACCCCGCTCGTTGATGAAATCCAAAACGGAATCGTCTCAAGCTGCTTTTCCGCAAGCGTCTCACGAAACTTGAGTAGAATCTGCTCACGTTCTTCGGGTTCGAAGAGATCGGCTTTCGTGATCGCGATCCACTCGGGTTTGTGCTGAAGGTTGAGGCTGAAAAGCGTAAGTTCGCGACGGATTGTTTCGTAAGTCTGAACCAAGAGTGTCGCACGATCGTCAACGGTCTTGCCGTCCAATGCGGCTTCACCGTTCACAAGATGGAGGAGCACCCGCGTGCGCTCAACATGCTTTAGAAACCGATGACCTAAACCTTTGCCTTTGTGCGCGTTCTCGATGAGCCCCGGAATGTCCGCGACAACGCACGAACGAAACTCACCCAAGCGAACGACGCCGAGATGCGGGATCAACGTCGTGAACGGATAATCGGCGACTTTAGGGCGAGCTGCGCTGATCCGACTGATCAGTGTCGACTTCCCAGCGTTTGGAAAACCAACGAGTCCCATGTCAGCGACCAGCTTGAGTTCGAGTTTGAGGCGAATGGATGTGCCTTCTTCTCCAGGCTGAGCAAACTTCGGCGCTTGAAAGCGAGCCGTCGCAAAATGTGAGTTGCCCTTGCCGCCTCGTCCGCCCTTACAGACGAGCCACGTGTCGCCGTCCTTCTCGAAGTCATGCAGAATCTCTCCCGTTTCTGCGTCGCGGGCCTGCATGCCCATCGGGACGCGTACAACGAGGGTGTCGGCATCTTGACCGGCGCACATGGAACCCAATCCGGGTTTGCCGTTTTCAGCTTTAAAGATCTTTTTGTAACGGAAATCGTAAAGTGTGTTGAGCTGGTTACTGGCGACAAACATGACGTCGCCACCGCGTCCACCATCACCGCCATTGGGACCACCGCGTGGTTCGTACTTCTCCCGACGAAACGCTACGCAGCCAGGCCCGCCATGACCGGCGGCCACAAAGATCTCGGCTTCGTCCAAAAAACTCTTGGTAAAGCCCATGAGATCACCTCAACTACGTGAAAGAAAACTACGCTGCCGAAAGAGGCTCACGGGCAGTGAGCGCGGGCAGTACAGCGATTCGTTTTCGAAGTTTGTCCTTGTACTGGAACTGCACGAAACCGTCGATCAACGCATAGAGCGTGAAATCGCGGCCAATGCCGACGTTGCGTCCCGCATGAAACTGCGTTCCGCGTTGGCGAACAAGGATTTCGCCACAACGAACTTTTTGTCCACCAAAGCGTTTGACACCCAAGCGTTTCGCCTGACTGTCCCGTCCGTTCCGTGAACTCCCACCTGCTTTTTTGTGTGCCATGGTCGTCTATCTCTTCAATTCTCTGGTTAATTCTTTTGTTAACTCTTGGTTTTCTTAGTCTTCGACGCCGCTTTTGCCGTCGTCGTCTTTGCGCTCGTCGCACGTGGCGTTGCGGCTTTTGCCGTTCCGCGTGCGCTTGCTGCCTTCACCGCTTTTGCTTGCGATTCAGCACGTGCTTCAGGAGTCTGACGTCGTGTCACGATCGGCGTTGAAAACGCTTCGCCGCGTGGTTTCAACTGAGTTGTGAAGCTCGACAGGATTTCGGACTTTCGTGTTGGTGCGAGTTCGTCCGTTCCCAACGTGCCCTTGATGCCGGTTACGAGCAGTTGCGTTTGATGCTGACGATGTCCTTGCTTACGTCGATAACCTTTTCGCTTTTTGAATTTGTAGATCAGAATTTTTTCGCCGCGGCCTTGTCCGACTATTTCAGCAGAAACATTTGCGCCTGAAAGATGTGGTTTTCCGAGTGCGAGCTTTCCTTCGTTCTGAATCATAAGTACACGATCCATGTTGATCGCGTTCCCGACCTCGCCCGAAATCTTCTCAATCTCAATAATATCGCCTGGTTGCACGCGGTATTGTTTACCGCCCGTTTCGATGACAGCGTACATAAGTCATCGGAAACTGCCTCACGGGTAAGATTTTGTCAAGTTTAACGCCGCGCGCTCTATGGTCTTCGAGGCCGCAACCGCTTGGCGAGCAAGCGTTTTCTCGGCAAGTCTCGCGCGCTGACCCGTTTGATACACCCATTTTCCCTGAACCATGGTCGCTTGAACCTGTTCTGGGCCGGTTGAGTAGACGAGTGCCGACACCGGGTCCGGATAGGGCGTGCTACGGACACGTTCCAGATCAATCAAGGTGAGATCGGCGGCCTTTCCGACCTCTAACGACCCCACGGTCGTGTCCCAGTGGAGCGCCCGAGCGCCATTGACGGTGGCCAGATCAAATGCCTCCTGCGCACGAACCGCGCGCGGGCCGGAGCCGGGCTTGTGAATCAGGGCCGCCAGGCGCATTTCGCCGAAGGCATTGAGGTTATTGTTGCAGGCGGCGCCGTCGGTTCCGAGCGCGACATTGATCCCGTGGGTTTTGAGATCCACAAGTCGAGCGACACCCGAGGCTAGTTTGAGGTTGGAGCCGGGGCAGTGAACGACACTCGCGCCGCCTTCGCGGAGCATGTCGACTTCATGCGGACGGAGCCAGATTCCGTGTGCCAGGACGAGGTGACGGTTCACGAGTCCGATGCGATGAAGGTATTCGACATTTTCACACGCGACTTGCTCACGAACGATCTGAATCTCTTTTTGGTTTTCCGAAGCGTGGGTGTGGACGAGTAGGCCGTACGCACGGCTGAGTTTCGCGATGCCTTCGAAGAGCCCCTCCGTACAGGAAATCACAAAGCGTGGAGCAAGCGAAACACGGAGTCGGTCGTCTCGCTGGCGGTGCCAGCGCGCGGTCAAATGTTCCACTTCAGCCAAGGCGTCGGCTGCATCCTCGCGCAAGTAAGGTGGGTTTTGTGTCGGATGATCCATGAGACATTTTCCGATATTGGCTCGAATACCCATCTCATCAGCGACCTTGAAAATCGCTTCGGTATGGCGAACGGTGCCCATATCGAGAACGGTAGTCGTGCCCGAGGAGAGGAGTTCAAAAATCCCGAGACGTGCGGACAGAGCGAGCGACGCTGCTGAATGCGAAGCTTCCAATGGCCATATGCGCTTGCCAAGCCAATCCATCAACTCAAGATCGTCCGCGCTGTTTCGAAAAAGTGTCTGACAGAGATGGACATGGCATTGAACGAAGCCAGGTGTGAGGATCGATCCGGCCGCATCTAAAAACCGATGGCTCTTGGTTTTCCTCGGTGTCTTGCGTGCGGGTCCGATCGCTTCGATACGTCCCTCGGGATCGATCTTCAAAAATCCGGCGATCTGATCGCGTCGTGCATTTTGAGTCAGTATGCGCGCGTTCGTGATCACCGTTCCAATCGAAGAACGCTTTGTGGATCGCGTGCGTCTCATGAGATTTTCATGGGAAAAAGTTACCGCGCCTTGCGCTTGCGATGTCCGGACAAGAGGGCCGGGACAAAACCGCCCGGCAAAAGCTGCGAAAGAGAAAGCGTCTTGATCGCCCAGGTCGCTTTCATCGGGCTCGCGAGGCTCTTAGACCCCCTGCGACCCTTGCGAACACCGAAGAAAACAGGAGTCGACGCTTCGCCAAACTCACGCAGCACTTGGCGGCAAACGCCACAGGGCGGAACCGGTTGCTTTGATGTTGTGACCACACCGACCGCAAGAATTTTTTTTCCGCCGGCGGTAACGAGTGCCGACACCGCACTTCGTTCAGCGCAGACCGAAGCTCCATTGATGGCGTTTTCGACATTGGCGCCCAGATGAACGCGACCGTACTCATCGAGCAAAGCAGCTCCGACGGGATAGTTGCTGTAAGGTGCGTAAGCGTTGGTCAACGCGCGCGCCGCCAGGTCAATCAGGCGTTTTTTAAGCTTCGTTTGCCTCGGGTTTTCCAACAAACTTAGGTGTAACGCGTTTCAGAAGTTTTGCAAGGTTTTCGGCGCCGAGTTTACCATTCTCAATAACCTCGTCGTGCGTGAGGCGTCGCGATGCCAATCCAGCAGCTAAATTGGTGATGCAACTGACGCCACAAACACGAACACCGAGATGGTTTGCAGCAATGTTTTCGGGAACGGTCGACATGCCAACAGCATCGGCTCCCAGGGTTCGGAGCATACGGACTTCTGCAGGGGTTTCGTAGGTCGGACCTAAAACTCCGGCATAGACTCCGCGTTGGATAGGAATCTCCAAATCCCGCGCCGTGGCCTCGAGTACTTTGTTGCACTCTTGGCTATAGGCTTCGGACATATCTGGAAAACGCGGACCGAGTTCGCTGAGGTTCGGGCCCTTGAGTGGGTTATCGGACATCAAGTTAATGTGATCGTCGATGATCATGAGATCGCCGGGACGATAACGTGTGTTGATGCCGCCCGCGGCGTTGGTGATGACCAATGTTTCGATGCCGAGCGCGCACAAGGTTCGCGTAGGGAAAACGACTTCTTCCATCTCGTAACCTTCGTACCGGTGAAAGCGACCTTGTAAGAATGCGGCAGGAACGCCTTCGAACATCCCGATGAGCAGGCGACCGGCGTGTCCTTCGACCGACGTGCCGTGAAAATGCGGGATCTCGCTATAAGGAATCGTGATGCGATCTTCGAGGGAGTCAGCGACGGGTCCGAGGCCTGAACCCAAGATGAAGCCGATCTTCGGGCGAACCTGTATACGCGACTGAATCAAGTCGGCCGAATCACGCAGTTTTAAGTAAGTCTGTGGTGCTCGCAACTTTGTTGAACCCCTAGGCTTCGTTTAACAATGGATATCTGCTGTTTTCAAGTCGCAAGCGGTCACTGTTCATAGTAACAACCGTTTCGTTGGTTTGCGCGTTGAGCCGATCGTCCAGGCTTCGAGAAAATTCCGGTCGAATTCTTTAAGCTCGTCGCGTCCGAGGCGAGCGTCTTCGGGTAAGAAAAGAGTCGCGATGGCCTCGTTCTTAGCGACCTGCGAGCCAAGTTTCTTATGAAGAACAAAACCCACCCGTGGGTTAATCGAGTCTTCGGCCCGTAGACGTCCGCCACCCATTCGTATCAAAAGCCGTCCCAGCGCACCCGTGTCGGTGACGTGGACGTATCCCGCTCGCGGACTCGCGATCGTGTGGCGCTTTTCGCTCAGTGGGAGCAGCTTCGGATTGTCGACCGCTTCGAGACGACCACCCTGGTTCTCGATCAAGTGACGAAACTTTTCCCACGCGCTGCCATCAGCGAGACGCTCCAAAACCCGCTTTCGTGCTTCGAGCGGACTTTTTGCAAACTTGGCCATGACCAACATTTCGGAAGCGAGTTTAACCGACAGTTCTTTGAGATCAGCAGAACTGACGTCACGTAATCCTAGCAACGTTCCTGCTTTCAGGTTCCGTAACACCTCGATCGACTCGACGACCTCGAGCGCGTGTCCAACGGCGTATCCAAGGGGTTGATCCATGTTAGTGAGGACAGCGCGCGTGGCAAGTCCGAGCTTCTTTCCGACGGCGAGTAACATTTTCGAAAGTTTTCGTGCGTCCGCAGTTTTCTTGAAGAACGCTCCGTTGCCCACTTTGATATCGAGAACAAGACCTTGGGCGCCTTCAGCAATTTTCTTTGAAAGAATCGAAGCCGTGATCAAAGGAATCGACTCAACCGTGCCCGTGACATCTCGGATCGCATACAGTCTCTTATCAGCAGGGGCGATGGCGTCGCTCTGCCCGATCATCGCGCAACCCACTTTAAGAAGCGCTTGTTCAAACTCCGCGCGCGAGAGTTTGACCTGGAATCCCGGAATCGACTCGAGTTTATCAAGCGTTCCGCCGGTGTGGCCTAAGCCACGCCCCGACATCATCGGGACTTTGATCCCACACGCGGCAGCGAGCGGCGCTAAAATCAGCGAAACCTTGTCGCCCACACCACCGGTTGAATGTTTGTCGATCTTAGGACCAGGAATATGACTGAGATCGTACTGTTCGCCGCTGTTGCACATGGCTCTGGTGAGCGCGACGGTTTCTTCAAAGTCCAATCCGCGAAACATGACCGCCATGAGCCAGGCACTGATCTGGTAGTCCGTAACCGATCCACCTGTTAAGCCCGATACAAGCTGAGTGATTTCTCGATCGGTTAACTTCTGTCCATCGCGTTTTTTTTCGATCAGCCGAACAGGAGAAAAATCTTCACTCACAGAGTTCCTCCAAAAACGAAACACCGTCGATCAAACCCGCACGAGGTTTCTGTTCGGTGAGCGCTTCCAGGATCGTCGCACCCATGTCGCCAAATCCTTTGCGGACGCCTAGGTTTTTTGCACCGGCGGCAACGGTTGCGCGTGGCTTGAAGTACGTGAGTACGGGAACATGTTCGCGTGTGTGATCCGTTCCCGGAAACGTCGGATCGTTTCCATGGTCAGAAGTCACGATCACGAGGTCGCTGGGTTTGAGCGAGTCCAGGAGCGACCCGAGAAGCGTGTCGAATTCTTCGAGACAGCGTGCATAACCTTCGACATCTCGGCGATGGCCGTAAAGCATGTCCGTGTCGATGAGGTTGCAGTACACCAATCCGGTCTTGAGTTTAGCGATCGATTTTCCGAGCAGGACCATCCCGTCGGCGTTCCCTGCAGAATCCCAGTTTTCGCTGATACCTTGGCCTGCAAAAATACTTCCGATCTTTCCAATTCCGAGTGTCGGAATACGTCGTGCACGAAGATGATCGAGCACGGTCTTCTTCGTCGGCGGGTCCGCATAGTCTTTTCGATTGTACGTTCGCGTGTAGGGTTCACCCGTGTTTCGGCCGCCTATGAAAGGCCGCGCGATCACACGACCGATGCCAAGATCCGTACAAAGTTTTCGAGCGGACTTACAGATCGCGTAGAGGCGATCAAGACCAAAAGCTTCTTCGTGAGCAGCCACTTGCCAAACACTGTCGGCGCTTGTGTAAAGAATCGGCTTACCAGAGGCCACATGTTCGTCGCCCAGTTCCTTGATGATCTCGGTTCCGCTCGCGGCTTTGTTGCCGAGAACGCCTGGCAGTTCGTTTTCTTTGATCCACTTCTCGACGGCTTTTTTTGGAAAGCCATCTGGAAACGTTTTGAATGCTTTGTTCAAAACAATTCCGGCCATCTCCCAATGCCCGGTTGTTGTGTCCTTGCCTTTCGATCGCTCGATCGCTTTGCTGTAAGCGCCAAGCCCTTCGCCCGCTTTGAGCGGAGCAACGCCTGCGATGGTCGTCAGGTTGCCTAAGCCAAGTTTTTGTAAAACCGGAAGATGGAGAGGGCGTTTCTTAGCGAGATTGCCAAGCGAATCCGAACCGACATCGCCATAAGACTTCGCGTCAGGTAAAGCGCCGCAACCGACGCCATCCAAAACCACCCACACGACTCGTTTGAAGTTACCCATGCGACTCTGACAAGGTGTATCGCCGCTGTTTCAGATCCGTCAAACAGTTCGTCAGGATTGGCTGCGATTTCTTCTCAAAACGCTTAAAAAGAACAGGTAATCGATAAGAACGCGAGCTTCGATGGTCTCAGGTTGTCGCCGGAGTCCTCAAAGATCGGTTCCCGGCATTCTACCGCGATCCGCGCATCGATCGAAGTTCCGCGTCGGTTCTGGGCTTCGTCGTCGCTATAGTGAAACAGTCGGCAGGAAGCTCCGTAAGCAAGCGCATCCCCTGTGACCGACTGGCCAGGCGCTTGATAGTTCGAAACAAGGTTCGATGCGCCTTCGAGGCCAGTCATGAGTGTGAGTCGCTGAACCTCGCAGCTGACACGTCCGGAGTAGGCCGAGCCCTCACGTTCGTCGCCCGTTCCGGCGTAGACATCCACCTGTCCTATGACGGACAGCGGGGCCAGACGCAAGAACGACGGCGCTTCGGTTTGCTTGCAAAACGTGCCGTTCATCTGGGCAAAAGCGTTTCCGTCCGGGAGTGCAGCGGCACAGACATTTCCGGTGGTCGACACGGCATCGCCAGCGACAGCACCTTTCGAAGGAGTCCCGCGTTCGCGATTCATATGGAGGCGAACCATGGCCCCCATACCTTCTTCTCCCGTACGATCAAACACGGAAGCGTCCTGGACCATTCCTGGTAAAATCGTCGGGGATCCGTTTTCGAAAATCTCAGCGGTGATCGACAGAACATCGCCCTGGCTGTCTTTTCGAGTCCACGCAACATCTCCCTTGATGCCGCCTGGCCCAATGGTGGCCGCCTGATGGGCCATCGAAGGGACGCGCCAACGGTGGGTTTCGTAGCCGTTCGCGAACCGATCTTCGTACTCTTCAGTGGGGCGTACGCTATCGCGACCGAGTCCAACTTTTACGCGTTCGTGGTCGCTGACCGAGAACATGTAAGTGGCGTAGATCGTGCGCGCTAAAAGGCTATCTGCCGCGTGATCAGCTTCGTCGTTGGTTTCGTGCGGACTATTGATTCCGAACGTCGATCCAAAACGAAAATCCATGTACGAACGGCTGTGGTCATCGGGGTTGAGATAAAAGTCTCGGAGTGTGGGACCAAGCGACAAGATCAAATCAAAGTCGCCCGCAAAGCGATTGGGAAGGCCTTCGCCACCCCATCCTCCAAAGAGGTCGAGGTACGCGCGGTTGTAGATAGGTTGGTTGCCGTTGCTATCGCCTACGGAGGATGGCGACGGAGGTGGTTGTTGTGAATCGCCTCCTGAAAAACCGAGTGTGGGCGGAAGCATAAAACTCGGCGACAGAACCAAAAGAACGAAACTCAAACGAACGCGAAATGAACGCAGCATACTGACCTCCCCCTAACACTAATAGACGCCACCTTTAAACGGCTTTTTCGAACCATCGCTCTTCGGTGGGGTTGGCGCTGACTTCGTAACAATGGCAACGCTCGCGGATGCTCCGATGCGGTTGGCACCGGCTTCGATCATCTTTTCGGCGTCCTCGTGCGAGCGGATACCACCGCTTGCTTTCACGCCCATTTCGGGTCCCACGATACGTCGCATGAGTGCGATGTCTTCTGCCGTTGCACCACCGGCGGCAAATCCCGTGGAGGTTTTCACAAACGCAGCACCAGCTGCTTTCGAAAGCGCGCAACCAATGATCTTCTCTTCGTCGGTGAGGTTGGAGGTTTCTAAGATGACTTTCACCGGAAACGGTGCCGAAGCTCGAACCACTTCCAAAATGTCATTGTAAACTTCTGCGTACTCTTTGCTTTTGAGTGCGCCGAGTTGGATAACCATATCGATTTCTTGAGCGCCGTTCCTGATCGCTTCTTTGGATTCGAAAACCTTTGAGCTTGTCGAAGCAGCCCCGAGCGGGAAACCCACGACGGCAATTGCTTTCACGGTACTTCCGCGAAGGCGTGAAGCGACGTGCGCGACGTGCGATGAGTTCACGCAGACGGTTGCGAAATGATAACGAATGGCTTCGTCACAAACGCGGTCGATTTCGGCGGCGGTCGCTTCGGGCTTTAAAAGTGTGTGGTCGATCATGGAGGCCATCTCAGCGTCCATGGGGGCGACCCCAGTCGGGGCCGTCGACGAAACTGCACTCAAGTGAGCGACTTGTCCTGGTGCGTGTTCCGGGCGAAAAGGGGTGTCAGCAGCTTGGCCGATACGGTCGGCGCCTCGATAAGAAGGGGTTGTCTTGGGTTGAAATGGGGCCGCAGACTGCGCCGGAGTGGACGAAACAGGAAGCCCCGCTTCGAGAAGTTTTTTCCTAACGGCCTCCGTGATCTGATCGACCAGATCGGAAAACCCTGAAGAATTTCGCGGAGGACGCGATTCAAATGCCATGGAAACGACTCCTGCAACGCGTTATCTTAAATAGGCCTTGAACTGTCAAGCTGCTTTCGAATATATGTAAGCTTGTAGGGCCAGGTAATTATTATATAACTCCGTTGGCCCAAGCATTGAGGGTTTGTATTCATAGCGAGTACGCACCCTAGGAAAAAGTTAAACAGAAAATGACTTTCTTTCTTAGGAAGCAGCCAGGCCTGAACAAGGCCGGCGTTTCCCGGGTTTCCGTAAAATATGTCGCAATCTCGTTGATGAGCTTGCTGGGAAGTCCGTGGTGGATGGGTTTTGAGTCAGCTAACGCTGGCTCTAAGTTTTTAGAAACGATGGGTACCAGCATAGTGATTGGTACAGCTCTTGGAGCTTCAACTTTGCCGTTTTACGAGCAACCCCTGGAACACAAAAACAACATCTTACTGGGAGCCGCCGGTGGCGCGCTCGTGGGTTTGGGTTGGTACATGTTCGATGTGTGGACTGGCGAGGCTGGCGAAGAAAAGTATTATTTCAATGAAGTCCAAGATAGCACCCGCAAAAAGTTTGACGACCGACTTGATTTAAAACGTCTTCATTCTGATTCGCAGATGCGTGGTACTTCAGCCGAGCGACCTGAGACTGTAAAGGTGTCAAAGTGGGTCGCCTGGTTTCCCATCGTCTCATTTGGCCTTTGATCGTGTCGCCCCTTTGGGCGTGCCGGTGAAAAGGTCATCAATCGTCGAAACTAAGGAGACGACAAATGTCGAAAGAACTAATTATTAATGCTTCTCTTCCAGAGATTCGCATCGCTTTGCTGGAAGAAGGACGAATTCAGGAGCTCATCATTGAGCGTGAAAGCGATAAGGGAATTGTTGGAAATATTTATAAAGGTCGCGTGACCCGTGTTTTACCGGGCATGCAAGCGGCCTTTGTGGATATTGGTGTCGAAAAGGCGGCGTTCCTATACGTCGACGACGTCGTTCTTCACCCCGGTGGAATCGGCGAGTCGGATGAAGGCGACGGCGAACCAGACGGAGAATCTGATGGTGAAGCCGACGGTGATGTCGAAACGCGCGGTGTTTCTGGCGCAGGAGCTGGTGAGAGCGACAGCGGAACTGAAACTGCTTCGGAAACTGCGGAAGCCGCAGACCTTGAAGAAGCTGGTGCGGACGACGGTGACGCCGACGACAGTGACGTAGCCGATGATCTTGCTGATGCGGATCTCGATACGGACTTAGATGACGATGGCGAAGAAGGTGACGCGGGTGATGACGACACCGGTGACGACGACGCCAGTGACGGTCGTCCTGCTGAAATGGGCCCACCGCCAGGCGACGAAGGCGGCGGTTCCGTGGGCGAAGGTGGCGGCGCGAGTGGTGGTGAAGGCGGCGGTGCCGGAAGTGGCGGAGGAGGACGTGGCGGTCAACCCGGTGGCCGTGGTGGACGTGGTGGTCGCGGAGGACGCGGCGGTTTCGGCGGCGGACGCGGACGTCGCGGAGGACGCGGTGGTCGTAGCGGCGGTGGCGGTGGACGTTTCCCGCGACGCGGCGGTCACGGCGGCTCTGTCTTAGAGTCGACAGGCCAGCGCGAAGTACTGCCTGAAGGTGTGGGTGCTCTCCCAGAAACGATGTCGGGCGAAATTTTAGATAAGGGTGATGTTCCAAGTGATCGCGAGTCGCTCACGCAACGTGAGACGACCGATTCAACACCGACGACGGAACTTCGTAAGATGCGACAGCAGTATCGTTCGCAGATGGGGGACCCACGTAAGAGTTTCAAGCAAGGTCGCAGACGTGATCGACGTATCAAGTCGAGTAGCGGAACGATGCGACGTCCCTACAATGCAAAGATTGAGGACTTGCTCAAAGAAGGACAAGAAGTCATCGTTCAGGTCGCGAAAGAACCTATCGCGGCAAAGGGCGCGCGTCTCACGTGTCATGTCAGTTTAGCGGGACGACACCTCGTCTGTATGCCGACGATCGATCATGTCGGTGTTTCACGGCGGATCGATAACGACCAAGAGCGTCGGCGTTTACGTGACAATGTGGAACGTGTGCGACCGAAGGGCATGGGTTTCATTGTTCGGACGGCCAGCGGAAAGCAAGAGTCGAGCGAACGTTGGATTTCACAGGACGTCGAGTATCTCTCGAGTCTGTGGAAGGGGATTCGTGATCAAGCTGATCAGGTGTCAGCGCCAGCGATTATTTACGAAGATCTGAACGTCGTGTTGCGAGCGATTCGTGACTGGGCATCGGAAGATATTCATAAGATCATTGTGGATTCGAAATTCTTCTACAACGAGATCCGAGATTTCTCGGAGCGTTTCATGCCAGCACTCGGACAGCGTGTTGAACTCTATCACGGTGATGTGCCGATCTTCGATGCGTATGGAATCTCGACGGAACTGCACCGGGCTCTCGAGCGTCGCGTGTGGCTCAAGTCGGGTGGCTATATTGTGGTCGATCAAGCGGAAGCGCTGGTGGCGATTGACGTCAATACGGGTCGCTATGTTGGTAAGCGAAACCTCGAAGATACGATTTTGAAAACGAATCTAGAGGCGGTCGAAGAGATTGCGTACCAGCTGCGGTTGCGAAACTGCGGCGGGATTATCATTCTCGACTTGATCGATATGGAGCGTGAGGACAACCGGCATCGTGTGCTCCGTGCACTCGAGCAGGCGATCGCGCGCGACAAGGCTCGACCGACGATCGTGCGCATGACGGAACTGGGTCTCATTGAGATGACTCGGAAACGTACGCGCGACACGATGGTTCGTATTTTGTGTCAGACCTGTAATCATTGCGAAGGCAAGGGTTTCGTTAAGAGTAAGCAAACCGTTGCTTACGAGGTTTTACGCGAAGTGGAGCGTGCAGGGATCGATCGCGATGTGAAGAAAATCCTTGTTCAAGCCCACGGCGATATTATCGATATCTTGTGTATGGAAGAACGAAACACTTTGGATTCGCTCGAGAAGCGCTATCGCAAAGAGATCTTCTTACAAGCGGTCGAGGATTTTCACTCGGAGCAGTTTGAGGTTTCAGCAGACGATCCCGAAAAGCGAAGTGCGATTGAGCGCAATCGCGAACGGCATCGTGAGCGCGTACAGCAACGTAACATGCAGCTTTCGACCGGCCCGCGTGGTCGCGATGGTGGGCGTGAGGGTGGCCACGATCGTGATCGCGGCGGTGGCGGCCGTAGCGGCGGAGGTCGCGATCATCAAGCAGGTGGATACCGAGGTCGTGGTGGTCAGGGCGGAGATGACGTGCGCGAGAATGCACCGATGACGGCGTCGGGATCGATGCCGCGTATTCCGATTCCGATACCGCGTGGATTTCCATCCCCGCAGAGCGCGCCCAGTTCTCAGGACTCCCAGAGCTCGTCAAGTTCGTCGGGTTCTCTGGGTTCGCCAAATTCACCAAATTCACCAAATTCACCAAATTCAAATGATGAACAGAGTGCGGACGGCGAAGAGAGTTTTGGTAATCAAGTCGGGCAGAATCGCGGACCTCGTGGACCGACGCCTCAGATGAGCGAGGACATGAGCGAAGAAGACAGGCTTGCGTACTTACGCGCTCAGGCGGCTCAGGACGCAGCCATTGCGAAAATGGGAAGCGGCGGAGCAGGTTCAACCAGCGGGCCGGGTGCTCAAAAGACCTGGCAAGGCGGCGGAGGCCGAGGCGGTCGCGATCGTGGTGGCCGGGGTGGCGGCGGCGGTGGTGCCGGTGGTGGCGGAGGTCGTGGGCATCGCGGTGGACGCGGTGGCCGGGGACGTTTCCAGCGCGGCGGCGGTGGTGGCCGTAGCAGTGGAGGTCGCGATCATCAAGCAGGTGGATACCGAGGTCGTGGTGGCCCTGTTGGCGGTGGTACAGGCGGCAGCGGTGGAGGTGGTGCGGTCGGCGGTGGTAGTGCGGACGCCGAACCATCAGCACCTGTGATGGCAGCGCCACGGGATTCTTCGGACGACTCGAATAGTTAGGCGTTTTTCTTAGTGACGAGCGGCCGCTTGCGCGTCGCTGATCGCCCAGTGTGTGGACGTTTTACGATAGCGCCGTTCGACGACCTTGAAGAGGTCGGCGAAGCGATCGATGCGGGCAAAGTAGTCGTCGGGGTCACTGACTTTTATGGGTTCCGCTGAAGCGGGACTGCGGTCGGCGCCAAAGCCGACTTCGGGCTGAGCCGAAGCCGCGGTTGTGTCGCTACCCCCTAAGAAACCGAACAGGCCACCTTTTTGGCCTGATTTGCGGTCACTTGCTGATCCTCCTCCGCCTCCTGTGTAGGGCGTGGAGTTCCCGTCGATGGCAGCAAGACTTACAGACTTTCCAGAGGACGATTTGTCTTCAGTATTCGAACCACCACCTAAGCCGATTTTCGCTCGTCCAGGGCCGGCCGAAGCGGCTTGCGCCGTACCTCCGCCGCCCGCACCACCGGTCTGGTCGTTCGTGAGTTCAAGTGAGTCTTTCGGATCAGCCTGTTTTGGTTTGTCGAACGGTCCCTCGCCCGTTACAGCTGTGGCTGCCAGCTGGGTGCCGCCATGCTCGACAGCGCCTCGATTGCCTGCCATAGCGTCGAGCTGGTTGAGCGCAAATCCGGCGGCTTCAATCGACTCGGACGCTGCTGAGAGCGACGCGTTCATCGTGAAACCGGGTGGCTGTGGACACTGACTCGGTGGTGGATTGATCGCTTGCCCACCGGAACAGCAGTTTTTTGCCGCGGGAACTCCGCCCATTCCGACGCACATTTTTACGCTGCCACTATCGCAGCCCGAACATCCTGAGAGCAGAACGAGCCCGAGTGTCGCACCGGCGTGACGCAGTCTTCGTGAAACTTTCATTGCACTTTTCATGGCGACTCTCCGTCGTCAGGCAACGTGCCTTCGCCAACTCCGTTGTCGGCGTCGATGTCTCTTCCGTCGTCGTCATCCCCAGCTCCGCCCGTTGAAAAGTCAGACGAAGGTCCGCGACCTGCGATCGATGTGGTGTCGCCGCTCGTTCCACTGGGATCAAAGCAATCCGGTGCTGCAAAGTATTCGTTCTTGATCGCGACGATAGAATTCCAGTTTTCGTCACCCGTTTTATTGAGTTGGCCGGCTGCCTTTTTTCCGTACTGGGTTGCTTTGCTCTTGTGAAAATGTCTTGCGGCGCTTTTTGCTTTGTTTGCATAGTCCTTGGCGCGCTTCACGTTGTCACTGGCGTTCATATCGGCTTTGATTCGTTTCTCAATGATGGAATTCGCTCCGCCGAAAGTTAGCGTATTGAGCGCCACTTCCGTACGTGCTCCGACTTCGCAGTCCAAAACGGCTGCGTACGCAGCATGGGTCGCTTCTGAGGCGGACTTCAAGTAACAGGAGGCCAATCGTCGGGAGACTTCCTGACGATTTCCTTTCCCGTCGTTTATGGCAGTGTCTTCTTTACAGAGTTCTCCGACGTCGATCGGGGAGTTTCGCTGAAGCTTTTGATCGTTCACAGAACGAACGGAGACTCCGGCAAGTTTGAGATACGTTTTGCTTCCAGCTTTTGTCCGTTGACTGAGAACCGCGACGTCTTTGCTGGCGTCGAGACAGGCTTGCGATGTGATTCGCGTGCCCGACCGCTTGGCTTCATCGACGACTTGTTTGATGTAGCAGGCGCGAGCGGCGTAGAGGAGACCGTTCATCGCTGCGGCTTGCAAGCGACCGCTTTTGGAGTTTACAGGATCGACGTTGGCCTTGATGGACTTTCCGCTCAGCTTGTAATGAATCGAATGATCTTTTTCGGCGCACGCGGCGAGTGGTTGCTCGAGATCGCAGGTCGGACCGATTTTAGATCCCTGTAGGCCCGGAAGAGTTTTGGCAGTGGAAAGTTCCCAGTCGATGTCGATATCGGTTCGTTCGGCGATCGTATGTGCTTCTTTGTTGCGACTGCTGAGAAGTGTGTCCGTTTTAGGGAGAAACTCATCACACGAACCCAGCGCGCCGGTCGTGTTCGCTTTATCGCAAGCAGGTGGAAGTGTGAAAAATACCGTCCACGCATGAGCATCGCGGATCTGTCCCATCACCCCGAGATAGCCCAAAAGGACAGACACCATGGCGCTTCGCCATGAGATGTTTGCCATGATCTAAATCCCCTTACACTGGGCGTCCGTTCACGCCGCCTTGTGATGGCGTGGGTCCCTCTCGACGCGATGTGTACTATTGAAAATTCTATCGATTTTTACTATAATTGACAAGAACTATCGGATAATGGCGTAGCGTGGGGTTATATTGTTTAACTGTTTGATTTTACATAATAAAATACTATGGACGTGTCTCGTCTTATTGGGGATTTCCCTGCTTGTGACACCCGAGGTCGCTTGGGCCGGTCCGTCTGTTCTATCTGCAACCGAAGCCCGTCACAAAGGGCTTGGGGCCTATTACCGGTCGTTGCGTGAAAACCCGCATTCTTCTCCCGAAAAGCGCCGTGAAAACTATCTCAAATATGTCGCACCGGCCGACGGTCAGCTGGGCGCAGCGATGCACAACCAGGTTCAGGAACGCTTGGCCGCTCAAGGAGTGAAGCTCAACTCTGCTGACTGGGAGGAAGCCATTCCAAGCGAGGTCGACGACTCCGATCTTGAAGAGGACGATGCCCCGGTGGCAAAGCCCAAAAGCCCGGCGAAGCCCGTGTCGCGTTCTCGTGACTCGGGAAAGCCGCGCGTGGTCCTCGATGGCAAAGGAATTCCAGAAGAAGTTCAGTTTAGCGGAAAGAATAAGTCAGAGGCGAAAGAGCGCCAGCCGTCGGGTCAGTAGCAGGTCAGGCAGCGGTCGGCTCATCGCCGACAAGCCACTTCGCTTCGACAAAGCAGACCTTGTTTCCGTTAGCGTCGAAGATATCAGCTTTCACGCGTGTTTCAGCCTTCGCATCGGATGCCTGTACGGGCACCTGACACTTGGCCGTGAGTTTTCCCCGAGCTTTTTTTAAGTACTCAATCTGAAATCCAACGAGGATCGCACGTTTTGCCGGTGGCAGTTGAGTATAGAGTGCGATGCCCGACGCGAACTCACCGAGGTTTGCGAGCGCCATGGCGTGTACGGAACGTAAGTGGTTTTGGTGTTTGCGTCGCGGGTTGAGAACAATCTCGACATCACCGGGCTCGAGTTTCGTGATCGTGGCGCCGAGGTTGCCTGTGTACGGCACCGCGAATCCAAGTAAGCGACTGACGAAAACATTCGCCGCAGGCAGATGCTTGAAGCGGTTCCAGATTTTAAGCAGATCTTGAGGTTTCATAGAGTCCTAGGCGACATCGTCGTCGACCTCGATTGATTCGAGGTCTAACGTAACGTCGGTGTTTTGGGCAGTTTCAGGAGCCGGGGGACTTGCAATGTTGAGCAGCGCAGTCGCCGGTGCATTCCCTGGTACGTTCCCCAGTGCATTCAACGACATATTCGATTCGGCAGCTTTGCGCTTCTGTGCGAGCGGGGCGTACTCGGTTGGAGTCGGAAGATTCTTCGGGTCCCGTGCAAAGCGTGGCGGTTTCGGTGGTGTCGGTGTCTTCTCAACGGTGTCGCTCCCATAATGAGCGTAGGGACTCTCGACGATGATCCTCTCGCCGCGATCCACATAACCCGAGACTTCGTAGACAGCGAGGGATTCGGACTTGCCACGGAGTGCGACGGCGTCGCGGGCACGCTCTAAGATAAACTGATCGGCGATCTGATTGACAACGTTTTGGCCGATCAAGAGATCCGTGCCGATGTTTTTTGTGAACGACTCGATTCGCGCAGCCGTGTTCACCGTATCACCGATGATCGTGTACTCCATGCGGTGTTGCGAACCGATGTTACCGGCGATGAGCGGACCATGATTGAGGCCCATCCCCATCTTGATCGTGGGCAATCCTTCGGCCTTGAATTCTTCGTTGAGTTTTTGCAGAGCCGTGCGCATCTCAAGACAAGCCCGGACTGCGCGACAGGGATCATCGGTGCGCTGAATCGGAACACCCCAGACCGCTAAAATCGCATCACCAATATACTTATCAACGATGCCGCCGTGCTCGGTGACGATCGTAACCATGACACTCATATAACGATTGAGAACGCTGATCAGCACTTCTGGCGCCAGTCGTTCGCTCATCGATGTGAAACCCCGGATGTCCGTGAACAGCACGGTTGCTTCACGCTTTTCTCCGCCGAGCGCGACTTCGCCTGCTAGAAGCTTCTCAGCGATCTCTTTACTATGGAACTTTGAGAACGTGCTTCGAATCGCGTCGCGTTCTTCGAGACCTTTCACCATCGAGTTGAACGTCTCCGAAAACTGCGCGATCTCATCACCGCGGTCCGGATCGTCCAGTGTCGCCAGTCGCACGCTAAAGTCGCCGCCTTTGACACGAAGAGCGGCACTCTCTAAAGCTCGGATGGGTTGCGTGAGCGATCGTGAGAAAAAGAAACCGATGAGGAGAGCGATTCCGATCAGTCCTAGCGTCAAAAAGAGAGAACGTCGTGTGATCTCCGTCACGTGTTCGGTCGCGAGCGCTTCCGGAATCTGCGTGGCTACCACCAAGCCTGCAAATCCAACCTTTTGGAACGCACCGAACTGAGAGTTACCGACGGAGTCGGTTGTCGTCATCTGTCGTCGGTCGACTGTTTCGCGGAGTGCACTCTGGAAAAGCTTTTGCGGCGCGAGATTTGTTCCGAGCGCAAAGCGGAGCGGATGACTGGTCGCTAAGAGGTGCCCGTCGCGATTGACGAGGAAACTCACGCCTTGAGTGATCTCAGAAAAGACGGAAGCAATTCGCTCTTGAAGAAACTCCATGACAAGAAAACTTGAAAACGTCTTGTCCTGCTTCTGCACAAACGGAAAAACGGCTCGTAGAATTGGCGTGCCATCGCGCAGTAGGGCTGCTCGAAAATCCGCATCACCCGTGCGCGCTTGGCCGAGACCCAGAGGAAAGTCGCGATCGAGTGTTTTGAAGTCGTCTTGGGTGAGTTTGATCTTCGGTGGGAGATGACTGTTCAAAATGCGCCAGTCCACACGATCCGATCGATAAACAGCGAGACTGAGGAGACGAGGATCAGCGGAGAGTCCTTCCTGAATGAAACGAATCCGGTCCTCGCTGTAACGAAAATCCTCTAAGCTGGCAGCCCCTAGTGTACGCGCCAGTTCCGCGAGATGTTGGAGTTCCGCGCGGATATTGATCGCAAGAACGGCACAGGTATCGGTGCTCGTTTTGCGAACAAGATTCTCGAGGTTATCGCGGTAGAGAACAACGACGGACGTGAGCGCCAGGCCAATTCCTAGAAACAACAGGCCGCTGACAACTGTGTTGAGCTTCTTTCCAATTGTGAGACGCATCTCTGAACTTCGTGTCGGACAAACCCCGGGGACTCGTTAACATTCTTGTCGAGCACGCCGATGGGAAACTGTGTCCACGGTGCGATCCATACGTACATTCTTGCCTGTCAGTTTCTTGTCGCTTGGAGCGATCTTCTTTCTCACGCTGTTCGTACTCGACTGGATGGGAAAGTTTCGAACCGTCACAAATCCGATTGCCACGCTTATCGAGTCCGATGGAACGGTCAAGCGTCTCTCGGCGAGCGGTCTGACCTGGGATCGCGCCACAAACGGAAGTGGCTTTGAGACATTTGACACCATCGCGACCGGACCTTCGTCACGGGCTCGCTTAGGTTTTTTCAACGCTGGCGAACTTTTACTCGAAGCCAATACGATGGTGGTCCTCAAGGGAAGCCTCGCGCAAGTGCGCCTCGCGTTTGTGCAAGGGGGCGGTCGCCTCCGCGTCGAGCGTGGCAAAAGGGAACAGGTTCAGGTTGCTTTGCAGGAGTCGGCGCGCGCTTCGATTCAGGTGACCGAAGTCGAGAAGATCGATCGCGTACCGCTGACCGAAAAGAAGTTTGCCGCATCCGAACAGTTCGGGGAGCAGCTCGCATCGTTAGCGATGATCGAGGAAACATCGATCCGACGGCCGGGGGCGATCTTGAAGACCGACGGGGAAGTTATCGAACGTGTGGAAATGCCGCAGACGCCGCAACTAGAAACACCCACAGATCAGGCTCGTGTCGAGTTGCGCGCGGGAGCCAGCATCCCTCTTTCGTGGACGGTCGAGGATCCGAGTCTTGCGCCACAAGGTTACGAAGTCGTGGTCGAATCCGCGCCGACCGACGGAAACACACCTCTGGGCAAACGAAAAGTTTATAAAGTGTCAGGATTTCGTTGGATGCTCGATCGGTCACAGCTCACGCCGGGCGAATATCGTTGGTCGGTACGGTCTTTCACAAAAAACGGCCGACCGAGTCCGTTAGCACCATTTCGCACGCTCACGGTTTCCGTTCCCGACGCTCAGTCGACGATTCAGCGGCCAAAGACACTCCCTGTAAAAGTAGACTAAAGTTCGAATTCAGCTAGACTTAAGACTACGGATGCTTGGTGCCTCACGGGCGATGTTTAGGTTTCTGGCTTGTTTTCAAGTGCTGCTGAGCACTCTCGTTTTCGCGGCTGATGACAGCGCTGAACTTCCGGATGCAGCCCCCGATGAAGAGGGCGCGGAAGTTCAACTGACCGATTCGCGTCGTAAAGTCACGATTCCGTGGCGCGCTGTCGAAGGCGCAACCCGATACGAGTTTCAACTTGCGGCAAACTCCGACATGGACCCGCTCGTTCTTCAAAAAAAGACGCAGGCCACAGAGCTGGTCGTTCAGATCAAGCCAGGTACGTACTACTATCGCGTCCGGACGATGGACGCGAAAGGTGCACCCGGTCCCTGGACCAACGTTGAAGCTTTTGCGGTCAATCCAGCGGCTCCGGATCTCGTCGCTCCAGCTAACAAGGAACGCTTTCAGGATGCTGGTTCGGGTGCAGCTATCGTTTTTCAGTGGAAGAAGGCGCCCGTCGATGCCGACTATGTTTTTGAGCTCATCGATAAAAAGGGCACGCTTCTCAATCGGCGTATTCAGGCCACCTCGTATGAGTGGAATCCCAGTGAGCCGGGTGTTTATCAGTGGCGCGTCGGTTATCAATCTCCGCAGGGTGTCGAGTGGAGTAAGAAGCGGGCGTTTTTGATTGGCGCAAGAGCTTTGCCCACGCGGACCTCGAGCGGTCAGGTCGTTCTCATCGAACGCAGTGACGTGGTTGAGAACTGGTTTTTCTTTAAAGGTATTCAGGCAGTAGCAAGCTATTCGTTCGAGGATCCTGAGTTGGCGGAGAGTAGTGGTTCGGGTTCGGCGTTGGTCGGCGGAGCGGGTTTTGACTATCGCTTTGCTTCGGCTCGAAAAGCGGGACGTCGTTTTCGCCTTCTAGGACAGACGCGCCTTGAGATTTTTCGACAGATTCTGCTCGAGAACACGTACTGGCTTCCTCGGTTTCAATTTCAATCCATGTTTTCTCGCGTCGATGGATCTTGGCGCCACGGACCCACCGTGTCGGTGTCTGCGAAGCGTGTCTCGATCTTCGCGGTCCGCGACAACTCGCGTGTGGTTCGAAACAGTTCAGCGACGCGCTTTGGTCTGGGTGTCGGTTATGGCTTTCGTTACGAGATCTCGGATCGTGTGATGATTCGCGGAAACGGTGGTCTTCGTTCGGATATGGGAGGAAAACTCCCAGGTCCTGGGAAGGCGAAGCTTGGTGTCGAAGCCGACTTTGGTTTCACATTCGTTTTTGATAGCCGCAAGCTGGCACTCGATCTCGATACGCGCGTCGCCAACGAATCCCTCGCCTTTGAAACGTCAAAAGGCGACGTGACGATCAGTACGACGTACTACATGATCGAAGCAGGACTCGGGTTTCCGTTCTAAGACGAGCTGTTACCGTGCGGAAATCTCGACAATATCGGCCGACAGATCATCGTTTTCGAAACGGCCACCTACGGCCAGCCAAGCACTGTCACTCGCTCGAACAAGCGTACGTTCGACGCGTTCGTCCGGCTGAAAGGACTCGAGTTCTGTCCACTGCTTCACGGTTGCCGATCCGTCTTCACGCGTGAACAAACCGTAAGCCTTTTCCAACTTTCCACTGCGCGTGGTTCCGCCGGTCAAATAGAGCGTGCCTTTGAGATCGATGATCATCGGGAAGATCATTTTTGAAGGCAGTTCCGGAAAGCTCGTCCATGCCTGAGAAGCATCGGTCGCAGCTGGGTCGAGAACGTCGATCGTGTTCAAAAAGGACCCCGGCTTGTCTCCGAACCCGCCCGAGATCACGATCTTGTTTTCCCAAGCGATAGCGCTAAACGCCCGTCGTCCGGAGACCGGCATTTCAAAGCGTGCTGGCTCAAAGCTCTGAGTTTTAAGGTCGAAAACATCAATCGTTCGAATGAAAGCGCGTTGGTGAGCTTCCTTGGCCTCTTCTTTAGATTGTCCCTCAGGCGATCCTTCCGACAATACGGCCGTGTCCCAGCCACCGACTAAGTAAACCTTTTCACCCAGCTGCACGACCGCGTGTTGCGAACGTCGGTGGGGCATGCGCGTTTCCAGCGTTGTCCACTGATTGGTAGCGATATCGTACACATCGACAACGTCGTAGCTCTTCCAGTCAGCCGTTGCCGGTGTTTCACCAAAGAAGCCCCCGAAACAGTAGATCTTTCCACCATGACCGACTAACGACGAAAACCGTCCCGCGTGTGGTTTCGCAGCCAGGTTGTGCCACTCGCCTTTCGTGAGGTCATAGGCCTGAAAGCTTGTAAGAAACGTGACTGCCTCAAAAGCGTGCGCGTCGGCAGCGACGTGGCCTCCGGCAACGTACAAAACACCGTCGTAAACGAGCGTTCCTGGAGAACGACGCGCCGGCAAGGTCTCCCCAAGATTGGCAGGTCGACCTTCAATGGCTGGGAGCTCGGCAAACTTTCCAGTCGAGAGCTTCTCCTCGACTCCAGGGCCCACCGCGGCTGTAGGTTCGGCCGCCTGGTTGGCCGTTTGGCCAAAGGTTACTGACGCAAGCACAAGAGCGGTCCAAGCCATAATCATAGGGATCCTTTTTCCTTTCGGGTCACTTTAAAAAAGAAGGTTTGTAAGCTTCTTAGAGAACACCACGCCGGGTGTCAATTTAAAGTTCGACATTTAGAGTTCGACGAAGTCGGGTATAAGGCGCGACGAATGTGTCTAGGGCGCGGAGGCAGCCGATGGCGTCGCTGGCGTAGCCGGCGTGGGAGATAGTGAGGGAATCAATGAGCGCAGCTGCGATCGCAGGACATTCCCGCCTAAATCCCTCGGCAATTGGTGCAGGAACCGGATCTGTTCGGGCACCATCTGGGGAGGCAAAAGTTTTGTGAGAATCGCGAGCACCGTATTGGGTGTGAGCTGAATCGCTTCTTCCTTAACGATCGCGCATCCCAGTGCTGGTTTTCCCTCACTCGTGACGATTGGAAAACCGGCTCCTTCAATCACTCCGGGTACGGATTTCAGTGCTGTGTCGAGCAAGTAGCCAGGTATGGCCGTGCGTCCGAGAAACAAGCAGTCTTCGCGACGACCCATGAAACTGACATAGACGCCTTTCTTCTCGCGATCGATTCGGACGATATCGTTGGAAACAAAACGTCCTTTTGAATCGAACGGTCGAAGGCGACCTGCTTCTTCTTCGATAGCCTGTAGCTCGAGTTTATTTTTGGCCGCGATATGCGAACGTTCGTAACCTTTCATCATCCAAGGACTCTTGGTCGCTAGAATTCCTGTCTGTGATGGTGCGAGGGGAGAATCGGTTCCGTCGGCCTCGAGAAGTGCAAAATCAATGGCCGGCAGTGGTTGTAGACGTATGGAACCCATGGCAGACGCTTCTTCCGGATTCTCCATGGCGATGGTCCAAAGATTTTCGGTCTGACCGAGACAGTGGACTGCTGAGATTCGAAGCATGCCAAAGATTTTTCGAAGAGCCGTGCTCAACGGTCCCAATCCGACGATCACGTTGGTCATACCGGGAAGTGTGAAGCGTTCCGCGCGGCAAGCGGTCAAGAGTTCCAAAAATCCGCGTGGATGATCCGCGATGCGTGTGAGGTGTGCGCCGATCAGAAACTCGACAAGCGGTTTGCCGGTTGTCGTGGGCGCGATAGCAAGACTCGCCCCCGTAAGCAGTGGCAACCAAAACGCATGTGTGAGTGCAAACGGATGCGCCCAAGGTAGTGACGTCATGGTTCGATCACGTTGTGTGAACGCGAGGGCATCGCGAAGAGCTACGATGTGCGGTTCGATCTGGTGCGCCGAAAACGGGACGAATCTTCGGGGAAGAATCAACCCCTGGGTCGCTAACAAGATGTAGGTTTCGTCAGGCAAGCGTTGAAAAGGTTTTGGTACGGCAAGAGAGCCGTCGTAACTTTCAAACGGAACTTTTTCGAATTCAAGAACGGGTATTTCGCTCAACCAGTTGTTTCGAAGACTCAGACGAATCTTTTGATGAAACGGTTGCGACACGACGACGTGAGTAACCCCAGCTCGTTTGATATCGGCCGCCCACTCGTTTTCACCGGCCGATGGCGTAAGAAGAACAATCACTCCCTTAAGGCGGGCCATCGCCAGCATCCACGCGGCGAGATCCGCAGAGTTCTTAGCAAGAAGTGCAAGCCGTGGCGGATGAGCCGGATCAGTAGCGACGTTCTTGAGAATATGTTGAGTCACGCGTTCGGCAGTATCAATCAGCCGCGAATAGTCCCAATCGGTGGCGCCTTCGAGGATCGCCGTTCGAAACCTTTCGGATTGGGTGCGATCGCAGATGACGTCAAAAAGGTTCATGGTAGGCCTTTAGGTGGCTCTTCGTTATTCTTGTTGCTCGAAATACTTTTCAAAAGCTTCGTTCGATAGTTCTTCGAGAAATCTGAGTTTTGGCGGCAAATGAATCGCAGCGTCTTTAGCGCGCTCGGTGATCGAGCGGCTCGCGGCGGCTTCGCCTTGTTTCGGTTCCGATCCGTCGACCGGCATGAAAGCGAGATCAAACTGGACTTCGCCCTCCATGGTGTGGACGGGGATCAAACGGTCCACTTCGGCTTCGTTTTCTCCGCGGTCTTCAGCCATCTGCGAGTCGTACTCGCGATTCCGATCAAAGCCCTTGCGAACTTCGGCCGAGAACCTCCGTACGTCCATGACAAGTGCCAGGTCGGCACCGGCTCGCTTGGCTATTTCAAGGCGTGCCGTCGGATCTTGGTCAAATGCAACTCGCGCGGTACTTACGTCTTTCTTTGATACGAGAACAAACGTCCCTCGTTTTCGAATCTGATTGATCAATGCGACTTCAGCGATCCGTTGGCCGGTCGTCTCGCCCGTGATTTCAATAATCGCGATTTTCTTACCTGCGAAGTCGCTGAGACGTGCTTCGTTCTCAGGACGTTTCTTTGCCGAGCTGCAACCGACGGCGATCAGACTGACAGAAGCGAAAAACAAAACCGCATGGAGATGTTTAAACGGTGACGGGCGGGGGTCCTGCATGAATGAGAACCTTGATTTCGTTTCGGAAGATCACTTCAATTTTGTTTGGATAAATCAGTTTGCCAACAAACCCCTGTCCAAAGGACGAATGGGCAATCTTGTCGCCGATCTTGAAATTACCTTTAGTCGAGTAACTCTTCTGAGGGCTTGCAGCACTCTGCTGCATGAGACGCTCCCATTCATTCTCGACCGATACGGCAGCTGCCTCGGCAGCGGTCGCCTTTTTCTTTTTCTTGGGTGGCGGTTCAGTAATGCCTTTTGGCGCACGAAAAACATGCGTTTTTTTGCATGTCTTGCATTCGACCTTTGCAGCTTTGTCGCCCTTCATGGAAGCGATCGTGTGCGCAAGATCCATCTTGCATTGCGTGCAATATGCTAAAACTTCTTTTCCAACAGCCAGTGTTGCGGGTGTGTTCGACACAGTGCGAGCTCCTATGGTACGGGTCTAAGTTAGTATACTTCAAGGACATTAAGCAAGATGACTCATCAAGAAAATCGCGAGCTCCTCCTTTTGAGGGCCCGAGAAGCGTGCGAATCGCCGGGTGTGTATCTCATGAAGGACGTCGCTGGCGCCATCCTTTATGTCGGAAAGGCGAAAAACTTACGAAATCGGCTGCTTTCGTACTTTAAACCAGCTTTGCATGAGATGCCGAGAATCGAGCGTCTGGTTCAAACGGTCGATCTTTTCGAGATGATTTTGACTGAAACGGAGGCGGAAGCGCTCCTTTTAGAAGCCACGCTCATCAAGAAACACCAACCGAAGTTCAACATTCGTCTCAAGGACGACAAAGCGTACCCGTATCTCAAGATTCAGCTTCGCGATGGTACGCCTCGTATGGTTTGGACGCGTACAGTCTTAAAGGACGGCGCACGCTACTTTGGGCCGTTTCCGTCTGCATGGGCGGCTCGGCAGGTTTTGGGTCTTGTGAACGAGAAGTTTCGATTGCGCGATTGTTCCGACAATACGTTCAGTCATCGCAGTCGACCGTGCATCTTGTATCAAATGGACCGGTGTACGGCTCCCTGTGTGGGTAAAATCTCGGATAGCGACTATCGAGCCGATGTCCAGCGAGCGATCGACGTACTCGAGGGCCGGGGTTCTGAGCTGATTGCGGCGCTTCGGTCGGCAATGGATGCGGCTTCGGAGCAGGAAGAATTTGAAGAGGCAGGTCGCTTGCGCGATCAGCTTCAGAGTCTGGCCTTGATCACCGAGACGCAGACCGTTCACGAAGCGGGTCGCGAGCGGGATCGTGATGTCGTGAGTACGCGTACGCAGGGGACGATCGGCCATGGTGTTCTTTTGAAAATTCGAAAAGGGGTCTTGGTGGGTGTTGAGCATTTTCGTCTTCAGGGAATCGAAGAAACGATCCCGAGCCCCGAGGTGCTGCGCGATTTTTTGATGCAGATCTATCTTCGGAATCGCGACGAAGGGGATCAAGCGGCGAAAGACATCTTGGTTGCCGAGGAGCCCGCCGACGCACCCATCGTCGAAGAGGTTTTGGGGTGCCCGCTGCGAAAACCAGAAACGGCATTTGAGCTGCAGCTCATGAATGTTGCCCAGGCCAACGCGGATCACGCAATCGAGCAGCAGCGCAGACGGGATGGTGGACACGGACTTCAAGCGCTCGAAGACACACAGAAGCTTCTCAATCTCGTGCAACTACCTCTCCGGATCGAGTGTTTCGACGTTTCAAATATTCAGAGCGATGAGCCGGTGGCCTCGCGCGTAGTTTTCATTGAAGGCGTACCCGATAAGAATCTTTACCGTCGTTACAAGATCAAAACCGTCGAGGGACAGAACGACTTTGCGATGATGAAAGAGGTTCTCAGTCGTCGTTTTAAAAATACGATCGAAGACCTTCCGCAACTCATCGTTGTCGATGGCGGGAAGGGACAGCTCGCTCAGGCTTCTGAGATTCTCAAGGAGTTGGATATTCAGGGAGTCGAAGCTGTGGGGTTAGCTAAGGCCAGAACGGAAAGCGACTTCCAGTCTTCGGAAGTAAAGACATCCTCCGAACGTGTATTTCTTCCTAACCGAAAAAATCCGGTGGTGATGCGTCCCGGTACCTCGGTGTTTGGGTTGCTGGTACACGTGCGTGACGAAGCCCATCGCTTTGCTGTCAGTTATCATCGCCTCCGACGTCGAAATAAAAATCTCGGCAAAAAACCGCCGGTGGACTTTGACGACCCCAAATAGAATACTTACAAACTAAGGATACTGATATCGCCATGCGCGCTATTTTGCTCGACTCTGATGTCTTCACCGGTGATTGCGTGACACTCGCTCTTGGAGGATTTTGGGGTCTCGAAGTGAGTGAATCTGCGAACGCCCCAGCAACGGCTGTGCGCGGAGAGCTCGCCGTCGGATTTCAGAAGGATGCATGCGGACAGGCGGTCACGATGTCCGGCGCGCGACTCGGAGTGTGGATGACCCTCACTCCAGAAAAAGCTGCGGGACTACCAGCGGGTACCTGGGCTGCATCGAAACCACCGACACTCTCCGAATGGGAAAGTATTTTCGAAAAGGCCCGCCTTGGGATGAAGCAGTTTCGTGTGCCGCTGACACACCAACCGATTCATATCGAGACCGTTCTGAAGCTCGGCACAGTGCCATGTGACCTCCATCTCAAATTATCCGATCAGAAGACGGTGCGCGTTTTAGCCGAGGGCGATGCTTTCTCTGACGAGGATCTAGCGAAGTATTCTGAAAAGAAAACGGATCTCTTGTGGGTGCATCCGAACGATGTTCGGCGGGTGCTCGAGGTGCTTATTAAAGAAGCTCGGAGTCTCGACGCGTTTCAGATCGCCCTTTCAAACCCTGGCGAGGTTCAGGCGTTGCTCGACACCACTCAGAACACGACTTTGCGTGCTGACATCGAACAGCTTTCCGATCTGCATGGTTCAGCCGATGACAGGCTTACCGTGCTCAGTGGGACGCAAGAACATGTTCAGAAGGAGCTGCGGCGCTTTGGGATTACCGAGGAGTTGCAGAACGTTTTACGTGTGCAGGTTCAGACTGCGATCAACGCGATCAAGCATGACAATAAGCTTGCGGAGTTGTTAGGGCGCTTAGCTGTTGAGCCGGATCGTTATCTGAGTTCGCACTCGACGCTGCTGGCGTATCTGGCTTGTTGTATCTCGACGTTTCTTGAATGGCACTCGGTAACGACGCAATACAAGCTGAGTTTAGCTGCTTTTCTCCATGACATGACAATCAGTGATCACGGACTCGCGCGTTTTCAAACGTTACCTGAGCTCTTCGGATCGGGGAAAGTGTTTTCGCCTGAAGAGATTCGTGGTTTTCAAAATCATCCTTCCGAAGCCGCAGACTTGGTCGCCGATCTTCCGTTGATTCCGCCGGATGTCGGTTTGATCATTGCGCAACATCACGAGCGTCCGGACGGATCCGGCTTTCCTCGGGGGTTGCGCGCGAGTCGCATCAGTCCGTTATCCGCAGTGTTCATGATCTCGCACGATCTACTGACGTGGCAGATGGACAAGAAAGCGCTTGGAGTTGCAAAGCCTTCTGTTCTCGATTTCTGTAGCGAGCGCGAAGCTGTTTGGAACGTCGGGCATGTCGGAAAAATTCTAAAATCCATTCAGGCCGCGGCAGCAGCTGGAAAATTTCAGTGACAGTTGGAAGAGTGGGGGCGGGGACACGGATATGAGTACCACAAGTACCAAGAGTACAAAGGGCGGCACAAAAAAGGGCACGCAATGGTTCTGTGCGATCGGTGAAAACATCCTAGGTCCTTACAGCACGACGTTTTTAGGTGAGATGTATCAGAAAGATGAAATCTCCGCTGGGCACTATGTGATCGGCGGTTCGCACAAAGATTGGGTGCGAATGGCCGACTGCGAAGAGTTTGAGATTTTATTTCCCGTAAAGCCCAAGAAGAAACCCGATCCTGAAAACACGGGCACCGGCGTGCGAGCGAACGAATCGGATGCTGTTAAGGCTGAGTGGTTCCTGTTTTTTAATGAAGCACAGAACGGTCCATTTAGTACTGAAGAAGTCGAGCGCCTGCTGTTGGTTGGCAAAGTTCATGGACGAGTGCATGCATGGGCGTACGGGATGAAAGATTGGGCGCGCTTGGAGAGTCTCACCGAGTTTCGGGCTGCCGCCGAAGCCGCATTGCCGCTCATTGAAGAGGCACGCACACGAACGATTGAATTGCGATCGACACCTCGGAAGCCACTCGTTGCCAAGATCGTTGTCGCTGGTGCCGGCAAGCTCGTAATGGGCATCTGCCAGGATCTCAGTGTCGGAGGCATGCTCGTTTTGACGAACGACAATCCTGGACCTCCGGGCGCGGTGATTCGTTTGAACGTGAGTCCGACGGGAAGTGGGTCAGGCAGTCAGCCGTTGATGAACCCCTTTGCCGCCGAGGGTGTTGTCGTTCGACGTTTGGAAGGCGGACATGGTTTCAGTTTTCGTTTTACCAAACTCGATCCGCACGCCAAAGAGGCTATCGAGGCGTATCTCGGGTCAAGCTGATGGGATCGTTGCACCGTGGGATTTAGCCATCTAACCCGTAGCCGTTATTGATTCGACGTTTCATGTGACGAGTGGTGCTGGTACCAAACGTCTGAATGGCTCTCAGTCGATTGTGAGCGGCGCAGAGTAACTGCAAGTTTTCTTCGGTGGTTTCACCGCCAAGCGCATACGGTTTGATGTGATCGAACTGTAGGCCGTGCTTTCCGTTACAGCGTCGTCCAGTCTGTGAATGTACGTACTCACATCTATTATCGGCCCGTCGTGTGATATTTTCGCGCGCTTCCTTTGGGACATAACGCGTGCTGGGTGGTCGAAGAACTTCCCCCGGGGGAAGAGATTCGTTAGATTCCTTGATTTTTATGATCGCGGGGTCGGGGGCCGAGTTTATGGCTGGGGTCATGGAAGGTTTGTGGGAAGAGTTGCGAGTAGGGTTGTGGCCGGGATCGTGAGCGGGCTTGTGAGTCTGCATGCGAGCAGGGTTGACATCGGGCCCGAGACTTTGGGCTTTATTCTTTTGGAGCCCGGGAGCTCGTAGCACTCGATTTCTCTTTTCTTTCGCGACAATGCATCGATGCAGCGCCAGCTTCACGCAGTCCGAAAGACTCAGTCCAGGATTTCCTTCCAATTGTCGGAATCTTTCAAAGAATGCTTCGCATTCGTCATCGATTTCCAGCGCAACTGTTTTCAGTTTATTTGGGGTCAGAATTGCTTCAATCTCACGTTTTGATCGATTTTCGATCCGTGGCAATAACTCGAGCGTCTGTATTTTATTCAGATTCTGTTTTCGAACATGTACGGAAAGCTGCGCTGCTGTGCTGAGGTTTAGCTTTCCTGCTTGTAGAGCTGTTTTCACTTCATCGATTCTGAAAATCAGTCTCATCGCAGCTACGCGGTCAAACGCTTGATGATCGCCGTAGCCCAAATAAGTTTTTACGTACATATAGAGGCTTGAGTATCCCAGGACTGCATAGAGCCGTCGCTGATCAATTTCGTGTAAAAACTCCAGCAATTCATATGTCGCTTTTTTCTCTCTCTTTGCGGCCTCGAGCGTTCCCCGGTGGAGAGCGTCGTCGCATAAGGTTTTCGCCGGCATACCTGTTTGCATACCCGTTTGAGGATCAAGAGACTGCATCATTTTCCCTTTCTAAAAAGAAGACTTTGGTGCTGAAACGTATTTTCAGCGCGAACGAACATACCATCGGTTTTCAACGCGGCATTTTTCGACGTACGTTTCGCAGTGGCGAACGATCGTGACCGATTTTGATTTAAATGAACAAAATGCTGACGATCGTTCACGGGAGCCGTTGTTAAATGTGTGTAGGGATGTGTTTGCGCGGGATCTCGCGCTATCGACGAAAACCTCGTAAAGAAAAAAACGCAGATAAGAAAATATATTCGTGGTGCGACTGATATTCAGACTCCGGACTTCCCCCGGGGGAAGTCCCACAGTTTTCTTACGTGCGTGCGCATCTCGATCATAGTTTTGGCGCGATGGTAGTGGTGCGTGACGGTAGTGTGCGTGACGGTAGTGTGCGTGACGGTAGTGTGCGTGATGGTAGTGGTGCGTGATGGCACTCGGTAGAGCGCAACGGTGTTGGTGCCTGTCGGCATGTAACCGCGTCCTGCACGGCCGCATCTGATTGGGTGTCGTGGTACTTGTGCCCGGTAGAACTAACGGTACCGGCGCCCGGTGGTTATCAATTGTGAATGAAAAATATTTGTCCGCCGCAAGCAAATCAGATCTTAAGCAAGCGAATGTACGCGAAGCTTTCCGTGGGTGAACAAGTCGTTGTGCGGTTACTTTGCTGCACCTGTGCTTGTGCCGGCACAAGTACTTTGCACGTCAGGGAATGACCGACATGAGCGGTCTCGACCGGGGAACGCTCGCGCGATCGCGAACGGCTACCAACCGCCTGAGCACCCACCATCCATCACCCACCACAACTGCAAGTAATCCGATGGAAACAGTAGCGCATCCGCTTGATGCGAGGTATGACCACGCTTGGCGCTGACGGCTTTATTGATAAATATAATATATTTAAAGTGTCTTTTAAAATGTCCCACGACGACCTCAAAAGAAATCTCATCAGAATTATCCGCGAACGCAGCTACCGCGAAGGCGATTTTACGCTTTCGTCGGGACAGAAAAGTAAGTTCTATATCGACCTCAAGAATACGACGCTTTTTCCGGCGGGTGCCGATCTGATCGGTCGTCTGACGGTTCCCTATCTCCGTGACGGTGTGATCAAGGCAGGTGCGGTTGGCGGACTCACGCTGGGGGCCGATCCCATCGTTACAGCTGTGTCGCTACGGGCCTTCGATTTTGGGATAGAACTACCAGCCGTGATTGTTCGTAAAGAATCAAAGAGTCATGGAACACAGCAGTTTCTCGAGGGTGCCGAACGTCTTGCGCCGAAAACAAAGTTTCTTGTCGTCGAAGATGTCACGACGACGGGCGCATCGGCGATCGCGGCCTGCGAACGTATTGAGGCAGCGGGGCACGCGGTCGAAGCGATCTTGACCGTTGTCGATCGCGAACAAGGTGCCGCCGCGGTTTTTGAGGAACGCGGTTATCGCTTTTTTGCGCTCACGACGCTCACTGAAATTTCGGCAGCGAACTAGCACGACACGATCACGTTTTCCGAAAACAATGCGCACTAGCGCGACGCGGACACGTTTTTTGAAAGCACTGCACAGTGGCGCGACGCAGACACGTTTTCTGAAAGCACTACACAGTGGCGCGACCCTGCGATGAAATAGCGCAGCGTATTGGCATAATACTGCGATCAAAAAAAACCGAGCATATCAGCGTCACTGCACGTTCAAAAGCGCTCCCCGCCAACCCGGCACTCGAGAAATACCAGACTGACCCTTCGGCGAAGTCTCGATCGAGAAGTCTTATTGTCTCTTGTGCGGACTACTTAGCGCTTGGATGCGTCTTTTGTAAAAGATGCGCAAGTCGGCGCGTCTTTCGAGCGGCTCGGTTTCCCGGCATCGCACCGCGCGAAGCGGCTTTCGAAAGAACTTGCATCGCAGTCTTGTAAGCGTCCTTCGCAGCAGCAGCGTCTTTGCCCGTGATCAGAGTGATCGCTTTTTTGACGGCCGATTTTGTTGCTGAACTGACGAGTTGGTTGCGATCGCGGCGTTTGAGAGCCTGACGAGCGCGCTTTGCAGATTGGCGTGTGTTAGCCATAATTTCTCCTAAACACCTAGATTTTCTAAAGCTTCTTAAGAACTAACTTCCCGCTAGTTTCCCAGTCGCTTCCCATTCGCTTCTAGGTTCGGAGAGTTTTTAACAGGCGTCGTCACAAATAACAAGTGTTGGTTCGGGTCGGACTCGGGTCGGACGTACGGTTTAGTCAGCTCGATCAGTCCAGCTACCTCCGTCGCGTCCGGTCACGTCCAGCCCAGCCCGGACATGTTCCCCTCTTTGGGGGGAAAAACGTACCGACTTGTCGGCAACCCTGATTGTCTCGCATAATCAGACTCATGTCCGGAGGGGGTTCAAAGGCAATGCGGAAGCATCTGGGGATATTGTTTTTCTTGGTTTTCGCAACAGCCTGCGGTTCGACGTCGAAACACGCACCTTCCACTGGTGCATCGTCGGAGGAACCTTCAAAAGCCCTAACGTCCGGTCCGCTCCCTGGTCTCAATGACGAGTCGTCTAAAGTGATCGTCCAAGAGATCCTCGAAGCCGACGCTGGCCTTTCGCTCGAAGAATCCGAAATCACCTCTTCAGCAACACCCCCTGCGACAGCAGACGGCGAAGCCGCAGCCAGCGATACGATGGATGCCGACCAGCTCGCTCGTGAAATCGCCCGCCGTGCACTTGCCAAGCGCAAAGCTGCTGGACTCAGCAATCCTCCTGACGAGCTCAACCAGAGAGTTGGAGCATGGATTCATTATTTTACTGTGCAGGATCGCGAGCGCTTTGAACGCTTTTTGAAAAACGGCGAACGCTTTCGCCCAACAATCGAGCGTATCCTCGAAGAAGAGGGCGTTCCGCGGGAGCTTTATTATTTGGCAATGATCGAGAGTGGTTTTCAAAATCACGCACGCTCGTGGGCAAAAGCTGTCGGAATGTGGCAGTTCATGTCGGCAACTGGAAGTCTCTACGGCCTCAAAGTAAATCCCTACGTCGATTATCGTCGCGATCCAATTCGTGCGACACAAGCAGCAGCACGCCATCTCAAAGATCTCTATCAGCGATTTGGTTCCTGGCATCTGGCGCTCGCTGCGTATAATGCAGGGCCCGGTCGGGTGAATAGTGCGATTCGCCGCTCGGGGACGCGTAACTTCTGGCTGATGGTGGAGCGTCGTTTTCTTCCTCCCGAAACCCGCAACTATGTTCCGAAATTCTTGGCCGCACTTACGATCGGTCACCATTTGGACAAGTTCGGGTTCACACAGATCGCGTCCGAACCCTATCCTGACTTGAAGCCCGTTCACGTACCAGTTCGTGTGCGCTTAGGTGACGTCGCGAAAAAAGCCGGCGTTCCTCTCGAAGCGCTTCGTGAGGTCAATCCGCAGCTTAAGAAGGACATGACCCCGCCCAAATCCAGTACGGGCCGCATGTATCGTATTTGGGTACCGGTCGCGTACGCCGATCAAGTGGAAGCGGTTTCCGGAACCATTCCGCAACGTGGGGCGGTGCTTGTTGAACGCAGACCTGCTCAAAAAGTCGCGAAACGGGGTCGTCACAAAAGTGAACAGGTCGCCGCAGCTGCAAGTGGGAAGAAGTACAAAGTCCGTCGTGGCGACAATCTCTCCGTCATCGCCAAGCGCTTTGGAACGTCCGTCACTGAGATCAAATCCATGAATGGTCTCGGGCGCTCCTCGATTCGTGCGGGACAGGTTCTCGTTGTTGGTCGTAACGAGATTTAGTGCGATAGGTCATTCGCGCCCACCTGTGGCAAAATGCACCGGGTCAGTCTGGCACGGCGTTTCATTAAAGCATTGATATCTAACGACATTTTCTTGGCACCCCGGTTGCTCATGTAGAGCGTAAGCTTGGTTTGGTTTCACTATCTGACTGGGCTTGAGGCAATGACCTGGGTGAGTACAGGAACCGACCACGAAAGCTCCTAGCTTCAGAAACGGCCTACCTCTCCTCTTCAACCTCTCCTCACTGTTGGCTCGCCTAACCCACGGGGTTTGAAAAGATTCCGGGGGACGGGGCAATCGTGGCACGAGGAGGAGTTCTCGGCTTACCCGGTCAGCTTCCCCGCCATCCGTCAATTGCATGGTCCGTACGCTCACATCCGTGTAAACTTATAAAAGATCATGGACGAACAGACTCGTCGTTACGACGTCGTGGCCAGGGAAGTACCGCAGGAGTTCTCACGCCATGGGCTATGGGCTCAGTTTCTGCTCGTGCTCGTGTTTTGGCTGATGGCGGTGTCCATTCTTGGACCTGTCTTCGGTTCCTTATGGAATCCGACAGCAGCCGCAGCTGAAATGCCAGCCGATCTCGCAAATCGCGAACCGGACGAGCTTTATCAGTTCAGCTGGCTCGATCCCGATAAGAAAGTCTACGTACTGCAGAATCGGCGCTACACCAAAACCGCGCGTTTTCAGGTTTCCGCATTGGCGGGCGTCGCGATCGGTGAGACCTATCGCAACACGTTTGATCTCGATGGACGTGCCGGATACTTTTTTAGCGAACGGATTGGTATCGAAGGCTTCTACGCAAAGGTTTTCAATCGCGCCAACAACGCAGCTCATGCGCTCGTGCAAGCGTCGTCAACGGCACTGCCGGTGATACGCGAAGTGCGTGCGTCCTATGGTGCTCTTTTTGTTTGGTCGCCGTTTTACGCAAAGATCAATATTTTTAATACGATTCTCTACTTCGATTGGACCGTCAGTGGTGGCCTCGGGCGTATGCAAACAGCGCTCGATACGAACACGATTGTCGGTGGTCCGGCAAAATTCATCGATCAAGATGTGACGTCATTCATCTGGGGGACGGGTCATCAGTATTACTTCCACGATCATTGGCTTGTCCGGTTGGATTTCATGTCACAGCACTATCAAGCGCCAGCTTTTGGGCGAACGGGGGAAGACACGTGGTTTTCAAACACGACGTTTCGAGCGGGCGCGGGTTATCGGTTCTGAGATCGCGCGCTCGAACTGCGATTGCGTTGCTTGCGATCGTAGGCTCGGCGTCGACGGCTCAAGCTGAAACACTCGAATCCGCACGCGCACTATTCAATCGTGGGCAGTATTTCATGGCAGCTCGTACGGCCTTTGCTTCGATGGAAGGCGATGCGACGGGGACACGTGGACAAGCGTACGCGCTGATCACGCGTGCACTCATTGCTTCCAAACTCTACAACTCGGCCTCGTACTTTTTCATACGAACACTCCAGACCGGCGATCGAGAAGCGATTCGTAGTGTCGTTCCAGAGACTGAAGAGTTGATGGATGTCGTGGGCACCGACACACTTCGAAAGTTTCTCGTTGAGCACACGTCGACGGGAGACTACCGATCCGACAATCTGAGTGCACTTCGGTTTGCTCTCGGGAAAGAGTCACTCCTGCAAGGCGACACGGCAAAAGCCGTTGAGCATCTGGTGCAAGTCTCGGAACGAAGCGCGCTTTTTCCGTTCACGCTACTCGCCCGAGGAACTGCACGAGCGATTCGTGGTGAGATCGATGCCGCGCTTCGCGACTTCTCTCGCTGTGCGAGCGGCGGGTTTCATAAGCGTATTGATTCAAAAACAGAGAGCGATCTCAGGGCCCGATGCGAGGCTTCGAAAGCGCGTGTGCTGTACCAGAAAAATCGCTTTCTCGACGCTGATGTCGCGTACGATCAGATACCGAAATCCAGCTTTGTCTGGACGGATATATTATTCGAGCAGGCTTGGAACGCATTTGCGCGTGGTCAGTATCAGCGTGCGCTTGGAAAGCTCGTGACCTACAACAGCCCGAGTCTGTCGTTTGTCTACAACTCTGAAGTGCATGTGCTTCGCGCACAATCGTATCTAGCCCTCTGTCTCTATCCCGAAGCCAATCAGGCGATCAATGACTTTACCAATCGCTACTCGGAGCTTGGAAAAAAGCTGAAAGACATGCTCGAGAGTGGTCTTTCGCTTGCGTCGTTTTATGAGTTTGGCAAGCGCGCTCTGGCTGCCAAGCTGCATTCGGATAACGACGCTTATCGCGTGGCTAATCGTTTTGTGCGAAGTCCGTATTTTCAAACTCTAGCGTTGGGTGAAAATCGTTTGGAGCGCGAGTTGCGTGCGATTGCCTACTTTGACCACGAAGAGCAAGGCACGGGCACACGGCGCGGTTTGCCTGGGTTTCTGAGACAAGTGCTCAAGTGGCGAAAGCAGGTCGTTTCGAATCTTGGTGGAGCTTTCGTTAAAAATGGATTGCTCGATTACTACCAAGTCCTGATCAACGACTTCGAGAAAACCGCGTTCATCAAACTCGAGATGCTCAAACGCGCCAAAGATCGTTTACAAACCGACAGTGTGCGCTCGTCCCGCGCTGCGGTCGAGGATTCGAGTGTCGAATCCTCGGATCGACAGATGTATTGGAACTTCAACGGCGAGTTTTGGTTAGATGAGTTGGGAGACTACGTTCTTGATCTTACGAGCCGGTGCTAGGTTCATTGCTGTTGCGCTGCTGTGGGGAGCGCCGTCGCTTGCGTCCGCAAGCTTCGATTCCGATCGTGCGCATGTGGAGACGGATCGGGATCGGCAGATACGCGAGCTGCGCGATGCTGAAGTCACACAGATTCGAATCGCACTCGGACGGCGCAATGCCGCCAATCGACAGGCGGATCTATATTTTCGTCTGGCGGAGCTGTATTTCGAAGGTTATCGCGCCGATCATCTGATCGAAGGAAAGATTCATGAGTACCGTGCGCAGGAGAAGCGCGCACCTCGAAATGCCGAGCGCCGCCTCTCGCGTCCGCTTCTCACGCGTGGGATCAAGGCTTGCGAGGAGTTGGTTGCTCTCGGAGTACCCTACGCGAAAATGGACAATGTGATCTATTTTCTCGCTTATAACTACGGCGAACTCGGTCAAGCGGGTCGAGCCGAAAAATATTTCAAACAACTTGTCGAAGACCATCCCAAGAGCACGTTTCGTGTTGAAGCCTATCGCGAGCTAGGGGAACAGGCGTTTCGTCGACACGAATTTAAAGATGCGATTGGGTATTTTGAGCAGGCGTTGCCTTTGCTTTCGGGGGGGCCACGAGCGCCCATCTATCACCGACTTGCGTGGAGTCATTACCGTCTGCGCGAACTTGACCGCGCGGTGACGGAGATGAAGCGTGCGATCAGCGAGGCCGAGAAGAGCGGCGAGCAGTTTCTCAATGTTCGCGACGAGGCTCTCAAAGATCTCGCGGTGTTCATGACCGATGCAGGTCAAGTCGAAGAGGCGCTCGCTTATTTTCGCAGTGTGGTTGCAAACAAAGAATTTTACGCCGAAGCGCTGGAGAAATTGGCTGCCGAATACGAACGACGCTTACAATGGGCGTCTGCCATCAAGGTGCACGAGCTCCTGTTGCGAATCAGTGGCAATGCCGATCGAAAGCTGCCGTCGCTCCTTCGAATTATCGATGCGGATCTCAAGATGGCACAGCATGCTCGCGCCCTAGGACGCCTCGAGGTTTTCCCGTGGCAGGAATTGAATGCGGAGTCCAGTCAGGTGCCGTTTCAGCAAGCGAAGAATCGAATCCGCCGTTGGGCGGTTGCTTTGCATGCGGAGGCTCGCAAGCGGAGTGCAAAGGACTCGAAAGGTACTTACGAACTGGTCGATCGACTGTACGGTCTCTATCTTGAGAAGTTTCTTGTGCATCCGGTGATGGAACCTCTCGAAAGCAAGAAAGGTCCTACGCGGAGCGAAGAAGTGGCAGAAGTACAAACGTATCGTGCGGAAGTGAAAGCGGCGCTTGGCGCTCGTAGCGAAGCCACTCGCTTGTATCGCGTCGTGATGGAGTCCGGGCATCCCAAGTATGCCGTCACAGCCGGAAAGCTCCGACTCGCGTTGCTCACGGAAGCCGTGACGGTGGCGCATGCGAAACCCGGCTCCGATGAAGCCAGTCTCTGGTTGGAGACGGTTGACCAATCATCGACTGTAGCACCCACGTCGCCGGAGTCGCGCGCGCTCAAGCTCAAGGCAATCCAGTTTCTAGCCGGATCGAAGGAACACGAAGGACAGGTGATCGATCGAACGCGCAAACTCATCGATGAGTCGCCCGAGAGTCAGGAAGCGCTGATCGCCGCACAACTCTGGATCCAGGTCCGACTCGACACGCTCCCCAAAGTGGCCGATGTGAACGCGAAAACCTTTTCGACCTATCAGGATCGCGCGCGCGCTGTCGAAGAAGTCTTTGAGGTTCTTGGGAAAAACGAAAGACTCATGCGAGCCGATCGTACTCGGTTTGCTGGAAAACTTGCTTCGGTGATGCGTGCGAAACGCGAAGAGATCCGATTAGGACTTGTGGCCGGTAGCGAGGCCGGCGGTGACTTCGAAGGTGCCGCTCGGGCTTACGAAAATCTGGCGAGTACGAAGAGCGAACGCTCGGTGAGCGAGCCGAGCCTCTTGAATGCTCTCACAAACTACCAGCGCGCTCGCAATTGGGGTGAGACCGAACGTTTGGCCCTACAGGTGAGTGAGAAGTTTGCAGGATCTAAAAAAACGATCGACAACGTGAAAGGGGCCGCGACACAGCTCTTGATCGCCGGAGAGTACGATCGATCGGCTCGCGTTTTCTTTGCGTTTGGGAGTCGCCATCGCGACAAAGCTGCGGTTCGTACGGCGATGACGATCGCGGCAGCGACGGGGTCGAAGAGCGAAAGTGCTACCTGGACGGCGTATTTTATCGAACACTTCAAAGGCGATAGCGATTGGGACGCGATCGTTCTTGAGGAAGCCAAACGTCTGGAGCGTGACGGTGAGCACGGAAAAGCGATCACGCTTTTCGGTGGTTGTTCGCAGCGATCGTCGATATGGACTGCGGAGTGCCTGATCCGTCTCGCCGATGTCTATACAGCGCAGGGGAAGGTTCGCGACGCTCAGAGTGCGATTCAGAGGGCGGCTGGCATTCGCGTCGATAAGAACTCGGGCCGGGTCTCGCCGTTTGTGGGCTTGGCGCGGTTTCGTTTGGCGGAAACCTCGGAGAAACAAACGACGTTTGAGCCGCTTAGCCTTCCTGATTCGAAACTTGAAAAACTGCTTTCGGAGCGCTTGAAGTTCTTTGAGAAACTTTCGACGACATATCTTGCTGCCGGAGAGGCGGGCGGGCCGTGGGCGATCGGTTCGCTCTTGCGCTTGGCCGAGTGGACGCTGCGGCTTGCGCGCGAGATTGAAGCGATTGGTCCTCCAGAAAATGTTCGCGACGAGTTAGCGATCAAGTTTAAGAAAAGTCTTCTGTCGGTCAGTCGTCCTCTGATCGATCGTGCGCGAAAGACGCTGAAAGACGCGTTTCGTCTGGCTCAGAGTCAGGAGATTCTTAGCTCCTTCACGGGTGACGTGCTGGATCTTTTGGCGGAGATCGAAAAGAAGCCGCCGTACCGGGCGCAAGGATCGTTCTCGGATCCGCGTTGGGCGGTACCGGAAGGACTGGGACAAGAGGTTTCACTCGAGGCAATTCGTACACGTCTGAGTAAGCAGCCACTCGAACCGTCGCTCTGGAACGCTTATGGTGTGCAGTTGGTCGGTCAAGGAAAGACACCGTTAGCGGCCATCGCGTTTGCGCGTGCACTCGATCTCGACTCCAAGAGTGGTGCGGCTCTCAATAACACAGCTCTCGCGATGTTAGCGGTGCCAGAAGCGCTGGAAGATCCTGTAACGTCGCGAATAGCTCTCGGAATGCTCAAGCAAGCGCGTTCGGTTTCCAAGCGGCCACGTGAGGCCATCGCTAATCTTGCGCAGCTCTATGGTTACTATCGCCTGGCGATGAAGGCTGATCCGCTTTGGGAGTGGTTGCACGAACAGACCCCCGACGCACTAACATGGGATGGAACGGCGCTGGGTCGATACTTTAAAGGTGATCTGAAAAGTGCAGAGAAGGCGTTTCAGGAAGCAGAAGCGCGCGGAGCAGACGAAGACCGGATGATGCGACGTTTGTTTCAAGCGGCTACTTCGGACCGCGAAGCGTGCCGAGACTATTTAATGAAAGCTGACAAGAACAAAGCACGACCCCTCGAGCAAGCAGCTTGGGAACATCTGCGGATGGTCTGTCAGAAGGAAGGTTCGTAATCATGCATGGGCGTCTTATCTTGATGGTGCTTTGGGGAGTTTGTGCCATGGCAGCGGGCTTTGCTTGGTCGCTTGCTCGCGCTGAAGATGAAACAAAGCGTAAGCCACGTGTGATCTATCCTAAAGAGACCTCCTTGGATGCCGATGCACTGGATATTGAAGGCGAGTTCAAGGAACCGAACGATTTTTACTTTCGAATTCGAAAACCTGAAAAGTTTGACTCGTTAGTGAAGCGACGGGCGGAGTTTCACCGAGAAATGCTTCGCGATGTGATCATGAGTCGATAAACTCGAGGACAGGGAATACGTATGGAACAAAAGACGGAAACCTCAGCTCTCTTTCTTCCGCCCCAACGGGTTGCGGTCCTGATTCTACAAGGACGTCCTGAGAAGACCAAAGACGAGTGTACCTACAAGACCAATAAGAATCGTATCTCGATCGGTAGCGCTGAAAGTTCTGATGTTCGTTTAGAAGAAGATGACGTCGCTCCTCTTCACGCTGTGCTTGAGATCGACGGTACTGCGGTTCACGTTTACGATCTCGCCAGCGAGAGCGGTGTCCAGGTTAACGGGCTGAAAACAGTTTCAGGTGAACTGAAGGCGGGAGACACCCTCAGTGTCGGCCGTCATCGGTTTAAATTCTTTTTAGAGGATGTTCAAAAAACACCATCCGCTTCAGACGATCGCCTCACGAGTATTGTGGGTGAACGTTGGTTCGATGATCAAGGTCGGAAGCTGTTTTTGCAAGCCCCCCTCGAAACGCCCGACATGGTTTTGCTCGAAGATCGGCGTGGTCTTGATCCGATCATCGAGTTGGCTTCCGAGATTCGTCCTGCTGTCGAAGTGATGATGACCTGGAATGGCCTCGTTCTCGCCGTTGAGCATTTTGAGGAAGACGGAACGATCACGTTAGGAAGTGATGTCGCGTCGACTTTCGTCGTGCCGGCGATCTTGTCGACTCCACAGTTCGAGCTTCTTCGTCGCAGCGGCAGTCAGTACAGTCTCAAGATCGATCCTAAAATGAAGGGGATTTTGTATCGCAAAGGCAAACTGACAAATCTTGCCGAGACTCCCGCCAGTCAGATTGTTCTCGAGTTCAACGACCTTGCACGCGTCGAAATCGGTGATGTCGTGTTGTACGTGAGTTTTACCCACGCGCCACCAAGGCTGAAGCGTCCGAAGCTGGTTGAGAAAGACTCACTCTTTCATCGCATTCTTACGAGCAGCCTGGCGCTCGCGCTCCTCCTGCTTTGGTTGATGCTCTCGATAACCGTGACTGACACGGTTCAAATCGAGGAGTTGCCCGATCGCGTGGCGACGATTCTGTATGAACCTGAAAAATACCAGTATCGGTACACACCCGAAACGGGTGAACTTGCCGTTCCCGAACCGCTGAAGCCGCAGGTACCGCAGAAAAGTAAACTGGATCTGACCAAGCCGCAGCCGGAAACGCTGTCGGGTAAAGGTGAGATTCAAGGTGCGGTCGCAAAGCGTGGGAAATCCAAGGGCCAGAGTCAAGCTCGTGAGGGCGAAGGCGCGCGTGCACGCGGGAACGAAGGCCTTCGTGGATCGCGTACAGCAAAGCCTGGAAAGGACGCACAGACAGCAGCAACGCGTCCGTCCACACAGCAAGGTGCTGGGCGCGGTGGAACACGAAGCGAAGAACCCGGCGTTGGTAATATTGAGTCGCTCAAAGGATTTACATCGAAGTTTGAAAACCTGCTCGCAGGCGGAGCCGAGAAACTCGGCAAGAGTGGCGATCGCGTAAAAGGTTACGGTGGATTCGACACCCAAGGCGAGGGCGGACTCGCGCTGTCCGGTAAAGGCAGTGGTGGAGGTGGCACACAAGCCGTTTTGGGTGGTTTAGGTAACAAGGGGCAGGGCGGCGGGCGTATCGGTACAGGATTTGGGGCTGTTGGAAAGGGTAACGCCATTGTCGGCGGCAGTACTCGCGTAGTGCTGAGAACGGGCGACTCCGACGAAACAGTAGTTATGGGTGCCATCGATCCAGCTGCGGTCAACGCAGCACTGGCGGCGCACAAAGATGAGTTTCGATTTTGTTACGAACGGGAGTTGAATGCCGGCAGTCCCAAACTGCGTGGGACGGTGTATCCCAGTTTTGTGATCGGTGCTCAAGGTGCGGTCACGCGCGCAGGCATTGCGTCCAGCTCACTCAAGAATCCGGGTGTCGAACAATGTGTGGTGAACGTCATTCGGCGTATTCCATTCCCGTCGCCACGAGGTGGCGGAATTGTCGAAGTGCGCTTCCGGATCGAATACAGCCCCACAGTTGGCGGCTGATCTTGATCTTGATTAGGGCGCCGGAACGTCGACACGTAAGACGTTGGAGTACGTCGTCTTGGTTCCATCCGTGGCGCCGATCATGAAATAGTAAGTTTGATTCGGGCTACCGCCGAGCTCCGTGAAATAAGGAGTATTGGCCGCTGTAAAATTGCGGATCACCCACAATCCCGATGTCGCGATCATATTCCAGTAAACCCAGAACCTTGTTTCGGTCGAAGACATGTCATCCCATGCGAGGTCGATCCGGAAAGGATCGGCATGAACGAGGCGCAGATTCATTGGAGGGTTTAGACCGGCAGCTGGGATCGGATCTTCTTCCGTAATCGTAACCGTGGCTGAGGGGTTAACTCCCGGCGAGTAACCGGCACCCGGCTCAATGTCGATCTGGACGGTTTCGGGTGCTTCCACAAGATTGATCGGACCGGCGTTGTAGAAGTCCTCGATCGGTACGACGTCGACCATGACGTGATCACTTCCAGCCGGAATCGTTACAACGGAGGGTAGTGATACATAGTCTTTGACGTCGACGCCTGAATTCAGAAGATTGGTGACGTCCGTAGCTGTCCCGGAGGTCGAGATATTGATGTTGATGGGGGAGGTGAGATCACCGTAGCGTCGAAACTCAAACGTACCCTTTTGAGTGGAGAGCGTACCGTTGGCCGCTCCCATTTCGGCAGCCGCCGGATCGATCGCGAAAACATCGATTTGCCCGGAAGACGAGGGAGGATCGTCGGAAGTTGCGCCACCGCCCAACGAACCGTCACTATTCAATTGCTCGCAACCAGGGAAGAAAACTAACAAGAGAATCCCGAGCATTCCCAAAGCAAAGACCGATTTGGAATGCATATGCCTTCATCCTAACGCCGAGATCGCGAGCGCGGGATATGTCGAATTTGACCTGTCAAACCCCCTCGGATCCTTTGGCTTTTGTGCGTTTTTCCGGACCGTTTATGCGCCTATAGGCAAATCTTTTCCGTTAAGGAGTCTGATCGGAGTCCGATGCGTCTCTTGAGAAAAGGGGGCGCCGGACATGCCGTTGAAGGAAAAAGACACCACACGACGAAGCTTCAAAGACTTTCTGGGTACGGCCGAACAGGTACTGTCTCGCTACAGTCACTGTACGCTCTGTGGCTCCAATCTGCATTTCACGCATCTCACCGATTTTAGCCGTAACCTCACGCAGGAAATCGCGACCTGTCCGGAATGCGGGCAGAAAGAACGTCGCGTCACGCACCGGCTTCAATAACGGACCGATCGCAAGTCGACGATTTGTTGACACCTTTCCAGAGCAGCGTCATAAATTCACTCGATGCGAAAAAAGCAGCGTGTGACGGTGGCTTCTTCACTTCAAGGTTTCTTGCCGCGTAAAGCGGTTCTGATGGCGCGTAAAGCGGGTTCTAAGGCGGTCGCCGAGGTTCCTGTGCGTGATCCCGAGGTAACGTCACGGGCACCCACGCTCGAAGCTCTAGGCGCCGAAATCTGTTCGGGTAAGGGTTGTCAGAAGTGCAGACTCGCGACAACTCGGTCGAAGATCGTGGTCGGCGAAGGGGCTCCTAAGGCGCGTCTCGTTTTCGTGGGTGAAGGCCCTGGTGCTCAGGAAGACCTGACGGGTCGACCGTTTGTGGGGCGTGCCGGCCAACTGCTCGAAAAGATGATCGGTGCGATTGGGCTGAAGCGTTCCGATGTCTACATCTGTAATGTCGTCAAATGTCGACCGCCCGAAAATCGCAACCCCATGCCCGATGAGATCGAAGCGTGCTCGCCTTACCTTTTTAGGCAACTCGAACTGATACGACCGGAGCTTGTTGTGGCTCTCGGAAAATTTGCCGCGCAGACACTTCTAAAAACTGAAACACCGATTTCGAAGCTGCGCTCACAGGTTTACGATTATCGAGGCACGAAGCTACTCGCGACGTTTCACCCGTCTTATCTCTTGAGGAACCCACCGGCAAAAAAAGAAGCGTGGGAAGACCTCAAGCAGGTTGCTAAGATTCTTCGCTTGTCCATTCCAACACCTCCCGTGACCGTGGCTTCGGCGAAGACAGCGGCGGCGGTGGGAGATCGTCCGCCGATCTGAGTATTGCAGCGGACGCAGCAAATGCAGCAGATTTGGTGCCGACTCGGTGCAAACCGGATGCAAAGCCAGTAGAGCCTATATTTATGATGGTATTTCAAAAAGTTCTGTTCTCGGCGCTCGTTGGGTGGCTTTTCTGTATGGGCGTTCAGCCAACAGAGACGTCGGCTGCCGACTCTCATGTTTTGAAAATGGAAATTCGTGGAACCATCAATCCGGCGACGGCTGACTTTCTCAAGACGACGCTTCATCGCGCAGAAACAGAAAAAGCTGCGGCTGTTCTCATCGAACTCGATACACCCGGCGGACTTGTCGCTAGCACGCGCATCATGGCCCAGTTGATCGATGAGTCTAAAGTGCCCGTCCTGGTTTTTGTGGGACCGGCCGGCGCTTCGGCGACCTCTGCCGGCGCACTCCTCATGCTCGCCAGTCATGTCGCAGGAATGGCTCCAGGGACCAATATTGGAGCCGCTCATCCCGTGAGTTTGTCCGGGGGTTCAGAAGGACAGGATGCCAAAGGAGTCATGGGTGAGAAGATCGTTAACGACGTCAAGGCGTTTGCGCGCAGTCTTGCCGAACTTCGCGGTCGCAACACTCAGCTCGCTGAGGAAATCGTGGCAAAGAGTACGAGTTTTACGGCACCCGAAGCGCTCGAGAGAAAATTGATTGAGATTCTCGTTCCGACCTCTCAAGAGTTTCTCGTCCGCGCCCATGGTCGAAACGTGTCATTAAAGTCAGGACCGACGACGCTCGTTCTCGATCATGCAAAACAGGAGTCCGTTGCGATGTCGTGGGGCCAGAAGCTCCTCGATACACTTTCGAATCCGAATATTGCGGCGATTTTGATGACACTCGCGATGGTGTTGATTTACCTCGAGCTTTCGAATCCCGGTATCAGTGTGGCTGGAATTCTCGGCGTGATCTGTCTGGTCGTCGCGTTCATGGCTTTTCAGACTCTCCCGATCACGACGGGTGGCGTGGCGCTCTTGGTCTTAGGAATGATCATGATGGCCGCTGAGATTTTCGCGAGCACCCATGGCGTGCTGGCGGCCGGTGGTCTTTTGAGTTTTGTGCTTGGGCTTTTGTGGCTCATTGATCCGAACGAGCCGAGTTTTGCAATCCATCGTTGGGTGATTGTGGGTGCTGGCGCGGGGCTTGGAACTGCGGTAGCGATTTTGGCCTGGGCCGCATCGCGAACGCGGAAACTCGCGCGCGAGACGCGTGCTCGTGTCGGCGGTGGAGGAACAAGCGGATTGATCGGTTACCAAGGTCATGTGGAACATGTAGAAGGTAAGGCAGCGAATGAGGGTAAAGCTCTTTTTCGCGGTGAACTTTGGGATTTTCAGTCTAACGAACCCGTCGCGGTGGGTGATGCCGTCGAAGCGATGCAGGTTCACGGTTTTAAAGTCCATGTGAAGAAAAAGGAGAAGTCCGATGTTTGAGCTTTTTCAGATGAGTACAGTATTTGTGCTCGCAGCAGTTGGGATGTTCTTATTTGCGAGTGTTAAAGTGATCACCGAATACGAGCGTGGCGTCGTGTTTCGGCTTGGGCGTGTGATCGGGGCCAAGGGTCCTGGTCTGATTATTTTGATTCCGGTCATCGATCGAATTGTTCGGGTGGACTTGAGAACCGTCACCATGGATGTTCCGCCCCAGGACATCATCAGTCGTGACAACGTGACCTTGAAGGTCAATGCGGTCATCTATTTTCGTGTCGTCGAACCGATTCGTGCGGTGATCGAAGTAGAAAATTACTTGTTGGCGACTTCGAAACTCGCACAGACGACCCTGCGTTCAGTCCTCGGACAAGTCGAACTCGATACGCTGCTGGCGTCCCGCGATTCACTCAATCAGAAACTCCAGACGATTCTCGATACGCAGACCGAACCTTGGGGCGTGAAAGTTGCCAACGTCGAGGTCAAGCAAGTGGATCTTCCGGTAGAAATGCAGCGAGCGATGGCCAAACAGGCCGAAGCGGAACGGGAGCGTCGCGCAAAGATCATCGCGGCCGAAGGCGAACAGCAAGCTGCTCAGAAACTTTCGGAAGCGGCTGCGATTCTGGGACGGGAACCGATGTCGTTGCAGCTTCGCTATCTACAGACGGTCCGCGAAATGTCGCATGAGAAGACAACAACGATGGTACTTCCGTTGCCGATCGATATCCTAAAACATTTTAGTAAATGAACGACTGCCGACTGATTTGGGAAGATGGAACGTGTTTCGAGTACGCGCACGATCCCTTGGTCATGCGTGAGCAGGTGGCGCGTGTTTTTCCTGACGAACTGGCGGGTTTTGATCGTTACAGCGCGCTGAACGATAAGGTGGGTCGGTCGCTTCTGAGCCGGTTTCAAACCGTATACGGACGGACAGCTCGGTGTTTTACAAACGAACGCTTGCGAGAAGCATTGAGTGTTTCGGAGCTCTTGGCGGGTCGTAATCCTTTTACGAAGCGCGCGTCGCGATGTGCTTTCTTTACGTTACATTTTACAACACGGAAGCGTTACACGGACGTACCGTATCGAACGGTACTCTTTGGTTCGTCCTATCGCGCGTTGGTCGACGAGATCTTTACCGGGCGCGAACTTCCGACCGACATGCTTATTGATCTCTATCATCCGACGGCACATTCATCGGACCTTGTGCCGAGTGACGCCGACGTTTTTACGGCTCGTGTGCCCGTACCCAGTCTCGATCAGGTCGAAGTCGACTGGGAGCAGGCCCGTGCGATCGTCGCGGACCAGATCGTGAACGTGTTAGCGACACGATGTCTACCTGGACTCAGAAGTGTTCTTGCGAAACAAAAAGCGCTCACGCCCCTCAAGCTGCAGACGCCAGTTGAGTACTCAATCGATGCGCTGCGCGTGATTGTGGATGGAGAACTCATCCCGTAAAATAAAAGTTCATGCGTCGCGTTTCCAAATGGATTTGGATCGTGTGGGTTCCCTGCCTTGCGTCCGCTGCTGTCCCTTCGTCATCGCATAGGGGGCATACGGGCGCTTTCGTTTCAAGCACTACGGCTGGTACGACGATTCGAATTCGAGTCAAGCGATCCGTTCCCGATCTTACCATTCGTGCTTTTGATCTGCGGTGGGCGACAGCGGGTCCGTTTCAGACCTACCTTAACGGTCCTGCCGAAGTGCTTGTCAATTGTACCTCTCAGAAAACAGAAGTGTTCTCGGGTGGAAGAAAGCTGATGCGCACATCGAGTACGCTTCGCTTTGATTCACTGCCGGGTCTGGTACGCGTCGATGGTGTGCCTCATCGCGAACGTGTGCTGATCGAACGTTCTGTCGACGGTCGTAGCTGCGACGTGATCAATGAGTTGGGTCTTGAGCAGTATCTTACCGGCGTGGTGAACGAAGAGTTTTCGTCCAAGTGGTCCCCCGAGAGTGTGCGCGCACAGATTGTCGCTGCCCGAAGCTACGCACTTTTTCAGATGTTCGAGGCGCGAAAGCGCGGTCGATCGTTTGATGTCGAGTCCACGGTCGCAGACCAAGTCTACGGTGGTATGCCGTCTGAAGATGCAGCGGCGGTCCGGCTCGTTCGGTCGACAGAAGGATTGGTGCTTCGCGTACGTCGGAGGTCTCCGGCAGATGCGACGTCGGACGGCGCATGGTCACCGTTAAAGGCCTTTTATCATTCGACCTGCGGAGGTTCGACCGTCACGCCGGAGCAGGTCTGGGGTCAGAAGATCGCGGGATTTCGTCGTGGCGTGCGCTGTGGATTCTGCGAAGCCTCACCACGCTTTCGATGGACGCTTACTGTTCCAGTTTCCGGTCTTCTGGATCGATTGGGTTTGAGTCTGGCAAGCGTACTCCGCCGCGGTATCCAAGCGTTTCAGGTGATTGAGAGACCCGGACGTGTGGCTGACGTTATCGGAGTGAGCGGCGACGGACGTCGTCTGACCAGTATGAATGCGTGGCGCTTTCGTTCGGCCTTAGGACCTGACAGTCTTCGGAGCACGCGCTTTCAAGGTGTTCTGCGCGGAAACACGTGGGTATTTAACGGACAAGGTTTCGGACACGGTGTTGGAATGTGTCAGTACGGCGCGAAGGGCATGGGCGAACGAGGGTATTCGTTCGATGCGATTCTTCGGCATTACTACCCCGATGCAACGGTTGCGCGCTGGTCCGGACATACAGACGGCAGGACGAGTGTCGTTGGTAGGACGGGCGTAGGTCGGGTGACAAGCGCGGGTAGGGTGACAAGCGCGGGTGGGGTGACAAGTGCGGGTGGGGTGACAGAGCCAAACTAGATCGGCGCAGTAGGTGGCGCGGCAGAGCCACACTAGATCGGCGCAGTAGGTGGCGCGGCAGGAGTGGTCGGCGCGGCAGAACGGCGGCAGGTGCGACCGATGGTTGACAGTGGGCGTCAGGTGAGGCAAGTCGTTCTAAGATCCGCCGAGACAAGGCCACGGTGGCGCTGAGGCACCGACGTAGGACGCGGACCCATAGATATCATAAACAAGCGTCACAAAGGGATGACACCGGCATCGCATAGGCATCGCGTAGGCAACGCATAGACACCGCATAGACACCGCATAGACACCGCACGGGCACCGTATAGGCAACACATAGAATGAAGCTTTCTGATTTTCTCTTCAATCTTCCCGACGAACTGATCGCACAGACACCCTCTCCGCAGCGCGGAGATTCGCGTTTGCTCGTGGTCGATCGTGGCCGCAAGGCTTTGGAGCACCGGGTATTTTCAGATTTGCCCGAGATCTTGCGAGCTGGTGATTGCGTGGTTGCGAACGATTCGAAGGTTCTCGACGGACGATTTTATGGTCATCGTCTTTTGGGAGAAGAAATGGGCGGCAAAGTCGAGATCGTGATTCTCGAAGCGCTCGAGTCACTGCTTCAGTATCGATGTCTCATGAAGTCGAGCTTCAAACGGACGGTCGGACAGAAACTTGTTCTAAAGGACCGACTTGGCGATCGTCTAGGAGCGCTGATAGCGGCGATCGGTGATGGGACGGTTGATTTGATTTTCGATCGCCCGCCATTTGAGACGGGTGGATGGATGCCGCTGCCACCCTATATTCGTCCGACGGCCGAGTCCGACGCTCTTGCTCGTGAACGCTATCAGACCGTGTACGCTGACACAGCTGGATCGATCGCAGCTCCCACAGCGGGTCTGCATTTCACGCCGGCGATTTTAGAGCGGTTGCGGGAGCGTGGGGTGGATTGGCAAACAGTCACGTTGCATGTGGGTTACGGCACATTTCGTCCCATCGAAGCCGAAGACATTACGAAGCATTCGATGCATGAAGAATCGTATGAGCTTTCAGATGCGACGGCGGCGACGATTGTTCGTACGAAAGCGGCAGGTGGCCGATGCGTCGCGGTCGGTACAACGGCAGCGCGCGTGCTGGAAACCGTTTTTCGAAAGCAGAAGAATCAAGATCGTCTCGAATCTGGAGTACCCTTGGCGCTTTCTGGCGACCGAGGTCGAACGCGGTTGTTCTTGTATCCGGGAGAGAAGCCAGGGTTCGGGGTCGTCGACGCTCTGATTACAAACTTTCATCTTCCCGGAAGCAGTCTGTTTGTTCTTGTCTGTGCGCTGGCAGGAACCGAGTTAATGAAAGCTGCGTATGCCGAGGCTATTCGCGCGCGTTATCGATTCTACAGTTATGGTGACGCGATGATCATTTTATGAAATGGCTGCGCAATGGATGGCATTTCACTGCGCAATGGATAGAATTTCACTAATGATATTCGATAACGCACCATCGCTTGTGCCGGCACAAGTAAAGTTGTCCGATCACTCATTGCAGTACGGCCACCTGCAACACGACGGCAGGACGGTCACATGATTCTGAAAGTGCCGTCCGAAATAAAGTGCAGTCAAGTCGACGCAGTCGCCGTCCGCTACGACCTCACGTGGTTCGTCGCGACGCATGGCCGGCACATATGGAAAATGTAGGTACCGTCCCGGTGTCTGAGGCTCGCCGAACTCAATTACATCACGAAAATTCTCGACGACCGTCTGAGTATTGAAATCAAACGGTACCCCGCGAGACAGCCCGCGAAAAATAATTCTGTCCGGCAGAAGATAGAAAATCTGCAGCACACACGCGACCGCAAACGTCGACGTCCAAAATCTTGAAAACCGTCCCAAACGTCGCTGATCCCACGCCCAAAAAGCAGGAACCACCAAAGCTAGACCGCCGATCATCGCGTAACGAGGAGTGACCCGTCCCGGCGTCAGTACGAAGGTGAGCGCAAGGACCACCCACACCCAGAAGGCGAGATCTCTGCGTCGGAGGACTGCTGCACCGGAACGCCAGAGTGCACTAAAACTGAAGATCAACCACGTCACTGCCCAGAGCCCGACGGGTCCGAACGCGCCACTGTTGTTGTCGTACTGTGCGACCGGTTCCAGAACAAAAAACTGTAGGAACCACTTTGCGTAAAGAGGAAGTGCCCATTGGTCTGCGAGGCGCGAAGCCGGACCGTGCAGTATCTCAACCGGAATTTCAGCAGGCAGAATCGAAGCTCCGGTGAGCGGCCCCAGCGGCCTCAACGGAAATACCGGGTTTCCAAACCTATAGATATTTGGAACCATCCACGTGGCAAGGCTGCCGAGCACGCAGAGGGCCGTCATTACACATGTAAAACTGCGCTCTCGTGCCGATAAACGACGCCACACCCACACGATCACAGGGAAGAGCGCGAGCAGTAGAAGCACTCCGTTCATCTTGATGCTGACCAAACATCCGACTGCCGCCGAAAATCCCCAGAAAACCGAGTATTCACGGGTGAACCACCGCAATCCGCGTGGACGTCCGACGTCGACGAGCGCCAATGACAGAGCGAGTGCCGTCAGCAAGAACGCCGCGAGCGTCATATCGACATAGTTGGAGGTCATTTGTTTCAGAACGATTGGTGTGAAAAGGAATAGAAGGCCAAACCGAGATGGCTTTCTGGCTCCAACGGTTCGTGCGATCGAACTGGCCGCAAGGGCACCGAGGAATGCAAACGGCAGCTGCGCAAAATTCGCCGCTCGGTACCCCCATGTTGCTATCAACCACAGCGTCGAGTGCTCAGCGAACTTCGGCGTGTTCTGAATTTGCCAGATGAGAAAGTCCCACGCTCCCCAGCGATTCTTCTGGAGCGCCTCAAGTGCGATTGTCAGGTGGTAGAAAATTCCATCCACGTCGACCGGAGCTCGAAAAAACGCCCAAAACATCTGAACAACGATCACAAGCGCCGTTAGCGCCACGACCATGCGTCCATTTTCTGCCCGGATCTCGCGAAAAAAATTTGTTACCAGTCTCAGACCAAGCGTTGTCCAAACCAGTCCACACGCGATAGCAAGCGGGCGTAGCCATCCCTCAACACGGCCAAGCGTCTCGATGGCTATTCCCGCCACAAAGAAAAAAACCGAAGCGACCGTCAGAAGCTCAACGACGGACAGTCGACGTTTCACGTGAAAGCCCAAGGCGTGGTTGCTCAAGTGGTTGCCCAAACGGTTGTTCAAGACCCGACCGCTCAGAATCCGGTTTCCCGAAACCTGATCGAACGACCTCAATCCCATCATCCGTAAACTGCTTGATCGTCGCCGACCAGCGACTCTCATCGGACGATCCCTTGCGAGTAGGTGGCTCGAGACCGATGTGTATCCGCCTTGCTCCCCGCGCGCGCGCGTAGTTCATAGCTTCGAGAAAACTATTGAGAGGCACCGGCCCACCAGCATATTTTGTGACCGGCCCGCCGGCACGTCCTGCGACGGGCTTGGCGTGTTCTGCGATTTTTATCGGCAGCAACACAACCGTCGGTTCTGCCGCCAATATCGCAAGCGCGGTTTCGGTTCCGTGACCATCATGATCCTGCACGTCGTTTGATGAGGCGGTCAATGCCGCCGTCGCGGATGACGTGCGCGAGTCAGGCGATTCAGGCGACGCAGGCGGTGCGTGCGACGTGTGCGTCGTGTGCACCGCGCGCGCGGTGCGAACAAAGCTCCACCCGAAAAAGTCGTCGGCGTATCCGTTGGCTTCGTTGTCGATTCCATCGGTTGGTACGTCTTTATAATTGAAGGCGAGGCGCTTCTTGAATTCCATACGCTCCAGATCGACGCCCGTGTCGAGAATAGCGACAATCACAAGGGGCGGGCGGCGAAGATAGAAGTAAACCGCCGCGAAGGCCGGTAGCAGCCCAGCAACAAAGATCCATAGTACACGTGGTGTCATAAACAGGTCTTAAGGAAGTCGCAGTGCATTTGGCAAGCCGACCTGCGTCGACTAACCTAAGAACGTGCGTGTCTCCTTACGTCGTCGCGTTCTACTTGCCGTCTTGGCTTTCATCGCCGTGTCCCTCGTCGGGTCGATTTACAGCCTTGTACGGATCTTGGAAGTAAAACGTTCGCTCGACGCAATCAACAAGATGGAAGTACCGATTTCGAAGACTCTCGGTCAGCTTCAGAGTGACAGTGAGATTTTGCGTAAAGAGATTGATCGAAAACTCGGTCTGGTCAATTGGTCGGATCCGACGTTTAAGCCACAGACGATTCCGCGCTGGATGTTCGAGCAGCTTGAGAAAGAACTCGACGTACTTGCGGTCACTCTCGAGATCTCCAGTCATTTTGAAACCCGCCCTGATTTTACGGATTGGCTCGGTGATGTTCGGCACGGTTTGAGTCGTATTCAGAGTCAGGTTAGTGATCTTTTTTTCTTTCTCGAGCAGAAAGATTTCACCCAAGCATCGAAGACGTTCGCGCTTCTAGGAGTGTTAACGGACGCCTGGCAAAAGAAGGTTCACTGGGCAGTGACGGAGTCCGAACGCAGTCTTCGTTTGAGATTCATGACAGCGCAGCATGAAGTCACAGGCCTTAAGACGGCATTTCAGCTGATTCTGATCACGATTTTTAGTTTGTCGCTCATGTTGTTGTGGATCGGAGAGCGCGCACTTCGTCCGCTTGCCGATCTCACCGAGCTCGTTCGCCATATTGCCACGCGCGGACTGAAGCCTGAGGATCGTCGTCTGGTTCCGGAAATTCCGATATCGCGTACGGATGAGGTTGGAGAGCTCGCGCGCGAGTTCAAAGGAATGGCGACGACGATCATCGAACGCGAAATCACGCTCGAACACCAGAGTCGTCGCATGATCGAACAGAACCGTATGCTCCAAGAACTCAGCGTCTTTAACGAAAATATTTTGAAGAGCATCGAGTCCGTATTGATTGTCTTTCACCCGGAAGGAACAGTTCGCCAGCTTAATAATGCCGCCTGCCGCTTTCTTGGACGCTCGTCTTCGGAGGCGATTCTGTCGCCACTTGCCTCGCTCGAAGCCCTGGCTCCTTTTCGCTCCGAACTCGAGAGGGCACTTCAAAATCTCGAAACGTTAGAGCCTGTGGCGCTCTCCAAGCGACAAACGGGCACCAAGTCTCGACTTTGGAGTGGGACCGTTCTCCCGCTTCGTGATTCGGAATCGCGAGCGGTTGGGATCATCATGGTGCTTGATGATGTGACGGAATCGACGGATCTCGCAGAGAAACTCAAGGCGGCCGAACATCTTGCGGGGATGGGTCGAATGTCTGCGCAAGTAGCGCACGAAGTGCGAAACCCGCTGCATTCCATCGGTCTTGAAGCCGAGCTTGCGTTGGATCGCGGTGAGGCGCTCAAAGACCCGTTGGTGAAGCGTGCGAGTCTGAGTATCTTGGAAGCCGTGGATCGTCTGAGTCGAATCACGGAAAACTATCTTAAGCTGTCACGTCCTGATCAGGCCCTGCGTGAGGCTTGCGACCTCGGTTCCGTCGTGGAAACCGTGCTTGCGTCGTACGCGCTCTCACTCGAGAAGTTGCGCGTGCGTGTTGATTGGTCGCGAGCGCCGGGTGTCAGTCTCGTGATTGATGCGGACCCCGGCCTACTCGAACAAGCTCTTGGCAATCTTGTTAAAAACTCGATCTGGGCGCTTGAGAACAAGGCCGCCGACGATCGTAAGATCGAGATCACATTAGGAGCAGTCGAGTCAGGTCGCGTGTGGCTGAGATTTCATGACAACGGTCCGGGTGTCGCTCGCGAGATGATCGATCGACTCTTTACTCCGTTTGTCACAACGCGAGCGGAAGGAACGGGTCTCGGTCTGAGTTTCGCGAAGCGCGTTCTCGACGCTATCGATGCGGAGATTCACTATCGTACCGAAGAAAAAGGCGCGTGCTTTGATCTGCTCTTTCTTCCGTCGGCAACATCCGTACACACCGACTCTTCAAAGAAGGAGAGTGTTCTTGGAATCATTTGACGACCGTCCGACCGCGCCGACTTCCTCGGGTCTTGTGTTGCTGGTGGAGGACGATCCACAAGCGCAGGAAAGCATGCGCCGCATTCTTGAGGTCGAGGGCTTTGATGTCATCACGGCCTCCAATGGAGAAGAAGCGCTAGCGGCCGTCCGTCCTGATATGCGTGGCGAAGGTCGCGTGCTTCCCGACGTGATTCTCACCGATGTTCGCATGCCAAAGATGACCGGCCTTGAGTTTGTCGAAGCGTTGAAACATCTCGAACAGGAGATCCCGTTTGTTTTGATGACTGCGTTTGGCAATGTTGAAGAAGCCGTATGGGCGATGAAACTGGGTGCGGTCGACTTCCTCACTAAGCCGTTCCGTCGGTCGGCGCTTCGAGAGGCGCTCGAGCGCGCTCTTAAGCGACGCCGGATCCACGAAGTCGCACTACCTTCCTCAGAGCCGCAACCCATCACGGGTGTCTCACGCGCGATGGCTGTGTTGCGCTCGATGATCACGACGGTAGCACAGTCCGACGCGACGGTTTTGATCACGGGTGAGAGCGGTTCCGGTAAGGAGCTGATCGCGCGCGAGATCCACGCTCAGAGTGCACGTCGCGGAAGTCCTTACGGTGGATCGTTCGTAGCCGTGAATTGTGCCGCGATTCCAGAAAACCTTGTCGAGAGCGAACTTTTTGGTAGCGAAAAAGGAGCGTTTTCAGGTGCGGACTCGGCTCGACGCGGGTTGATCGAGAGTGCTTCGCGCGGAACGCTCTTTCTTGATGAAATCGGCGAGATGCCGCTTTCGGTACAGCCCAAGCTCTTGCGTTTTCTCGAAGACCACGAGGTCCGACGTGTGGGAGGAACCGAGGGCAAGCGCATTGACGTTCGGGTGCTTGCAGCCACACATCGAAACTTGCGCGAGCGCGTTGAGCAGGGGCTTTTTCGTGAAGATCTGTTTTTCCGGATCGGTGGTTTTGAGATTTCGGTACCACCCCTGCGTGATCGTCTCGAAGACGTGGTTCCGATAGCCCGAACGATTTTAGCGCGGATTGAAAACGAAGGTGAGCGCGGACCTCTGCAAGTCGAGCCCGACTTCTGGGAAGCGCTGGAGCAGTATCATTGGCCTGGAAACGTGCGTGAACTCGTCAACGCGCTCGAACGAGCCGTTGTTCTTGGTCACGGAGGTTTGCAGGGAGGTCCGTTGACCGTGCGTTCGTTACCGGCTCATATTCAAACCGCGCGCGCGACGTTGATCACGAAAGTCGAAATTCCTATTGGCACCAAACTTCGCGAAGCCGAGCAGCTCTTGATCGAGCGCACACTCGAAAAAACAGGAGGCGACAAAGAACTGGCTGCCCGTTTGCTTGGGATTAACCCGCGTACAATCTATCGCCGGCTACCTCGCGAGTCGGAGCCATCTTAAGCTATTGAACGAACGGACCAGCCTCCCGTGCGGGTGTGGTCAGCCGGTATTCCAGCGCCATGTCTGAAGGCAACGCACTTGCGAATCGCCCGTGGGCAACGCGCGCGTTTGCCGCATGGTCTCGATCGTGACACGGGGATTGAGACGGTACACGAATCCGCGCAAGCACTCGTTCTGCAGATCACAGAGTTCGTCGGCGATCGGTAACGTTTCGATATGATCCACATGATGTGGACATGTGAGCTGCTCGAACTCAATCGACGTCGGCGATCTCCGTAACGCTAAGAACGATCGATGCCGATCATTCCGAACAAACGGACTGTCGAGCAACGCGGCCCAAACTCCCGAGATATCGGAAAAACGAGCTTTCTTGGTCTCGCCCCATCGCTCTCCAGCTAGTTCACGGCCATGATTCCACGAGACATGTTCTAAGAGGTTGCGAAGGGCAGGCCACTCCGTTTTCGGTGTTTTTTCGAAAATACGGCGAAGCGCCCAAGCCTGCGAGACCCAAACCGTCTGCTCCACACGTTCCATAGGAGTTTCGGCATCGGCATCCTCGGGACGCGTGACAGTTTTCAGGATTTCGAGAACTTCTTCGTGTTCTTTGAGCCCCGAGACTTCGACACGGCGTAACCGGTAGTCGGAGAGGCGTTCGTCTTCCGCCAGCGCCTGAACCCAACGTTCCGTCAGTCGGTGCTGATCACGCGCATTCTGAAAAGCTTTTTGATGTTCCCAGCGAAGCGAAGGATTCGCCCACGTCGAGAGGGGCGTGGTTTCCATCTATAAAGGAAGGGTACAGGGCCGAGATTCCGATATCAAGGCCCTGTGAGGGTATTCAATTGGGGGGGGGATTTTATGAGAACAAAGCAAACCACAGGGAGGAATGGCGTACTCGGTCGACCTTGGGGGTCATTTCGGAATTTGGTAGGGGGATTTGGGGAAAGAAAACGTACTTCACGGTGACTCAGCCTCCACAAAAGAAGAGCCGCTGTCACACGTTGCGCCCTTCGGATTGTGGATATTGCGAGGCTTATGCCACGGGCAATTTATTAGAATTACAGGACTATTTTCAATGTAAGGAAAATGGGTTGTCGAAGTTTCAGTCGGTTTTCAAAACGTAGCACAGACACGCAGAAGGTGTTTGAGTTCGGTCACGCGACCTAGCTTTGCTTCATGGGTCTTCAAGACATCGCTCATCATTTGATGAGCACTATCGATATCACGGGGGAGATGAATCGCTTGAGTGAGCTCCGTCCAGGTTGGATGGGTGAGATCTTTCATTTGATCCCAGAGCATTTCAAGAACGAGCGGATGTTGAGACTCGATCCGAATGGCATGACCACTTTCGGTCCCACAAACGATGGCTGGCGACTGAGGCCCTGCGATCTCCATTCTTGAAATCATCAGGTGATTGGGCAAGGACCCTGAGAGTCGGACGGCCGGATGTACGGAGAAACGAACACACTCGGTCATAGGAAAAACAGAAAGGAGTGATCCCCACCGAACGGTACCGCTACTATCGATCATTTTGAAGAGTGCCTCAGAGCCTGTCTGACTTTTTTCAAGAACTTGAGCAGCTTTGACGAAAACGGCTGCTCGAAGAGGAGAGGTCTGGTGATCGAGGGGCACATTTTCAAATGTGCTTCGAACGCTCGAAGGATTTTCTTCGACGGCTTTCATCAGGCGTGCAGCACCTGGATCCGTTCGTGAGAGATCGGGTCCATCGAGTGCTGCTGTGAGAGCGTTCGGAATCGGAACAAGCTTGAGACCACTTTCCTTGAGCAACCAACCACCACGCCCGCGTTCAGCAAACGCGTCGAGCCAGTCCTGAACAACCGGAGTTTCCAGATACGATGCCAACACCATGGCCCAGTGGGGCTTCTGTGGAACAATCAGGAACTCCCATGGTTTTCCTTGAAGCGCGCCCGAGCTGACGGGTGCGGTTTCGATGCGCGGGATCTCACCGCTTCGATCAACTCGGATCAAGAATGCCGACGTGAAGTGCCGCGAGAGTTCTCCGAGACTCGTCGTCATCGCATCGGCCGTGTGCGGAAGCGGTCGCACGGAAGCATACTGTCCGAGAGGTCCCGAGCGTTCCCGGAGTTGCTCGAGTTTGAGATACGTTCGTTCGGCTGCCGAGTCTGGCCAGCGATCCAACCATTCCGACTGCGCTTTGGGGCTCGTTCGGCGATCGATTTGCCACGGTCCGCGATTGAGGGACCGGCCTTGCAGAGTCTGAAACGCATCGGACAAAAGATTTGAAACTTCCATGTGTCCACGAAGGTGTCCGCGAATACGAATGCGTTCGGGGTGATGGCGCGAAATTCGATGCGCATCAAGCGTTTTACGAATCACGTAGACATGCTGCGCGAGTGGAACCGAATAGCTCGGAATCGAATGGCGTACTTCCGAAAAATCAAAGTGGGCGACCAGTTCGGCCTTTTCAAAAATCATTCGTAACTGATCATGACCATCGGCTTGCGAAAGAGGTTCCTCTCGAAACCAAAACAGAAGACTCTCAGGCCGAAGTTTCCGGACCGTGACCAACGCCTGAAGCGTTCCCAGCGTTGTCGACTTCGAATCCAGATCCTCATTGGTATCAAGCGCAGCAATCTCTGCGCGAAACTCGTTGGAGAGCGCACTTTTGCCTTGATGACGCACGCGATGTTCTTCGAGAACAAAACCCAGATCAAACCCGTCCATCTCTGAAATCTGAAGTTCAAGTGATGGTTTAGGGTCCTTCAGCCATTTCATGGCGAGCTGAGGGCGCTGATAGGTGAGAAGCCCGAGGCCACGCGTCCAAAGTGGTGCACCTTTGGGGCCGGACCAGAGATGAATCAATTCGCACGCCATCAATAAAAAAATATCTGCTTCTGCACCAACCCAGGAGCAACGCGATCGCTCCGGTTCAGGGCATGCTGAGATCAGGGCCCCGTCGCGAAGCGTTGGAGAGAACACACTGCGCCTCATACGAATCTGTGCCCAATGATCGGCCAGCGACTCGGGCGCCGTGCCGGTTCGGCCGCGATCACTCGAGGGCAGAGCGGCGCCAAAACAACCGAGGTGTTCCCAGACGGCCGCGAAAAGTTTCGAATCATAGGTGACCGAGCGGGAGAGCCGGAAGCGCCCCGATGTTTTGAAAAGACTCTCCAATACCTGCGGGCCTTCTTCTGAAAAATCCAGGACGGACAACAGGTTCCAGAGTTTGATCAAGCACTCGGGACTTGGATTGAACCACGAGTAAATACTACGTTTCGAAATCTCAAACCCTTCGCGTACAACCTGGCTCGGTTGCTGAAGCGCTTGGGTGAGAGCCCAATTGAGATGCGCGAGTTCACGATCGGTGAACGGACGCAGGCCGCGGTCGGACCAGGACTTAAGAAGCAGTGCCTCGCTGAGATAGATAAGAGCCAGCTCCTCAACAAAAATATCGAGTGCGCGCTTTTGGCTCTGCGTCTGAGGACCGAAGACCCACTTCTGCAAGCACGCACGGGCATCCATGGCTGACGCATCTTGCGGAAAGGGCGCCTGCGCGAGCGAGCTCAAGTGCTGCAAAATATCGCGCAGTCTTCCAGCAGGCAGAGCGAACAGACTTGGCGCCACAGAGCGGAAGTCGTGGATAATGATCGCGAGCATTTCTTGAAGCGCTGGAAGGGTTGAAGGAACAGTTTTCGCGGTGAGGCTGTAACCAGGATGAGAAAAAAGGGTATCGATGCGGTTCTTGTCGATGAGAGAACCGAGGTTGAGATTATCCATGGTGACACATTAAAATACACGTCATTACAGATATGCTCCGCCAAAAGCATGCCTGTACTGTTCGAACAACCCCACCTTGCTCGATCTTTAAAGATTAGTTTTTAGTTAAAAACCGCGACTTGTCCATCAGTGATAGCGGCTACCTAAGATTTTGGCAAACGAGTTTTTTTGTTTTTTGTTCGGATCCACAAAAAAATCGGCCAAGCAAGTCGAATCACGGATCGTTTTAAAAAACTCACCTGCGCATTTTTTAGAAAACCAGAATTTTTCAGATACGAGACGACGTTGCTGTAAGCGTAGCGCCAGTACAGCGGATTCATGCGACGCGCTTGCGCAGCCGACCGTGTATCCGCCATCAAGAAAAAGTGAGGAATTCCATTGAGTGTCGCGAGTTCAAACGGTTTTCCATACACTCGGAATCCCATCTTTCGGTAGTAATCGATTTTGTCGGCGGTGCAGGATGTGATGGTGGTCTCGAATCCTTCTTGAAGTCCGAGTGCTACGGCTCTTTCAATGAGTCCCAGCACCACGTCTGTGTTTTCATAGGCCGTGCTGACGCAGAGGCGACTGACTTCAAATGTCTTGTGGCGCGTGATGTTCGGCGGAAGCTCAAGCGATTCTTCAAGTTCGAAGCGATCGGTGGCCGTGTTGCTGAAAGTCACACGGACAGACCCGACCATGACGGAGCCCGCTTGAGCGTAAAAGATTCGGGAGTTGAGATCATAGTAGTCGCTCATGACGCCAGCACTCTTTGCGGTGTCGACCTTGCCTTTTTTTCCGTACGCCTCATGACGAATTCTTAGAACCTCGCGATACGTTTCAAGGTTAGAGACGACCCCATATTTCAAATGAGTTTTAAAGAACTTGGGTTGGAATCCCGCTTGTCTCAAGCGTTCCACGCCTCGCGTCTGAACCTCTTGATGCGGGAATGCAAACATGTAACGCACGATCGCGGCATCAAGACCGGAGTCCTTTTCGAGAAAGAGACCGCCGAGAACGACGCGCCCAGCATTTGAATCGAAGCTCATGTGTTTCACTTCAAAGCGTGTTTCAAAACTACCGACGGTCGGCAATGTGATCAGGAGCGGTTCTAGCACGGAGCCCACAAAGAGAAGACGATTGCGGGCCGATGTTTCCAGCCGCAGTCCGTCGTTTGAAAGGTCCAAGATTTTGAACCACATGGTGTCGTCATAGTGAACGAGGCCGGCGCAGGTAGCTGTTGGTAAATAAAGTGGGTTGGTGCGGATGCGGTCGGTCGACCGATCCTGTTTCGATGGGACCGCCGTGTCCAGTCGAAGACCGATCGTCGTTTGTCCGCGATCACGATGGACATGGACAATCATTCCGTGTGCGACACGACCGAGCGGTTTCTCGTGGTAGAAAATGCGAACATTGTTGAGCGTCTGGCCGATTTCAAAATCGTTTTTCAGAGCGGATGTCAGCTTGATGAGAGCTCCAAATGCGGTGAGGTTGTAAACCATCCAACGTTCTCCGCTTTCAGTGAACTGTACGTAGCAGTTCTCATTGCGATAGAGCGGTTCGCGTTCCATCACGCGGCGATTGTCAGCAAGTGCGTTCAGGTGTTGGTAGCGTTGGCTGCTCATGAGACTTTGTCCAGCTCGACCGGGAGAGGAGTCGTTTCCGTACTCTCGCCTCCATGGACCTCAGGGAGCGCTTCTCCAAGAACAAGATAAACCTGTTTTGTTTTCGATGTACCGCGGATCTCGTGGCCACCGAGATCTTTGAAAATAAACTGATCCTGAGTGGCGCTGTACACATCTTCGCTGGCTAGGATGGCGCTACCACCGAAGTTTTTCGTAAACCCCACGAGCCTCGAAGCGACATTCACCGTCTCACCGAGCGCTGTGAACTCCGTTTTTTGACTAGTCCCAATCGTGCCGAGGACAACTGGCCCGCGATGAATCGCGATTCCAGCTCGTAATCGTATACTCGGGTGGTCGGCTAGAAAGGTCTTAGCGAGTTGCTCGTTCAAGAGCGGGATCGTCCGCTGCATAGCGCAGGCAGCACGGATCGCGCGTATCGAGTGTGTTGCGTTGTCATCGAACGCATTGAAAACCGCGAGGATTCCGTCACCCAAGAACTTATCAATGATGCCGCCGAACTCGTAAACGATCGCTGTCATTTCTTTGAAGTAGTGGTTGAGGGTTTGAATCAAGACGTCAGGAGGAAGACTTGTGGAGTGCTTCGTAAAGTCGCGGAGATCCGAGAAGAGCACTGTCACCGTTTTGGTCACGCCCATTTCAAAGGAGTTAGGAGCTTCGCCTACGAGGGACCGCATGACTTGCGGTGGAACGAATTGTTGGAAAGCCATTCGAAGCTGAGTTTCTTTTTCCAGAATGCGTGCGTTCTCGAGCGAGATCGCAAGCTGTATCGCAATGTTTTGAATAATATGAAGATCGTCTTGGTTGACACGTTTTTCCTCGTGGGCATAGTCGACGAGAAGAACACCATAGGAGTTTTTCTCGGACGCCACCGGTACGGCAAGAAACGATTTGCTCTTTGTAATGTAGATCATCAGCTTGCCTTCTTCTGACAAGCTTCCGAAATAGTCTCCCGTCACGGGAACCAGCAACGGCGTTTGTTTTCGAAAAACGTTTCCCAGGTGAAACGGATTGTCGGTCTGGGGTTTGAGATCGATGGTGTAGTCCTGAACGATTTGCGTGATGCGCTGATCAAAACCCGCTGTCTTGTGCATTCTGAGGACGTCGGTTTTGGCGTGGTAGCTCAGGTAGGCGACACGATCAAATCTCAAAGACTCATGAATTTCTTTTAACGTGACGTCGATCAGATCCTCGGTATTCATCGAAGAATTGATGCGATGGAGGACTTTCGTGAGCAGGTTGGCTTCGCGGTAGCGGCGATCGAGTTTCTCTTTGCTGGCGAAGAGATCGTTGTACCGGTCTTCTGCTTCTTTGATCGCGGCTTCGAACTGGTTTTGAGTTGCGCCGAAGGCGTGCGCGATCAGTCGATCACGATAGAGCTGCGCGATGGCGGTGAACGCTGCACCAGCGAGAAAGGTCACGGAGGCATACTCCCATCGTGTTAGTGCCAAAAACGTGAGGGTTCCGATGATGCCGAAAAAAGGTACGAGCAACATCACCCATTGGACAAACGTGAGCATACGAAGTCCAACCCAACGTACGTCAAAAGCAAAGTGGCCGCTCGCGAGTTCGCGCACGTCGACTTGTGCTGGAGGCAATTGCATCGGAGACGGAATGTTGGTTAGAAAGCCGCGCCAGTTTTCGACGATCTCGTTGAGAAACTTAGTTTGACGATGGCATCGAAAGAGCAACGTCATCGAACCGCGTTTGAGTGTTTCGATCTGGATTTCGTCGACTTTGTTAAAATGTCGCGTGAAAACGAGAATCTTCTTAAAGACCGATCGTGGATCGAAGAGACGAATCCCCAACCACTGAACCGGGCCTTGGGCCTCGCGTGAGAGCGAAAGTTCAGCAGCTCGGTAAGAAAAATTGGGATCGATCCCTTCGACTGTTGTGAGCACTTCATAAAAGCGCTCCGCAAAGACTTCGCTGACCCAGTTTGAGTCGCGCACGAGGTAGTCCCAGGTAAGACCGGTCTTTTTGATGATTGCACTTGCGCGGTCGCTGCCAAATTTCTTTTCAAGGTAGAGCAAATAGCCGCGATAAATTCGCGTACTAAAGTGGGGGGTCATGAGAGCAGGATCAATGAACTCGTTCATGCACGCTCACTCATAGATCTTGGGCTTTCGTAAGACATCGAAGCGTGTTTCATGAACAAGAATCCATTCGATCGCGACCGGTCGAATGGCGGAGGCCTGGAGTTCGTTCTCGATAAGGCGCCGTGTGTGTGTCGGCGGGATTTCTTTACCAAATGCGATTTGGATTTCATTGGATCGGACGATCGTGTGAGAGAACTGGTTGCGCGCGATTTCAGGGGAGGCGTGCAAAATATCAAGAACGACTTCTGCGCGGATACAGGCTGATGAGGGTTTCAAGCGTCCGCGAATTGTTAACAATCCTGTCGTAGGATCATACGATCCGTCGTCGCCAGTTTGGTACCGCGCGAGACGAATCCAAGAGTCGGGTCTTAGATCAGTGACTAAAATCTGGTCGCCGAGATTTTCAAAGAGTGTTCGATTCGGCGGTGTTCGAAAGACCTGGGGTAGCCATTCACCGTTTGTCCCTTTTGTGAGGCGGTGGGCGGCGTCGCCGGGTAGGGTAAACCCAACGCCCAGTCCGAGTTCAGAAAGCCCGTACAGCGAGACCATGCGTTGGGCCCAGAATTCAGGCGATTCACCGAGAAACTCAACCAACCAAAGTGGCAATGATGCCGGCACATGAGTTCCTCCGAGTGCAAAGCGATAGCGTTTTGCGTATTCGGGCGGAAGTGTTCCAGTTGCGACAGCACGGTGGAGCCAATCCGGTTGCGCGACAAAGATGAGATTTTCAAATGAGTTGAGCAGTGTCGGCAGTGCCGGCTTTAAAAGATCGAGTCTGGGACCGAGATCGGCGACGTTGAGATGACTCGGCAAGTGGAGGCTAGCGGGGTAGGCCTGAACGACGATAGTGTTGGCCGCGTCCACACCGAACGCTTGAAGCATGAGATCGGTCATGGGGCCGAGACTTGACGATTCCGACTCGCCTGCATCGCTTCTAAAGCTGAGAAACTGGGGCGAACTACCCGCGCCGGGAATCAATCTCAGTCCGCGCTTGAGTTTCGACCAGCGTTTGAGAGAGTCGGCCAACCAACTTTTCTTCGCTGTTGTGTTTCCGAAAACGTCGGACTTCGTTGCGGTTGGAAGCTTCTTCCAGAGTGTTTTTGCGTCGATGCCGGGAGTTTGAGCGGACGTTTGTGCCAGTGCCTCGAGTGAGAGGCGTTGGTGCGGTGGAAGTAGTCCGGGAGCCGACTGAATCAGCTCTAAGGCGACTTCATAGACATCTCGTGACTCGGCCTGAACGCCGGTAACCGCGCGTAGCGTCAAAAATTCCCCCTCTTTTGCACACTCTTTTTCGGCGCTCTCCGTCGGAAGTTTTAAAAATTTTCAAAGAAATTCGGCGACGTGCCGAAACGGATGTCGAGGAAGGTGATTCGATATGGGTGGCAACCCTAGGCAGTCGATTGGGTCAGATAGTTCTGGTGACGCGGTTGACTCAATCATGGGCGAACTTGAGAAGATCAAAAAGGAATTCTCAGGCGAACCTACGCTCCCCGAGCTCGATGAGCCCGGGCTAGAGACTGCTCTCGAAAACATCCTTACCGAAGACACGGCCGAACCTGGTTTACTAGACGCTGCTATCGCAGCGGCTGAGGGAAACGGTGGCACTAGGGACGATGACCTGGAGGATTCGATGGAAACGGGACGCGGAAATCTGAAACGACTTAATACGCATTCGGATTCCGATCGCATGACATTGCAAGTGTCGGGTCCGACTGATCTTCGTCTTGAGTATGAGTTTGGTGGGCAGACGGTCACGATAGGCTTTGAGGGCGGATGTCTGGTTGTTCGACTCGGTGATGGATCGGAGTTTCGAATTCCAGCACGTGGCAAGAAGTCGAAAGCGGCGTAGACCTATCATCGCGCCACCGTGGCAGTGGCGTTTCTTAAAAAATGATCGTTGTGTCGGATTCGTCTGAATCATCCGATTTGTCTGATTCGACCGAAATGATCGTTCAAGCACAGTGTTGATCAAGAAAAGGGAAAGGGTGGCCACTGAGTCGCCTGACCGCTGCTGACGCGGATGCGCTTGTGCCGGCACAAGTGCGCTTGCAGCACGGTTCATGCCTTACAGGATAGTGTGACCATCCTGCAGTCTGGTACTTCACGCGACGCTATAAAGAACGATCGATCGGATTTTCATTTCTCAAATCAAAATTAGCTTTCATGTTCTCAGCAGAGAGAGGCGTGAGTGCAAAACCACGACGTGAAAAGCTGGTGGGACTCTCCTTGGCACCGAATGTGCTTTTCGGTGACTTGAGGTGCGTTTATGAAAGCTCAAGAGCAACAAATGGCTATGAAGAATATGTCGGACGACGTTCTCCACTCTGAAGCCTTGGAAGCTGCAAAACGAGAAAAGCGAGCAACGTATGAGTTGCTAGAGTTTTTGCATGAGGTTGATCGGAGGCGGCTGCATTCAGTTCGTGGATACTCGAGTCTGTTTGTCTACGTCCGAGATTACCTCGGTTACAGTGATCGGCAGGCATTCGAACGAGTCGCGGCGATGAGGTTGGTTTTCAAGATTGAAGAAGTGAAGATAGCGCTTCAGAACGGTAAGCTTAACTTAACAACAACGGCGCAGCTTGCAGTTCATGTGCGAAAGAACGACCTGACCGCGACTCAGACTCGAGAGCTTCTCCCGCAAATCGAAACGCGTTCGAAACGGGAGATCGAGAAGATTTTAGAGCCAACAAAGCTCAGAACGATCACGATGGAAATCGACAACGACTGCGAAGCATTGCTCGAGAGATTCAAAGAACTCGAGGGCAATCCCGGTCTGAGTATTGCGGACTGTTTAAAGATCACATTGAGAAGAGCGATCAGGAGCAAAGAAAGGAAAAACACGGTTCTTAGGCCCGATCCAGATATAGAGCCGGGCCGCGGCACACCGCAGACGTCCACTGTTCCACCACTTGTGCCGGCACAAGCGCCGGTGCAGCAAAGTACGCAACGTGGCTCTCGTGGGGGATTAGCGTCGCGCTACATCTTAAAGTTTGCACGCGAAGCGATTATGGCGCGAGCGCAAAACCGGTGTGAGTACGTTGATCCGAAAACTGGCAAGCGCTGCGATGGAAAATACGGACTGCAATTCGATCACGTTACACCGTTTGCGCTTGGTGGGGCATCGACCGAAATAAACCTTCAACTACTATGTCCCGCACATAACCGGCTGCGGGCGATTCAAACGTACGGCGACGGATTCATGCGTCAGTGGATCGAGTAGTGCAGAAGCGACTGGGTCAAGTCGAGCAGTTATGGTTGTAGCAGAAAATCTTTTGACCGTTTCATGTTGTGATTCAGTAACGCTTCACGGGTCTGTTTCGCGTCCGTGTCGATGTCATGAAAGGAGTACCCACGATCCAGAAAGAAGCTCACCAGATCTTCGAGACGTGCGCCGACGCGCAGAAGCGACCGGCGACTGAGTTCCAGAATAAGTATTGGTCGAAAACGCTCGATCGTCTCGCGTCCACCAGCGACGACCTTCATCTCGTAACCATCGACGTCGATCTTGATGAAATCTAACCTGTCCAAACGAACTCGGGCGACATAAGAGTCCATCGTTTCAAATTTTAAAATTTCGGCTTTGTTTGCGAGTTTTGACCCACTTCTGAATTTTCCGTCGCTGCTCCTTACTTTTCTGATATCCCAGCTGGCGTTAAAGGGTAGTGTGTCGGCGGTCGATGAGAAAACGATTTGTTTTTCTTCAATCACATCGGACAGCGCGATGTGATTCAAAAAGATATTTTCAAATCGATTTAAGCGGACATTGTTCTGCAGCTTATTGAACGCGAAACCAGTCGGTTCAAACGCATGAACACTCCCGGCTGATAGATGTCGCGCGATCTCGAGTGTGTGGGCTCCCATGTTGGCACCAATGTCGAACGCCACCATGTCCGGTCGGATGAGATGTTCCAGCGCCCGAGTCGTCGAATCCTCATAGTCGCCGTTGTAGAGAGCTGAGTCGATGCGCTCGCTCAAATCGAGTTCGTAAAGGATGCCATTGATCGAGTGACGTACGATTCTTCCGTAGTTGAGCCTATTGGTAATCTGCCGGACGAAAACTTTGACCCTGTGAGGGAACCATGCCGGTAGTTGATTCGTGCGCAACACTCACTTAGTTCTTTACTAATAGAAGCTCCGAGTTTCAATTACCAAACTGATGAGCCTTCGCATCACCGCCGGCGTCTTTAAAGGCCGGATTCTCAAAGCGCCTGCCGGAATGAGGACACGTCCCACGCACGCGCGATTGCGCCAGGCGATTTTCAATCAACTCCAGGGACGAACAGACGGCGCTCGAGTTCTCGACGTGTTTGCCGGGTCGGGCGCGATTGGTTTTGAGGCGCTCTCCCGCGGGGCTGAGCAAACGGTTTTTGTTGAGGTCGATCGTGCAGTTGTACGTCTGATCGAAGAGAACGCGAAGACGTTGGATTGTGAGGAGCAAATAACGATTGTCTCCGGCGCCTTTGAGAAGTTGTGTGACCGTATCGCGAGCCTTGGGCCGTTTGATTTGGTATTCGCCGATCCGCCGTATGAAAAGGGTTGGGAGAAGAAGCTACTGGAGGCCTTTGACTGGACGGTGCTTGTCAAATCGGACGGACGTGTCTATTTGGAGTCTTCTTCTCGCACAGAGATCGAATTAAACGTCGCCGGCCTTCGGCTTCTCGAGAAGCGCCTGTATGGGGATTCAGCCCTTCATATTTATGAGCGCAATTGATGCGACGAGCCACTGGCTACTGTGTCCGTCTTGCTATTCCTTTCGCTAGCATTTTCAAAGGTTTGTCTGTTAGGACTGCCGTCGGTGGACTGGGATCGTCTAAAACTTTCGTTCTTTCTAGCGATAGCAGCGGCGGGCTGCGCGACCATACTCGTTCTCTCTTCCGCACGCGCCGATCGTCTTCGCTACCTCGATTCGGCTATCGATGCCGGTAAAGCGCGCGTCGACAGCTCGCGCGCTGGTCAGCGCGAAACCCTCGGAGCCTATTTTATCTACTCCAAGGACAAAGTCGCGCTTCGCGGTCTTGCAACCATGCGGCTCGCGGCTCGCCAAGGTCAGCGTGCGTTTCTCTTAGTTGATGCACTGTTTGTAAAAATCAATCGACCGATGATCAAGCACCTTCAAGACGAGGGTGTGATTGTGCGGCTGTACCATCCTTTTCAATGGCGGAAGCCGTGGCGATTGTTTCACCGTCTTCACGACAAGCTTTGGATTGTTGACGGTACGATCGCTATCACAGGCGGTCGAAATGCCGACGATGCATTCTTTGGTTGGGCACTGAAAAATTACGCCGATCGCGACGCGATCTTTGATGGAGAAGCTGCCGCAGATGCACGCGAGTACTTCATGGATCTCTGGCGTAGTGACCACGCCGTTATGCCGAACATCAGCCATGTGACCGCGACGGCTGCGAAGCAAGCCGGATTTGCCCTCGATGCTGTAGAGGCCGAAATGTATGACGAGGGACTGATCAGTGACAGTGATGCACCCAAAGACTGGTTAGAGGGTGAACCGGATATCGGGCCGATTGAGTTTATCGCCAGTCGTTTCGATGCGAATGGAAAACGTCAAACGCGCAAGGTCGGCGAACGTCTTGGAAAAATCGTCATTGAGGCGGAAGAGTATGTTCAGATTGTCACGCCTTACTTGGTTCCGTCGCAGAGAGTGATGGTGGTTTTTCAGGATCTGATCAGGCGTGGAAAGAAAATTAAGATTCTAACAAACTCTTCTGAGGCTTCTGACGGGGTGATTCCAGTCGGAGCCTATCTCAAACATCGTGATGATCTGATTCGGATGGGGATAGAGCTTTGGGAGTTCCAAGGACCAGAATCACTGCACGAAAAAAGTGCTGTTGTGGACGGCCAGGTTGGTATCATTGGTACGTACAATTTGGACCTCGTGTCGGCCATTTTCAATTCTGAAGTCACGATCGCTTTTCGAAACGCTATGAAAGCGAAAGAGTTACTGGATCGGCATGCTGAACGTTTCAAGAAGGCTATCTGTGTCGGTCAAGGTGGACAGATACTGCGATCGAAGGCTCTGCCAAAGGGCATGAAGCTGAGAAAGAAGGCGGCTATCAAATGTTCGCAGGCGCTGACACCACTTTATCATTTGTTTTCCGAGGGCGAGGACCTCGTTCTTGACGGCCGCGGGTTCCCTAGATCATAACGTTGCCATGGCTTCAAAATCTAATTTTCAGGCGATCGACGCGGAAGCCGGACTGGCCACTGCCGTTCTGATTCCGTGTTTTAATGAAGCCTCCGCTATCGCGAAGGTTATCGCTGATTTCAGAGCATCGTTGCCCCATGCACGCATCTATGTTTACGACAATAACTCCAGCGATCAGACTCGTACTGTAGCGATCGCGGCCGGTGCCGCTGTGAAAACCGAAGTTCGACAAGGTAAAGGCAACGTTGTTCAGCGTATGTTTGCGGATGTCGACGCCGACGTTTACGTGATCGTCGACGGAGATGATACGTACGATGCTTCGGATGCTCCAACAATGGTCAGGCGTCTTCTAGTTGAGGATCTTGACATGGTCGTCGGTGTTCGGACGGCGATTTCGAGCACGGCTTATCGTCCTGGGCATGCGTGGGGAAACGCTGCCTTTAATCGTCTTCTAGCGGTCTTCTTTGGTCGTGGAATGTCGGATATTTTTTCGGGTTATCGTGTGTTTTCTCGACGTTTTGTAAAAAGCTTTCCAGCGCTCACGACTCAGTTTGATACCGAAGCCGAAATGAGTGTGCACTGTCTGTCGTTAGGTTTACCGTTTGCGGAGGTATCGACACGTTTCCGAGACCGACCCGCGGGTTCTTCGAGCAAGTTACGTACGTACCGAGATGGAACGCGAATCTTGTGGCGCATGTTAATGCTTTTCAAAGAAGAGCGTCCGATTCGGTTTTTTGGGACGCTCTTTGCTGTATTTGCGCTGCTTTCGCTGGCACTCGGCTACCCGCTGCTTGTCACCTACCTACAGACACATCTGGTGCCGCGACTTCCGACAGCTGTTTTAGCTGCCGCTCTTATGTTGCTTGCGTTCATTAGTCTTTCCTGTGGTTTGGTTTTGGACGGTGTGAGCCGGTTTCGGCGGGAACAGAAACGATTGGCTTATTTGGCGCTTTCAAGAGTTTCGCATTCGCTCCGCCAGGACGACGACGCACATAGTGGTCGCGAATTCGGGCGACGCGCCCAAGGATCCGCAACCCCCTAAATGCCGACAAGGGTAACCCTGTAAAAAACCACCTACTCCAGCACAAGCGCGCCGCGTAATTTTTCGCCGCCATTGTACTTGCATTTCCACTCCCATTGGCGGGACGTCTGCTTACGAAGCTTAGTGCGAGATGTACCTTCAAGCCATCTTCAAGAGACCTATCAGGGACTCATTTGAATACGAGTCCGTACACTTCCCGAACGCCGAGAATGAATTCCGTCCCACAGCTTTCAGTCTCTGGCGCTGATTTAACTACTGTATTTAGCGGAGCAAGTATTTTACGATCGCCCATCAATGCATGCCCTCTATCCGGGTTCGTTTGATCCGTTCACCACCGGCCATCTCGATATCGTCGAGCGTGGTCTTAAGATTTTTCCAGAGATTACGATCGTCGTTGCTGAGAGCGCGATAAAAAATGCGCTATTCACAACCGAAGAGCGCGTAGAGCTTATCCGAAAAGTTCTGAAGGACGGTGGGGCACTATTTAAAGACAAAGGCAAACGCGTTCAGGTTGCAAGCTGGGGTGGTCTGACAATGGACTACGCTCGCAAGCACAACGCCGTTGCTGTCGTTCGAGGGTTACGAGCCGCAAGCGATTTCGAATACGAATTTATGATGGCGAGCATGAATCGCAAGATCGACGCGAAGATCGAAACAGTTTTTATCATGTCTTCGTCCGATCTCTACTTTGTCAGTTCGACGATGATCAAAGAACTTTATCTCGTTGGTGGCGATGTAAAACCGTATGTCCCACCCGCTGTTTTCGATGCCCTCAAAAGGAAAAAGCCTGTCGGGGCGAAAAAATGACTCAGCCACCAGGTTCTCCGACAGATTCTCAATCAGCGTCCCCATCAGGGTCCCAACAACGTTCCCAACAACGTTCAACAGTTCTTTCCGCGCGCGTGCAACGCGTGCAAGAGAGTATGACTCTGAAGCTTAATGCTCTTGTGCAAGCGATGGAGCGGCGGGGAGAAAAGATTTATAACTTTACGGTCGGCGAACCTGACTTCGCCGTGAGTGAAGCCGGAAAAGATGCGGCTCGCAAGGCGATCGCGGACAATCGTTCGAAGTACACAGCTGTTCCCGGGATTTCAGAGCTGCGTTCACGCATTGCTCGAAAGACGAATCTCCAGCAACCGGACATCGCGAAAACAAAGCCTTGGACCGAAGCCGAAGTGTGTGTGTCGAACGGCGGTAAGCAAGCGATCGCGAATGTGGCAATGGCGCTTCTCGATCCCGGTGACGAAGTAATCATTCCGAGTCCGTACTGGCTTTCGTATCCAGACATCACGCTCCTCTTTGATGGTGTTCCGAAGATCGTCTACTGTCCGCTCACAGACGATGCAACCAGTTGGAAGCTCACGCCGACGCGCCTTCGAGAAGCGATCACACCGAAAACAAAACTGTTGATTCTCAATTCGCCGTCGAATCCAGCCGGCGTAACGTACACAAAAGATGAACTCCGAGCGCTCGGGCAGGTCTTGCTTGAGAAGAATCACGAGCGCGTCTGGGTTCTGAGTGACGAAATCTACGACCGTATTGTGTTCGCACCGCATGTATTCGTGTCGTTTCTTGCCGCGTGTCCGGAACTTCGTGATCGAACCGCGACCGTCAACGGGATGTCCAAAAGTGCGGCCATGACGGGTTGGCGTGTGGGTTGGTCGGTGGCGCCGCAGATCTTGACGTCAGCGATTATAAAAACGCAGGGACAGATGACCTCAGGGATTAATGCGGTCGCGCAGTGGGCAAGTGTTGCCGCGCTCGACGAGCCGCCGGAGGCATTTTCTTCCTATGTTCGTGAATACCAAGCACGCCTGAAACTCGTCTTGGATTCGCTCGTGGGACGGGGCAAAATGAAGACGAGAGAGCCAGAAGGGGCTTTCTATCTCTTTTTGAGGATAAAGGAGTTTTTGAAAACAGGGGAAGATGCTGTCGCGTGGTGTGAAAGACTCTTGCAGGAAGCAAAAGTGGCGCTCGTGCCCGGTGAGCCGTTCGGCGAACCGGATTTCGTTCGTCTGAGTCTAGCGACAGATCGTCAGACACTCCAGGAAGGATGTGATCGTCTTGTCCATTTCGCGAGGTCGAGTAGGTAAGCAGGTCGTTGCTCAGACACGCAACGCGTTCGTCCACATTGTTACCCGCGCATTTGTCAGCGCTTGTATTGCGCTCGCATTCACGTCGTGCGGAGGTGCTCCGCGCTTAGATTGTGCCGATCCGGACAACAAGCGTGCGTGCATCGATCAGGTCAATATTTTTCTTACGGATGGAGATTGTGGCAGTGCTATCGATCTTGCCGACACGATGTACGCAACCGCTGGCGTGACCGACAACGAAGTTCGTCTGATTCGTGCCAGCGCACACGCTTGCCGCGCCGAAGTCGGTTTTTTTACGATGATCGATAGCATCACATCGAGTACGAGCTCGCTGTCCGGTGCCGGGTTCTGGACGCTAACGACGCAAATGTTTCGGCCTCCCAGTGGAACTACGGATCTCACTATGGACCAGCGAATTGAGTCGGGTTGGAAAGCGATGGAGGCGCTTTTTGCCACGATGAACGCGGGTGTGACGGTTCCACTCGATTATCAAATTAATTTTACGTCCATCAATCCCGGTTCCATGACGGCTCAACACCGTGGCGCCGATCCAAACATGCTCGGTATGCTGACGGCATTTTCGATTCTTGGTAACGTTCAGAATCGCTTCGGAGATCCTGATTCCAACAACAATCAGGTGACTGCGTTTCCTTGGCAAACGAAAGCAACGATCAGCGACACGACTCAGTCGGCGATCAGTGGTTGCGAGTACGCAGGGGCTTACATCCATCTCGTCGATACGATCGATGCGGTGACCGACAGTCTTCAGAGTGACACCCTGAAAAACGGGCTGATGACACTGTCGGATGTGTTGCGCAACGGGATCGGTGGTGTCGGTGGTATTAATTCTGCTTGTGATCTCGGCTGTCGTGGTCGCGACGCGCTTGATTTGGCAGACGTCGACAACATCGACTGCGCGTATGCATCGGGCGATTGCAATCAATGTTCAGCGGGCGATACGACTTGTATTCAATGTCCCGTCTTGCTCCGTAACCGAACATCTTGTCAGACCGACGTAAAATCCGCGTGCGCCGCGGCCGGAATCGTGAGGTTCGCAGAAGCGATTTGGTGATGAATAAGCTGTTGACGAACCTACCGAGCCTGCGCTGCTTTCGAATGTTTTCTAGGCGAATGCGCTTTAGCCGAATACTTTTTACGAGCGTCGTGATCGTGTGCGTACTTGGGGCGACTTCGGCTGAGGCCAAAGAGTTACGTGATCTCTATCTCAGTGTGACGTCGAAGGCGATGGGTGGGACCAGCGTGTGCGTCGCTGAACCGTCGGACGCGATTTGGCAGAACCCAGCTTTGCTCGCGCGATCGCCAGCCAAAGAAGTGCACTATCTGGACATTGCGATCGAAGGTTCGCAGGACTTGTACTCGGCATATTCCGTCAATGCCGACGCATTTAAGAAGCCGAGCATTTCATCGTTTAACTCTTTGATGGGCTACAATAATTATCTACGTGGTCAAATCACACCCAACTTTGTGATTCCTAATTTTGGGATATCGCTCATTTCGGATGGTCAGTTTGCGTTCTATGGTCGTAACACCACTTTTCCTCAAGTCACGCTCGGGTATCAAAACACGAACGGTATTCAGATGGCCTTTGGTATGGCGTTCAGTCCCGGGCGCTGGGGTGGCACGCGTGTGGCGCATCCTGAGCTCCGTGTCGGCGCGGCCGTTAAAGCACTTTATCGACGTGGCGGATTCAAAAAGCTATCCACCGTTGATCTTCTCAACCTAACAGAAGGAAGAGGACAGATTTCGCAGATCGTCGGCAACTACGAACTCGGCATTGGCGGCGATCTGGGTAGCCAGTATGTGATGCCACTTTCACGGGCGGCGGAGTTTTCGGTCGGCGCCGTTTTTCTCGATATCGGTGATACGTCGTTCAGCGGAAAGGCCGACGCCATTGACAGCAACTTGGCTATTGGGGCCGGTCTCAAGTACACGTATGGGTTTTTCAACACGCGTATCGCGTACGATTATCGCAATATTCTTGAGGATGTTGACTGGCGACAGAAGAACCATATTGGTCTCGAGTTTGGTATCAAGCGTTTCAATATTCAGCTGGGAGTCAACCAGGTCTACATCACTGGCGGTGCGAGCGTGGATATTTGGTTTCTGCGTGTGACGGCAGCGACGTACGCACAAGAACTCGGTACGAACGTTCATCAGGAAGCCAACCGCCGTTACAGCCTACGCGTCGACATGAAATTCAATCTCTGATAGTTCTCTCTCCATGATCAGAAGACAGATTGCGATCTCGAGTGGCAAAGGCGGTGTGGGTAAGAGCACCGTAGCGAGCCAGCTGGCCTCCGCGCTCGCGCTCGAGGGCTTTCGTGTTGGACTTTGCGATCTTGATATTCAGGGACCCAGTCAGGCGACGATGATGGGGCTCGTTGAGCTTCCGGAAATCGAGTCGCGCTCGGAGGGCGAGTTTCTCATTCCCCCCGTCAAACATGGTGTCAAGGTGATGTCGATGGGTTCGTTGATCGAGCCGGATGCTGCGACCGTGTGGCGCGGGCCGCTTCTGCATCAGACCATTCAACAATTTTGTGGTCGCGTGGTTTGGGGAGATCTTGACTATCTTTTTTATGACTTGCCGCCGGGAACCGGCGATGTTCAGCTTTCGTTGGCTCAAACGGTGTCACTCACGGGTACGCTTCTGGTGACCACACCTCAAGATGTTTCTGCGCAAGATGTTCGGAAGGCGTTCTCGATGTGGGCGACGGTGAAGGTTCCTGTGCTTGGCGTGATTGAGAATATGTCACTCTTTACCTGCGACGGCTGTGGAAAAAATCACGACCTGTTTGGTGCAGGCGCCGGTTCGCGGCTTGCAGATCGTTTTCGTACGGAGTTGCTCGCTCAGATTCCATTTGAGCCCAAGCTGCTCAAATCATTGGATGAAGGTGTGCCGTGGGTGGTGCGCGAGTGGAACTCGCCAGTCTCTCAGGTTCTGGTCGAATGTGCGCGAAAGCTGGAAAAGAAACTTCAGATTCTCGAGTCTCCTCGTTGTGACAGCTGAGGACGCAATTGATTTCTCGAATCTTCTCGCGGATAATCGCACTACAGCTTGAAAAAGAAAAACCCTCCTAAGAAGTCTGCTCCCGGAAAGACAAAACGACCCAAGGTCATCCGCCTTGCACAGACGCGCGGTCGATCGCCGGCACTCACGCCCGTTAAGAACCCTGGTCCCGCCCCCAGTACCACCGACTCCGTCAGGGCAGGCGCACGTTCCGATGGGGAGGATGTTGATTTGTTGTCCGTAGGTCATGTGGCACAAGGAACGCTACGCGCGGCGGACGAGCGTCTTTTCAAAGCCTTTCAGGCGAATCTCTTGTCGTTGGTGTCGCACGAACTGCGTACGCCTCTTACAGGCATCATGAATGCGCTTGGTGTTCTTGAGCATCAAGTAGCCAATCCGCCACTTCTCGACGAGTCCGCAACGATTTTGTCGACCAAAGAGCTTGTCAATATGGCCCGGCGGAATGCCGAGCGGCTTCACGAGTCGCTTGCGATGTTACTGGATCTTGCAGCGCTTGAAAGTGGGGCCTTTCAAGCACGGCTCAAAGAAGTCGATTTGACTAATTTGATCTACGCCCGCGTACGGTCCTTTTTGAATTTATTTACGGAAGCTCAGATCGATCTCGATATCGACGTGGGCGATCAGACCGACAGCGAAGGTCGTCCAAAGTCGCGTAAAGTACTGAGGCCGGCACTTGCCGATCCCCAAAAACTCGGTCGTGCCATTGAGCTTTGCTTTCAGATCATTGTTCAGCGCGCTCGAGCCGGTACGCGCGCTCACGTTCGTGTCGATGAACGCGCGATTCATTTTGATTTTGATATGAAGAGCGAACTTAAGGAATCGTTCGAGAACTCTTGGGTGCAAGCGTCGGCTGGCGCGCAGGGTGGCGTTCTTTCGCCGACGAGCGCGTTTCGTGGGACGCTTCAGAGTGAACAGGGATTTCTGTCGCGGACTGAAGAGGGTTTGGGGAGTGAGTTGCTTCTGGTACACGAAATTCTCAAGCTTCACCGGGGCAGTTTTCAGAAATCCGAGCATGGCGAGTCCATGCGCATGTCGCTCACCTTGCCCGAGTTATCGCCCGCTGATGTACTACGCGAAGTGTTGTTGTCGCGCGTGTTTCAAACGTCGACCGGCTTGGGTACCGTGGCGCTCGGACTTCTAGATGTGCCGAAAGAGGTGGCGGTTCGTGACTTTCATGGTGAAATGCGCCGCTGTTTGTTTCGCGCAACGGACGCCGTCTACGAGCTACCTGAGCAGAATCGCGTCGCCTTGGTCATGGATGATTGTCGTAAGGAAGATGCTCCTCGAATTCTCGCTCGTATTGAAAAGGCGATGGGACGAAAGCTTGCGGTGGGCTTTGTGAGCTGTCCGGAGGAAGCCTCGGACCCCGAGCTCTTGATAGAAATTGCCGAGCGACGACTGGCCGAGCATCGAAAAACGTTTTGAGCCACTTCCGACTGCTGTCAATTTTTTGAAATCCATAAAATCCACATAAGTTGTTTAATATATAACGGAATGCGAAGAATCTTTCTTTGGGCGGTGACGGCGTCCGTTGTCGCGAACATCGCCTTCTATTTTCTGTGGCCGATTGGCTTGTGGTCGTTGGCCGTGCTCGTGCCCGTGGCGGTTCTAGGCGTTGTTGATATGACTCAGAAGCGGCAGGCCATTCGACGAAACTTTCCTGTCATTGGGCACTTCCGTTATCTTCTTGAAGAGATCCGACCAGAGATTCAACAGTATTTTATCGAGACCAATCGCGACGGCATGCCGTTCTCGCGCGAGCGTCGTTCGGTGATCTACCAACGTGCCAAGAAAGAACTCGACACGGTTCCGTTTGGTACGCAGTGGGATGTGTACGAGCCGGGATACGAATGGATCAATCATTCGATTGCTCCAAAACCGATTCTGCACGATCCGCCGCGTGTTTTAGTGGGCGGTCCTCAGTGTAAGAAGCCCTATTCGGCTTCGCTCTATAATATTTCGGCGATGAGTTACGGATCGCTCAGTAATGCGGCCATCCGAGCGCTTAATCTCGGCGCAAAAAAAGGCGGTTTTGCTCACAACACCGGAGAGGGCGGCATCAGTCCGTATCATATTGAGTACGGAGGCGACCTGATCTGGCAACTTGGAACAGGGTACTTCAGTGCGCGCTCTGCGGACGGAGGCTTAGACTACGATAAGTTTAAGGACCGATCGCAGCACGACTCGATCAAGATGATCGAGATCAAGCTCTCGCAAGGTGCGAAGCCTGGACACGGTGGGATTTTGCCGGCACGAAAGGTGACGAAGGAAATTTCGGAGATCCGTGGTGTTCCGGTAGGTCAGGACGTGCTTTCGCCGCCGTATCACAAGGCGTTTTCGACTCCGACTGGGCTTCTCGAAACGGTCGCACGTCTGCGCGAACTTTCCGGAGGAAAACCGGTAGGTTTCAAGCTCTGTCTCGGTAAGCGCCGGGAGTTTTTTGCGATCACGAAGGCGATGCTCAAGACGGGTATCACTCCGGATTTTATTTCAGTTGATGGCGCGGAAGGCGGAACAGGTGCGGCTCCTCTCGAGTTTTCAAACTCGATCGGTACGCCTCTGAACGACGGTCTGATCTTTGTTCACAACGCACTTGTCGGTACGGGACTTCGAAAAAGGATCAAGGTCATTGCTGCCGGAAAGATTTCGACCGGATTCAATATTGCTCAGAAAATCGCGCTCGGCGCGGATATGTGCTCGGCTGCGCGTGGGATGATGTTTGCGCTTGGGTGTATTCAAGCATTGCGCTGTAACAACAACACGTGTCCAACTGGTGTTGCGACACAAGATCCCGAGCTGATCAAGGGTCTGATTGTTCCTGATAAGGCCGACCGGGTAGCTTCGTTTCATAAGGCGACGATCCACAGTTTCTTAGAAGTATTGGCCGCGTGCGGACTCAGTCATCCGGATGATCTCGAGCCATGGCACATCCAACGTCGCGTCGATGTTGCGCGCGTTCAGCATTACGGTGAAATCTACGACTACCTTACCGACGGAATCCTGCTCGGTAACGACGTGCCCGAGAGCTATCGGCACGCTTGGCAACACTCCAAAGCCGATGTTTTCTAGTGTTTTGTAGTCCAGAAACAAGGGGTGCAGTGTAGCTCTATCTCGGTTAAGTTCCGGTCCGTGAACGCCGCATTTCCAATCGTTTACCAAGACGAGCACATTGCTATCATTGATAAGCCCGCCCGTTGTCACGTTCACCCGCCCACTGAGTATTTCGGCCGCGTACCGTACGAAGAGAACGCGATGGCACAGCTTCGCGATCATCTCGGAAAAAAGGTCTATCCCGTACACCGCTTGGACTATGCAACGAGCGGGTTGCTGCTTTTTGGTTTAGAGCCATTGCTCACGCGTCCTCTGATGGAGAGTTTCGCAAAACGAGAAGTCGAAAAAGAGTACTGGGCCTTTGTGCGCGGCTGGACGGCCGATGAAGGTGTGGTCGACAAGCCGCTGACGCACCCGGAAACAAAAATTCGAAGTCTCGAAGCGATCACGCGCTATCAAACACATTCGCGCTACGAGGTCCCGGAGTTCGTCGATAAGTATCCTGCGTCGCGGTACGCGTGGGTCGAGGTTAAGCCATTGACCGGAAAACGTAACCAAATCCGAAGACATTTTTCAGGTATCGCGCATCCCGTGATCGGCGATCGATTGTTCGGCGCACGCGAGCATAATAATTTTTTCGAGCGCAAACTTGGGCTACCAGGACTGTGGCTGCGGGCGGTTCGGCTGTCGCTGAAGCATCCCGTCAGCGGTGCGATGATCGACGTGCGGGCTCCTGAAAGTGACCGGTGGGAGAAACTGCGCAAGGTCGTGGCGAAGTTCGCAGTTCGGTCGTAGACGCTCGCTGGGTACATGTCGGTCGCTGGGTACATCTCGGCCGTTGGGCGGTCGCTGACTACATCTCGGCCGTAGAACAGTCACGAGTTGCGTCGGGCGAGCGGCCTAACCTGAGATATCGAGATATCCTGGGGACTTGGGCTGCCCTGGGTACCTAGCTAGTTTATGATGCGGGCTACTAATACGGCCTATATGTCGCAATTATGGCTCGCCGCAGCTTGTGCCGGCACAAGCTGCTCTGTGTCATGAATCACTCCGGAACCAGCTGCTCTGTGCCATCAGTTGTTCCGGCACAAGCTGTATCGCGTTATTTTTTCTTTTTCTCTTCTTGTTTCTCAGCCGGTATCTGGGGTGGTTTCTCGGCCGGCTTCTCGGGTGCTTGCTCGGTCGTAACCGGCGGATCCACGGGCTTAAGGCGTTCCGTCAGTTTGCTCTCTGCGAACCGCATTTCGGTAGCAGAGATATCGCCCATATAAATCGGCGCTTTACCCCAGGTCGTATAGGCATACTTGCGGTACACGCCGTCTTCTTTACCGATAATGAAAAGGTCAGATCCCGTGTTGATGAAAGACAGTGGCTGAAACGAAACCGAGTACGACGAGAAATCCCCCGATTCATACACCGTTGTTCGTTGGTGTTGGTAAAGATCTCCTCCGCCGCTCCCCAAATTGCTGATTGCGAGAAGTTGACCCTTAAAGACCGTAATGTCGCGTATTCCGTTCACGCGTATGTGGTCCCACGAGTTGAAATCACCCTGGTCGTAGAAATACAGACCGCCAGAATGTCCAAGCCGCCGCTGGTCGCTTGACCCAAAGAAAACGACGAGATGTGCCTTGTCCATCCCGGGTCCCTCGTACGCGAAGATCTTTGTCGCAAACGGAAGGTCCGGCTCCGAGAAGCAGTCCATGATGATTCCGTTCACAAGTATGCAGTTGTTCTCACCCTCGTTGGACGAGATCGAATACACCTTATTGAACGCCCAAACAGTCTGGCGGCCGTCCGTAATGAATGCATGAGTTTCAGCTGGCGTGAGTGCCGCCGCCGCAGCGGGCGCTTTCGTGTCAGCATTCTGCGCAGCCGCAGCCAGAGAAAACAAAAGGAGGAGTGTGCCGAATTGGAAGCCAAAGATCGTGTTTTTCACCAATATCCCTGTATAAGCGACAGCTTATCGTGTCAACGACCGACATTCGGACTGCAGCACGGACTGCGGTACGGACGGCCGTCCGGACTACCGTTCGGGCCCGATCCGCTCGATCCGCCCAACGCGTCCGGCGTATGCCTAACAAATGTCCGTGCTCTCGGACGAGGGCGCACGGGGCGGTACCCGCGGACCTTGAATGTCCGCGCCTTTTTTGCTAGAAGTTCCAGACACCTAGGCGGTCCAAACGGCGAACCAAATGGCTAACCCAATAGCTCGCCAACGAGCTAGTAAGAGGCGGTAAAAACGTGCCAGACGTGCATTCACAAAGCACTCTCAGAGCGAGGAAGTTCCATATTCACACGTTCGGCTGCCAAATGAACGAAGCGGACTCGGAACAGATGGGCTCGGAGTTGCGCGATGCGGGTCTCACGCCGACGGACACTGCCGAAGACGCCGATGTGATTTTAGTCAACGGTTGCAGCATCCGTGAGAAAGCCACTCACAAAGCACTTTCGCAATTGGGTCGCTACCAGCACATGAACCCCAAGCCTTTCATTGGTCTGGGCGGTTGCGTGGGTCAACTCGAAAAGAAATCCGTTTTCGAACGACAGCCGTATGTAGACTTTGTTTTTGGTCCCGATGCGATCGGACAGTTACCTGAGATTTTGTTTCGACTCGAAAACGGCGAACGGCATTTTGCTGTGACCGAGTTCGATCGGACGCGCAATTACTCACTGAAAACGAAACTTTTAAAAACCTCTCACCAAGCTTTTGTGAACATTATGAAGGGCTGCGATAAGTTTTGCAGTTACTGCATTGTTCCCTTTACGCGCGGTCGCGAAAAGTCGCGGACCATCGACGAAGTTTTGGACGATCTGGCTCGTTTGGTTTCCGAAGGCGTGCGTGAAGTGACCTTGCTCGGCCAGAACGTGAACTCCTTTGGCAAGGGCAACAAGAACGTCAAAGACCGCTGGCCGCGCGAGTTACACAATGTCATCGGGCCGGTCGGACCCAAGGCTGGCGAAGAGAATTTTCCACAACTGTTGCGTGCGATGGACGCGGATCCACGACTTGCGGGCTTGGCGCGTATACGATTCACGTCCAGTCATCCGCTCGACTTCAGCGACGAACTGATTCAATGCTATCACCCGATTAGCGGCGTGAAAAAACTCGCCGCGCATTTGCACCTACCGGTGCAGTCGGGCTCGAACCGGATTCTACAGCGCATGTCGCGCCATCATAAAATCGAGGACTATATCGCCCAGATGCATAAGCTTCGCGCACTCAGGCCGGATGTGTCTTTGACAACGGATCTCATCGTCGGATTTCCCGGCGAAACCGAAGAAGACTTTCAGAAGACGCTCGACCTCATCGACGAACTCGAGTTCGACAGCCTGTACGTGTTTGCGTATTCGCCTCGTCCCGGAACGAAAGCCGAAGGGCTCGAAGACGATGTACCCGCGGCTGAAAAGTCGCGACGGCTCGGGCTTGTGCTCGAGCGATCGCGCGAGATGGCGCTTCGTCAGAATATGCGAAAGTTTGGCGAGAACCTTCGTGTGCTCGTCGAAGGCCCAGCCAAGCTTCAGTACGCCGAGGCCGAAGAGAGCGAAGGCGCTGCCGTTCCTGCCGAACGAGAACTCGCGGCCCCAGCAGCGGAAGTTCTGGCCACAGCGACCGGACCGGTTGCGACAGTACCCGCCGCGACAGCAAGCGCGACGGTAGCTGGGCAGGGAGCAGGCCCAGGCCTCGTAACTTGGGTCGGTCGCAGTTCTTGCAATCGTGTCGTTCTTTTTAAGTCGGGCCAGGCGCGCGAGCTTCGTGGTCAATGGGTCAATGTTCGTATCGAACGTGCGACTCCACTCAGCGTTTTTGGAGAAGTGGCCCATAAGGGAGTAGCGTCGTGATTCTCAGTCATCATGGATGCAAACCTAAGATTCACGAAAGCTGCTTCATCGCGCCGAGTGCGGATGTGATTGGTGAAGTGTCGATCGGTCAGCAGTCGAGTGTTTGGTTTCAAGTCGTTATTCGAGGCGACGTCAACTGGATCACCATTGGCGAACGCACGAACATACAAGACCAGAGTCTTTTGCACGTTACGCGCAAACGTCATCCGCTCAAAGTAGGCGACGACGTGACGGTTGGTCATAGTGTGACGTTGCATGGCTGCACGGTCGGCGATCGGGTTCTTGTCGGAATGGGTGCGACGCTCATGGACGGCTGTGTGATCGGCGATGAGTGCGTGGTCGCGGCGGGTTCGCTCGTGACGGAAGGAAAAACGTTTCCACCGAAGTCACTCATCATGGGTAGTCCGGCGCGTGTGGCTCGGCCATTGACGGCCGAAGAATTAGGATTTCTAAAAGTCAGTGCCGAGAACTACGTTCGAGATGGAGAAGAGTACAAGACCAGTATCGAAGATGGGAAAGCGCTCGTATGAAAATTGTCGGTGAAGCCTTAACGTTTGATGATGTGCTCCTCGTTCCCAGTCACTCCAAAGTCCTGCCTCATGAGGTGAATCTCGAGAGTCATTTTTCACGAAAGATCAAACTGAATATCCCGTTGGTGTCAGCGGCGATGGACACCGTGACCGAAAGCAAAGCGGCCATCACGATGGCTCAAGAAGGCGGTCTGGGGATTATTCACAAGAACGGTTCGGTCGAGTTCCAGGCACTCGAAGTCGAGAAGGTCAAAAAAAGCGAGTGGGGGATGATTCTCGACCCCGTGACGATCGCTCCCGGTGCAAAGATTTCGCAGGCGCTCGAGCTCATGGCTCGTTACAAAATCTCGGGAGTTCCCGTGACGGAGAAGGACAGCCGTGGCAATCGCTTGGTCGGGATTCTCACCAACCGCGACTTACGTTTTGAAGAGCATTTGGACCAGACGGTAGAGAGTCGCATGACCAAGACGCCGCTGGTGACCGTGCCTGAAGGCACCACGATGACTCAAGCAAAGGCGCTTCTCAAAGAAAAGCGTATCGAGAAACTCCCGGTTGTGGATGGTCAAGGTTATCTCAAGGGTCTCATCACGATTAAGGACATCGAAAAGCAACGGGCATTTCCCCGTGCGAACAAAGACCAGTTTGGGCGTTTGGTCTGCGGTGCCGCCGTCGGTATTGGACAAGAAGGCATGGCGCGCGTTGAGGCGCTGATTGCGGCCAATGTTGATGTTCTCTGTGTCGATAGCGCGCACGGACACTCTGAAAATGTTCTTAAGATGGTCCACGAGATCAAGAAGCGTTTTGGTGACAAAGCGCAGGTTGTCGGGGGCAATATCGGAACCTACGAAGGTGCAAAAGCTCTGATCGAAGCCGGTGCGGACGCGGTGAAAGTCGGGATCGGTGGCGGTAGTATCTGCACGACGCGTATCATTGCCGGCATCGGCGTTCCGCAGCTGTACGCTGTTAGCGAAGCGGCGCGGGCTTGTCGCGAAAAAGGTGTGCCGTTGATTGCAGACGGTGGCATTCGATACAGCGGTGACATCGTGAAAGCTCTTGCGGCCGGCGCACAGAGCGTGATGTTGGGATCGCTCTTTGCGGGTACTGACGAAGCTCCAGGCGAAATCGTGTTGTTTCAGGGTCGTTCGTACAAAGTCTATCGTGGCATGGGTAGTTTAGAGGCCATGTCGCATGGGTCGGGTGCGCGCGATCGTTACTTCCAGGCCGATATCGAAGACGTGGGCAAGATGGTTCCTGAAGGAATCGAAGGCCGCGTGCCGTATCGCGGGAGTCTTGGTTTCAATGTTCAACAGTTGCTGGGCGGTATCCGATCGGGGCTCGGGTATTGCGGTGCCGGGACGATCGATAAACTTCATGAGACCGCGAAGTTCTTGCGCATCTCTTCGAGTGGTCTTCGAGAAAGTCACCCGCACGACATTATGATTACGAAAGAAGCGCCGAACTATCGGTTGAATCCAGTGTGATCGCGAAAGACACGATGACATCACATTCAGTCGTTATCTTAGATTTCGGATCGCAGTACACCCAACTCATCGCTCGTCGCGTGCGTGAGCTCGAGGTTCGGTCGGTGATCTTGCTCCCGAGCGTTTCGCTTGAGCAGATCGAAAAAGAAAATCCAGGTGCGATTATTTTGAGTGGTGGCCCCCAGTCGGTTTACGAAGCAGGTTCTCCGCAGCTTCCGAAAGACTTCCTGGTTTGGCGCGCGAAAAAGCAGATCCCTGTTCTGGGTGTCTGTTACGGCATGCAGTTGCTTGCTCAAAACTTAGGCGGGACCGTTCGCGGTGGTGAGCGCAAAGAGTACGGTCGTATGGAGATCACGGCTGAGAGCGGAGCTCCGCTTTTTGGAAGCTGGTGCTCGACAGGCGCAAAGAATGTTTGGATGAGTCACGGCGACAGTGTGACCGCCGTTCCGAAAGGTTTTCAGACGATCGCCACGAGCGCGTCGGGCGCGATGGCTGCGATCGGCCATGCCGGCGACAGGATCTACGGGATTCAGTTCCATCCAGAAGTGTCCCATACCGAAAAAGGGCTGGAGATCTTGTCAGGATTTTTATTTAAGGTCGCGGGTCTTACTCCCGACTGGCGTCCCGAGAATCTCGTGGAGATGAAGACGCTCGAGATTCAGAAGATCGTGGGTCCGGAGAAGCATGTTCTCTGTGCGCTTTCAGGCGGTGTGGACTCCGCGGTAGCTGCTGCGCTTGTTCATCGAGCGCTCGGCGATCGCTTGCACTGTGTGTTCGTGGACAATGGTCTATTGCGATTTCAGGAAGCCGACCGTGTTCGCGAAATTTTCGAAAAGAATCTCCATCTCTCGGTCGAGTGTGTAGACGCGTCTCAGAGATTTCTGTCCAAACTCAAGGGCGTCAGCGATCCGGAGCTGAAGCGAAAAATCATCGGTGCCGAGTTCATTCGTGTTTTCGAAGAAGCCAGCGTCGCGATTGAAAACAAAATCGGCCAGAAAAATCGAGTGAAACCCGAGTTCCTACTCCAGGGCACGCTCTACCCCGACGTGATCGAATCGAGTCCAGCCGCTGGGACCCAAGGGGGCTTTGCCCACACGATCAAGTCCCACCACAACGTGGGTGGTCTCCCAAAGGACATGAAGTTTAAGCTTCTCGAGCCGCTGCGCGATCTTTTTAAAGACGAAGTACGGCGCCTTGGTCGCGCGCTCGGTGTTCCTGACGTGTTTCTCAATCGCCATCCGTTTCCCGGGCCAGGGCTTGCTGTCCGGGTTATCGGTCCCGTGGAGCCAGGTGATCTCGATGTTCTTCGGCGCGTGGACGAGATTTTTATTCAGAATCTCCGGTCGAGTGGGCTTTACGATAAGGTCTGGCAAGCGTTTGCGGTCTTTCTTCCGATTCGTAGCGTCGGTGTGCAGGGCGATGGACGATCGCACAAGCATGTCGTGGCGCTCCGAGCTGTGACCTCGGAAGACGGGATGACCGCTGACTGGGCGCAGCTGCCGCAGGATTTCCTTGCCAAAACCTCGAGTGAGATTTGTAATCGTGTCCCAGAAGTCGGCCGTGTAGTTTACGACATCAGTTCGAAGCCACCCGCGACGATTGAATGGGAATAATATCGCCGAGTATCGCTTAGTAATTCTAATGACCCAGTAACTCAATGATCCAGTAGCTCAAGTACAATGACATCTGACTTTGTTCATCTCCACGTTCACACTCAGTACAGCCTTCTTCAAGGGTCACTGCGCGTAAAAGCGCTCGTCGAGCGGGTCAAAGCACTCGGCATGCACTCAGTCGCCGTCACGGATCTCAACAACCTCTTTGGCGCCATCGATGTGTACAGCAGCTGTAAAAAAGCTGGGATCAAACCGATTCTTGGATGCGAAGTTACGTTTTTACCGACGGGGCGTGGTCCGGCGGAGCGTTTTGGACCGAAAGCGTTCCATCTCGGACTGTTATGCAAATCGCTCGCGGGCTATCGCAATCTTTGCAAACTATTGACCGAAGCTTATCAAGAGTCCGCCAATGTCGAGAAAGGTCAGGCGCCGGGTCCTCGTGTTGTGGTCACGCGATCGCACTTAGAGAAGTATGGCGAGGGTTTGATCGTTCTTTCGGGATGTTTACGAGGGGAGCTGTCCCATAAAATTCTCACCGGTCACGAAGACGAAGCCTTAGCTTCTGTAAAATGGTTTCGCGATCGTTTTGAGAAAGACTTCTATCTCGAACTACAAGATCAAAAGATCACGGAGCAAGATCGTGTGAACTCCGTGCTTGCGGGTTGGGCGAAACAGGAAGGTATTCCGATCGTCGCAACAACCGATTGCCATTATCTCGCGCCGGATGATGCCGTCGCGCATGAGGTACTTCAGTGTATCGAGGTCAATCGACAGCTCGACTGGAATCGTCCCAAAAGTCTCGTGCCGCAAGAGTTCTATCTCAAGTCTGCAGAGGAAATGCGTGCGGCGTTTGAAAGCTATCCCGACGCCTGTGATAATACGCTGAAGATCGCCGAAGCTTGTAATGTGAAGTTTCAGTTCGAAGACGAAAAGGGACGTGCGATTTATCACTTGCCTGTTTTTCGTCCAGAAGGCGTCGCTGCGACGGCGAAGTTCGATCTCGAAAAGTTTTTTCGCGATCAATCAGCCGAAGGTCTGAAGACACGCCTCGAAGAACTCGGTTTGAAAGAAGAAGCGGCGACCAAGCCCTATTGGGATCGTCTCAAGTACGAGACGGAGATGATCTTAAAGACAGGGTTTGCGAGTTACTTCTTGATCGTCGCTGACTTCATCAATTGGGCGAAGAAGCGTGATATTCCGGTCGGTCCGGGTCGTGGTTCTGGAGCCGGATCACTCGTTGCATACTCGTTGAACATCACGGATATCGATCCGATTGCGTTCCATCTTCTCTTTGAGCGTTTCATCAATCCCGAGCGGATCAGCATGCCGGACTTTGATGTGGATTTTTGTCAGGATCGTCGCGGCGAAGTGATCGAATATGTCACCCAGAAGTACGGCAAAGAAAACGTTTCTCAGATCATCACGTTTGGAAAACTGCAGGCACGTGCGGTCATCAAAGATGTCGGTCGCGTCTTTGGTCTCACATTTGCTGAGACCGATCAGATCACAAAATTGATCCCCGAAGAATTGAGTATCACGCTCCCTCAAGCGCTCGAAAAGGAGAGCCGTCTTCGTGAGGTGATCGAGAGCGATGGAAAGCTTGCCGAAGTTTTTAAGATCGCAGAGAAACTGGAAGGCCTTTATCGAAACGCAGGCGTGCACGCGGCGGGTGTGATTATCACCGAGCGCCCGATTGTCGAGTACTGTCCGATGTACGTTGGCAAAGACGGCGTTGTTGTCACGCAGTTCGATAAGGACTTTGCAGAGAAAATCGGTCTCGTAAAGTTTGACTTCCTGGGACTTAAAACTCTCACCGTCATTGATCAGGCCGTTAAGCTCGTGCGCCGTCGCGCTGGTTTCGAAGGTTTTGATATTCGAAAAATCCCTCACCAAGACGCGGCTGTTTTTAAACTCATCGGATCGGCGGACACGGACGGCGTTTTCCAAGTGGAAAGCCCTGGCATGAAAGACCTCTGTTCGAAGCTGGCTCCGTCCTCGATCGAAGATCTCACTGCTATCAATGCGCTCTATCGCCCAGGTCCGCTCGGTAGCGGGATGGTCGACACGTTTATAGAGTGTAAACACGGTCGTATACCGATTGAGTACGAGTTGCCGGAACTCGAGCCGATCTTGAAAGAGACCTACGGCGTGATTCTCTACCAAGAACAGGTGATGCAGATTGCACGCGAGCTCGCCGGTTACACGCTTGGACAAGCTGACATGCTTCGAAAGGCGATGGGAAAGAAAATCGCCGCCGAGATGACGAGGCATCGCGAGATTTTTCTTAAAGGGGCGGCAGAACGAAAAGTGCCGGTTCAGATCTCCGAGGCTATCTTCGACAAGATGGCGAAATTTGCGGAGTATGGTTTTAATAAGTCACACTCCGCGGCTTACGCGATGCTCACGTATCAGACGGCGTACTTGAAAGCACACTCATCGGCGGAGTTCATGGCTGCTCTGATGACAACTGAAATGAACAACACAGAGAAGCTTGCAAAGTATATTCAGGACGCGCGCGCGCATCAGCTTCGCGTGTTGCCACCCGACGTGAATCGATCCGAGCGGAATTTTAGCGTGGAGAATCTCGAGTCAGGTGTTTCGGCAGTTCGTTTTGGGCTCGAAGCCATCAAGGGTGTCGGAAGTATTGCTGTCGATTCGATGATCGAAGAACGTAGCGGCGATAAGCCTCCCTATAAAACTGTTGTCGACTTTGTTCGTCGTATTTCGACGCGCAAGGTGAACAAGAAAGTCATGGAAGCGCTTGTCTGTTCGGGCGCGTTCGATGGTATTGCCGAAGTCAATCGCGCGACGCTCTTTGAATCGATCGCTGGTTTGATTGAGCATGGTTCCGAAGAACAGGCCGAACGCGACCTTGGACAGAGCTCGCTCTTCGAAGCTTTTCAGATGACAGAAGTCGCTGTTCCCGAAGCTCAAGCCGGTGGTCTTTTTAAAACGCGTGCGGATTGGTCGAGTGCTGAACGGCTTTCTCTGGAGAAAAAGACGGTTGGTTTCTATGTGTCGGGTCACCCGATGGATGCATGGCAGAAGCGTTGCGAATCGAAATTCGGTTGGTCTGTCGAACGCCTGCGCTTGCTTGCGGAGAAACAGGCCGCGTCTCCAAAGCCAGCGGCACAGCCGCAAATGATTCCCGGTCGTGGTTACGGTGTTCCTCGCAAGCAGATCAAGATCGCAGGCCTGATCGCAAGTCTTCGTGAGCTAACGACAAAAAAAGGCAAACTCATGGCTTTTGGAGTTCTCGAAGATCTCACGGGATCGATCGAGCTAGTGATCTTTCCGGATGCATTTGCCCAGCTGAATACAAAACTGAAAGCTGCGCTCGCACAAACCGATGTCATCGTCGCGTCGGCCGAGATTGAAGTGCGCGAAGGGGAGCCCAAGCTTTTCTTGATGGGTCTTGAAAACGCACGTGACACCGATCTCGATAAGGTCAATAAAGTGACGCTCACGTTGAAACCCCATGAAACATCCGTCGATCAAATGCGGGAGCTTAAAAAGCGCCTTTTGGGTTTTCGCGGTAACGTACCGGTTACCATTGATTTTGTGAGCGACAAAGGTTCGACATCGTTAGCGTTACCGAGCGACCTGAATGTCGCCGGATCGCCTGAGTTGGTGCGTTCCGTAAATGAGATTTTTGGACGTGACGTCGTGAGGATGCAATAATGAAAAAGCGACTTGGTTCTGCGGTTTTGGGCTTGGTTTTGAGCAGTCTTGCGGGAAGCGTTTGGGCCGAAGTTCCGACCGCATCCACGGCACCCCAAACAGGTGCCGCGGTAGGTGCTGCGACAGGTGCGATGACAGGTGCGATGACAGCAGCGTCGGCAGAACCCGAGACGCCAACAGGTCCGGTGATCGAGTGGACGTTCGCGATCAAAGGACTGCGGTCGATTGCGGAGCTTCAGGCCTTGAAAGCCGAGCTCAAGACGCGCTTAGGAGAAGACGCGATGGTTTTTGAGAAGATGCTTTTGAGGGGAACGACAGAGCTTGTGGCGCGTTCGTCACTCGCGGTTGCTGAGATTCAGGAGCAGATTGTTTCCATACCGTTACCGAAAGATCGGGTGTTTACGCCGAGTGGTTTCGGAATGTCTGGAGAGTCTCATCGCGTTGAGGGTGAAGTTAAGAACGTCAGTATTCGTTAAAGGAAATAACGATGGTTCGTTCAGGTATCCAGTCACGACGTAGCAACAGTCTGTACCCGGCGGGTGCGCTAACAAGTACACTAACGCGTATACTGATAGGCGCACTCTGCGTCTTAGTCGGCTGTGCTCGGTCTGACGGATTTCGGGACGATCAACAATACAGTCGAGAGTCGACTCCCGAGATGAACGTCGCCAATCGCATCGAGAAGATGGGACAGCCCAAGAAGCGTATTGTGGTTCTCGACTTTATGAACGTGACGCCGATCCAGTACGGCGAACTTGGAAAGTTTTCAGCAGACGAACTCAGGCGCGAACTTTTTCTTTCACAACGTGTGATCGTGCCCACCGAAGTAGAATCGCGCTTCGGAACGCGTGAGTATATCGATGGCGATAACGTCAAGGTCGCCCAACTGATTCGCGAAGGCCGCTCTATGGGTGTCGCAAGTCTCGTGATCGGTCGTGTTTCGAAGATCGTTTTCCGGCAACGCGGTGACGAAGTCGGTGTTCTGAGGCAGACACAGTCGCTCGCGGCCGTTGAGATCGAAATTAAACTTTTTGATGTGGCCGGCGGGCGCGAGGTGATGGCGACATCCCGTTCTGGCGAAGCCTCAAGCAGTGCGATGGTCGCATTCGAAGGCAAAGACATGCAAAGCACGGCGTATCGCACCGAGCTGATCAAACTCGCTATTCGCAACACGGTCAAAACGATCTCACCGCAGATTCTCCTCGGTATGGAGAAGATGCAGTGGGAAGGCAAGATCGCAAAGATCACGGGCTCAAAAGTGGTTCTCAACTCCGGACGCATGTCGGGACTTGTTGGTGGCGATATCCTGCGCGTTCTTACGCCAGGCGAAGATGTCTATGATCCTGCGACAGGCGCATACTTAGGGCGCACGGACGGGCAGCTCAAAGGCACGCTCGAGGTTCAGGACTTTGTCGGACCGGACGCCGCACTCGCTGTCGTGCACACGGGCGGTCAGTTTCAACTCGGTGATGTCGTTCGATTGTATTGAGCGCTTACGGAATCTTCGGTAAAAACACGAAGTACACAGCCGCGACCAAGCACACGAACGCGACGAAGTGATTCCAGCGTAGCGACTCACCCAGATACCAGACTGAGAACCCGCTAAACACCACCAACGTAATGACTTCCTGAAGTGTCTTGAGTTCGGTCACACTCAGCGTTTGATTGCCGATCCGATTTGCGGGGACTTGGAGGCAGTATTCAAAAAACGCAATTCCCCAACTCACAAGAACGGCGATCCAAAGTGGCGACGACTTGTACTTGAGATGTCCGTACCAGGCGGCGGTCATAAAGAGATTCGACAGCGTGAGAAGCGCTATAGACACGACGGCCGGTGAACCGAGTGCGAGAAGTGACATGACTCTAGCGTATCATGTTGACGCATAATGCCAGATTCGTTAATCGTCCGCTATCATGCAGCTTCTGAGAAATCTTAGGCTTGGCCTTGCTCTCATGAGTTCGTTCGGGCTCGCGGATGGCTACGCTACGGATTATTTTGATCATGCGAATCAGGCCGATCATGCGGATCGGGCGAATCAGGGTCACGGACCTTCCGCCTGCGCCTGGGTGCTCGCCAATCAGACCATGATTCTAACGGTGCTTCAGCAGCCCGTTTCGTACTTTGCAGGCCCTTACTTGGTTCGCACAGTCCTGGATGCAGCCGGCGACACGCTTGTGGTTCGTTCGAGTGGTCCCTATGGCGGTGTTCGGTGGGAATCGGCAGCCTCGGGCGTTCGAAAGACGTTGCTGTCGGCCACCGGGAGACCCATCGTCGGAGATCGTGAACGCTCGATCGGCATCATCGAAGCTCAGGCGTTTGCCAGCCAGCTCGTGGCACGTGAGCCGACGCTCGCTGGGTTTTTTGCAAAAAAACGGACCTATCCGACACCCCTCATGTTGCCGTTCGAACCACTGAGCCTCGAGGATCGCAGGAGTCCGGATGCTCATGACTTTTGGTTTGCCCATGGCAAGAGTCTGGCTCAGCTCTGGGCCGAGCGACGTCAAGGCGAGCGTCGGATTGACGGAGCAAAGCTGGTTCATCATCTCAGTCGCGTGCTATTGGACTTTCGAAAGATCCGTCCCGCAGGATATGGCGAGTTAACTCCTTACGATATCTTTGTCGTGCCCGGACATGAGGATCGCGCCGAGTTACTTCCGCCTGCGATGATCGAGGTCGCGCGGCCTTACATGGGCGAACGCGTGGTTTCGATTGAATACAATCCGGCCTGCTTCTCAGGTGAGCGTGCCGATGTCTTCAGCTTGGGTGTGATCTTGTATCGGCATATTGTGGAGATGCCTCCGTTTCGCGCGAAAAATGCAGTCATCTTTGGTGACACCGTTTTTCGATCGCTCTGTTCGACTGAGACCGCGTTCAAAGAGAGCGCTCTTCATTTTTTCATCGATAATGTAGCTCGGATAGCGTTGTGGTCGCATACACACCAGGACCTTGAAAATATCGTCATGTCATGTTTGCTTAAGCCCTCTTATGGACTCCAAGAACTTCGAAACGACCTCGGACTGTGGCTTGCCAAGCGTCCCGCGGGAGCATTCTAAAAAGTGGCCCCATCGTGTGTTTCGCACCGAGGGTCTGAGCCCATGGGACTATCTCGCGTTGGATCGTGTCCAGCGAAAGACCCAGTCCGATATTCTCGGAGGCGTTTCGCGCGGTGAGTTTCTGTTTTCGGAGTTGTCGCCGGTTGTAACGCTCGGTCGCAAACTCACGCTCGATAGTTTTGCGGCGCAGGCTCAAGCGATCATGAAGCAGGGTGTGGCAGTTATCGAAACCGATCGCGGTGGGAACGAAACCTACCATGGTCCGGGGCAATGGGTTTTGTTTCCGGTTGCCCGTCTTGTCGATCTGACGGGTTCGACCACCGGTGTTCGGATCGTCGTTCGAAAACTCTTGGATATCGCCGTAACGGCAGCCGCGAGTCTGGGCGTTGCGACCCAGTGTCGCGATGGTCAGGAGCTGGGGGTGTGGACCGAACGAGGTAAGCTTGCGAGCGTCGGTATCGCGATTAAATCAGGCGTTGTTTTGCACGGGCTTAGTTTTAATATTTATCCGACGTCGCTCAGTTTTGCCGGAATCAATCCGTGCGGGATTTCGAACGCGCGTCCGGCGTTTGTAGCGGAACATTTAACGACGCCCGTGCGTGATCATGAGTTGTTGATGAGGCGAGGGCTCGAAGCTCTGCAGGCCGCCGCAGACCGTGTTTTTTCGTGAGCGGTCTTATAGAGGCTGTGTTATTTGTCGAGTGTTTTATAGGAGTCGTTTCATTGGCTCGTAGCTCAGTGGTAGAGCGCTACCTTGACACGGTAGAGGTCGCTGGTTCAATCCCAGTCGAGCCAACCATTTTTCAAAGGGTCCATTCCGGACACATAGGTTACAGATTATACTGGAGACATAGGTAACACTT
>CAZJVD010000008.1:0-129977 GCA_964549505.1 uncultured Oligoflexia bacterium
CGGCTAGCCTCTAAATCGTGAGGATTCGAGTGCTCCAAAGAAGGGGCCAACGTCACCCGCCTCTTGGGCCGCAAGTTCGATTCGCTCAAAAGATCTTTTAAATGCGTCAGAGAACTTATTTGAAAGACTCTCGATTAAGCCTTGCTCTCTTAGCTTTCGTAGCACGTTAGCTTGTATCGCAGTTCGAGCGGGGTCGTTGTAGTGGTGCTTATAAAAGTACCATATCACTTGAGAGAGGCCTTCATCTGCAAGGGTGCTGAATGACTTCAGCGTCAACAGAACTTGTCCTGGAGGAATTTTATTTGAACTCTTGAACTCCACAGAAACTATAGGTGTCTCTGTGCCATGGGTGGCAGAAACGACTGTTGTTGGCTCAGACGTTACAAGTTTCTTCGTGCGACCCTGGCGTTTTGCTGAACGCTTCCCTTGCTCTAGCAACAGAAATAAATATCCGCTGCGAGGACGGATACTTGAGCTTTTTGGGATCGTAGGAATGAATGGTTGTCTAATGTTCACCCATCCAAAGGAAACGTCGTCACTAAGCAAACGCCACCACTGCCACCACTCAACAAGATTTTTTGATTTCAGTTCTTTTTCCAGAACCTCTGCGCTTCTTGGCTTAAATTTCGATGTCTGAATAAAGCGTTTGAACTCGGAAGAACACAAAAACTGCTGCGCAATGAATGTCATCGCGTAGTCATCTGACTGTGTCTTTAGCTTCAATTTTGCAGAATCTAAGGCCATACGAAGATCTGCAATGAGACTTGGTTTGGTGATCTTTTCCTGAATAGTACTTATGACTACCTTCTTGTAATTCCCCTTTAATTGAACTTTTGAAAGAGAGAAACGAATGGTCCAGATCTCTTTTGTTGATCTCGAAGATACCACGCTTGCAGACACGCGGAGGCGTTCATTGCCGTAACAATTTACCCATTTTTGGTATTGGGATTTTATTTTGTTTCTTGCTGAGCGCCCGGGCTTAGCGGATGGTTTATTATTCATAGAATCTGAGTATTTAATTTTAATACTCAATTTCGATTCTATAAACTCAGCAGTTTTTGCCGACCTTGCAATTCAAATAGATTTCTAGTGTTTGAAGCCGTAGAAATATTCATCGAGCGAGATCGCATAAGCCCAGGCATCTTCTGGAATGAATACGTCTTCCCACTCGATTTCCGTTAGCCGTTGGCCGCCGCACAGTCGGTGCGTAATTGAAGCGGCCCCGCGCCATAGACGAGCACTCACGAGGCCGCTCATCCGAAGGTCAATCCGTCCGGACGCAGCCCGAAAGTCTTTGGCGTAGTCTCGCCAGATCGCCTTCGTAATCTGGTAACCCCCGGTCACATGGTTGTCTGCGTAGTACGAACGCGAGCGTGGTATAAGAATGGTTTCTTTGGAGCGGTCTTTATTGATGTAGTAGCGGAATGAAGACCCCTTGGCATTGCCTGCCAGCACTGTTTCGAGAAAGATCATAGCTTCGTAGCTGCGTTTTGGTTTTAGGGAGAATGCGATTTCTAGTTCTCGAATACGCCGAGCCTGATCCCACTCCCGAAAGAAGTCCCAAAACTCCTTTCGATTGAGCTTGCTGCTTTTTATCCAAAAGACGATGGCGTAGGCGGTAACAAAGTCCCGATTTTTGCACATCTCATCAATGGCTTCAGGTAATGAATGAATCTCGTCATTCTGAAACTTTTGCAGGCCTTTACCCCAACGGACGATGTGGTGAAGTCGATAGTGGCATAGCTCCCACTTTTTTATTGTTACGCAGAACGCGGTGATCGCCTGATCAAGGCGCCACTTGCGTTGTTTCAACTTAATCCAGAGCTGAATATCTGTGGACTCTTCAAGACATGCCTTCTCTAGGTAGTGCAGAACCGCTTCTACGCTGAACATTTCTGCCAAAAGCGATCCCCACGCATTGGCCAAATCAATATTGCCGAGCCGCAGCTCTTTGTGAAAACCACTGTAGGCCTCATAGATTGCGGTACGGGATTTACTCAGAAATGAATGAGCCCGTTTTAAGTGCCCACAGGTTTTTACCCCGCAAGCACAATAGTTTCGTTCTCGATCTACTGGATAAACCGCCCCTGATTCGTCTTCGACCAGGATCATTGAGTAACGGCCAATTCTTTAAGCCGTGACTCCCGAGCGATGATTCGCTCATCGACGCGACGCATTTTATTTGCGAGTTGTTCGCGGCGTTTTTTGTTTCGCTCAATGGATTCTCGAATGCGCTCGGGCGAATACCTCAAGAAGCGTTTTTCGTATCCGACATTAGGTAGATTTTTAACGATTTGAGCCGTAGCCATATTTTCCTCCGAATTTGTTAAATTACGGAGAAACGCTACCGCCTAGTTTCTTTGCATTCGATTCTTTATAACTAAGATTTTGCAGACGTTTGCAAAGAATGAGGTTGGTATTAAATTCTATCGCCAATGATCAAGCCACGAAAACAAAATCGACAGACTTAAATTCTGAATTTTTAAGTCTAAATAATGGGAGAGTTGATTACCGTAGGAAGAGGTCGATTTTTTTAATCCATCGCCAGTTTATTTGGCCAGGTGGATAAAGGTGAGGGATTTTGGCCGATTTAATCTTTTTGAAAACCCCCTTCTTTTCCCACAAGCGGCGATACTTCCAAACAGTAGATGCCGAAATGATTTCGTTACCCAAAAAAATATCTGGGGTTTCCTGAAGGTAAACCGTTGTCAAAACTGCCTCAGCGATAAGTCTTTTTGATGCACTGGGGCGGCCTCGTTTATTAATTGGAACATCGGGGATTCGATCTTTGATCGCCTCCCAAACAACGTCCGGCATTTTGATTGGAAAGGATGGCGTAGGATCTGTAGAAGTCTTATTTTCTTGCTCATACGCATTAAAAAAAGTTTCGCGTAAGCCTTTTAGCAAGCCGAGAGTTTCGCCGTATTGCTCTTCTATTGATTTCAATAAGTTATCAGGATCACTCATGAGCACCTGCTAAAATTAGTGCTAAAAGACTGCTAATTAGCACTTTGCATGGATAATTTATCACTCCGATTATCATGAAATTAGCACTCCCCAATGTTCGTCGGTGCAATGCGCATTAGGTGTTGGAAAGTATTTTGGAAGCTCTCAATAAGACTATCAAGATCACTCAAATTCTTGTCGTTTAAGAATTTATTGTGAGCCCTGGTTTGAACGGCTCCATTTTTATACTTCACTGTAAATACGATGCCGCGCTTCCAATCTACTTCGGTCCAAGAACCAGATTTCTTTCCAGCCTTGTAAGTTCCTCGTTCCTCAAGACGTCCGTACTCATTGAATCGTGTCCAAGGCCCAACCCTTAACCCGCTTTTGGAGTCGAGATGACCGACCTCTTTTTGCAGTCCATTCGGATGCGTTGAGAGGAACTTTTTTGTCGGCGTTGTTTTTGCGGCCTTCATGCTCTCAGAATACCACTCCGCAATCTAAGAGTGAATTCTGTTGAGATGTTGGATGCCTATTTATTAGCGATTGGAATTTCTGAGACTAGCTCGAAGTTTGGAAGATTCGCGTCAACACTTGATATGCTGCGCAGCGACTGAATCTTTACGGCAGTCGTTCCCAATGACTTTAATTTGAATCCAATAATCGAGTCGCCAATACGCACTTCGTATCCCGCAAAGGGTGCGGTCGTGGTCTTTAGTTTATTTCTATCTTTTACGGTAACCACAATAAGGCATGAGTTCTTTAGTCCGGCTTCACCTGCATTCGCGGTTCCTTCAATTAAGAGCCGAACTGGATTCTGAGAAATCACAGCCGCAATTTTATAATAGCTGTCGTCAGCGCGAAAGAGTTGGCCCTTCTTAGGAATCCACTTGGTGTTCATGACACCGCCAGATTGTAGACTTTGGAGCTGAGCGCGGTAGCAGGGGTTGAATACTCCTTCGGTGAGCGCAATTCCTTGGGCTGAGTTTAGTTGGGCTACATACTGCTTAAATTTCTTCTCAGCCGCCGCAAAGTCTCCTTTTGCAATTAGCTTTCCCTCTAAAGAGTAGAAGGCCCATTCGCCGAAAGGTTTATCATTACGCTTTTTTCCCTCATTCGCTTTGGCGCCACTTTCGTAATACTCAGCCGTTTGAACTACGCCATCAGACAGGTGCTCTTCTGTTTGCTCAATTTGGCCGTTCTTGTGCCAGTAAGTCCACTTGCCGCACTTGATGTCGTTGCACATCGGTCCCTCAGCGCCTTTTTTTCCACCAGTATTGGGATGAAGTGCGATCCAAGTACCTGTAGCTTTGCCACTCTCGTATTGGCCGATCTCAGATTTCTCGACGCGTGAAGAGTAAACGGCATAGGGCCCATGTTTTACCACAGCACCGTTTACTGTTTTTGCGCAGAATTCTAAATGTTCAGCAGTGATGTCACCTTCGGTCTCACGTTGGGTGCCTTCAGGACAGACTAGGTTTCCTGCATTGGCGCTGATGGTTCCCAAAAAGACTAGAACTGATGCAATGATCGTTTGAAGTTTCATTTTCCACCTCGTTTTGGAGTGAGGCGCATCAGGCGGACCTTGCACAGGCCCTCGAATATTTCCGACTCATTATAATGTTCTTCGATGTGAAGGACTTCGGTTTCAACGTGACCGAAAAGAAGATGCTCAAAAGAGACACCAAGAACCTTTGCTAGCTTTTTCACAGCAAGAAGTTCATGGGGCACTCGGCCCTCCATCCAACTTTGAATAACCGAAACACGGACCTCCGCCATTGCAGCTAGTTGCTTCAATGTCAGTCCTCGCTCATCAGCGATATTTCTAAGCACTCGTGCGAGCGCGATGTTTTCGGTCTTTCTTTTACGCACCATACTCTATGGAATCTTCGGCTGAAGAAATTGCCTACTAAATAGGTTTCCATAGTTTTGTTGTTTATTACGATACTTCGTTTCTCCGTATTCGTGACGAGAGATTCAATTACGAATGTTCGTACCCATTGGAGAAGTGGATTTTGCAGACGTTTGCAAAATCCGTTTATAAAAGATTTGGATTATAAACGCGATAGAAACGTGATGAGGCGAAGCTTTTACGTTTTGTATCGTTCTGTTTTTGAACGATTTTTTGTGCCGTAAATTTCTACGTTTTTTGAACAGAGGTTTCGCGGTGAGATTTTAAGATCATTGAAATCTTCGCAAGGCTTACGCGACCATTTAGATGTTTTCGGATAGCCCTATAAGAGAGACCAGAATCACGAAGCGCGATTACCTCAGTCACAATTGATTGATCTAATTCGGGCCGCCCTGCACGCCATCCGCTACCTGTCTGCTGCGCCGTTAGTTTTTTTACCGCGAGAGCTGTTTTAATACGCTGACTGATCCACTCCCGCTCAAGTTGACTCATGATCCCGATGAGAGCGATGCAGGCGCGGCCCATGGGTGATCCGAAATCAAGGGACTCTCTAATTGAAACGACCGTTATGCCAAGGGCATCTAGTTCGTGTAACAGATTGAGTAAATGCCGTAGATCACGGCCAAGTCGATCCAATGCATATATGATGACGACCTTGAATTTTCCCTGTCGAGCCTGCTTAACAAGCTCATCAAGTGCTTTTCGTTTTTCAGTCGGCGTCGTTCCACTGATTCGATCTACATATTCAGCAACTAGCGTGTAGCCCCGGCTCTTTGCAATATCGCGTATTGGAACAAGTTGATGCTCCGGATCTTGTCCCTGAAGAACCGTACTCACTCGGGCGTAAGCGACTGATTTTATCGTCGTGTCCATGCCGTAAGAGTACGAGACTAAATTCTTGCAAGCAAAACAGTGGCGCTTACTGACTTAGATGCACTCCGGACACATGCATGTCCCTCAGTTATTCCTTCGAGAACTTCATGAAATCAAGAGTTTGCCCGAAATATTTTTAGCCTTTTTTGATTCCCATTTTATCAAGAACGGAATCTACAAAACTCTTTGCTTGCTCTCTTAATTGAGGAAGTTGAGATTCTCCGTGAGAAACTGCTTTGCGCAAAATCTCCGCAATTTCGTTCTTCACTGACTGGGATGCCGTGGCGAGAGAAGATACCTTGGTTTCTAAAAACTCTGGTAATTGCCAAAAAGGATCATCTTTAGCAAAGAAGCTCTGGAGCTTAGTGTAGTTGTTTTTCATCTCAACTAAAGTCCGCTGCACTTCAGCAGTGTCTATTGTTTTATTTGAGATTGCGGTTCTAACTTTCTTAGTGAGTTCTACGACTCTCGAAAAAGCTTCGACCTGTTCTTTATTCGCCATATGCGCCTCTCAAATCAGTGGTGTTGTCGGAAGCTGCAGCTTCTCAAACAGGATACGATTTCGTTTTTGCGCATCATCTAACATTTTGTCGTAACTTATGACTTCAATATAGGCACGATGGTCTGGGAAAAATCCAAACATACCCCTTCCATCAGGTGTTTCTCGCATGGTTTTGCGCAATAGAATCTTCTTCAATAAAGGATCCAATTCACAGACGACATATCCAAAGAAATACGTAGAGTCAGTCGCCTGAATAGGTCTTTCTTTGCGAGTCTTTGCACGACCTTCCCGAATAAGTTCGATATACTCTAAAATCTGATCTACGGGATTCTTTTGGCCTTCTACGGACGTTTCACAAGGGCGTTTGAACTCTAAAATTACAATCGACTCATACTTTTCGTGTTCTGGTCGATCATTTAGTGCAATGGGGCGATTGAAGACGATAACATCAGGCTCTTTACGACTTGTAGAATCTGCCGGCTCGATTTGATTGAGTGGTTTGTCTGAAGCTAAATAATAGTGGTATGAAAGCCGCTCATCAATAATCCAAAGATTTTGATCTTCATATCCCACGTCATCTGAGGTGGTACGCATCGGAAAGATAAGTTGATGAATGGCTTCTTCTCGAGCGTGACCATCATCAGCGATTTCCATTCGTTTTTTGAGCAGCTCCAGAATCAGTCGCCTTTGAACAATATAGCCTGCGAGGTTTGCCTTTCCCTCCTCATTCAATTTTGAAAGAATTTCGGAAGACTTCTGTCTCCATTCTTCCTTAGCAGATTCATTAACCTCTTCGGACTTTCGCATAAGAGCAGCCATCTCTGCCCGCGTTTTCATTTCCTCTTCAAACTGTAGTCTGCGAAGTGCTTGGTCTATCTTTACTTTATCTGTCTCATGAATGGCCGCGACAGCATCCGAATTCTTATTGAGCAGATACCTATACTGAGGAGCATCGCTTGAAACAAAGGACTTAACAGTCTCAATGTTGGCTGTTTTCATCTTGTCGATTTCCGTTGCCATTACCGACCTGGCGATTTTTAAAACTTCTTCGGCAATCTGATCTTTTGTAACTGCCTCTGGACCGGTTGCCTCTAGGGACCCTGTCTCAGGAAATCGAAACCCATCTCTATCGTCATTTACTATGCTGTTAAGATAGTCAGACTGGACAAAAACCTGAAAAGCATACTGGCGCAATTCTTCATCAGTAAATCTTCGAGAAAAAAACGGATCTCTCTTGCCTAGAACAATTTTCTCAGAGACACGCTTATCACCGCATAAAAAACCAGTGTGCGCCTGGTTTCCGAGAAAGAATCGGACTCCTGTCGCGTCAAACTGGTTTCCCTTGATTGTGAAGCTGTGCTTGGTCGTGTGTTTGCCAATGCTTCTTTGGTATAGATCACCGATGTCTTGAGATGCTGCGCCATCACGTATCTTTAGCTTCGGCAATGCACCAGTTACCAAGTAAGCAATAAAATGCTCCACAACTGCAATGCAAACCTCGTCCAAAGACTTTCTGGTTTTCGACTCATAGTTAATACTGAGAGGCGATAATGTCACAGTTGTATACGGGTCAGAGGTCACTTCGATCAGATCATCTTCATCAATTCCAGATGTCGAGAAAGTAAAGTTTCGCTTTTTCTTCTTCGTGGAGCCTGCGAATACGCTTTCAATCTGAACTTTATCGAAAAATTTCAGCCACGAAAATCTTCCGACACCTTTTCCGCCAATCTGGGCTTTAAAGGTTGAGTCTGCCTCACAGAAAGACTCCATGTGAAGATCATTGAAACCGACCCCGTTGTCAGTAACTACAAATCCTGTAATTGGCGGTTCTCTATCCGCATTTACACCTTCGAGATCTGACTGTCGTGGGTTTCTGAGAATCTGAACATCAATCGACCCATTGCCACCACCAGATTCAATTGAATGAATCGAGTTGCTGATGGCCTCATACAAAGCAATAAGAAAATCTTTCGCCTTAATCTTCTTAACTCGTCCTTCGATGCTGATATTAAATTTACGTATGGCCATGCAATAGCACATTCAACCTGCTTAGGTTGTCTGGGCGGCTCCTCGCTCTTCTCGCACGGAACGTGCTGATGGAGTTACGGGTTTATATTTTGATGGAACCCTGAAGATCGGTTCGATTGCGGGAAGAGGCTTTCGATCCGGCGGTAAAAGCTCCAGCTTTGAACCAACCTTCATGCTAAAGAATTGAGAGAGAATTGCTCTGCCAAGCACTTCCGCAAGCAAAGATGGCACAGCATTTCCAACTTGCTTCTGCACATTGGACAGCCCTCCTAGCACCTCTACATCGTCCGGAAACGTCTGTATGCGAGCCATTTCACGCATAGATAGTCTTCTATTCTTCCAGTGAAATGGCCCAATCGCAGAGCCCGGCTGTGCTTGAATGGTCCAGCTCGGCTTTTCTTTCGCTAATTTAAGAAGAAAGCTCCAATAGCGTGACCGCCATCCAAACAGTGGTTTCCCTCCGCCGCGAGAGGTATGCCATAAATAATTTTGGCCCTCAGGAATTGAAGGAAGCAAATCACCCCATTGACCGCCAACTCTGCTTTTTCCAGGATGATCACCGCTGTCATCTAGATCGCCAATCGCATCCCAAGCATTCCGGGCGAGCGGTAGCTTTGAGCTAAACAAAGGATCATCGCTATCATCGGCCAGGCGAAACATTGGCGAAGGAAAGTTAAATTTAACTCCATCTTTAGAACCGATAATAAAAACTCGTTCTCTAATCTGCGGAACGCCATAGTTAGCGGCATTCAATACTTTCCACTCAAAGGAGTAGTTAGTTTTTTTCTTTTTGTTTATCCGCTCTAATGTCTCTCGTAAGAAAACAAGACCTTCGTCCTTACCTTTGTAGGCAAGTCCAAATACGTTTTCCAATATGAATGCCTGAGGAAGTGTTTCTTCCAAAACTCGCATGTATTCTTCAAGGGTTTTAGAGCGAGGATCTTTGAGGCGCGCAGAATCACCTGAAACCCAATAGCCTGACTTTGAAAATGGCTGACATGGCGGTCCGCCAATTAGCAGTGCCGCCTCCCCCAACTTTAGGTTTCCGGCTTCTAGAATCTGTGCCGTCGAAATATCTTCTACTTTCCCTTCGATAACGGCCCATTCCCGATTTCGGCGAAGTGTTTCGCAGCACCACTTGTCCATCTCGAGACACACGGCAGTTTCAAAACCAGCAGCTTCTAAACCATAGTCCAATCCTCCAGCTCCAGAAAAGAGACTGATGATCTTAAGCGAATTGGATTGGCGACGCTTCGTTTTTGCCACTGAAGCTCCTTCTAAGTTGAATGTCTGACTCGAAATCGTGCTTTTAGAATAGGGGCGTGCTGGTGTACTGTCAATACACGTTAATATGGGACACCTGAGATTCGATTTAAAAGAAGCTATCCAGGATTATGAGGCGCGCACAGGCATTCGTCTTACCTACGAGGCGCTCGGTATACGAACTGGAATCGCAACTGACACTCTCAAGTCTATGGCGTCTCGAGAAGACTACAACGCAACGCTCCGAGCGATAGGTTCGCTTGCTGACGCACTCAAATGTGATCCGATTAGACATATGAAGTGGACACCCGGCAGAGAATGACCACCGTGCCGATCAAAAATTGCGGGAATTCTCGATGCTATTCGTCCATAATTAAAAGTAGTGAAGATCAATCAAGAACTTGCCCGTAAAATTCTGGAGGAAGAAACACTTGAAGCTCGCTCCATTCAAATGAAGGGTGCGTGGACTGATAGAGTTCGATCACTCAGTAAAGAGTGCGAGAAGAAAAATAAAACGATGATTGCGATGCTTGGCACAGCTTTACTTGCTAAGGCGACTCACATCGAGATTGATCCATTCTCCCTGCAAGTAGGAGAAGAGCGCGAGGCAAATACCTACTCAGCGCGTGCGCTTTGCAAGGAAGTTCTAGCTGCTGAGGGTGCAAGACTTGGAATAGACCTTGGCGTAACGGGGCGAGAGCCACTCAATAATCAGCCGTTTTTCGGCAAACCTCGAGTTTCCCGCAAAATGAAGGTGCGATCTGATGCAGAGATGGCACTTTCTATACTTTGTGACGCCCTAGAGGCCCTTGATAAAGTAAAAACCGAAAAAGAGGCCCGAGCGGCCCTTCGTGCCTTTTTGCACGTTAGAGAAAAAAAGAAAACGCTTCTCGAGTATGAAGAGGGCATTGGTGACAACCTTTCAGAACATGATCTCACCAAGCTCGTTGCAGATTTTGTTTCAGAAAACTCAGAAGGTGGAAAGCGTGCCCAAGCGGTGGCCGCTGGCTTACTTGATGCGATGATGGGAAAAGAAAAGGTTCGTGTTAGCAGAGTCAACGATCCAAGTCGAAAGATGCCAGGTGACGTTGGATTACTGACCGAGCCCAAGGGACGCGATTTCGAGCGAGTATTTGAAGTTCGAGACAAACCAATCACCGAACAAGATTTAAATAATCTAACTGAGCGGGTGCGAGAATCAGGGCTTACCAAAGTTGGGATGCTTGCTGTATCGACCGATCAAAAGGAACTCGATCTTAAACGTTCTCTGAGTCGTGCTGAGTCTCGAGGCATTCGACTGGGAGTATATATAGGCTGGGATTCTTTTATCAAAGAAGCTCTTTTCTGGTCCCATCTGCCTCACCTTGCCGTCGGACCAGCCTATCGCCTAATACTTTCACGAATTTCGGAACTCGAAGTTTCTGAAGATGGCATTATGATGTGGAAAACTGCTGTCGAAGGTTAGCCGCTTTTTTTAGTATTTCTTAAGTAGGATCGGATTGATTATGAAAAGAATTAGCGAAGTAGCTGCCTACGTATTCTTCGTCTCAGCGGCGTTAGGAGTGATTGTACACTTCGATATTAATCCATTTGCTCATAAGCTCATGAAGCAACACACGGAATACGACGCTACTGAAGTTTCAACCTACAGTAGAGCCGATGTACAAAGTATTATTCAAGGGAACGATGAGCTTGCAATCGAGAGTCTAGAAGGATTAGTTCGTCATCAAGCCTCAGCGAATGCGATGGTTGCATCAGCCTCTAAGCCTAAAAGAGGAGATCCGCAGCAGATACTTTGCACAGACTGCAAAGAGGCTGTCAGTTTTCTAAAAACTGAGCGTGACGAACGAATAAAGGCTGAGGACCACAACAAGCTGCTTTCTCGTCTTACGTTTTTTTCAACACTTGTAGTTGGACTGATGATTTATGCCCTCAAGCATAATGGATGGGGACGTAAAATAATTTCCACAGATAATACGAGAGAATCATTTATCGGATTCGTAGAATTCATCTTTGCTGCGTGGATCGTTGGCATTGGAATCATATTTTAAGATTTCGAGTATTTTTCGGATCAAGAACGAAACTATCCATGCCAATGATACCGAGAGTCTTATTTTTCAACATGCTCACCTGAAGTAAGGTGCAATCCTCGCATCTGTTGTTCCAATCTCTGCACGCCCGACGATTTCAATTATATCCTGCTAAAGAGGACCGATTGTGAAGTCCTTAATAGGTCAGTCTCACTGCTTCATCTTTTTTGGGCTCTTGCCGAAGAAGCTCTTTCAATTTCTCAGATGGTTTTATGCTTTTCTTGATTTCATAAAATCGCTCTCGCAGCTTTGCGACAGCAGTTTTCTCTTTGGGTTCATTCTGACTCATTATTTTTCATCCTTTCGCTGTATACACATCCCGTATTTATAGCATCGGTCTTGTGACCGGCAACTTATCGAAAATAATGGATTATTCTCGGTCCGGGAGTAATGCGTATTGAATTGGTTTAAAAAGTTTACCAATTCCGTACAAGCAGCCTCTCTTTTGCAATGCTCATTCCAGAGTTTCTTTAATCTGCCAGTGACACCATTTCGCAGCTTTGCGGTGGGAACTCCTTCAATTGCAATATCGTGCAGTAGAAAAATTTGTTTCTCTTGGATGACTTTCTTTACCAACTCGAATCTTTCTCTCAATAAACCGAGCTCAACGGGCTCTCGAAGTTTATAGATCAATCCTGCGGTTACGAGTTCTGATGCGAGTAGAATCGTGGCCATATTCTCAATAGGGTTTGGCTCTTTGTAGAGCAAACAATAGGCCTGGTAGTGCTGGCTACGAAACCCCGGCATTGTCAGTTGTGCGTATTTATAAATAGCGTTTGCAGTCAAAACACTTTTCTGAATATCAAGACCAACAAAAAAGTCTTCGCCGGTTTGAACTGGCAGTTCATCGTGAAATTTCCACTGTCGGATGGTTTCAATTTCGTTCTGAAGAAGAAGCATGAGCCGATGCTGATCGGTCACATTTAGCTTGTCTCTGATACAGATCGACACTTCGCCTAAAGTATTGGTCAACATGCTCATTGGGTGAGCCCAAATATAGTGAGACCAGATGCGTCGTTTGAACTCTTTGAAACTTGCAACTGCTGTTCTCAGATGTGCCGACTTCTTATTGGCCTTACCAAAGTAAGACCCTGCTAAGGGGCCAAGAATGACCGAATCACGATACAGCCGTTCTCGTTCTTGAGCCAACTCCTGACCAAAAAAGTTGAACAGAACCGGGCAATCACCCCCGGTTCCATTCGTTGTTTCGGAAGCTGAACAGGGTACTCCAAGAAGAGAGTGTCTAGGAGAATGCGAATCCGAATCTCTTTGATGCAACATCGAAGATGTATTCTTCAGATCCAAGTCGATCAAATGATCGACGCAGCGCAAAGTATCGAATGCGGCAGGAATATTTTTACGATCAGCTATAAACTGATCGTAGAGCCCTTTGCATTCTAATATTTGCCGTTCATTGCCTCCCTGTTTTCTCCCTGTGGCCTTTAGTGGACTAAAAGCCACGCTGATGTGATTGTTTCGGAGGAGGGCTTTGTTTGGATTTTTAAAGATCCATTCGAGGTCCTTGCCTCCGTTCTTCCGAAATCCTTCCGCAAATATCTTTTTAGAATTTTCTATTGCACGAGACTGCTTATGCGCCCAATAGCCGCCCTGTTTGGGGTATTTTGGAATCTCTTGATCCTTCCAATATTCTGGTTCATCAAATGGTCCACTCATCTGCCGCACTCCTTTTCAAATTCAGCCGGAAATACAAAACCAAGAACCTTTAGTTCCTGATCGGGGCCAACGATGATTGGCTCTTTTCCCTGCTTGGTATTCACTTGTAGTTTTTTGCTTGGCTTTCGCTTTGACTTGTCAGGGTTCTGATCACCGCTATGCCGATCAAGTAATTTTTTGAGGTATCGAATGGCATCTTTAGCTGCCGCCCCGGACTTTACAAAGATCAGCAGGTCATCTGCATAAGCGATGGTCCAAAAGTATTTATTCATCTGCCGCACAATCGGATCAATGAAGGCCGCAAAGAGTATCGGTGAGGTAGAGAACCCCTGTGGCAGACCTGCAATACGCTTGTGTGAGTTGACTACTTCGTAATCCCCAAGGCCGCACAGCCAGTCGAAATTAACAGAGATGCCGAGATCCCGTAGGATCGCTGTTAGCGTACCTATATCGACGTTTTTGAACGCGGATTCGATGTCGATATGAACGACGATGAACCCCTTTGCGCGAGCCTTGAAAATTTCGATTACGACCCGCTCAGCCCCACGCCTGCGGATATGAAAAATGTTCGGGTGCAGTCTTGGTCTAAGAACTGCCCGCAATGCGTAGAAGTACCGCTTATTGGCGTGGCGATGCCGGTTACACGGGATTGCCAGTGGACGCTTTTTAGGCCTACCTGGTTTGAGACACCCAAACCGCACTCGGAGCGGACCTAGCGCCGCCCAAGTGGGATCAGTTGCAGACGTTTGCAAAAACTTCTGATAGATCTCTTGGCCGGTGGCGAGAGCTAAATCCTTGGAATTCAAGCGCATAGCGCCTGCAATTCGGAGATGCTGTAGTCGGGGTTCTCAAGGAAGAAAGTTCGATATTCGCGAAGTAGGCTCCACCACATTCGTCGAAGACGATGTGGTGGCCTATCAATAAAAAAACGCGAAGCGATTTGTACCTTGCACTAGGAATCGAAGACCGGAGAACACCGGGTGCCCGCTTGCGGGCGATGTTCGAGGTCGGGCTGTCGGCCGAGCGCTGAACAGCGCGAGGACCGATAGCCGATTCCTGGTGGCTCCACCAACATTTTTCTGCTGTCAATTCGATGAGGACATCCGTTATTGATCGTCTTCGTCGTTTGAGTAATAATTTCTCGATGTCACTAACTAGAATGTTCCTAGGATTCGCCACGAGTCTTGGATTGTTGTTCGGACCAATTGCAAATGCAGGAAAACCAATTGTCATAGATCAGGTCCAAGAAGTTACCATTAGCACTGCAGACCAGTCGTATGACCCGTCCAAACCTAAAGCAATGACTTGCACCCTTAGTGGCATGAAGGCTCAAACCGCCTTGAAAAAGCTAGGCATCGGTCAACCCGAACAACCTGGCGGCGTACCAGCTGCCATGGTTACAGCAAACATCAAGATCAGGCTGAATAACGGCGAACGAACATTTATAGTTTACAACGAACTTTTACTGAACGACGAGCAGGAATCCACCGTATACTTTAGACTGAAATCTCCCATTACTTCAAAAATCTGCTCACGCTGACCTTAAAAATCCCTTTGCATATCGAACAAACAATAATGCCCGCAAAGCCTGCCAAACCTATCGACCCAGCGTAGCAGGACTGTAGTCTATGACGGGTTCGCCCTCTTTGTTTTCGTACACGTACGCATCTTCATCTTCGATCGTAATATCCAGGTCATGATGAGCTACCTGATAGTCGACAAATTTCTCTCGATCACGTTCATCATAAACCCTGAAGGTAATATTTCCGTTGAATGAAAGCAGGCAGCCCTTCATTCCCTTAGCGAGTTTTGGGGTATTCATACCGCTTTCTTAATTTCCTCGCGCACCACCTCACGAATCGTATCGCGAAGAGCGGGATCTACTTGCCTCCCGAAAAGCGCTTCACGGAGTTTTTCCTTCATCAAAGTTTGATATTCGCCATGGGATGTACTCTTAGCGGCCTCACGGTATGCTTCAAGAAGATCTCCTTCCAAAAGAAGAGAGATCTTTACTTTCGACTTCTTCGGATCAAATTCGCCGAAGGGGAGTACATCTTTTTTGCCGATTTTTATTCTATTTTTTGCCATGATATTCTTCCCATTTTTCCATCAGTACGTCTTGATAGTGACGAACTGCCGAGACAATCTTCCTTAAGTCGTTTCTTCCAAAACCCGTGTTGGTGAGCACCTCAAAAGTTCCCAGGTGAATTCTGGCCTCAAATCCCTGACCGATTGCATGCCAATGAGGAAAGTGTTTGTGTTTACTCTCCTTTGAGCGAATCGCAAGATTGAAGCCATCCTGATAAACTACGGTGCCCATATATCCTTTATATATCTATTGGATATATGTGTCAAGAGACGGCTTTTTAGCTTTCTTGGGGCTGCGGTAGTCCTTGAGAACACTTGGAAAATAGATTTGCGCGTGTTCCGAAAAGCTCAAAATCTCAATGGGATTCGATACCCGCCTCCTCCACCACGTTCGTCGAAGACGATGTGGTGGCCTATCAATAAAAAAACGCGAAGCGTTTTGTACCTTGCACTAGGAATCGAAAGGGTTTCTACGCGATCAGTTTCGCCAGTCTTTACTCATCTATCTTCTTTGCTGACAGTTCAAAAATGCGAGCAGCATTTGTGACCTGACGCACTCCCCGCATTGCGGTTACGTTTGTTTCCCTGTTTTCTAAAATATCTTCTGCCAAACGAATCCCTCGCTCTCGACGCGACTTTACGTCAACCGGCGAAACAACGTCCAACTCGTCAGAGAGATTTAAGCGATAGACACTTGTGCATTCTGAAGCGGCAAGATTGATCTGACCGGTTTTCAGGTCTGGCCTTACATTCTCAAAAACACATCCAAACGCTAGGGCTGCTTTCATATCACCAACATCAGACCATTGGGTCACTTGAACATTAAAATAGAGATTATTTAAATCTGACGCGATTTCTTCCATTGTTCGAATCCGGTTAGAGTTATACGGGGGCAAGCTTGGAGTAAACGTCAGTCTTACCTTTGAAATATCCTGTCCGCCCGCAATCTTCATCGTGCCTTCATAGACGCCAGAGGTGGCGATATAAAATCGCTGTCGTTGCGAGAGGTCCGCTTCCATTTCTTGCGCTCGCTCTTCTAAATACTTTTTCTCTGCTTTCACTTGCTCGTCAGCATTCGCGCGGCCCTCAAGTTCAGCCTTTTCTTTTAAACGCTCGTCACCTTGGCAGCCGGTGAAAACCGCTAGAACAACGCTTAGCCACAATCCGAAACACATTTTCTGAACATTCATTTCTATCCCCCATTATTTATCCGCTGACGTTAATAACATTTATTTAAAATCCACTAAACTCATGAAAATATCTAAAATATCCCAGGTATTTACGTTCTTTAATGGTTCATACTACTGGCCACCGCCTTCATTTTGTTTTCGAAGGCTAAGTAAAGAGTCGGTAGGACGATCAGAGTAAGAGCCGTTGATGAAACAACTCCGCCAATGACTACTGCCGCTAATGGCCTTTGGACCTCGGCACCAATGCCGACTGAAAGGACCATGGGCAAGAACCCAAAAATATCTACCAGCGCCGTCATCAACACCGGTCTAAGCCTAATTAAAGTACCTGCTCTCACAAGCTCAATCCCACTCATCCCTTTTAGTTTGAGTTGGTTAAAATAATTCACAAGAACAACCCCGTTTAAGACGGCTATTCCGGATAGCGCGATGAACCCAACTCCAGCAGATATACTAAAAGGTAAGCCGTAAATTATAAGCCCAAGAACACCGCCGACTAAGGCGAGCGGAACACAGGAAAAAATAAGAAGTGTTTGCCCGATGCTTTGAAAGGCTGCATAAATCATCATCAATACCAGCATTAAAGCAAGCGGCGTTAACACCAGAAGCCTTAACCGTGCCTCACTAAGATTCTTAAAGTTCCCTCCCCACTGAATATAATATCCGTCCGGAAGCTTGATTTCTTTTTCGACTTTTTCGCGAGCCTCATTTACGAACCTTTCCGTGTCACGACCCCGCAAATTGATCATGACTGCAGATCTTCGATTAGAATCCTCGCGGTTGATAGAACCATAAGTTTCCGTAAAGCTGAGGCTTGCAAGTTCTTCAAGTGGAACCGTAGCGTTTCCAGCGATACCCACTGGTAGTTTTTTAATAACATCCAAGTCCTCGCGCTGCTCTTGATTCATCCTGACCATGATCGGAAAACGTCTATCTCCTTCGTAAAGATTTCCTGCTTCCTCTCCACCAAGGGCAACCGAGACAGTTTCAAGGATCTCACTCAATCGAACTCCGTACCGATTCAAGACGTCCTTTTTTGGCTCGATTTTCAAAACAGGTGAGGTCCCAGCGATATCAACTTCGACATCGCCCGCTCCCTCAACTTTTGAAGCTATTGCCTGCACCTTCGCACCCAAATCCACGAGAGTTTTTAAATCAGGTCCAAAAATCTTTACTGTGACATCCGCACGAGTACCTTCCAGTAATTCATTGAAGCGCATTTGAATGGGCTGAGAAGCCAAATAGCGCATTCCCGGAAGTTCTTTTTCAAGTTTGGCGATTATAGCCGAAACAAGTTCTTCTTTGTTCCTTCGCTTTCCATTCTCCAAATCAGGCCACTCGCTTCTATCCTTCAGCATGATGTACGCATCTGCAACATTCACCCCCATTGGATCAGTAGCAACCTCGCTTGTTCCAATTCTTGAAAACGTCGAAGACACTTCAGGAAAGGATTTTACGATGAGATCGGCTTTTTTCTGAAACTCAACCGACCTATCAATCCCAATATTTACAGGCCGGATCATATGGAAGGCATAGGATCCTTCGCTTAACTGTGGCAAAAACTCTCCGCCTAAAAGTGAAAACAAAAGAATTCCTACTCCAACCGACCCACCCGCAAATGCAATCGTTATTTTTCGTTTTCGAATCGCTGCTTCGAGCACAGGATTATAAATGCGACGAATCCATTGCATAATTTTAGGTTCTCGATCGTTCTTACTTCCCGTGAGCAAAAGGCTGGCAAGCGCGGGTGCCGTCGTAAAAGAAATGATTAAGGCTGCAAACACAGCAATTGCAAAAGTAGCAGCCATAGGTTGAAACATTTTTCCTTCGATGCCCACCAATCCGAAAATAGGAAGAAAAACGACAACGATAATGAGCTGACCGAAACCGGCAGCTTGTCTGATTTCAATAGTAGACTCGGCTATAACCGCTTTATTTTCTTCGGGAGTAAGTGCTCGCTTGAGTACTTGGACCTTTTCCTCAATTCTTCGCACGCAATTATCGATCACAATGACAACACCGTCGACAATAATTCCAAAATCCAGCGCTCCCAAGCTCATCAGATTTCCAGATATTCCGAGTGGCTTCATCACGAGGAACGTAATGAGTAATGTAAGGGGAATTGTGATTGCGGTGATAAGAGCCGCACGAACATTACCGACTAAAATCAAAAGAATAATAACTACGAGAACTGCTCCCATGAGCAAGTTGTGTTCTACGGTCCCTAGAGTCGCATTGACGAGATCGGATCGATCATAAACTGTAGTGAGCTTCACTCCACCTGGTAATATTTTCTCGAGCTCTTTTACTTTTTCGTGAACCCGAGACGCAACGGTTCTACTGTTCTCTCCTAACAGCATCATGGCAGTTCCAAGCACCGTTTCCTCACCATTGAACGTGGCTGCACCGGTCCTAAGTTCTTTTCCCAAGCCAACTTCAGCAATGTCACCGATAGTGACAGTTCTAAAACTCTCTAAAGATCGAATATGAACTTTACGAATATCATCAAGGTCCTGAAAAATTCCGACCGCTTGGATAAGGAATTGTTCAGCGGTTTGCTCAACGTAGCCTCCGCCGACGTTCTTATTTGCATTTTCTAGAGCTTCAATGATGTCGTTGAAATGGATTCCGTATTTCGCCATCGCCTCAGGTTTAGGCATGACGTGATACTGCTTCTCAAAACCTCCAGTAGAATTAACCTCAGCAACACCTTCGACGGTCAGAAGCCTAGGCTTGACGAACCAATCCTGAATGGCCCGTAGTTCGACGAGCTGTTTGAGTCTTTCATTGGGTGCGGTCGCTTTAGTCTCGTAATCGAGCACATATTGATAAATTTCTCCAAGACCAGAAGAAATAGGTCCCAGTTCCGGTTTCGCACTTTTAGGAAGATCCCCACTTACTCCTTGGAGTCGCTCGGAAACAGATTGCCTAGCACGGTAAATGTCGACTGCGTCTTTAAAGACAACCGTAACTTGCGAAAGCCCAAATCTTGTAATGGAGCGTACCTGTGTGACGCCAGCAATTCCTCGCATTGAAGATTCGACAGGAAAAGTAATGGCACGCTCAATCTCTTCGGGAGCCAAGCCCTCGACAATCGTGTTGATCTGAACTTGATTGTTAGTGATGTCGGGCACTGCATCGATAGGAAGATGTTTAAAAGCGTAGAAACCCGATCCAGCAACGAGAGCCGTGAGTAATAAAACGACTCCGCGGTGATAAACTGAAAACTGAATGATTCGATTCATCATGATGGCTTTTCCTTTTTCAGTGGTGATGGCCCGTTTCGCCACTGGTTGCATCGACTTCGGCTACTCGCAGAAACCCCGCTCCCCGCGTGACCACTCGATCTCCAGATCTGAGTGCCTTAGAGTTCAATGTAACGTTGTCTTTGGTTTTGTTAATAATCTGCACGTCAACGCGCAAAAAAGCCCCGTCTCGTAAGCGATAAATATTCTTTTCATCTCCTGTTACAACCAGGACTGCCGTTGGAAGTATCCATGGAGATGTTCCAGTCACTTCTTTGGAATCAATCTCAAATGTTTTTAGCGCTTCGGGTGATAGAGCAAAGCCTTTGGTTTCGCTGAAAGATAAAATCCCTTTTTCTGGTCCGATATTTCCTTTGTTTTCTTCCTTGGAGTGATCGTGACCCTCCACAGAAACTGCGCGGTCGATAGGACAAAAAAGTAAAAAACACACGCTCGCAGCCACTAATGTCCTCTTCATAAAATTGAACCTCCTGTCAAAGTACCTTGCTGCGCTTTGATTTTAATCAGAGCCTGAGTCGCTAACAGCTCTTGCTCGTGTTTGCTTTTTGTAAAATCCAGAATCTGCCGATGCATTTCGATTACAGAAGGACCGCCAATTAATCCCTGGCGAAAAAGCGATTCGATATTTTTATGCTTCTTTTCTATATCGATAACTGAGAGCGACTCGCGAAGCGTCTTGATGGCGTTCTCGTACCGAGTCTGTAAGATTCTTTGCTCTGAAGTCTTCTCTAGCTGAAGAAGACTTAAGCTGTGTTCGGCCTTAAGCATTCCCTTTAAGGCATAGGCTCTGCCGCCACCGTTTTGACTGAAGAGGGGCAATGGAAACCCAAGTGATACACCGAAAGTCGGATAAGAAACTCCCCCTTCCGATTTATACTGAAAAACAGGACCGAGTTTTAGATCGGGCCACGAAGCTGCTTTCGACATTTCATATTCAGCCTGACCCAGCATAAGTTCAGACTGCGCAGTTAAGAACTCTCCGTCACGAAAGCCTGGCGGCACCTTTGCAGTTAAATCGGGCCACGCTGCACGAGGCAAAGGCAGGAGGTGTTTATCGAATGTCACCTCACGCCCTATCGCTAGATACAACGTCTGCCTTACTTCTTCCTGCTCAGAAAGAAGGCTTGATCTCTTGTGTTTGTAATCACCTTCAGCTAGCAAAAAAATTCCAAACGACACCTGCTGATCCGGAGTAAGTCTCGGGCGCGAGCGAAACTGTGAGCCGATAGTTCCAAACGTGTGAAGCGCCTCTTCAACGATTTCGAGTTCGAAGCTGATTTGCCTGAGACGAATTAAGTTGGAGAGTGTTTCGTTAATCGCTTGTTCTTTTGCGAGTGACAAGATCGCTTCGGCAGAGGCTCTTTCAGCAGCGGCTCTTTCGATCCGCGAACTTCTTTTTCCACCCAGTTCGATTGTTTGAGTAAGAGCTACTTCCGTCTCAACAATTCTGTCTCCTAAAGATGTTCCGGATACCGCTTTGGAATCGAGATCAGGATTCAACCATTGTTTGGCGGCACCATCTTGTTCGCTGGCCTGAGAAAGACTTAATCGCGCACGAATTATTTTTGGGTGATTTTCTAAAGCGCAATTGAGTAACTCCTGCGCATTTTCCACGCTGGGACATTGCGACTGTCCGCTACTAGCAAAAGCATTTAGACTGACGCCGAATATGATTAATAAAAATAGATTCATTTTAATTTTCCTTACGGACAAGCTACGGCGACGAACGCGCACTTTCTTTCAAAACAAGGTGCAATCGACTACGACAGACGGTTTTTTTGATTAAACAGCGGGAGGTTTGATGGGTCCCGAAAGATAGGTCTCTTCAAAGCGGACGCACTTTTTCGGTAGTAGGTCTTGAACTATGAGTCCTGAAAAAATCTGAGTCCCGAGCGTCGCTAAAGTGAAAGCGCAATGCCCCATATGGCAAGCGTGGCAATCACCTTCTTGCCCAACCGGTGGGCAATGGTCCTGATGTGCGGAAATATCTTGATTGGCTTGAGTTACTAATTTGGATTGAGCAAGCTCATCGAAAGCGTCTGAACCCGCGGTTGCATGATCGCTTCCTGAAAAAAAGTCGCCATCCGTCAGTACGACAATATTCATCGTACAGACAAGAATCAGGAATTTAGCGATCCACTTTTTCACGAGGTCCCCTCTGATGTTGCAATTGAAATCATAGACACATTCTTATTAAGTTTCCAGTGGGGAATGGGATTGAGAGCATAAATGTACCCAAGTGCGCTAAGACCTCGCACTTCCTACCAAGAGGTGAGGGGGTTTTTGCGTCATTTGTGAGAGCTGCACGCATTCTTGTTTAAAATACCAGGACAGCCCCACGACTTCTTGGTTTCAATCAAAACATGCTTACGGGCTAAAGCTATGCCTTTCCAAACCAAATCACCGTGCCCCGATGCATTCAAAAGTGTAACGACGACTGCGATCGTTCCGGCGAGTGATGAAAAATTCATACCCTGCGTAGTTTTGCCAGCTTCACGACATCAGATCCGGGTCGAATCCACTGGACCTGGTACTTTCGAACCACCACCAGTGGTTCAACCAGGATTGCAGAGCGCCCACCACAATTTTTTGATTCTACGATTAAGTCAAAGGCTTCAGAGAATTTTGCTTTGGGTTCGATCGGAAGAATTTTTATTTTTCTACACTTCTTTAAGAACAGACTCAACTCTCAGAAGTTGCTCTAAAATCCTGAGTTCGATGACCCAAGCAGCTTGGCTCGAATCTGGTTGCGTTTTCGGCCGCAGTTGGACCAGGAAGCATTTACTTGGTGGCCGGTGTTTCCAAGCAGCCGAGTTCTGGATTAATTGCGACAATGTGGGAGTCCTCACCCTTCTAATTGGGGCGTCCGCGAAAAGAAAAATAGGTATTAAAAAAGATGGAACATTAGAATCTGATTTTGTGCTGCTTCGCAAATTTTTCTGCCGTCATTCCGCTTTTGTCTGGAATCGTTTGCTTAGCACCCGCGTCTTTCAAAATTGTTGCGATGCTGTCGTAGCCAATAATGCCCATTCCCTCCACGTGGTTGTCTAGGTCCTTTTTGTGTAGTTGTAGCGCCAAGAGAAGTGGCGTGACTTCGTCTCGATTTTTAACATCTAGCAGAGCGCCGCTACCAATGAGATCTTTCAGTAAATATTGATCGGCCGATTGCACGCAATGGTGGAGGGCCGTTTCTCCTTCGTCACTCATTTCATTTAAATCCACCCCTTTCTCTTTGAGAAATTTGAGTATGGGTAGAGCTTTAAGTCGCGCGTAAAAAGCCGCCGGTAATCCTAGGTAGGCGGAATCAATTTTGGCTCCTTTTTCCACTAACAGTTGGGCCGATAAAATACATCCTTCTTCAAAAGCTCCAGTGATGTACGGTGCGCCCGTGTATCTTCGCGCGTTGACATTGATTCCTTCCAAAAGTGCCCTTTGAATATCCTCCATTTTGCATTGTGCGACCGCATAAAAAAACCAATCTGATCGTTTGACATAGTCCAAAGGAAATTTCGAATACACCTGCGAATAATCTTTTTGCCATTGCTGAATTTCGGGAGTCATTTTTGAGCCATTCATTCCGCGCGGGCGCTTTCCCCAAAGAGCTTCAATTTCCTTTTCGATCGACGCGGTGTCCACCACTGCCACAGGAGCTGCCATGGTAGGCAGTGCAGTTGCTGTCTTGTTTGTAGGAGATTCAAGCAGAGATAGTATTTTTGTGCACCCTGAAAAAAGTATGGAGAGGGAAAGAATTATTCCAAGATAGAGATTCATATTCAAAAGACTACCGGATCTTGGAGGGTTACGGTATCCAGGATACAGACATTTCTCTTATCGTCTTGCACAGACTGCAACTAGCATCGTACCGCTAAACACTGGAAACAAAGCCATTCGGCAACCAGGAATACAAAGCAAATCCGACCAGACTTGGATCAAAACTTACCTCAAGCCGCATCAAGCTCAAGCTTGAGATTGGGATAGAGCACCTGCGCGTAAGCGACTAAACGATCCAAAGTAAAGTTCTCGACTTTGTAACGCAGGATTTCGCTCATGCGGGACTCGTCGACTCCGAGTCGTTTTGCGAGCTCCTTTTGCTGCAATCCCGATTTGCGCCGATATTTTATAATCATCTCGCAGGCCTTAAATTTCGTACGATCAATTTGGGAAGCATTTTCAGGAAGAAGAGAGCTACCGATTACGTCGGAAGATGAAAGACGTTTTCGCACTTCTGCTAGCCTTTTAGGATCAGGAAATTGCTTGTTCGATTTACTTTTCATATTCATGGCCTCCTAAAAGCATTTACAACGCCGATATACATGCACTCGTTTTTCAGGAGCCAAATCAAACGATAATTTTTGCCACCATGTTCAATCGGCTCGGTCTTGAAGTACTCAAACTCATCATCGCTATCGTCAGATTCAAAGGTCCCCCCATCGAGCTTCCGAACCAACGCCAGAATAATTTCATCGTTGATCGATTCAGAGTGTTTTTCCTCGAAATGCGAATCAATAATGACCTCCGTGATGGTCTGGTCATTGACCGTAAGCGATACCTTGTAACTTCGCCGCGGCTCCACTTAATTCATATTTTCATAACTTGCCTATAAAAGCAAGTAGAGTTTCAGCGGGAGGAGTTCGTCGCCTTTGCTTCCGCGTCTTCTCCGGTGTTGTTGCCTTGGTCTTCGCCAATTGATGGTCCGGGGTTTGGATTTGACGCCTTATTTGGTCCTCGGTAATCCCTGAGAATACTTGGAAAATATGATCGCGCCTGTTCAGAGATCGCCAAAAATTCCATCGGGTTCGACCCCGCTCGGCTCCAGCACAATTTTTTCGTTGTCAATTCGATGAGGACATCGAACTCAATTTCCAGATTAAAATGGATACGATGCCTCGGATTGGGATGAGTCTAAAGCAGTTTCCGTGACTCCGGAGAAGCGTCCGCTTGGGATCTCCACTAGCATTCGCTTACCAAAAGAGATGGTCAATAAGCTCCGGATCGTCGCCAAGAGAAAAGGCGACATTGGTTATCAAACATTACTAAAGATCTGGATTGCGGAACGACTAGAAAAAGAATCAGCATAGATTCGTGGGTTTCTGTACATATTCAGCTCTTGCAACCCATAGCTTCGGTTGGTAACTCATGCACGGCTATTAACTTTGATAGACACTTAGGAGTTGAAAAATGAGTTACCGGAAACACAACACCACATCACTGGCTTTGAGCGTTTTGTTTATTAGCAGCATGCTTCCTGTGTCAGCATTTGCGGAATGCGGACCTAAAGAATGGCGTAACTTGATTCGTAAAACACTCGTTGAACAAAACTTTACCGGTAGAGCTGGAGCCACTAAGGAAACCGGCACCCTGATCGTGACAAATACTCCGGCGAATATGAATGGTCCGCATGGGGAACTTCTGGTGAAGGTAACCTATACCTATACATTAAGAGATCCTTTGCCTTGGAGCGCAGACGGAGGAATGGGTTACGTGGGAGTCGATGCTACGAATTGCGAGGTCAGAAGTTTTTCACATGAACCTGCAACGGCCTATTTACCAAGTGATGACCAATAGTCACGGCGGGGGTTGTTACGACAATGAGATTTGTAGGCCTGGCCCTATTTCTTTTCTCGAGTTTTGGAATCACGTTCAATGTGAGCGCAGAACCTCAATCGAAATTACAAAGGGCCATTGTTACTTTCCCTGAGCAGAAGCTATCAATATCGATCCCTTATAAAGCCGACTATAGACCCACGGAAGATCCCGTACAGCTTAAGTCTTTGGTTGTTAAAAAATTCAAGACGATTGATTTTCTTGAAAATGAGGTCAATTTGAATGGGTACACATTCAAAGCTACTTCAGAGAAGGGCCTGATCACTGCAGATCCCTTCAGGACACAGAAATTATCCTGGGGCATAGTCTATGAGTGGAACACACCCACAAAAGGATCCGCGTTCTACAGTTACGCCTGTCGCAACGGCGACGACTACTGTTTTAGGGTAGGACCTTACGCCATGATCACCCTCAATTGGGCAGACGCTGAATTTATCCGATTGAAATGAACGCTATCGTCACGGTGATGGCCGTTGACCACGTTCTGTTTGTGGTCAGTTACGGCGTCCAATGAACTGCGAAAGTATGCGGGATGAGCTTGTGGTTGATGTCGAGAAAGAATCGAAGCTCATCGGCCCAACCCGTATCCCCTATTTCTACACCCCAAGTTACTGAACACTTGAAAACCCCGACCTTTTTATGCTCCTTACTAAATTGTGCGACCAGATCCTTCCGATGCATGCCCGTTGAGGCATAATATTTTAAGGCGCGCGGAAGGTCTTTTGGATCTTCAAAGTGGCACTCCGAACCATACCTAAATGTATTTACTTTTTCGCCACCACCCTCACCGCCGGCCGCCCCAGCGATTTCCAGCCATACATTTTGAAAGTAATCCAATACCCTGCATCCCTTCGTTCTCCCGCGACCGGTACAATCCAATTCCCGTGTTTTTACACCGAGGGGCTGATTGGCGTTTTCAAAGAGGACTCTCATCACGTCTTTGGAAGTCGGCCTGCCTGGTTCGGCTGCCATGACAACAAGAGGACTGAGAAAGAAGACCAAAAATAGTTTTTTCATTCCTAAGAGTTTGACACAAACCAACCAATCTGAGGAGTGGACTAAAGAAAGGGCTGACCGTCCCAAGCGGCCAAAATGTCGCGCCTACCGTATGGCTTCGCGGTTTCACTTCTGTCGTTCAGAGGTTTTTACCTCGGCGACCTGATCGAGTTTACTTGCGACCGAGATCGCGCGCAGCGCTCGGTCTGAAGTCAAGCCAACGCCAGATTTCAAAATGTGATCAATATCAGCGACCATGACGGTGAGGTTTTCTTTCTCCACGATATGGTCGCAATACGAATGCTGACCCGCGGTCGCATTTAATACTTTGATCTCCCTCTCGAGAACGAGAGTACGATCGTTAACTTGTTCAAATATCCAGGTTTCGACAATGTTGGCTAAAATGTCATTTAACAGACCGTAGTAACGCTTCGCGCTCTGGAGCTGGTCTATATCCTCCTGATTTGCGTTTTCATCTTGCTCTAAACGGGAAATCCTATACGAAAGCTCGACTGACACCCGGAAGGCAATCGCTAAATCCATCTCTACCGGTGCCGTAACAAATGTAGCTCTTACGACTGCTGCACTTCTCTCAAACGGACGCGGCGCCGGATCCTCACGCGCATCGAGTTCTCTGAGTTCGTTACGCACTTCTGCTGCACGCATGATTTCGTTAAAGACGAGGTCAAATGCCAATCCTTCAAAACCATCAAAGCTTGCATACTGTTTCATCCCGTCGGCCTCTCTCAGTAATGCTGTCAGCGCAGTTTCATTTGGCTGCGGAGGAACACGCGAGGCATTGAGAGTAGAAACGAGTTCGCAGGTTACTTCATAACTCGAATGAGAGTATCTACGAACCATTGGCAAAGAATATTCGAGAGCCTTGATCTCTCGCTTCTTACGAATGAGATCCGGGCTTGGACGATCGGACGGATTTGCCGTGACTTCCCATTGTTTCAAAGACGACAAACGAGTTGATAATACACTTTGTGCTTTTCTCAGCGGCGCAGCAGGATCTTCGACCGGTGCCTGGGCGAAACTGGAACTGGCGGCAAGAAGAATCAGGATCGGAAGCTTAGGCATAAGGACCATTCCTTTAAATAAACGAAGTGTATTTCCATGCGTTTTTACCAGTCGCGACACGCACGGTCAAATCAAGCTCAAAGCTGCATAAGCAAAGAAAAGACAGCCTTGACACCTTGGGTCAACTACCCTAACTATACGGAACTTAAATCACGGAGGTTCTCTAAATGCCGACTCTCACAAAACACTGTTTCCTGGGTCTTTTTTTGTTCTTCAGCGCTTCTGCATGGGCCGAAGAACCCTTGCTCACCAAGGTCGTGATGAGTAACGGCTACGAGGCTCTCACTAAGAAAAGCAGGTCCGTTCGACTCTATGAATGCAAGATCTACCCTGATCGAGTCGTCATTCGAACCGTGCTTATGAATGGCCTTGAGACGGAAAAGACCATTTCGCAAGAAGTGAGAAACGTCGAGAGTCTGCTTAAGGATCTGAGATATTTACCCAAGCGGTATGGCGCATCTGAAAAGGCGAATGGTTACAGTCCTTTCGGATGGGCTGGCGGCGCAAGGGTCTACAACGGATGGGTTGATGGTTACGGAGTACCTATTCGGTTCGAATGTCCTCGATGCGGGCCGAATGATAAATCGGCTCAACAGCAACCGCCTTATGACGTCGTACAGGATTTGACGTTTCTGATCGATCAATCCTGCCCGGAAAAGCTGTTCTAGGTTCGTTAACATTGACACCTAGCGTTGCGACTGATAGCACCTCTGCATGGGTTTTTTTAGAGAGATTACCGCGAGGCTTTTGAGACCATCCTGGCTCGCCTTCTTGGGCTTACTTTGCACTACCTGCGTAACCACCAAAGCAGAAGGCGAGATAGCTCACGAGCTTTCGGCATTTGAAATATCGCAAGTTGAGACGTTGGCATCCGAAATTACAGATACGGCACCGGGCGAATTTACGGATGAAGAAAGACGCCAACTTATTCAGAGTTTACGGGATATTGCCAGATTCATTCCTCGGTCTGTTTCAAAACAAGATCTCGAGAAGCAAATAAACGTAAAACGATCCGCTCTTTTAGATACATTACGCGAATTACGTGTTCGCTCCGAGACTACTCCGACCGATTCAGAAAAACTTAAGTCACTTTCGGCAACGGCGTTGCGACTGATGATCGAGATCGATCTTACGTTAGCAAGCACAGAATTTGATTCTCCTGCTGCAATACAAGAACGAGAATCTTACATGCAAAACAAGAACACACGGTCAGTTATATGGGCTGGACTGGCTCTAATCACCGCCGCTAAACCGGTAATTGAACTGATCGGTTTCTCCAGCAAGTTAGGTCACGCCGCGGCGGTTGCAACTTTTGAGGGAGATTTTCAGATTTTACGTAATGCATTTGCCACCTCTTCTATCAGCACAGGTGTTATTAATGCGGCTTGGCTGATAGCGGCCAGTTACTTTTGTGCGAAACATTACAAAGCAAAACTCGAAGGTAGGTTCGCTCACAAGGAAGGGACTACGAAAATGCCTTTTTATGTACACCAGCAAGGTCTAGCAGAACTAGAGGACTCCCTTGCCGATAGCTTTAAAACCTCGCTGAATAGTCGATTCACGTACGATGTCATCAACGCGGTTCGAACCGTGGCCAATCTCCAGACTCGAGACATTTTGGCGGCAGCGAGCTGTCAGGGTTATTTGAAGGGTGCGCAGTTTTAAATTTAAAAACCGGCCCGCTTGAGTACGTAAGAGCACCAGCTCTTGACACGCACTCTTTTCGATATTATATTTAACCTAATAGTTAATTAACTATACGGTGTAATATAATGCAAGATCACTTGAGCCTCACATTTGCCGCCCTCTCCGATCCCACACGGCGGGCAATGCTTGTTCAGCTCTCTAAGGGTGACGCTAATGTTTCAGATTTGGCGAAACCGTTTCTCAAATCCATGAGTCTTCCGGCCATCACCAAGCATTTAAAAGTGCTAGAAAAGGCTGGTCTCATCACAAAAACAAGAGAGGCGCAGTGGCGCCCCTGCAAGCTCAATCCAGAGCCCTTCAAAAATGCCGTCGACTGGATGGAACAGTACCGAATGTTCTGGGAACAGAGTTTAGATCGCCTCGGCGAATACCTGGAAAACGTCACTCTACGAAAGAAAAGGAAAGGAAAGACCCATGGTCGCAAGAAGTAAGTCAAACGAGATCAAGTTCACACGCGTTTATAACGCCCCAGTGAAAACAGTATGGGACGCATGGACCGATCCGAAGCAAGTAGCACAATGGTGGGGACCACGCGGTTTCACACTCACAACTCACAGCAAAGACTTGAAACCGGGCGGGCACTGGAACTACACGATGCACGGGCCTGATGGCACGGACTACGAGAACAAGACCAAGTATTTCGAAGTCGAAAAGTACGCGCGGCTCGTTTACGACCACGGCGGTAACGACCAGCAAGCTCCCCTCTTTCGCGTGACCGTGACGTTCGCGGAAGAAAAGGGTGGAACGAAGATGGACATGAGTATGACGTTTCCGACAGTCGAAGTAGCAGAGGAGCAGCAACGCTTTATCAAGAAGGCGAACGGCTATTCGACATGGGATCGTCTGGCAGAATATCTCGAGAAGGAATCGTCCGGAAAAGAACAGTTTGTCATCAATCGTTCCTTTGATGCGCCTCTCGAGACTGTTTACGAAATGTGGACCAACCCTAAACACTTTTCAAAATGGTTAGCGCCCAAAGGTTTCGAAATGCAGTTTATCCGAGCTGAGATCAAACCAGATGGAACGACGTTCTACTGCATGACCGACGGCAAGAATACGACGATGTACGGCAGGGCCCACTATCTAAAAGTAGAAAAACCCCAGCGCCTCGTCTACACGCAACAGTTCTGCGACAAGGACGAAAAGATTTCTCGGCATCCACTGGCGCCCACGTGGCCAGAGACCATGCTCACGACCGTGACATTTGCCGAAGAGGGTCACGATCGGACACGCGTGACGATTACCTGGGAAGTGCATGGCAAAGCCTCATCAGAAGAGATGGACACCTTCGTTAAAGCCAAAGGCGGCATGACTCAAGGCTGGACGGGATCGTTTGATAAGCTGGAAGCTTACTTGGAAGCACAGGAACGGTCGTAAGAGGATCAGTCCCGCTCTTCGAGAAGTTCTTTTGAGGCGTCTTCAAGACGAGCGCGTAACTGCGCTTCGTCGGCCGCCGTGGTTTCGATACGCTGAGCGAGTTCCTCGATCGAAAGATCGCGGAACCGCTCTTCGATCGGAGCGATGTTTGCTATCTGGACCTGAGCCTGTGCTGCTAATTCTCCGCGCATGCGTTTGCCGACGAACGACAGAAGCGTCTGCTTAATCTTCTCAGCCTCCGGAGGTGTCAGGCCAACAACCCGAGCCGCAGCGCCGATGCCCGACACGAACTGCAGTCGCAACTCTTCCCGCGTCACTTTTGTGGAGACCTTGGTCGCGAGTGTGGTCACTAAGTTGATCAGTCCTCGGCCGTCCGCAATGCGCTGATAATCGTTTAAGATCGATCCGAGCGAGGTCATGAACGCCTCTTCGTCACTAATACGATCGAGATCGCTAATGCGAATCAGGAGTTGATCCTGAGAGTACTGCGCCCGTAGCGTTTTTCGCTCATGAGCCGCACGGAGATCACGAAGCTCGCGATCCTTCTCACGCCACTCGGAAGCCAGAGGACGGATCACGCTCCGCTTTGCGATTTCGTCACGAAGATTCTTTCGAAGACCGGGACTGTACACCGCAAACTCGCGTGCTTGAGTAAGCTGCTCCAGCTGATCCCAGGTGAACCATCGGTAGTTCCACGAAACAAAAAAGCTTCGTGCCGCTTCGGAGGACTCCCCGAGATAAGAGATGAGACCAGAATCTGTATAAGCTTCGGTATCGAGCCAGAGAAGATCACCGGATGCGACGTTTGCGATACGAACGGGCAACTCCGGTAGAGGCAACACACCTTTCCGCTTAAAGAATCCCGCAAATCCGCCCTCACGGGCCTCAATACCCTCTAACAATGCCTCGCTTGGATAGAGCAAAATCCCCGCAATCGCTCCTGTGACGATCGGAACAAACTGATCGTCTTGGTCGTACACACGCCATTTGCCTCGAAATTTTTCGAGATCGGAGACCGAAATATCCAGCTTTTCAGAAAGCTCGGGGAGGCTGTTCACGTTTTCGAGCGTCACGCTCGGAATGAACTGCAACAGTCGCTCCACGATCTCACTAACAAACTTGCCCTTCTCCTGGGCGTCTTTGAGATAACGAAACCCCAGCACGGCATCTCGAATTTCTTTTGAGTTTTTATAACGAGGCAACAGTGCCTGATAGATGGCTTCGTGCAGAATCCCCTCACGAGAAAACAGTTCGGCGAACGACAGATGGGCGCGAACTTTGACTTCATCTGCGGCCGACGTGATGTCACCACCGAGACGCAGAATCTCGATCGTTGCTTCTACGTCTTTCTTCCCTTGCAACATCGACTTCCACGCCACATCAGAGATCTCACCTGCGACTTGACTGATCACCGCATCGCAACGGCCCTGAGTGTTCGCCGGTTGCGGATCGGCAGCAATGGCCGAAACTGCGTTCAAAAGTGAAGCGAGCAGGATAGGCAAAAGCGCACGCTGTTTCACAACGCCGCTCTACTACTTTCTGCGCCCGGCTTTGGTCGTTTCTTCGCAAGAAACGCCGCACATCGCTCGGCCGACAGCTTGTGAGTCGTATTCTGATCGCGAATCGACTGTTTCACTGCTTCACGTTCAACCGTCTTTTGCTCCCGGCCCTTGAGAACTTCCTGCCGCCTACGAGAGGTCACTATGCGATTTTCGACATCTCTCGAATCGCCATCCACATCACGAATCAGTGCCTTCTCTATGAAGGTCGGGATCAGGAAACTCAACAGCCCCGTACGCTTTACCCTTTTTGACTTTTGCTTCTGCGTGAGCTTCTCAACACGTTCCGCAAGCTTGACCTCGATCTCTTGAGGCTTTTCAAAAACAGTCTCGATCAGACGTCCGAGCATCTCTTCGGTCACGGCCGTCACATCACGACGCTTCGCTCGCCATGGCAGTATACGGTCACCTAGACTCAAAATGCGCTTCGAGAAGAAACGGATCTCAGCGATCAAATCGAGCATCAACGCGCCTTGTTCAGTCTCGGGATCTAACTTGAACTGAGAGTAGTTATAGTGCGTGAATCGCTTGAGAAGGTTCATCTTAGCAAACAGGTCTTCCCGCTTAATTTCACTCTTAAAGTGTATCGGGCGAATAATAAGCTGTTCGTGCAAAACATCCAAAAGAATGGTTTCAACAAGAACACGAGCGATATCCATAGGGGCGACCGCCGGTAGATCAGCATACTTTTCGGGAACATCACGTTTCGCTTCTTCTGCTGAAAACTCGCCCATTAAGATTGAGTTTAAGAGATCGAGTTTCGTCTGAAAATTCAGAGCTGAATCAAATACGGATTGAAATTCAGCGCTCAAGAAAAACTTCGGATCTTCGAGTTTTCGCGCATCCAGCTTGATAGCGACTACTGAAGACCGAGCGTCATCCACTGAGCGCCGAATTTCAAAACTTCCTAATGACCAAGTCTTTCGAAACCAGCCTTTTTTCTGGAGTACCGGTTCAAAGTTGTAGACCAAATAAAAGCGACTCTCGGGCGCAACACCCTCTGCCAATGTCAGTGCATCGAGTGCGCGCGCTTCGATATCCTTTTCGTTGGGTTTGCGAAAAAAGTACGAGCTAGCCACTCCAACGGAATGAACACCTAAGAAGGCCGCCGTGTCACCTGTATCCACCGCATCTTCCACAACGCCACGCAACTCGTCGAGAAATCCGTCAGGTGTCGCATACGTACGAAGTTCGGAAGGCGAAAGAACATCGGCTGGCCGAATCGACGGCGTGGTCAATTGTCTCAACGTCTCTTCTGACTTGTCGGATGTGTCGATGATCACAAACTTGATGCCGTACTTGCGAGCGGCTTCGATGACTTCGTCAGGACTCATGAGTCCCTGAACACGCTTGGAACCAACCGGCGTTTCAACAGAGTTCCCCATGACCACGACGGTCTTGCCCTGATAGGCCTCAAAGAGACTCTGAGCCTGTTCTTGACCTGCGAACAAACTAAAGAAGCCGTAGTATGAAAAATCCCAGATATCGATCTTCAGATGTTGCCGCGCAGCCAGATATCTCATTGCTTCGAGCGCTGCTTCATCGAGACCATGGTTCGCAATCAGTAAGACGTCGGCACCGGGCGTGTGTCGAAATACTTTAGCAACACGAAGTTTAAAGGGCTCGAACTGTGCACGATTGAGCTGCCCCGGTTGCAAGGCCGATTCGAGATGTGCTTCAGGCTGAACAATGACTTCAGAATAGTCCGTCGCGTCCCGATCAAAGGCCACGATCGCCTCAATCACAGCCGTTTCACCGGGCTTCAACCCAGACAACGCGTGATCAAAACCACGATCGGTTGAAACGAGATCTGCTTCTTCGTTTGGAGCCATGACGAAACCCGTCTCCGCAAGGTCACCGCCATCACGCCGAAATCGCGTGAGTAGCTGTCGAAAACTCTTTCCATCTACAGCACCGAGTGTCTGGTTGGAGACATTCTTGATACTAAACAGAACCCGCTGCGCTTCACCGGGAGCTAGAGTCAGCACAGCCTGTAATGGTGTGATCTCCACCGGAAAGCGAATGGCGATTCCGCGGCGTGAGTCTTGAGCAAATCCTTCGAACTCCCGCTCAACGCGTGTTACTCGAGCTTGCGGTACGACCATGTCTGTTGTCTGAAACACGCCCGGTACTGTCACCGACGTTTCTTTAAGATAAAAAGGAATCTCGTCATTCGAGAACGTGTAGGACTCGCCCGGCTGAAGAACGAGCGGAAGATCGAGCTCGACGGCGTTCGATTGAATCCAACCGTCATTACTCGAGAGAAACAACTTCACCTTTTGATACTTTGGTGTGGGGCTTCCGCCTGTGTTTCGCACGGTGATCTCACGAATCGCAATCGTCTCACCGGGTTCGAAATATCCAATCTCACCATTCAGTCGACCGACCAGCCGAAAAGATGCGTCGAGCGTGAGGTTATAGGGGCTTGTGTAGGATCGAACTTGGCCGGATTCGTCTTTGATCAGAAATCGATAGCTGCCAGATTGCGAATCTTGACCTTTATGTACGGCTCGCGAGCTTTCACGTCCGGACGAACCGCGCGGTCCGTCGCTTCCTCCGGGAGTGCATCGAGGTACGGGGACCTGCACCTGCTCTGGCCGTGAAACACCCTGTGCATCTGTGTAGCGCCGCTCCCGCTGAACCATTTCGGTCCAATGACAGTCGTCGCCTCCGTCACCACCCTCGCCTCCCCGTCCCGCGCCCTTGCCTTGCCCCGCGCTTCCGCCCGAGTTGCCTTGTACACTAACGTCGTGAATGAGCATCGCAAGGTCAAGATCGTGAACAGTGACCTGGAGATCAATGCGTCCTCCAGCTCCAGCATTTCCTCCGCTGGTCGAATCGCCTTCATCTCCTCCGCGATACCCTGGACCACCGTCCGTCCCCGGAATACGAGGCGTGGCATCTCTTCCATCGTAACCCTTACCACCGCCTTCGCCACGTCCACCGTCGCCGCCTCGTCCACCTTTTCCACCGATCGCGTAAAAGTTAAAGCCCGTCGACGGAGACAGCGGCTGCGAGTGCTGCACGGGAGTGATGGCGTCCTGTGGCGTCCGTTGCTCCAGACCGTCGACAACAACCTGCCCACCACGCTCGTATGAGATCGTGAGCCTGAGATTTCCAGCGTCGCCTCCATGCTTCTGAGGCGACGCAATCGCATCACCACCGTCCCGCCCATCCGAGCCGCGACTAGCGTGCCCCGTGTAGGACGTTCCATCTCTGTCATCCGTACCCGTGCGACCCGAGACGTTAAAGTCCACCGTGCCGCCGCCCGCGAATGACTGGACCGAGAATGTGAGCAGCGCGCACGTTGAAATGAGCGTTTTCATCGACCTTTACCTATCTCCTGAAAACCCTTGCCCCTGCTTCAGCAGTGAAGAGACTACGGGTTGCCAGCTACGGTGTCCGCTGGAGCAGCTGCCGTCGCCGGTACGTTGGGCACACGAGCCAGGTCGCGCGTGAGCTGCGACTGATCGCGACGACCAACGCCGTCACCAATAGCGTCTGCCAAGGTGAGAAGATCCGTATCGCCGCCGCGCTTCTGAACTTCGGCGATTTTGGCTCGGGTCAGTTCCGTAACTCTCTGAAGATCAGCATACATCGTGGCGTCGAAACTCAGAGCAAGATCAAGCTCGGCCAATGTTTGATCGAGAAAAGCGATCTGTCCCTCGGCCTCTCGAACCTCTGCAGCCTTGAATTCTCGGATGGCCACACCATTCTTTTTCATGCGGTCGATACTCTCTTGTCGAATATCGCGAAGGGCTGCGCGAACATTCTGCGCCTGTTCGATCGTACGCTGCTGTTCAAGACCCACGAGGTTAGCAACACTGTTCACACGAAGATCGATCCCAGCGGTCGCCCGTAGGTTGCGAAGGATCGTGATCAGATCGAGGTTACCTTCCATAAGAACGCGAAACTGGTTGTAAGCGGTGAGCAGCGACATCTGTTCTTCGGTGATGTAGCGCTTGCGCGTTGCAAGCGGCTCTAGGAACTCACGTGAAAACGTATCTGCAGCCTCTTTGTCTGCAAGCAAGTTCGTTTCGCGATACTCCGTGAGCAGTCTCTCTAACTCATCACAAACCATGAGACTGACTTCCGCGTAGACGAAAAGATCGTTCGCTTCTTGTCGTGCGCGCGCCAGCTCAATATTGCGCTTCGAGAGACCGCCGATAGCTTGCAACATCGTGTCCTCGATGTTTTTAATCGCACCAACGATTGTCTCAAACTTTTCAACCAAGTACGCGCCGATGTCTCTACGAGTCACCTTCATGAACCACTTTCGTATACGGTGAACGTCCATCCCACCCTTGCGATACTCGGTCATCACACGCGTGAGTTCCGACAAGCTGTTCTTTGCGTCGGCTTTGTACTGAACTTTCTCGGGTTCTTTCACTTCGCCAATGGACACATCTAAGATGGCGTTAATCGATTTCATCGACCCACCCTGAAGGGAACCGATACCGGAAAGAATAGCGTTCAACTCCAAGCGACCTTGTTCGGAGTCGAGATATTTTCGATCGACGACCACTTCGAAAAGTCGTGCGGCAATCTTCTGCGCTTCTTCCGCACGAAACAGTTTGATCTGCGCGAGATTGGTACTTGGGCGCTGAAGCGCAACACCGACAGACTCACTTCTAAGAGCGAGAGCCACGTCACTAACGACGACGCCTTCTTCACCGACTTGCAGTGTACGATCCTGGGGTGGAGCTCCCACGCCCGGGGTCATGCCCGTCTCACAAGCCTCAGCTGGCGCACCAGGCTTAGATGACGGTACAGGGTTGTCCTTAGCCATCGCACTGAGGCTTAAAACTAAAACCGTTAACAAAGTAGAGACCGGCCGACTTCGAAACGAACTTACGCGCATAACACCCTTTCTAAATATTTAGTCATGGGGCGTCATAGCTCGCTGAGCTAAAAATGAGAAGTAAATTCTTTGAGAGCGCTACGGAACTAGCCCGTGTGCAATCGCTGACATCAAAGCCTCCCGAAGCGCTTTAGGTGTGCGCGCGACGGGAGTCGGATTGGTAAGATCTGCGTGATCGGCTCGAAGAATCGTCAACGACGTTCCAACGCCTGAAAACACTTGGTCCGCAGTTAACACAAGGCCATCGTTTTCGCCGTAGTAGGTCTCGAGGTACCAACCCGCCGCTCGAACCGCAAACGTCATGTCGCGCGGATTCTTTCGTGACTGAATATAAAAAATGCGATCCGACATCTTTCTTATGTCGGCAGCGTTCGTTTCATCCTTCTGAAGATCTTCAAGAAGATCCGTAAGACCTGCTTTTGCTGTCGAGCGCACCAAGGCCGAAAGACCATTGCCCGTCCAGCAACTCGTCCAACCCCCGACTTTATCAATGTTCTCGAACAATGCCCGATACGGCTGCGGCATTTTGCTATCCACGGGCACTCCGACCCCTGAAATATAATCAGCAACCGGCGAACCGCCAAGTGGTCCCTGAAGCAGAAACAGTGCTTCGACATGGTCGAGAAACACCTTTGGATCACGAAGCGCAAACGTCAACGCCTCGAGAGCACCTTTACTGTGCGCAAGGATCACGACCTTCCTCGCTGACCGATCACGGTGCTCCGTAACCGACCGCAAGATCACGTCAGCGTTTGTGAGAACGTCATTCTTCGATGGCGGAAACACCTTTTTGATACGAGATACCGGTACGCCCTGATCGACAAGAAACTGGACATTATCTTTAAAATATCCCGGAATCACTTCGCTCAAAAAACCAGCGACGAATACATAGTCAAAAGCAGACAGTTTCTTCTTTACAGCGGGCGGCAGAGATCCTGGATGGTCATAGTAGTGATTGATGCTTGAAGTAAAACTTGCAGGATCAAATGACGTTGGCCCCGACAAAACGGGCGCCTGAAACGCAAAAGCCGAAAATGCTAACGAAAGAACAAGGCCAAGCACGCCCCGACTTTATTCGGACTTCTTAGAAGAAGCAATCACACGATCCGACACCGGCAAGACATCCAGCGGGTTAACCGGCAGTGAACCTTTACGAACCTCAAAATGCAGATGAGGTCCGCTCACGCGGCCGGACCGCCCGGACAACGCAATCCGATCACCTTTCTGAACATGATCGCCGAGCTTTTTGAAGTTCTTATGATGATGGGCGTACACGGTATAGATCTCGTTTCCATGGTCGATCACGATCATCCGTCCGTACCCATGAATCTTGTTTCCACTGTAAGCGACAACACCCTCGCCAACGGCGTACACGGGAGTTCCCACGCCGGCTTTCAGATCTAGGCCATCGTGAAACTTGTTTCCGCGACGACCGTATGGTGAGTTGATCTCGACGTTCGCGAGCGGCAGCTGCCAGCTCGCTGCCATTTTCTGGATTTCGCGTAGATCGTACGATGTTGCCTCAGGACGACTGGTCTCACTGCGATCCGGCGAATCGAGTGCCGATAAGATGTCGATCAACCCTCGTCGATCACTCGGAACGGGCTGAGGCGTCGCGCAGCCTACGACCGAAGCCACGGTAGGCACCGCGACGAGTGCCATGAAACAAACCCTGATAAAAACAGCCCCCCGCCGTTTCATCTACACAGGTCCCTTCGGCATCTTTCGCGGTGGCTCCGATGACATCTGTGGAAACATTCGACCGAACTTCGCAAGCAGGCGATGATCCGTACAATCCATTTCAAGAGGCGTCAGTGTGGCGTAACCACGGTTGGTATCGTAACAATCCGTACCTTTTTCGTTTTTGAATCCGCTGTAGGTACCGCCGACCCAGAAGTAATCTTTTCCGCGATGATCGCGACGTTTCCAGATTCCGCCCGAGTAGTGACGAAACCCCTGAAAGGCCAACCGTAAACCTTTGACGTCCTTTTCCCGAACGTCAGGTACGTTGAGATTGAGAACCGTCCCGTAGGGAAGCTTTACGTCATTGAACTGCTGAACAAGTTTGCGACTGAGCTTAGCAGCCGTCTCAAAATGCAGCTCCGTCTCGGGTTTTGGCTTCTTGAAATCCACGACGAGGCTGATCGCCATCGCACGAAAGCCCATCATCGCAGCTTCGCGCGCGGCCGACACCGTCCCTGAATAGTAAACATCCTGACCAAGATTAGCGCCGCGATTGATGCCGGAAACAATCCAGTCTGGTTTCTGTTTCATGAGCTCACGAACACCCAAGTTCACACAGTCCGCAGGAGACCCCGTCACGCCGTAAAAGTTCTTTCCGAGTCTGGGGTACTGAATCACGCGCAACGGCTTATGGAGAGTCAAACTATGACCCGTCGTACTTTTTTCTTCGGTAGGTGCAACAACGATCACGGTGCCCAGATTTTTTAAGATCTTGTAGAGAACCCAAAGTCCGTGGGCCTGAATGCCATCGTCGTTGCAGAGTAAAATCCGCATGTACGTTTAGTTTATCAAAAGTCGTCGAAAGTACCAAAGCGATCGCCCGTCAAATTGAACTGAGCGGTCACACCGACCTGAACGCCTCTACGATCCTTCGCCCGACCTAACGTAGCGACAAGTTTCCAACACCTTGACGGACTCTGAAAGTTAAAGGTCGCAAGCCAGTCGATAAACTCATGTGTCTGAAAGGCGTAGCTCGCAGCAAGCACGGGCTGGAAGAAATCGTTAATGGAAAACTTGAACTCTGTCCCCAGTCCGTTCGTATACGACTCGAGGCGGTTGAACGCATAGTTGAGACCGATGCTGCGTTCGTATTCGAGAACGTAGTACTTTGTAGCTCGCTCGAACACATACTTCCCTGTCGTGATCACTTCGTGGGGTGATCGGTCGGAAGCCGTTTTCGTCGGCAAGAGTTTACCGATGTAGGGGTAGAAGTAATACTGCGTCTGCCAGTACCAGCTATCGTATTCGAGCTCTTTGGTTACGAATGCGCGACTGAAAGGGATACGGTCTTTGGGAGACTTTTTCATCTCCAAAATATTAAATGTCTGTCCTGCGGTCACTTCCACGGTGCGTTCGTACTTAGGAGCACCAGCACCTTCGGACTGACGTCGTCGAATGAGTTGGTTGACGACACCGTAACTCACCGAATGTCCCAGGGGCGTGAAGTAGTTCACAAGCGACGGACTGTTGCTGACCGGAACGATGTCGTTGTTATCAAAGTTATAACCGCTCTTGTACCCGATCTGCTCGACAAACGCCGACTGCGACTCACGAATGTAAGGAATCCGCGAGTACTTCAGTAAAGGGCGGATCAAGTGTTTCGTTCGCGGAAACTCGATATCATCCGAGTGATAGATGCGTTCCCATTGCGCAAACAGATCAATCTGAAAGAGCAGATACCCACGCTGCAAATCGGGGATCGTGTTGTGAAAATCGTAAAAGTAATTGCGATACTGAAGCGAAGGCACGATCGAAACGCGGTCCGCAACCCTCAAGGTCGTGTAGAGCGAGGGCGTTGCAGAAAAACGCGTGGCTTCGCGCACAGGATCCACACCCGGCCGAAACGGATCTCCAAGGGTGGACGTCGAATCGTAATCAAACGGTCCGATAGGCCGAACAAAGTTACTCACTCCGAGCGAAAATCCCGCCGCAACAGGAAGACCGAAAAGATACCGGTCGTTCGTCGTGAGAACAGCGCGCGGGTACAGCTGAACCGTGTCAGGATCAAAATGAACGGGCTGATCAAAGTTGAGGAGGTCACGCGTGCGACGGGCTTCGATAAAACCTGTTTCAAACGATGAAGCTTGATTGAGAATCAACGAACTGGTGAGCGTCGATTCGCCACGTCCGGGAACGTCTCCACTGAAGTCGATCGGATACTTGTTATCGCTGATCTCTAAGAAACGAAGTTTCTGGTACATGCCGAGGTCTTTCAGCTCGTGGCGCTGCTGAATGTCGACTGCCCAGCGGGGTGCCTTGGGGATCAAGCCTTGAACTTTTCGCGCTCTCAACGGAGCGCTGCGCGCTGTGGACGTACCCTGAAGAGCTTCCTCCGGAATCTTGACATGATCGCGCGTGAGAAAATACTTTGCCTCGGCCGACGACCCCTCCGCGAGAGCATAGCGCCCTTCCCATTCCAACCGCGTTCCGCGCTCGCTGTAGGATCCGAGCCCGATCGTCATATCGGTACTACGACTGATGGCCCAGAAAAACGGCAGAACAAAAATCGTTCCGTCACTACCGCCCCGACCAAAGCGCGGGAAAAGAAGCCCCGTCTGGCGTTTGGTTTTGATCGGAATCACAGCATACGGCAACCACAGTATCGGCGTGTCTTTGATTCGCGTCTTCACGTTATGAAGATGCGCGTATCCTTCGACTTCCATTTCGACATCCTCACCCGTGAGCGTCCAACTCGACGGACAATCCTGACAGGTGGTGTACTCGGCTTTGTGCGCCTGAAAACGGGTGGGGCCGAGGCGGTTGATGCGTTCCCCCACCAACATGAAACGACCATTGGAGATCTGACCGTTGATAATGGTGCCAGCTCCGGTGTCGAGATTGAACGCAAGCTCTTCACTCTGGATCAGCGCGCCGCCCGCTTGGTACTGGCAGCGCCCCTTCGCGTGCAACATGCGACTTTTTAAATCGAGTTTGATGTAATCGGCTTTGAGATTTTCGCTCTCGCGATGAACGACAGCATTGTCGAACAATTCAATCACGTCATTGCGACGATCCCACACCATGCGATTGCCGGACCAATGCATAGGAGAGCTGGTATCGGCTGCCCTACCGACATTTTCGATCCCCGCCAAAACTGCAACGGAAAAAAAGAAAACCCTACACCATCGTGCGAAAACGGCAGGTGTTTCTTCCAAGGCGCAAATTCCAGAGCCGAACTTCTTCGGCAAGTTTTGATCGGTGCACGATGCGGTCTACGAAACCATGACTGAGCAAGAACTCGCTCTTTTGAAATCCCTCCGGAAGCTGTTGTCGAATCGTTTGTTGAATCACACGCGGACCAGCAAACCCAATCAGAGCTTGCGGTTCAGCAAGAATCACATCACCCAACATCGCAAAACTAGCGGCAACACCGCCCGTTGTTGGATCGGTTAGAACAGAAATATAGGGAACACCCGCCTCACGCATTCGCTGAATCGCACCTGCGGTTTTCGCCATCTGCATGAGCGACAGAATTCCTTCGTGCATGCGCGCTCCGCCCGACGCTGATACGACGACAGCTGGGATTTTTTCCTTAAGAGCACGTTCAAACAAGAGCGTGATCTTTTCACCAACCACGACGCCCATGCTGCCGCCCAAAAAGCGGAACTCAAAAACTCCGAGATGATAGGGCAACCCACCAAGCTTCGTCCGGCCAACGACGCAAGCATCACCGAGGCCGGTCTTTTCGGCCGTTTGACGTAAGCGTTCGCGATACGGTTTCGTATCCACGAACTCGAGCGGATCGTTCGAGACGATATGCTCGTCATATTCTTCGAAGTCGCTAAAATGATCCGACAGCATCGACACGCGGTCGAGCGCGGTCATTCGGAAATGGTGCTGACACTCCGGACAGACTCGAAGTGCGGCGTTTAAAACCTTGGTTTGGAGGATCTCGGAACACTGCGGGCACTTCTCCCAAAGACCTTCGGGCACTTTGTTAGTGCGCTCGGTGACTTGAGTCTTGATGCCAGGCGTCTTTAGGTCATCGAACCACGTCATTGATACGAAAAACCTAGCAAAAGGATTGTCTATTAGGCAAGGACGAATCCCGAACCTAGAGTATGTTCTTAGCTCGCCTGCTCTTCGGTCTCGCCGGAGTCGACGACGGCTTCGCCTGTATCCGGACCCGAACCGCGCCCGAACTTTCCAGCCTGAAACGCCTTGACGAACGCTTCGCAAACCGTGGGACAAAACTGCGTGCCCGCATATTTGGTGATCTCGTCGTAGGCGATCTTTGGATCAAGCCCCTTGCGATACGGTCGTGTGCTCACCATGGCATCGTACGTATCGGCCACCGAGATGATGCGCGCGATGAGCGGAATCTCTTCACCCTTTAGTCCAAGCGGGTAACCCTTTCCGTCCCAACGCTCGTGATGAAGGCGCATTCCGGCGATGACGTCTTTCAGGCCGTCGACCTTTTTCATGATCTGGTAGCCCAGCTCGGGATGCGTTTTCATAATGGGCCACTCGGTATCATCGAGTGGGGCTGGTTTTTTTAAAATGCGGTCCTCGATGCCGATCTTCCCCACGTCGTGTAAAATCGCCCCTAACCGAATCCGTTCGCGTTGCTCATCGGTGAGCGGTAGGTGCGCAGCAATCGCCATTGAATAAAACACGACCCGCTTGGTGTGACCGCCGGTGTACCGATCCTTTTTTTCGATCGCCTCAGCAAGGGCTTCAACCGTGTCATAGAAAGACCCGCGCAGCTGTTCGTAAAGCTGAGCGTTCTCGACTGCGATTGAAACTTGATGACTGAGGGCCTCGCAGAGTCGTTGATCGTCGTCTGAAAACACGGGGGGAGACACCGGCGAAAGGGCCGGTCTCGCACGCCCGACAACACTGAGCTTATTGATCGCCTGCAGAACACCAATGACTTTGCCGCGCGAAATCAGCGGCACACAGATCATCGTGACCGAGCGAAATCCTCCGGCCGGTGCGGGTTCAGCCGCCTTCGCACCCTTTAAAAAATGTCGTGGATCGTTCGCAACGTCGTTGGTCAGGAGACTCTTTCCATGAAGAGCGACGTAACCCGCGATCGACCGATCGTCGATCTTAAGACGAACGGATCTCTGAAGCTCCTTACCGACGTCGCCGAGTGCCGTTTCCCAAAACAGTTCGTTTTTTTCGGCATCGACGAGGAACAGACTGGCTGTTTCACATTGCAGTAGTTTACAGGTGGCTTCGAGCGCCCGTTCGCGTACGTGATCCGTGCGCAGAGAACTGTTCAGAATGCTCGAGAACTCCGCGAGCGCTTCGAACTGATGAACTTTTTCCTGGAGTGCATGAACAACAACACCAATTTCGCCCTGAATTCCGGAGATTTCCTCGACGAGACGATCGGTGCGTGACTTTCTTTTCTTAGCGGCGCTTTTTGGCTTTTTTTTCGAGGCGGGCATCTTGAATAGGTTTCCCGGAGGTTTCCCGAACTTCGACGACTTCTACCTCTTAAGAAACAAAGATGCCTCAGCGAAGGTCGTCCTAACATCGCTGAGGCTTGTAGTAAGAGAAATCTTCTCCCAACGAATCCATCCATGGATTCTCCACAACCACAGTTAAAGTCTAAAGGACTTTGGACCTAAAGCAAGCAAGGCCATTATTTTTTTTTGGTGAGCGTGAGTCCGAGGTCGTACCACTGAGATTTTGGAGCGCCAAACTCTTGGCTCATGCCCCGAGCCAGATCCGAGAGTCGAGCACCCGAAGCTAAGGCCAACTCAAAGGTCTTGGTTACGGAGGCTGGACCCAACTCGTCTTCACTCTTCGGTTTACGGTTCTTTTCTTTGCGGCGATAGAGCACGAGACACCACTCCCCTTTTGCAGGCTGGTCTCTAAGATAGTCGACAAGTTCAGCGGGGGTTCCGCGCACAATCACTTCATGGATCTTGGTGAGCTCCTTGACGGCACAAAGCATTATTTCTGGCACTTCGGCGGCCAGCCATTCAGCGGTTTTATGAATTCGTGTGGGTGCCTCAAGAACGACCACTGTCTCAAACTCCAGGGCCGCCTCTAACCATGGCTTTCGATCGGACTCTTTTCGCGGGAAAAAACCTGAAAAAACGAAGCCACTTTCTCCAAACCCCGATACGGAAACGGCCGCGGCGACGATCGACGGGCCGGGCACGGTGGTCACGAGCGCACCGGCTTCGTGCATCGCTGCCACGAGACGGGCACCAGGATCCGATACGCCGGGTGTTCCGGCGTCCGATGTCAGCACGACACTCTCTCCACGAGCGATTCGGCTCAGAACGCGTTTGACGATCGCATCCTCTTGACCGGCTTTTGAGTCCTTATGAAACGCTTCGAGAGGCTTTCCAGCGATCCCCAATGCTCCCAGCAACGCTTGGGCTGTTCGCGTGTCCTCGCAAACCAGTAAGTCGCACGCTTTGAGGGCGGCCAGCGCCCGCTGACTCAGATCGCCCAGGTTTCCGAGCGGTGTTGCGAGCACGATGAGCTGACCCGGCAAGCCCTGCCTACTGTCCGTACTATTCGACGAGAGTCTCACGACCAGGGTAATATCACATGGGGGACCGCCCGATGAGAACCAAGATCAGAAACGAAGATGGATGCACAATTGTCTCGCTTGAAGGGACGATGTCGTTCGAAGACCAAGTGCCTCTCAAAGACGAGATCGAGGCCGCTACCCGCCCGAACGTGAACGCTGCCCCGAAAAGAGTGATCTTCAATCTTGAAGATCTCGACTTCGTCGGCTCAAGCGGAATCTCTGGATTCATAAAAACACTCGCCGCTGTTTCTGAAAAGCCTGGCGTTCAATCTCGTTACTGCAACGTCAAGAGCGAGTTTCGTCGCATCATGAAAGCGATGGACGAGTTTGAGACGTTTGAATTCTTCGATTCCGAAGAAACTGCGAAAAAAAGCTACCTCGATAACTAGCCGCCGGGCCTTCGGCGGCCTGCCGTCGTAGAAGCGGTTTCTTCTTCTTACGACCTCTTCTTATATTCTTTGATTTTAGAATGTGCGCCATCCATGGCTCGCCCCTACCCCCGCTTCGCCCCTCCAGGGCTCTCGCGGGGGAACATTCTAAAATCAAAGAGTATAAGAAGAGGTCGGATGTAGAGGAATCCATTTGTACGACGGCAGGACGTGGAAGGCCTGGCGCGAGCGCGCTGGTTAAATCCGGCGGTTAACCCTAGGGGCAGTATTATTTTTCATGTGTGAACCATTGACAACTCCTAGATAAAAGCTCTATAAAAACCGCAGATTCATGAGACTCGTACACACTGTTTTACGTCATCGCCCAGAGCGCTCGGAATACGCGTGAGAAACCCGAAGCACGCCACTCAACTCCATTGGTTCTCCCACTCCGCGTATCGTGAGTTCGGACGGCTCCAGCACGGTGGCGATCTTCGCAAGGGTAAGCGAAAGCTCATGCGTCCCCTCGATACGAAGCGCGCGATGCATGTCGTGTTTCGATCGACGCGAGCTACGGGAGCGCTGTCGATGCTAGCGCGCAAGAACGCTCGGAAAATCGACGCAATCAAAGCAAGAACGGCGCAAGCGACTGGCGTGCGTGTCTACGCGTTTGCCAACTCCGGCAATCACCTTCATCTCCTGATAAGAGGGCGGCGCCGCGAGGATCTACAGAACTTCTTACGAATCTTTGGTGCGCTTGTCGCTCGAGCGATCACGGGAGCGCGAAAGGGGGCCGCGACCGGAAAGTTCTGGTCGCATCTGGTCTACACTCGCGTGGTCGAGTGGGGTCGTGCGTTTAAGACGGCAAAGCTCTATGTGATTCAAAATGAGCTCGAGGCGCTCGGTGTTTGGGCCCGAGGACCTACACAAGCGCCTAAGAGCCGAATACGGCCGGCGCCTGCGTAGGCCGTGGTCGGTGTTTCCGTCGCATGGGGTACCCGACGGTGAATGAATGCGGGCAGCACCCCTTTTTTAGATGACCATACTCGCCGACCCAAGGGTCGGGGACTTACGCTATGTCGTTAAATTCGCGCAGTTGATTATGTCAGCTTGACGTTAGCCTCTAAGCGTTATACTCAGACCTCGAACGCAAGTGAGTCGAGCGGTGCCGGTTTTTTCGGCAAACAAAGTGCGTTTATTTTTCGCAGAAACCGCACTTTTAGCCCATCCACTGGGCAGAATGGAGAACGCAAATGCGAGGTTTGTTTTTAGGATTTTTACTGTGTTTCTCAACCGCTTCGGCTTTAGCCGGTCAACACATACTGGAATCATCCTTATCAAAAAAAGATTCTGAACCGTCCTTCGATTATGCGAAATACGCCAGCATGTTAAAGAGCTGCGAAACGGCTGAAGACGAACCGCAGTTTGCATTGTGTATCGAAGCTCATTTCCGTGGGAACCTCGATCCTAACGGTTTTAGTGAGACGGTTAGGATGCTTGCGAATTTTTCTGATACCGACTTCTGGGGACATTGGCGACAACGAGAGGTTCCGCTGTTGTGGGTTTACAAGGCAGCGGTGGCGCAGTTTGAAAAGTACATCCCTACTCATCGATTTTACGATAGTGAAACGGGCTTAGCGTCCTTCGCGTTTCGAATCAGTCTTGTTCTGGATATCTGTGTCCGACCTGACGATCCGGGAGAAAGGGTAAGATGCTTGGACGCTGGTATGGGTGCGATCGCTGCTCCTGCTGTTATTGTACGAACGCAATCACGCGCCATGGACGCACAATATGAATATCTCAAACAGTTCCAGCTCGGGCACTCAAATAGATGTGGATTGGAACAGGATTGGGAAACCGCGCTGTGTTTGGAAAACGAGATAACCGAAGTATACAACGAAGTCGCGCACGATATTGGTTGGGCATTCACTAATCCTAAAAAAAGCAGAATGGAAACAAGTGCAGGGATCGTGACATTTGGGACCGTAATCAGTAATGAAAATTCTGTTATCGTGGTCAACCCCAAACTCGAAATTGACGGCGCGTTCTATCCTATTGGATGGAGTATCTTAGAAGAGGAGTCAATTCGCAGAAAGCGCATTTTAGCCACTTGTTTGCTATTAGGCTACCGTCCGAAATTTAAAGAAAATGGCGATATTTTTTATTCGATTTCACCCATCGCTAAAGAGCCATTTGTCGTCCTCAACTCCGATGGCGACCCAGAAACTATTGTTAGTGAACCGAAAGGAACGGACAGTATTGTTTCTCAGATTGAGTGCGTCTATTGAAACAGCGGTTCAGTATCCGCCACGAACTTGGCCCACTTGAGTGTGGTGGCTCATCATAAACGATCGATCCAGCTAGAAACTCTCTGAATGAGATCATCGATCAACGCACCACTACCCGGCTGAAGATGATCGCCGGGCAAACCAACCCACTCGACCCGCGCTTGCGAGCGTTTCAGACTGCGTTCGAGACTCCGCCGAGCGGGCTCGGGGACAAACTGGTCGTCGAGGGCCTCGAGAGCCAAAACACGCTGACCCGGACGTAACTTTTCTGCGTCCGCTTCGATATCAGGAACGGGCAACACGATTGAGACCGCGGTCGCCGCGAGCCACGACATCGGCGCGGCAAGCAACGGGTGCATTTTTCGCTTCCAGCTTTTGTGGATCACGTGCGCAACGGTCGAACGAATCTGGCCAAAGCCGTGAACGACCACCAAACCACGAAACACATCGGACTCCGCCGCCGCACGAACTGCAAAAGGCGCCCCGAAGCTAGCACCAGCGATCACCACACGAGCCGGATCGATCCATGGATACTTTTTCGCAATCTCCGCATGAAACGCTGGAATTCCTTCCAACGTCAGCTCAATCGCACGACGGGCTTCGGTAATTTGTCCGAAGCTCTTAAGAAATTCAAACCTTCGTGGCGCGTGAAATGGATAATCAAAACTCGCTACTGCAATCGGACGCTTGGGATGAATCAAGTCGAGCACACGCGCCGCTTCTTCGAAGCCACCAAAAAGATAGACGACGGGAAGCAAGCCTTTGCCGACATGCTTGGGTCTCAACACACTTCCGCGATGAGCAATGCGTTCGCGAGAGATCTCAAACGATACGTCGTCGACCACCCAACCCGGTTCGGCAGCCGACGCTGCTTCGATCAGACGAAACCAGAGCAGCAAAAGAACGGGCATGGGCGACTCAGAAGCTCAGCACCGGAACACGCAACCCGACAAGACGCTCTTGCGAGCGATAAAGTGGACCCGACCGCAGAGGATTTCCGGGGTTGTCGTGATCCAAAACATAGTAAGTCCCCACCGCAAGCCCGGTGTACAAACCCACTGCAGAACCGACAAAAACACCCTTTAAAGAATGGTGAAACGGATACGTGATGGCGCCAGCAATGGTCCCAGCGGCCAAGCCCCAAAACGCGGTCACCAAAAGCGTGCGTGGCGTTCGCCCAAGCGCCTCGGCCCGAGGGGACGCACAAAACAACGACAGAACGACCAACGCGACAATGGTCCTAAGTTTCACAGGCTTAGAGTATCCCAAGACCGTGTTGGACGCCATTCATGCGCATTGTTTCACCAGATATTCTTGATCCATTCGACATCGGTCCCACGGAAAAGAACAAAGTCGATCCGAACACCTCGGAGCCGCGTGTGCCCGGCGCCTTGGGCACGCTCGAGTGCGAGTTCGCTCAAGAGCCTTAGGCGGCTCATCTTTCGGGGTGTGACGGTTTCGATGGGATCCAGCAGCGTGCGCGGTCGCCGGAAACGCACTTCGACTAAGACGAGCTCGCGTTCAGGCGAGACGGCAAGTAAGTCAATCTCACCTGCTTTGAAGAAAAGGTTGCTCGCGACAATCTGGTAACCCGACGCTCGCAAAAGATTTTCTGCAAGCTCTTCAGTCGAATGGCGACGGAGATACGTCTTATTCGGACTTCGTCGCGATCGCAAAGCTCTCGGCCCCGGCACGCTTGGCTCGGTCCATCACTTCGATCGCATTTCCTAGAAACGCTTTCCGGTCGCCTTCTAGAATCAAAAGTTTTCCCGATGTTCTTGAAAAGGCCTTACGCAGTTCCCTTTCAAGTTCGGTCCAACTCCCGGCTTCGATGGTGTGGTCGAGTAAGCTCATGCGACCATCAGGAAGCAAAGTCAGGACCACGCCACCGGGTTTTGTGGTTGAGAGCTCAGGACTCGAGCTCGGAAGTTCGACATCCATTCCAAGCTGGGACATCACTGAACTCGTCACCATAAAGATAATCAAAAGAACGAGAAAGATATCCGTGAGCGGTGTGATGTTGATTTCAGATAGAATCGACGCATGCAACTCGCTGTCTCCATCGTCGGATCCGATCGTCGGAGAGCGGGTGTGCGATCCGGCCAAGCTCATTTACGTTCCGTCCCCAAGGAGCTCGGCGATCTCTTGAATCTGATTTCGGATTCCCAAAATCATCTCCGACCACCGCGTTTGAAAGATATTGAATGCAAACGAAGCAACAATCGCGACAATGATCCCGGCTGCGGTAGCAATCAAAGCTTCCGAGATCCCGCCTGCCACGACCGTAAAACCACCCTTCCCGGTTGTCGCCATCTCGTGAAACGAACGTAAAATCCCAACCACCGTTCCCGCCAAGCCGATGAACGGTGCACCCGATGCGATGGTTCCTAAGATCCAAAGATTCTTTCTCAGATCCATATTGATGGATTGTCGCTCTCGCTCAACAGCTTCTTTCCAGCGGCTCTTTAAACGCTCGTCTTTCGAACCCAGGCGATCGAGAGCCACCGTGACCAGCTTGCTGGTAGGAAGCGCAGGATGCTCGCCGCAGAGCCGGCTGAGACCCGGCAGATCGCTCCTCAGAAGAAAGTTTTGAGCTCGGAGATGAAACGATTTGAGCTCGCTGCGAAGACTCCGGTACCGGTACCACCGCTCAAACACGACGTACCAGACGAGAAGCGAGCAGACGACGAGGGGGAGCATCACCCATCCACCCGACTTTAACGCGTCGATGAGCCCTAAACTGGCTCCAAGGTTTGTGGTTTCGACCATGCAGAAGATTTAACATAAAACCCCAAACGTGACTTATGCTAAAGTTAAGAAAGACGCATGGATAAGGCTCCGATCTTCGCCAAAGGCAATCTTGAGTTCAATGTCGATGGTTCGACGATCGAACACAAAAACAAAAACATATCGCTTTTCGGTGTGACGGGTCTTTCATGGGATCCGCTCAGTCCCTCCCGCCATTTTGGACTCAAAGTCATCGTCAACGTCACGTTGATCGGTCCTCAGTCGATCACCATGGTGACCGACGCGTTTGTGATGCGTGAACAAACTGCGTTTGGCGAATACATGTCGATCAAGTTTGTCTTGAACGACAAGAATCGCGCGACGCTTGAAACCTTTATTGCCGAAACGGGGTTTTTTCCAACGCAGGCGATGCGCAAGTACCCGCGCATTCCACGCGTCGACAAGATTCAGACTTTTCCCTTGCGCGTGATCGGAACACCTTCTGAGAAGTCTTTCGACACCGACCCAACGCCGATTGTTTTTGAAGTCGAGGACCTTAGTCTCGGTGGTGTTCTTGTCAGTTCCGAAAATCCATTCGCCTTGAGTCTTTTGCCGGGTCAAAAAGTTTCGATGTACATCGAGCCACGTGGCAACTTCTCGATGCAGATTTCGATTCAGGGAATGATTTGTCGAACGATGGAAGAACGCAATCCGCGCTCGGGCAACATGGTTCGCTACTTTGGGATCCGTTTCACAAAAGTCGACGAAGACAACAAGATCGCTTACCTCGAACTGCTTCGTGACATCCTAGAGCGCATCAAACGCGAGCCAACAGCGCCGTAATCTTCTCGAGCGTCATATCTGTAAAATTCTGAATCTTGAGATGAGCGCCCGTGAGATCGGGAGCTACTCCGAGCTCGCGATGCGTTTCCGTGACCACGACCACGCGCAGTCCCGCCGCGCGCGCCGACGCGATCCCAGCCGGCGAGTCCTCAAAACAAAGGCTCTCTTCGGGAGTGCATCCCAGTTTCTTCAGCCCGAGGAGATATCCCTGCGGACTAGGCTTACTCTCAGGATAGTCCTCAGATCCGACGATCTCCGTAAAACGTGAGCGAATCCTCCACTGATCGACTACCGCAAACGCGTCTTCCCGATACGAACCCGTAACGATCGCGATTTTCAAATCACTTGGAAGACTTTCGATAAACTCGCGCGCTCCCGGAATAGCTACGGGGCCTTGCTTCTTGAGACGAAATCGATACTCGGCCAATGACGCGCGGAGAACTTCGTCGGGAGTTGCTTTCGGAGCGTCCTTGCCGAGCGCTTTGAAGATCAAATCAATCGCGACGTTCCATTTTTTCCCAAAACACCCCCAAGCCAGCTCGGGCGGGAGGTGCGTACCAAAGTCAGATAAGACTTTGACCAAACTATCAACGGCGACCTTCTCGGTTTGGACGAGGGTACCGTCGAGATCAAAGAGTATCGCTCGAATCGGCACTGCAGGCAGAGAGTTTGACGAATGTGCGGTCACGCTAGCGATATTCTATGGACCAAAGCTGATAATTGCTAGAGCCGGATGACGTCGGAGCTGGAAAAACAAAGAATCCCTCCCCCGTCGGAAACTGATGCCCTTGCATGCGCGGGTTGAGACAGTTTCCGCCGACTTGGTCCGCCGCACAAGCATAGGCCCCGTCAAGCGTCTTACCCGTAAGCCAGTTGGCACCTTTCCAGCGATAGGTGCGATAGCCATACGAACGGTTGGCGACGGTAGCACCGTCGGTCGTGATTCGATGAGCAAGTAAGATCGCGATATTTTGGTGACCCGAAACAAGTTTGATGTCGTTGAAGAGTCGATAGTAGTGCTGCGTACCACTGGTGGTGAGGGTGCCGCCGTCAACGAGCGTGGACGAACTCTGCCAACCCGAACCGACTGTGAAAATCTTTGAGTAAAGTCCGCTGTACAATGTCGGCCCATCCAAGACTGAGAACACCGCAAGAAATCGCCCGCCGCCTAAGAAGACGACTTGGGGCACGAAATAGTCCAAACCGCCTTCGTTTGCGATTCCACCATTCTGATACAGTGTTGTTTCCTGATCATCAAAGTCCCCATCAATCCGGGTCGGACCAATGACCTGACCATCCGCCGAGAGCAACGTTGCATAGACGCGGTACTGGCAGTTCGTAGCCGAACTAAGACACGTGGAATGTCCGGTATCACTCTGAATGAAAACCACTACGGTGTTTCCGTTTCCGTCACTTGCCGTCGAAAAACCAACAACCGTGGCTGTGGGATCACTCAGCCATTTACGCGTCTGAAACACACCGGACAGTGAGGTCGAAGACGCGGCCGCCAGACAACTCCCCGTCGCACAGTTCACGGCACCCGAGACTAAGCTCGGCGTAGGATTGCCGTCACCCCAGCAGTACACGCCGCGCTCGAGCGTCGTCGCGCAGGTCTTGTCGCCATTTGCCGAAAGGGCAACAGCGGTGACTCCCGATCCAAAAATCAACGTCGGGACAGGTGACTGACTACAGTCGTGCGTCGCACAGGTTTCAGGTCCCGATGTCGTACCGATCCCGAGCTGACCGTTTTCATTATCGCCCCAACACTTCACACCGCCGGTTACCGTTGCCGTACTGTAAATGGCGCAGGTATGCGCAGTTCCTGCAGCGAGGGCAGAAACTGAGGTCGGCGTTCCAAAACCCGTTGCAACCGGAGCGGTTCGATCCGTTGTGCTCGCGTCGCCGATCTGTCCGTACACATTGTCACCCCAGCAGTAGACCGTCCCGGCCGTTACGTACGCGCAGCTATGGTTTGTTCCAGCAGTAACGAGATTGGCGACCAGTCCTGTGTCTTGAGGTGTGTTACACGAAACAGCGCTACACGCTTGCGCATCACCAAGCTGTCCCTGACCGTTCGCTCCCCAACACCAGATGCTGCCAGCGTTTTCTGCGGCGCATGTGTGCGAGCCGCCCGCCGCGATGTCCGTGTAATAGTTCCCACCAAAGGTCGTCGTGATCGGCGCCGTCGCCGAAACGAAAGTACCATCGCCGAGCTGCCCGCTCGCGCCACTTCCCCAGCAACTAAAACCGTTATTGGCCACATCCATGGTCGCGCAAACGTGACTCAAACCAACCGACACTTTCTCGACTGCGTCCCCTGTGAGACCGGCAACCGTTGTCGGCGTCGAGCAGTACGTCGCTCCCGCTGCCGTACTACAGACGTTGGAGTCACCCACCTGCCCACTGGCGTCGTTTCCCCAGCAGTCGATACTGCCGTCGCCGAGAACGGCGCAGGATGCGTTTCCACCGGCGTCGATCGAAGTGACTTTGTCACCCGAGATCACGTCAAGCCCGAGAGCATCATGCGGAACAGAGCTGGTGCCCGTCGTACCGTCCCCGAGCTGCCCGGATGTGTTGGTTCCCCAACAACGAACAGCACTGTCGTTTCCGAGCGCACATGCGTGGGACGTGCCCATGCCAAGCGCCGGTGTTTCAGCCGCTTCTGTCAACCAGACGAAGTGCGTGCCATAGATGTCGCTCACGCTCTCCACTTGTGTCGCTCCGGCCGCGAGCAGAGTTTCCGTGCCGGAACTCCCCCAAGCGCCGTTGTAACTGTTGACGTACAAGTTATTGTCTGGACTTGCCGTCGTGTCTTCATCAATGAAGCCATAGAAGAAGGTTCCCAGTGGAACATCGTAAACAATCGACGACGAACGCCCATACGTGACGGGATTCGTGTTGAGATCGAGTGGGTACGCCGCTGATGGCTGTGTTAGCGGCCGAATAGAATTGATCCATAGTCCCGCAAATCCGACACTCTGAGTGACCGAGTTGTCACTCGCTACGGTTCCTCCGTCGCTCACGACAGCTAAAAACTGGTTCAAAGAATCAACGCCGGACGCGACATTGTAGATGTTTGCTGTCGGGACGCCCGCGTCGATGAACTGAAAAAGCTGCCCCGACGATCCCCATCCGACAACACGCGTGTAAATCCGTCCCATTCCGCGAAAAAGACTGCCATCATGGAAGCCGCCGGTCAGCAGAGCGCCGTCAGGCCCTCCAACGACCACATAATCTGAAAATGTTTTGTTACCTGAAAAGCTCACAAAGCTCGGTCCAAACACGCCACGATCGGTTACTGCTGGATCTCGCCACGAAAACACGTCGCCGCCCGGGATGTTGAGATCCTTGACGATCAAGTCCCCGCACCCAGAAAACAGTGCCAAAAAGCTGAATTTAGCGGCCCAGCGCGCACACAAACGCATCAGCTGCTTTTCGGAATTTCCGCGATTTTTCATTATTTTCTTTATTTTTTGCTTGCCCCGCTTCGAAAACCCCCCTAATTTTAGGGAAAAACTAGGGCGTTTAGTTTGGCCTTTTAATTGGAACTGCTTTCATAAAGGAGAAGCAAAAATGGCAAAGAAGAAATCAGGAAAGTTTTCGTTTGTTGGTTATGTGCACGATGAACTGTCAAAGACTGCTGCAACGACCACCAGCAAAGGTAAGACTTTTAAGGTGAAGCGTAGCGATGTGAAACAAGCTCTCGAAAGCTGTTTCGAAGCAGCAGCAAAGGCGGCTGCTGGTGGTGAGCGTATTCGCTTCCCAATCATCGGCGCTCTTGTGCGTAAAGAAGTCGCTGCTCGCAAAGCAGGCAAAGGCATCAACCCATTCACGGGTGAGCCCATGGTCATTAAGGCACGTCCTGCGACGAAGAAACCTCGCTGGTCGTTTCCAAAGTCTCTGAAGGAGACATTTGCTAATAAGCGTTTTTGGTAATCCCGGTACGCTTACAAGTTTAAACCACGGGGAGGCGTCTCGTTTCTCCGTGGTTTTTTTTTGCTTTTTCCAGTCAGACGAGTACAACGCTAGTACATGAAACTTGTCAGTTTTACGAATTCCGAAGGCAAAGAGCGCGTGGGACTGCGACTAGGTGGTCCGTTGCCATCACAAGCAAGTATTGTCGATTTTGGAGCTGCAACGACGTATCTCAGAAGCCAAGGCAAGAGTCCTTCGGCCGTCGAAGCTTCGGCTTTCGAGTGCATGATTGACTTCATTCGCAATCAAGATCAAACACTTCCGGCCGCACGCGCGACAGAAGAGCTTTTTAAGTCGGGCAAACTTCCCGACGGTCTGAGGATGCCAGAAACTCAAGTCCGGCTTCTCGCTCCGATTCCACAACCCGTTTCCATGCGTGACGGGTACGCGTTTCGTCAGCACGTTGAGGCAGCACGCAAGGGGCGCGGTCTTCCGATGATCCCCGAGTTCGATGAGTTTCCTGTTTTTTATTACACGAACCATTTGGCAGTTACCGGTCCAGGACCCGTTTCAGTTCGCGAAAAGCATCTCGAACGTCTCGACTTTGAACTCGAATACGCCATTGTGATCGGGAAAGAAGGTCGCAACCTACGTGCGAGCGAAGCCGATGACACTATCTTTGGCTACATGATCATGAACGATTGGTCCGCTCGTGAACTGCAGACGCAAGAGATGAAGATGAGCTTAGGACCCGCCAAGGGAAAAGACTTCGCCACGTCACTAGGGCCCTACTTGGTCACACGTGATGAACTTGCCTCGCGAACAGAACGCTCGGCAAACGGCGATCGTCAAACGCTCCGGATGCAGGCGTGGGTCAATAACACGCAAGTGTCGGAGGGTCGAACGCAGGACATGACGTGGACCTTTGCGCAGATTGTGGAGCGCGTGAGTTATGGCGTCACGCTGCGCCCAGGCGAAGTGATCGGATCGGGCACGGTCGGCACAGGATGTTTCATGGAACTGAACGCCACAGGCAAGACGGCCGGTCAGTGGCTCAAGCACGGCGATCACGTCGTTCTTGAAGTCGAAGGTCTCGGACGTCTCGAAAACACCATTCAGCTGGCGCGTGTATGAAGTTTAAACTTTATCACTATTGGCGGTCGACCTGCAGCTGGCGAGTTCGCTGGGCTCTCGAGCACAAGGGCATCGCCTGCCACTTGATCGCGGTCAATCTTCTCACGCAAGAAAACTTAAAGCCTGAGTTTAAGTCGATCAATCCTATGGGAAGCGTTCCCGTACTGGAAGTTTTAGACGGCATCCGAACGTTACGCCTCACCGAAAGTCTGGCGATTATCGAATGGCTCGAGGAACGTTTTCCGGGTCGACCGTTGCTACCGCAGAGTGCCGACGATCGACAGCGCGTCCGGGCTTTGGCACTCACGATTATCGCTGGAACGCAGCCTCTACAGAACATATCGGTCATCCGAGCCGTCTCACCGAACGAAGCTGTTCAAGCCGAGTGGACGCGTAAGTGGATACGTCGCGGACTCGGCGCTTATGAAGCGCTCTGTCGTGATGTCGCGGGCACTTTTTCGTTTCGATCGACCTTGAGTGTTGCCGACCTGGCGCTCGCACCTCAGTGCCATCACGCGCGTCGGTTCGGAATCGATCTCACCGAGTTTCCGACGATCTATCGCATCGATCGTTACCTACAGACATTGCCTGAATACGAGAAATCGGCACCCGAACGATTTCAGCCGGCATAGGTTCGGATTCCGATTCGGACTCGGGCGCGACTTACAACACACCCTCGTCAGCGCACCTCAATCAGCGACGATCGGTTGATTCAAAAATCTTATCGGCCGACTTCTCAACGAATCCCTGAAACAGCTTTCCGCTCTCGAGCGGATAGCGCTTCGCAAACTCGTAGTAACAAGCGGGAACACGCGCTTTTCGGTCGGTGAACTCCACTTCAACCTGATCCGCGAGTGTGGACGATTGTTCAAGGCACACATCAGGGCCGCCCTTGATCTCACCACCACTTGCATTGAGTTTGAAACCATGTTTTTTAAGAAACGCGTTCAACTCAGGAACGCCCTTAACAGCTTCGACCTGATTGACGTTCACCGTGAAGTGATTGGCACGAAAACCAAAGGCCGCCATCCATCCGGCGTACTCACTCTCGGTCGCTAGTTTCTGGTACGTCTTGTAGTCCATCTTCCAAGGTCGTTTGCACAGAACGAGTTCATCGGACGCCAACGTTCTTGCTGGAACCTGACCAATCAAGTGATCCACCGTAGCCTGCAGCTCTCCCGAAAAGTGTTTTAAAAGCAACTCACTGATAAACACCTTTGGAAGACGATCCAGATCTTCTTCATTTTCAGGTTCCCAATGAGCCGCATAGAGTTTTTTTTCTTTAAACTCGTACTCACCCCGCCGAATGTATCCAAGATTCTCAAACACCTTCCCGAGTCGATCCACACCCACGCGCGGATCGCCGAACGTACGGAGTGCGATGTGATCGTTAACGATCGTCCACCCCTGCTCTTCAAAGAGCGTGTGGATCGCTTTTGCCTGCGGGTTGAGGCGCGAGTAATCATCCCAGAAGCGTGAAAAAAGGGCTTCGATCGCCTGAGTACTACCGTTCTTCTTGCTCGTGCTGCGAGCGGGTTTGCTTTTTCCTGACGTGGGGCTCATAGTAAAATTCACTTTAACATGACTGTATCTTTTCCAAAACAGATCGAATCGACGACCGATACCGCTTCTCTTGAGAAGTACGGACGTGACTGGAACAAAGAGTTCACACCCAAGCCGTCCAGGATTGTTTTTCCAAAGACGACTCAAGACGTCGTGACTCTCGTGCGATGGGCACGCGCAACACGAACCGCACTTGTGCCGTCCGGTGGCCGCACCGGTTTGAGCGCAGGGGCAACCGCTATTCGTGGAGAAGTCGTCGTTTCTTTTGAAAAGATGGCGCGCGTTTTGGAACTCAATCCCGTCGAAATGACGATCACCGCAGAACCGGGTGCGATTCTCGAAACGCTTCAGGAGAGATCCGCCGATGCGGGAATGATTTTCCCTCTCGATCTCGGTGCTCGTGGCAGTTGCCAACTCGGCGGCAATATCGCCACCAATGCGGGCGGTCTCCATGTGGTTCATCTCGGCATGCTTCGGTCGTGGGTACGCGACCTTGAGGTTGTTACCGGCACCGGCGAAATCCTGCACCTTGGCCACCGACTGACGAAGAATAATTCGGGTTACGATCTCAAGGAACTCATGATCGGCAGCGAAGGCACACTTGGTTTTATCACCCAAGCGACGATTCAACTGAAACGAAAACCGGCCGGCCTCGAGACTCTTTTTGCTTCGGGTAGTGATCTTGGAAAAATCATGGAGGTTTTCAGCGCCCTAAGGCGGCGCCACGAACTCTGGGCCTTTGAGTTGATGCCCCGACGGGCGCTGGAACGCGCGAGCCATCACACCGGGATCGAAGCACCTCTTGGGCTGGAACGAGCTTATTACTTTGTAGCAAGCGTGGAAGGGTTGCCTGAGGCTGTGCTTGAGGAAGCGCTGAGTTCGGGCGCACTCGACGACGCAACCATGGCACAGAGCTCGGAACAGAGTCGAAGTTTCTGGCGGTTGCGCGAGGAGATTCCGGAGGCGCTTGGCCGCGGGGTTTTGCATAAGAACGATATCGCCGTACGCACATCGTTAGTTCCGGAGCTCGTGAGAGCGCTCGAAGCCATGATGGACCGTTACAGCGGACGCTGCGAGATCTATTGGTTCGGACATCTGGGTGACGGAAATATTCACGTCAATCTACTCAAAAGCGACGCCACGGCTGCCGATACTTTCCGCGGTCTTTGCGCGGAGTTCGACAAGGAGCTCTTCGCACTGGTTCGTACACAGGGCGGTACGATCTCGGCCGAGCACGGTATTGGCCTTCTCAAAAAGCCGTTCCTTACCTACACGCGCTCTGAAGCAGAAATCGAAGTCATGCGTGGGATAAAACGGCTCTTTGATCCGGATGGAATTATCAATCCTGGAAAGGTTTTCGATCAAAAATCGAACGGTACCCGTACCAAGTCAGGGCGCCCATCAAAGGTATTAAAACAAGCAGGGCGAGTTCGATCCAAACAAAAGACGAAGACGAAATCGAAGCGTTCACGAGGACGTTAGCCTTTCAGCCGTCGCCTCTCACACGCCGTTAGTAAAGCAATTCGCGTGCCCGAAAGCCCGACGTCTAAAAGCCAATCATGAGGACACGCGCGCCGCCTTGCCGAGCGATATCACTGGGCGATGTCGACATACCGGATTGTGCCGGATCCATGCAGTTCGCAAAACCATTCGACCCGCTTGGATAGATCGCACCCGATGCCGTCGAGCAAGCTGCGTACGAGCGATAACGGGGTCCTGCATCGCGCGGCCGGTACTCGACCGGCAGTGTGTATGCTTTCGCTTCGCTACCTGCGCTCGCTGGCATGCGACCATTTTCCGAAACTTTTCGGCCTAAAGCACGCGCTGGAACGTCGCCATGATGAAACTGCGCGATTTGCGTCATGGTAGGGGCTCGCATCCCTCGTACGTAGTTTCGGGCGTTCTCTAAACCCACCGGTGCATCGTCACTGGCTGCTGCATGGGTAAACCCACACAAGAGCAAAGCACTGGCCATGACACTCATAAACTTCATAAGCTTTTTCATCGTTCGTCCCCTTCGCATACGTTCAGGTGTTAGGACTCTAGGTTCGTTTCATTTTACCAACGCACCGTCTTTCAAAAAATGCGTCGCGTACGACTGCGTGAAACCCGACACACCCCATGCCTCGGTGACACGCGCCAGACGTCATAAAGCCCCGCAGAACTCCGCAGAACCTCGTGGGGGCCCTGCGGCAATTAAATATTGACTATTGAAAGCCGGACTCGATACGATCAGAACCAGCTTCGAAGGCTCTCGAGAGAAGCCTGAAGTCTTTATAACAACCTCTCGATATCAAAAGGATTTTGATATGGAATCATTGAGACAAGGAATGTTTGCTACGGGGGCGTTTCTCTTAGCTTTTCTCTTTCTTTTCATCCTACGCGATGGACACGCAGCCCCTGCTCCAGCAAAAACTCAGGATGTCGTGATCTCACCCGCTTCAAAGTCGGCTCGCCTCTGGTTGGCCGAAGCGGTTCACAGCGAAGAGCTGCGCGCGATTCGGAACGAGTTCAAGGTCACCGTCGCAACCTTACGCGCCGAAATTCCGGGCTTGATCGCTGTCGCCAAAGAATGGAGCCGATTGCAGCCCGCACAGCAGACGACAAACGACTGACGCGCGCACCCGCTATAAACGCTTAGGCCAGGGCGCACCCTAAGCGTTTAGGCAAAATCGGCCGACAAGCGCGTAGGTGGAACGACTCGCGCGCTTCTCTCTTGCGGTAGGCCTGTTTAGCTTAGTTTTCTCGTCGGACCTGCACGCGCAAGACAGCTCCGACGTCCGACTTGCACGCATCACCGCTCGTCTCGCCGAATCTCGAACAGGGCGCAGCCTGCTTGAGCGAGCTCGGAAACTTTGGGGCGAAGACTTTTTAGAACGCGGTCTAGTTCAGTTTGGACGCGTCTCGCGAACCGACGCCATCCTGTCACGACAGTTCGACGGCGAAACTGGCCAAGAAATGCGTAAGCGTGAAACCACGGTCGTTCTCAAGGATCGCCAGAGCGATATCCACCTACTTCTCGACCTCAGTCACGAACTCACGCACGCACTCAGCGATCCGACCTGGGATCCTTACGATGCGCAGCTCACACTCTCGGGTTACGTCGTTTCGATTATCGAACAATCGGGCGGTGAAATCGACGCCCTCAAAAACGAGTGCCAAGTCGCACTTGAACTCTCCCTTAAAGACATCTTTCAGCGCAGCCTCTTTGACGACCGCTGCAGTCGCTACATGAATCCGTTTACAGGCCGATGGGATGACCGTCTTCTCAAGCAAGACTTTTATCGAATGGGTCGCCATCTCAATACGATGGAAAGAGAGTTTCCAACGGCGCCCACACTATTTCCTGCACTCTCCTCAGAAGCGGCGGAGTTTATCTCATCCACAGGCGGAGTCCCCTACCCGCTTGCTCTTGCTCGGGAGTATGTTGTAATCTCCCAGCGCGCCTGCACCAACACGCGTGAACGCTTGAAAGATCTTTCAACGGACCTATCAGCAGATCTATCCAGTGAACCGGTGCAAGCGGCTCTTCAAGCCAGCGTCCAAGCCAAGAAAGTAATGCGAAACTCGATTCAAGAGTTTTTGAACAAACGGTGCGTCTATGGATTTTCTCAATCAGTTCGTTAACGCATTCATTCCCCTCTTTGTCGCGATGGACGTCGTGGCTGTTTTGCCTCTGTTCATAGCGATCACCAAAGGACTACCAGAGAATAAGCGCCGCATTGTGATTGCAGATGCACTCATGGGTGCGTTTGCGCTCTCGATGCTCTTTCTGGCGACGGGACAGCTGATCTTTCGTTTCGTAGGTATCACTCCCGATGACTTTCGCATCGGCGGCGGAATTGTTTTACTCATTCTCGCCGTGTCCGATCTGCTGTTCTCGGAGATTCTGCAGGCAGCCCGTAGCAAGAGCGGAACGGGCAATCTCGGCGTGGTTCCCATCGGAATTCCTCTGATCGTAGGTCCGGCCGCGCTCACAAGTATCCTGATCAGCGTAACAACCTACGGCTACATCATCACACTCGTAGCACTCCTCGCGAACCTAGCCATTGTTTGGCTCGTGTTCTGGAACTCGCGTCTTGTTTTCCGGGTTATTGGCGAAGACGGCGCGCGTGCCTTTGGCAAAGTCGCCTCACTCTTTCTTGCTGGTATCGCCGTCATGATGATCCGCGTAGGGATCACACACTTTATTTTCAATCACAAGTAAGCTAGGGTTCCTGCATGAACACGCCTAAAAAGCTTCTTCTTGTTTTCGGTTTCATTTCTAGTTTTATAGTCGTTCAGATGACCGCGCTTTCCACAGCGCCGCGCAGCTGGGCCGGCCAAGCCGAAAAGAACCCGTCGATCCAGTTCCAGGTCAAGGGCATGCACTGCGCTTCGTGTATTCGCTCGATCGAAAAGACCTTCTTGAGCCGTCCTGAGGTTGAGCAAGCCAAGGCCGATCTCAAAACCGGTAACGTCATCGTCACCCTAAAAGCCGGTCAATCGCTCACTCAAGAAGCGGCGGCTGAGACTCTTAAGAAGGCCGACCCGGAGTTCACGCTTTCGGGCTTTAAAGCAGCCCTTTAGAAGCTTATATAAAGCTCTCCAGCTACCGATACGAAGGGAGATGGGAGCTGCGCCAAAACTACAACCGACACCCGAAACGGTTCTCGAATCTGTTTTCACGGGTGATTTGAAACGCTTTCAGTACCGCAACGTGGGACACAGCGAGGCACACGTGTTCGTCGCGATCCCGACGACCCTTTTCACCCAGGGTATCGATCTCAAGATGGCCCCCCCACCCGCGCTCGATTATTTTACAGAAAAAGATGGTCGACCTATTCAGATATCGCGCTCGACCGAATCTCCGTCTGCACTTGTCCTCAGCAACTTTCCGTACGTACTCATTCGCGAGGGTGACTTCGGACATCTTCAAAGCTACGCCGAAAACCAATTGATCAGTCCCAAGAACCCGACGACCATCCCAGTAGAACGCCGCATGAACGTTCTCCGACGTGTGGCGCTCAGCACGGTCGACGAGACGTTTCAGAAGCCGACGTCCGAGAACCTCAAAAAAAGCCAGAAGGTCGTGGGCTCGCTCGTTCATCTCATGATGCGCGAACCTCGCAGCTTCCTTGTTCTTTCGCGACTCTCGAGTCACGACCCATACACGCTCCAACATTGCGTGGGCACGGCAGTCAACGCGATCATTCTGAGTCGAAAGTCTGGAATCACCGACAACGGCATCCTTCTCGATGCCGGGATGGCGGGTCTTCTACACGATATTGGCAACACAAAGGTCGATCCAAAGATCTTAAACAAACCAGGCCCCCTCGATGAAACCGAATGGGATGCCGTGCAGGAGCACTCGGCCATAGGGTTCAATCTCTTGCGCGATTTGGCGGAGCTTGGTGACCGCGTGAAACTGGCTGTTTTAGAGCACCACGAGGACATGCGCCGCACGGGTTATCCGAATAAACTGGACTGGAATGAAATCGGTGCTGTTTCGAAGATCGTGGGCATCTGCGATATCTACAATGCGCTCACGACCGATCGGAGTTACGCGCGCGCGCGAACACCTTACGAGGCTCTTCAGCTGATGCAAGGGCAACTCAAACACAAGTTCGACGTAGAACTCTTCAAGAATCTTGTATTGATTTACGGCGGAAAAATCGAAGATTTACTGTAGTTATTGAACGGCGCCGATACTGTACGGCGGTTCCGTCGGATTGGTCGCCGAAATCGCCCAGGCCTCAAACTCAGCAGCGTATTCTTCCGGCACGATCGCAACCGTGTTGAACGACTGCGACGACGAATCAATCGCAATCTGCACAAAGGAACCTTCATCGCTAACGGTCATTGCCTGGCAGAGCACCGAACATGCGCTGTTACTGCCGGGCGCTAGGAAACTCACTTGGTTTCCACCGTTGTCTTGAATGGGATAGATCACCACGCGGTCGCTAAAGGACGAATGTCCAGAAACGTAAAAGTTTCCCTGTCCCGAAGAAGCAAAACACCCGACATAGTAGTCCGATCCATCGAGCGACCAATCCCATACGGGGTTGATATTAGGAATAGGACTCGGACACGGTCCAGCCGTAAGGTTGAGACCTCCCGGCGTCGAAGATGCTTTCTTGGAAAGAACTTGGTTTCTGCGCGAATGCCCGTAGTCTGCGCAACCCTGCAATAACAGGGTGGGCAATGACAAGGCGGCTCCCAGAAACAATACGGTAACCCATGATGTAAAGACGGTGTACTTCACTTCTCTCACTCCCTCAGAAATCTGCTAATGAGCTCTCTTGTTTCAAGCTGCGTACCAAGGAACTCAGGCGGCTTTTGAGCCTGATTTCACGGAATTATCGGGGGTCTGCTGTCTAAGGTTTAGGCGGATGTCGGAGGCCCAAACGGTGCCAGCCGAAACAGAACAATGCCACGAGAGCGAGAAACAGAGGGATGAACTTCCCGACATAGAACAAGACTGTCGTCTTGGCGTCCACGAGCGGAACGGTCATCGGCACGATCGTCTCTTCACCCACGGTGCTCGCACCGACGATCTTTCCGGACGGTAGGATCAAGGCCGTGATGCCGGTATTGGTCGACCGAACCTGAGGTAAGCGGGCTTCAAGACTGCGAAATACCGAAAGGGCTAAATGCAGATCGGGTTCTCCAAACGTGCCGAACCAAGAATCATTGGTGACATTCAAGATGACCCGCGCGTCCCCAACCTCTTTACGAAGCAGCGTATGGCGCGAAACAAGCGCTTCGTAGCAGATCAACGGCTGAACACGGAACAGTGCTTTCTTAGCGCGAACCTCGAGTGCGATGGGTCCCTGTCCATGGCCAAAAAATCCCATATTGGGAAACCATTCTTTGAAAACACTGTGTTCACCGAACCCAGGAATGTATTCGCCAAACGGCAACAAGACACTCTTGTGGTAGACCGCCAAGTCGTTGTCCGTCTTAGGATTGAGCACAAAAACCGAATTGAAATCCTTGCCGTCGCCACGATCATAGCCACCAAAGATCAAAGGAATTTCGTTCGCTGTAACAAAACGCTCGATACGTTGGTCGCGCGCTAACTCCACCGTATTCATCGGCGTTCGAAAGGTCGAAGGATAGGCTGTTTCCGGCCACACGATCGCGTCCGGTTTCGGACTCATCCGAAGCGCGTCTTCGGAAAGCTTCAAGTAAGTCGCCAGCGTCGACTCTCCGGCCTGGTACAGGCCTTTGTAGGCGGCGACTTTCTGAATATCGCCAATATTGCCCTGAATCGCCGCAAGATGGACAAACTCCTTCGCTTCGCTCTCGTAACGCTCGACCGACCGTGCTCGAAACTCTCCGGTAACGAGCGCCACTGCCAGTATCCCGCCCGCCACAGCCAGGTACTTGCGACTGCGCTGAAGAGCTGGCCAGAAACTCAGCTCCGAGCGTTTCGAAAATGTTCGGGCGATCTGAGCTGCCATTAAGTTTATGAGAACAATCAAAAAGGTCAGGCCGAACACACCGCCGTATTCGGCGAGCTGCCGAAGGGGTCGGTTGTTATAAAGACTGTGTCCAAACGAATCGAGAAAAAGCTTCGGCATCACGCCGTCGACCGAAGCGTAAACGGCTGCAAGAAAGACCGAAGCGGTGACACCTTTCCAGTCGCGTTTTCGCACAAAACCGATGGCAAGCGCGAGAACGATGAACTGCGGTTGGTTCCCCAACGAAAAAATCAGTAACCCGACAATCGAAACGACCCACGGCAACTCACCAAAATGATGAATGGCATAAGCCACCCACGAGTAACCAAGAAGCGTCATCACGGAGCTCAATCCAATCGCTTCGAAAACGCGCTGTTTAACTGTGGCCGTCTGATCGAGCACCATCAGCCACGGCACGAGCGCGACAAAGATCAACCAGCTCTGGTTCCAAGGGGGAAACGCGGCAGCGATGAGAATTGCCGAAAGCACGGTGCGCCAAGCGATGCGGATTTTTTTGAGTGACACCGTCTTCGAGTGTAACGCGTAGGGATAGTGTTATGAAAATAAAAATTTAAACTTGGGCCAGTTAGATGTGTACTGAGGACTAAGAACTAGGGTTTGCCGGGTGGCGAAGCGATCAAGCGCATCCAATCCGTCGCAACCGGCTTGGTCTTGGGGCGATCCATGAGCACGAGCGTCTTGAAAGCATTGATCCGACCACCACTGATCAGCTTCCCCGAAAGAGAAGACAACGGATCGACGCCTTGACGAATCAGTGCAATCACTTCAGGGGGCGTAAGACGAGGATTCTTTGCTAAGATCAGAGCTGCAAGCCCCGACACAAAGGCCGTTGCCTGGCTCGTACCGGAAAGAAACCCGTATTTTCCATCAGGGATCGTGCTGTAGATGTCTTCGCCTGGAGCCGCCACATCCACGGTCGTGCGTCCCCAGTTTGATGAACCCAAAAGTTCGTTTTTAATATTGGTCGCCGCTACCGATAGAATATTCGTAAGGCGATACGCTCCGGGATAGTAACTGTTTTCCGCAAGATCTGTGTTCTCGTGATTATTACCTGCTGCGGTCACGACTAGGATTCCGTGACTCTCAGCGCGCTTCAGAGCCAGATACTCTTCGTGCGCATACTTCGGTCCGCCGCCGCTATAGTTGATGATCCGTACGCCTTGGTCGATCGCGTAGTGAATCGCACGAACGGTATTCTGGAGATTAACAACACCTGGATTCGAATCCTTGTAGTAGCGAATGGGCAAAAGCGTGACTTCGGGAGAGACTCCACTCACACCGGCTTTCGGATTAGTAACCGCTCCGATGATCCCAGCGACATGGGTTCCATGTCCGTGAATATCGATGGGGTTCGGTTTGTTGTCGGCAAAGTCCCAGCCATAGGCGGGCTTTCCATCCGCACCCTTGGTCGTTGGCGCGTGCCAGAGATTGAGCGTCAGATCAGGATGGAGAGGATCCACACCGGTATCAACAACGGCAACCACAACCGATCGCGAACCACGTTCGATCTTCCACGCATCGACAGCGAAGATATGCGACGCGATCTTTCCGAGACGAGCCTTAAGATTATAGAGTCCCCAGTTTTTAAAACTTGTGGTTTTGCGAATCTTCTCGGGTGTCACCGGTTCGATGGCCGCGCGACTTTCGCGAAACCCCGTCCAGCGATCATGCCCAGAAAAGAAAACAGGCGTGAGCGTACTCAGGACAAGCCAAAGCATCGTCCCCGTCATTAACTTCTCAAAGCCAGTCATTAACCTCTTGAAGCGACCGTCTCTAGGTTTGCTGTTCTTCTTTGTTCGAATCACGTTTTGAGCTCCAGCTTGCGACTACGTACCACACAAGACGCACCCCATGCCGTTCAGCAAGAGCTATACCGCGTTTCCGGCCGGAGGGAGTGTCGTAAGCTCATCAATAACCCACCCCCGCGTCGTTTCCGACGCAGGCTCAACTCAAAGGAACCAGCAGCTGTATACTTTTTGTACATCTCTGACCCATGAAACCGGATTTCCTCCACGCAACCCACACGAAAACACTGCTGTTTTTTCTAGAGTCGTGATGACCCCCGACTGGCACCCTGTTTGCTTTTTCATCAACACGTGGACCCTGAATCGCACTCTCATCGCGGTTCAGATGCTGATGTGAATGTTGTGTGTGAGTGGAAGTGGAAGCAGAGGTGAGTTGTCGTGTCCGCGAGTCAAGATCGTTCTCAAAAGTTCAAATTCGTATTTCATAAATTCAAAAAAGACGCTCAGGACAATCCTGCGCAGTTCTCAGCCGGCCTTGTGCGTGGTGCGGTCGTCACCGTTCAGTCTCTGGCGAACGGTACAACGAGCAACGCTCCACCGCCTGAAGTGCGCAGCTACCAACCGGTCGAGTTCATTCGCCCTAGAGCCTTGCGGGAGGACACGCCTGCGCGTGAGATCGTACCGCCAGCTTATAGCGCGATCGAAAGCTTGAAGGCCAATCTTGAGCGACTGACCGAGCTTCAGCGCAAACTTGGATTTCTTCTTGAAGAAGTTAAGGCGATCACGCCTGAGACTACTTCAGACACGTCCGAAGACTGAGCATTTAAGCCGGAGAGTCGTCTTTTTTTCCAATTTGACCGGGATCGCCCGCCTGAAACTTATCGACGGGTATGTTGTCGGGAAAGCGGGGTTTTTCAAGGCGTGGCGCCTTAGCTTCCATTTTTTTGCGATCACCAGGACGAAGTTCAAGACCTACTTTAGGAATGCGAATCGTGAGTTGTTCCCCTCGGAACTCCTTGTCGATCGCCTCCCGCTGAACAGGAATCGGCAGTTTGAACGTCTCAGAGTAGCTCTGAAAGTTCGCCGTCGTTTGATTGCCACCGTCTGGCTTATTGATAACTTCCTTCGCGCGACGTTGACCGGACACGACAAGCTCGTTTCCGCCTTTAACGGAAACGGAGAGAAACTGTTGTTCATGCTGGGGAATCTTTGCCGTGATCACGTACTCGTTCTCACCTTCTGCCATGTCCGCACCTAAGATTACGGGTTGGTAGAAAGGATCTGACTGGCGAGAGCTGTAGGCCGCCAGCTTTCGCGAACTGTCGGAACGAATCGCATCGAGTTGCTGTTTTGAGTTTCTAAAGAGCGACAACAATTCCGACTCACTCTGCGAGACGATCTTCCCGTGGCGTTCCCGCCCCTGCACGACCGTGCGCTGGGCCGCTTCATCAAAAAACTGCGTGGCTTTTGTCGCTTCTTCGCGATGTTCCTTTTCCTGAAGCTGCATGCTCGCGCGGTGAACAGTCTCGCGGTTCTGCTTTTCGCCCTGCTGCTGCAGAAGCTCGAGTTTCGCGTGATTGTCGCCCTCACGACGAATCGTCTCGGTGGTCAGTGCCGAATCGATTTGAACGTTTCTCAGCTTTACTTCACCGTCACGCGTGGCACGGTTCACTTCGCCATCGTAGAACGACTGTACTTCGAACTGAGTCTTTTCACCGATCTGACGAGACTTGGATAGATCCGCGTTCTGCTGGCGTTTGAGCTCCATGAGACGCGCGTAGCCTTCGACCTGCTGCCGCTGAAGACTCTCTTCTCGTTGGTTGATCAGATCGACTTCGCGGCGCTCGTAGACATCTTTGATATCGTCGAGCTTCTGGCTCGATTCAACTTCGGCATCTCGAATCTGATGACTGAGCTCGACCAGACGTTTCTGGTTCGCGACTTCTTGATCGCGTACGCGCTTCTCGGATACGTCCATTTAGTGCTTGATCTCCAGTTCCTCAAAAATACTGTTTTCGACAATATTAAAGTACGTTCGGATCACGCGATCGAGCGTCGTCTGATCGAGACGTTCTAGATAGGCACGTTTCTGAATCAGCGTCGGTTGTTCGATCATGCGCTCGATATGATGTTCGACTTCGTACGCCAGTCCGTCGCTCCACTCGGGATTGTGTCCCGCGCGCTCAAACACCGAACGGATCAAACTCGGTTCGAAAAGAAGATGGTTTCCCTGTTTGGACTGCCAAAGCAAATACTCGACCTGAGCAAGCTGCTCTTTGTTGACCACTAACACGTTGCGGGCCCCTTCCTTGGGTTCTTGCCTTCTTTAGATTCTCGAATGACCGGCGAAGGCCCCATCCTTGGGACCCACTGAAAAACGATCACCCATAGAAAAGCATAATGTGAATTTCGGAACGTTGACAAGGTGGCAGACCATGCCCGGCCACGCACCCCGGTATCGCCAATGCTTTGACAGTTTGTGTTTGAGTGATGCCGTCGGTAGACTTTAAGGGATGAAGCGTGGGGGCAAACCCGCTACTAAAAAACGGAAATCACCTGCGAAGGCGCCCAAGAAAAGTAACAAGATGGGTAGCAAGCCAGGTAACAAGACGGCTACCAAGGCAGCCTCGAAGAAACCGTCACGCCTGGACGTCGGTAATAAGGTCGGCAAGGACGTCGGTGACATTGTCGCCCAGCCACGCTGCATCCACTGTGATCGCGAACTGGGTGTGAACGAACAGGCTCTCTTCGTCGAAGAAGAAGTCGGTCGCATTTTCTGTTCTGAGAAATGCATCTTGGATCACTTCGAACCCGATATTCGTAAACTCGAAAAAAGTTATCGCAATCTATCCGACGACGGCGAACTCGCCGATGCTGTACGCGACAAGCTCGCACATCTGCGCTGGAAAACACTTGAGAACCCTAAAGAGATTTTTGTCGAACGAACCGTCAGCGGCGACAAGCGCTATACCTTGATCGGTGAGTTCCAGCTCGGTGGCGAAACGATTTGGTGTGTTTGCATCTCGCTTTTTTTACGAGGCGAGCCGAGTTTTCTTTTTCTCTCGTTTATCACGCGCCTACAGACATCGGTGGAACACTACCGAAAAGGCGACCCGATCCAGGTTGATCAACTGCGTACGGGCGGACGCGATGCGGGACATCCGGTGCTCGGAATGGACGCCCCTGCTCGTTTCGACGGACCGGCCAGCGATTGGACTGAAGAAGAAACCTACCGTGCGGGCGTCAACCGTGAGCGTACCAAAGACGATATTTCCCCCAAAGAATTTGCCGCCTACGAGCGCTGTGTGAACCCGACGCTTGAGGCCCCTGACGAAGTCTGGTCAGCCGAGCGCGGAGCCATCGCGCCAATTCGCGAGGACCTCACCGATCCAAACTTGCGACAGGAACCGACACGCGTTCTCCACTTTATCAAGCACTTCGCCGAAGGCACGGGCCACTGGTACATCTTGATCGCACGCGAGTCTGACGAGAACGAAGACGAGATGGAGATTCTGGATTGTTTCCCAACTCGCGACCCCGACTTAGTCGACAAGTACCGCATCGGCACCAAAGAGATGGGCTCCGAAGAACCTCTTCCTGGCAGCCGTCTGATTCACTAAATCCCAGTTTTAGAGTACAGTGCCGCCGTTATGAAGGGTGTCGTTTTTCAAAAACCTCTGGAACTCACGCAGAACATTCAGGGCGAGACATGGCGACAAGGCGATGCCGTGAGCGGCAGGCTCGAGATCAAAAGTCATGGCGGTTCTGGAGCTTCGACCGAAGTCGCAGTGGCACTTGCCGTCGGCGACCTCAGACAACTCAGACAAAAGGCGGCCGACACCTTTGAGATTCTCGAGGAACGTACGTTACCTGTTCAAGCAGGCAGCGGAACTTGGGAGTTTAAGACCGCAACGGATTGTCCGATCACCGACACGGGCACTAGCCTCTTCGTCCTCTATGGCGGCAGGCCCCTTTCAGTGACGTCTGGAATTTTGCAGCTACCCTTTAAGCCCGCATTTCTCATTGAAGAATACCTTCGAATTTTCAATGTGAGATTCAACTTTGTCGTCAAGACCGTAAAGAACAGCAAAGGCTTTGTCGAAGCCAAACTCGCACCACCCTCCGGTCGTGAGTTTGCGAAAGTCGAAAGCGCACAAGTCAGCCTACGCCTCAAGGATGACGTTCTTTCCGCTCGCGTGCTCTTTCAGGTCAAGACCATCTCCGCGACGCTCGGTGAACTCGGAATTCAGAAAACTAAAAAGACCGCTGAAGAAGACCTACTCAAAATCAATTACATGACCTCAAGTGGCCGCATCAACGACGACTGCCTTGAGAAGTCCATCGCCGCGGCCATCGCGACGCTGAATTAGGTCACGGCATTTCATTAAGTATCCTCAGTTTTAGTTTCCCCCTTGTACGTCTAAGAGTTTCTCTCTCACACGTAGCGTCCGCGCACATCCATGTGCTCCTCGCGCCCTTCGGGCTTCGCCCTCCTTGGCGCTCAAGGGACGTTACGTGTGAGAGAGAAATTCTTAGACGTACAAACGCGAAGATTAATTCTGAGGATACTTAACGAAATGCCGTGACCTAAAGCTTACTGGCGAAGGTCTCGAACTCTTTGAACATCTTAGGCAGGCTGGAAGCGATGAGCTTTTTCAGAAGAAAACCCGGAACGGGCAACTTAAATTCTATGTCGACGTCATACTCGACATGACAGCTGTTTTCACCACGCGACGTGATTTCCCAACGGCCTGCATTCTTTTCGAGAAAACCACTCGAGACCAGCTCCCACGTCATCCCCCATCGACCCGTTCCCTCGGTATGGGCATGTCGAAGCGTGTAGCTGATATCTTTCATGAGAGCGACGCCGTACTCCACCGTTGCACCGCGATCGGTGGTGAGCAGAATCTTCGCAGACCGACAGCCGGTGACAAACTCAGAGTAGCGATCATACGCCGTGACCGAACGATAAAATCGTTCACCAGAGAGCGTGACGTTCTCCGAAAGACTTGCCTTAGCCATAGTTTTAGTACGTCGGTTTTAGATCAAATCGGTGAAACGCTTTGATAAAACGAAGCGTTCCTGTTTCAGACCGCATCACGACACTGCTGGTTTTCGCTTTTCCTGGCGAAAACCGTACACCTGAAAGCAGCGGTCCTGTCGTGACTCCCGTTGCACAGAACATGACGTCGCCATCGGCAAGATCACGCATCTGAAAAACTTTCTCGAGATCTTTGACACCCATCTTCGTCGCCCGCTCGCGTTCTTCCCGGTTACGAAACACGAGCTGTCCTTGAAAATCACCACCGACACAACGAAGGGCTGCAGCGGCGATTACGCCCTCAGGCGCTCCACCGATTCCCATCATGACATCGACACCACTGCCCGGCATGGACGTCGCGATCGCAGCCGAGACGTCACCATCTCCGATGAGATAGATGCGCGCACCAGCACGGCGGACTTCCGTGATCAGCTCTTCGTGTCTGGGACGATCGAGAACGATGACGGTGAGATCCGAGATATTGCACTTTTTAGCTTTCGCGATTTCTTTCAAATTTTCGGTAGGGGTTGCATTGAGATCGATCGCACCCTTCGCTTCGCCACCCACAGCGATTTTTTTCATGTACGTATCAGGTGCGTGGAGAAACTTTCCCTCTTCAGCGATCGCCATCACACTCATGGCGTTGGTTCCGCCGCGCGCACAGATCGTTGTACCCTCGAGTGGATCGACCGCAAGATCGAGCTTCGGGCCTTGGCCCGCACCGACTTTTTCGCCGATGTAGAGCATCGGAGCTTCATCGCGCTCCCCTTCTCCGATCACGATCGTTCCGTCGAACTGAATCGTTCCCAAAAGGCTGCGCATGGACTCCACCGCCGACTGATCCGCCGCACGTTCGTCCCCACGCCCCATCCACCGCGCACTCGCAAGAGCAGCAGCTTCCGTCACACGCACAAACTCGAGAGCAAAGTTTCTATCCATGCCCGACTATTTAACATTTTCGAAGGCGATTTGCCTGGATTTCGCCACACCCCTACGGCTTTAAAACCTTGGATAAAGCCAGGCGATGCGGCGCCTGAATGCTGGACGCCCCCAGTAGGGCACGCGCATAAGCGAGCTTTGCTGGATCGGGCTTTTCATCCTTCACAATGGAAAGCGCTTCAAGAGCCACCACACCCTGCTCAAGGGGCGTTTCGCGGGCTGCGGTCGCGTGCCCGGTCTCAATCGTATCGGCGCTCCACTGAACCGTGTTCTGAAAGAAAATCAAAAGCCCCTCGTCGAGTTCTGGTGCACCGGGTTTACCCGTCAGAATCAAATCGACACCGGTCCCCCCGCGGTACCAGGCCAAAACCCCCGCGGGAGGTGGCCAAAGCTTGAGACTCTGCCCTTGCCGCACAGGATCGAGCGCCTCTTTCAAGCGTTCGAGATCAGCTGGGTCCATTTCAAAAAACTCAAATCCGACGCGATCACGAAAGAGTGCGCTGACACGCCCCTGAACAGGGAGGTGATCGCCACAGAAGCGCAAAACACCGCGATGAATACGACCCACTGAAAAAAGCAGCAGATCTTCTTCGTGCAAAACCTTCAGGGAGAACCCACCGACGGAGATGTCGACCAGCGCGAACACACGACCATAGTCATCCAGACGAATACTGTCCTGACTCGTGCTGATGCGCGGAACCAAACGGCGCTCGGCGTGGATCTCAGGCTGCTCCGGGTTATCGACAAGTTCCATCATGGGCAATTGTCGCATCTTTTTTTTCTTAGTGCTATCGTCGACGGACAGGTGAAACGCAACCCTCTTGGCTTCCATACCATTCCCAACTATTTGACGCTGGTCCGCGTCGCGGCGATCCCTGCTGTTATTGCGATGCTCTTCATGCATCAACCACGTTGGGATCTCATGGCGGCGCTCGTTTTCGGCGCTGCTTCGATCACCGATTGGCTCGATGGTTATCTGGCCCGACGCTACGGACTGACGACACTTTTTGGCAAACTCATGGACCCGCTCGCCGATAAGTTTTTGGTTGTCGCGGCTCTTCTCATGCTTCAGCATCTCGATCGCATTCACCCCGTCTGGGTCATGGTGATGATCTGTCGCGAACTCGGCATCACGGGTTTACGAGCACTGGCGAGCGCCGAGGGCCTCATGATCACCGTCAGCGATTCGGCCAAATGGAAAACCGCCCTGCAGATGTTTGGCATCCCCTTTATGATGGTCGTACCCGGACTTTGGGGAATTCCGCTCTTTCAAATCGGACAGGTCTTGGTCGGGCTCTCCGTGGTTCTGAGTCTTTACTCAGCGTTTGACTACCTTCGCGGATTTTTCCGCGCTGTTCGCGCTCGTTAAAGCTGGATTCCACGGTACATCGGCGACGCGCGAAAGATGGTTCGCAAAGCGTGCGGCCACAAACAAAAAGTCACTCAAGCGATTGAGATAGGTGACCGTCTCCGCGCGAATCTTTTCAACTCCTGCATCGATCAAAGCCGTGAGTTCGCGTTCGGCCCGACGACACACCGTACGCGCCACGTGAAGACGAGCTGAAAGATCCGACCCGCCCGGCAAAATGAATTGCTTAAGAGGCTCCAGCACTTCTTCCATAGCGTCGATTTTATGTTCCAGATCTCCAATCGCATCGGCCGCTAAGGGCTTGATGGAGAGCCGAGCGGGATCGGGTGTCGCGAGTTCGGCGCCCAGGCGAAACAGATCGTTCTGAACGAGAATCAACTGCTCTCGAAACGCGTCCACCTGTCGGCTTTTTTTCCCTTTAAAGGCAGCTATCGCTAACCCAAGCGTTGAATTGAGCTCATCGACCGTCCCATAAACCGCCACGCGGCCATGATACTTTCGAACCCGACCGCCTCCAAAGAGGCCCGTATCACCGCGATCGCCCGTACGTGTGTAAATCTTCATGACGGCACAAGGTAACTCCGCGGCATGCTTGACGGAAAGTAAAACTTGTCGCTATAACCAGAGCTTCTTTACGAAATGCGGGTGTAGCTCAGTTGGCTAGAGCGCGACCTTGCCAAGGTCGAGGCCGAGGGTTCAAGTCCCTTCACCCGCTCCAAGTTCCCATCACCCCAATGCACCGCCAGCAATCAGCCCGGTGAAAGACGATATGTTTACTCCTACTTCTGAGAACGGACATCCATGTCCATACCCCACCCACGCTCTCGCCATCATGGCTTCGCGTGGGAAGTTCTCAGAAGTACGAGTAAACATATCGTCTTTCGTCGCGCACATTTTTCGAGGTGCATTGGGGTGATGGGGACTTGAAGGTCGGAGCAAACCGGGTGCCCACTTGTGGGCGGTTCGTGAGACCCGGCCGGAGGTCGAGCGCGAATAGCGCGAGAACCGAGGCCAAGTCCCTTCACCCGCTCCACTCTTCCTCTTTATAAATAAATAAAAAGGAAGAATGGGAGTAAATTCTAAATCATCCTGCTGCTTTTTTGCGTGGTTGAGGGTGCTGAACACGAGATGCAATTTCATCCGCCATTTTATCCAACACGTTTTTTTCTACGAGTCGGCCCGTGGCGTACTTATGGAGAACGCTGCTCATGAGCGTCTGATAGCCAAGTCCTTCTTCGTCCGCTCTTTGTCGAATAGTATCCACATCGCCTTGGTTCAAGCGAATATTCACTCGTGCCTCGCGTTTTCGGTTAGCAACGCCGTGTTGCGCAGCTTGTACAATTTCTTGTTTCAGATCGTCGGAAGCCTCCTGCCACTTGCCGCTACCAAGAGACTTTTCGATCTCTTTTTCTTCTTTCGTGAGCTTAAATTTCCTCTTCATATCTTTTTACCTCCATAGCGCTTATTGAGTTTGCGAGAATAGTATGCGGTCCAAAGCATAATTGCTGTCGGTTGGATAGTTGCAGGTACTCCAACCACGTAACCCTCAAGCATGACCGCAATGACAATTTGCTCGAATGAAATTCCGCGTTCTCGCTTTAGCCATTCGTCTTTTTCAGGCTTCCATGCAAACCGTCGCATAATTTCAATTGTATGCCTAATAGGCACCTTTTGTCAACTTTTCATTCAATCCATTGATTTCCTTCCCGACTCCACACACACGAAGTGTAACCATGTGTCGACCCCAACACAGGTCTCAGTCGACATATTTTCCGATCCGAACGTTGCCGATAAGATGAGGAGATTACCAGCAATGGTCAACAGTACGTGAGCGGCGACAGGCCAGATTTTTCGTTAGTACGGGGCAAAAGAATGATGTGGGGATTTCATGCGTGCATCAGTGATTCGCAATCGCACTCCAGCACACTCGGGAGACTGACTCTCGTATGTTGAGCGTTTCCAGAAACTGGCTGGTCTTTGTAGGACTATCTGTACTGGCAGGCTGCACGTCTAAAACCAGCGATCCCGCTCAGTCGACATTAAACAGCATTCAGAGATCCGTTAACGATTTTTTTGTGATCTTTACGGGAGGCGGAAGCAATCCAGTTCCCCCTACGTGGCAGGGCGCTGAAACGAAAATCAACGCACCGGAAGAGTCGCAAGAGTATTGGTGCCTCATTCACCCCTGTCCCGACGCTTCGGAACCTACATCGGGTGATCCGGTTGCATTATCTGGCAAAGCTGTCATGCAAGAGTCCGTACCTTTTTTTGACCTACACTCAGCTGGCGATAAACCCGCTCGGTTTGGAATTCAATATACCGGTGATCTGGACCTCATCGCAAAAAGCTACGTGGGTCACAACTGGAACATCAGCATTCCAGTCGTCATTATGACCCCTACACTCGTGAAGAGAAAGCCTTACGGCGGGCCACAAGACATTGGAGGTGGATCGGTTGTAACAGGTGACAAATCCACGGAACAGGGCGGTTCCTCTGGCTCAGGTTCGTCCGGAGGCTCCGGGTCACCACCTCCTCCACTCATTGGATCTGGCCTCGGTGACACATTTCTAATTTCCGGGACTTCAATTGCTAGTTACGACAACAAGGACGTCACCAAACCGGTTCCAAGAGGAATTCAAAACTCGAAGATGCGGTACGTGGGGATGGTCGTCGGCGCAAAAGGCGTCCTCGTATTGCCCGACGAAGTGGTCGTGCGCTCCGAAGATGGCGCCACTCAACGCTTTCTGCCGCCTCAGGGTAAGAAGCAGTCGGATCGATACACGTCCGGAGCCGTCGAATATGTGCTCTCGGAGGTCAGTTATCCCGATGGTAAAAAGCTTAGTTATGAATACGAGCCGGTTGGTAGCGGTGGATCTCTCCGGCCGATCACCATGACGGACAGTTCCGGACGGGTCACTCTGTTTCGCTACGACGGAGAAGGATTCCTGAGCGAGGTAGAGGATTTTTCGGGCCGCATTTGGACTCTGAACTATGATTCTAACTATGACTTAGTCAGCGTCGTGTTTCCCCAAAGCAGCGAGCAGAGCAAAGCAAAGACCGTCCGCTTTGAATACGACACCCATCGAATGACGAAGGAGTATGAACCCAATCACATCGACACTCCTACTTTTATTAACACATACTCCGGAGACTCGATCGTCAGTCAAGAGATGGGCGACAGCAAGCATCTCTACAACGTCAATGGCGCCATCAATGGATATGACGAACGACTGAGATTGCACGTAGCGCCCAGTGGGACCGCTACCCTGTATCACTTCGATTCGAACTGGAAGATAAAATCCCGTTGGGTTTTCGGAAGAGTGCTCGATCCAAATAATTTAGGCATGGCAACGACACCGATTATACAGTTGGTGAACTTCAAGAACGGGATTCACGGCTACCAGACTCCTACAAACGAAGACAAGCTGGTGCTGGGAAGCAAATACAACAGCACCGATCCAGAAAGTCTCGTCACCCAGTACGAATATGACGTCTACGGAAACAACACGAAAGTCATTCATCCCAATGGGGATGTCGTTACATCGGTCTATGACTCCGATTCCTCGGACATTTACAAAAGGAGTCATCTTGTTTCACAAACATTTGCACCAGCCGATGGAGCTGCGGCCGTTACATCTTATAGCTACTATGATCCTGTTTTTGGTGCTGTTCTCGCGCGATCCGATCCTAGAGGATTGGCTTCGGGATACACGCCCCCTAACGGTGGCGGAGCCTCCGCGCTGAGATATCTTGGGGTTCATGTACTCGACTACATGGAGAGCCCTCTCGCTCAAAATCAACCGCTTAAGGACGTTGTCGATAACTGGGGCATCGACATGTCCCAGACGAGCCTTGAGGCTAAGCTTCCGGCGACATTTGTGAGTGCTGTAAAAACAAAACTGGGAGCCGGTCCATTTGGAATCCTCGGATTGGGCGACGTCAATGGCGACGGCAAGACCAAACAGATTTCCGGAAACATCATTGCGAACTATGATGTTTCTCCCAACGTGCCCGCGGATCCAGCCGACCTCTCGGCTGGTTACGTGACCGTGAACGTCGTGACCAAAAATCACTATAACGACGAGGGGTGTCTCTCTAAAATCATCGGTCCCAAAGGTGAAACCACAGTTTATGAGCGAAACTCAGCACTCGATCCTACAGGAGTCAGTCCTGGCAGCGCATCGGGGCCGAGCACGCAATCCGGAATAGGTGGGTGCGGGTTTCCAAACAAGAGTATTTCGGCAACAGGAGGAGCTACACTCTACGAATACAACCAGTACGGAGACGAAACAAAGCGAACGGATTCGAGGGGGTACGTTGTTCAAAAAGCTTACGACGAACTCAGACGGCTCACGGAAACGACGGACAGTTACGGGAGAGCGAAACGGTATACGTACGACCTCGCTGGAAATATCTTAACTGAGACTGTTGAAAACTGTAGTTTTCCCATTGATCCGATTTCCTTTTTGCCGGGACTGAACTGGGATTGCACCGGCACCATCACGACTTCCCATAGTTACGACGTCCAAAACCATCTTACAAAGTCCGTCGTTGTGGGACGGAAGGACGGGTATCCTACTCAAACCCTTCAAACTGAAAATTACTACAATCGCGCAGAGCAATTGGCACTGATCGTGTCGTCCGGCGCAAAAGACGGTTCGGAACCGTTTAGTGTCGTTTCGTATCTGTACGGTACATTTGGAAAGATTTCTAAGGTGACGACAGGTGGAGTGTTACCTGAATTTTCTTCAGCAGCAGTGAATAGCAACATTCCCGCTTCCGTCATGCCTGGCTTGCACCCCGATGCAGGCACCGTCACTTATAATTACGACACATACCAACGCCTGGCGACCGTTATCAATCCGTTGAACCAGACGGCTAAACTTCTGGAGTATGACTCTTACGGACGCAACTATAGAACCACCGATGCCTTGGGCCAGGTTGTTCGAAACTTTTACGACAGCGCGGGTGAAGTGATTGAGACCCGATCGATAAGTTCGGCAGCTCACGGTTCAAAAGTGGTCGCACGACAACTGAACTATGTGGACGAACTCAATCGCACGTTCCGATCTCGCCTGGCGAGATATGGCGCAGATTTTCAACTTCTAGGCTGGACATCTTATGTTAACAAATTTGATGAACGATCCAACGCCGTTGTAGCTGCAGATCCGATCGGGAACAAAGTTTTCAGTGACTACGATATCACCGGTAGAAACACCGCGGCCTACGATCAGTTTGGGAACCGAACCGATTTCGTCTTTGACTCAGAAAATCATCCCGTCCGTCAAGACACCAAAAGACGCGACGTGGGAGGTACCACCCTCGTAAAATCCAAATTTCACTTTTACGATAAGGTCGGACAATTGAGGGCAACCACAAACTCCCTCAATGAAACCCACTATGCCCTCTTTGATAGCTTAGGAAATGTCGTATTTAAAACCGTAGATTCCAAATCATTTGGGCAGAAAATCCTTTTAAAATCTCTGGACACGCTCAATGAAATTCCAGGCATTGATCCGGCCGTAATGACCAACGCGTACGGAAACAACGTCGTCTTTGAAACGGATTCGTTAGGTCGTCCCCTGGCTGCTGTTTTTCCAAAGCGTCTCAATGGGCTCGGTATGCAATCCGTAATCGAAACTCACGAGGAGCGTGTGACTTACAATTCGGCGGGCCGGATCGCTACGAAGACAGATCGCAACGGGAACAGTACCTCATTCACCTATGACTCGTTAGGGCGCTTGTTGCAGACCACTAAAGCCAACCAGTCTTCAGTGAAGATTACGAAGTTTAACAAGCTTGGACAGGTCTTAGAGTCTCGAGACGCTAACGATACCGTTGTGACCCGCACCTACGATGAGCTGGGTCGCTTAAAGGGTAAAACGATTCAAAAGGGGCCTGGTATTACGGCCGGACCTGATTGGGAATTTTTTGAATACGACGCTTTCGGAAATCAAAACCGGGTCACTTCAGATCTCGGAAGCGTTACCAAAGTTTATGGTACGGACGGCGTTTACAAAGAGACCGTGACCGGAGCCCTTGACTCTTACACCTTTGACTACACTTTCGATTCCAACGGTCGATCAAAAACGATGACCTATCCCAGCGGACAGACCATCACGCTTGGTTACAACTCCGAAAACAAAGTGGACACGGTGGACACAGCGGCTTTCGGTGGGCACCCGATTCAATTTAGCTACTTAGGAGCAGGTCTTTTAGAGAGAATGACTCTTCCGAGCGGTGCCGAGTTGAGTCAGACATACGACGGAGCCGATCGATTGCGGAGTAAGTCCTACAAGACCTCTTCCAATCAGGTGATTTTTTCGGCGACCTCCTCTCAAATGGATGGCGCCTGGCAGGTGACAGGCCAGCAGGAGTCGTGGACGCTCCCAGGCGGGACCACGACGGGTAACCAAACCCTCACGTACACCTACGACAGTCAAGGAAGGCTTATACAAAGCCAAAATCAGAGCCAGAACACAGGATCACCCGTATCGACCTGGACGGTGAGCTATGTTTTGGACAAGACGGGCAATCGCACCGGGCTCACCTATCAGACTCAAGTGACGGGGCTCGGCCAGAAGTTTGGGCCCTCGGTTTATAATCCTAATTCGGTAAATCAGTACGCGTCCACGTCCTTAGGTTCGTATCAGTATGATGACAATGGAAACACGACCGTCTTAGACTCTCGTTTGGCGCTGGGATGGACGTGGCAAAATCTGCTCGATCAAGCCACCGATTCCGTTGGGCAGGTCACACGGTACAACTACGATGCGCTTGGACGCCTCTCTCGAATAAAAAAGGGAACTCTTGATTACCGGTTTCGTTACTGCGGTAGCAGTATTTGCGAATTCTCCCGCAGTGCCGGACAGACTTTCGCGGATGTTGTTTTTTCAAAACAGGATCAGCCTATCCTACAGATTGAGACCAACGGATCGATCACCTACTTCGCGCAAGACCAGCTGAGTTCTGTAAGAGCTCTGTTTGGAGATCAAGGACAGATTTTCGAAGCTAACTCCTACACGGACTACGGCTCGAGGCTGAACCCAGGATCATTGACTCCGGTTTCTGACCAAGCTCCATCAAAAACTATTTTTGCTTACACAGGGAAGCCCCTCGATCCCACGACCGGGCTCTACTATTACTTGGCGCGATTTTATGATCCTGTTTTGGGGCGCTTCTTGAGTGAGGATCCGGCACAAGACGGAACGAACTACTACGCCTACACCGACAACAATCCGATAAACTTTAACGACCCGTCGGGTCTCAGCCGACGACCGCGAGACGGGGATGGGGCGGGTGGAATGCCTGGGCCACCAAGAAACCCAGTCGATACCGTAACAGAAGGCTATCGCATCATGGCTGCGGCGCTTGGTGCCGTATCTAAGTACCTTAGTCCCGAAGTCGCAAAGGTCCTCGGATCGTACGCGTTCGCGTTGTCAAACATCAACATTCCTCGAACCGACGTACCGAGGAACGACCGCGGTTTTATCATGGGAAATCAGAGAAGACAGACTCCCGAATCGGATGAGGAAGCTTGGGGAAGACTCAGTGTAGCCGCTCAAGTGGAAGAATGGCTTGAGAGAAACGGAAGCAACAGACTTTGCACCAATGGTTGGTTTGATGACCACAGTGCCAACAGCACGGATGTGGATGTGATCGTTGAATATGTTGATGAGGGATGGAAAGAAGACTGGGAAACATTCGAGGATCTGCTGCGAGAGACAACGGGTTCACAGTATCTTTTAAGAGGTGATTTTAGCGGTTGGTTCGGACATATGACCGGTAAGACGGACATCGATAATGCGGCCGTCGCTTACGGTAATGGAAATAAGGTTGGCGCCGCGATCGGCGTCGGTACAGCGACCTTAAAGGTGGCGAGTGCCGTTCTCTTATGCAGAGGGATCGTGCAAGGATTTTTGGGTGGGCTAGAGAGTACGGTAGCTCGGACCAGCCTGACACGAACAGAATTTCCGGTGTACAACGGCGAAACAGGTACGGTTCGAGAACTGTTACCCGGAGACACACGACTTTATCGAGTTGAATCCACAAGCGTTCCGACACCTATGACACCACATGAAAGCCCCTTCTTTGACGGAAGTCGGTACGGGATAAGCGAGGCTCGAGGCCCCTCAAGCGTACTCTATGTTTCCACAGACGAACGAGCACTAACAGCTCTTAGGCAGTCCCAGGGTTACTTTGACGATGCATCAACTGTTCTACGAACAACGACCGTTGATGAAGTTATGTCCGCAAACCCTAACGCAAAAATATTTCAGGATACATCGTTTAACGGTACCGTACTGGGTGAGTCTTCTGGAGGCTATGTAATTGTAGTCGAGCCGTAGCTTCCAAATCACCATTCTTTACTCTTTCCCCCTCCCCGTTTGACCTTTTAGCGAAGCTTCGGTAGCTTTCGAAGCTCTTTGAATCGCATCAAAACACTTCTTGAATCACGGGTTTTAGTCATCGATGGGGCGATGGGCACCACACTGCAGACCCTCGACCTCACGGCGCAGGACTTTGGCGGACCAGAACACGAAGGCTGTAACGAAAACCTCGTCATCACACGACCCGACGTGATTCGCAAAGTCCACGAAGGTTACTTGCGCGCCGGATGCGATATTGTTCTCACCAATACGTTTGGGGCCACACCACTGGTGCTCGCGGAGTTTGGGCTTTCGGAAAAGGCCGACGAGATTAACTTTAAAGCGGCAGCACTGGCGCGCGCGGCTTGCGACGGGTTTACAACAAGCGACAAACCGCGCTTCGTTGCTGGATCGATCGGCCCGACGACGAAAGCAATGACCGTCACCGGCGGCGTGACGTTTGACGAACTCACGGAGCATTACTTGGTACAGGCGCGTGGGCTTCAGCGCGGTGGCGCCGATTTTTTCCTCTTCGAAACCTGTCAAGACGGCCGCAACATCAAAGCCGGGATGGTCGCTATCGATCGACTCGCCGAAGAAACTGGAAAGGCGCTTCCGATCGCTGTTTCCGTAACGATCGAACCCATGGGAACGATGCTGGCGGGTCAAACGGTCGAAGCGGTCTACGCCTCGCTCGCCCATCGCGATCTGCTCTACCTGGGCTTGAATTGCGCGACCGGACCTGACTTCATGACCGATCACTTGCGATCGCTCTCGGCACTCTGTCACTTTCCCGTGGCGTGTGTTCCCAACGCTGGACTTCCCGACGAAGAAGGTCGCTATCCTGAAACGGCTGAGATGCTGGCGCGCACGATCGCGCGGTTCATGCAAAACGGGCAAAATGGGCCAAATGGCCAAAGTGGTTGGATTAATCTTGTCGGCGGTTGCTGCGGTACAGATTCGACCCATATTCGCGCGCTCTCAGAGCTGGCCGCAAGGTCGACGCCGCGCCCACTACCCGCTCGTTCGAGCAAGGCTTCGCTTTCGGGTGTTGATTTTCTTGAAGTGACCGACGATCTCCGTCCCGTCTTGGTGGGCGAACGCACGAATGTCATCGGAAGTCGTAAGTTCAAGCAACTGATTGTCGCGGGCCAATGGGACGAGGCTTCTGAAATCGCAAAAACTCAGGTCCGTCACGGCGCTCAGATCATCGACGTCTGCTTAGCAAATCCTGATCGTGACGAGCTCGACGACGTTCGAACGTTTCTCGAACACGCCGTCAAGAAGATCCGCGCACCGATGATGATCGACTCCACCGACTCCAAAGTGATCGAACTCGCCCTCACCTACTCTCAAGGCAAAGCGATCATCAATTCCATCAATCTCGAGGACGGCGAAGAGCGTTTTGAATCGGTGATACCGATCGGCAATCGTTTCGGTGCCGCATATGTTGTCGGGACCATCGACGAGGACCCTGTTCAAGGGATGGGCGTCTCGCGCCAGCGAAAACTCGAGATCGCCGAGCGCAGTTTTACACTTTTGACCGAGAAGTATGGCGTCCGAGCGGAAGACATCTACTTTGACCCGCTCGTTTTCCCCTGCGGAACCGGTGACGCACAGTACGTGGGTTCGGCACTGGAAACAGTCGAAGGCTTACGGCTGATCAAAGCTCGATTTCCCCAATCGAAAACGGTTTTAGGAATATCAAATGTGAGCTTTGGTCTGCCGCCCGAAGGTCGCGAGTGCCTGAACAGCGTTTTCTTGCATCACTGCGTGAAAGCGGGACTGGATCTCGCAATCGTCAACACCGAGAAACTCGAACGGTACGCGTCGATCGCTGAAGAAGACAAGACCCTTTCTGAAGACTTGCTTTTTAACCGAAACCCGGACGCGATCGCACGCTTCACCGAACATTTTCGCAAACGCGGCAAGCAAGTGGTCAAGCCGATTGGGAATCTCTCGCTCGACGAACGGCTCGCGCATTACATCGTCGACGGCACGAAAGAAGGCCTTGTCGCCGACCTTGATGAAAAACTCAAGACGACACAGCCACTCGCGATCATCAATGGTCCCCTGATGAAGGGAATGGACGAAGTCGGGCGTCTCTTTAACGACAACAAACTGATCGTCGCCGAAGTGTTGCAGTCGGCAGAAAGCATGAAAGCTGCTGTCAATCATCTCAAGCCTCACATCGACAAGCAGATGAGCGGCGACAGTACGCAAGCCAACACCTCGCTACGTGGGAAAGTGATCTTAGCCACGGTCAAAGGTGATGTGCACGATATCGGAAAGAACCTTGTCGAAATTATTTTAGGCAATAACGGTTTTCACGTCGTCAACCTGGGAATCAAAGTTTTACCCGAGACGCTGATCCAAGCGATTCGCGAACACAAACCCGATATTGTCGGACTCTCCGGTCTTCTCGTAAAGTCCGCGCAGCAGATGGTCACCACGGCCCAGGACTTTTCGACCGCCGGTATCACCACACCCATGCTCTGCGGAGGCGCAGCTCTCAGCGAGCGGTTTGTCGACCTCAAGATTGCCGCAAACTATACGGGCACGGTCTTGTATGCCAAGGACGCGATGCAAGGGCTTGATCTCGCGAAACAGATTCGAACACCCGATGGCTTCGAGCGGCTCAAGAAGACAGCTGAAGAGCGCCGCGCGAAGATCAAGGCTGCTCTCTCGACCACAAAGGACGATAGCGGCATTGAAAGCCGAACGCAGACGGACACGCGACGCTCAAAAACGGTTCGTCTTTTGGACGCGCGCCCACGTGCGCCTGATTTCAAACGCCATGTGATTCAACACATTCCGGTCGATCAGCTTTACCCGTTCATCAATCCGCTGATGTTGTACACGCGGCACTTGGGCATTCGCGGTGGCGTGGCTCGAAAGCTGGATCAAGCGCGATCGGACCGGGCTGTTCGCACCGAACTTCAAGAAAATCACGCAAAGGAATGGCGTATTTTTGAAACGATCGAAGCACTTAAGACAGAGTACCGATCGTCGCCTCTTCTTGCTCCGCGAGCCGTCTATCAGTTTTTACCCGTGCGCAGCGTGGGAAACGCGATTCATCACGCCGATACCGCAAGCAAGACGCCGATCTTCGAGTTCTTGCGACAAACCAAGGAAGACGGGCTCTGTCTCAGTGACTACGTCCACACTCAGGAAGACTCGGTTGCGCTTTTTGTGACGACCGTCGGACGCGGCTTGCGTGAACACGTGAACCAACTCAAGGACAGCGGCGAGTTTTTAAAGTCGCATGTTCTGCAAGCGCTTGCGATTGAGTCGGCTGAAGCGTTTGCGGAGTTCTTACATGCTGAGATTCGAAAGTGGTGGGGTTTTCCGGATCCATCCGAGATGACGATGATGCAACGGTTTCAAGCCCAGTATCAGGGAAAACGCTATAGCTTTGGTTACCCCGCTTGCCCACGACTCGACGATCAGACGCAGCTTTTTGATATTTTAAAACCCGAAGAGATCGGCGTTCAGCTGACCGAGGGATTCATGATGGACCCCGAAGCCAGCGTCAGTGCGATCGCGTTTCACCATCCGCAGGCGACTTACTTTTCAGTTGGACAAGACCCGTTGGGCCAAAACGAAAATCGCTTTTAAGCGGTGAACCGCCCCTCGCCACCGCACATCTTCTTGCTGAACTTCTTGTTAAACCTCTTGGTGAACGGTTGCGAAAACTAGCTCTGCGCACTACGCTCAAGACAATCTATGACAAAGACGGCACCAGGGCCAAAGACCGCAGCAGCGACAGGCAAACCGACCCCACCAGCAACTCCAAAACCGGGATTGGCTGAAGAACTACAGTGGCGCGGGCTCTGGTTTCAAGCGACCGATCCCGAACTCGGCAAGCTCCTCGATCGCTCGAGCATCAGCGTCTACGCTGGGTTTGATCCTACAGCAGCGTCGTTACACATTGGTCATTTGATTCCGCTCCTCACACTCAAGCGTTTTCAAAATTTCGGGCATCGCGCGATTGCCGTCTCAGGTGGTGCGACGGGCTTGATTGGCGACCCGAGCGGAAAGAGTGACGAGCGCAAGCTTCTCGAGCTTGAACAGATTCGCTCGAATGTCCGAAGCATCGAACGCTCGATGAAAGCGGTCCTGGATCCGAAGCACGCGGTTTTTCTCGATAACTACGATTGGTTTGGAAAGATCGGTTTCATCGAGTTTCTCCGCGACACCGGAAAGCACTTCAGCGTCAACGCGATGATGGCAAAGGATTCGGTCCGTCTGCGACTCGAAGATCGCGCCCAAGGGATTTCGTTCACGGAGTTTTCGTACATGCTGCTGCAATCGTACGACTTCTACCATCTGTACAAGGAGCACGGTTGCACGGTTCAAATCGGCGGGTCCGATCAGTGGGGCAACATCACCGCTGGCTGTGAGCTCATCCGTCGTAAGCTCGCCCTCGAAAATGACGCGTCTATGCTACCAAATGTAGCCAGACACCATTTGGCGGTTGGACTGACGTTTCCACTGATCAAACGCTCCGACGGGGCAAAGTTCGGAAAGACCGAAGCTGGAGCGATCTGGCTCGATCCCAAGATGACGTCGCCGTACGACTTCTATCAATACTTTGTCCAAGTTCCAGACTCCGACGTCATCGACTACCTCAAATTCTTTACGTTTCTCTCGCGCGACGAGATCACAGCACTCGAATCTCAAACACGCACAGCTCCTGAGGCCCGCGCCGCACAGAAAGCGCTCGCACGCACAGTCACAACACTCGTTCATGGCGAGGCCGAAGTCGCAAAGGTCGAGACGACCTCACAAACACTCTTTGAAAAGCCCGTGACCGAGTTGACGGCGGCCGAACTCGGAACTGTTTTTGCGAAAGCACCGCGGACACGCCTGAAAAAAGAAGTGCTGGCCGGAGGTCTTTCGCTGACGGATCTTCTTGTTCAGACGGGAGTCTGCGCCTCGAAGGGCGCGGCTCGCCGGGATATTGAGGGTGGAGGGATCTATCTAAACGACCGGCGCATGCAAAGCGCCGCCACGATCATCAGTGCGGATCAGTTGATCCACGGACACTACCTGATCTTACGAAAAGGCAAGAAGGGACACCACGTTGTCGAGTTCGATGTCACTTCGTAAGAGCTTCGACCTGAAAAGCGACGGCTTCGGACGCGGCCTTTAGCTCAGCTTCAGTCGGTGGCACGATCGTAAAGTCTGAATCAGAAAACTGACCGACCATCTCAGAGATCTGAGGCCCCACCTGCTCATACATCACGCGAACCGGTTCTTTCAGAACGCCAAAGCTCTCAGGCGTGGGTCCGACCGTACTCCACTGAAGAACATAGTAGAAGGTCAGCATCACGACAGCGACGAGGCTCGACACGCGCGTCTTGATACCCCAATAATGAAAGCGTTTTGTCAGTGGAACATTCTGGCCATCTTGGAGTCCACTCCGAAACCATCGCGCCCAACCCCAGTCCTTCCCCGCTGAGAGCATGTCGATGTGAGCCTTCTGAAGTTTTTCGAGAAACTCTGTCGAATGCCCTTTCGCTCGGGCAGCAAGTTCGCGTCGGGATTTCATCAGAAGACCGATGTCACCGATAAAGTGAGAAGGATGTTCAGTATCGATTTCGATTCTAGATGTTGACTCAGGCAAGAGCAAGTCGGCGGTCGAGATAGATTCTTCGCCTGCTAACACTAAGAACCGAGCACGAGCCGCTTCGTACTTCGCTTCGTACGCAGCCACCAGCTCAGCGTTCGTCTTATCTTTCGGAATCGTCACCTCTCGAATCGTCGAGTCTTTCGGGAAAAGTGCGTACAGCATGGGCGTCACGATATTTTGGGCGACCCATTGGCTGAAAAAAGGCCAAAGCCCAGAGAAGACAATAATAGACAGAGCGTGAACCATTTTGACCTGGTCACCCTCTGCCTTAGCAAGCACGGGCCCAGCCATGAAGAGCGAATAAAAGAATGTGCTCGTGTACCACGAATACCAGTACGCCTCGCGCGTACTGAGTTTGCCTTCCAACTTCAGCAACTGCGTCCCTTGGCGGGGAACGTTGCCAATGTTGTAAGACAGATAGTTTTCCCAGGTCTTGCCAAGATACTCGCTGAATGTCGGCCAATCCTTAGACGTGATCTCAAGCCCAATCAGTGGCCTCACAGCGAGCTTCAGCGTGTACGCTAGAAGCGACGCAATTGGAGTCGTGATCAGGCCAATGCCTGGCGATTCAATCAGAGAGAACCATGCTTTATTAGGATTTTGCAGTGTGCGAAACATCGGCGTGACGAAAGTCAGATGTCCGATACGCTCTGGCACTTTGCGCGGGTGGAAATCTCTCCCTAAGATACGAACGTTTTCCGGAAGCACGGCGTTCGTCGCTCGAAGGCTCCAATCACAGACCCGATTCGCGCCCGAGGCCACTTGCTTGAACGACCAGTCTTTGAATCGAGTGGCCGTCTCTAAACCACGCTCAAGAACGGATGATGGTTGCGGGTCACCCGCCCAGACATCGGCCCGCGGACAGGCCAAGGAAAGGGCCAACACAAGACAGCTCATCCGGTAGAAGAAGCTCGGTTTCATGTACCGCATGCATTATCACGCCGCACCACAAACGACAACATGCACCGAAACCGGATTCGACTGTGTTAGCAATAGGTTAAGAGCCACCAACAACGGAACGTGGACCGGTCGGCGGCGGCGTAATCCGCGCCAGAGCATCGTTACACGTCACCACGGGCACCACGTTCTTTTGGGTGGGAATACGATCAAAGACCGCCCACTGCCGCTGCGCAAACTCAGCGCGGGTGAGCGCATGCATCCCGGTGGCGAGATCGTTCATAAGCGTCCTACTGCGTGGGTCGGCCGAGATGCCTATCATCTTGAATTCCCAGTCCAGGAATTCATTCGAGTTGAGAGAACGCGCGAGCAAGAAGCGGTAGTAGATGTGAGGGGCGTACCCCAACATCGTTTGCATGAACACGCGATCAAACTCAGTGAGGCCCTGGTTGATGACATTCATACTTTCAACTACGGAGACCTCTCGCTCGAGCTCCAGCAGATCGTAGTGAAAGATGTCATCAAGAGCCGCCGTACCGGTATCGGTGAGTGCGCGCTCGAGTCGCGTAAGGGCTGTATGAAACTTTGGTGTAACCAGGATCTGTCCCGACAGGATGCCCGCATTGATCACCTGAAACGATCGCATCAGCTCAGCGTACCTTGTCTGCCAGGCCTCATGCGACAACGTCTGACGACGTTCCAGAAACTCACGAAGATCGTTAATCACTCTCTTCATGCGATTGAACTCACCAAATGTCGCCTGATTGATCACCTTACCGATCGAACCAAGAAGCGTGGCGTACGTGTACCCCGCCTGCCATCGCCCTTCGGCGATAAGAATCGCCTTCGTCTCCTCAAAGAACACTTCGCCGAGCCCCAACCCACTCGACTCGAGTAACTGGACAAAGTTGGCCACCTTCTTGAGAGTCTTCGGCTCCCACAACGGCTCGGAGAGAACGGGTGCCGTCAGCACTCCTGGAACTTTGCGAAATCTCGCTAACAGGTCTCGAATGGCACGAGCGACGAGCGTGCCTTTTTGGACGGAGTAGTAGTCAGCCGTTGCCGAAAGCGCGGCCGCCAATGCATAGCTGTCAGCACCATCGAAAACCGCCGTCCGCATCAGCGGCGGAACGCCCTTAAGATCAAAGCGCTGAATGGTATAGAGCTCTTCTCGCCACTCGAATCCCGAAAAAAACTGAAGCGAAAGCTCCTGCCGTCGAACCGTTCCGTCACCCGCTCGCAAGATGAGATCCACTTTTCCTTTAAAAAAGCCTCCCGTTGCAACAAGCTCTTCGAGCGTCCAACGTTTTCCGTGTTCGTCCGTAAATGCTCCGGCGAGCACATCATCCTGAGTGAGATAGGGGTTGGCTTCGTAAGCCCCAAGCTCGCCTTCATCTTCGTAACCCATGGTTACCGGCGAACCCATACGCAGTTCAGAGATATATATCTTCCCTTGAGCGACCGCGTTTCTTAGCTTGCGCTGAAGGTATTGAGAAAATTTTCGAAACGCAAATGCCTGTGCCTCAGCAAGCGTCGCAACGGACGACGGCACATGAACGACAGAGTTCACTAAAAAATCGTAATCGGCCGGATTCTGAACATCCTTTCGAACCGCCGAAGCGTACAGCGCCCCCCCGGATGACACCTCTCCATCGGATCCAAAATCCAAAGCGCGCAAAAGCTTAAGTGGTTCGGATGCCTTTTCCGGAGAAAGTCTGGGATGTGCCAAGGTTGAAACAAAGAGTTTCGTGGTTGGAAACGCGCCGGCGGACACTTCGGCCGGACGCTTTGTCGGAGAAAGATTCCTAATCGCTCGCCGATACACATTCCGTACGCTCGGACTTAGATGAGATTCGAACTCGCCCGGAGCCATGGCCGGATAGTCCTGCGCGGCCTCCTGTAATCGACCAGCAGAGTCCGTTCTCAATCGAGGCTTGACAGTATGCGTGTTAAACTCGACCGGAACACTGAATCGATCATCCTCCGGATTCGAGATCACAAACCTTCCGACAGCACTGGAAACCGGAGTCAGATCCGCGTTGATACGTAGTGCAGCCAACGAAAGTGGATGCTCATAACGAGAACGGGGAGCGGATACGAGCTCTACCGGAGTACTCTCGAGACTGAAGAATAGCTTCGTACTCCCACCGCGACCCTTCGTCAGCCGTACTTGTTCTGCAATGACGGTCTTGAGCTTTGCGATCGCCAGTTCAATATCGGCGCTCGAAAGATCCGTACCGATACCCGCTCCGAACTGCAGCAACGACAGATGCGCTCTCTCCGCATCGATCGCGGTTTCGCGCGTCTTCTCAAGATGCCGCTTAATCACCCAAGGCAGCTTTTCACCAAAGAGCGCATAGAGACGTCCAGCCCAGCTTATGAACTGTGCCGATGGCTTCAGAGCAATGAAGCGACTCGTATGTCCAATAACGGTAAATTCTGGGTTTTCGAAATCAAACACTTCGATCGTGCCACCAAGGTCGTACGCTTGGAGATCTGCAGCCGTCAAATCCCGGAAGAACGACGCAATCGAGACCACCTCAAAGAGCGAAATATTGTCGAGATAGTTTAACGTGATGTGAGGCCCACGAAAAATAACGCTCAGCTTTAATTCAGGAAAAAAATCAGGCAGCCTTCCCAAAAGACCCGAAAGAACGTCGCTCGAACGTTTGTACAAAGATGTATGAAAGGGAATTTGCAGCGTCCCCGAAATCCGGTCCGCAAGCGCAGCGCGCCATTCTTCTTCAGTGACCGAAGCCATCACAGGGTCCGAGATCGCGGGAAGATCCGCGCGTACCGGCCGAACTGAAACGACCGACACGAGCAGTAACGGAACGAGAACGTACGCACTCAATCGCGAGCGTTTACGAACTCGGGCCGAACACACGTCCGCTTTGCGCGCACTATCCCCTACTGAACCCATACCCACACAAGTTTCCTGTTCCCTAAACTGAATTAACTTTGTTCGGGCAAAATACTGAATTTTGGGCGGATTTTCATCCAGAATCCGATAAAATCGGGGATGGCAGCCTCGCAAGCCAGCTTTGCATTAACTTTCAATAACTTACCACTGTTAGATCTTTGTTTGGCTACTCCCAAACTTCGCAATGCCACTCATCCGAGGCCGTCAGCTCGTGCCCGCGGATCATCTTGCCGAGAACCTTCGCGATCAGTCGTGGCTGCTCAATATGAAGGTTATGCCCAAGCCCGGGTACGACGACCAACGGAACCGGGCCCGTTTTCGTGCGATCGAGCCCCCGCTTCCACCCCTCGGACCACCGCGAAAGATTGAGACGGTCGTCACCGCCCCAGATCAACGAAATCGGAACCGAAATCTTTCCGAGCGAGTCGGTGAGGAAGTGCTGGTAACCAATCGAGTCCATGAACTTTAAGATCTCGGGTTTGAGAAAAAATTCTTTGAACTCCTTTAGGAAAAACGAAAACATCACGGGCTCTTCTTTGAATACAAACTTTCGAAAATCATCAATCGTCTCAGGACGCCGCGCGAGATCGAACTTGGACTTCCACTCGAGCATGTCCTCCATCTGTGGAATGACCGCGGGACTACTGATCACAACGACACGATCGAGATGTTTGGTATTCGATGCGGATGCTGTCGTCGACGTCCGAAGTGCGTAATGAGACGCGATCCAACCGCCAAGCGAATGGCCGATGATCGTATGTGGTTTGAGTTCATCCAGAACCTCGGTCACGGCGCTCGACAGATCATCAAAACTCGAGAAGGGTTTTTCTTCATTCAGAAATCCCTGAAAACCCGGAAAGTCTAAAAAGATCACTTCGTCAAAATGTTCGGGCAAGATATGGCGCAACGGAATCGCAACTGAAAGCCAGCTGAGCGGAGTGTCGCCAAAACCAGGAACAACCACAAGCCGCACAGGTCCGGTCCCCGTTACTCGCGCATCCCGCTTCCAAACTTTTCTCCACAGGCCAATCTTCGCATCGGGGTTCTCCGCACTGCTGACCTGACGCGTCTCGAACACAATGCCGTAACGTTTGAAAAGCGGTTGGATCGCTCCATGAATCTCGCGAGGAATACTGAACGTTCGAATGCTTTCGGTTGCGCCTGCAAGCGTCTCAGCAAACTTTCGTGCGATGCGTTTCACTTATTAAAGATTACGTACGGACTACCTTTCTGTCTAGCAGCGCAACATTTCTCGATGCCTGAAATTTTTTCAGAGTGTGACACGAGATTCGGCGACACTCCGACACCGGCCTGCGTGTTTCGTATCCCAAAAAGGTCGCATCCCTTCTGAAAAGCATTTAACTTAGAGCACACGGAAACTATCGCGCCCGTTTTCGGCGTGCTTCATGCAAACCCGAATAACCAAACACGTAGTTTTCAGGGGGAGAAAATCATGCAAAGAATCTCGGCGCGATATGCGCGCCATGTTGGGGAAGTCACGCCTTTGGCGTTTCGGCGTTTTTTTGACGACATTCTACTGTACGGTTTCGGACTTTTGATCTCGGTCAACGCGCTCGCTGTCGGCGAGTCGGTCGAGATCAGCGCGATCAACGGCAACTATGATCCCGGTCAATCATCACTCGTACAGGTTGCCCCCGGCGATGTCGTGCGTTTGTCCGCCGACATTTTCGACTTCTCGCACGAACGAGCACACTATGGCGCTCACGGCAGTGCAATCGAGGACTTTATCTGGCGCGCGGACAATCGCTTTCCAAACGAGTGTTACGGTGATGACGACGATTGCTTGAGCCACAGTGATTTCGAAACCACGTCGTATGGCGTGGATTTCTTCGTTCCCTTTCAAATGACCAGCGATATTCGAATCACCGTTGGACATCGGAATCATCTAACAGAAGACACGATCATTCTACGCAACGCACTCGCGTCGTACGGCGAAATCACCAACGTAGTCGCATCTCCGGTGACGTACGCTCAACAGTATCCATCACATAACGAAATTGTTCCTGAGTACTACTTGGCCGGGCACGGTCGCTGGATGTGGATTGACGGGGAAAAATACTTTGTTCCCGATCAGTACGTGTCCGATTGGGCTCCTTACCAGAACGGCTACTGGAACTGGACGGCGTATGGATGGACATGGATTAGTTACGATCCTTGGGGCGAGTACACCGATCACTACGGTTACTGGAGACGCGTCGAAGTCCGGTACGGAGTTTACTGGTGGGTGTGGAGACCCTTTCCTACGGCGTACTATCACTGGCACGCACATACGGTGACGTTTGTGTATGGCAAGGGTTACATCGGTTGGTACCCGTTCTACGGCCTCTATTCATCCCTTTACAGCCGTGGCTACGAACACGGCTTTGTGGATGGCTTTTGGCTCGGTTACGCGCTGGGGTCGCAGATCGGCGCGCACAACGGCCCTGTTCACGACCATGGTTACAGCGTCGTGGAACACCGGCGCTTCGGTCACCACAACGTACGCGATGTGCTCTTTGACAGAGAACGGGCACGCGAACGCGTTCGCGAAAGTCACGACCGCAGACGGTATGGCAAAGCACCGTTTTCCGATGACCTGAACGTATCGCGACGAAAAGTCGATCAGGGCGGAGCCCAGGTTTCCGAGACATCGGTCGAACGCGTTCGCATGGGTGGGCGTGAGATTGAAGTGACTCGCCGAGTGCACGAAACTCCCGAGGTCTATAAAGGTGCGGAACGATCAGCGCAGACCCGGCTCGAAAGATCTGTCCCGGTCTCCGAAACGCCAACACGGCCGCGGAAACCGCAACCCACCAACCCGGATCCAGGACGTGGCCAACAGCCAAACGTGCCGAGTGACCGTGGAACGGGTGGGGGAACCGGTCGCCAGCAACCTACTCGTCCGCCGCAACAACCTACTCGTCCGCCTCAGCAACCCACGCGTCCGCCGCAGCAACCTACTCGGCCGCCGCAACCGCAGCAGCCAAGTCGTCCGCCGCGCGAACAGCCGCAGGCCCGACCGGCCCCATCGCGACCAACCCCCGAAAGGGGTCGGCCATCGCGAGGAGCACCGCCGAGCGCGCCGCGATCTACGAGCCCCGGAGGTCGAGGCCAGAGGTAAACAGAGCGCATAGATAAATAAATAGTTTTAGTTAAAAAAATCTCGGGGCTTTATTTATTTAATTGAGCCTGAACCGATGACGATGCCAGAAGTGGCGTCGTCATCGGTTGCTTTCTTCGCCACATAAGACATTCTCTAAGCACAGCCGCTTTCGACTGTTATTTTACCCCCGTCAGTGATAAGACTTAGTGCGTTATGAGCAGGTACACAGTGGTTGTTGTTGGTCTCGGTCTTCTCACGCTTGTGAGTCAATCCTTAGCTTCGGCTCCCTCTTCGGCGGAGCTAGCTTTTGCCGACCCTAATGGTCGTCCGATCCGGACGTTCACGTTTCGGCACGAAGTAGCGCGGTGGTTACCCTCACCGTCGTCATCACCATCGGAAAGTCGCGATATCCTTTTTGATGAAGCAAAGTTTTGGATGGCCGAAACCTTTGCCCAGCACGGCGTGGAGCCCAGCTCGTTGCAGCCGGACTCGATTTCCGAACTCAGACTGAGCACGATCGGTTCGACAGACAAGCTGGCGGTACGATTCACACAACGGCACGACGGGATCGCTGTCCCGGACGCTACCGTGAACGTCCTTTTTGATCTGAACACCCGTCGTCTCCTTGCGATCGCAACCAGTGCGGTACCCGCAAGTGATTTTCTTCAACTCACGCCAAAACTTTCAAAGAAAGCAGCCCGTCTTCAAGCGGCACAGCTGTGGGATGCAGGTGATCGCGTCGAGATCGCCGGTACGGTTTGGGCACCGATTGCCACCAACCATAAATACTTTCGTGAGCGCGCCTATCATATCAAGCGCTACGTTTCGCCAACCGACACTCATCCTAAGAGCGAAGCATGGATTGGAATGACTTCAGGAAAGGTCCTCAAGTCCGAGTCGAATGAGTACGATTTTGATGTGAATGGAAACGTCCGTGCATGGGTTTCTCAAGGCATCAGCCCGGACACGTCGAGCTACACGCTGGGCTCTCAACCGATGGGTGGCATCACAGTCACGACGTCGGAAGGACAGTCGGTGGTTACCGATTTTATCACCGGAAATTTCACTGTTCCGGTCACAAACTTTCCAGTGAGTATCTCTGTCACTCTGAATGGACCTTATCTTCAGACGAACACCCTCACCGGCTCGCCACTGCAGACAGCTGTGCAGTTAACCAGTGTGCCGCGAACATTTTCTATTGTGCTGAACAACTCGCCCTCGGAAGAAGTAACAGCGCAGGTAAACGCAGCTTACTGGGCGAACCGATTGCGAAACTGGATCAAGTACACAAACGCGAATGACACCGTGATGGACTTCACGATGGTCATGGACGCCAACCGGCCTAACTACGCCTGCGCAGCCAGCTTTTCGGGCCTTTCCGTTCGCTTCGGAATGGCAGGCACTGCGTTCGTTCAAGGGCTGGGTTACACGACCTGTCCGAACAGCAGCTTTCACGCTTGGGTGACGCACGAAGCAGGGCACTGGCTCAATCTTCGTTATGGAACAGGAAACAGTCTCTTAGGAATGGGCGAAGGCGCCGCTGATGCGTTTGCTATGTACGTTGCGGACAATAGCGTCGTCGGTAAGGACTATTACGGTCCAGGCACCGTTGTTCGGAACGGCGACAATACGCGCACATTCTGCGGTGACACCAATCTGGGTTGTTACGGCGAGTCTCATAAAGATGGAGAAGTCTTGATGGGAGCACTCTGGAAGGTGCGGAGCACGCTTCAGCTGCCGTCCGCTTATGGCCGTCGTCCGGGTGGCCTGATAGCGGATCGTCTTCTCAATAGCTGGTTCAATGCCTTTGACGATCAGTACATTCAATCCGTCATCAAGACGCACTGGCTGATTCTGGATGATGATGACGGCAATCTACAAAATGGCACACCCCACGCCACTGAGATCAGCGCAGGGTTTGCCGCACAAGGAATTCTTTAAGAAGTTACGGAGCCGGTGCTGACGAGAGGACCGGATACTTTTTGCAGCTACTCGGCTGTTCGCCGTAAGCCACCATGTCGGCCGCACTCATGAGTGCGACGCCAGCCCCGAGTCTCCACGCTGCTTCGACGTTCGCGTGAGTCGGTAGCACACCGCTGTTAGGTACGATGTACGACACAAAGAATGACGAACCGTTCGGTCGAAAACCCGTGAGGAGCCTGCTCGAAAGCACGCCATACACCGTCTTGCCGGAGGTCATGAAGTCGCCGCCGCCACAAAGGACGATCATGTAGTTTGGATTGCTAGAACCTCTGATCAATTGTGCTGACTGCGCTGAAACCCCTACACTTGGAGCCGCCATCGCAATTCCGAATACCAAAACCATCCACGCACTCGTTTTCATTTCGATCTCCTTAAAAATTTTTCTGTATGATTTCATTTTCTCTCAAAGCTCCCATTTAAAATAAGAGAATATCCAAGATAGCGACGCTGTACCCGCTCACCGGAACACTTCCGGACGAGGTGTAGCGCACGCAGTTGATCGCTGGCAGTGGTGCCAGGTTTACCGCAAACGTACCGTGGGCAGAGCCCGGTGGAACGTTCGCAAGTATGTCCGTAATCTGCGTTGCTGTCTGCGGGAGGAATGTCCACTCGCTGACAAGCTGTGAAGATACGGTGTCCGTAAACACAAACGGAAACCCAGACAGACCCGTCACCGAAGCCGCTGACAACTCAGGAGGCAGACCTACCTGTCCAGCGTACGGATTGTCACAAGTGATCGGCTGCGTTTCGTTATGAACTGGAAAGTTCAGCTGCGACCCTGATGTATTGAGCCACGCGTTTGTTGCGCGCAACAACGGAAGGCTACCGATCAAGCTCTGAACGATCTGCGTACCGGGCTTGAGGATAACGAGTGTTGAGAAAGGTCCTGCCGTGAATCCACTTCCTGAGCCACCGCTGTACGCAGGATAAAGATCATGCTGGCCAACGGCGCTGAAGCTATAGGTGTCACCGTTCGTAGCCGTACAGACAGCTGTCGTGTTAGCGCCTGTGATTCCGTCACCTGCGTAGAAAAGACTCTGACCGCCTGGCCACGTTGTGACGTTCGCGTTTCGTATACTGACAGCCGCCGGCTGACCGTTCACGAGCGTCGATCCGCCCGAGAGCACATCGAACACCCCGTTGAGGGTTGCCTGAATCGAAAACTGAACAACCTGAGGCCCCATCACCGAAGACGCGCAATCGTCGCCTGTTCCGGTGGAGTTCTGTTGGGTCGCCAACGAGCCCTGATCGATCACGACTTGAGTTTGGCAAGCGATGTCGGGCACACCCGACACAGGACACGAGCTCGCATCGTTATTAAATGCGAAACCGCCCCATCCAGCAGAGGACTGCTGAACGAGGAACATCCACGAACAGAAGGCCGAATTACAGTAATTGAGCGGGACGACGGCCGCAGCACTCGTCGCCCACAAAAGTCCTAACCCTGCTCCGAGCAGGGAAAAGCTTCGAAAATTTGCCGTTGTTGGTTTCATCCAAATCCCCCAGTTAAAAAATAGTGTACTCAACTAGTCTACTGACTGACGCACTGAGTTTCAATAAATAGGCGCCTAGTAATTTCAACTAGTTAGGCTGATTTGTTAAGATCCGGTAACAGGTCTGTCGCTTGAGACCTCAGGGGAGTTCTCAGGTAGAGCAAGCCTGTAAATCTGATTAGCCTTTCGGGATCTGGGCCTGAAATCTTGAAAAAGAAGGTGATTCTGGCCCTTGGCGCCACCTAACTCACCAGAGTCGATTACAAGCCCATAAAAGGCATGTCCGTCCGTCACAAGCGGCTCGGACTTGAGCACCTTCCAGACAGCACCTTTCTGAGCCACTTGAAACGACGTGAGCGATGCCGGAACCTTTTTCTGAGGGTTTCCATAACTGGATCCTGCTACCAGAAGCCCGTGGTTCTTACGATAAACGAAGTCCGTGATATACGGCACACCCACCTCCACCTCGACGCACGCTATCTCGGTCTTATTCTTCTCCGTACAGTGAGTGAGAACACGCCCCTCAGTGAGAGCCAGAAGCTCAAGCGGTTCAGAACGAATCACAGTCGGCTGGAAAAACGGCGCGGGCCCGGACACGACCCTCATTCGGCTTTTCACGCGCGTCGTTTTCTTTGTTGATTCGATCACGGTCACATAATTCGAGGCCTGAGCATTCCACGGAATCGCTGTCGCCCCTCCCCCGGCACTTTGATACGGCTCCTCGTTATACTCCTTAGCCGCGGTCACGAGCGCGCCACTGTGGGCGTCAAGACCGACGCCACCCAGCGCGTACAATCGATTTTCACTGATTTTTACGAGATTTTTTAGAGTGCGATCCGGACTCAGACAATCGATCGTTGCGAAACGCTTTCCAGGAAACCGGTCTTTGCCGGGCTTCCCGGTCTTATCCAGTACGTGCGCAAATTCGATATGCTCGAGGGCCGAAACAAGGAACGAATCTTTTGAACAACTTGCGAAGGCCTTACGAAGCGGTAAGACCGAAACGATGTTGGCGTAAGGAGCTGAAATAAAATCCTTCAGCGTCCACTTTCCATCAGCTCCACCCTTTGCCACAAAAAATCCTCGGTCCTGGTGCGAGTTCAGCGATGACAGAAACGTGTTTTCACTCACCGCTTTAGGTGGCTCGTAGGTCGTTCCCCAAAACACCAACGCATGATCAAAACCGAACGCAAGGCTACGACCAAGCGACACCGTCTTCTTTGAGCGACTTTCCCTGATGGTGTCACCTGTGATCAATGTCTCGAGCTTGCACGAAGGCGCAAGACACCTCGGGGTCAGAGCTTCGAGCCCGTACACCGGATGAGGTTCGTCTTCCATGGAGTCTCCAGCTTGGGCATCTCCTATGTGCAGAAAACAACTAAGCAGGTTTGCTGTACAAAAAAAGGACAGAGCGGTCAGAGTTCGAAGCATGCATTCAGTTTAGAGGGGATCCCGGTCGATCGGTTTTACCACCTCGTCACACGGCAATTGACGCCCTACCTTAACAATGGCGATCAGGTCGTTTGGTACACTGGAGGCGTGGGATCATTAAAACGGGGAAAGAACGCCTGGCTGGGTCGGGCCGGTTTTTCTATCATTCAAGTACTCGTCGCCTTCGCGCTCCTGGGAATCTTAGTCGCGGTCATCAATCAGATGATGACCGTCCTCAATCGTTCGCTTCAGGGGGGATCGAATCAGCGCGATCTCATCGACTTCGACCGCAACATCACGCAGATTCTAGGCGACGCCAACCACTGTCGCTGCAGCTTAACAACCCCCGTAGCTACACCACTAGTATTTAATATTCCGGTGGCGCCCGGAACCTCAACCGTCGCCGTCAATCAGCTCGCCTACTTCGACCAGGCCTGTAACCCATTGCCAGGACTCGGAATTGTCGGCGCAGCAGGAACCAACCTCCCAACCTCACCCGAGTGGAACCTAACGACGTCGCAGATCACGAACATTTCGGCTGTTGATCCAGGTCAGACCATCTACGCGGGAACCTACTCGTACACCGTCACGCGCGTCGGTGCGAGCACAGCCATTGGATCGCCGGTGATGTCAGGTAGTTTTCAAATGCAGTTTTCAGCAACGCCCAATGTTCCACTTGTGGGTCAAGCAACGCTCACGAATTGCATCATCAACCCGACCAACATCCCTGAGACAAAATGGCAGCTCAACTTTGCGAGCGTGAATCGATACCTGCTCCAAAATCGAATCAACAACTCAGCCAACATCACACTCCAGATGAATGACGGGACGTTTTTTACAAACACACCGGGCTCTGCTTTTCCCGTCGTGACCGTCGCTCCTCTCGGCTTGAGAGTCGACTTCAACGTTGCCGGTAACTACGACGGATCGCCCGTCGATACGGCCGATACCTGGTACTACCTGTACGCGGTTCCCAATGCGGCGGACAACGGTGCTTTTCGTCCGATGATCTCGATCAATCCGCCGATCAACGGCGTCGGTCCAACCGGCTTTCCCGTGTGGAAGTTTCTGGGAGCGCTTTACAACAATACTTCCGGCGACATCATGGCTATGTCGGGTGTTGGCAATCGCTACGTTTATCGTACCGACATTAGCCCAAACCCAGGTCCTCCTTTACAAGAGACCATCCTCACCAGCGCCATCGACGTGAACTCGCAGACCGCGCCCATGCGCTGGGTGCCTCCGACAGCGCGACTCGCGATTCTTCGAGTCGGCGCTCAAAACGCTGCGGCTGTGGGTAATCTAGCTGTGTATGTGGGTCCGCGCGGAACGACAACTTTGGGAGCCGGCACGAGTGCACTTCTGACGGGTTTCACGATTCCACCCGGACAGACGCTCTACGAGTACATCGAAGTTCCTGTTTTCCAACTTCTCTCGTGGATCGGAGCACCGCCGAACTGTTCCATACTTGGTGGTACAGCCATCCCGACGTGTCACGCCGTTACGTTCTTCACGAATGCGGGAACCATCGGTGCCGGCAGCAGCACGTACGTACGCGTGGCCGGCTGGGAAGACAACTGGGTCTACAACTAGACTCTAGAGCTTGAGTTCGCGCTCCAACACTTCCAAAACCGGCTCTACTTGCGACCGTACGCCAAGAGAAATCCGTAGACACTGATCGAGAGGGGTATCGCTACCACTCTCTCGAACTAAAATCCCCTTTGCCTCGCTGCTCTTGATCACACCGGCGATATGAGTCTTGCCGATCTTAACGTTCACAAAGTTAGTGGCTGACGGATACACCAGGATGTCGTGTTTCTTTCCCCAAGCTTGAACGGCTCCGCGCGCTTGCAGAACTTCCCCGACATACGCATCGATCACTTGAGGTGTCTCAAGAAGCTCGAGCGCGACTTCTTCGGCAAAAGAGTTGATCTCGTACATGGGGCGCCACTTCGACAGCAACTCGATCCCTTCTTGCTGCCCAATTGTGTAACCCACGCGCAAACCCGCTAACCCGCAGGCTTTCGAAAACGTACGCGAAACCAGCAGATTCCCGAACTCAGACACCAACGTCGCCGCCGTCGTTTTCGTAAAATGAAAATACGCCTCGTCGACAAGGACCGGGCAGTCCGATCGAGCGGCCGCCTGAACAATCGTTCGCAACTCCGCAACACTCATCTCGGTGCCGGACGGACTGTTGGGGTTAGCGATGTAGACTAGTGCCGTTTTCTCTGAGATGGCGTCAGCTATCTTCGATGCGTTCATCGAAAGATCGGACTCCATCATCACCGGTTTCATCTTCGCCTGAAACAGTTTTCCGTAGACACCGACCATTGCAAATGTCGGCGCCGTGAAAACCACTTCGTCACCTGGGCTCACAAACGTTTCAAAACCGGCTTTGATCGCGGGATCAGATCCAGCAAAGAGTGCAATCTGTTCAGGTGCCAATGAAAGCCATGTCGCGAGTTTCTTCTTCAGCTTTTCTGTTTCCGGATAGGCCGTAAAAAAATCCGGAGCCATCCGCTTCCAGACTCGTTCAAGAAAGTCCTTCTGGAAAGCTGTCGTGCGCTCGTTCTTGTCGAGACGAACAAAACGCAATCGCTCTCCTTGCGGATTAGAAAGTCGTTTGACATCTCGAAGATGAGGTTTGTTTGTTCGCATAAGAGCCTCGCTTTAGCGTGTGATAAACATCGTCGTCATCCAGACTTCCTTGAGCGGACAAATCGCCGAGCCCGTCACCGGATGAACATAACTGTGTCGCGAACTTTTTCGATGGCCCGTGCAGAGCGAACGTACGGTTTCGATCGACTCACCGACTTCGATCACGTTGTACGGAAGACGGGCCTTCTCGTTTTCTGGATTGTTCCCATCGAGATTCATATTGAGATACGACGTCGCCTTGTCCTCAAGTGTCGACCCGGTCGTTTCACGAATGTCGATCAAAAGACCGCCCGAGGTCTTTGTCGCATCCCATGCGCCCCGGATCGTGTCGCGCCAGTTTTCAGAGAGCGGCAAGATACCCAAACACAGAACGAGATCAAACTGCTCGCCGGCAACGTTGGAAAAATCATTCTCAGCCACATGAAAAAACCGTTGATCGGGGTACGCTTGCTTAGCCTCGGCGATCATCGAGGGACTGATATCGATCCCCGTGTATGAGAAACTCTTTACGCACTGACGCAAAACGCCCGCAAACCCTCCGACAGCGCACCCGACATCGAGTACGGACACGCCTTCACGAATCGCGTCTTTTAAAAAAACCCATTCGGACGGGTACATCCCCGAAACATCGTTTCGGCGACCCATAAAGTGTTTGACGACCGCGTCGAGACTCCAAGCCTTTGCATTAGCGTCGCTGCTCACCGATGTGCCTGCTGGTGCGTTTACCATCTTTTCAATGCCTCGCCCTCAAGGTAGATAAACACTTAAGTGGAGCGCCCATTACCTTATCTTCTAGGTCTGAATATCGGAAGGATGGATCCTTCGGCAACCCTTTTTCGGGGCACCGAAGTGATCGCCCACGTCGAGGAAGAACGCTTCTCGCGAAACAAGAAAGCGCCGGGGGAGTTTCCGATTCAAGCAATCGGCTACTGCCTCGATCTCGTTCCCGGTGGACTCGCAGGCATTGAGTCCATCAATCTTGGATTCGACTACGATCTCTATACGTTGGACGTGCCCAGCTACTTCTTAAAAGAGTGGCACGCGTACCCAAGTAAGCCAAAAGAAGCGCTGAGTTACGAACTCAAACTCTTACAAGACAATCACCCTGCTCTTGTTAAAGAAAAGATCTGGTCAGAGCTTCGTAAAGCCGGCTACCTGAAAGGCACTCCTGGTACGTCGGAGTATCGGGAACCGAAGTTTTCCTACTTTCACCACCATCGCGCCCACGCCACAACAGCACATCTTTGCAGCCCCTTTGAAAGCAGCCTCGGTCTGGTAGCGGACGGACGTTCCGAACTCGACACGGTCACGGTGTGGGACTGCAAGGGGTCCGACGTCAAAAAGCTTTACGCAAAAACATTGCCTCACTCCCTCGGCTGGGCCTACCGCGCGTTCACGCTCTTTTGTGGATTCGATGCGCACGAAGGCGAAGGCAAGCTGATGGGCCTGGCGCCCTACGGTCAACCCAACGCCGATCTTGATCGCAAGGTCGCCAAAGTCCTTCCCTGGCACACGGATGAAAATGGAGACTTTGATTTCAGCGTGGACGCTCGCTACCTATATCTCGACAAGCGAGCCGCTGGGTATTCCTACCTCACCGAACTTTTCTTAGCCGAATTTGGAACTCCGTGTGGAAAGACATCGGAACCACCGCAGTACTATCGCGATCTCGCGTACGCGTTTCAAGATCGCTTTGAGAAGACAGTTCTGCAGTTCGCCCGTAAATATCTCAAAAAGACGGGGCATCGCTATCTCACGCTTTCGGGCGGTGTTTTCCTCAATTGCAAAGTGAGCGGTTATGTTTGGCGCGAGTGCCAAGACCTCCTCGATGGGATCTATATCTTTCCGATGAGTGGTGACGACGGAATTGGTTACGGCGCAAATCTCGTTTACGGTCTCGAAAACCTTTCGAAAGACCGCAAAGACTATAAACTCGAAACTGCTTATCTCGGACCGAGCTTCACCGATGAGGAGATCGCCAAAGCCGCTGAGAACTTTCAGCTTCGTCAGAAGTTTTTGAAAGACGTTCAATATGAGGCACTCATACGCTCGCTGGGACTCACCGATACGCCCGCCTCCTTGAAAGCGACCCTTGGCCGCAGCGCTGGTCACGGTGCCGGTGGCTATAGTGACGGCTACAACAAGATTGCTCGCGCCGGACATGAGTTTTTGCGCGCGGGTCTCCGGAAGAGTTCTGCTGTTGTCGATGAAGCCGCCGATCGCTTAGCCGCAGGACAAGTCGTCGCTTGGTTTCAGGGACGCATGGAAGCTGGGCCACGGGCCCTCGGTTGTCGATCGATTTTGGCCGATCCCCGCACGCTTGAAAGCTGGAGACGCGTCAACGCGAAGGTCAAGTTTCGCGAACCGTGGCGACCGTTCTGTCCATCTGTGATTGCCGAAGCCGCGACCGACTATTTTGTTTTCCCAACTCAGTCGCCCTACATGATCAACACGTTTCAGGTTTCGAAGCTTGCGCGCGAACGAGCGCCGGCCATTGTTCATGTCGACGGAACTGCGCGACCGCAGTTTTTGGAACGAAAGAAGAATCCGCTTTTCTATGACCTGATCCGTGCTTTTGAAAAACGAACCGGTGTCCCGATCGTGCTTAATACCAGCATGAACATCAAGGGTGAGCCAATCTGTTGCACTCCGGACGATGCGTTTCAGTTTTTCTTTGCGACCGATATCGATGCACTCGTGATCGGTTCGTATATTTTGGAAAAGAAAAAATGATCCGATTGGGCACGGTGAAGCGCTGGGTGAAGACATTCCTGGGTATTCCGCTTCCACCTGCCCTCAAACAACACGACCAGTACGCCTACCCGTTCACAAAACCGACGTACTTTGAAAGCCATGTTGGCGCCTCGTTTCTGGTTCTGGCCTGCGGCCCTACGATCGAAACCGAGTCCGAACAGGTTTTACGTTTCATTGAGCAAAACCGACCGATTGTCATTGGCTGTAACCGTATCCCGAGCATCTACCGCCCGGACTATCACCTCTTTATCAATCGACGACGTCTTGCGAGTTACGTCCATGAAGTACACCCAGAAGCCAAACTCCTGATCGGAGCAACCATTCCAGAACCGATTGTACGCGGCCTGATCGGGGAACGTCCGTACCAGAAGGTCATGTTTCAATCTCACCATCCCGGAAAACACGGTTTTTACCGAATGCAGGACGGAATCATCTACACCGAAGGATCAACGGTTGCGTTGATCGGCGCTGGCGTCGCGCTGGCCATGGGAGCTCGACAGATCCATATGGCGGGTTTGGACGGTTACCGTCACCTGGGCGGCGACAAACATTGGTATTCCGAGTCAATTACGAAAGACACGAACAAGATCATGAAACGCGAGCGCATCATGGGCGAAGTCCTCGATGCGTTGGTGGTTCACGCACAAGCACGAAGCGTCGATTTTGGGATCATTACTTCAACCGGCTACCACAAGTACTACCGCGGCAGCTCGCATGCCGCAGAAGCCAATATATAACTTTGCCCGTGTATTAAATCTGTACTAAAACGAGGCTAGTCATGGTCGCTGGACTCATCTTGGGAAAAAAGGGAAGTATTGGTTTTCCGGGGAAAAATCTTCATCCGATCCTCGGTCGGCCACTCGCTTGGTACCCGATGCAGACCGCGCTGCGTTCCGAACATCTGGATCGCCTTTTTCTGTCAACCGATGATCCTCGCTTGATGTCACTGGCTCAGAAGATCCGCTTCGAACACAAGTCGGTCGACATCATCGAGCGCCCCCCGCATCTGTGTACACCGACAGCACTCGGCGAAGACGCCTACGTCCACGGCTATCAAGAAATGTCGCGTCGACTCGGCTCAAAGCCCGATCTTCTTGCGCTGTTCTTTTGTAATGCGGCCACTTTCACCGTCGCACAACTCGATGAAGCGATCACTGCGCTTCGAAAGGACCCATCGTTGGATTCGGCGGTCACGGTATCCCGATACAATATGTGGAGCCCGTTGCGCGCACGCCGTCGCAGCAGTGCCGGCATACTCGAACCCTTTGTTCCACTTGAAACCTTTGGCGATCCGAAGACGCTGAACTGTGATCGTGACAGCCAGGGCGATGTTCTCTACACGGATGTCTCAGTCTGTGTGATACGACCCGGAAACTTCGATCAGATCGAGTCGGGACTACTCCCGCAACGTTGGATGGGAAAACGTATTTATCCGATCGCTAACGAGGCCGGTCTTGATGTGGATTATGAGTGGCAGTTTCCCCAAGTCGATTGGTGGTTACGAAAACGCGGCGGCTTCACAGACGCGTCGAGTGATGAAAGCAGGTTTCTCCAAACATGACGCCGGAATACTACAAAAACTATGTTCAATCACTGAGCCGAAGCTTAAGTGCAGCGGAAGCAACCACAGCTGATGGAACACGGCTTCAGCAGGAACAAGCTCTTGATCAGTGGATTGAACTCACAAAACGCACGCACGGGATCGGCGGTTCAATCTTTTTTGTCGGCAATGGTGCTAGCGCGATGATGGCCAGCCACATGGCGTCCGACAGTTGCAAAACAGCCGGCTTGCGCACGATGGCTTTCAACGACGCCGCTCTCCTGACAGCGGTCAGTAACGATATCGCATACGAAGAGTCATTTGCTTTTCCACTTCGAGTTTTTGGTAAACCGGGCGACATCCTGATCACGATCTCCAGCTCTGGCGGATCTAAAAACATCTTAGCTGCGATTCGAGCCGCTCGCGAAAAGACACTCACAGTGATCACGCTCTCTGGAATGCGCGCGGACAACCCGTCTCGAACCTCGGGTGATCTCAACTTTTACATTCCGGCCACGTCCTACGGACATGTCGAATCAGCTCACCAGGCTCTCTTGCACTGCTGGCTCGATCGTTACGTCGAGGTAACGACATCGTGAGTGGTGCGGGTCACTCGACCAAACCGCTTACTGTCGGCATCGCAGGTTACGGCGTCGTTGGACAGCGACGCCATCACTTTATTAAGGAAGACCCGCGTTTAAAGTTAATTGGAATATCGGATCTGCTTTTTTCGTCGAACACCACGGTCTCGAGCGACGACGGTGTTCCTCGCTACCGCGACTATCGGGATGTACTCAAAGAGAAACCCGATCTCTTCTTTGTCTGTTTACCCAATAACGAAGCCCCGCGTGCCACGATCACGGCACTGGAGACGGGCTGTCACGTGTTCTGCGAAAAGCCCCCCGGTCGAACGGTCGGCGATATCCGAGAAGTCCGGAGCGTCGAAGCCAAACATCCTCGACTGAAACTAAAATACGGTTTCAATCATCGTTACCATGAGTCCGTTCGGGAAGCGCTCAAGCTTGTTCAGTCTGGGACCCTTGGACGCGTCGTGAACTTGAGGGGAGTCTACGGAAAATCGGCGGTTATCAGCTGGCCACGCCCGCTCGTTTTACCTCCTGGCGATCCGAACGCCGGAAAGTATTGGCGCACCGATCGCATGATGGCGGGCGGTGGAATTTTACTCGACCAAGGCATCCACATGGTCGACCTCATGCGAGCGTTTGCAGGTGAGTTCACCAACGTCAAAAGTTTCGTAAAGAACGACTTCTGGAATCACGATGTCGAGGACAACGCTTACGCAATCATGGAAACCAGTGATGGTGTCGTAGCCATGCTGCATTCGACTGCCACACAGTGGAAACATCGTTTCTCTCTGGAGATTTTTTTATCGGAAGGCGCCGTGATCCTTTCCGGGATTCTTTCCGGGACACGATCTTACGGGCAAGAACAGCTCACGGTGCTTTACCGTGAGGACTCCGACGGCGGTAATCCAAAGGAACAAAGCACGACGTATATTCGTGACCCGTCTTGGAAAGACGAAATCACCGATTTTGTCGATGCGATCGAGCGTGATTTACCGATTCAGGTCGGCTCCAGTCTCGATGCGCTGAAGTCGATGGAACTCGTCTATCGGATATACCGAGCCGACGATTCGTGGCGCGCGAAGTTTCCGGTGGGAGCCGAGTCCGATGTTCGAAGTTAAGTCGTATCGCGGATCCTATGCCGTTCAGTCGATCTCGGACATCGCCGAGATAGCTCGATCGCTCGAGTCCGAGCGACGTTCTGTGCATTTGATCATCGACACTCGCGTACAAGAGCTGCACGGGGCTCTTCTCGAGCCGATTGTACGATTTGCACACTCTGCTCAGACGATCACAGCAACCGAGTCGAACAAGGACTTCGACCAGATGGGCGCGGTCATTGAACGTCTCTTAGAGCACGGCGTTCGTCGCGATCATCTCTTACTCGCCGTCGGCGGCGGGATCATCGAAGACATCACATGCTTTGTGGCGTCGGTTCTCTTTCGCGGTGTCGCATGGGACTTCCTACCGACGACCCTACTCGCACAGGCCGACTCGTGTATTGGCTCTAAAAGCTCGATTAACTTTGGAAAGGCTAAGAATCTCATCGGAACATTTTTTCCGCCGCGACGGGTGTGGATGCATGCGCCGTTTCTGAAAACGCTCACAAACGCCGAGATGCTTTCGGGCCTTGGGGAAATTCTCAAAGTTCATATTCTCGATGGACCTACTTCGTACGATCGTATTGCCGATGTCTACGATCGCTTACTCACCGATCCCGCGAAGCTACAAAATGCCACGATCGAGTCGCTCAAGATCAAACGTCGCTTTATTGAGACCGACGAATTCGACACGGGCGTACGCAACCTTCTCAACTATGGACATAGCTTTGGTCACGCGATTGAAGCGGCCACGGATTTCAAGATTCCGCACGGCATCGCGATCACGATCGGGATGGATGTCGCGAACTGGATCGCGCGCGAACGAGGACTTCTCAGTGCAAAGACTTACGATCATCTTCACCGCGGCCTCAAAGCGAATTTTGGAGATGCTTCAGGCGTGACGATCCCGCTCGATGCGTTTTTTGCAGCGCTTTCGAAAGACAAGAAAAACACGTCCCAGTCGCTGCAACTGATTTTACTCCATGAGGCCGACACAGGAGAAGACTGGGCGGCCGAGAAAACCGCGATCGCCCTTGATGATCGTTTTCGATCCGAATGTGCTGCTTATTTTAAGAAGGAGACAGCGTGAGTGCTCGGTCCCGAGGTAGCGGGCAACATCGGGCCACGTCGGGAACTACCCCATCCACATTCCGCCGTTCACTTCGAGTGTCTCACCGACGATATAGCTCGCTTGCGCCGAAGCTAAGAACAACACAGCGCTAGCAACTTCATCGGGCGTACCTTCGCGACGAATCGGAATGCTTTCTAAAAGTTTCAGGCGAAGCTCAGCGGGCGTAAACCGATCGTGCAACGGCGTCGTGATCACTCCTGGCGAGACAGCATTGACGCCGATACCAAACCCAACCAATTCTTTTGCGAGACTCTTCGTAAGCGCCGACAGCCCACCCTTTGAAGCAGCGTAGTGCCCCACTCCCCCACCACCGCCCATACGCGCTGCAATCGATGTCACGTTGACAATACGTCCGGACTGCTGACTCTTCATGACGGGAATCACAGCCTGCGAACAGAGAAACGCGCCTTTAAGATTCGTGTCCAAACACGCATCCCAGAGCACTTCGCTCATGGTTTCGAGCGGACGGCGTTCCACGATCGACCCAGCATTATTGACCAGAACATCGACGCGTTTGGATGTGCTTAGGATTTTTTCAAACATTGCACGCACCTGCACGGCCTGTGCGACGTCGGCTTGCACTGTTGCGGACTTCCCACCAGACTTGATCATCTCGATCGAAAGTGCGTTCGCGGCTTCTGCGTTCTGATGGTAGTGGACCCATACAAAAGCGCCGCTGCTCGCGAAACTGCGGGCCACGGCCGCACCAATACCGCTGCTCGCACCCGTTACAACGACGACTTTGTCATCAAATCGAATATCCATTAGAACGACAACCTTGGTTTCCCACGAAGACCGAAGTTACAGCCATCCCGCGGAAGCGGCGGCATGATCGGCGTGGGTGGAGCACGATCGCTAGCAAAATGAGCGAGATTCCGTTCAGCTAAAGCGGTGATGGTCGCAAGTGGAGGCGCCCCCAAGGATCGCGGAATCATGGCGGCATCGACGACATAGAGACCCGGATAAACGCCACCGTTTGGATCAAACACCTGGCCGCGATGATTGACCACACCGCGACTCACATCCGATCCCATCGGCGCGCCACCGAGAGGATGCGTGGTCTGAAGCTTACCTCTGAAAAGTGTAGTACGCGGATTGGGGACATACACGCCGCCCATTCGTGCAGCGTATTCCTGCATTTTCTGTTCAATGTACTCGAACGACCGCTCACGATCGATATCGGGCCACTCAACGTACATCCCTCCATCACCCAAAACATACCGACCACCCGACGAATCGTGTCCACACGCTAGCAGCAACATCGAGTGCGCGAGCGCACCCTTCGCCCCTGGGTAAGATGCGATCAGATCGGCACCCGCTCGTTCCATACCGTCCCAATCGGCGGTCATCACTGTCGGGAGCCCGAATGCTGCCGCAAGCGCGCGAGCCGCAGTCGGAGCAAGCGCCGTAGGAATAGATCCGTCCAGCAACACAAACTGTTCCTCGATGGGAGAACCGGGTTCACCGTACTGCGCGTAAGCCGTGATCGTGGGGCCAACTGGCCGCGACGGCGGCGCGAGAGACGAAGACGCTTCGGCCGCAGCGACGTTTGTAAAAGTACCGCTGTTGTAGACAAACCCCAGCTTGTCGCCATTGGCTGAAACACCTGACCCGATACGATCTGAAAGCTCCAAACCATTTTCGCGCGACTCGAGCAGAATCCTTGTCGTCCCAGCCGAACCGGCTCCGAGAAACACATGGTCAGCTGTCACGACCTTTTGTGTGTAGTACAGAAAACTTGAACGATCGTAGACTTTCAGATGAACACGCCACGGTGCCTTTGCGGTACGCCCGACATACTCAACGAACGCTACTTCTACGCGTGTGTAGACTTCTGCTCCCATGTCTTTGGCGCACGGAAGATAGTTTGTCGTCGTAGAATTTTTAGCTCCGACATTGCATCCACCACAACAGTTCCCGCAGTTCGTACACGCATGCTGCTGAACGCCGAAGCGCATAAACCCCTCGGTATGATTGATATTGAGCGTGAGTTCGCCTTGAGGGAGACCCGGTTCGACGTTTGCCAGATGCGCTGCTGTCTTTGGAAGCGATCGTGTGTTCTCACCCAATGTCGGGCGCAGCATCGACTCCGCACGATCAAAGTACTCACTGAGCTGTCCGGATTGAAAGTCGCGACGTATTTCCTCAGGCCATTCGGGTTGCCGCCACACGATTTCGGCAGGCCTCATGGTGATGGCCGCATTCAAAAGAGATGTTCCGCCGAGACCACTTGCGCCTATGACATCAAGGTCTGCTTTAAACGGAGCTTTCGTCGCATCCAAGAATCCGAGAGGGTTGATACGCGATCGCATGTCCAAAGCAAGATCGGCAAGACTTTCGGGGAACTCTCCCGGAAGAATCTCACGACCGCGTTCAAACACGGCAACACCCTCACGAAGAATCTCGGTCGCACTCATGCCTTCGGTCACCCGCAATGCTGCGACGCTGGCTCCGTAGCCCGATCCGACGACAATCGTACCGTAATGCGACCGCATACGATCCAAGGGATCCGACAAAACGCGATGACCGGACCAGTGCAGAGGCGGAGGGTCCGCAAGTGAAGAAAACGAAAGAAAAATGAGACTGAGAAAACTCCACCCAAACCGGAAAGTGACCACGGCGTGTTGTTAACACGAACCCCCGTGGTCGAGAACTAGGACTTCTTGGGAGCGAGCTCGCGAGGACATTCGCCTGAAGAATGCCCGCAACAGGAGAAACAAGCTCCAAACCCCCGCCGTTTCATCGCCACGAAAGGCGCCAAGAGCGCGACGATAGCGATCAGAGCGACGAGCGTCTGCCAGAACTTAATGGCTTTGAGCCGCGTGAACGCGACCAATACGTGGTTCCACGCAAGCGTGACCAAGCCTGAAGTCGTGAGCAACCAAACTGCGGTTGCACCCAACCACCAACACCCTCCACCATGAGAACAATCGTGATTCATATCAAAGAGTTTAACATCGAAACGAGATGGGGGTTACCGATCATACGAATAGGCAGAATAGGCGACCGGGCCACCGGACCAGTTCGCCGACCGGTGTTCCCGGTGTCCATTGACGCATATAATCAATTATGCTACCCCCTAGCCTGAGGCTTGTGCATGAACACTTCGTACGTTCTGGTTCTCTTTTTAGTCGCGGGAACCTACATGGGTTTAGCTTCGTCCTCACCTTGGGCTTCCTCTTCGGCTTTACCAGGCGACGACCGATCGGCGATCAGAGATTCGGACCTGGAAAGACAGTTCGATCGGACTCCACCCCAACAGATGGCTGGCGGGACTGCTAACGACTTGAACAAATGTCATCGCGCTCTCGCAGCTGCTGGGTACTCGCGTTTGCTTGTGGGTTTGGAACGCGACAAGGGTGATTCTCGGCGGTACTCCGCTACTTTGCACTACGAAATACGTCTACCCTGGAACTCTCGGCGACTGATTCGCGTCAAGGTGAAGGGTCAGGTACTTCCGCCGCAACAGAAGCACTTCAGTATCGACAGCATTGAGAGAAGAGACTACGGCGTTGTTGGGAAAGCTTTTGATCCGGATTCCTTTGACCGCGACCTCGCCGTAACTCAGAAAGACAGAGAAGCCTTCCAAGACCATGTTTCCGTAGTGGCGACAGAGTTGTTTGTTATTTACGGAGAGACCCCCGGGTTTAAAACGCTGAGAGTTATTGAGGATCCAGTACCCTATATTCAGATCATTTTTGAACTGGGCAGCCAAGAAGAGACGCTTCTATCCAGCGACTTTAAGGGAGTGCGCGTAGTCGCCACTTCGGAAGACTCGGCGTCACCGTCTTTTGCTTACAACAAACTGGGCGGCACACTGAGAGGGTCGATCGACTACCTAAAGACTCTTCCTGACAGGGACTCGCGACTAAGGAAATGGGGCAACAGGTATTTCCTAAAAGTAACCGTGAGCGATCCCTCGATCGCGTCTGAGTACCGCCTTAAGAGAAAGGAAGATGGCACCTTTCGGGCGTTTTGGTCGCTTCGAATGATCGATGAGTATTCCCGAAATCACGGCATCTTGCGTATTGAACCGGTTGAGAACTGAGGTCGTCTGGAGTGCAAACGGTTCGCAAGAACGGTCGTCACCTTCTGCTGCTCGTTCTGCTACCTGCGGTAAGATCGAAGCGAGCAGCACTTCCTCCAAGCACCTCCGCCGGACCATGTGGTTTTTTACATGGTGTCTCGAAACAGATGCTTCACGCTCGCATTTATGATACATAGCGTTGTACATGAACGATCGGATTTCATCTCTAAAAGCCCTGGCTTCGGCTTGCGCCGTGCTGCTTCTTCCTTGGACCGTCCTGGCCGGGGAACGCATCCTACCGAAAACTGTTCAAGAACTCGTTAGCTATCTGACATCCAATCAATGGCTCATTGTCGACACCCTTGTCGGGATACCAGAAAGAAAAAGGTTCACGTCGACTGAACTGGCAAAGAGTGTCCTGGTCGAACAACGAGAGATTCCAAGATATCTCGAGCAGCTATCCCTAAAAGGCCATCAATGTAAATGGAATGGGATTCAGCTTCCGAGTCACGGCCCTTCTGCCGGAGGACCCGTGACCACGGTGATCTATGGGTTCAAAGAATCTGAAGAATCTATAGAGCACCGGGACCTCCTGTATATTTTTTTTGAGCATATCGACCCCAAACGTAGCCGTCGAAACCCAGGAAGCGCATCAGTTCAGCCATATCTGATGATCAGGGGCGTCCGGATTTCGGCTTGCGACGGCGGCCTATCGACTTCAGGGAACGCTCCCGCACCGGATTCTGAACAAAGCCCAGCGTCACCGCTCGACTGAGAATCCAGACGCGCTGAAGACTTCTGAATAATTGTTGATAATTTTGGTTACATTACCTGCCTTGGAAGAACGGGTAAGATCTTTAGAGAGCAAATAAACGCCTCGCAAGTCCCCCACGAGGTCGCGCCCGGACGTTCGTTTTTGAGCAAACTAGACTCAAACTAGCATCTGTTAAATATTTACCACATTTAAATGCAATGTGGTATGTTTTTAACATGCCACCCAAACGTCAAAAACCGCAAAGGCCCCTGTCATCTAATGCCGAGAACGCCATTCGCAAGGCGCTCGACCGACAGGGCCCGATGAGTTACTCGGAGCTTTTAAAGTGCGGCGCAAGCGGCGAAAAATTGAAGCGCATGAGTATAGCAGGACTAATTGTCTCGCTCGGAAACGGCATCTACGCACCACCACGTCTTGATCCATTTGTGGCGGCGGTACTAGCAACCGCCAAATACTATCCGAAAGCTGTCATCTCGGGACTCACGGCCCTACAGATCCATGACCTCAGTCAAGAGTATGTGACCAAGATCGACGTCGACATCCCAAGAGAAACGAGCATACGTAACCGCATGCTGGATGTTCACCGGATCCCCCAAAGAAGGCTGCTTGGCATCATCACCATGCCCTATCACGGCAAGAAAATCCGTATCTATGACCGTGAGCGCGCGCTGTGTGACGCTTATCGCATGTCACCCGCAACCTCTCTGTTCTTTAAGGCGCTCAAACGATATGTTGCCGGCGGTAAAATTCGATCTGACATGATTGCACGATACGACAAGGTATTAGGAACTGCCGTTCTCATGCACCTGCAACAAGAGTTAGCCCATGGGTAAACCAAGAACCATTCTCGCGCAGGCACGCGGCTGGGCTACACAACGAAAGCTTTTTGGTCCGCAAGCTTTTCTTCGATACGTCATCCTGAGTTTTCTTGAGAACCTCAACCAAACAAGTAAGGACTTTGTCTTTAAGGGAGGAAATCTTCTCTGGGTGTATATTGCGACCCCTCGATCCACAATTGACCTGGACCTTGCCACTCGAACTGAAACGTCGCATTCGCGAGTACGCGCCGCGCTCGAAAAAGCCTGCGATAGAGCAACCGGTATTACGTATTCTATACGAGCGTTTAAGCCCATTGTGCAGGAGGGTAAAGCAGCTGCCGCCGTTACGATCGGCTACACAACCGATCAGGGCGCTAGCAATCAGTTCGAAATCGATATTGTGTATTCGCTCGATAGCGACAGCCACGAAATTGAGTCGCCGATACACACAGAGATCATGATCAGGTCGGCAACCATTGAGAATATTATCTGCGATAAGTTAGCTGCCTGCCATCGTTTCGGAGCCGGCAATACACGAATGAAGGACTACGACGACCTGTGGAGACTCAGTCAGAGTGATGCGCCACTCAACAGCAAACAGTTCTCCGTACTTCTGAAAAAGCGGCAACTGAACGCTATGCTGGACCGCAAGTGGATCAATCCTGATCTCGAGCGGGCTTGGGATGAGCATCGGAAACGGTATCCAGACTTACCCAAGGACTTGAGTAAGCTCTTTAGCGAAACAAATAGTTGGCTCGCGGGACTTGTAACATGATCAGAACTGGGCTCGCTTTTTGCTTGGCGAGATTCATAGTGCCAAGGCATTTACGCTTCACGATAGGTGCGTCTTTACTCGCAATAGCCTCGATCTGCGCTTCTGCGTGCTCGTCATTCCCTGTTGCTGATGATTTGCAGAAAACTGTAACCGGCGCGGCAAAGCGAAAGTTGTTTGAGAAAAAGGAACAGGATGCGATCGAGAATTGGCGAATACTTGATGACGTTGATCTCACTCGCTATGTAACCGAAGTTGGAGAACGGGTTCGAAAGTCAAGCGATGTGCCGCCGGTCAGCTACTTCATTATCGATACGCCGGTCGTTCAGGCCGTATCGTCTTATACCGACGCAGCGATTTACATCACACGCGGAATGATAACCGCCATGAACAGTGAGGCGGAACTGGCTTGTCTGATTGGACACGAACTCCATCACCAAGAGCAGTTTCTTAAAGGCCCAGAGAAAACCACAGATCCGTCGAATTCAGTTCGACGAGAAGTGCTAGAACAAATTGCGCCTGATTCTCTTCGTGGCTTCGGAATTCAAGATGACTTAGATGATATTTCTTATGCTAATTTTTCGAAGGCACGCGAAACATCTGCTGACGAAGCCGGAATACGACTCTGTCACCACGCTGGATACGATCCCAAGGCGCTTTCCTCTCTTTTGAAGCGCTTGTCAGTCGAAGTGCGAAACGGAGTCCTAGAAAGAATCAAGAAGCTCAAGGGTTCCCACGAAGGACTAGCTGAACGAGCCCATCATCTTGAAGAAATTATTACCAATGAGAAGCTAGCTGTACGTCCGGGCACACTCACAGCTGGTCATTTCAATCGCGCTCTCGCGAAAGCTCGCGGCCGTAATGACAAGTTATCCCGTGAACAAGAGAGGACACTTGAAGATCTTAGTCGTTTCGAAAAAATGGTTGAGAACTCCGATACCGAAAAGTCCGAACCTTGGAATACCAAGAAGATAGTTGAGATTGTCGATGCCGTTTCTAACATTATCCGGAAAGAGCGAATCACTGCTCAAGAATTTCTCATAATCACTCCGAGCGGCGGCGGTCGCACGTCCGATTCCTTCATGGAAGAACGCGTGGTGAACCTAAGAAGTAAATTAGGTGATTACCGATCGATTGTGGTGGCAAGGGCTCAGGGGATTCTACTTGGGCTTTCTCGAATCGCTTTAGGTTTTACTCCCTACGTTGGTTCTGCGATCGACTTGTACGAAGTTGTCCGGGGTAAGGATTTCTTCTCCGAAGAAGCGCTCTCAGCCAGCGATCGAGCTCTCACTGCACTTGGGTTCGTCATTGGACAGGGAGGCAACTTAAGGAGACTTGAACAGGCTATTCTTCCCAGCATCAGAAATGCTTCGGAGGTAAGACAAATAGTCCGGGCTGCTGAGACCGAAGCAAAGATACTGGGCGCCGAAAACGTCGTGCGACATGGCCCAATGAATCCTGGAAGATTGCATGAAATTCCTTCACCAGCAGGAACCGTGGCTGACACTTTCAGATCAGGTACGTATAGGCAGCTCGAAACAGTCAACTCAATAAAACTATACAGAGGCTATTCCGACGATTCAAAACAGCTCGCACACTACTGGTCGCTGGAACCACCCAAGAGTCGATTGCAGACAACAGTGGATTCGGCCATCGATCCGTCATGGAGTGGCAAACCAACGAAATGGATTGAAATAACGGTTCCAGCAAATGAGACCGTTTATCTCGGGGCTTCCGCTCCAATTCGACCCGGAGTCGGAGGCGGAAAGACCGCAGATCTCGTAGGAGGGGGTTCTCAAGTCTATGTCGAAAAGGCTGTACCGCCTTCTTGGATCACCGGCAAAGGAGACTTGCGATAACGTGAATACACCTACCAAAACAGCAGAGGAGATTCTTAGCGATCACATCAAGATCGAATGGCATCTCACGCTCGTAGAGATTGCAAAGGATCTCTGCTCCTTGATCAAGTCAGGTCTGCTCAATCAGACAGCTGGCAGCATTCCGGTTTGTGAGGTGGTCCATCTTTCTCAACAGTCGTTTAGTGCTCTTCTGCTAGAGTTTACGACTGTACCTGGGGGTACAAGGTATCGACTTACCTACAAGAATGAAGAACGTGGCTTTGGCGGCGTATTTGAACGCATTTAAGGCCAACTACAATAATGTCGAACAGCTGGCGTGAGATATTCAATTGCCTTCTGGTGCCTTGCGGCAATAGCGGCGGCAAACGCAAATTCCGCGGAAAGCCCCTCGGCATATTGCGAACGACAACTTATAGAGTTCCTTTCGGACAAACAGCACGGGGATACGGGCGGACAATATGATCGTCTTTCCGTTAACGACAAAGCAGCATTTAGAAAAGAATTTCAGAAAAAGTGTTTGCAGACAATTAGCACATCTGCGGAGGCGATCGATTCGACCGATAGTCTAAGGGACTTGATTTTGTCGTCAAAGATCTCATGTGCTGATCTTGCCCCGACAGTTACAGTTCGCCAGAAAGCAGTTGCTTCCAGAGAGAATTCTCTCTCAACCGAAGAGGAAGCATTCATGAAGCGTTTCGTGGGTAAACAGTACGCCTTGGTCGCAGCCGAAGAACTATGTAAGCTTGAGCGTTTTAGAGCAAGATTTACGTCGAGTACAGCTGAACTCTACAGCCTAGAACCGGTTATAGGCGATCCAATGCCGACATTCATGAAGTACGTACGCGACAATCCCCCAAAAAGTACGACGGCGGCCGTCCTACTCTCATCTCTGTTAGGGGTTCTACAGTTCAAAGAGAAAAAGCTAAAATCTAATACTGCGATCGAGAACGGACTTCTTATCCTCGAGCGCACGCTTGTCATCCTAGAAACTTACGACGAATCTAAAGCTTCCTATTGGTCATGGAAACTCAGCACTGAGCAAGACCGAAAAGATTTCGACAAGATGATTCAGGCCAATAAGGACGGTTATCTCATGTTTGGCTTCGAAACAGTTCAGCAACTCGAAAAGGGAACTGAGAGTGTCGCTAAAAAAATCTCTGATATGAGAACTGCACGATCGCCTGCGTCCGAAGCTCAGGCAATGGAACGAAGACTGACAATGATTAAGCAACGCGTTAATGCAGTTAAAGAAAAGTTCAGATCATTTCCTTCGGTGCACGAGACCGCTTATTAGTGTAGCCGTCCCCGCTGGGTCTGCCGGCACATTCCATTGTCCGTAGCCAAACCATAGCCACGATGTAGCCAACTCACGTAACTTCGGGAAACACCGAGTAACGTGATTGGCGATGAACTCGCTTTAAAGCTCTCGGGAACTCCGGTTTGTTATCGTAGAACCGTAGAACCAAACTTACTGTCGTTGAAAACGCACCGCGATCAAAACGACACTTTTAGTGTCGTTTCGCCGCGGATGTGCGTGGTGCCGAGGACCGGAATGGGCTCCGCGCTTTCCTGCGCTCCGCCTCTCGCACAGAACGTCGCGCCTCCAGGCGCTCCTCTTTATATTTTCGCCTTCGGCGAACTCTCGTGAACCGGGCGGCGTGACAACCACGCCGCTACCACTCGACCCCTGACCCCGCGAGCACCACACTTGTCCTCTCACACACGCCAACACGACTTCTGGTTTAAACCACTCCCTCTTTCTTAAGCACTCTCAAGGCGTTCCCACGCGAAGGCAGGATGCCGAGAGCGTGGGCAGGGTACAACCATGGATGGTGGCGCATTGAGAGTGCTTAAGAAAGAGGGAGTGGTTTAATGCAAAAATATTCTTGGCGTGTGTGAGAGGACAAGTGTGGTGCCGAGGACCGGAATCGAACCGGTACGGACCTTTTGGGCCCCCAGGATTTTAAGTCCTGTGCGTCTACCTATTTCGCCACCCCGGCGTTGAATTGGCGTTTGAGTTCAGAGATAGCGTAGGCCGAACCACGAGCATCGCCAATAACAAAAAGATGAATTCCGGGCGCACCCTCCGCACGGAGTTCGCTCACGAGACGCAAGAACGGAATAAGCGCCTGTGCGAGCGAATCGACATCGTCGCCCGCGCGCGAATACTCATCAGGGAGATCGCGAATATACCAATCGGGCACACTAACCTTGAACTGATCGCGCATCCGTTCGGCCATCTTTTTTGACCGCAAAACGCGCACTCCCGGAAGAACGGGAACCTCGATACCTGCACGAAGACTGTCTTGGAGAAACCGCGCGTAGACATCGGGATCGAAAAGCATCTGCGTGATACCGTACGATGCGCCGGCACGGATTTTCTGCTCAAAAAACTGAATACGCTCCTTTGGATCCGGATGTTCAGGGTAACAAGCTGATCCAATACAAAAATCGGTCTGCATCTGTCGACCGACAGCCTCGGCCACGTCACTCGACTTTGGAAGCCGCGGGCGATTCAAGAACACACCCTCGTTCAAGCGCCGAATCTGCTCAATCAGATGATGCGCGTAGGGATAGGAACCTTCTTTAGGCTTCCAATCGGGTTGACCGACGGGTGGATCTCCACGAAGCGCTAAGATATTTCGGATTCCGAAATAAAAATGATCCATCAGGCTGTTTTCAACTTCTTCTGGCGTGAGATCGCGACACGTAAAGTGAGCAATAGCAGGGCGCTTGAAACGCTCCTTGATGGCTTGTGCGATCGGAAGACTGCCGCCACGGAGACTGCCACCCGCCCCCTTCGTTACGGAGAGAAACTCGGCGCCACTTTCAAAGAGTGTTTCAATTTGACTGAGCACATCGCCCTGTTCGGCACCGTTTCTGGGCGGAATGATCTCAGCAGAGAACGAGAATGCACTCGCCTCCAAAAGCTCTGTCAAAGGCCGATCTTGTTCAAAAATGGAACGGAGCACCTTGGCGCCGAAACTAGCAATTTTATACGCAAGAGAAAAGCAGGTTCTTCCGAGCCCCCTACGGCACCGGAAACATCTGAGTTTTTGACTTTTGAGTCCTTCGTCGGGCAGTTTAGAGCGGTGAAGCTTGGAATACTGGGCAGCGGTCAGCTGTCCTGGATGCTCTTACAGTCTGCTAAGAAGCTTGGCCTATCGGTCGATCTCTACGCTTCGCACGCGGAGGACCAGGCCACGCAAGAATCCGCCCGCGTAACCGTTGGCTCCCAAGAGAACCACGAAGCTTTGCGCACGTTTCTCAGCCGCTGTGAAACGGTTCTCTTTGAAAACGAGTTCTGGAACACCGACGACCTCAGAAGCCTAGCCGACTCGTCGGTCGAATTTTTTCCTGCGCTTTCGGCGATTGAACTTGCTCAGAATAAACTCAGCCAAAAGCATCTTTTTCAAACCCTCGGAATCCCAACCCCTGCGTTTCGTATCTACGACAGCTCGGGAGTCGGAGCATTCGTTCGGTCGGTGTTTCAAGAGTGGAAAACGGGCGCTGTCCTGAAATGGGGACGCATGGGTTACGACGGCAAGGGCGTTTTCGTTCTGGATGATTTGCGGAACACGAAAGCTGCCGAGACATTCTGCGAACGGGCCGTCCAGAAAGGCGTACCGCTCTACGCGGAGGAGAAGGTTCACTTTCGTCGCGAACTGGCGCTCATCACAACCCGCGGCCGAAACCGTGACGGACACCGTGACAGACACAATGAGCAGGTGTTTTTCCCCCTCGTCGAAACACGCCAAAAACACGGTGTCTGCGAGCTTGTGTCCAGTCTCGGCCACGAAGCGGCTTCTTTGCAAACGACCGCAGAGTCCTGGGGACGATCGATTGCTGACCAGGCCGGTCTTCTCGGAACATTTGCACTTGAGATTTTTGAAACGGAAACAGGTGGACTCTTAGCGAACGAACTGGCTCCGCGGGTTCATAACTCAGGACACTTTTCTATCGACGGTGCGAGCGTCAGTCAGTTCGAGCTACACATGCGAGCGGCTGCTGGACTCGCGCTCGAAACGCCGATCTGTCGTCCGTGGTTTGCGATGTGGAATCTCTTGGGTCCGTCCGGCATCGAGAGTCGCGTCCGCAAAGGCGGCTGGAACGAGCTTGCCGACCGGCTTAATACGGAGTTTGCATCTTTAGAGAAGCGTGGAATCCGCGCCCGCTCTTTTCTTTACGGAAAATCTGAAGTTCGCCCATGGCGAAAGCTCGGTCATATTGGTTTCTGGGCCGACAAACCACCGACCATCTTTGACGTTGAGGCATTGCGAGAGATCTGGACCGACTGGTGTCAGTCCCTCGTACCGATTCGTCGACGATAAGGACAAAATCCTAATCGTGGGCCAACCGAAACTGGAAAGCGCCGACAGACCTCGGGACGCGCCGTATACACCGTACACTGGCGCGTTTTCGGATCGAGCAGGATGCAATCTCCCTGTGCTGACCGTGAAACCGTGAAAATACCAGTCTTCGCATGATAACGCTCAATCTTTCCGGCACTCTTGAGACGCTTGATACACGCCGCTAATGACGTCTCGGCCTCTTCGAGCGTCAGCCAACCCAGGCGCTCAAGATCCAAAACGCTCGCTTCGAGTGGAAGGCTACAACATCCGGCCTGACAGGTTTTACAGAGCGACTTTTTATAGGGTCCCCATGTCGAGGGACGTCCAGGATCCGACACGATCCTCAATCCACGACCGGTTACGCTGTCACGAGATGAGGCGCACGTACACAATCACGCCATTTGGCATAAACCACTTCAAACTCGTGTTTTGCTTTTCGAAACTCGGCTCGCAACATCTCGAGTGTTTCGTGTCCATGAGCATGACTCTCCTTACGAGCCGCTTGATACTGCTCCCAAGCCTTGCGAAACTGCTCTTGAGCCGCTTCTACTTTCTCTTTGAAATGCGCAACACTCTCGTTCCATTGGCCCTTTAAGACGAGCCGCTTTTCCTGCATCGCAAGGCGCGCGCGGAACATATCACGTTGGGCGGCACGCTTGAGATTCCAGGTCATACCGACCCTAGAAAGACCGCTCACAAGCCATTTGGTTGGATCCCAATCAAACCAACGAATTCCGTTTCGATAATCAAACTCGTACTTGTGATGAAAGTTATGAAAACCCTCGCCAAATGTTAGGAACGCAAACCAGTACGAATCACGAGCCGTGTTTTGGTCGGTAAAAGGCTGTGCTCCGAAGTAGTGGCAGAGCGAGTTCACGAAAAACGTACAGTGTTGCATGAAGACCACTCGGAACACGCTTCCGATGAAAAATCCGTTCAGCAATCCGTCCGCAACAGGAAGACCAGCGCGCGACGCGACCCATCCACCAAACAAGGTCGGAAACATGAAACCAATCCCGATCGCCAACAGCAAGTAGTTACGATGCTGCCATCGAATCAAGGGATCGTTCTCAAGATCGTTAAACTTGACGTGCGCGTACTTTGAGCTGTCATGAAAAAAGATCCATCCCATGTGGGCATGAAAAAAACCTTGGCGAATATTGTAGGGATCATCGACCGTGTCGACTCGGTGATGATGCCGACGATGGTCCGTGCACCACTCAAGAGCCGAGTTCTCAATCGCGATCGCACCGAAGACTAAGTAAAAGAGTCTCAACAGAGGATGCGCTTCATAACTCTTGTGCGAGAACAACCGATGGTACCCACCCGAGATACCCAGGCTTCCAAACACCCACAACACGAACGTGAGCGCATAGAGCGGCCAATAAGCCGCACTCCACGTGACCCATCCAAAAACGAGCGCAAGTACGAGTGCGAGCGGTGAGCCCACGAGGAAGGCGACGTTCGTCCATGAAATCTTCTCAAGATTCGCGTTAGTCGTTTGATTCATAAGCCAATTATAAGCGCCAGTTTTCTGTTTTGTCATTGAGATTCCCTTGCAATTTCACTATGCTCGGTCGAGATCAATTGGGGGTATCATGAGAACTTCATTAAGCGTGTTTTTTCTTGGATTGAGCGTCCTCGTCGGTCTGCCGCTCGAACCGTCGGCCTTGGCCGCTCGCGCGCTCCAGTCCACGTCGTCGACTCAAGAGACGCCGAAACCACCGGTAAACCCGCGACGTACGCCTCCTGTGCTCTGCGCGTACCAGGCCAGCGACGTTTTCATCCCACAAAACTTTGACAGCAACGACCGACTTCGCGTGTTCGCGCTGATTCAGTTCAATCATCGGTCCTACAAGTTCGACAGCCCAGACATCGAAGTACGAGACGACCGATCGATCCACATCCGTACGTACGCTCTTCGCCCCGGCAGCGATCGTGACATGGGAACCGAGGTCCTCTCACGGCCTTTCCAGATTGAAATTCCATTCAAATTGGATCTCACGGAAACCAAGCCAGAGGATTTCCCGATAATCTATCAGGTTTATCTCGATGCCGATGACTTTGGAAATCCGCAGCGACACGTCGGCACCCTTCCGGTCGCACTCGCAACCACGGCAACGGTCGACGTCACAGATTACGCGCCTGTGACCGAAGTCGTTCGCCAAGATTTCATGAACCCCGCCGACGACGGTGTCTTTCTTCAGGGCATCTTCACTGATGCTTGCATGGCCTTACTGCCCACCGACATCAGTGTCACGCGAACGACCGACAATCTTGTCGAAGTCATCCCCAACATGAAAGACTATGCCGCGAAACGCGCAGCGACTCCCGACTGTGCTACTAAAACGGAACGTCGTTTCAGTATTCCACTCCAGCTCCGTGATGAACTCGCAAAAACGGGGCAAACGATGCCCGAAGGGCGGTTCTTGCTTCACGTACGCATTACGAACGGTTGGTACGTCAACTACGTGATGGATTATTTTCCGCACATCACGCGTTAACAGCCCACTAGTGCTGCAATGCCTTCCGGCTCGCAAACGCTTGATTCAACAGAGCTGCCAGACGAACGCCAGCCTGCATGAGTCGCCGATTGATCGTTGCATGGTGCTGGAAATGGTAAAGACCGGCATTTAGCTCGGCGCCCTTCTCGGTAGCATAGGCTTCGTTGCGAAGGACGAACGACTCTTGCGCCCAGGTATCGACCGAATCAGATTCCCATTTTCCGAGCGTCACCGCGTCCGGCAGAGTCAGGAAGGACGCCTTTTCTCGATAGCTCAACTTTTCATACTCGATCACATGCGCGTCCCACACACGGTGCAGATTGGTCGTCTCAGAAAACCATTTCACCGAGATCGTATTGCCGCCAAGATCCGCGAACCGACCGGCATGGAGTGGTTGATGGATATCCCCGACGAAATGAACGATAAACTTGAGCGCCTGCGCACGTTTTTCTTTAGAGAGTTTCGTGTCAATGAGGTCCTTCATAAACCGCGGAATCGCTTCAACAATGTCGCCCTTCGGAGAACGCTTTCGAGTTTCCCAAGACTCCCCTTCTTCAACATTGATGAAGTGCCAGGGATCGGCGACCTTCCACTCAGGATCAAACCGAATCAAATCGGCCCAGGTACTCATTTCAGCCAGATCCGCATCCGGCACAAGATCGCGGACAGCTCGCAGCGTGGCCGAGGAAAGTCTTCTCTGTGCTAACTCACCCACCACACGATGACCGGTGGCTTCCCATGCATGCGCGGGTGAAACAGAAAGTAAGACGTATGCCGTGACAGAAAATAAAAAAGCCTTTCTTGATTTTTTCGAGCTGAAAAGAACCAAGAAAGGCCTTAACGAATCCAAGATGTTTTTCCTAAGAAGCTCAAGCGATTTGGATAGGTTTAAAACTATCCTCTGGGGCCACCGTTTACAAGAATTTTGTCGTCAATAGGTCGCGAAAATTTCCTCACATTCGTACGGAATTTTTCCGCAAGCGCTTGCACCGAATCGCCAGTCGGCGCTGACAGATACTCTGCGTCGACTCCGTCACAACGCTTTGGAACCTGAAAGCCAAACACGGAATGTGTAGAAAAACTCTCGCCATTTAGCGCACCTGTCTGAATTTGTTCAAGGAGTTTCCGACTCACTTTAATTGGAAAACGAGGACCCTTGCCATAGCCACCCGACGTCCAACCGGTATTGAGTAACCACACCGACGCCTTGGAACGCTCCAGGTACGACGCCAAAAGATCGGCGTATTTTTGTGGATGCCGCGGCATAAATGGTGCGCCAAAACAGGCACTAAACGCCGCTTGCGGCTCTTTCACACCGAGTTCTGTGCCGGCAACCTTAGCCGTATAACCTGAAAGGAAGTGATACTGAGCTTGCGTGCTATCAAGACGCGCAACCGATGGCAGCGCACCAAAAGCATCCGCCGTTAAAAACACGATGGTCTTTGGAGGTGCTGCTTCGTGATCTTGTCGATAGACCGACTCCAGTGCACCGAGATCGTACGATCCACGCGTGTTCTCCGTCTTCGAACGATCCGCAAAATCAATACGACCATCGTTCACGGAACAGCCGACATTTTCTAAGATCGCACCCTGCGTACCGACAGCGCGATAGATCTCAGGTTCTTTTTCTGGATCGAGGTCAATCAACTTTGCGTAACAACCGCCTTCGAGATTCGAAAGACCAGTCTCCGTCCACAAGATCTCGTCATCACCGATCAACGAGCGCGTGGAACTCGCGGACAGCGTCGTCTTACCCGTACCGGAAAGGCCAAAAAGAACGGACGAGGACGAGCCGTCGGGTAAGCAGTTTGCCGACGCATGCATCGGAAACCAACCGTACTCAGGCAACTTGAAGTTACAGAGCGTGAATGCAGACTTCTTGATCTCGCCGGCGTAAGCCGTGCCTACGATCACAACACGAAGATCCACCGGATCCAGAATGATGACGGTCTCCGAGGGTCCTTTCAAACCATAATCTGAAACTTTTCCAAACGGATCATGGACGACTTCGATCGTCGAAGGACTCGGTAAACGCGAAACCAGCGTCGCAATCGGGGTACGACGAAACATGTTTTGAGCAAAAGCAATGTGCCAAGGAGAAAGCGACGAAACGTTGATTTTGAAAGGTCCGACAAAGCCGGACATTGAAAACCCTTCGCTCGCTTCGATCTTATTCTGAACACGTGTATAAAGTTCGGAACCGAAGTCGAACGGAACACTGAGGTTAACTGAACCCCAGTCGATCACGCCGTCGAGTTCTTTACGCTGAACAATAAACCGCGACTGCGCGGCGCGTCCTGTGAAGCTACCGGTCTGCACGACAAGCGCACCCTGGGCACTCAGCCGCCCAAGGCCTCGCCGGACGGTTTCCTGTATGAGCTGGCTTTTTTCCATACCCCCAGTCTTATCAAAACTGGGTGAAGTTCGACAACGAAAACCCCGTCAAATTGTTAACATTACGCACTGAAAGCTCGCTTTAGGCATTAACTCTTAAGCCCAAATGGACGATGAGATCACCAAGGAGCACCTATGCTCATTATCGTCGGATCCATTGTCGTTACTCTCTGCGTGTTTGGAGGCTTCGCTATCCACGGCGGAAACGTGCTCACGCTCTGGCAACCGAACGAACTCTTGATCATCGGCGGCGCTGGTGTTGGCGCCATGCTCACGTCCGCTCCTATTGGCGTGATCAAGGCGATCGTCACTCAAATCCTGCACGCGCTCACTGGAAAAGACGATACGAAGGAAAGTTACATGGAGCTGCTCATGCTCCTTTTCGAACTTGTTAAAACAGCAAAAGGAAACCTGCTTGGCCTCGAAGCGCACGTCGAAAACCCTGAGCAGTCTGATATTTTTAAAAAGTATCCCGGCGTTCTTAAACATCACCATCTGATCGAATTCATCGCCGACACGCTAAAAGTTCAAATCAGCTCACCTGTGAGCCCCTATGACCTTGAAGAACTCATGGACAAGGACTTGGATGCTGCTCACAAAGAAGAATACGAAGCGCCGATTCTCGTCGCAAAACTTGCCGGGGCGATGCCAGGTCTCGGGATCGTGGCCGCAGTTTTGGGGGTCGTGTACACGATGGGTAAGTTGACGGAAGGTAAGGAAGTCATCGGTCACTCCGTCGCTGCCGCTCTCGTCGGAACGTTTATCGGTATCTTGCTCTGTTACGGTTTCATGGAGCCCATGGCTCATAAAATGGAAATCCGAATCAAAGAAGAAGGCAAACGCTTTGATGTCGTCAAAGCTGCCCTTCTCGCTTTTGCAAAAGACTGTTCTCCAAAAGTTTGTGTTGAGTTCGCACGTCGGACGGTTCCGCCTTCGATTCGCCCAACCTTCGCTGAAGTGGATACGGGAACACAAAGTGTCGGTAAGAAAGCTGCGTAAGGAATAGCCTCGATGGCTGACTCAAAACAGACCATCATCATCAAAAAAGTGAAAGGCGGCGGACACGGCGGCGCACACGGCGGCGCGTGGAAAGTGGCCTTCGCTGACTTCATGACAGCAATGATGACCTTCTTCTTGGTCATGTGGCTGTTAGGCTCCGACGAAGAAATCAAATCGAGTGTCGCTGAATATTTTAATAATCCGGCCAGCGCATGGAGACCGGATCTTTCTTCAAAAGAAACCGTACCACTCGGCGAACGTACCGGCGCAGGCGACAATCTCTTAAAGGGATTGGAAGGCTTAGCACCCGAAGAACTCATCGAACGTCCCAGCCGACAGTTCAAAGCGTCGCAAGATCCTCCAGCCGAACGTCATAACGAAGAAGGCATCTATCCCAAACAGGGACTCAAACCTCCGGTAAAAATGGAAATCGATATTCTGCGATTTACCATTCCGGAGCATCAGCTTTTCAAAGGCGGATCGGATGAGCTCACTCCGGACGCGGAAAAATACTTGGCAAACCTAACCGGCGTCCTCAAAGGCTACGGCGGAAGGCTCGAGATCAAAGGCTTTACGGTTCCGGCACCAACGGCCGAAGCTGTGATCACGGACGCGTACGAGTTTTCGATGACACGCACCGTGGCCGTTCTGAAACATCTCGTTGCAAAACGTGTCATTGATGAAAATCGCGTGAGCACAAAAGTCTCAGATGCCGGTCGCACGATTGCTTCCGATGACACTCCTGGAACTCGTCGCATCGAGTTCACACTGACGCGGGAATAAGACAGAACTCAAGCAAGCTGGCAGACGGTGGGGGCCGGCAGCGGTGCCGAAAACCGGACCCGCTGCGCGACGTGTGTTGGCGTGTTTCGTGGGTGCTTTGAGTGAGCGCGCGACCGCGTTTATTAACGCCGCTCGTGATGGGCCGCCCGTCGTGGGTGGTTCGACGTCGGTCTAAGGCGCGACCGGCGGTCACGGGTGGCGACGCGCGAGAAGCGGTGGGCGGTCGCTAATTGCGAGGCGAACGGCGATAGACGGTCGCGGATCACGACGCGAAAAGCGAATGCGGTACGCGGTCGCGGATCACGACGCGAGAAGCGGTGGGTGGTCGCTAATTGCGAGGCGAACGGCGATAGACGGTCGCGGATTACGACGCGCGAAGCGAATGCGGTACGTGCGAACGCTGCCTAAGTTTTCCAGCCTGTTGCCGTAA
>CAZJVD010000009.1:0-112041 GCA_964549505.1 uncultured Oligoflexia bacterium
CTGTAGCGAAAACCGATATCGGGACTGTCGTTCTCCGTGACGATCGTTCGCGAAGCGTCTACGAAGAACTGTGTACGAAGCAGCGACACTTCTTCATCGACGACGTCGGTTTTTTCGATTTCTGTTATTGAGTTCTCAAAACGACCGGTGACGTTACTGTTAGCGCCTCGCCCTATGGTCCGCATGGTCATCGAGAGCAGACCCTAACACGAGAGCGACGAGTTGACCTGCGTTGTGGCACATGCCTTGCTGCTTTTCCTACACATGACCTACTGGAAAACCGAATCACTGGAAGGAACCCCATCTCAAACACCCCTCCATCGCGACGTCACCTCTGAGGTTTGCGTCGTTGGTGGCGGTATAGCAGGGCTCACCACCGCTTATTTTCTTTCTCGCACCGGAAAGAACGTGACGCTGATCGATCAGGGTATGCCCGGAGCCGGAGAGACCACGCGCACGACAGCACACCTCACTTGTGTATTGGATGATCGCTTTGCATCACTCATCAAGATTCACGGGAAAAAACGAACGGCGCTTGCCGTTCACAGCCACGAGACCGCGATCAGCTCCATTCGAAACATCATACGAAAGCATAAGATCGAATGTGACTTCGAAAAGGTACCGGGATTTCTCATCGTAACGGCCCCAAAGAAAGACACAACACTTGAAAGCGAATTTAGCGCTTGCCAAGAACTCTCCATCCATCACGTGAAAATGTCACGAACGTCACCTGTCAAAGAGTTCGAACGCTTCCCATCACTGCAGTTTGCCGACCAAGCTCAGTTTCATCCCGGCAAGTACGCTGAAGGGTTATTGCGAACGTTACGCGAAGCTGGAGTCGTGATCTATCCACAGACACAAGCTGTGCATATTGAGGGCGGAGACGTTTGCAACGTCTATACGCCGAATGGCGTGATTCACGCCGGGCATGTCGTTGTGGCGACCGACACTCCGATCGACAATAAGGTCTCTATCATTCATAAACTTGCACCTTACCGAAGCTATGTCATCGCTGGAAAAGTACCCAGAGGATCGCTACCCTTTGGCCTATATTGGGACACTGAGCTTCCGTACCACTACATGCGTCTTCACGGTGATACTCTGATTGTCGGCGGTAGCGATCATCGTACTGGTAGCCGCGATCACGGACACACAGAAGTCGATAGCTTGCATGCTCTAGAACGCTGGACCCGCGCCCACTTTCCGATGATGGGGCCGATCCTCAGTCATTGGTCCGGCCAGATTGTCGAAACACCGGATGGGCTTCCTTTGATCGGAGCACATTCGTCCTACGGACCCAATGTCTACATCGCAACCGGCTTTTCAGGAAACGGTATGACCTATGGAACCATTGCGGGTCTCTTGATCACCGATCTGATTCAGAAGCGAGCTAATCCTTGGGCTGAAGTCTACGATCCGCGTCGCATACGTCTGCGCTCGAGTGCGCGCAGCCTTAAAGAGAACACGGAAAGTCTTATTCAGTATGAAGACTGGTTTAGAAAGGGTGAGGTCGACAACGAAACTGAGATCGGCATTGGCGAAGGGAGGGTCTTGCGCCAAGGGCTCAATCGCGTCGCAGTTTACAAGGATCCGAACGGCGAGTGTCACAGGCTATCAGCAAAGTGCCCCCACCTTGGCGGAGTCGTGCGCTGGAATGAAGAAGAAAAAACCTGGGACTGTCCTTGTCACGGATCGCGCTTCAGTGCTGTCGGAAAAGTTATGCATGGACCAGCTTGCCACGACTTAAAAGTGGTTGACGAAGAGACTGTGGATTCGGAGAGGGCGACGGTCACAGTATCCGAGGAGTCTCACGGATCGCTCGACGCTTTCTTTTTCAGATAGTTTTTTCTATTTAAGATCCCAGATCTGTCGCGCAGCTCGCACACCCGAATCCATAGCACCATGTACCGTGCCGCGGGCTGAACCCGCGACCGTTGCTTCACCTGAAAACAAAATCCGATCTTCGAAAACCTTCGACAACTGCTTAGCTCGCGGCAAGCCTCCCACACGAACATAGCTGTACGCACCCCGACTCAATGGATCGCTGGACCAGTCATGCGCATGACACGCTCGGAGCATCGCCGTCAACTGCGTGAGCGTCTTTCCAGACCACTGTGACAGACTCTTCAGTGCGGTTCTCCGGAGGGAACGCCAGTCACTCGCAGACTGCGCACCGGCTCGTGGGCCACCCTGCCATGCTGTGAGCACACCACTTCGGATCGGCAACTGCGTCCACCATGTGGGAAAAATCTGATCATGAGGCATGTGCATAAAACTCACTGTCTCGTCGTCGGCCAGCTTTTCCCAGAAGCGATCTTGAAATGAAAAAAGAAGCTTTTGCACATGCCCCATCTCCATACTATCAAGCACGTTTTGCAAACCGCGTGGTGGTCCTGGCTGCCAGTCAATAGCCCCAGTACCTCGACTTGCTTTGAGAACTCCGAGAGGTGCCGTGACCACGAGATAACGACATCGGTAACGTAGTTTTTCTCGGCCAGCCTCGCATTCGACGATGCAACCGCTCCGATCGAAGGTCACACGTCTTACGACAGTCTTAAAATGCAATCTCGTCATACTACCGGTGTCCTCAAGGATGCGCCGAAGAAGTCGCGTGTACCCATGCAGGGGTCGAAAGGCGGAGGTCGCACCCAAGCGCGGATCGCTCAACTCTTCGGCCTCGAGAAAACCTCGTGCGCTCATAATACTAGGATCTGCAGCATGAAAGCCTTCTACATAACCCTGAAAGAGATCGCGAGCACGTCGGTGGATCCCCGTTTTGGACGCAACGGCGGCGATGGCATCGGCAATCGGAATATCTGTCTTGAGTGATCGTACGTGTCGGTGCACGTGAGTAGCGATCTTGTCGAGACTTTCTAAAAACTTTGGGATGCTTTTGAGACGGCGTTTCTCTAAGAAAAGACGACGATTCGTAACGTCGTAGAATGGTTCGCCATACGATTCGAAACGCTTTAACAGGCTCGGGTTCGCGCCATGAATGAACTCGGCTCCCAGTTCTAAACCACTTTTTTCGTAGACGCGTCCTCCAATCCGATCGCGTCCCTCGAGAACGAGAACCGACAAAGATCGTCGTGATCGCGATACAAGCTCAGACAACTCGTGGGCACAAGCAAGGCCAGCTGCTCCCGCGCCCACAATGATGACGTCGTAAGGACGATTCATACGACAACATCATACAACGTTTTGAAGCGGGTTGCTTCGTGACTGAGACGAACATCGACTTTAATAGGCCCCCCGAAACCGCACGGGATACCGCTGCGGCAGCCGAATTGCCGTGTCCTCTTGTACAACCGTAAAAGGCTCGACTTTTTCAATCAGTAGACTGACGGTGTTGGCATCTCGCTGAATCATTCCTGTTATCAAAAGAAAAGCATGATTGAGAAAAACAGCGCCATAGCGCTGAAACACTTTCGGTTTCATCACCACATCAAGAAAACCCTCCTCATCTTCGAGCGTTCCAAACCACACTCCTTTTGCGGTGCCGGGTTGCTGACGAACAATCATGAGCCCACCGATGGTCAACTTCGTTCCATGTTGCGAAAGCTTTGCATGCGGGACACGCAATAGTTTCCGTCCCTGACGCAAGAACTGCATGGGATGCCCTCGTAACGACAATCCCATATGTTGGTAGTCCGCCTTGAGGCGCGCAAATGCGTCCATGGACTTTAAAAATGGCACCTCTGTCGGGCCCTCAAGTGTGCGAAACAAACTCAGCTGACTGACTTGAGCCGTCGGCGTTTCAGCAGCTTTGAAACTCGCAAACGCAAGGATTTCCCAAAGTGCTTCGCGCGGTTTCATCCCTAAAGACTCAAGCGCTCCTCCCATTGCTAAACGCTCAAACACACTCAAATCCAGTCCACGCACATACATACGGTTTAGAAAATCTGTCAAACCCCGAAAAAGTCCCCCCTCCTCGCGCTCACTTTGAAGTGCGTTTGCATGAGCCTCACGCATCCCGCGCACAACACGAAAACCCAAGCGCACAGCTCCTTCTTCCATCATGCAATCCCACCGTGACACCTGAACATCGACCGGAGTCACACGAACTCCGTGGCGTTTAGCATCGTCGACTAACGTATGATTGGCGTAAAATCCAAGCGGTTGCGAGTTGACCAAAGCACAGAGGAACTCAGCTGGATGATGGCACTTTAGATACGACGACGCGTACGCGAGGAGCGCAAAACTCGCTGCATGCGACTCGGGAAAGCCGTATTCTGAAAAACCTTTGATCTGATCAAACACACGCTCGACAAACCCCTTCGATAATCCCGCTCGCAACAGACCCGCCATGAGCTTGCGACCCATCTCTTCGATGGAACCACTGGAGCGCCAAGCTCCGATCGCCCGCCGCAAGCGATCGGCTTCACCCGCTGTGAACCCAGCAAGCGCAATCGCCATCTTCATGACTTGTTCCTGAAAAAGAGGAACACCGAGTGTGCGACCAAGAATTTCTTTTAACTTTGGGTGTTCGTAGGTGATCGGCTCTAATCCACGCCGTCGCTTAAGATAAGGGTGCACCATACGACCGACGATGGGCCCCGGACGCACAATTGCGACTTCGATCACAATGTCGTAAAAGTTTCGTGGTTGAAGTCGACCAAGCATATTCATCTGAGCGCGTGATTCGATCTGAAACACACCAACGGTGTCCCCACGCTGAATCATGGCGTAGGTCTTTGGGTCATCCGCAGGAATATCCGTGAGCTTTTTATCTCCTAAAAGTATGAGCGTTTTATGAATGGCTGTCAGCATCCCGAGAGCCAGGACATCCACCTTGAGAAGCCCGAGGGCGTCGAGATCATACTTATCCCACTGAATAATCGTTCGTCCTGACATACGCGCTGGTTCAATCGGAACCGTCTCGAGCAATGGACTTTGAGATAAAACAAACCCACCCGAATGAATGGACAGATGTCTTGGCATGTCTTTGATCTCAGCTGCCAACTCGAGAGCAAGCGGTGAAGCCTTGTCACGATCAGAAGCATCGAGCTCGTTTCCAAACACTTTTGTGACTTCGCGAATCGCCGAGCGCGTACGATACGTGCGCACCGCTGCAACCATACCGGCTCGATCACGACCATATTTTGTATAAAGATACTGGATCACTTCTTCGCGACGTTCGTGTTCAAAGTCGACGTCGATGTCCGGTGGTTCTCCACGCTCGACCGAAATAAATCGCTCAAAAAGTAAGTCCATACGAACGGGATCGACGGCTGTGATCCCCAGGCAGTAACAAACAACAGAGTTTGCAGCCGAGCCACGACCCTGACAGAGAATGTTTTTCTTGCGAGCAAAATCAACAATGTCCCAAATCGTAAGAAAGTAATCAGAAAACTGAAGTTCACCAATCAAGTGAAGTTCATGCTCGATCTGTGTCGCTACTTTTTCAGGAATTCCACTTGGATAAAACGTCCGTGCTCCTTTGAAAACAAGCTTTCGTAAAAAGGTCTCTGCCGTCTCACCCGCAGGAAGCCATTCGTTCGGATAAAAATATCTCAGCTCTTTCAAAGAAAACTGGCATGCTTCAGCGATTTCAAGCGAAGCCTTGAGCGCCTCTGGCTCATCCCGAAATAGCGCCATGATCTGTTCTCGAGGCGCCAACACACGTTGACGGTTACTGAGAAGTTTGAGTCCTGAGTTCTCCAACGTCACACCTTGACGAATACACGTCAGCGTATCCTGAAGACGTTTTCGATCCGCTCGATGAAAAAGTGGTTGCTGAGTAACGACACTGGGAAGACCGAGGCGCTTTGCGAGCGACTGTGCGGATTCAAAACGTCGATCGTCGTGGCCATCAAACCAGCGCGAGCGCTTGATAAAAGCTCGGGATCTCGGAATCTGCGCATAAACATCTTCGACCGTACGCACACTCCTTGAAGCACCGATTGGCGCGTGTGAGTAGCCGGCATCAAGAAGATAGAAAATCTCTGAAGCCCCCGGTAACGCTAGAAAATCTATGAACTGATCCGTACTCAGCGCTGAGTTATCTTTTTCACGCCCCTCGAAAGCCGCTGTCAACATCCGACACATAAGTCCATACCCGCGACGAGTTTCGGCAAGTATCTGAATAGGTGGAAGACTTTCTAAAATCAGCTCGGCACCTGAGATGAGTCGAAACTTTTCTTTTGATTTGCTTTGGGACTTACTCTCTTGAATCGCAAGCAAGGCTTTCGGCAGTCCATACACGCCGCCGCGATCGCAGATTCCTAAACTGGGATAACCCAACTCGATCGCGCGTTCTATCCATTCGCCGGGATGCGAAGCTCCTTCAAGAAAGGAATACGACGTTTTGGCGCAGAGCTCGACGTAACTCAATCAAAACTCCCATGCCAAAAAACACTTCGATCCGGCGTGAGGAAAATCCACAACTCTTCACCGCTTGCCGTTCTCACACGGTAGTAGTCGCGCTCGACCGGCTGCTCCCACCAATGGGAAACAATCCGCTCAGGAAAACGCGTTCTTTCTTGAAGTGTTTCCCAATTGAGCTCGAGGGGAATCGGCTCAGACCACAATCGATTCGGACGTAGAACAGAAGCCGATTCAAAGGGTGAGCCAAAGGATGAACCCTGTTTCTGCTCACCAAAAACATCGCCAAGCGACTGGCAGCGCTCACGCCTCCACGCTCGCTCCGGGATCGGGCTCTCCACACGCTCCGGAACAAAAACGTTCTCGATACCGACGCGATCCATGAGATCACCCAGCAAGGTTTCCATCTCTTGCTCTTCATGTTCGCGTCGATCGAAAAAGTCACTCTGCGCTCCACGGCCAGGAACAGCCTCGAGAACACGGACACGGATCCGACACACCGGTGACTCCAACGGTTGGACTTGCATCGCATGATCCAGACGATGCGACACCAAACGCAACACGCCCGCTGCGGAACCCTGCGGACAAAGACATGCGATTTCGAAATCGCGCTTTGGCTCGCGCACACTCCAATATCGCTCGCACTCGAGTGTGATGTTCATGCGTGCGAGACGCTCGGCTCGCCCACGAAGACGAGCCATCACACGATCCAGAACCGTTCGGAGCATGAAGAGCACCGACTCAAGCTGTTCGCTCGAATCGATTTCGAGTTCTTCTTCGAGATCGGTCTCGAGAATCAGCTTTGGCCAAAGCTCGGGCACATGTCCGGTTTCATCTACTGCTTGCGTTAACGCTTGAGCAAACTCCAAACCTATTTTTCCGAAACGGACGGCAAACTCAGAACGCGGAATCGTCAACCACTCATCGACATTCGAAACACCGAGTTTTCTCAGACGAAAAATCATCTGCTCAACAACACGCTGCAGAACCGCATCGGCCTCGGCCTCGGCACCGGCACCGGCACCGGCACCGGCACCGAATGGACGAACAAAATCTATCAAAAGTCGCGCCGACAAACCCCCTTCTTGAGGCAAGCCTGTTTGCTCCACGCGAGCGCGCACCAGCGCTTCGCCAGCAGAGCTTCCCCATCCAAGCGCTACACGCAAACCAAAACGTGCCGCGAGCGAACGCGCTTTTAAACTAAGCATTGCTTGCGATCGATCGGAAAAGACCTGTGGTCTCCAATCAAAGAAAAGCGCTTCTTCACGCCGAAGCGCCACGCGTGGGCTTAAGCGAAGACAAGCCTCAGCAAAGCGATGGGCCTGCTTAGTCGTGAGCGGCTTCTCCCACAGGAGACATGCGATCTTGAGATTTCCGGGAGTTTTGAGAGTTTCCGGCGACATACTTCGACAACACCTGAATCTTTCCTTGAACGACATGAAGCTTCAGACGAAACATCCATGTTCCCCCAGCCGCTTGATCGGTACTGGGTTGCAAGATCACGATCAATGTTCCCGCACGCTCGGCTTCAATCTGAAGGCGCTTGAGATCGAGAGACGGGATTTTTCCTAAACTTCCTAAACCCTCGACAACAATCACAGCAAAAAGCTGACTGCGAAGAACTCGTAAAATCGTCCAGCCGATCTCGTCTCCTGCCTCGACACAGAGCCATCGACTGGTGTCGACCTCCGGCGGCGCCCCGACAGGATGGAGCGTCCACTTTCGCTCGATCCACGCCACACGAAGCGTGGGATTATCTTTGAGAAAATCAAAAACCAATCGTGTGCGACCACCACCCAGAGGTCCACCGATCTCAACGAGGCCCGACGACGGCATACGAAGCCCGGTCGCCTGCTCGAGCCTGAAAAAAGGAAGCGTGCCGGGGGTTCGAAAACCCACGCCTTTGATCACACCTGGAATCGACTGCAATGAGGACACGCTTATACTCCCTACATCATTTTTCGATTAAACCATTTTTCGAACGACACTCACCAGCACACCTTCGATCTTAAAATCTTGATCCGGCGTGACCCGAATCGACGGATAGGCTGGATTAGCGGCCTCGAGTTCAATCCAACCCTTACGTGGCCGAAATTTTTTGATCGTGGCTTCGTTATCGACAAGCGCAACCACTGTTTCCCCAGCTTCGGCCGTCGATTGCTTTTTGATGATCACAAAATCCTGATCGAAAATTCCTTCCTCAACCATGGATTGCCCCACGACTTGAAGAACAAAGTAACGAGAAGAGTCTTGTCCACGCATCGACACCCACGCGGCTGGCACTTCGAAGGTTCGCGCGTCGGGCGATGACTCTGGAACGACTTCGATAGGACGGCCCGCTGCCACTCGTCCTAGGAGGGGCAAGACGAGTGACAGCGGTGTGGTTGTGGAGGGAATGGGTTTGAGCTGAATCACCGACTTGAGACTGCGTCGGGCGTTCCATGTCTTTTTGAGCGCGCCTTGGCGCTCCAGGCGAACGAGATAGTTCTGAACGGTCCCAAGCGACTGAAACCCGAAATGAGCTGCGATCTCTTGCTGAGAGGGTGCGTAACCGTTCCGTGCGCTGGACTCATGAATAAACTCGAGAAGCTTCTTTTGCTTGGGGGTAAGGCTCACCTCATGAAGTTCGAGGGCCTGAGGAAGCTTTGGGGGCGTGGTTGCCATGGTTGAACGATAGGCGTAAGTTATGCGTAAGTCAATAGCACTCTTATTTCATAGCGCTCTTTTTTCTGACTCACTGATTTTCGGCGTTATCTCGAAGCTGCTCAACCATGCGAATAAACTCACGATCACAGCCTCTAGGATCCTGATCGCATGCCTCTGCGCTCATCCAACCCTTGGTCTTCTCAAGCAGCAACGTGTTCAATTCCTCGAGCCGTCCATTCGCTCGCGAACGATCACCTGCCAAATAGACACTCCACAAAAGCCGCTCATCCTCGACGGACATCCCGCCCTCGGACACAAGCAACGCCGTGACCGCGACAAAGAGTCGTGCGTCTCGCAGAACCTCTTGTCTCTCCATCGAATCCCAGATCGGAAAGTTCAACCGTTGCTCACGGATATCGGGAAATCGACCTTCTCGTCGGACAAACTCCGCAACGGCCGCCTGAAACCCAATCCAATCGGGAGTCGACGGCACACGCTCAAGCACCCGTTCGATCGACAGAAACCGATTCTTCGTTCGATCAAAACCCACCGGTTCTGTCCCAGGATGGTTGCGGTAATACTTCAACAACTTCGCGATATCCTTCTCTGCCCAAGCAATCAATTGTCCAACTCGCTGAGGCGTGACACCCAAAAATCTTCCAATATCGCCAGCTATGAATCCGCCCATTGCCGAAAGCATGAAGGCATCCAATCGATCCGGCTTTAGGTAAGGGAAAACGTGCGTCATCACGAAATCGTACTGACTATCAAACTGAAGAGCAGCGTCCGGACCATCAGTCTCAGTATCGGGAGCCAGCGGAAGCGAATCCGTGCTTTCGAGACCCGAAGCAGAAACTGCATAATGCCTTCGAGTCAACTCTCGCTTCGAAGCGAAGTAGCGAATCACGCGGTGACGAATCCTCGTTCTCATCACGGAAAGCTTCGTGCGCGTTCTATTTCCATGCAGCTCCACGTTGCGACGAACAACCTCATAGAAAGCAACAACCGCTGCATCGAACACGTCATCAAACTCGAGGTCCATTCCAAAACGACTCCCGAGCTCCCACCGTATGTTCCCTGTCCATCTATTGAGATCGAAACGGTAAACATTCAGGAGTTCATTGAAATCCAGTTTGTCCGGATCTCCTTCGGCAGCATCGACTGCTCCCCACCTATCAAGGGGAACGTGGAGCATGACGTCGCGAAGTTCATCATTCGTAAAGGCCTCCCGCAACCGAACCGACTTGGATTTGGCTGTTTCCCAAATCCGAGACAACGCTTCCAAACCGGCCTTTTCCAAAAGGGTTCGGCGCCGCGAAGGACTCAGCGTCAAATCAGCAGCCGCTCGGAGAACCCACGGCGTCGCCCGCTCCACAAATTCTTCGAACTCCCAATTCGATGGAAGAAGTGGCTCGGAAGTAACGTCGTCCGCAACGGTTTCAGGCCCCGGGGGCGCCTCTCCCACACGCCATCGCCGCTCTACGTGATCTAAAAGAGAACGCGGCAAAACTCCCAGCACCCGCGCGTGACGAGCAAACGCAACATAGAAGTTCATGTACTCAGGACTGATCGAAGGCGGAAGCTCCTTCTTTGTTCGCCAGGTTTCTTTTACAACACGAACCCAGCCCTCTTGCTCCGGAAGGATACGACTCTGAATCACGCCTCCGACAGCCTCTCGAAACGCGATAATGCAAGAACGCGAAATCTGCGCAAGCGCATCGTCGCTACGACCGACGGCATTCAATAGCCACGTATAAAGCGCTGTTCCCTTCTCGGGAAGCTGGCCCTTGCTCCACAGAGACTGAATCTTCTGGATCGGATCCGAGACCAACGACGCCTCCCCACTCCGATCTCTCGCCAAACGCACTTGGTGCTGCAAACCCCAACGATCGTCAAGCTCCGACACGAGTGAAGCTGGTAGCAGAGCTAAGGCCCAACCCTGTCCCATGTAGGCCCTGTAGAGACTGCGATAGTTTGGATCCGCCACATTGAAAATCTGCGCCTCGTCTGTCCACAGCCGACTCGCACGCGTCGTCCATGCGACCACAGTCTCATGGTTGGACGGAAACTTTTCAGGCGAGTCCAAGAGATACGTCCTTCGAAAAGTCGCGACCAACGCCCGGGGTAGATCGAGAACTCTGGAATCCATATTGCGGTCGGGTTTCACAGCCAAAATGAGCCGTTCAAAAAGAACGGTTCCAGGTTCAGGTAGAGTTTTTCGATCAGACCAAAGCGCACGTAACAACGAAAACGGATCTTGATCCGAAACAAGTGAGAACTTGAACACAGCCGCAAGGGCCGCATCGCATGCAGAGCGCCTGATGCGAGCGTCATCAGCTTGAGTTTGAGCTTGAGTTTGAGCTTGAGCTCGCTCGGCGGGTCGCTCGGCCAGACCTGCCCCTGGAGTCAAGAAACACCCCAAAAGACACGGAACTGCTCGCCAGAATGTCTTTTTTAACATCGCAACTCTCGTAAGGTCCCGAAAACTGACTCTTTCTACCGCTTTAGGGCGTAGATTGCTCGCGCAATATGGACGTCAGTACGCAATTAATAAACTTCAATTATTTAAAATACTTAAGCGCCGAAAATGAGAGAAGCCCCCCCAAAGATCGTGCGTCCGGACGGCTTCTGTCAACAGATACTCCCAAAAACCGACCTTTCCGAGTAGGTTATCGGTCATGAATCGGTTACCGATCAAGCCTCAAGCCTTTAAGCGACTGACCGAAGGCCATCCTTGGATTTTCAAAGGCGAGATCACTTCCGCTGAGTTTGTCGCGAACCACATGGGTCCGGCACCAGCCGTCGTTCCGATCGGCGAACATTATTTTCTGTACTCTCCTGACGAGAACATTGCGTTTCGACGGGTCGGACCGTCGCTACGAAACTGGCCGGTCGGCGACGCGCCAGAACGCCACGCCATCACGACACTCGACGATTTTGAAAAGACGTTTTCGGTGGAGGTCATCGCGCACCTCAAGCGCCTCTGGCAGACAAAACGATCACTGACGGATCACGATCGCTGCTTTCGCTGGATTTTTTCCGAGAACGATCTCTTACCCGGTTTGACCGTCGACGCATTTGATGTGGACGCAAACTCGGCGGTTCTATCGGTTACCCGCGGGACCGAAGCGGTTCGGTTTTTTTGGCCAGCTCTTGCTCGCATGATCAAAACAGCACTCGCACCCCTCGTTCCAAAGTTTCATCTATCGGACTCGACCAGCGAGCCTCTCGAAACACTTGCGCTGCAAACGTCACGGCAAACTTTATGGCAAACGACTTGGCAAACTACCTGGAATGGTCTCCAGTGGACCTTCAATCTTGCGGACGGACAGAAGACGGGCGCTTACCTCGATCAACGGGAAAACCATCGCGCGACGGTGCGGTGGGCAGAAAAGCTGGGAATACGCGCACCCGCGCAGGCATGGGATGTTTTCAGTTACGAAGGTGGTTTTGCACTTCATCTCGCGCGAGCCGGTTTTGAGGTGCTCTGCGTGGACCAGTCCGAACGTGCGCTTGAGACTTTGGTGGCCAATGCACGACTCAACGGACTGACCGAACGTGTTCATGTGAAAAGAGCCAACGCGTTTGAATTCTTAAAGGCCGATACGCGCACACCCTCGATCATCGTTCTCGACCCGCCGCCCTTCGCCCGTAGCAAGAGCGGCCGTACAGGGGCGCTGCAAGGGATGAAAGATCTCGCCTTGCGCGCGTTCCAGAAAATAGGACCTCAGGGTCTCGTCGTTCTCTGCTCGTGTTCGCACAGCGTCACACCGGGGGATCTGGAATGGGTCGCGCGACAGGCCGCACATGACGCACGTCGGACTGTCAGCGTTCTTGAGGTGCGCGGGCCATCGCCCGACCATGCCCCGGCATTGGGTTTTCCCGAGGGACAGTATCTTCAGGCTTGGTTTTTTCACGTTCATTGACACGCGTTGGCTCGTTTGCTAGTCGAGCAACAAGTCTCCGCCGGACAATCCGGAGAAACAAAAAGAGGATGAAATGCGAAATATCACGATTCAGTTACTGGCGATCATGGCGGTGATTTCGGTACAAGTGGCGCGCGCGAATGACCCTAACCCGAGCTCTCGCTGCGACGAATGGGCGTCGGGAGGCCGGACCCCGGAAAGATACCGTTACGCGCCGACACGAGAAACATTGGTCGTTTCTCAGAGCGTATACGATGCCCAAGCGGGATTAAACCGTTGGGCACTCGGGTTTAATCTCATAGGAGAAATCTTTGGTATCCCGGTCCAGGGATTTGATCGTGTTTATGTAACAACAGACGGTAAGCACCTCGCCGGAGAACTAGCGGGAGTCACGACGATTCTCGGTACCATCGCTGATCGTCAGGAAGAGGCTTCGGGTGACTTGGCATTTCCCGTGTTTGCAAAGCGGGTCACGCTGGGACCGAATATTGATGCGCGTTTTGTAGAGGTCCCAATCGAACCTTCTGGTGAATCGGATTGGCAGGTTATCCTGACGCTGAAGACGCCCTAGCTCGCCTGCTTGAACGCAGCGATTTTAGCGTCTTCGAGAGACGGGAAAATATTTCCTTTTGTGATTTCGTCTTCGATTCCCATCGCGCGCAACGTGTTCATCGTTTCAACGGGAACATCGACCAAGAAGAGTCGGATACCGCGCTTCTGTAGACGCACACGGGCCTCCCGCAACATCGAGGCGCCACTGGCATCGATGTGCGACACAAGCTGCATTTTCAGAATAACAACATGAACGTCGTGAACCTGATCGAGCGCTTCGATCATCGCGTGGCTGTCTCCCCAGAATAAAGGTCCTGGAATTCGAAACACGCGCACGCGTTCGGCTAAGCGCAGCTCGCCTCCCGATTCGATCTGTACGGCGAGTGGAACGACATCACTCATTTTTTTAATAAAGAGAACCGCCGCTGTGACTAAGCCGAACTCGACCGCTAGAACGAGATCGGTGAAGACGGTCACAAGCACCGTGATGGTCATGATCGCAATGTCCGATCGCGGAGCTTTCATGAGCCAGCGAATCTCACGCCACTCGACCATGCGAATCGCCGTGACAATCAACACACCAGCAAGCGCTGCGATCGGAATATGAACTGCTAGCGGCGCTAAGAAGAGCATCGCCGATAGCAAGACCACGGAATGGATCACAGCCGCCAAACGAGTTCGTCCACCACTGCGAATATTAACCGCTGTCCGAGCGATCGCACCTGTGCACGGAATTCCACCAAAGATACTGGCCCCAACGTTCGCAAGTCCCTGGCCCACAAGCTCGCGGTTGGGTTGGTGGCGCGAACCATCGCCCAGAACATTGTCGGCCACGACGGCAGCGAGCAACGACTCGATTCCACCCAAAGCCGCGATGATGGCTGCAGGTCTCAGGAGCTCGCGTACCATTTCCCAGCTAAAAAGAGGGAACTTCGGCGATGGCAAGTGTTGCGGGATATCTTGGATACGCGGTACATCGAGGCCAAGTGCCCAAACAGCGACCGACGATACGACGATACAGAGAATCGCGGCCGGAAGCCGTGGGAACTTGCGATTCAACGGCACGAGAATCGCCATCGTGCCTGCGGCAATTGCAACGCACGCGAGGTTCACACCGTGCGAGAAAGCAAATCCGACTGTCTCGAGCAAACGATCCAGATACTCGGTTCGCACATGCGTGATCGGAAGGCCAAGGGCGTGATCGATCTGACCACCCAAGATCACGATACTGATCCCCATCGTAAAACCCGTCACAAGCGGAAACGGGAGCATCTTTACAAATCGTCCTAAGCGCAGCAGACCCGCTGCGATCTGGAACACGCCGGCCATCAGCCCCATGAGGACGACTTTTTCGTAGCCAAATTGCGCGATGACCGTAACGAGAACGGCGGCCATACCTCCTGTCGGGCCCGACACTTGAACACGACTCCCACCAAAGATGGCAGCAATAAAGCCGGCGACAATCGCGGTGAAAACTCCGTACTTAGGTTCAACGCCTGATGCGATGGCAAAGGCAAGCGCGAGCGGAAGCGCGACCACCGCTGCCGTAACGCCGCCCGTGCAGTCGCCAAGAAAGTTTCCTGTGTATTCAGCGCGAACGAAATTTACAGCTTTGTTTACGAAACGCACGCCACTATTCTACTCCCCAAGAAAGGTTAAAGCGATGGTACGGCAAATTTTCTTCGTAGGTTGCGGTGGTTTTCTGGGTTCGATAGCACGCTATCTCGTGACCCTAGCGCTACCTGCCATCACTGGGATCAGCGCAGCTCGCTTTCCGATCGCGACACTGGCGGTAAATACGCTGGGGTGCCTGGCAATGGGGGCGATTGCGGGTCTCTTTATGAGGTCCGACGCACTCAGCTCACCTACGTTCCTCTTTCTTTCGATCGGTGTTTTAGGAGGCTTCACAACGTTCTCTGCATTTGGCTTAGAAACGTTTCAGCTCCTGCGGTCAGGGCAGAGTGGTCTCGCGGTCCTGAACGTTACGGCAAATCTTGCCTTAGGTTTCACCGCAGTTCTCCTAGGACGCTGGGTTGTTTTTCGAGCGTAGCTTTCTGCCTAGCGGTGTTTTGCCCTCGGACTTTCAACACTTCTTCTAGGGCTGGTTCTCTGAGAACATGGTGTGATGTCGACGCGAAAAGGCGCATGGGTCATTGTGGGTGCCGGTGTGATGGGCCGCGCCCTGCGCGAAGGCCTCGAAGCCGCCAAAGTCGTCGATAAGAAAAATCTTTTCGTTTCCGTTCGCAACGCCGAACGCCGATCGGAACTTGAAGGTCGTTCGGTTCAGACGATCTCACGCGACCATCCGAAACGCGCCCGCGAAGTTTTAGCCAGTGCGGAGATGGTTCTTCTCTGCGTCAAACCCTTTCAGATTCAGGAGACACTCAATGACCTCAAAGCCATGGGTCTATCTTCGAAGTCGACGCTCGTCTCGGTTCTCACCGGCGTTTCGATCAAGAAGATCAAAACAGCACTCAAAAGTCGTGGACTGAAAAACGGTGTGGTTCGAGCCATGCCCAACACACCCTGCCTGGTTCGGCAGGGTATGACCGTCTTCACGGCGGACGAGTCCGTTTCGGATGCGGTACGCGAAAAAGTTCGCACGCTTTTTTCCGCGGTGGGCGCGGTCCTTGAACTAGAGGAAAAGTATTTCGACGCTGTCACAGCGCTTGGCGGAAGTGGACCGGCGTACTTTCTCTTGATTATCGAAGCTCTCGTCAATGGTGGTGTCGCTGTCGGTCTTCCGCGCGAACATTCGCGAACGATCGTCACCGAAACACTTCTGGGTACAACGGCACTTCTTTTACAAAGTGACAAACACGCTGCGGCTCTTCGCGACGACGTCACGACGCCAGGGGGCTGTACGGCAGCAGCATTGCTCGTGATGGAAGATGGAAAGATCCGATCGACCCTTGCGCACGCGATCCGTGAGGCGACGAGGATTGCGGCTCTTCTCGGTCAGAGCTAGACGTTACTCGCCCGCGGCACTACCCGTCTCAATTCCAAGAAGACCCGGCAGCGCACTGCCCACGAGTCCGAATACAATGATTGCGTCAACAGCACCGACACCATAACGCCAGAACGCTTCTTGGACTCTTGCACGTCTCAGTTCGGTGGCATTCCGTGCGTCCGTACGGAGTCGCGGAAAATAATTGAGGTTGATCCACTTATCAAAGATCGCCCATCGTGTCGCCAAGTAGAGACCAAACACCACTGTAAACGCCGCGTTGACCTTGAGCGCAGCAGGCCACTCGGTCGCGAAGTAGGCGAAGTCCAGACCGTGTTGGTAGTAAACATTGATCATCTTGAAGACCAATGAAACGCCGTACTCGAACGGAAGAAGCGCAACAAATCCGTACAAACGCTCGAGAATCTCCGTCTTGTAACCCGAGTGCCCATGGAGCATGGCTGGAAGTTCTCGCATCCGGGCGCCGAAACTCGTTAACGACTCGAGCTTTCGGTTTTCGACAGCAGAATTATCGACTGTGTTTCGCGCACCCACATCGCTTTGAACGGTGACCATAGCCGTGGTGTTCGCATAAATCCAAAGTGCCGACGTCCAATCGGAAGCCTGCCCCGCTAATACGCGCGCGCTATTATGAATCACCTGCCCCATCGTCTGCAGACTCAGCAGAATACCAAGATTCTTGGCAAGATCGTCTCGAACATCGCGCCGGCGTCGGATCTCACCAAGACCCAGCGATCGAAACACATTCCCAAGATGCTTACCGGCTTTCCGTGCGAGCATCCCGAGGGTTACGTCTTCCCGGCCGGACACTTGCGTGAGGTCCGCTGCGATCCATCGCTCGAGCTGCTGATCAAGATCAGGCGGGAGCGCCCCATGCATCGTAGCGTCAGCCAACTCCAAGGCCTTCGCCTTGATCTTCGACTCAAGATCGTCTCGTGCACGTGTCTCACTTCGAAACGTCGACCAGAGCACCGACGAAAAGGCCCGAATCTTTTTTCCAAATGCCACCAGACTCGAGGGTTGGTGATCACGCTCAAAGGTCTCCCAGTCGCTGACGATGTCGCGCGCTTGAGTTCGCGCGACCCCAAGCGCATGTTCTACGATCGGATCCGAAACGCCAGAAATTCCCAAATCACGGAGCACGTTTTCCCGGGCTAAAGGAACTGCTTCGCGCAGGCGCTGTTCGCAGTGAGCCGCCAACGCTGTATTTGAAAACAGAATCGCTGCTAAGAACCAAGCCGTCACGCGTCCTGATCGATGTAGACGACTCTCATACTCCATAGATCTTCCCCATTTCGGAAAACGCGAGACGCAACGACGCTTTTGCCCACTCCAGTGGACAGATCGGACTCGGAGTGAACACCGCTTCGCTCACGACGTTGTAGGACTCTGGACACTCGTACTGTGGCGTAATCTGGGCGACGGCCCGTTGAAGCGCCAACCACGCACAACGAAGTGCTGTCTCGCGTTCGTAGGCGTCACGCGCACTGGCGCGAACAAAGCGACTGAGTCCCGCCGAAAGCCACGAGTCGAAAAACCACTGTGCCTCATCGCCCCACCGCAGAGATGACCCACGACTTGTAAAAGCTCCCAGGTCACTGTGATCTGTCGTTGCCGCCTGTGTTTCGGACCAAAAACCGCGAGCCTGATAAGCATCGCCGCAGTACCGGATGATTCCGCGCTCCCGAATCAGCGGAATCACGAACCCAATCACACGTTTCAGACTCGAAACATCCATTTCGAGATCTGAAAACGGATACAGAACCGACAGGAGAGCAGCATCGCTTGTGCGTCGTCGTGGGTCACCCACACCGTACGAACCTGATTCGCCATTTAGAAAATCGCGACGAACCACACGGGTGCCGTATTCGACTGCTGCATGCAGCGATCGAACCGACGCCGCTTCGGCGAGTGCAGGGACATCCCAGAGCACACTCTTTTCCTCTACAAAACGGTTCCACTCGTGCCCACCCAAGCGCTTTTCGATCCACGTGAGCGCTCCACGCAAACCAGCAAGCGCCATCAGTTTGGATGAAACGTTATGACGTTCGATCTCTTCCCACATGCCGCTGTCTTCCTGATCGAAAACAGCGATTCGACCCAGGTACGCTGACAGTAACGCGATCACGGTAACCGCATTCGGATCGCGCACATCAGCTTGTCCCGCAAAGGCCCGTAGAAACATCCCGAGTGCGTCGTTTTGCTTATGATTCCATTCTTGCGGCCGTCCGTTTTCTTGGACATCAGCAAAGTCTTTGGAACTGGAGTCAAACCGAATATGGGGCACGAGCATCTTCGATCTTCCAAGCCCATAGAGTTCCGGATGACGAATCAGTCCAAGCAGCCGTTCCTGTTGCGACGAAGAACGAAAGTAACTGGCAATCCAGTTCAATGTCTTGCTTCTTACCGAAGCACTCTCCTCAGCCAACGCGGCCCAAACGGCATCACGCACCCATGCGGCGTCATAGTTCGTTGGGTCACGGCCTTGAAACCCCGTCCTCGCAGCAGCGCGAACGGTGCCCGTTTCGCGGTCCACTAAGGACTGAAGCGCCGGTGCGACCGCTTCGCGGAGGCGACCGAGCGCCGACAAGGATGGTCCGCCGATTTCACGGAGGGCATCGGATACGGTCGGGTTTTCAACGACGAGTGGGAACTGAAGAAGTCGTTTCTCGAGACATTTCAACATGAGAAGCCTTTTCAATGTGGAGACCTGGACGCTCGTTCGTGCCGGCCACACGAAGACCCGTCTCACGGTCGAAGAGAAGAATATCGGTCTGCGATATTCCGGTCTGAATCACCTGACCTGGCGTGACCGTCGATCGTCCCGGTTTCTTGATCACCCAAGGACTCCCGCGCACGCCTGCGATTTGACCGTAAATCAAAACATGATCACCCAAGTTCTCAATGAGTTCGACCTCGAACGGAAAGCGAAGCGATCCTGCCTTGGGTTCCAAATCAAGAGACTCAGGTCGAACACCCGCGACACAGTCCGGACGAAGTCCAAGTGCGAATCCCGCTACGAAGTTCATCGACGGTGACCCTAAGAAGCCGGCTACGAACTGATTGATCGGGTTCTGATAAACCTCAAGCGGTGTTCCGACTTGCTCGACACGTCCACGATTCAGAACCACCATCTGATCGGCTAAGGTCATTGCCTCGACTTGATCGTGCGTGACATAGATCATCGTCGAACTCACTTTTTTCTTCAGACGAGCGAGCTCGACACGCGTTTGTCCACGCAACGAAGTGTCGAGATTAGAAAGCGGCTCATCAAACAAGAAGACTTGCGGCTCTTTGGCAATCGTCCTGCCCATCGCAACACGTTGGCGCTGCCCGCCCGAAAGCTCTCGCGGCTTACGATGAAGCAAGTCCGTGATCCCGAGCATGCGCGCCGTCTCGATGATCCGAGCTTCCTTTTCTTTTTTTGAAAGTTTCTCGCTCTCAAGACCAAAACTCCAGTTTCCCCGAACATCGAGATGCGGATAGAGGGCATACGACTGAAAAACCATCCCAACGCCACGTTTTGCAGGATCCACGTGCGTGACGTCCCGATCGCCAATCGTCACCGTGCCACTCGATGCTTCTTCAAGACCAGCGATCGTTCGAAGCAACGTTGTTTTTCCACAGCCCGAGGGACCGATCAAGACCGTCATCTTGCCTGCTGGAAACTCGATCGAGACGTCATCGAGAATCACAGTGGATTTGACCTGTTTCGAGAGATTCTTAATAGAAACGCCACCGGTATGAACGGACTTCATGCGCGACCTATCCCTTCACGGCTCCAGCCGTTAATCCCGACACAATTCTCTTCTGAAAAATCAGCACTAAGATCATCACAGGCACGGTCACGATCACCGATGCCGCCATCAAAAGCCCCCACGGCAGCTCGAACTGACTCGCACCACTGAGCATCGCGATCGCAACGGGAACGGTGCGACTGTTCGACGATAACGTGAGCGTTAGGGCAAACAAGAACTCGTTCCAAGAAACGATGAAGGACAGCAACGCGGTCGTCACGACCGATGGCGCCAGAATCGGAAAGAAAATACGACCTAGAATTTTCCAAGAACGGGCACCATCCAGGATCGCAGCCTCTTCGAGCTCTTTGGGAATCTCTTTCATGAACGACGTGAGAATCCAGACCGTAAAAGGCAACACTAAGATGAGATAGGACAACGCCAGTCCTGCCGTCTGATTGTAGAGACCGAGAACGCGCACCAGTTCAAACATCCCCGAAAGAACCGCCACTTGCGGAAACATGGAGACCGACAGAACCATCAGCAACACACGCTTTCGTCCTCGAAACTCGACGCGAGAAAGTGAAAACGCTGCGAACGCTGCGATCGCTAACGACACACTGACCGTCAATACAGCGACAAGCGTCGAGTTGGCGAGACTCCCAACAAACTCTTTTTCGCTGAGAACGGAAACATAGTTCGCTAAAGTCTGGCGTGACGGCCAGTACTCGACATTGAAAAGATCGGACCCAGTCTTAAGGGAGGAAACGATCGTCCAGTAGAACGGAAACAGAGCAAACGTACTGACCCCAAGAATCGCCGTCCATCGCAACAATCCTCGCATCACGATGTCACCCCTACACCGGCGCGCGCCTGGTTTCTCCGCTGCACCAAGAGAACGAGGACACTGGTGACACCGACGATGACAAAAACAAACATCGAAGCCGCGGAGCCTATCCCGAGCTCTTGAAACTCAACCAGCTGCCGGCGCGCGAAACTCGCCATCGATGCGAGCGACGGTTTGTTATTAGTAAACACATAGATCAGATCGAATACACGAAGCGCATCAAGCGTGCGAAACAGAACAGCAACGATCAACGCCGGCTTCAAGAGCGGCAAGGTGATCTTAAGAAACACGCGCAGACTGGATCGACTTTCCAAACGCGCAGCCTCCAGCGTCTCTTTCGGAACCGTTTCGAGTCCCGCCATGAGCAGCAACGCCATGAACGGCGTCGTTTTCCAGACATCGACAAAAATCATGCTGCCAAAAAGGAGACCGTCCTCAACGAGCCAAGCTTTCGGACCCGTAAACCAACCCAGACGCAAACCAAGATCGTTCACTACTCCGTACAAGTCGTGAAACATCCAGGTCCACATCTTGGCGGAGATCACGGTCGGAATCACCCACGGAACGAGAATCGCCGCTCGCAGCAGTCCGCGACCCGGAAGGTTTTGCACCAGCAACACCGCAACGAGCAAGCCTAGGAGGGTTTCTGCAGGCACCGAGATCGCGACAAACAATACGGTATTTCGAACCGCCTGCCACCATTCAGGGTCGCGAAAAACTGTGAGGTAGTTTTCAAATCCCACCCACCGATAGCCGTCCATGAACGTCAAAAGCTGTGCATTGCTCAAGCTAAAGAGAAACGTCCGCCCAAGCGGCCAGAGCGCAACAAGCCCAAGCCCCAAAAATAAAGGGATGAGAAAGACCCACGCCGTCTGAATACGATGCCTGCGAAAACTCAAAGATACGAACCCGGCGCGCTAGAGATCTTGGTTAGTTTTTCCTGGAGGATCTTCAGTTCTGTCTCAGGCTTTTTCTGCGCCTGCAGAATCTCATGCACCGAAGTCCAGAACGTCGAACTCCACTTACCGTAGCGCGAACCCAGTGCCTTACCCGGTCGAGCAACAGCGCGCTCAAATGACTTTTTAAGAACCAGTAAGTACGGGTACTGGGCATTGAGATCGGGGTGCACGTATAGGTTCGCTATGCTCGGATTGAACCCACCCACTTCTAAACGACGACGCTGCTCTTCTTGCCGCGTAAGATACTTGACCAGATCCGAAGCGGCTTCCTTATGTTTTGAATACTTGGAAACCGCAAGACTCCACCCACCCAACGTCGCGGCTCGAAAACCCGTCAGCTTCGATGCAGGTAATGCAACAATACCGACTTTTCCTCGAACCGAACTTCCAGAACTATTGAGAAGCGCCCACGCATACGGCCAGTTGCGCATGAAAACCGCTTTGCCCGATTGGAACACGCCACGGGATTCTTCCTCGGAGTAGCTCAGAACACCTATGGGAGCGATCGTCCCCACCCATCCCGCCACCGTCTTAAACGCGTGCACGGCGCCAGGGGCGTCCACTTTCGGCGTGCCACCTTGGTCCACACCGCGGCCACCAAAACTATACATCCACTCGAGTGCGTTACAGGTAAGTCCTTCGTAAGCACGACCCTGAAAAACAAAACCGTAAACACCGTTCTTCGTTTCCTTCGACTGAATAAAACGAGCGGTGTCCTCGAGGTCTTCCCACGTCTCGGGAGCCTTCCTACCGTATTTTTCTAACAAGTCCTTTCGGTAATACAAAAGCCCCGCATCCACGTACCACGGCAGCGCGACCAGACGGCCGTTCACGCGATTGTTTTCGAAAGCCGCTTTTAGAAAAATACTTTCTTCTGCGGGCGAGACTTTCTTGCTCAAATCCTCGAGATGGTCAGCGAGAATTCCGGGCCACACGACATCGATCTGATACACGTCGATGTCCGACGAACGCGCCGACAGAAGTTGTTGATAGAGCGCAAGCCGTTCGTTGCTGTCGTTTGGGGTTGTCAGGACGTCGACATCGACTCCCGATTTTTTTGACCAATCGAGCGATGCCTTCTTACAGAGATCAAGCTCTAAGCCGTTCGAACCACATGAGATCGAAATCTTGTCTTTAGCCCAAACGCTTTGGCCCAAAGAAACGGCCATCAGGAGCGCATATAACAGCGCGAAAAACGTCTTCATTTTTTCTCCCTATGTCTTGGCCCGCGATCCTGGTAGAGCCAGAAGTCGAGCACAAAGACCGAGCGCAGCATCGTTGCGTCCACGTGGGTGCGATAAAACCTTCTTTCGACGCGCGCCTTTGACGTCATCGCCTAACATATCCTCAAAGCGAAGCAAGGTGATTGCTTGAATCTCGGACTCTGTCACGTGGCGCATTAGGATTTCTTGTGCGGACATCAGACCCAATTCCTCACCCAAAGCATTTTCGCCGCCCTTACGCACTGCCACCTGATCAACCGCTCGAAAAAAACCGCGACTCAGGCTGCCAGCATGTGAAGTGGGAGACACGCTGCGGTCTTCCATCGCGATGCAGGTGAGCGAAAGTTTCAGCGGACCATCACGAAGCTCACAGCGATCTGCGAAACCGCGTACCAACGGGCCATATCCGAAACCCTGCTCGGTATCAAACCAGGAAGCACGATCCGATGTCGAAAGCAGGCCGGCAGCGAGCTCCGGAAATCGATGGGCCTCTCCCCAATGGATTCCCGCCACTTTGATCGCAACCGGTAGCTCATGGTGGTCACGGTTCGGCACATGTTGCTGCCGGACACGCTCGAAACCATCGAGTAAACGTTGAACGTGCGCGATCACGGTCGATCGATTCCAATCAAAGAAAAGATCGGCTTCTTTTGTTGTCAGCCAACCACCAGCAATCTTCGCGTCAATAAATGTCGGGATTGAGAATGTCGGGATTGAGAATGTCGGGACTGAGGGCGCCGTCGGGCCAGCCGAAGGCATTGGAAAGATCGCAGCAAACGCTGCTTCGAAATCGACAAACGCAGTCCCAAGAAATGCATTGAGCTGGTCAATTGAATTCGTAAATCGATCCTTCAAGTATCGCTTGAAGTCATGAATGGCAGGCTCTGAAAATGTTTGGAGAACACCGCGACCCGGATAACTCACATGGGGGTGACCGCGATCGTGTGCGTTATAGGACGGAGCCCGGGCCTCCCCAGCTGATCCCGCACTCAGAGCGACACCCGAAACCAAGGTGTCTTTCTTGGCAACGTACCGCTCGACAAATCCGCCCCAAAACTCTTCGTACAGTGGAACAGCCTTTGGATCGGCCCAGGGACTCAACGTTTCGTAGTTAAAGTTTCCGAGTTCACTCTTGTAGAAGAGAGTTTCCGGATCCCCCTGCCTCACCCAATCAGGAATCGGGATGAACACATCATCACCGACGTTGTCACCACACGCGTGGGTGGAGAGAACCACGGACATCGCGAGTCCCTCCTCTCGCAAAATCCGCTCAAAACGATCGTAGTAATCCCACTGAAAAGTCTGGCGTCCATAGCGCTGCACAAGCCCCCACCAGACATCGACGGCGATACTCTGCACACCCACACTGCGCAAGAGGCGAGCTCCTTGTCGAAACTCGTCCCACGCTTGCTGATTGTCGGGATGATCGAGCGAAAGTTCAGGGTCACCGATGTAAAGGGGTGCCATCACGCTCAGACGCTGGACCACCGGACGCGCGGGTGCGGCCGCCTCAACCGAAGCCGATACGAGAATACCCAGTAGAAAAAGAAAACCACTCCCCGGACCCCGCCGCAATCGCCGCATTCCCTCAGTCGTTAGTTAAAGTCGCCCAGAACTGCGCCCCTATTTCGATAGCATAGGCAAAACCATTTGCAAACGCGGCGAGCAAGCAGTACCGCTTGCTCATGCAAAACGTGGAAAAGGCGTTCTTGGCTCTCGACATCGGGGGAACAAAAATCCTCGCTGCCGCCGTTAGTGCATCGGGCGCGGTGCGCACGGAAGTGACCGAAACGGTCTTGTTATCCAAGGGACCACGAGCCTTTATCGAACAGATCGCACAGGTTGGATCACGAATCCTTAAAGAGGTCCCATGCGAAGCAGCGGGTATCTCGAGTGCGGGACCGGTCGACCCTGTTTCCGGCGCTTGGATCGACGCTACCAATTTTAAGACCGATGGAAAGGGCTGGGGAACGGTACCGTTTCGCGATCAACTCGCCCAAGCTTGGAACCTGCCAGTTTTTGTCGACAACGACTCCGTTTGCTCGGCGTTTGCAGAACATCGATGGGGAGCGGGGCAACGCGCGTCTTCCTTTGCTGTTCTCACATTTGGTACCGGCCTCGGCACAGCGGTTTTGCGTGACGGAAAACCCGTACGTGCCTTTGGCGAGATGCACGCCGAGATCAGTCACTGGTCCTTGAACGAAAGCGACGCCGAAGCGATCTGCGGCTGCGGGAACACAGGGTGCGCCGAAAGTTATCTGTCCGGAACTGGGTTTGCTCGGCGTCTCACGCGTGTTTTAGGACAACCGGGGACCGCACTCACGGGCCAAGATGTTGTGGGTCTCGCGCGCGGAGGTCATCCCATTGTTCGCGCTCAGTTTGCGGATTTCAGCTCGAAACTCGCTCGTTACGCGCACGATATAATTCTTGCGTTCGGGGTCACACGTTTCATTTTGACAGGCGGGTTTATGGCCGCTTCGCCTTACTTTCTCGAAGGCGCGCGAGCTGACCTGGAAAGACTCATGGCCCGCCGAGCGCGGCCGTTAGGTCTTCCGCTCGAGATTATCGTTTCACCACTCGGTCACGAAAGTTCGCTCTTAGGTGCGGCGGCTCTCGCCCAAACCAAGAGCCAAGCCAGTGACCACATCAGTTGATGGGCGACTTTTCCTTCCCAGAAGTTCACTTGAGTGATGCCGTTGATATGAAACACAACCCACGCAACAAATAGTCCGCGCACCCACATATCGGAAGTGTCGGAGTTCGCGTTCCGGTTTCGCATCAGACGAATCATCAGACCAAGAGCGAGCGCATTCCACAGAACCCAAAGAGCCGCACCGATCAGGCCGGTACCCCCGAGCATCTCAAGAAAGTTATTGTGGGCGTGTCCCGAAAAAATCCACTGTGCCTTTGGATCGCTGTACTGAATGTAAGGGTACGACATCTCTTCGTTCTGCCGAAAACCGATTCCAAGCAACGGCCGCTCTTTAAAAAAATGAAGATTACCTGCCCAGAGTACTTCGCGATCCGTCCGGCCTGAGTTGTGAAAAAGATGTCGTTTCAACGCCGGGACTGAAAATACCAAACTCGCACCCAGAACGACCCCGAGAGCGGCCAGCCACCGCCAACGTCCACGGAGAGAAAGGCCACCGTAAAGCACAAGACCGACCATCAGCGCAAACCAGAGCATCCGTGAAAACGTGAGGATGAGTGCCGTTCCAATCAAGGCTCCGGCCAGCAGGTCGAACCATCGGCGACGGCGAAACCAAGTGTCCATCGCGCAGAAAAACGGAAAAATCAGAATACTAGCGACACTCAAATGATGACCCATCCACAGATCGACGTGAAAACGATGGGGATCGAGCACCGGGATCACGCGCGATCGCATCCAACTCCATCCGTAAAAGTACTGACTGATCCCCACCACCGAAAGAATCGCGGCGAACGCAACCCAAGTCCGAGTGAGGCGTGCACGATCACGATCACCAAGCAAGAGGATCGCAGCAGCGAGTGAGAACGGGAGAACCAGATACCAAATCTTAAGCGAATCCCGCGCTAAGTGGATCTCAACCGAATGACCGGCCAATGTGTACGGGTGCCAAAGACCATGGACGAGACTCACAACACAGGCCGTTCCCAGTCCAAGCGTCGTCCAAGCCAGCCGACGAACGGCTCGTACCTGGAACAGAGCACCGACCGACCTCCACCAACGACGCGCGCAACCCGACGCAATCACGCCGGCGACAGCAACACCAAAACCGATGTTCATGATCGCCATCGCGATCAAGGTCGTCATCCAATACAGCGTGAGTGAAACACGAAGAATCCTAGAAGACACGCCGGCACCAATGGTCCAAGACGATCAAAGACCAAAGACTGCGTGAACGGTCGCGCGCACGACCGCGATGCTGACCTAAAGCGCTCGCGAACCACGATCGCTCCAGTCCAGCCACCTCCCACACGGGTGAATCCGCAAGGATTTTATGAACACGATCGCCCAAAACACCTTCGCACCAGCGCGCGAGCGGAATCGCAAAGCCCCGTTTCTTTCGGTCGACGATCCCCGCTGGCAAGAGCGGTCGCATCGCCTGCTTCATGAGGTATTTGCCCACACCGCGCCGAATCTTGAGATTCAATGGAACACTCCGACTCCAACGCACAAACTCTCGATCCAACATTGGCGGTCGGACCTCAAGAGAGTAAGCCATGGATGCACGATCGACCTTTGTGAGAACCGATCCCGGCAAATAACTCATGAAATCGATATCCATCATGTTCATGACGTCTTGGGAAGATCGCGACCCGTTTCCAAAGTATTCCTGAAACTCACGGAGAGCTTCGTGGCCGGACCAGTCCTGGTCTGTCGGTTTGTCACTGCGAAACATCATCGCCACATCGCCGGTATCCGACGCCGACATCCACCGAAAATGACGGCGGATCGGATCGTGGTCAAAGCGCTCAGCAAAACGCTTCAGCTTCCATTCCAAACTTTGATACGTCGAGCGAACTGGCAAGCTTCGAACCATTGGACCGATCCAAGCTTTGCGAACCCAGTTCGGAAAACGACGATACAGAGGTGCGAGTGCATGCGCTCGGTACGTTGGATAACCACCCCAGAGCTCGTCACCACCGTCACCTCCGAGAACCACTTTGACGTGCTTTGCAGCCAGCTGGGAAACGACTGCAGTCGGCAGAATCGACGAATCTCCTAGAGGCTCGTCCAAACTCGTGAGCAACGCATCGACACTTTCCACAAGTGTGTGAACGCCCACGCGCTTTTCAATATGGTCTGTACCTAGGTGCTGAGCCACGAGTCTTGCGTAAGGGCTCTCATCAAAGTCTTTTTCTTCGAACGCGATCGAAAACGTTCTCAGCGTTTCCTTGCGCCCGTCTTCTTGCTTAATAGCTTGTGCCATAGCAGCCACCGACGAACTATCGATGCCACCACTCAGAAACACACCGACGGGAACGTCTGCGATCAGGTGGCGTCGTACGGCTGCACGCAACTCATCACGAAACTCGTTTTCATAATCTGCGAGCGCGCGATGTTCACGCTCCGGTATCGCCTGTCTCGGATCCGAGCCGAGTGGCCAAGCAAATCGGACGGGTTCCTCGAGGCGACCGTCGCGCCACCGAATGTACGATCCAGGCTGAAGCTTTCGGACACCGGCGATGGCGCTGCCGGGAGCAGCGATGCTGTCCGTAAAGAAAAATTCTCGAAGGCGATCGCGGTCGACTTCACGCTTGATCAACGGATGCAAGAGCAGCGTCGTGAGCTCCGACGCGAAAACAATTCCACTGTTACCAGCACTCTGACCTTGAGTCGCACCGAGAGTCGCATAATACAGAGGTTTGATTCCGGCCGGATCCCTTGCCAAAAACAATGTTTTCGAATTCGGATCGAGTGCGGCAAACGCAAACATCCCGTTCAAGGTCGCAAGCGCGGCAGGCCCCTGCGATGCCAGAACCGCAAGCACGACTTCGGTGTCCGATTCGGTTCCAAACGCGACCCCTTGTTTTTCTAGGGTGGCTTTCAATTCGGCGTAATTATAAACCTCGCCGTTGTACGAAATGGTCCACGCTCCCAGTGCACGATCGCGAAGCACCAGTGGTTGAACACCCCCTGCGATATCAAGAATAGACAGTCGACGATGTCCGAGTATGCCTCGAAAACGGCCGGTGTCGATGCGTCGAATACCTTCGGCATCGGGACCGCGATGCCGCAAACCCCGTGACATCGCTGTGATCAGAGGCTCGCGGACCTCGCCGGATTCAAGGAACCCGAATATCCCGCACATCGAAACCCCGTCGCTCGCGAATCAGGTACGGCACCTGTTCGCTCGCTTCGTAATACGTTCGCATCGAAAGTTCAGCCATGATTCCCAATCCGACAAACTGCACACCCACGATGCCAAAAACAGCTGCAATGATAAAAAGTGGATTTCGGTGAACCCAAATGTCCCAAGCAAGTTTTTCCCACAGAACGTAGGCCGACAACAGAAGCGACACGCCCATACCCGCTAAGCCCACCGTTCCAAACACACGACTGGGCTTTGAACGATAGCGCTGAAAAAACCAAACCGTGATCAGATCGACCAACACGCTGAACGTCCGCGACAGACCATACTTCGACTTACCTCGAACGCGCGGCCGATGATGGACTTCGAGCTGCGACACGCGCGCTCCTAAGTCCTCAACCAAAACACCTAAAAACCGATGCATCTCCCCGTAAATACGCAGCTCACGAACGACTTCAGCACGATAAGCCTTTAGCGAACATCCAAGATCGCGAAGCGAAGTTTTTGTAACCGATCGGATCAGGCCATTGGCGATCGTCGACGGCAAACGCCGCAACCAAAATCCGTCCTGTCGCGATTTGCGCCAACCGGCAACGAAATCAAATCCTTCGTCGATTTTGGCTAGAAGCTTAGGGATGTCGGCCGGATCGTTTTGCCCGTCGCTGTCGAGGGTCACGATCACGCGTCCCGAAGCGTTTCGAAACCCGACATCAAACGCAGCCGTTTGGCCCGCATTCTTGCGAAGCTGGATCAAACGAAGCCATGGCTTCTCGCTCTGCCACTGGCTGAGAACCGACCAACTGTCGTCGGTACTCCCGTCATCCACGGCGATGACTTCAAAGCGATAGGGCTCGAGAACACGTGCGAGCTCCGAGAGCAGATCGCTCAAACTCTCACGCTCGTTATAGACAGGTAGAACGACGGAAAGGTCCATCATTCCAACAGTTAACCTGATTAAACTGCTTGTACAAGTCAGCGTTTACGCGGTCGAAACGGAGGAGCTGAATAGATCGAGTTGGCTGATTTCGCTTCGATTTCGCGCAACCAGATTTCATCCCGAGCAGGAATACAGGGAACACGCGTCAGGGACTGCGTGCACGCGCGAGCGTAACTCGTCTCATCGGCAACAACCGGGAAACGTGTGGCCATGGTACGTAGCTCTTTAAGCGTCACCAGCACGATCACGAGCGCCACGATCCCGAGCACGCGACGATTTCGGTTTTCGATCACCCAAATACTAGCGACCGCCGCCAGCAGACCAAAACCTAAGTAAAGAGCGGGCTGAGCGTGGCGAAGGAACATCGTCGGTGACCACAGAAAAAACCAAAGGCTGTAAAAAACAAGCGCACTCAGCAGCCCTAAGACAAGTACACTCCTTCGGCGCACGAAATACCAGACACCCGCAAGACAACCTGCACTCAAGAGAAACAAGATGCGCAGTTTGGTCGCGCTATCGTAACCCGCCCACTCCAACATAGGGCTGGCCAACCGTTCGTTCAAACCGTGAACGCGAATGCCGTCGAGGCCTGAGTTTCCACGAACAACAAAGTCTACAAATCGCGCGAGCCAAAGCTCAGCTTGCAGGCCGTCGTAACGACAGGCGATCACAACCAGCCACGCAACAAGTGGAACCCAGAAACAAGCCACCATACCCAGCCAGCGAGAAAAGGCCTCACGCCCCTGCGAACCCGGCTTTTGGAGATGAAGAAACACGCGCCACGTACCAGCCGCAACCGCCACGCAAGCAATCGGCACGTAAATGAACTTGCAGCTCCAGACTGCCAAACCCAAAAACAGGCCACTCAGCCACCACTTACCGCGCCCAAAAGCCAATAACCCGGCGCCTACCGCAAGTGCGCCGGTCAGCTCTCCGACATTCAACAAAAACCCATGCCAATAAGGAGTCTGCAAAAGCATGAGAAACCAGAACGCCGAAGCGAAAAAGGCCCACGCTAGTGATAACCGCGAGACCCAGAAAAAGAAGGTCACTCCCAACGCCATGGCCTCGACCCAACCAACAAAACCCAGTGCTAAACGGGACTCAAAGAGTCCTCCCCCCAACGACCAAACAAGCCCCCCTGGCCAGGACGACATAAAGCCGACGGAAAGACCGGGACCAAACCGCTCACCACCATCAAAAAAATGCGACGTATAGTCGCCATGTTCGATGAAATTGAACGCCGCAAACGTGTCGCTCACTTCGTCGATAAAGAAAGGTTGCAGATCGGCCTCGTGAATCATCTTGATCCACGCCACAACGACAAAGAGTAAACCGACTAAAAGAGCGACAAAACGGTGCTTGAAAGGCGACATGAGTGTTCAGATTTTTACTACCTGAACGCCAGAAGAGGTGACCAGAGATTTTTCACTGCTTAGCTCGTTTTCATGAGTCCCACCTGACACTCCCTGGAAACAATCAGTTTTTAGCGTTTTTCAGCTCAACAATGCAGGCGCAGCTCCTGCACTACTTACCAGTACTTAATATGGGTAAGGGATATAAGGGGCTCTCTCTAAACATGCTGCGTGTCTTCGGAACTGGACTACTGGTCTCGGTTCTGACCGCTACGTCAGCCTGTACGACGAAGCCTTTTTCTAAGCAATTTGGCGCACTCGAGCAGCAATGGACGTTCCCGTTCTATTCGCTGCTCTTGGGGCCGCAAGGATCTCAAATCAATCTATTCCTAGTCATCGATGATTCTCCGAGCATGGAAAACGACCAAGCTGCGCTTGCCTCAAATTTTGCCGCTCTATCGTCGGCTTTAACGGAAGCTTCCGATGTTTGCTATCACGCTTATTCGACGTCGTTTTACTCAAGCCAGAGCACAAGTGACTATGTCCGAAGTTACTGCTGGAACCGGTACGCACCAGGCGCTTTAACGACGAATGAGTTTGTCGCCCGTTTTCGCCAAGACATGCTTTTCTGTGATGCGGATCCTAATGATCCAAACAACCCGCTCGATTGCCAAGGCAATCGCTCGGAGCGCGTCACTCAATCACTTGCGACGGGTCTTTACAAGACTGCTGGCCTCGATCTGGTTCACAATACCGTGCTGCCCGATTCGCCGAGCTTCTTGCGACCTCTGCCGTTTGGAGCCAACATCGGCCTCTTTCTAACCGATGAGGCGTTCCAACGTCCGATCAGTTTTGATCTCGGTGGACAGACTTTTGATGGTGCCACTTATCTCGATCCGGCGCCCATGGCTGATTTTGTTAAACGCATTCGCACACTCAGCAATCCAGCCAACTCATCGACTGACACACTCATCATGGTTCGATCGGCTAGTCAGGACCAACCTCCTTATAGTGGGAAGTTCGATGCTGACACCGACGCCATCGCGCTCGGGTATCCGACCATGCACACCGCAGCTAAGGCGGTGGGTATCGACTCGCATCTTTTCGATCTCGAAGATCCGAACTTTGGCTTTTCTGACGTGGTAGCCGCTGTCATTGACGGCGTGAACAGTGCCACGCTGTTTGTCTACTTCAGCCTTCCTTACGTAATCATTCAAGGCACACTCCAGCTCGATGTCGTCGATCAGTTTGGAAACGTTGTTACAAGCGTTCCGTCGTCGGCTTATCAGGTATCGGGCAAGAATGTGGCCCTGTCGATGACATGGGTGCACGACTTCTTAGCCACCACAAGTCTTACAACGGATGACCTCAGTATTCGGGCTCAGGGCGTACCGGAAACTTTCGAATAGGGATTGGAAACGGGAGATAAGGGTTATGAAGCGCACGACTCGGACAGGACTAAAAGCGGGATTACTCTTACTACTTACGGGATGGACCTTCGGATGCGCCAATCCGTTTTACGGCGCTCAGCCTCGCGAAGCACGATTTGGCTTAGGTAGTAGCGCTCAGAGCATCTTAATGAACTCAGAACTCACGATGCTTTTCGGGATCGATAACTCTCAGAGCATGGAAGACAACATCAACAAAGTAAACGCTGAGATGGATCAGTTTGCACCGCTGCTGCCACTTATCAGCAACATCTGTCTCTACAGTTTTACAACCGATTACTACAAACATATTAGCGATCCGGACAACATCGGCACGGGTTCTTATGATCCGTTTTTCAATCGCCTCTGCAACGATCAGAGTTCTCCGAGCGCCATGACTACGCCCGTGCTTCTGCAACACTTCAAAGACGACATCATCAATGTTTGCCGCGACCAGAACGGAGATGGAATAGCCGAAGACTGCATGGGAAGTTCAAACGAAGAAATGGCTCGTTCGCTTCTGCATGTCTCGCAATCGAAGTTCGGCTACGACAGTATCAATCATACCTATTCTGCTTCGGGCATCAGCCTCACCGGACCGAACTCACTCTTCGTTTTTGTAGGTATCAGCGATGAAGTGTGGCAAGTGAGCAACCAGGCTTCCTTCGTATGGAACGGCGGTCTGATCCCTACCAATCCTAATCTTTACGCTCCCAAGTTTCGAGAGACACTCGATCAGCTTGAGACGTCGCTGTTTCCGAACAACACGACCCCAGCTTTCCAGTACATTGTTCATCATATTCCGCCCAACGGAGGCACTGAGAACTTTCAAACGGGGGGCACGAGCACGACCATTCCAGTCAATGGTGAGTACGCACGCCTTCATCAACTCGGCGGCGCATCATCGACCGAGGCTGACATCAATCTAGGAAGCTTTAGCAATCTGGTTCAGAACATCACGAACACGATCTCGAACAATCTCCAGATCAACGTACCGTTCGCCATGGCAACAAATGTGGCTGCTGTTTTCAGCATCGTTCTGACCGACGACAACAACACGATCGTGTGGAACGTGCCCTCCAGCGCGATATCGTTCAGCGGAAACGTGGTCTATATCCAGTACAGCGTCCTCATGAACTTCCTGCTCTCTTATGGCGGCGGTTCGGCAGCAGCTGTAGCACTTTGGAACACGCTTGACGTCGTGATCCAGTGGCAGCCTGAGACAGCTGGCTAGGGCGTGTCCTCTCATCACATTTCTGATACAATCAGGCGCATGCAACACTTGAATTTTTATCGCTGTGTGTTCGTATGCACGATTCTTGTTTTAGCAGCCGGCTGCTCGGGCAGCAAACCTTCGCAGGATTACGGATTCAATTACGACTGCTTCAATAAGTGCGAACGCCAACCGACTGGAAATCTTCAAGAGTGCACACGACAGTGCACCGAAGAACAGACGAAACATCCGAACGAGTAAGACGAGTCAGTGTCGGTGTTCGGCGCGTGCGTACTTCTTTCGCCTCAGCCTGAGATCGGACTCAATCAAAGCGAGTTCGCCGGCTGTCCGTATCATCGCAAACAGACTGAGTTTGGAACCCGAACGGTCCACCCATCGATCTAGGGGATTTTCATGGAGTTCACGGATCTCCCAACGCCCGACGCCTGGGTACCCAGCCAAACCTCGACCTAGAATTTCAATATCAAAAGCCCACCGAGTTAAGAACGGTTCTGAAAGCACAGATTTCAAAGTTTCCGAAACACGAAACACTTTTGCTCCACATTGCGTGTCGTAGACAGGAATCCGCAGAACGAGCGACGCCAGCGTCGCAAAACAACGCCCGAGATAGTGCCGCCATAGTTTTCGTTCAATCTTTTTTCCCAAGAGTTGCACACGACTGCCCAATACCGTTTGGATCGAACTGTCGGCCAGAACACGCAGCAGTTTTGCAAGATCCGTAATCGACGTCGCCAGATCGGCGTCCAGGTAACCCACGACTTCAGCTCCATCGTCAATGGCACGCCGAAGTCCAGCGCGAACGGCTTCCGCTTTGCCGACATTTTTATCGAGTCCTAGAAGTTCAGCCCTTCCTCCCGATCGATCCACCAGCGCTTGTAACAAGGCCCGCGTCTCATCGGTGGAACCGTCATCGACAAAAATGAAGCGGATCGGGTGACTTTGGAACGCTTGCTCGAACTCCTGAAGCGCAACGGCAGGAAACCGCACCGCCTCGTTAAAGCAAGGCACCACAATGCCGGTCTTGTTCATCGTTTCGGCTCCATGGTCGGCTCCATGGTCCGCTCCACCGTTCGCTCCATCGTACCAACATACAGAACATGGCCACGATTCTCTTTCAAAAACTTGAGTCGGTAGTGCCGGCCCAAGAGATCGATCGTCTCGCGACGATTTCCCGGCGCTTCATGCGTCAGGAGCACACCGATCGTGGGTTCGTGAGCAGCCAATTGAAAACCTTCTGCCGGACCGAGCGCGCGTCCCGTCGATACAAAGTGTGGTTTTCCCGGCGACAGAGCCTCGATATTGGCCGTTTCCCAATAGTCGTCGCTCACGACAACCGCCAAATCTCGTTCCTTGAATGTGCTCGATGTGTCGCGCATTCTCTCGATGATACCTGAATGTGCGTAGGCCATACGAGAGGCCTCACGTTCACGAACCAGATAGACCACCGAAACCACCAAAACGCCGATCGCGATCGCCTGACTCTGCCAGCGAAACGACTGCCGCTTCGACAGCCTCTCCCAGAGGAGCGCAAACCCGACGAATACTCCGGGCAGAATGTGAAACAGGTACCGGGTTGGCCCATGATCGTAGGTCCGAACCGCACAGAAAAGAAACATGGTCACTACAACTCCGTAAGCGATTGGACGAAGACGCGCCTCTCGCCGCGCGCGATAGAACAGAGTGACCACTGCAGCGACACCAAGGATGAGCAAAAACTGACGTTCCATACCGAAGCTATGATTGAGATGATCATAACCGCAGAGCAGTTCGCGAAATGCAGCGGGCAACCGATTGCAAAACACGATGAGCGCCTCGTTGAGCCACGCGATCTGCGTGCCCGCGTCCTTTGGAAAACCGTGTTGGACACGAAATCCGATCTCCGGAAAAAACCCCACCATGGCACCACCTAGAAACCCCAAGCCCTTGCCACTCTTCAGAAAGGTTCGCCTTAGCGCAGGCCACTCTTGCCAGCTGGCCCAGAGGAGTAGTACCGCCGCGAACAGCGCTGCGATCTTCAGATTTGGAAACGCGTGGGCGCGTACCCAGCTCGATTTCCAGTAGCCGAGTTCAAAACCAAAGATCTTTATCCAAAAATAGAGCGCTACAAAAGTGACGATCGTCCAACGAAGCCCACGCACCCATCGACGCCGCTCCGGGCGCCACAGCGCCGCTGCAAAGATCTCCGTCAACACAGCGGTCCAGAAAAGCGGAGCAACGATGGATAAAACCGAACGGGATGTGTAAACAGCAAGCCCCGCTAAGAAGCCCATTCCAAAAAGCTGTCGTGCGTTCCAATCAAGAAACGGATCGCGAATACGCATGCGACCGATTATCATCACGATGGCCAGAAGTAAGCCGCCCCAGTAAAAGTCGTTCCCGTAAAAATGAACCCAGAACTCAAGACCCACAGCCGCAAGTACGCCACCGAAGACAGCCCCGCGAAAGGAAACCACGTCTTTCATGAGAAGAAAGAACGCCCCAAACACGATCAGTGGCTGAATCACGTAAAGAAAGAAGAGGTGAGCCGAAATAAAATCGCCATTCATCCCGATCGCTCGGAGAAAATGTACAAAAAGCATGCGGACCTCGGTCCACAATGTTCCGCCCCACGGCTGCTGATAGTAAAATGCCGAGGGACCGTCACCGATGCGTTCCCCGTACAGCGTGAAAATCGCAAAGTCCGCGTTCTGCAAAGCAAGACCGACGCTACGGAGACTCGCGTTGGTGACGATACAGAGGAGCGCCAAAAGCAGCACGATCGCGGAACGGCATCCTCCCCATTTCACAAGCATGGTCTGTGTTTTAACAGAAATGTCGTTTTCCGTGCAAACTCGCACTATTATTTACGAGATGAAGACACTCTATCTCTTTCGACATGGCGAAACAGAGTGGAACCGTCTCCAGCGTTTTCAGGGTCACTCGGATATTGCGCTCAACACGCTGGGACGCGAACAGGCCCAGCGCTTGATCGCTTTTTTCCGAAGCATTGACCTGGATATGATCTTTTCGAGCGATCTGTTACGCGCGCGCGAAACCGCTCAGATCTTGATCAATGAACTCTGGGAGGTCCAACGCGTCCAGGGTGGTTCTCAGAAGGTACCGCTCTTCGAATCGCCCGCGCTGCGAGAAGCCAATCTAGGCTTGGCCGAGGGCCTCACTCCCGACCAGATTGAGAGCCGTTTCGGGAAAGGATTGATCCAGAAGTGGAAATCCAACCTTCCCGAGCATCGTATGACCCGCTACCCCGAAGGTGAAACCGGTCATGAGGTTGTTTCTAGAATGCGAGGAACTCTCGATGAAATCTGCCGGACATTCGACTTTGAGACCGCTGCCGTCTCGACACATGGCGGGGTCCTACGGCGTTTTCTTGCGTCGATCAATGAAGATGCCCATGAGAAAGTGCCGATTCCCAACTGCGTGATCTACGGGGTCACTTACGAGCCGAAAACAGCGCGATGGGCGTTTTTGTCGGCGCTGCCTCGAAGCGGTTGCTGATGCACTGGTTCAAACCGGACCTTGTTTGGTACGCCTGCCTAAGATAAAGACGAATCACGCTCGTACTGCAGCCGCATGGCGAGCGAAGACAGGGGTTACCAATGAAGTACTGCGTTTCTCTCTTACTGAGTCTGGTTTGTTTCAACAGTCATGCTGAACAGTTTTTTAACGCCCGCATCTCCGTCGACCTGGCAGCAGCTCACGCCGCCAATCTCGCCCGATACCGTCCCGCCGATGAAGACTTTGTGGTCTCGCTAAAAAATGGTCGCGGTACGGTTCTCCTTCAGCAGGCTGTTTGGGGGCGCACCTATCCCAAGCTTGAGTTCAGCGGAGTCGTTTCGATAGATGAGTCTTCCGACTTTTTAACCCTCGTCGTTGCGGAACGAGATGGCAAGGAGACCGTTCTTACCGAGGTCCGGTCTCCGGATTCGGCGGAACACTTCCCAGAATACATCTCTGAAACAACCTATGCGATGTGGGCACAGGTTGCTGGTGCTCCCGTCTACACGCGCACGCATCAGTCGGTCGTCTTCTCATCGAACAAGGGGATTTTCCAGTATGCACTCTCCGACACACTCTTGGGATTTGATCCCTTGGGCGCTTCGAGCATACGACCGTCACCCTACCGAGAAGATTCAATGGATACGCTGAGACTGCAGATCCCTACTGATAACGGGAACATCGAAACAATGGGTCGTGATGTGACAGGCGCCATTCGTACTAATTCTGTTCGGAAACTTTCACCAGAGCTTGATCAGGCCCTCGTGAAACGCTATGCAGGATTTTCGCACTTCCGATTTCAAATCGCTGCACAAGTTGAGCTCAGCCAACCATCTAAAGATGTAGCGATTCGCGATACGATCGCGACGGGTGACGAAGAATTCCTTTTATCCCCCGAAGCCGAGCGTCGCGTACGCTTGGAAGCACAAGAGCTTGTCGCTGCTTTGAAAGAGATCGCGGATCAGGAAACAGTGCGCTCTGGAGACAATGCTTTCTCCCGTTTGATAGCGTCGTACGTGCGCACGCTTGAACAGAGTATCAAAACACGGCATCCGATGAATAGCCTCACCGTTTCACTCGCAAACTTTATCGTTCTCGATCCATCGTGCGGCGTGTATGGCAGCACTCGTCTTCAGTACGACACGACGGCCTATCTTCACCTGTACCGCTATCCGACGCCCGAGCGAACGCTAGCGAGCGAGACGGCTCTAATACGCCAGACCGTACTCGCTCATGCTGAGGGAAAACCGTTTCGCGTGACGTGCCGGGAAACAGCACAGGATCAGCGATGCAATCCCGACTATCGATGGTGGGAGGACGCGCGCATGCAACCTGAGCTCGATGCGAAAACGCGAACCATTCTAATGAAGTACATGCTTTCCGAATTCCTCGATGGGCCGACCATGAAGTACCCAGGCATTCCTGAGAATCACGATGTGGTTTGGGGGGATTGGCCGTATTCTCTCGTTGTGGGAAGCGGTCAATAGATTCGAGCGCTGACAACGGCCGGCGGACAGCATTCGCGTACGGGACCGAAACTCCGACGATGGTGAACGGTCACACCCAGACCCTTGAGCGCTCGTCGGTGCTCGGGTGTTGGATAACCCTTGTGTCTGGCAAATCCGTAACCGGGTACGGCCTCATCGAGTTCTCGCATCAGGTCGTCGCGATACACCTTGGCGATAATCGAAGCGCACGCAATCGAAAGACACTTGAGATCGCCCTCGACCACCGTGCGCACCTCAGCGCGCACATCACGATGGAGAATTGCCGGTGCTCGATTGCCGTCGACTAAGAAAACACTGTCCGCCGTTTTGAGGTCAAGGCGAGCAATGAGCTCTTCGGCAGCACGTTTCATGGCCAGCATCGAAGCGTGGAGAATATTGATCGTGTCGATCTCGGTAACGCTCGCTTCGGCGATCGCAAAGCCAGGTCCCCATTTTCGCAGCTCCGCATCCAGGGTCGTGCGTTCTTCAGCATCGACCAGCTTGCTATCACGCACAGTCTTTAACCAAGTATCAGCGGGTACGCGCCAGGCGTGTTCATCAATGGGCAGCGCAAAAGCAGACGCGACAACTGGCCCGGCAAGACAACCGCGCCCGACTTCATCGACGCCAATCACCCAGCGCTTCGGAAAACCTGCTTGTACTTCGTGGTGAAGATTAGGCCTAGACTTCGGGCCGAAGCCGTACACGAACTAAGTCGTCGGTGCTTCAGCTGCCGACATTGCATCCGTATCGCGATCGACCTTCGCTGCGCGACCTTCGAGTTCGCGCAAGTAGAACAGTTTCGCACGCCGGACTCTTCCCGGAGTTACGCGTTCGACTTTGGCGACTTTCTTCGAGTTGCGTTGGAAAATCCGCTCAACACCCACGCCGTGTGAGTTCTTACGAACCGTGAAGCTTCCACCTTCGGCCGTGTTGTTGTCGCGGATCACGGTGCCTTCAAAAATCTGAATCCGCTCTTTACTGCCTTCGAAAATGCGAGCATGAACACGCACCACGTCGCCGGGCGAAAACGCAGCGAGCTCGTTCTTGGGCTCAAGCGCGATGATGTCGGCCAGCTGCTGACCCATCGTCCTCTTCATCGACTTCTTTGTTGCAGCATGAGGAGCCGTACGGCCCTTTGTTCTTTTCTTGCGATTGATTTTCTTCTGCATAAAAAATGGCCTCCAAAGCCGTTTCGTAAACCTAAAATGCCCTGCCCAAAAAGTCCAAAACTCTCCAAAAACTACCGATCACCAAAAAGCCGGTCCATGATCGCAGCCGTTGCCGCTCGAACCGACAAGTGATTGTACGAAGTGTCCGGGCCAAAAATCGGAGCGAGAAACGTGTCCACCACCGGTAAGAATCGCTCGGAAATTCCAAAACCCGTCCCGAAAACAATCAGTGCTGGCTTCATGTCCGTCTGCCAGCGCCCGCGCAACTCAGCATAGTTCACTGAGTTTTTCTGCTCGCCATACTTCGGTCGCGCATCGGTGAAAACAACCTCTGGTTTCTCACCGGGAGCGAGTCCCGTTTCCGCACGAATGCTTTCAAGCACTTCGTCAAAGCTCGAAACCAATCGCACCAAACTGAGCGCCTCGACACGGTCGGGATGCCAGTCCTTTGCGTCCGGTTTCCTCCAATGCTCCAAGATGCGTTCAACCAATCCGCGCTGAGGCGCAATCGGCGTCACGATAAAGTAACCGCGTGCACCGTAAGTACGCGCGGTACGCGAGATATCGTGAATATCCATATTGGTCACCGCCGTTGTCACTTCGAGACCCTGGCGATTCAATACTGGACCGTGCAGCAAAGCCACGTAAACGGGTTTGCCGCCCAGCATACTCATAACGAACTCATCCTGTTCACAGGATGGCAATCCTTATCATTTCCGAAGGTCTTTTGCGAGTAAGTCCGGACGCCGTTCGACCGTTCGTTTGCGACTCTCTTCCCGCCGCCACTTTTCAATAGCTCCATGATCGCCACTCAAGAGAATCTCGGGTACGGCTCGATCGCGAAACTGTCGCGGTTTTGTATATTGTGGATATTTAAGAAAGCCATCCGCCAAGCTATCCCGACTAAACGACTCGGAATTACCGGTGAACCCCGGAATCGCCCGGGCCACGGCATCGGCGAGAATAAGAGCAGGCAGTTCGCCGTTAGAAACGACATAGTCACCAATAGAAACCTGCTCGTCGACAGCGGCCTCGATAAAGCGTTCGTCGACCCCTTCGTAATGCCCGCAGATCAATATCAGGTTTGGAATCTGGGCTAAGCGCTCGGCCGTGGCATGGGTGAGTTTTGGGCCCTGGGGCGATAGCAAAACCGTGCGAACGGGCGCGTCTCCGACTTTAGAACGTGCGGCCTCCCAGGCCCGGTACAGAACGTCAGCCCTTAAAAGCATACCCGGACCCCCGCCGTAAGGGGTGTCATCGACTTTGCGATGCTTGTCTTCGGAGAAGGCGCGGATCTGAAGCGTCTCGAAATCCACCAATCCGGACTTCAGTGCGCGATCCATGAGACTGAAACGAAGACCGTGCTCGATGGTTTCTGGAAAAAGCGTCAGGAAATAGAACTTATTCGACGATTTCGAGGACGGTTCTTTTTCGGAGCTTTGTCGAGGCACCGTTAAGGACGGTGCGGACGGCGCGCGCCGTGCGGCCCTGCTTGCCGATGATTTTGCCCAAGTCTTCTTTAGCGACTTTAAGCTCGATAACAGTCGTGTTTTCGCCAACGATTTCATTAATCTCAACCTGGTCTGGCAGATCGACGAGCGCTCTTGCCATGTATTCGATAAGACGGCCTAACTCACTCATCCCGGATTGATTCATTGAGCTTGCTCCCGCTCCCACTCAGCGCAAATCGTTGAAACTACGATCTTACTTTGATTGTGACTGAGCTCGAATCAGTTGTCCAACGGTTTGCGACACGACAGCTCCGCGTGCCACCCAAGCATCAAAAGCTTCACGGTCCAGCTTAAGCTTTGCTTTGGGGCTTTTTTCCTTTGGAAAATACTGACCGAGGCGCTCAAGATAGGCACCGTTTCGCGGTTGTTCGGACGGAATCGCCACGACAATATACGATGGTTTCTTGGGGGCACCTTGTCTCTGAAGTCGGATTTTGACAGCCATATACGTGGCGTCAGAACTACCAAAGGCCTGGTTTAAACACAACTCAAAAGACCCCCAAGAGTTTCCGCCCCAAAAGTTTCCGAACGACATCCGGAAATCGGTCGAGCGAGCGATCCGACGGCTTAACCACACGACCGAGTACGCCTGCCGGAATTTCCCGCTTTTTCGCGGTTTCAGCGTCCATCCCGGTCATGAGAATAACTTTCATGCCCGCTTCTACGAGCTCCGGCACCAAATCGAGACCCGACTCTCCTGGCAATACCTCGTCTAAGAGGACAAGTTCCGGACGGTGAAAAAGAAGCGCTTTTCGAAACTCGGGAGCCGATCCCGAGGCATGCAGGATCTTGAAATCCGATGTGTCTGCAAAAGCGAGGCGTAGCAGCTCACGCATCTCCGGTACGTCTTCGACAATCGCGACAGTCATCACAGCCATTTGGGTCACGTAGCTTTAAGATTAGGGTGGGCCGAAGCGAGTCGCAACTTAAGATCCCACGGCTAGAAATTCCACTGACTTCAGGTCGGCAAAAATCTGACACCATCAAGTCGGCTTTCGAAAGAGCCGAAGTACTAATGGCATGTCCGAACACCCCCACTTTCTTTGGAAAGATCCTGTCATTCGCGATCGCACCGGCAATGACTCCCTGATCGAAACGCTACGTAACAACATTCTTTTCTCCACCCTGAATGCTCGTGAACTCCGGCACCTCAGTTACATGGTTTACGAACGCGTCTTTCAACCCAACGAGTTTGTCTTCCAAGAAGAGTCCCGTGGATTCGGAATGTATATTATCGCTCGCGGTAAGATCGAGATCCGCACCGGTCTTCCCGAACCGGAAACATTGATCACGACACTGAATGCTGGAAGTTTCTTCGGCGAACTCGCGCTCATCGATCCAGACAATGTTCGAACCGCATCGGCCGTCGCGCTTGAAAAAGCGGTCCTGATTGGATTTTTCAAACCCGACCTCATCGAGATCATCGGTCGCAAGCCCGCGATGGGCGTAAAGATTCTGCTACAACTCTCAAAAGTTTTAGGAAGGCGCCTGCTTGAGACTACCGAGAAGATCACGCTCATGGAGCGAACTCGACGACTCCAGAACACCGGCTGACGCAGAGAAAGCGCGCTTTAGCTTTCCTTTGCGAGCGCCTGGCGAACCCGCACGCCTGATTTTCGCTATTCTGATTCTACTCGGTACGTTTGGCGTTTTTGTTTTCAACCCGGCACTCTCAACACCGACGATGCTCGCGTTGCTCACAACGCTTCTCCTCTCACCAGCGGTCGCCGCTCTCGAGCGCTTTGGGCTCTCGCGCACGGTTTCGATCAGTTTTGTTTTTGTCGCGCTCGGAGCACTTTTGGTTGCGGGTGGTTTTCTGGCCGCTCAAGCGATCGAAGGTCAGTGGGCGAGCTTCACGGTTCGCGCACCGGAGATCTTCGACCGCCTCATCGAAACAATACGCTCCAAAGAATCTGCCTTCGCTCAACAGTTTGCCGTAGCTCCGACTATCAGTCTTGCCGAGAAGGTCTTGGTCTGGGGGCAAGACACTGGACATTGGTTCATCGGACACATACCGGTACTCCTCGGCGATCTCGCAACATCATTCCTGATCGTACCCGTTCTCGTTTGGGTTCTACTCAAAGACGGTCGACGCATGCGAAAGGGTTTCTTCAGTCTCATACCGAATCGTCACTTCGAATCGTCCTACATCGTCGTCCATCGAATTCTAGGTGCGATCTCGGACTACATTCGAGCGAAACTCTTCGAAGGTATATTGGTCGGATCACTCGTAACTCTCGGACTTTTTTTGGTAGGAGCGCCCTACCCGATCGTCTTGGGTGTGATTGCGGGAGTGACAAACATCATTCCGTACTTGGGTCCCCTACTCGGTGCCGCACCCGGTATCGTCATCGCACTCTATGACGAGAGTCTCGGACATTTGCTTGTGCCCGTCGTCGCTGTTTATGGAGTGGCTAATCTAGTCGACACGGTGGTGATCTTTCCCGTGCTCGTCGGTCGATTGGTCAACCTTCATCCCGCGATCTTGCTCGTCAGTGTGATCGTCGGCGGACAGTTTTGGGGTTTCATTGGAATGCTGCTCTCGATTCCAGTAACAGCGTCGCTAAAAATCATTCTCGAACAGGTCCACGGCGCTCTCTACCCGACGTCCCGTTCACGTCGTCTGCGACTCGTACGGCATGTGTCGCTCGATCGGTAAAGACCGGTAGGGATCGGTACGGGTCCATTGAGAACGACCGAAGATCGCTACTCGGAATCCGTTTTCTCGACATCTTCATCGACCACCGACGAAACCCAGTCTGGCACGCGATTTAAAGTCTCGTCTTTTTCATCGTACTGGATCGCAAACGAAGCTGAATCCTCGATCGCAGTCTTGCGTTTATCGTAACGTGTAATCATGTCGGGCGACGCCCATCCAGCAAACTCTTGGATCGCTCGATCCGATACATGATGATCGCGTGCGTTCGAAATCGCAGTCGCACGACAGGAGTGCGGCGAAACGGCGGCCTGAACGCCAGCATTCTTCGAGTAGAATTTCACAATGGCATAAATCGCGCTCGTATCGAGAGGCTTGTCGAGATCGCCCGTCCGATTGTTACGGACAGGTGAGAACAGATACTGATCTTTCCGGTGCGTTTTTCCCATCATCATCAGATGGTACCGAATCGCTTTCCAGACTTGCGGAGGCAGAGCGATCAGGCGTTCACGCGCTCCTTTTCCCATGAACTTGATCACCGGCTTACCTCGCTCGACAGCAAGATTTGTCGTTCGAAGGTTAACGAGCTCAGAGCGCCGAAGGCCGCAGTAAAAGAGCAGCGCGAGGATCGCAAAATGTTGAGCGCCTGCTTTGCGATGTAAGTTTGGAATCGAGAGTACGCGCTGAACTTCATCGTCCGTAAAGCCAGGTGTGGAAGACAGCTTCTTCGGTCGCAAAAACCGCACCCGCTCGGCCGGATTTTTCTCCAGCAGGCCTTCGTCCATCATCCAACCAAAAAAGCTTCTCAGACAGGCCAAGTGGCGATCGACCGTGGTCATCTCCAGACCTTCGGCGAGCAGTTGGTCTTTGTAAGCAATGACGACCGCTCGGTCGACTTGTTCGGATCCATGATCGAACTTTCGCGCGAGGAGAAATTTCACAAACCGCGTGAGGTCCTTGCCATACGCGCGACGGGTGTGCTCGGACCGCAGGTCCAACAGAAAACTTTCGATCGCACGACGAAAGGGACCGTCCGTTCTCAAAAAGTCTTCGGTCGTGATCGTGCCTGTGGGTCCGGTCGGCTGGGTGTGCCCAGGCTGTACTGACAGCTGCGCGCTTGGTGCGTGCGCGGCCACCGAAGAAACAGGTAGAAACTCTGACTTATTTTGACGCGCTTGCGCTTGTGCCGGAACAAGTAACGGAGCGTCAATTTCGCCGTCGCTCCTGGTAATTATTAGCTTTGTAGCCGCTGCCTCGGTCGCGCCCACCCGCTCGGCTGCACGGAAAAATCCCCACGTCACCCGTAAGTCTTCACCATTGCGACGTCGCTGCCCACGCGGGTTTTGCCAACTGTACCCGTATTGCTGCTGCCCCTGCCGATCAGCCGGGCGTGCTTTCCAGCGCGCATTTGCCTGTCCGTTCGGTGCCCTCATACTTCGGCTCCTACGGAACTGCCGACCGATCAACTGTCCTAAACTGTCCGCCGAACGCACGCCCTTCTTTTTCGACGGCCGACGTCTCTGCAAAGTTTTCCGGACATTTTTTCGGACGCTTAGTGAACTTCTGCGTGAAGTTCTGGGCGAAGCCCTGGGTAAAGTCCTGGGTAAAGTCCTGCGCATGATCCTATTCTAAGAGAGATCGCAGCTTCTTCAAAGCCTTGCGATCCAACGGAGCTCCAGCGACGCCACCGCGACGTACGCTCGATCCGACAATCGCACCATCGACATACGGCAGTACATCGCGTGCGTTTTCAGCACTCAAGCCACTTCCAAGATAAAGTGGCACGCGACGAACGCGTTTACCTGTTTCTAAAACCGCCGCGCGCGCGACGGTTAACCGCTCGGTTTCCGTCACCCGTCCTGTCGTAGGACCTGTGATCACAACACCGTCGGCGCCAGTTCGTACGATCAAGTCTTCGATCGCGATCTCAAGATCGTTCCCCGACAGCGTGACCGCATGCTTGACATGAACATCAGCCAGAACACTCACACGAGGATCGCGCAGTTCGCGCGCGCGCATCAACGTGGCAGCATCGCTTTCGATGAGACCTTGATCGGTCGCCGCGACACCCGACAAAACGTTTACACGGATGAAATCGCAACCGGTTACGGAAGCAATCGCCATCGCCGCCCGCGCGTCATTTCGCAACACATTGATACCGACCTTAAGCTTCGTAAACTGGCGCGCAGCCGCCGCGATGATGGACATAGCGGCCACCGTTTCGGGCGGGACTTCGGATTTAAAAAACGGAACATCCCCAAAATTTTCCAAAATAACGGCATCAAAACCAGCTGCTTCGAACGTTCGCACTTCTTCGAGTGCCAACGCACCCACTGAACCCATCGTGACATCAAAGGGAACACGCGCGGCCCCGGGAGAACCGGGAAGTGGCGGCAGATGCACGACACCGATCCATCGCGGGTAGGCTTTGAACCTTTCGCGCTCGGTCTTCCGATTGGGTTTCCGCTTGAGTTTCATTGATCCCCAGAATCCCCCGAGCCCCCATGACCACCATGACCACCATGACCACCGTGACCACCAGGCTCGCCGCGCACTCCCGACTTTCCGGTCTTCTTGAGCCAACCAAAAAGCCCTTTTTTCTTGGCACCCGCAACCGTCTCACCCTTGGCCCCCATGCCGGCGCCGAGATCAGCACCCGCTCCAGCCGTACCCGATCCAGACTCGCCGTGCATACCGGCTTCGCCCTCCGGCACAAGCCCCTGCTGAAGCTCGGGTGGCAACTTTCCAGCGAGCTGTTCTAAACGCTTCGAAACATCCTTGCCCTTCATCGCTTGCTTGACCAGCCACTGCAGTTCTTCGACTTGCTGTTTTGGAAGCTGCGCGAGATTTTTTTGAAACTCTTCAATCGCTTTCGGATCAAACTGCTTCGGGTCGAGATCAGGATTGTCTTTGACAAAATCATCCATCGACTTGGCTTGACCCAGTTTCGGAGCGGCACCGACACCGCAACAACGTTTGTACTTCTTCCCAGAACCGCAAGGACACGGCTCGTTTCGCGCGACTTGATCCGATTCACTCATAGCGTCTTCTCTTTCGAAATAGATGGTAAAGCCAGAATAAGGGGTTGAAACACTTTGAACGCGTAAGCAGTACGAAGGCCTAAGAGCTTTTGAATTTCATTTTGAGTTTTGCCTTCACGAAACCATTGCAACGTTCGGGTCTGACGAATTCTTCGCGGCGTAAGTCCTGGCAAGTCAGCTTTCCGAGAAAACTCGCGCACGAAGACTTCGATTCCACGAGGTGTGATCGGACCTTCGAAAGCCCCTGCCCTCGTGTGACCATTAAAAACAAAATCACCGATCGCTGCGCCTGACTTTCGACTCGCAATCGTCCGAAAAAGTTTTTGCACTGTTTCGAAAAGTGCTGGCGACAGGGGAAGCTCGCGCCCCGCTTTACCAGGAATCTGCACGACAGGTCCCCTCCCCACTCCAAGCGAGAAGTCTCTGAACCGCAATCGACAGAGTTCACTGACCTGACAAGCCGTTTCGATCAGCGTTCCGAGTAGCGCACGGTTTCGGACTTCAAACTCACCGGTATCGGGCAGTGCCGCCACTCGCGACACGAGAAGCTCATATGAAAATGTTTTTGGAACACGCTCTAAACGATCTGGAGCAATCACACGCGGCGCTAGATCAACGGAGATCTTCTTGCGCTTCTTGAGATACGTCAGAAACTTACGCACCGTCATCAATTTGCGCCGTCGCGTGTTTGTTTTCAGGCCGGAACGCTTGAGATGCGCTTGAAATCCTTCAAGATGGCGGGGTTCAAGATTCGAGAGGTGAAACCTGGGGCGTACTTTCGTTGTCAGATACTCATCGAACTCGACAAGATCGATCGTGTAACACCGTATGGTATGTGCTGCTTTTCCCGTGCCCGCCAGAAAACCTAGGAAGCTTTTCATCGCTGATTTGAGTTCCATGAAGTTCCTGAAAGTAGACTCGCTCAGTGATGGGTCGTCAAGCCTCATGCACTCTGACACCAGCACCAGAAAATCAGTTTCTAATTTGCTTTTTAAGGGGCGTTCTCTTATACCAAAGTGCGTCATGACAACTCTGGGACCCTACTTCGGGACCGCACTCCTCTTATTTTCTACACTTGCCTACTCCGACCATGCGCCTCAACCGGCTTCAACCCTCTCGTTTCGTTTCGACGAACATGCGTATTCGGAACGCGACGTCCGCGATTACATCGCAAACGGGCTTCTCACCGACGGCGATCGGGCGGGGATATACTTACGCGCACTCCGCGAAATGCTCTGGATCCGAATTCTGCACGCCGAAGCGCAGACCCTCGGTCTAGAGACCGACGCAGACGCGGAAGCTATTTCGAAAGAACGCTCTCTTGGACGATCCGTAATCGAAGAACTACTCGCTCGACGCAAAGTTTCTGGCAAATCCCGGTACGGCCCAACGAAGGGACTCGAAGAACTCAAACGGATTGCCAAAGAAGCAGAAAGCAATTTGAATGACTTTCTCGACACGCATCCCGATGCCACAGTCCACGAGTTCGGGGAGTTTTACGCACGCTTTCCAGAATCTGCGGAGCTCTTCCAACCTGCGACTGTCACACGCACAACCGTCCGTCTTGGATTTCGACCTTGGGCGACGACTTTAAAGACAGCAACCGATGCTGTCGCAAGACATCGCGGTGAAGATTTTCTTCGCGCTTTTTTGAAGTCAGCGAACGAAAAGTTTCGATCTCAGGTTTGGAAAGGTATCCACGACGATCTGGGACGCGCTCAGGAAACTTCGAAGCGCTACCCAAAAGAACGTCTCGAACAGTGGGCGAGAGAAGAGGAGGCTGCGACGAAAGCGACCGAGCCAGGGAGCGCTGACTACGAAAGGCACTTTCGCCAAAGCCGCATTTTTGCATTGGCCGCACTCTTAGGCGCACACACCGACTGGAATACAAAAGATCTGCTCGCACAGATTATGGACGTTCTCACTCATCTCAGCACATCACTCGCATCCCTCACACCCGAGCGAGTCCTAGAACAGTCCGTTGAAGGACTCGGTTCATGGGTTACTGCTGAACTCGAACGAACCGGCCGACACGCTGAACGTCTGGGCGATCTGGACCGTCTTCGCGCGACTGCCGATCTTTTCGATCTTTTGAAGTCCATAGCAACCGTGATCGCTCGACGCCTCGAGCATGACTGGATTGAGAGAGCGGCTATCGAACTCGATCTACGATTCAAAGCCGCACGGCCGCAACAAGATACGACGTCAGCCGACGCAGCCCAGATGGCCCTTACGTCGGCCTGGAACGATACCCTCGCCTTTGGGCGCGAATATTTGAGCATGATTTGGTTAGGAGATCAGAAGTCAAACCTCAGACTTGACGCTTCGACATGGGCCCGTTCGAGCACGCGCCAAGCATACTTAGCCAGTACCGATCCTCTTTTTCGAGGAGTGCCGTTTCTCGGGCCCAACTCGAGAACGGAGACCATCCTGTACAACCGGCGTCCTGCCGATAACGACACCTCCCTGGAACTTCTGTTCTTTTCGGACAAAACCGATCCTTTGCCCGTGCTCATCGGACCGACGTACCGAAACCTTGTCGAAGAGAAAATCTTGGATCGCATCTTAGAATATCGCGGTTTGGAAACCGGTGACGACGGCGCACCTTCCATAAAAGACGAGCTTCTCAAGAAATATGAGCATCGCCTCGAAATCTACGATCTCGATCACAAGCCGTTACCTGCAGCGGTCCTAAGGGAGTTTTCCCTTTTTGGTTTCAGAGATGAACTCTGAGCGTGGTAGAAGAGAAGCGACGATCGGACTTTAAACCATGAAAATTTTTATCGACTCGGCCGAAATCACAGAAATCGAAAAAGCAGCTCTCACAGGGCTTGTGGACGGAGTGACGACCAATCCCAGCCTCGTAGCGAAAAGCGGACAACGCTTTGAAGATCTCATCCGTCGCATCGCGGAGCTCGTCAATGGCTCCATCAGCGCCGAAGTCACTGAAAATCAGTATGAAGGCATGGTCGTGCAAGGACGAACGCTTTCAAAGATTCACCCGAACGTGACGGTTAAACTTCCAATGACCTGGGATGGTTTACGAGCGACGCGCGTATTCTCCGAAGAAGGCGTCACCACGAACGTCACGCTCTGTTTCTCCGTCGCCCAAGCCTGGTTAGCGGCAAAGGCCGGCGCCACCTATGTATCGCCGTTTGTCGGTCGCCTCGACGACATCGGTCAGGATGGTATGGCGCTGATTCGCGACATTCGAGCTACCTACGATCGCTACGGCTTTAAAACACAGATTCTGGCGGCTAGTATTCGTCACACGGATCATATCCGCGCGGCACTTTTGGCTGGAGCCGACGTCGCGACGATTCCTTATTCTGTTTTCGCTAAGTCGCTCGAGCATCCACTCACGGAAAAGGGCCTCGCGACGTTCTTAGCAGATGCTAAGAAGTTTCAGTAACGAGACTCAATTGCCTCTAGAGCTGCCCGCAAAGCTCAGCTTCAATACGCTGTCGGATCGTTTCCGCAACAAACTCGAGATCTTTTACCAGGTCGTCTCCAGCAACTGGAACAGCCTTACCATCCGCATTCGTCACCGTTACGACGGTTGCTTGTCGTCCGTTGTCCGCAACGTGACGAAGCACGTAGGACATCTTGGTGAATCCGTCGAGAGCCTTCTTAAACTCGGAAATCTCGATGCCTTCACCACTGTCATCCATAGGCTGCTCGTTCACTTGCAGAACACACTTACCGAGAGTCGAAGGTTGATCTTTCCACGAGACGGCTCGCGCGATCAGTTCCTTATCCAGAAGTGCCATGATCTTACCCTTGATTGCTTCCTGCATCGAGAGTCGTGTAGCGAGAGTCTCTACGGAGTTCTTATTCCGCAATAAGGTGACCTGTTTGTCCGCGTCTCGAATGGCCGCCTCGTAGTCAGCATACTCGATGACAGGACTGCTCAACACAATGTCGGCCGCTTTAAAGTTCGCGAATGCTAAGCCCAGTTCCTGTTCGCTGGTGTACCCACTGTACGCAAGTGGAAGAAAAATTCCGCGTGCAAGAGTTCTTGCCTCCCGTACTTTAACCTCGGTAATAACTCCTACTCCACCTAAGAAGTTGTCATAGGCTCTGCGCAATGCTGCCGCCAAGATAAAATCGGAGGAGCCAAACAAAAGCGTGAGGTCCCCTTCGCCCATCTGGTTGTAGTCGATAGGCTGCGCGATGCGCTTGACGAGATCAAGCATGGCTGTATAAGCCCCCACAATCGCTTCTTGACACTCTAGAGTAGCGCAATTCAACATGAACTGAACCATTTCCCGGTGCAGGACATTCCAGCCCAACTTCTCTTTGTCTTCGCCGCCAAAATCCGCTTGACGCGTTCTCGTGCCCGTTTCTTTGACTTCAGACTTCGTGATTGTGGGCACGCGTTCCAGCAAACGCCGTCCATCCGAGTAAAGAAGTGAATTGGACGCTTTTCGATATAACTCGCGCGCCTTATGGCGGCGAGCTGTGGCTGCCTTCCCCGACAGTTTCTTTTTGCGTTTGAGCTCAGCGCGGGATGCGTCGATCACGTATTTCTTGAGCGATGCAAAACCCCTGATCGCGTTTTCGAATCTCGTAGAAAAATATTCAATTACAGAACGGATCGCGAAAACATCGATCGGATGCTCGGCGATTTCATCGATAACATCTTCCATATGGACTGCAAGAGCCGGCGATTCGCCGATTTCTTTGAACAGACGCGTCAGGTCGTCGGATTGAAACTCATAGGTTCGCTTAGCGCGGGCTTTTTTGTAGGAAACCGTCTCTTGGATCGCCTTTTGAGGGGCTTCCGTAGCTGCGCTCGGATCTTGAGGAGCTACTGCGTTCCCTGTGCTTCCTGCGTCCTGTGGCACCGAGGTCGCTGGAACGGCGGCTTGTGGGTCCTGAACGCCGAACTCTGAGAAACCGTCGGAGAAACCGAAGGACATCGACGATACGGCGAACACGGGCAAAAGAACCAGGCTTGCAAACATTTTCGAGAGCGTCATTGGAAAACTTCTCCTACTGCTGATTTACTAAATCACCTTTGTATAAAAATATGACGCGCTGTTGTCAAGATAAAGAATACGGTCGGTGGGGGTGGTGATGGGCGGGTGATTTCCATCCATTGACTTTTAATATGCGCCGTGTCATATATCTACCGCGTTGAGCAGGAGGGTTTTTTATGCGAAACGTGGTGTTGTTCCTGGCACTACGCCTTGCTCAGAGATGCTGTCCTCTATAGAGACGGTTGACCCTCGAACTCTTACTTGCTTCTAGAAAGGTCTTTTATGAAAACTTTTGTGGCCATTTCAGTCCTCCTCTTTTCGACAGGTGTTCTGCGTGCTGAAGACGCGACCTTACAATCGGTAAAGGACGCACTCTCTAAAGTTTCAGAGAACCTCGATACCCTTGAAAGCGAAATTGACTTCAAAGGCAGTACCGAGAATCAGCTAACGTACAGCCAACAATCCAGGGCGGTGACCAGGGCAGTTCGCGATCTCGAAACGCTCATCAAGAAGTATGATTCGAGTGAACAGCTTGAAAGTATATTGATCGAAGCGGAAACGCTTCAGGTGGCCATTCAAAGTTATATCCAAAACGAGCGACATGGTTTTGATTATGTCATCCGACCCGATGAAGTGAACTTGGATATCGAGGTCGGAGGAGTGCTGGAGAAAATTATTAAGAAAGCCGGGTTGGGCGTAGTCTTCACCGGATCTGGAAGCATCAGAGTTTCCAATGCTCAGACTAAGTGGAACCAACTGGGTAAGCTCATTGCTGAATTCAGAGTTCGCATGCAGAGAATTAAAGATATCGATGCTCAAAACTCCCGTTTTCAATCTATGAAGGATTGGGGCTACAATAAGAACGTTAAGTCCTCCGATGATCCGTTTGATCGTAACGTGCAAAGGGTTGAGATACTTCCATTTGGGTTTTAGTGTCCAGATAGTGCGAGGATCTCTGAGGATGTCTGCGTGAAAACGAGCGAGAAGAACTTGTAGCTCAGAAGTAAGTTCTCTATGCTCAACATTTATGGTTCCCTACCAAGACCTCTTTATCGCATTAGCTAAGGAGAACATTCGCTACCTCATCGCAGGGGGGTTCGCTGTTAATCTGCATCAAGTGCAGAGAGCAACGGTAGATCTGGATTTGATCGTCCACTTGGAGGAACAAAACCTACAGCGCTTTGTCACGTTAATGACTCATTTAGGATTCCAACCTAAACTGCCAGTCGACCCGAAGGATTTCGCGAAAGCAGACGTCCGAGAGACTTGGTTACGAGAAAAAAACATCATGGTGTTTAGTTTTTATCACTCCAGGAATTCTTACGAAACGGTCGACGTGTTTGTCGAAGAACCGAAACCATTTGATGAGTTAGCAGCTAGGAAACTGGCTATTAAGGCGTTCGGCGTAGCCATCGACGTTATCGGCTTGGACGACCTGATCGACCTAAAATCCTCGACCGGCAGAGATAAGGATCTCTTCGACGTCGATCAGTTGAGAAAGAAACGAAAATGAAACCCTGGCCGGTTCAACCAGAGATGCAGCCTGTCCTCCTCACGCCAGAGCAGATTATTCTCTGGCTTGATGGCCACCGGCAATTCATGTTCGAGGTCTGGAAAAACAACCCGCATCTTCGCGAAGAATGGGAACGCCTTAATCCCCCTCAGACCCGAAATCTGGCATCTCCGACGCTGTTGGGGCTACCAGAAGGAAGTTAAGTCCTCCGATGCCGAGAGCGTTTACTCGTCGGCATTTTTACGGAAGAAATAGGACCACTCACCGGCGTGTGATTTCATTCGATCAATAATCCAGTAATACTGGACGCCTGGCGGACTAGACGGATGGCTATCGGAATCGCTAGCCTGAACAAATTCCCCAGAAAAACATACCACTGCCTCTTGACCCATTACCGCTCGCCATTCTCCCAACCACTGCTGACACGCTTCCATATCGAAATTTCTTCTTGTGAGATAATGATGAGTGATTTTCCCGTCATCAATCCAGAAAGCGGGTTGTCCCGTGTGTTCGAAATCACCGATACTTCCGGTATCTTCACAATCTAGAAAAACGTGATGCATCGGCAAGCATTGCCAATACTGAAAGCAAACAGGTGGGTTTGCAGGATCTAGGGGTTGAACATTGGTACACCGATGCTCCTCCTCTGCCAGATCGTTTTTTGTCACGATGCCGTAGTCTTCGGTTAGTAGCCCAACGTGCTTTACAGGCCCGAATGACACGTGTAGTGATGTTATTATTACACTTATTATATTTAATGAAGTTCTTCATGCTTTTATGAAAAAGACACGCGTCCCTGGGCGTTCAGGCGAAACTTCAATTTAAAGATGCGGCATAGTAATCGCGCCTTCATTAAGTAAAATGGGCCGCACAAGCGGCCCGTTTTGTTGTCGTGCGAAGGACAGGACTCCGACGTATTCAAAGGAATTGCCAACTTGCAATCCTAGTCTACCATTGGTATACTAATGGTAGACCAATCGGAGGCCGCATGATTGCAAAGAAACTTACCAAAGTAGGGAATACCCAAGCCGTTGTCCTCGACAAAACTCTCTTAAGCCTTGTCGATGCCAGCGCCGAAAGTACCTTCAAGATTTCTATAGAGGATAAAAAAATTATCCTTGAACCCATGACCCAAAAAGAAATCGACCGTTTGACATTGGACAGTAGCGATAAAATCCGGGCAACGCAGAAAAATGTCTTCAAAAAACTCGCCAAATAATCCTTTTTATATTTCCATCGAGGTGGTTTTAGAAATTCATCAAAGACAATTGCGAGATTTCGGCGGTTCAGATGGAATTCGAAATCGCCCTGGACTGGAATCAGCGGTTGAAACGCCCAAGGCAACCTTTGATGGTCAGGATCTTTATTCAACCATTTTCTCCAAAGCGGCCGCCTATGCTTTTCACATTGCTGAGGCTCAGGCCTTTGTGGACGGAAACAAGCGTACCGCTCTAGATGTCGCGCTGACTTTTCTGTCGATCAACGGATTTGAAATCGAAAATGAAAGCATGGAACTTTATGAAGCGATGATCGCCATTGCGGATCATAAAATGACCAAGGAAGATTTGGCCAAGCTTTTCGAACAGCTCACGATCACCGCATCTTAGCCGCACAAGCGGGCACCCGGCTTACTCCGACCTTCAAGTCCTGTCTGTAGGTACTCGACGGTCCGCTGGACCGTCGTTTCATTGGAGTGCGCACCAAATCACGATCTGCATTGGTTTCGTGCTCAGTGCGAGCATTTTCTTTGACTCTTTCCCATGAGAGCTTCCCACGCGGAGCCAGGATGGCGAGAGCGTGGGTAGGGTACAGACAGGATGTGCCGAGTTAAGGAAGTTTCATTAAAATGCACCGCGCTCAAAACGACACATTAAGTGTCGTTTTGCCGCGGATGTGCATGGTGCGAAGGACAGGACTTGAACCTGCACGGCTCTCGCCATACGCTTCTGAAACGTACGTGTCTACCAGTTCCACCACCCTCGCACACTCGACGCAAAGTAGAGACAATCCGCGGAATCTAACTCACGTTTTCGGTGTACGCAATCGCAAGCGAAACTGAGACCTGTCACGGAGCGCTGATCGTCGGAACGAGGTAGCGCTGTCCTTCTTGGTCCGTTATGCCCCGTGTGACCGACAGCCAGAGATTGCGAAGCTCAGCGCGCCGATCACGCGCCATCGGCGGGGTGACCCACTTCAGATCGGAAACACGTATCCCCCAAAACGGCTGAAACCTTTCAGGCCGCGCCGAATATCGCAAATCCATCCAATGACCCGGTTCGAGCTCAGCCGCATAGCCCGATGCAAACCAAGCAAGCTTCTCGAGCGCACGTTTTCGTTCGGGGTCGCCATCAAAACGCGAAAGCCACTGGGCGGGGTCCTCGGCAGCGATCTCCGATCCAGATAAAACCTGCGCTTTTCCAAAGATCGGAAGGCGAACACCGTCGGCTACAAAGCCATGCGACGTCTGATAAAGGGAACGCCACACGGTCAGATTTGAGAACGTCGGGTCCACTCGACCCTTTGCGATCGTATGACTACGAGATGCAGCGAGGCTTGCCTGCATGTCCAGCGCCCGATGCGACTGAAAGAATCCGAAAGCCAGATAGAGATGCGCCACCGCTAATCCAACGACAACGGGCATCGGTCGACGGCGAAGCGCAGTCCATGCACCCCCAACTAAAAGCGGAAGCGTGTAAACGGGATCGACGATCGAAATCGCGTTCCACGCTATGCGCTCTTCCGAAAATGGCCAATATAGGAGTGTTCCGTAACTCGTGCACGCATCGAGAAGTCCGTGCGTGGCATAACCCAGAAAACTTATTCCATACACCCATCGAAACGAAAGCTCCGGACCAGGGCGAATCCTTCGCCACACTCGCATCGCCCCTTTTATGACGAGCGCTCCGACGCAAGCGCCGATCGGTATGAACGCAAGCGAGTGCGTGAAGTGTCGGTGAAGATCACCGTGACCAAGAATGTCGTGCGAGGTTTTTAGAAAGATATCGACGTCAGCAAGCATTCCTGCCAAACCGCCGATAACAAACGCCGCTTTCGGTTTTTTTCGAACGATTCCCTGCGCGACCGCAGCGCCCAACGCAAACTGTGTAACAGGATCCATCTATCGACCTTCGGGGGTTGGAGGCAAGCCAGGAGGGCGTGCGTTGCTGTGTATTAACAAAAGCAAGAGCGCATGTGCAGTCCGATCAAAACAAAAAACCCCGAGGCCTTGCGGCCCCGGGGTCACAGTCTTTGAAGTACTGCTCAAGACCTATTAGTGCGTAGTGAACGAGTACGTAAATCCCGTTCCCGAAGGCTCACAACGCTTTTCAACCGTGTTACCGGCAAGAGCGAGATTCGGATTGATGGCAAACTTGAACGATTTTGCAATCGCCACGTTTTCACCAATACGAATTCCGTTCGTTCCTGTCCCGAAAGACGGAAACGAAAACGGATTGATTGTTGAGCCCGAACAGTTCGCGTCTCCAGCGTCCAGAACCGCGTTGCCTTTACAACGCGAAAGCGTACTGAACGTCAGCGGGATGATGTTGGATACTTGTCCGTTGCAAACGCCTTGGTGGAAGCCAAGACCTGCAGCCAAGATATCGTCCTTGATCGATCCAGCCGAAAACGCGGGCGTTGTTCCGTTACAAAGTGGTGTGCTGATTGTTCCACCAGCATCGCACTCGTTATCCGGAGTTGCATACGGTCCCGGTTTGTAAGTGAGGTCAACTCGGTTTGCGATCAGAACGACCACGCAACGAACCGGCTCGGCCACAGGGCCTGAAGCAAGCAATGGTGTGCTTGCAAGGTCGGTTTGTACGGGGTCCTTCACGATCGGCATCGTCGGTACAAGATTTGTGCGGCACGTATCATCATCCGATGTGTAGATACCGTGCACCCAAACCTTGGTCGAGGTGATGTTGCTTGCCGAGAGCGCGGCCTTTGCCACAGGAGCCGCACTGAATCCCACAAGTAGGGAGGCGATCATCAAATAAGCGATCCGCCTCATGATGTACCCCCTACGATGGTGCTCAGCACTTGCTCATGCTCTGCTCCGCAACCAGGAACCATGGAAAGGAATCCCATTGCGAGAACAAGGCCTACGAGAGTGATTAGCATTCTGGAAGACATATTCGTGTCTCTCCCTTCTGTTTGTGTCGTAACTCCGCAGATCTAAGCGCGTGGCTCAGATCTGAAGCGTTGCGGCCAACGTGCCTGTGAACTGGTTCTTTTCAACCGTCAAACCTTTATCGTTCATGAAGCTGTTGATCTCCGAAGTGTCATATCGAAGTTCAGCCCAGAAGTTCAGGTTCTTGGAATGCATGCAACGATGCGTGAGCGTGAAGCTCGTCAAGTTACGAGCTGTTCCCGTCACAGCGCCGTCGTTGTCGCGCATCCAGTCTGCACGGAAGTTGTCTTGAACATTGTCCCAGAACGAAGTGTTGACGTACAAGCCAGCGCCATAAGCGTCAGCTTTTTTCTTCGATGCAGGTAATGTCGATGTTGCTGGAGCAACCACTGCGTCTTTTTCGTTTCTCCAGGTTCCATCGAGACCAACGCCGAACATCTTGCTGTACTGGTGCTTAGCTGTGAAACCGAGCGTACGACGAAGAGCACGTGAGCTAGCGTCTTGCTCAGAACCCATCACACCGTTGAAAGCAACCGACGTGTCGTCGTTTTCCCACATCAACCAAATCGGAACAGTTTTTCCGACGTTGTTGTCTGCGAAACGGTTGGCACCGTTAACGACGCCAATACCGAACGTCACACCGCTACCAAAGTTGTAACCAAACTTAACGCCTGTGTAGAACTCAGGTGTTAACAAGGTGAACGATGTGCCGCGCGAATAGTTCCAGTTATTGACTGACGTTCCGTTTTCCATACCGAAGCCTGAGTCAAAGCGTCCCAGCAACATGCTGAACTTGCCGCTTTCCCAGCTGACGTTCGCATCACGAACGTACTCAAAACCAGTGCTAGCTTCGCCAGAGTTCATAACCTTGTAGCGTGTGCCTTGACCGATTTTGAAATCGAATCCAACTGGATCTGCGTCCTTATGCAGACCGACCGTTGCTTCATAGATATCGAACTGACGTGAAGCGCGATCGTTATAACGGAACCGATTTTGTGGACTTGCTGCCGTATTATTTGAGTGTGCTGGTTCGTTAAAGTTGTAATTGATATAGGTGTCAACCAGTCCGTTAACCGAAACGCCGCTACTACCAAGCGTTACAGTTCCCGGAGCAGGAAGATCCCCCGCCTGTGACTGCAGTCCGAAACCCAGGACTGCTGTCAAAACTACAGAGAATTGTAAACGGTTTCTCATGAAAGTCTTTCCTCCAAAGAATGTGGGTAATGCGTTATTTCTAAAAGATTTCATGCCCTTTAAGTTCGGTCAAGGAGTGTTTTAGGTTTGACACACTTTTAAGACACTGCGTGCTGCTGTCAAAAACTTGTCGGTGATCTTAGAATTGCAAAATGCACGCGTCATTTCTCTCGGCTCTTGCCTGCTCCCTACACCACTCACTGCGCGATCGATGGCTCGACTACAAAGCTGGTCGTGAGCGCGAAAGCGCAACGCCGGAGAGAATCAACCCAGCCCCCACGAGTTCAGCGCCACGTGGTTCACGTCGATGAATCAAAAACTCCAAAAGGATGGTCGACACAGGAACGATGTACGTAACCGCGCTTGCCGAGACGGCGCCCCAGACTCGTACGAGCGTAAAATAAAACACAAAGGCTAATCCACTTGAGATCGCACCGAGATACAGCAAGCTTCCGATCGCAACGGGATTGCTGAGATCGGACATCTGAGGAAACGGTTCGAGCAGCGGAGCTGTAACCGCTAAAAAGATCGTGCTCACCACCAATTGAAAAAACACGCACGCCACCGTATCGACGTGCGCTTTGTCGGATAGCACGCGCCGAGTGAGAACGGTCCCAGCACCGTAGCTGATCGCCATCACCGTAATGGCCGCAACGCCTGCCAATTCAAACTGCAACGAAGACTCGAGCAGTCTCGGTAAATAAAGAACGATCAAACCGCATAGACCGAGCGCAACCCCCGCCAATTTGCGTTTTCCCAAAATCTCACGCGGCTGCCCCAGCCAGAATCCCATCACGACGGTCCACAGAGGAACCGAACCGTTGATCACGCCCCCGACCGACGCGGACACGCGCGTCTCGCCCCAGAACAAGAACAGAAACGGAATTCCGTGCGCAAAGAGCGCCGCAACTCCATTGAGAAGACGGAGATGGCGTGGCATTCGAAGCGATCGTCCACTCCACAGCGCGTAAAGGCCGATTGCTATAGCCGCGATCAGCACTCGAAAGAATGCGCAATGAAACGGAGGAAGGATCTGAACAACCGTTTGAATAGCGACAAAGCTGCCGCCCCAAACCGTACCGATAATGAGGAAGAGAACCCAAGCGTTCATGATTGCTCGGAGTTATAGAGGCGCACACTGTGTTTGTCGAACCCTTAGCTGGTACTTGCTTGACAGAGAACCTCCTAATAAAGGACAAAAACACCATCCTTCTTACTAGGCACTCGTGGTGGAATTGGTAGACACGTACGTTTGAGGGGCGTATGCCGAAAGGCGTGACGGTTCGAGTCCGTCCGAGTGCACCAATCCATAAAACGCGCCATAAAATCAGTCTACTGAAGGAACGTCCTTATTCTTGGTTTCTCTAGAGTACGGACATCCATGTCCATACCCTACCCACGCTCTCGCCATCCTGGCTACGCGTGGGAAGTACTCTAGAGAAACCAAGAATAAGGACGTTCCTTCAGTCGGCTCACCCTCAGGCGCGTTTTATGGATTGGTGCACTCTCAAAGATACGACGATCCACGCACATCCGCGGCGAAACGACACTAAAAGTGTCGTTTTGATCGCGGTGCGTTTTCAACGACAGCAAGTACCTTTAACCTCATGCCCGCTTTTTAAGAATCTCCCTACGCTTAAAGCGATAGTCTTTTCCATTAGGCTTCCGAAACTTGATTTCCCCCTTGCGAATTCGACGTCTCACTCTCAAAACCCGAGATGCGAACCGGCACCCTTGCAATTTACGCCGCACTGCGGTACGAACCAGTACGTGCTGCGATATGTTTTACCCTTTCTGATCTTGTCCGGACCGACTTCCGTCCATGCGATGAATTGCAACGACGCTGTGATCGGTACCGGCAGTGCGCTGGAGACACGTAATCTCCCGTCGTTTCTCAAGACCTTTAGCAGGAACGCTGTTCACGAGGCATTTGGTCGGTCCGAGCGACTCCTATTCTCTACTGATACCCAACCTACTGTGGGTAGGGAGTTTTATGCGACGAATGAGCTGGACGGACTGATACGAGGGCCGGTCGATCGAGTACCAACCGATGTTGTTATCGGCTTTGGAACGAACAGCAGCTGGGACATCGCCGTTAGAAAGAACGCGAAAGTACTGATCATCGCGGACTGGTCCTGGGGTCCACTGATCGGTCAGGAATATCTGTTTCGACCACTTATCCTTTCGGCAAAAACTCCCGGAGAATTCCTTGGCATGCTTGCGGGTGTGCCCGTTCCTGAAAGTGTGCAGATGCTCCCGCTGGGCGGCGTTGTCCAGTATATTGACTCCTACATCCACTACAGAGGGGAACTAGAAAAGAAGAAGCCCGAGAGAAACCGCTTCTTGAATTCAAAGATTACTGAAATGGCAGAGAGCGGTAGGTTTACGCGCCACCAGTTAGAGTTCGTTTCGAGTTTTTTTAATGCGCTCGTCAATCGAGATGAAGAACGGATCGAAGAACCTCTACATAATTTCGGGCCGTTTTCAGGTGTTTACGTCATTCACAAAGTTGAACACTTTTATTCCTACTTTAGGGAACGCTATGCCCCTCAGTCCCTTTGGGACCAAGGAGCGACTGAAAGCTTAATGGAAGATCCATTTCTTTCCGTGTTTTCTTCGAGCGAAGCTTTCGAGAGGTTGCAACGTCTATTTGATGGTTCTGTCTACTACGCACACGCCTCGATTGAACATCCAGGGATTTACGAAACAGCTAAAAAGTTGGGAGCACGGAGAGGTTTCGCTGATTTCACGATTTCGGCCTCAAATATCTTTGATTGTGGCGCCAAGGATTCCGCTGTCCATGCCGCTCGTGTAGGAAACTTTCTACATGCAGTCGTGCCTATTCTAACTACAGACGGTCATCCACTCGCTTTTTATCAGACTCGAGGGATGGGCCCTCGTTACAAATATGAAAGAATGAGTTTTGGAGATACCGATTCGATTGAACCGATTCTAAGCGCGGCTGGTTATCCAAAGAACAATGTCCGTCATAACGAGAGGGTCCGATAAGTGTTGCAGTATATTTTACCGTTTTTGATTTTATCCATACCGACTTCCGGCCATGCGATGAATTGCCCTAAATCAATGGAGCCTGCCGGGGACCCTGCCGGTCATACGAACTCCTTAGATCCAAGGTTTGCGGCAAACATTCGGAATGGTCGCTGGGCACGTGACCACTTTGAAGAACCAGAGTTCGAAATTAGAGAAGTTCCTTCAACCAGTGAGGATGCTCAGCATAACCTAGGAGATTTTCCGTTTGCAGCTGTTCCTAGAATACAAGAAATTTCATTACCTAGATTGTCCTATCGACGTTTCCGAGCGGGCGTAGAAGTTACATTGAGTGATGGCAATAAGATTACGGTATTTGGTCCCACCGCACTCACAGCGAAGTCAGCAGTTTCACAGCTCGCAAACGAAATAGATGGCCTGCAATTCACATATGCTATTCCAAGCCAAGCACTGGCCCCAAAGTATTCTGGCCGAAAACCCCCGATTGCTGGAGGTGACTTTGAAGGAGCTCTTCGTGATCCGTATGTCTGGCGTGTCGATCAACTCGACTTCCGCGTTTTCCCTTATGCGGGCACCGTAGCGACCGGCTATCATCCGACCCAAGGGCTGCACCAAAGTACTTACACGACACCGGATGGATCCCGTGTTATTTATGGAATACCCAGCTCACACCACTTGTATTCGCTAGAAGCTCTTCGCCATACAGTTGACCGTTCCTATGAATATTTTGAAAGGCGCAAATCTGAAATAGGGATTCCAAACCCAATTCCACGCCGACCGAAATGAGATGCGCCGGATTCAACCCGTCAACGCGGCATCTTCTATAAACTGTTTCGTCGCTTCGGTCTTCGTCGCTAGCGCGACTTCTCCGCCGAACCATCGATATAAAGTTCCATTGCGTCGATTTCATCTTTCAAGTACGCGGTATCCGCGGCCGGATACCGTAACTCCGTCACAAAGTTTTCTTTCGCTTTTGCTGCTGCCAAAAGAAATCCTTCGCCGGCAGGAACGGTGTCGGGCTCGAGTTGGAAAACCCCGTCCTTCTTAAAGGCGACACTCGGGTCCACGAGTCTCCAACCTTTGTTTCTAAACATCGCGATCAGATCACCTAAGAACAGTGCATTTAAAAGGTTGTGATGGATCAGAAGTGTGTGATGGATCTGTTTCCCAAAAACTTCCTGTGCAAGCTCGTCATAGTAGAGCGCATTTTCCAAAACATGCTTCAAATAGATATCCCGATAAAAACCGACATCCGTACTGGTCTTTTTCTTTAAGCGATCGATCATGCGTTGATCGATGTACCAGTCCGAGGTGCTGATGGTGACGTAGCCGTGTGAGTAACCGTGTGTCTTAAGAAATGCGCGCATTTGATCGCGCTTCTCCAGCGTGTCGCCCTCTCTAAGAAAAGGGAATCTGAAATACCTCCTGAAGTTACTAAAGTCTTTCAGAAGTGGCTCGACCTTCAGTACGTCCGTCGAAAAGTCATCAAATTCGGTCGCGTGATAGTCGAGGTGTGAAAAGGTGTGATTCGCAATCCAGTGCCCTCTTCTGTCCCAAGCTTTCAAAAGAGCAGTACCTTCTTTGCTAAGGGCCGTGCCTTTTTCATTAGTGACACGCATTCCGCACACAAACAAAACAACCTTCGCGTGAGCACCCTCTAAAACCTGCAATATGAGTTTGTCTCGCATAGCAGGAGAGTGCCTCGGGGTCGGGTCAAGATTAGGATCATCAATGGTTATGCTATATGAAGCCGCGAACGATGAATCCGCCGCTAAAAGTAGCCAAGAAGTGGCGACGAGGCCGATCGTCTTCGTTTTCGCTTTCATTTTCATTGAACCGCCAAGTACGAGATAGCGCTATCGCGGTATCCGCTGTCGTCCTCAACCACCAATTCGACCGCGTAGTTTCCGGGAACGGGATACGAACACGAATACTTGCCGACTCCCGACACGGAGTCCCCCGAGAGAAAGAGCGCGTTCATCCCATTTCCGCATGAGACTTGGGTATGAACAATCGTTCCATCCTGATCATAGGCAGGCACAGTATCGATCAACACGCTCGAGCCAGCGGAAATCGTTGATGGGTTCAAACTGAACTTCGCCATGGGAGGCATGCCTTGAGGCACGAGTCCATCGGTGGTTTGCTTTCGAACGATGATGTCCACTGGCTTTGAAGTGTCGACAGGATGAAACACGGGACTCGAGTCGGTAAGATCAAGATCTCCATCGATCATTTGAAATCGAACCCGATAAACTTTGCCGGCCTCTATGAAGGGTCCAGCGACAACATTGCCGAACGGATTATAAGGATCGCCTTGATCGTATGGCTGCCAGCAACAGTATGTTTTGCCATCAAAGCGATAAGTGTAGCGAATGAGCGGATCAGAAAGATGATCGGGATCCCGCGCATTCTTCAGTCGAATGGTTACCCAATTCCATTGGTAAGGAAGGGATACCTCGTTACTCCCACTACTATCGTTCGGCGCCACCTGGGATCCTGCATACATATACACTCTACCTTCTGGGGGCTGGCCAGGCTGAGGGGACTTCTGAATGCCGACCTGAACACTCGCAGGAGCGGCTGCTCCACCGTTTCCGTCGTTCGCACTGAACTGATAAGCGAGTGAAACATCGCGCGCAAGAGAAGGTGCCGTAAACTGAAATGCCTCGGCGCCAACAAAATAGTGTCGATACACCGAACCAAAATCAAAAATCCTCGCCACCATATAGTCTAGGAGACTGAAATCATTGATCACGATTTTACTTCCCCACGACCCCCCGACGGTCGAGAGACCGGCGCCCGCGTCCGGATCGACGATCGTACCCGTGAGCCGAATCGAATCCCCCGCTGCTGCTGGAGAAGTAAGGCTGCTCCGTGCCTCTGCCTTGGGCGGAAGATTTGGAGTGTAGCGTGCTCCCAGCTCTTGTGTTGCTCGATCACAAATCTTGGCATGGTTGATTCGTCCACTCGATGTGTTCATTCTGTAGAGCGAGGGCACCACATCGACGGTGGTATGTCTCAGCAGCAAATCACGAACATGATCTAGGCTTAACGCGGGAAAAGTGGAAATGAGTTGAGCCGCAACCGCACTCGTCATGGCAACCGCTGGCGCCGATCCGGTCAACGACAAGTATCCGCTCGGGTCACAAAGAGGACAATTCGATTTAGGAACCGTTGAGAGAATCCCGGAACCAGGTGCACCTAGGTCGATGGTTGACGTTCCATATCCAGCTGTCGAAAGAATCTGATCGCCGGCGTCGGTGGGAAGAACGGCAATGGAATTGCGAAGCTGAAATGCAGCTGGATAGATCGGTTCGATATCATGATTGGCGGCGACGAGCGCACCACCCGAGACGACGAGAGTCTGACTGGGCAAAAGAGAATGAAACGCGTCCTCCAAAATCAAGCTTCGTCCCATGCTGTACCAGGGAATATTCAATACGCGTGCGTAACTATCGGGCAGACCACTGTTGGCAAGAACCTGCAGATGCACCAAACACTTAACCACCGTCGAGACGTGCAAGCTTCCATACGCATCGATCGCTTTCATGGAAAGGATCTTAGCCTTCCAGTTGATGCCAGCGATCCCGATACCATTTCCTGTGTCCGCCCCCATAATGCCGGCTAAGTACGTTCCAAAGCCGATGTCATCGATCGCGTCGTTACCAGGGACTTCGCAATGGTAACCTAAGCTATGAATGAGGGGATCCCGTATAAGCCCAGTCTGCAGATCCTCGTGGATAAAATCAGCGCCACTATCGATACTTGCGATCACGGCATTTTCGGCGCTCGTGAATCCTCCTGCCCACGCTAAAGGGGTTTGAATTTTCTGGAGCCCCCACTGACTTCCGAAATACGGGTCATTGGGAGTGGGGGGAGTGGGGTTCGCTGTGGCCGCTGCAGTGGCCACAGCCGTAGACGATTGAATCGTGGGAAGCACGATAGAGAACGCATCAAGCTCGGCGCGCTGGACTTCTGATCGAGCGGCATAGGATTTTCTCACCTCCTCGATCTTGTTACTCGCGCTCTGGTCGAGAACGATCACGCGGTAAATACTGGAAAGAAAACTTCTCTGTGAAGACGAAAGCGCCTGAAGCTCCTTTCCGATCACGAGAGGAACCGCAACCGTACCCGGCACTTCATAAAAGTTTCCGGGTTTGAACTGAACCAAAAGCTGGTCGGCAACGGCGCTCTTCTTTTGTTCAATCGGATTGGTTTGCCCCGAAGCAGGAATGGAAAAGCTAAAACTTCCGATTAGCAATCCGTAACACACACAAAAGCCAGTAACTTGGCGATACATCATTCTTGTTTACCCCTTGTATCAAATACTTTGCGCACACCTTACACGACCTTGAGCCATTGATTGAACGTGAGTTTCAATCTCAAGCTCGCGGGGTTATATATCGGCAAAATTACTAAATCAAAAATATACGAAACGTCTTGGTTTAGAAGAGATTACCCAGAACCATTCCGGAAGCCATTCCCAACGCCCAATCACCGCCGCTCCCTGCGCTCGGAGAGGATATCGAGGACGATGATGATGACGAAGATGACAACGAAACCGCGCGACTTCTTGCGGCTTCTGCATTCGCATCCATGATCGCAACCGTATCGGCCACAGTTTCCATGCTGCTGATCAGATAGCCTCCACAGCTCGCGCTCTTATGAAACACGACTGCCTGAACATAAGTGAGAAGCGAAACTTTGTACTCCCGTTTATTACTCGTGCTCCACTCATGAGAGCTGGCGAACACATCGAGAACTTCATTTTGTATTTCCCTGAAATCATCTGGCGAATGAATCACGGTCAGTTTCTCGAGAGCCAAGGTCAAGATGTAGACATCCAAATACAGAAACTCTCGAGTCCAAGAAGTGCCGGTTCGTGCAGCCACCATTTGATCGAAAGCACCTAAATCTTCCTTAGCCTTCTCTAAACGTAACCCCCAATTGATCCCTCGTGGAAGCGCGGCCAAGATCACATAAAGCTCTGAATCGCTGACGGTCGCTGCAGATTGGACGGCAGCTCTCATTGCCTTCAGACGACCTTCAGAGGTGTTCGCCACCCTAACGGCGTCTAGTATCTGCGGGCTAACGTGAGCGGGATCCACGATGATCGGACGCTTTGCTGTCTGAAGGGCGACGACGATCGACTTTCCATCGGTTGTGTACTGGCTAACTTTTTCAGCATACAAGCGCCGAAACAGCGCGCGCACGGAGTCTTGATACAAGCTATGTCTACTGTCCCATTGAACCAGAGTCTCAAGAATATTGAGCATAGGAGCCAGTGCATCCATAAAGACTCCCGGATGGTGAATCTGGCTTATCTTTGAAACCACGCGATAGAGGAGCAACAACTCAGTCGGGGTCCACTCGGGAAGATCAAAACGAATGCCCAGTCGGGCCTCCATGTCGCTGCGGAATCTTTCGTATTCAACAACGCCACGCGATTTTGCAACGACGGGAGCCGGCGTTGGATCTGCCGCCTTAGGCTTTTTGGATGTGAGTTCAGTTCCCCAGCCTCGATGCCTTGGCATGTTGTGAATGAGAAAATACAGGTCAAGATCAGAAAAGGATTCCACTTCATAGGATCTGTTGATGAGACCGGTGAGGACCTCGTTGCGAGGCTTTCCGCGAGACCGCTCGAACACCTCAGCAAAAACCGAACGAGAAAGACCGTCTATAATACGTTGAATTTTTGGGCGGCCACTTCCTTCGCCTGAAACCGCGCCATTGCAATTCGCCCACGCTTCGGCAGATCCAAAGAGAAAAAACACGCCAACAAGGAAACCGTAAAAGTGGTTCATGACTGCGTGCGGTATACCACAGTGCTCGGGTCTTTTCGACGGCGTTTTTCAGCGCACAAACTGAAGCTTCGTGACCGCGAAACCCCACTTATGAACGGAGGCGTCCGAGGTGAGTCGAAACCGGATGGTTTCACCTGTGACAAAAGCAGTGGCACGCGCCCCACCAGCGCCGGTGATCGTCTCGGCGGCGATGTCTTGGGCATCAGAGATCGTCAAGCGATCGTACGGATCTTCGATGTCATAGGCATCGATTACCGCGCGGACAAACCGGGCTCCGGGAATGCGTGCTTCGCCTCGTATGTCTGTGGTGGCACCATAGGGATGGGCCGACTCAAAACGATAGGCGAAATCGATCCACTGATCCTCTTGCGGCCAGGCCGGAGCAGTGTGGGTGCCGACGAACGTGTTCAGTGCATCAATCACACCTTCACAACGAGCGAGCCCACGCAACGCATGCGCCCGCGTACATCCGTTCACGATCCGCTCACGCCAGTCGTTCACACTCAGCGTGATCTGCGTGCGATCCCAAGCAGCGCGGACAAGCGCCGCTACACCAGCAGCATTCGCTGCCGCTAGATGAGACGGATTGCCAACCGCGCCTGCGTCTCTCATGAGCTCGCCAGGCGCAAACAGGTCAATACTGTTCAGACCATAGTTTGATCCCGTCATTCTTCTGCGTTGCGAATCACTCGCTCCCACCGCGAGAATGCCGTCACTCTCGATACTCGCTGGGTACACACGTGTTCGATCGAGATCGACGCCGGAGTCACCCGCAGGTGCTACGATCAATGCACCGGCTGACCGTGCACGCGCAACGGCTGCCTCGAGCTCCGGCGATGTCGTCGCTCCTGCCCAGAGACAAAGAATGACTTTCGCGCCCATGCTCCACGCATAGTCAATACCCCGCGCAACACGATCCGGCGTGCTGGCTCCCCTACCATCTAAGATACGCACCGGTAGAATTTGAGTGGCCCAGTTGATGCCAACAACGCCAACTCGATTGCCGGCTCGAGCACCCATCGCGAGTGCGGCAGCATTGGTCAGTTCGCTGTACGCCCAAACATCACGCGTACTATCAACAAAGTTCCATCCTCGGTAGTCATCGACGAGACCGTTGTGATCGTCATCAATCCCATTGTCGGACGCATCTCCTGACTCAGCCTCGTTCACAAAAACATTGCCGGCCATGTCGATGGAGTTCCAGTCGAAACCCGAACCTAAGATCGCAACGATGACGTCATGACTCCCATGATGTCCTTGCTGCCAGAGTACCGGTACACTCATGTGCGCCAGCGGCCATTGGGAGCTGTAGCTCACGTCATCAAGTAAAACTCCGTCAATCCGAGGTGCGGCGACATCTTGCGGCCGCGCAAAGAACCCACGAGCTAGACTCACGGAGTTCGTAAACAGTATGCCTGCAACAGCGACGGCACTCACGATCAGGATCGCGCGAACGTCTCGCATTTGAGTTATCTCCCCACATCCTCGTCGAATTCGATTCGAACGCGATCGTGCCCTGCGATCGTAAAGTCGAGATCATAGAAGTTCATCGTGTTCGTCTTGTAGTCGTAGAACCACAAACCACCTTCCTCTTTGAGACCACCCGGTAGCGTTCGTCCGGCATAGGTCACACGAATCGTCTTCACGATCGGGCGAGCTGGTAAATAGATCTGAAAGATAGAAATCCGCGTGATGAGGTCTTGCGCAAGATCCGCGAGATTCTCACCAAAGCTAGGACTGCAGATCCCGTAGTACTTGCCATGGGTCAGGTTAACGGCTTCTTCAAAAGGTGAGCCCTGATAGTGAGAAGCACTTCGGCATCCGATATCGTTGCCTTCGAAAGCACCGTAAATAAAAACCCGCGAAGCATCGCCGTTCTTAAGATTCAAAAGAAACTCAACAAACGACGCGGCCGGGATCCCACTCTGCTCCTCCTCATCGGTAATCATGATCACTGCAAGCGCGGCCTCCGGACGTAAGAAGTCGGGATACTGAGTCAGCGCGCTCTGAATCGGCGCAAACTCCCGTTCAACGCTGTCGCCCCTGGTCCCGAGCGCCATCACACCTCGTTGAAACACGGTGATGCCATTGGGTGTCTGCCAATCGAGAATAGGATTCCGCGGTGGAAAACCCAGATACGGAGGTTCACGAAGACTCGTGGACAATAAGCCCATCCGCCACTCTAGGGAATTCTGCGTGAACTTTTGCATGAACCGATCTGTGTTTTGGATCACCAGCCATTGGTATTCGTCCATACTCTGGCTGTTATCAATCACCCAAAGAATATCGACCGCTGTCTGGTGATAAAACTCAAGCACCGAGGGTTCGATAGAATAGGAAGGAGAAGGTTTCAGATCCACTTGATAGAGTAAGTCGCGATCACGACAGCCGCTGAAAGCCAGCGCGAGACCCATAAGTCCAATTGCAGCACGCAGGTTTTTTCGCGAGTTCCCCGAGTTCATGGTTGACCTCCAGCAGAAGCCGCTGCCGAACGACAAACGCCATCGGTCACCGACTTAAGATGAAAGGGTTCGTCGGGCCATAACACACCATCGAATTTGAAAGCGATCTCTCGATCCGACTTCTGCAACGCGGTTGTTCCAGCAGCCTTCGGCACTTGACCAAGACGTACCTGGCTCAGAAGTTCAACTTTCACAAACTGCATCTTTCGAATGGCTTCTTTGAGCTGCGAAGCCAAACTCTCCCACCGTTGTCGACGCTCACGACCCAAGCTTTTCTTAACGAGATCCACGTTGCGTGCGATCTCGGCGCGCAATGCCGTCCAGTGCTTTTGAGGGCCGACGGCTGGCAAAACGGCTCCTACGCTTCGCTCCTCAAGACGCGCAAGTTCAGTCGCCTCGGCTTGTAGTTGCGGAACAGCCGCCTCGGCCTGCGACAGAAACCAGTCACCCCCCGCTCCTAACGCCGGCGGTGCGGGCGTCTCCGATGCGGCTAAAGCCAACTCGATTTTCTTCGCCCAGTTTGTGTTCACACGATTGAAATTCGCAAAATCGCTCTTTACAGCCGTATAGAGACAGAACTTGAGATCCGAAATCGCCTGCACCAACCAAAGTTCCGGAGCAAAGCGCTCTTCAAAGAGTTTGGAGTTCAGCGTGGACAGATGGCCGCGCAAACTCTGCGTATCGTTCTTACGTAACCAAATCCATGTTAGCTCTTCGCGCGCTTTCGGAAACTGCGCGACAGAGTTCGGGATCTTCAAATAAAACGTTTCAGCCCCATCGAGCGCTCCTGCTTGATAGAGCAAACGTGCGATCTGCAAATAGTACCGCGCGAGATCGCGAACACTCCCCTTCTTATCAATGGCGGGTTCAAGATGATCGCGGAGAATGCGTGCGGCTTCACCCAACTGATCGCTCTTCGCTAGACTCAGAGCTGCGGTTTCTGAAAGTGGAATCTTTAGCGGGTGACTGGGGTCGATGTACCCCAGCAGCGGTATAGCTTTTGCGCCCGACCGCAGCCCCATGTAAAGATGCGCTTCGAGAAACAGTTTGCTACGTGTCGGCGGAAAACGACTGAGAATCCCACGTTGTTCCTGAGTGAGCTGGATCTGTCGACTCGCAAATCCATTCGTAAAACCTTGGGTGGTCGTTTCAATCATTTGTTCGAGTGCAAGCGCGAACGGAGACTGTGCACGCTTCTCAACGGCCAGCAACTTTACCCATTCGTCGACAAAACTCTGCGAGAGTCCCAGCTTGAATAAAAGATACGCGTACGAAAATCGATAAGGTTCTTCAAACGCTTCGGGAATCTTCATCTCGAGCGTCGAAACAAGATGTGCGGCTTCTTCGAACTGCCGCGAGAGAATTCGCTGCACCCAGGAATTGACTTCGTAACTCAGTCCGACCTGATTTTTCCAAGTCGAAAACAGTTGGATCACAAACGGATCATCGAGATGCAATTGCGTGTAAACGGGTTCCGACGCTTTCGTCTCTGCTTGTCCCGGTTGAACCGAATTCAAAAGTGCATCCGCTGCCGAGCCTGCATGTGCGGCATGGTCAGCGGTCCAGAGCGCGCTGACACCAACAGCAAAAGTCGCAATCACCTGACACAGGCTACGCATGTTATGCACGTTACTCGCCTCCACCGAACACGTAGCCAATATCGAGATGGCTCATGAGGTGCTCGACGAGACCGCGACTCAGAACACGCTGCTCATTGTAGACGTAGGTTTCGACTCCGAGACGGGAACTCCAGTGCTTTCCAAGCCAAAACGCAAACCCTGTCGACGCAACCGCCGCAAACTGACTGCCCGTATTGAGATCGACCCGACCCGCACCCAGCGCGACAAAGTAGTCGAAGTACAGAGTCTGTTCCATGCTCAGACGAAACTTTCCGTAGAAGAGATGATGACCGACTGTGAGATCGACACGACTCTTAGCGTACGCAATGTCGGGAAACCGACCGTACTCCTGAAAAAGGTTTGCAGCCGACTCGCTCATCGTATTGAAAACGTACGATCCGGTTAGCGCCAGGTTCCAACGATCCGAGAGATGGTATCGAAGGGCTCCATGGATATCACTGCTATTGAGAAAACGTTCACCGGCCAGCGTGTACGCACCCCCAACGGATGTTTCGAAACGACCTTTCAACGGCGAAAAGCGACTCTGGACAGCATAGAGCTGCTCTTTCGGAATCTCACCAGCAAGTTCGTTTTCTGGTATCGCTAGTGTTTGCAGCTGTTCTTCGAGAGTTGCCTCGTCCGCAGCGAGCACACTGGCAACCGTTAATATCGATCCGATCGTAACAACGAGTGCAAGGCTTCTCATATTCATGGTCCCACCAATCCTCTCAACCACTCGACAGGAAGTTCCGCATCAGTTGCATTTTGAGGTGACCACTCGGCCCACTCCAGACCCGCGACGATCAGTCTGCCGCCGTCGGTGCGACGACGGTCACAGCTCACAACCAGTGGAACACGCGTGGCCGAACTGGGGGATTGCGCACTGATTTCCTGAACGCAACGTGATCCTACTGAGAGCTGCACACTGAGTGGCGACGCCGACTCTGTCGTAGTCGTACCTGCCAGCTTGATAACACCGACCGGTGATGCGACGACCGAACCCAACTCGACCTCAGCTTGTAGTGTATCGAGGGGAACAGGCGCCATGAGCTCTTGGAGGCGAAAACGCAGGCTGACTCGCTGTTCGTCGAGTTCCTCCTTGAGCGCTCCTGTAAAAAGTTTAAGAAGTGGCGAACTGAGAATCACGTTCTTAATCTTCGAGGCGATCAACTCGACGCGCGCAACACTGTTGGCATCCGAAAGCGCGGTCGTGCCGACGTAAAGATTCTCGCGAAGTGCAAGTGTCCGGTCAGAAACTTCGTCGCTTCGTGGATCGATCACTTGGGCACCAGGAAACGCTTGCAGAACCACGCCAATCTCTCCGGTTCGCATCGATTCCGCGAGAATCAGCGTCTTACTCCACGTCGCCGGTAACACATCGTAAACAAAACTCTCCTTTTGAGTGACACCAAAAGCAGACGTCGCCACAAGGTCAAACTGCTTGAACCCCACGGTCTGTGGCGAAAGGGTTAGACCACCATCGGCCCAGGTGATCTGTCCTCGCATATGCTCAGGAAAGATCTGCACCACGGGCGCGGTCCCGTCGGTAGCAGGAACCGGTATCGCCACCGAGCGCGTTTCGTTGGCTCGTAGACGTCGGGTCACTCCTAGAGGCCAGCGCGTGCGATCGATCGTCGGTGCTGGATGCACGGTCGTTTGCAACTGAACCCGCACATTCTGAACATCGCAATAGTCAACCTCAGTCGTTCCCGCGCGGTTCACACAGAAACGAATTTGAATCGTATGATCCCTCCCAAAAGCAGTCTGCGGAATATTTCTCCACTCGATCATCGCCGCAGTCGACGGCGCGCGGACCGGTGAACCGGCCGTTGTCTGGCGCGCGATCGAACGTATACCAAGGGCCGCACCATCGCTGATGAGCTCAGCTACGGGCGGGACTTCACCGTTCGGATCCTCTGCGCGCACGATGAAATTGACTTCCGGTCCTTGGGTCACGATGTTCGGTCCAGAAATTCGGGGAAGCTGACGCGAATCTTGAAGTCGCCAGGTCACTCTCTGCGTGAATGACTTTCCACCTGGAGCAATGGCGACGAATTCTACCGGTACATTCCTGAAATGTGCGCGATCCCCGCCATCGTAGTAATCGTTTATCTTCACGTCCGAATACAACGGTGTGTACTGAACACGAAAGCGATGAGGGTTGGTCGGATCCTGCGTGATCGTTGTTCCTGCCGGCGCTCCCTTACACATCAGTCCATAAGCTGTGGCAGCGGTCTGGCTTTTTTCGTCGGGGTCCACGACGTCAATGACAGCCGAAAACGCCTGGCCCTCGATCAACGTGCTGTCCGCAAGACCACTGAACTGAATAGGTCGCGGACTATCATGCACCATGAAGATCACATCACGCTGGTACGTCGTCACGGTATCATCTGAACTGCGTAGGAGAATCTTAACGGGAATTACTTTTGAACCGATATTGTCGTTCGCCGCGCGCTCAACCACGGCGTAGTCGGGCGCCCACACAATGACGGACCGGACCGGGTCATAAGCAGCTGCAGACGGCAAACCGACAAAGTTCACAATAGGACGCCCGGGCGCTGGGACACGCGCGGCGATCGATATCTCGGCCTTGCGACCTTCTTTAAACTCAATCAAATCTGGAACAACGATGCTGAACGGAGCCTCTACCGGCTTCTGTGGGGGCGGCTTCTCCGACTGAAGATTGCTGTTCTCGGGAAATGGGTTCTGGTTACAACCCACTCCCAACAGTACCGTCGTCGCGTAGATCGCTGAAAACGCTGTCTTCCTCATTTTTCGTATTCCCCTCACTGTATTCCCTTCACTCCCAAATCTTACGAACGCACGGGTCTCAGTAAGAACGGATAGTTCACTTTCACCTTCACGCCGCCGAGCGGTTTAGGAAAAACCCATCCCATCATCTTTGTGGTGATACAGCTCTCAACTCCGGCGGGCACTTCACCTTGTCCAAGCGTCGATCGAGAGACACGCGCGGCATCCAACGCACCCGACGCTCCAATCTCGAACGCCACAGCCACTTGTCCTTCGAGCCCCGGATTGGATCGCAGACCTGTTTCATAGCAAGCACGCACCTGATTCAGGTACTTTGCGATGGTCGCCTGTATAACCGAACGGTCTAAACCGCCTTCCAACATCATGTCCTGCGAGAGTGGGATGCTCGAGAGACCTTTCCCCTCGCCAGATCCGACGAGCGAATTTCCATAACCACCTTGTCCACCACCACTGCCTTTAGTTCCCACGCCGCCGAGGCCTACGACGCCGCTACCACCAACGGTCGTACGCTTCACACCCTGACCTAATCCCGTGAGCAGCTCTCCGCCGCTGCCCTCGGTTCCACCCGGACCTGCGCCGGGGCTGACGTTCTTAGCGAGATCGGACGGCAGTCCGCCAATGGCTTTCGAAAGATCTTTCTTTCCAATCAAACCTAAGAAACCCAGATTCTGTTGAATCGCCCGTCGCGCCTGCTGCTGGGTCGAGAGCGGCACGGCTTCTTGCTTAACCACAGCACGTGGCGCCGGAATCACAACACGTTTTTCTGGAACCATATTGACCAATACCGGCTCCAGCGTCTCTTCAGCCGGAGGGGCGTCCTGACGAAAGAGCATCGTCCACAACGTGAACCCAACGAACAGAAACAATAAAAACAGAAAGAGAGATTTTGAGAATCGTTCTTTTTCAGGGATTCCGGCGCGATCAAAATCACGAGCTGGAATGGTCTCGGACTTGACGATCTTAAATGTTCTCTTGGGTGTCTCAATCACCCACTCGCTACCCATGGACCGAGTTTGGCAGCCCTGAATCGATCGAGCGCGAAAGTTCTTTGCATCAAGTTCGAACTTAAAATCCCAAGAAGGACTGGGTTCACCTGTCGGCAGGCCCCGCAGCTCGCGCGCAACTCGTAAGCGCGGCAGTTCACGCTCCGCGATCAGACCGAAGACTCGATGAAAGCCAAAGACCTCACTCGATCCAGCATTTCCATCCGTAGCGAGTGTCTTGAGCAGTCTTCCGTCCGCGGCAGCCCATGCGATCACTGAACGTCCTCCCCTTGATCTAGCGCCATCTGATCAATGAAGTTTTCCCGCATACGGAGCAGTCCGTCCGTTCCCTGAGCTGCATCACCGGTAACAACCGAAAGCTCGGGTCGCTTGAGTTGCCCCTGAATGATCAGAGCCTCGAAATCGATGTCCTTGCCGGCTTTGTAATGCTTCTTTTCTTCCGCGGCGAACGCACTCGGAATCAGAGAGCCCGCGAACACTGCCCCGAACATTGCAAAGGCGACAACCGCAAACACAACACGCTTCTTCATCACTGGCCTCCTGGCGCGCGACTCACACCCGAACTCAGACTGTCGATCCGTCCCACAAAGTAGAGCGCGAGTTTCTGCTGTCCGAGCGTCTCGTAATACTGTTTCAGTCCCTCCAGCGCTCCCCGGCTGAGCGGATCCCGATGCAGAGCCGTCAAGTGCTGCTGATAAACAGGGTTCAGTCCGTCTGCTTTCGCGACGACAGCCTTTGGTGGTGTGACGGGGATTCTCTTGTTGATCTCAGTAACCACGTCACCGTAACTTTTCGCTTTCGACAAAAGCGGCTCAGCAAGCGTATCGAGTGCTTCTTTGAGCTGTGCTTGAACCTCGGCCGGAACATCGGCTGGGATCGGACTCGCCAATACATCCTCAGCAAGTTTTCTGTAAGCCGCTTCCAAAAGCTTTACGAGTTCCACACTCGTCTGTGCGTCGGCTGGCTCGCGAGGCGCTCTTCCGGAAACCCAAGCTTCGGCATTCTCGGCGGCTTTTGCGAGACCTCCCAAACGTCGTTCAAAGTTCGCTTTGCTTTTCTTGCCGGTGAACGTGATAGCAGCAAGCTTTTCGAGTTCCTTTGCTGTCTCTCCCACCACGATACGGCGCCACGCCGCTCCTGCCGGAATATTCGAAGCGCGCAACACGGCTGCCGTCGTTTTACCACCACGACCCGCTTCCTCAAGATCGTTGGCAACCACCGCTCGCATCCGCGCACTCCATGGCAACGCCAAACAATCTGCTGTCAAAAGATCGGAACCCCGTAAGACTTCGAACAGAAGCTTCTCATCGACTTCGCTCAGACTTCTCGCCTTTTTTAGACGCTGAATCTCACCCTTCAAGAGTCGGTCCCGTTCGATCGGTCGGTCGCCCAGTTCGTAGAGAATCGCCGTTTTGATGGTTTGTGTGAGGGGTCGTTCGCGCGATGATGTTTCTTCCAGCAAGCGCGCAGCGTTCTCAAAATATCCGGCGGCCTCGTACTCTGCGGCTAACTCGGACTTCAACCCACGCTCCTGTAAAACCGACAGCAACACATCTTGGTTCTTGAGTGTGATTGCGAGATTCTGTGCATTCTCGCAAGACTTTGGACGGAAAAGGCCTGTTTTACAGTACCGGCTAAACACTTCGAGGGCTTGAGGTGCGTTTCCTAAACTCGCGGCCCACTCAAACTCAGCCTGATCACGAATCGTTTTGATCTCCGCAACATCCGAACTCGACCCCTGAAAGCCTTTGTAGTTCGTCCAGCGTTCCGCTACGCGGACGAGTTCCTGTAGGTTTTTTCTTGTTCCCAGAATATCCAACGCCAAATTCTCACTCTGAACAGCCCATGCATCGGGCTTGGGTTGTGGTTCAGAGAGCGCAAGAAAGATCGGATACGCTTCATCCAGTTTCTTTTGCTCGTAGAGCGCGCGCGCCTGTCGATACTGATACTCACGCCATTTCGCAGAGTCTTTGTGCGGTCCCGACGCCGTCAAAGCAGACAAAGCCGTCATCGCCGAAACCACCACGTCGTGGTTTGCCGTTTCTTGTGCGAGACGTGCACGAAGTTCGTGAAACTTGACGATCGTCGCACCCAAACGCCCACGCGCCGTATCTTCTTCGATCCAACGTCCGAGCTGTACGATCTTTACAGCCTTATCCGTCTCAGCGGCGATCCAACCTTCACGCATGCGATCGATCTTCTCTCGATCGACCGTCGTGCGATCAAAAGCCAGCAAGTAGAGCTGAATCGCGGCCTTGAGATCCGCTGCGACTTCGGAGCGTGTCGCGCGCTCGCCGTCTAACTGTACGGTCAGCCGGAACAAAATCTTCTCGGTGCCACTCTCGTTTGCAGCGTCAAAACTTCCAGACGACGCTGAAAGTGTTTCGGCCGCTTCACTCAACAGTTCACGAAAACGGGGCCACTGCCGCAATCCATACTGCTCCTCGAGCAGTCGAACCTGGATCTTAAAATCGCGCTGCTTCGAATTAACGTATTCAAGCGCAGCCACTCCGGCGCTGCGATTCCCAACAGCGAAAAATGCAGCCGCAAGATCCAGCGGTAATGTTTTACGACTGATCTTTTCTGCAAGGGCCTCGATATACTGTAGCTCCGCTTGACCATCCGTCGCGAGATGTCCCATGAACACGATGAGGTCACGAACGGCCTCCTCGCGCGGTCGACCGTGCGAATCCCAGAGTGCTTGCTTCATGATCGCCACGGCTTCTGGATTTTTTCCGGCTCCATGGGCGATCCAAGCACGCCGAAACTGAGCGTAAGAACACACATCGCTACCCTGACAGAGCTCGATGGCTTTCAGGTAGTACGCATCCGCCGTCGTCTTACCGTCCTTTTCGTCGATCTCAGCGAGTCGTAACGCCGCCTCGCGCGCAAACTCAACACTGTCGCGTTGTTCATAAATCTCGCGCCACAAGCCAACAGACTCGGTCATGCGGTCCAGATCCCACGTCAGACGCGCCATCTGAAACTTCACCTTGAGCTTGAGCGCAACCGAAAGTGAATTCTTTTGGCTTTTCGTCCGATCATTCTCCGTCAGTACTTCGCGATAGTACTTAAGCGAATCTGCTTTGCGTGTTTCGAAACAAAGATCCGCCAATCGTAGCGTTACTTCGCGTCGCGAGGGATCGCCTATCGGGAGACTTTCTCGAAGCGCGCCCACTTCTTTAATGAGGTACTCGTCAGCGTGCGCAAACACGGCAAACAGTGAGCCTATAACTCCGAACGCAGCACCTAGGAAACTCAAGGACTTCCTCCTGAGACGACGGCGAGACGAATCGACCCGTATTGTTGCGACGGCAGCATGCCCATGAACTTTGCGACCAACGCACTCGATAAACTTTTGTCGGCTTGCAGGTTGATCTCGCCTTTAAAATCTTGTGTTGGATGCGTCGTGATCCAGAGCTTTTTCTGCTGCTGGAGCATCTTCATAAGCGGCGAAGGATCCTCGAGGAGACTGTCTGTCAAACCCACAAACTTTTGATCTAGATAGATTCCGGCGGCAGAAAGCGCGAGCACGGGCGCATCGAGGATCTCCTTACTCGTACTCGAGTCCGGCAACATCACACCATTGGAAACCATGATCTCAGGCGAAGCTGAGAATGTTTGTAAAAGAAAAATCACGAGCAAGCTGAACATGTCGACCATCGACGTCAGCATGAGTCCCGCGATCAAACCCTTCCTGCGCGCCGCCTTTCGATGCGCTCGCGCCACGAGGTGCTTAACAAACGTGCCTGGACCGAAGTTAACGGCCGCGATCTGCATGGCTAAACGCCCTCACTAGGTGATGCGTTCGGTAGCACCCCGAGATTCGTGATCTTCTTTTTGCGGAGCACGTCCATCACGCGTACAAGATCGCCGTAGTTCAAATGTGTACTTGGCGTGATAAATCCCGATCCCGCCGATGTCAGTCCCATCGTCGTAAGCCCTTGATCGAGAAGCCCCAGGGCTCCCGTAAAGTCGGAGGATTTGAACTCGTGCTTCTTCGTGACTCGGCCGTTCTGCTTAACGGTCAGCGCGATCTTACCCGCCGCCGGAAACGCGAGCACCAGTTCGGGCTTCGTCTCGGCTGCAGCTGAAGCTTCGGTCCCGTGACTTTGCTTGATCTCAACGGAACCGATCTGAATCCAAACCGCCGTGATCAAGAGAAAACAAATGCACATCGACAGAAGATCGATAAACGGAACCAGGATGATCTCGGCATCGAGACTCCGGCCTTTACCGGGTTGCTGAGGTGTTGAAACCGCCACGGGTTAAGCCTCGAGTGAAGGTTGTGCTGGTCGCGGACTTCTTGGATCCAATGCCGCAATTGAAGTCGTCGCCGACGTACGATCACTCAAAAAAATGAGATCGTGATAGGCCTCGGTGACGGTTTCGACCAAGCGACCGACGATGCGATCGGTTCGGTTTTGGAAAACCGCGTACGCAACAAGCGCCGGGATCGCTACGATCAGACCAAACGCCGTACAATTCATGGCTTCCGAAATACCTTTACTGAGCATCGTCGCGCGGTCCGTTGGACTTGCCGTCGCCACGGCCGCGAACGAATGAATCATCCCGGTGATCGTTCCAAGCAATCCGAGGAGCGTTGCGACGTTTCCGAACATCGCAAGAAATCCTGTGCGTCGATCCAGTTTCGAGATGGCCGCTGTCAGTCGCTCGTCCATACGAGCCTGCAGCTCCATTTCACCAGCGCCATCGGATCGCAAACCACATCCCAAAGCGACAATGGATCCGGCTGATGTATTAACCGAGTCGGAACGTGCGGCCGTTTCCGCGGCCTTCAGATCGCCTCGTGTGATGAGATCTAAGATCTTCTTAGAAAATGTTTGCTCAGTCTCTTTGGTTTTAAAGAACAGCGTGACCGTTCTTTCAATGATGAACCCGAATGTCAGCAACCCAAATAAGAGGATGCAATACATGAACGGTCCACCCTCTTGGAATACCTGTGTGATCCCCATAGAACCCCCCTCTGCTGGCCGGATCGTACCCTTATAAAAATAATTAGACAATAATCCAAAATCACCAAAATCATCCGACATTGGGGCGGCTTTGGGTCGGCATTGGGCCGGCATCAGGCGATGCGCCGTGCCGAGATTATCGCTCCAAACGGCGTCTAAACTGCTCAAAATCGGGATCCGGCGTCGTCTTGATTCGTATCGCCCTACCGATGATCGGATGCTGAAACGCCAGACCGACAGCTGAGAGCATCGTCCGTCCAACACCGAAACGTTTTTTTAGTTTTTCGTTCACATCATCTCGTCCGTAGCGCGCATCGCCCGCGATAGGATGACCGATTTCACGAAGATGCCGACGGACTTGGTGATACCGCCCCGTCTGAGGGCGCACCTCTAAAATCGAAAATGTCTCACCGTCGAGCGTTAGCGGTTTTGTCCCGGGACGCCCGAGACCCCCAAGACAAAGGAAGCGTGTCTCGGCCGATTCGAGCCGACCTGTCTTGTTAGCCTTAAGCGGAGTCTTAATGACTCCCTCGGGTTTCTCCACCGAGCCCAGCACAATGGCACGGTACACTTTTTCTATTTGGCGCCCGCGAAAATGCGCCTGAATGGCCGATGCCGTCCGCGGGTCACGCGCGAAAGCGAGAAGACCGCACGTGTCTTTGTCGAGCCGATGCACCGGAAACACTGGAGAAGCAAATTTCTCTCGAAGCCACGACTGTGCGTCGTCACCGCTCCCCTCGGGATACACAGTCCACCCGGCAGGCTTGTGGACAACGGCAATATAACGGTCGGAATAAACAAGTTTCGACATCAGAATGAAGGCGCTTTTTACCATAGCATTGCCGGCACCGCGAACGATGAGGTAACTTGAAAGATGATCGTGAAAACTTGGTTACCTATCACCCTTTTGGTTTGGGGAGTATTGACGTTCGATCCACACGACCTCAAATGGGGATCCGTAGCGACCCTTGTCTTTGCGGTACCCTTTTTTCTGCGGTTCTTCTTCAAAAAAGCTCATCCTGCTCAGCGCTTGCTTTCGAGCGCACAGGCGATCGCTCTCGCATTGGTGTTTCAGACGCTTGTCACTCCGTTACTCCTCAATGACCCCACCGACTACCTCACCGGCCCACCCTCGTATCGCCTGGTCACGACGTACCAGAAAGGCGCGTTAGCAGGCATTCGAGGAACACACTTTTTTACGACCGACACGATGGGATTCCGCGTATGGCCGACCATCGACTATGACGACAAGAAAGAGCTGCGTGTTTTCGCGATCGGCGGTTCAACAACACAAGATGCTCCCCTCGACGATCAGAAAACATGGACTCATCTCTTGCAACGCGTGTTGCAGACCGAGATCAAACAGCCACTTTCAGTCGTCAATACGGGTGTGTCGGGTCTTTTTAGTATCCATCACGTGGCGACGCTACGACGGGTTGTGAAGCTGAAACCCGATCTTGTCGTACTTTTGATCGGGGTCAACGATTGGAACCGTGACATTCAGGGGTTTCTTGGGGAACGCAGAAATGAAGCGCCCCTCTGGATTCAAAAGCGCTTCTTCTATCTCCGCAACAGCATGGTTGGCATGGCCTATCGACAGGCCAAAGCCATCGTGAGAACGCGCGCGGATACACTTCCAACCGAACGGCTGGAAACAGGAGCCGAACTAGCGGCCAAACGCGGGTCACTTTTTTCACGAGGAACTCCGATTTCCTACTTTCCCGAATCCGTTTCGGACGAGTACCGGCATTATCTGTTGGAGTTTATCGACATCTGCCACCAAGCACATGTTCCGTGCCTGATTGCTAATCAACCCAATGCCTACGATCCCGCCGCGAGCGAAGAGCATCGTCACAGCTTTTGGATGACTCCCCCGGATCGTCCTCAAACATTGAGTTTCGAATCGTTAGTTTGGATTGCGTCTCTTTACAACCGCTTCACTATGCAAACCGCCGATCAGAATGGAGTGGCTCGTTGCGATCCAGCCGGACGTATGCGACCCACGGCCACGAACTTTTACGACGAGGTACATTTCACAGAGAAAGGTGCCGAACGCGTCGCCAACGAACTGGGTTCGTGCATCTTGGCAGCTGCATGGAGAAAGACGCTGTGACGACCGAACGCCGATACGGCATTCGGGTCTTATACACGGCGGTCTTCAGTCTGCTTTTCCTGTCGGCCCACCTGCGCGCGGAGGACCGTGTTCCGATCGCATTACCCGACGCCGCCGGCATGCGCGTCGAAACGATCGAAATCGAAGGTCTATCGCGCACGCGTGAGATCGTCGTTCGGCGAGAACTTCTTTTTCACGAGGGTGCGATCGTTTCACTCGAAACCATTCGCGAAAGCATCGCCCGCATCAAGAATCTGGAAATTTTCAGGATTGTCGAGTTTCACTTTTTCAAACGAGAGCCGGGTCCCGATCAAACCGCACTCGTGATCAAAGTCGAAGAACGTTGGACCACCATCCCTTATTTTTCGATTCGTGGAGGCGGTGGAACCACGGCTTACCAAGCCGGCCTTTTTGACGTCAACGTTGCCGGGAGACTCAACGAGGCCGGCGCGCAGTATGAAAACCTCAATGGCACGCACGGGGGTTGGGTTTGGTATCGCAACCCACGCCTCGCCGACCAACACACCCGCTTAGGAGTCGACCTCGCTGCACAGGTGCGAAACCGTGACCTCTACCGGACATCGGGACAGCGTGAGGGAGCGTTCACTATTTTTAGAAAGCGCACGCACGTGTTTGTCGATCACGAACTTCATCGATCGTGGACCGTTGGTGGTGGAGCTGATCTCACATGGGACCAAGTCAACGAGTCCAAGATCGCACCATCCTACCGCGACACCAACACCTCGAATGGTTACCGTTTTTCGAGCCGGTCCAAGGCACGACTTTTTGAGCTGTTTACCGAGTTCGGTCACGTCGACACGGACATCTATCTGTACCGAGGCTTTGAGGTGCGTCTGACGCTTCAGAAGTCATTTGAGTTTCTGGGTTCATCGCACGAGTTCTACCGAACCCTGTTGGTGGGACGCTGGTACATTCGTCTCCCTCTTCGGGCAAATATTGCGCTTCAAATGCGAACCGGCCAGACGAGTGCCCCTGAGGTCCAGGATCTGTTTTATCTTGGGGGCTTCGATACGGTACGCGGCTACCCCGATGGCATTCTACGCACAAAGGGCTTTCTTCAGGCGAACGCGGAGTTTCGAATCCCGAGTCTCAGAACCCCCTGGCTCGTCCTTCAGCACGTAGCGTTCGTGGATCTGGCACGCGGATCGCCTTTTCTACGCGAAAATACTCAAGGAGATCGGCAGGATTTTGGGAGTGTCGGCGCAGGGTTTCGGCTGATTTCTCCGAAAATCTATAGCTTCAACGGTCGTTTGGATTTTGCTTACGGATTAGGCCCTGCCGGGGGCTGGGGAATCGCTTTCGGATCTCAGCAGTTTTTCTAACAAAGTTCTGTTAAACAGAGCTTGTTTGAAATCACGAGCTCTCATCTACTTCATACTCGTCACCTTTCTCTTCACCAGCCTTCCCGCTGAAGCTGGGTTGCGCCTAGGAATTGCGGGGGGAGCTGGTCGCGCGTCTTGGGACGCCAAACAGAATATCCAAGGCCTCGAAATCATCTACAGCACGGACCCAAAATTCGCCCTGACAGGAGGGGCGTTCCTCGAGCTTCGGTTTGCCGAGTTTCTGGGCCTAGAAGTCGGTTACTTCGTGGAACAACGACGTTTTGACTTTCGCGACGGGCCCATCACAACCGAGATTTCGTATCGAGATACGATTCTTCCCGTTCTGTTGAGGCTCTGGTTGGCCGATTTTTTCTCAATTGGTGTTGGCGGTTATCACGCGAAGCGATCGGGCGGGCTGCGGGCGACGTCGCACCTCACACCCAGTGGAACTCCGTGGACTTATGATCTCCCGCAGACCGAGAACGTCGATCAAGGTTTTGCTGGCGCTGTCGGACTTTGCTTTCCTATGGCTCCATGGACTTGTTTCTTTATGGAAGGCCGTCTCTATCAAGGATTGTCGGGTGCGAGTCGCGACGCCACCTACGATATTAAGACACGAAACTCGGTTTTTTTATTGGGTTTTCGATTTGGTAGCTGAAGGCGATCGCTCGCAAAGTGTTTCGCCGTAGGTTTTTTCAAAGTCACGAATCGTCCGCTGCGCTTCTTTCCAATCACAAAGGTCCTGTTTGAACCGAGCGAGGTAGGCCATTGATCCATGACGTTCGCCCTTCGTTTTCAAGAGCACCAACGAACGTTTGATTCGATACGGACGCTGCATGAGAAACGCTGTCGTCTTCTCTTGGGGTTCACCCTCGTTCTGTAACGAAAAGTCGACCGCTTGGTCGGCAAGCGACGCGACCTCCTTTCGCGCAATTCTGTCCGCAAGACTGAGGCTCCCCATCAACGCGACGGCACGCTCGTCGTCCGACAGACGCTCTTCTTTCGCCTTCGTACGCAGAAACTGAAAACGCGCGTCGGTCGATTCGCGCGAAACCGCCATGAGGGCGCGCAATCGCACCGAAAGTTCTGTATCCGTCGACAGTTTTTTGAGTGCCTCAAACGCTTCGTCATCGGTGAAAAATGCAAGGGTGTCTGCGGCCGTGATACGTGCAAGAACAAGTTCGTCCTCGACGCGTTTGAGCGCTTCGGTACGAGCTTCCGCCCGATCGCGCGCGCCACCGCGCTGGGCCTTGAGAACGATCGGAGCGAACGAACGAACCGCCAATTCAGAAGGGGTTGTTCGAGGGCGCAACCACCAGAACCAGGCGGTCACGGCACCTGACAGTAAAGCCAGGGCAAACCCAAAGATAACAAGCGTTTGATAACGCTTCACGAGCGGCATAGTCCGATCGTACCGTCGTGGACGTTTGGGGTAAACACTGATATGAATTGGTCGGTCTTTATGTTCACCGGCATTATTCAGGCTTTAGGAAGTGTGCGAGCCCTCGAGTTTCAGAACGGCGGAGCCATTCTGCGTACCGATTGGCCGTTTGCGAACGGCGGCGATATCGGCGAGAGCGTCGCAATCAATGGTGTGTGTCTCACGCTCGATGAGTACGCGGCCGGAGCTGCTTGGGACAACGGCGCACCTCAGGCGCGCTTTCGCGTCGGCCCCGCAACCCTCGAAGCCACAAACTTACGCAGCCTGGTTCCAGGCTCGGTCGTACATCTTGAACGCGCACTTCGCGCGAGCGATCGATTGTCCGGACATTTTGTTCAGGGACACGTGGATGGATGCGCAGAAGTCGTTTCCATCAAACCGGCTGGCGAAGCGGGCCACGTGTGGATGGAACTTTCGGGTCTTGATCGTTCCGGTGATCTCGCGAGCTGGTTCAAGTACACCGTTCCAAAGGGTTCGATTGCCGTGGACGGCGTGAGTCTCACGATTGCCGAGCGCACCGATACGAAACTCACGATCATGCTCGTTCCGCACACCGTTTCCATGACACGTTTTTCTAGGCTGGCTGTTCCGAGTTGGGTCAATATCGAAGTGGATATTTTGGCGAAATACATATGGCAATTTCAAAGCACGCTCTCGAAGTCTTAGGTCGCGGTGGTTTCGTTATCCTGGTCGACGATGAGGACCGGGAAAACGAAGGTGATCTCATCTGCGCCGCAGAGAAGATCACACCCGAGAAGATCAACTTCATGGTCACGCACGCTCGCGGGCTCGTATGTCTCGCGCTCGAACCCAAGCGCGTGGACGATCTCGGATTAGAGATGATGACTCATAATAATCGCTCGTCGCGCTCGACCGCGTTTACCGTTTCTGTCGAAGCACGCGAGGGTGTGACAACCGGGATTTCGGCAGCCGATCGCTCTCACACCGTTCATACGGTGATCGGTCAAAAGACAAAACCGTCGGATATCGTGTCACCGGGGCATATTTTTCCGTTGCGAGCTGTCGAAGGCGGCGTCTTGGTTCGCACAGGTCATACCGAGGGATCGGTGGACATGGTTCGCCTCGCAGGCCTTAACCCAGCCGCCGTGATCTGCGAGATCATGAACGAAGATGGGTCCATGGCACGACGAAAGGATCTCGAGGCTTTTTCGAAACGACACGGAGACATCCCGATCGTGGCCATTCAAGATCTCGTCGCTCATCGCTTAGAAAACGAAAGTCTGGTTCTTCCGATCGCGACCAGCCAGTTCCCGTCGCAGTACGGCGAGTTCACGATGCACGCGTTTCAGAGTGTGATCGATGGAACGGAACATGTAGCGCTTGCAATCGGCGATCTCTCGACGGCTGGCGAACGGGCTCCTTTGGTGCGCGTTCATTCCGAGTGCCTAACAGGCGACGCTCTCTTCTCGCTTCGCTGTGATTGCGGCTCTCAGTTGGCGAGCGCGCTTAAGCAGATTGCTTCGGAAGGCCGCGGCGTTCTCGTGTACATGCGTCGACACGAAGGACGTGGGATCGGGCTCGGCAATAAGATCCGAGCGTACTCGCTCCAGGACAGCGGTATGGATACCGTCGAAGCCAACCGGCACTTGGGCTTCAAAGCTGATCTTCGTCACTTTGGAATGGGAGCACAGATCTTACGACAACTCGGGCTCACAGAGATTCGGTTGCTCACAAATAATCCGAAAAAAGTCGTGGGCCTTGGCGGTTACGCTCTCGAAATCACCGAACGCGTTGCGATCGAGATCGAACCCAATGCACATAATGTTTCTTATCTGCGCACAAAACGCGACAAACTGGGTCACGTCTTAGAGGATCATCCGTTATGATCGGGATTGTGGTCAGTCGGTTTGGCGCTGAATATACAGAAGGATTACTCGCCGGCGCAAAAATGCTGCTTGCGGAACGAAACATTCCTGCTGATCAAGTCCGCGTCTTTTACGCACCCGGTTCCTTCGAAATCCCATTGATTGCTCAAACGCTCGCGAAGTCCGGACCGTATAAGGGCGTGATTTGCCTCGGTGCCGTGATCAAAGGCGAGACCGCGCACTTTGAGTTCATCAGTTTGGGTGCCGCGATGGGACTTCAGATGGCTTCACTCGCTACCGGCGTCCCGATTACTTTCGGGATTCTCACGACCTACACCGACGAACAGGCCCGGACGCGAAGTCGGCTTGGACCAGAGAACGCCGGGCATATGAACAAGGGGCGCGAAGCGGCTGCTGCTTGTCTCGACGCGATCGCCACACTCGAAAGTGTCCATGCACGGTCGGGAACATCTAACCTGTCATGATTGCCGTTCCATTCTTACGCCCCGAACAGCGCTTTGATCTCGGCGAAGGGAGCTGGAGTCCTCGCGATGTCATCGCCGCTCTCGGACCGTGGATCACACCTCGTCGTATTGAAAAGATCGAACGCGTCGTTCAAGGTCGACGTCTGGGCGTCACTACAGTTTTGGACTCCGTCTACGATCGTGGAAACCAGAGCGCGGTCATTCGGAGCGCCGAAGGGCTCGGTTTTCCGTGGGTTCATGTGATCGAGACCCAGGAAAAAACAAAGGAAGCCAATCGTGTCACGCTCGGTGCTGATAAGTGGGTTCATATTGATCGTTGGGCGAACACTCGAGATTGCATACGCGTTCTCAAGCACTATGACTTTCAGATCGTTGCAACGGATCTGACAGCGACAACCACTTTAGACGAAATCGACTACTCGGTTCCCACAGCCCTTGTTTTCGGTAACGAGAAAATCGGTGTTTCGGAAGAGATATTGAAGGTGGCTGATCGTCGCGCGGTTTTACCGATGTCCGGATTCACTCAGAGCTTTAACCTATCGGTCGCAGCAGCACTCTGCCTTGCTCACGCACGCGCGAAACTAACGAAAACGGACCTCACCGAACGCCAAATGGATGTGTTGCGAGCTCAGTACTTCATCAAAAGTGTTCCCCACGCTTCGCTCATCATGAAAGCGTACCGTCCCGGGCTCGTACCGGAGCGCGTAGCGGATGCGCATCGACCGCTCGCCCACATCTCTCATGTGTCGCCCGTCGTTTCAGGTTCTAATCCAAGATCCGCAGGCGAAATCCCTTCGCGACCCGTGTCTGGTGTGGCCGGGGTTGGTGATCTTTCTGATTCCGACTCCTCGGCCTGATCCGCAGGCGCATCCGAATCACCGAGGTCGTCGCTCGGAGTAGAATGCGCTCCATCGGCCGAAGCGTATCCAAAGAAGGGATAGTTCCAGTAACGCTGTAACTCTTCTTCCGTGATGACGGACATGCCTGCAAGATCGCGAAGCACGCGGCGCACGCGTTTCCAAGCATCCGGCGTGAGTGCCTGTTTTGTTAAATACCGTTTGGCATACTTGACGGGCGAAGGAAGCAGAACAGCGATGAATGCTCCTTCGGCTGCGTTGAGTTCGCTTGGGGATTTCCCAAAGTAGTGCCGCGCGGCCTGGTCAATACCGTAGAGCCCCGGACCCACCTCGATGATGTTGAGATAAACCTCGAGAATCTCTTTCTTCGTGAACTTTCCTTCGAGGCGATACGTCACCACCCACTCTTTGACCTTTCGAAAGATCGTTTTCTCGCGTGTGAGAAAAACGTTTTTAACAACTTGCTGACTGATCGTACTTGCACCGAACGCATACTTCTTTCGTTTGAGATTTTCGGCCACCGAGTCCGCAATCGCACCATAATCGAGACCCTCGTGCTGAAAGAATCCTGAGTCCTCAGAGGCAACGATGGCTTGAACTGCCTGACGACCGACATTTCCGAGTGGAATCCAACGATGAAGATGGGGTTTGCTATCGGCATCCTTGCCTCGCCGTTCGACACTTTCCTTTGCGAGAACGGTAAACGTCGGCATGTTCAGAGAGTGAACATCGGGTAAAGAGTTAAAGAACCACCAGAGACCTCCGGCCGCAGCAGAAGCTAAACAGACCGTGACAAACCCAACAATGAGAAAAAGCCCTCGAAAGGCAATCCAGATTCGGAGAAGGCGAAATTTCGTCGTCAAAAACGTCATCCGGGGAACCACTCCTTAACGCGATGAAACCCTTCCCAAAGGGCAACTCCCAGCAGACCCATCGTCAATCCCGTAAAGGCTATCCAACGTCCTAGCCTTTCAAAACTCGGCATAGGCAAAGTTTCCTCTGAGTTCGTGTCCTGACTTCATATTTGCAAAGCACGATCCCTTCTCTTTCAAAAACTCGATCACTTCAGGAGCGCCATAGAGCCCCACCAGTCGATACTCCGCGACCCATGCGCAGAGTCGCTCGTCGGTGAGCGAAAAATTCGAATATGGATGTCCAGCAAAGTACACGAGAGGTCGCCCTAAATAAAATGCATTTCCGGTGCGACTCACAAGACCGATCGGTCCATCGCGCCCCTCAAACCGCTTTCGAATCACCTCGGCATCCCGATAAGTCGGCACCGTCTCCCGCAAAAAACTCTCTCGATCCGTAAACTTTGCAAGGTAACGAGCGCCGAACTCTTGAAGACCGATCGCCATCACCGACCACACCAGGGTATACGCCGCAAGGGCCGTGGCAAGAAAAGGCCGAAACGGTCTCGTCTTCCAAAGCTCGCGAACCACGCCGACCCACACGATCGTCAACCAAAAGAGCGCGAGCCCGATGAAGCGCGTGTTCTGAAGCGTGCACCACCAGAGCAGAAAAAAACCAAATGCCGGAACCAGTAGTCTTCGAGATCGATGCGGACCCGGTACCAAAAACGCCGTGAGTGAAAAAAGCAGCGCGCCTCCCGTGGGATAGTCAAACGCATAGCCCTTAAAGATGAGCCGCAAAGGCACCATGACGAGATCGAACGGCGTACGACCAAAGCCACTGAGACCATACGTCTGCGCAAGTTCGGTCACGCGGGCAGAACTCAGAAAAGGGGATTGAAAGACAGAGGATAAAAGCGGCAGCACAGGATTTCCGGCACTCAGTCCGTTACGCAAAAGAATGAACGCGGGATACGGAACGGCAACCAGGACAAGAAAACTCATAACGTGGCGAAGGTCTCTCGCTCTCAACAGCTTGTAAGCGCCGATAAGAGTAAGAACCGCCGCCACCGCCCATGTCCAATAGTGACAGCCGAACGCGATCTGAAGCGCGATCGCCGCCCACCAGGGCCGTTTGATAAACCGCTCAGACGCCAGAATTTCGAAACTCGCGACGATCAACGCGACCGTGGCCGGCATGTCGACGGAGTTCGTCGCGGCCTGAAAGTACAGAGGCGGAAGACAAAGCCACTGCCACCAAAGCAGGCGTCTCCAGTTTTCGTCGAAACCCCCAAAGTAGGATGATCGAGAGGCAACACGCCAGGCCCAGATCGCAAAAAACAAGAACGCCAAGATATTCGGAAGACGCGTCAGCCCACCCCAAGACAGGTTCCGCGCCGCGAGCTTAACAAACGGTGCTCGAACCGAGTCCCAGAGATGCGGCAACGAGGTGTTGTACGTGTCTTTTCGGATTTTCCAAATCGATGACTCTTGCGAAAGACTCAGGCGATAGTCGAGCGCATCCCCCTCAATGGGATGAAAAGGCGGCACCGAAAGCGTAAGAATAAGGGCGGTCAAAAAGAGCGCCGCGAAAACCGAAACGGCTGCCTTCATGCGAAATGAATTCTCACATCTGCGATCGATTTGCTCAAGCTTTTCCGTAGGATGCCGATCAGCTTCTATAGGCCCGAACAATTCGATTCGTGGGGGTACGAATGTATTTTCTCGTCCTCATCTGGGTATCGCTAGGTCTCTTAATTCCGTACGCAGAGGGTGCAGGCTCCCAAAAGAGCAAAACGCCGGCAATTCCTACGACGGTTCGATTGCAGACCGCGAAACCTGTCCGCAAAGTTCGCTTGTTACCCGTCGGTTCTCTACCGTTCCGTCTGCCCAATGGTTCCACGATTGATACGTCGCTCGACCTGACTTCGATTTTTGAATCGGTGGTCACCGAATCACGTTTTCTCTCACCCCTCAAAGAGTTTGGCAGCACCGAGCCCTGCTTACCGCATCTCGAACTCCGCGCTCGTCTCACGACGATGGAACTGAATGTCAGGCAGTTTAAGATCACGATTGGCTTCTCACCTTCTGGGAGCTTTGACGTTCCACCTCTGAAAGGCTCACTCGAGACACAGATTGGAACCATGGCGATGGATTTCAGTCTCTGGCACTGCGAAAGCGGAAAATGCTGGGCCGTAGCTTCAGCAAATGAAGACCATCGAACTTCACAAGTCAGTGGTTTCATCGGAATCGATTTGGATCTGATCACGATTGGACCGAGTTTTGTCCGCAACACGTCGTTTGGAAAAACGGTTCGTCAGATTATGAAAAAGGGAATTGAAACCCTCGAGAGCAACGCACACTTTCAGGAGCTGGCGTGGCACTCGACGATCACACGTGCCACCCCGACCGAACCTTGGATTCTGCAGGCCGGACTCAGTGATCGCATCAATTCAGGTGATAGCTTCGTGATTTATCGTCGAGCTACGGAAAGCGTTCTGGGAGCGACCTGTCCCGTTTATCAACCCATCGCACTGGCTCACGCTTCGTCCGTGCAAGCGCAAACATCGACGCTCGAGATTGATAGCAGTAACGAGTTCCAAATCCCAGTCCCTGGCGACTGGGTGATGATTCGGAGACCCTGATGCACGCGCGGCTAGCAGCTCTTTTCGTGGCTTCGGGACTCCTGTCGTGGTCGGCCATGGCCGACCCACTTCTGTCTGGCAAGCCAGCGATCGAGGTTCTGCCGATCGAACGAACGACCATCACACTACCCGATGGAACCACACGCGAACTCGGCGAAGATTTTCGGATGCGGCTCGAAGACCGCGCTCAAGCCAGCAATCTCTTTGTGGTCACATCACCCGTTTCACCGTTCAGCGAAAGGTCGTTGCTCGACGCCGATCGCACCACGCATGCGCTCGGTGACGAGTTTGGTGGTCCCGTCTGGTCATCCTCGGTTCCGCCAGCAACGACCGTTGAGATTGAACTCAAAGCTTTTAGTTTCCAAGTGGGCTCGCGGGCGACAAGAACATTTTACGGATTCAATGAGAAAATTCCGGCGCGCTTTGCTGGAAACTCCTTTCCTCTCTATAAGGACGCTATTCGTGCAAGCTTCGGTCCTCGCTTCGATGTCGTTGGAAAGCCTCCTCTCGATTCGCAATCAGGCCTTGATATCGGGTCGGGATTCTCGCTGAGTTTGATCTTCACCAAACTCGCTGTTCACTACGAAAAGTATCGCGCGCGTCTAGCCTTTCTTGTTCGGTTTCGCGATCCACGAGGCAAGATGCTTTACGCCGAACGCATCGCTGTGGGCGGAGACGGACGCTATTGGGATTTTTCGTTGGGTTACAAAGGCATCTCACTCGAAATGCAAAGCGCCCGCCGCGACGCTATGCTGAAGGCATTTGACCGCGGAGTCGCAAGAGCCTTTGATCACATGGCACGGAAACACTCGGAACTCCCGCGCTGGGCGCGACTCGACGCGATTCTCGAGGGATCTCGGTTTCTTCTCGGAACAGGTCCTAACTCCGAAGTTCTTCCCGGAACGCTCTACACCGAAATCAACCCTGAAGACCCCAGTGATCCGATTGTTCTCGAGGTCGAAGAAACCGTTTCCTCAGGCAGCATCGCCGTACTGGCACAAGCAACATCACTTGAGCGTCTTGCCCGACTCGCTCCAGGCGCGACGTTTGCTCAGGGAGAACCTGAGGGCGCTGGTGCTTTGGATCGTACCCTGGCAGCATCGGCCACGACTATGGCGGCTGCGACCGCCGTGACTCTCGACGCCGATCCTATCGAAACGGCGAAGCCTAAATCGAAAAGCACGATCCGGTTCAGTCTCTTCGGTTGGCTGCGCGACCTGCTCAGCTTGCCGTACCGATTGTGGCGTTACAAACAGTACGATCAGGATTTTGAGCGCGAAGCGCGAACCAAGACTCTCGCCGTTCACCCGTACGAGTGGTTTCATATCAAGCCGCAGGAAGGTTACAGCGACGACTTTCCACAAAAGCCCTCAAAAGCGGACCGCTGGGCCGCCGGTGGCTGGCTCGAATCGTTGGGCATCGACATCAAGGAACGTTTCCTATACACGCGTGCGACGCGCATCGCGCTCATCGACTCGGGAGTGGACTACAATCATCCTTGGCTACACTCCGCCTTTGAAAAAGATGAACTCGGATATGATTTTATCTCAGGAGACAACCGGCCGTTTGACGACAGTTATGCAGGAACACGCGTTGCGAGCACGCTTCATGACATAGCTCCGCGAACACAGATCATCAGTCTCAAAGTCTTTAGTCCGTACGGAGTGACCACGGACAACGCAATTGCCGGCGCATTCGACGAAGCGATTCGTCAACAAGTCGATCTGATCTTGGTTCCTTGGGCTACAACCGTTCCATCGGCTGCTCTTCGCGCAGGTGTTGAACTTGCTAATGTGCACGGTGTTCCTGTGATCACGTCCGCCGGCGATGAACTCCGCGATATCGAGACGGCGCCGGTCTTTCCGGCTGCCTGGAGTCGGGAACTTCCAAACATCTTCGTAGCCACAAGGCTGAATACTAAGAGTGACTGGGGTCGAAAACTCGCGTCAGGGTTCAGCCCGAACTTCGTCCACATCGGAGTACCGACAACAGCTATCGAAGTCGCTTCTCCACGTAATCGCTTCACACGCACGTCGGGTAGCGATCTCGCAGCGGGCGCGCTCGCTGGAGCGATCGCTCGAGTGATCGAGACAGGGGCTGCAGGCGACGGGCTCGAAGCCGCTCGAAGCGTTCTTGGTGAATGTATCAGCAAGCCGTCACTTATGTTGCGGGTCTCAGGGGGCTGCGTCCTTTCACGGTGAAAGGTCGAGAAATTCCTCTTTACGTTCTGGGTAGCGTGCTGCCGCTTTATCGATGAGCTCACGCGCCTGTGGATTCCAACCACGATGCAAAACATAGCGAATCACCGCACGCATCTCGAGCGGGTGAAAACCGTCCGACTCCAAAATCTCGCTCGCGACGACATCAATCTCACCGGCGTCTTTACCAACAAGTTTTCGCCCCAGTTTCGACGCAAGACACTCGCTCGTGTCCTGATCCGCTAACAGGAAACGATCCAAAAGTCGGTCGACCGCCTTGAGGTCCTCCGTCTCGAGCTGGTACTCGATTAAGGCCCAAAGAGCTTTCTTGTCGTTACCAGCGATTCGGTCCGCCCAAAATGCAAGATTCTGTGCTTGCTGTTCATCGCCACGACTGCGCAACGAGCGCGCGCCAATCACCAGTCCGAGCACCAAGCGAATCGCCAGTCCATGCGGTGGTTTTTCGAGCACCGAGAAGCGCTCCGCAGCTGTCTCTAGAACCTTAAAGTTCGACGTCTCAATCGCTAGAACGATCGCTTGCGAAATCCGTTTGGGATTCGTCGGAAAATTTTCAAAGAGTTTTTTGAGATACTGAAACGACTCCTGATAACGACGCTGCCGAAAATGGTTGTCAATCATGCCTCCAAGACATTTGAAGTGCAGACTATTCAGTGCCAGTCCTTTTTCGAAGCATGCCCGCCCTTGATCCAGACCGTCCTTCAACTCGAGCACGCGACCCAGATAATAGTAAGCAAGCGTCGGTTTCTCGTGCAACTCTTGAGCTTTCGAAAAACTCGTCACGGACTCCGCGAGCTTCTTCTCGTGAAAGGCATCTTTGCCGCGTTGAATTTCCTCTTGATAACTACCCGGTGCGAGTTTCTCTTGGATCGCGCGCGTGATGGCTTTCTTAAGAATTCCACGATTGAATGGTTTCAGAATAAAACCATCACAATCCTCCTCGGCAGCTTCGGCGACGGCGGACTCCGACGAATTCGACGTAGCCAGAACAAAGAGGCGATCGGTATCGCGCGGACAAATCTTCTTGAGCTCACCGACAAGCTGAAGTCCCGGACCATCTGAAAACGCATACTCAGCGACTATAATCCCGGGCTTGCGATCGCGTAGCATCTGCTTCGCCGAAGCAAGATCGGAAGCCGTCGCTATGTTACGCACCTCAGCTCCGAGCTCGACAAGTACTTGAGCCATCGATCGAATCACCGACGCAGACTCGTCAGCGATGAGAATCGGACGCGTGCGCAAGAACTCCGCTTCCGTCATCGCATATCTCCGGGCAGGTCTCCGTCTGACCACATCCAAACAAAAGCCAGAACGATGATCACCGCAGACAGCTGGTGCAATACTGCCAGAAGGATCGGAACTCCAGTTACGACGATGACGGCTCCCAAGACAAACTGAAAGAGAACGAGCCCCGATAAGAAAAGAGCCGAGCGCTTACGACCCGCGCGCCACAGCTTCACTCCAAAAAACGCAAAGGCGGCGACAATCAATGTTCCGAGAAGACGGTGAAACCACTGAACAGTAACGGGGTTCGAAAGAAAGTTGATGAGTACGGGCTGCAGTTCCCAGAGTCCGGGCGGAATCCAATAACCATTCATCGTCGGAAACGTCGGAGCCAACGTTCCCGTTTTGTGTCCGGCATTCAAGGCTCCGAAGACGATCTGAATTCCTAAACCCAGTGCGGTGATCGGAAAAAACCAGCGACATAGCAATGGTGTGCGCAAAGGTGTGCGCTGAACGGGCTGCTTTTCATCGGCCTTCAGTCGCAGCGCCGTATCGAAGAGCAATACGATCAATACGACTGCAAGCGAGAAATGAATAGCAAGACGCAACGGGCTCACAAACGGTCCTTCGGTAAGGCCACTCTTCACCATGAACCACCCGATCCATGCTTGCAGACCACCCATAGCAAGCGCCAACGCAAGTCGGCGTTTCACAAATCCGTCGAGCATTCGACGTTTCCAGAACCAAATCAGCGGAACCGCAAACACGATCCCAAGCACCCGACCCCAGAGACGATGAACAAACTCCCAGAAGTATATTTTCTTGAAATCCGACAGAGAAATATCCGGAAACACTGTCCGCGCTTGCGGAGTTTGACGATATTTTTCAAGTTCTGCGCTCCAATCCGCATCGCTGAGCGGAGGAACAAAACCAAAAATCGGGTTCCACTCCGTGATCGACAGTCCGGACAACGTGAGTCGCGTGACTCCGCCGAGAATCACCATGACGATGGCGCCAAGGACGAGGCCGAGCAACCATGTGCGCACTCCAGAATGGGCTGGCATTCGCAAACTCTAACATGTCACAATCAAAGCATTAAGGGGGAACTCATGAATCTCAAACGTCTAGGCATTACGATCATTACGGTTTTCATTACGATCCTAGCTACCGATTTTCTCGTGCACCACGTGATCCTGAAAGACCTGTACATGCAAACGGCTTCGCTTTGGCGTCCCGAGATGGACATGTCCGGAATGTTTCCTTGGATCATCATGGGTCAGTTTTTCACGGCCCTGTTTTTCTCGATCATCTTCGTTCATGGCTATAAAGGCGGTGGAGTCGCCGAAGGTGTCCGCTACGGCATTTTAATCGGCGGATTGAACATGGGAAGTCAGCTCATCATGTATGGAGTACAGCCCTTTCCACTCAGTCTCACGGGCGCTTGGATCTTCTTCTGTTTCGTACAGAGTATGATCGCCGGCGTGGTAGCGGCGAAGGTTTGGCCCGGGAAGTAAGCACACGTTTACTCGAACTGAGCTCGCCCCTGACGCCTTTTTGACAAACTTAATCCATCGCGTTAGTTGTGCACCACGGGACCGGAAATGTGTCGGGTGCGAGTTCTCCTTAAAATATCGTTGTTAACAGCGATTTTCGTCTTTTTCACGCCGTTAACGGGCGCATGGGCAAGCTCGTTCGGCTGCCATCTCCACTTAGCACCAAAGTTTTTACCGGAAGCCAGAGCACGTGTTGTGGACGGCTGGTTGCGACGCACATCACGTCCAGCACGAGAGCGTATCGCTACTCTGTTTCATCTCCGTAACGCGACCGACATCCGAAAGGAACAGCTCCAAGCTGCCGCTTTCTTTCTCACAGTCAGTAGACAACTCTCCCACACACGAGAGAGTTCGGCTTGGCTCCGAGAACGCCTCGGACTAGCGACCGCAGCGACGCTAACAACAGCGGATACAGTCCAGGGACTCGCTCTTGAACTCCAGCGCACCGTCAATCAGCTCAGCACATCAATCGGAAATCCTGCCACTTCGGACCTGGTAAAAAAGCAGGCCGCTGAAGACGCGTTCAGTTGGTTGCTCGGTCTCGAGGATGTTTCGATGCTTGCTAACATCAACGCCACTGCGGAGAGCGCCCGTGTGTACCACGCGGTGAAAACACCGAAACACCACATCCCATCACCGACAACGTCGGAACCGACCGTCTACCAAGACGATGCACTTCATCTGACCATTCCGATTGTCGAATGCACCGAAGACACAGAGGCACCTCGACTCTACCAAGAAGCGATCACGCTTCGTTGGACTCTTGACCTATTGAATCGATACCAACATCGAGTGAGTGTTTTTTCAACGATTCGCGCACACCTGCCGATCCCAGAACAGTCAGAAAATGAAGTACGAGCTCGATACGCGACGGCACTGGAACGTTTGCGCTCTTTGCGTCTCCCAAGATCAGCGGTCTCATCTTTGAACAAGATTCGAAGCGAAACCGAGCAGACTTTACGATCGCATGGCCGCTTCCTGCGGCGGTCCGACCTAAGAACGGCTCTTGCCGATGTTCCTTCGACAGCTGCAGTACGCAAGCAGGTGTTCGCCGATCTGCGTGCTCGCGGACGAGCCGCAGTTTTCTGGCTCACACGCCTTCGTGTCGATCCAATGTGGTGGGAAGATTTACCACTCAGCCTTCTCGAAGTCGAAAGCGCCATCCATGACGACACACTTTCGCTTGCTCTCTGGCTCGACTACAAGAAAGAGCTGGCCCGTAAGGAGGCGGCGTTTTCCGGTTACGACGCCGTTCTAGCGGAGACGCAAACCGATAGCTGGGCCGACGTATTGTTTGACGAGGAGTCAATCGACACGCTGGAGGAGCCCGGCGCACCCGACCACGACCAGGACCATGACAACAACCGCAACGAAAGCACGGCGGCGAACGATGAGCGCGTCGAGCAAGCACGAGCGATCACCGCTTCTATTCATAAAACGCGAAGTTTCAATGCAGTCTTAAGCCTTCTAAAAAGCGGCGAAGGAACGGCGAGCTGGACTGCGGAACAGATTCATTTTGCCGTCAATCGAGCGATGATTCTTTTGCGTCGCACGGGCACTCCCCCAGTCTCGAACAGCCAGCTCTATGAATTCCGCTTGTTCCTCGAGGGAGTACTGAACCGATTACCGGAATTTACCTTTGCACATCTTGCCTCGCTCGCATGGGTAGCGGCCAATCTCAACGTTCGATCGACTGTTTTCTTTGACCGTGTCTTTTCGGAGGCCCACTCGCGTGCGGCTCGAGATGCCACAGCGACACCTAAGTACATTTCACTCATGCTACTCGCCATGGCTGTCGAAGGTGAGTATCGCGATCTACGTTCCCTCCGTGCACTCATTGGACGAATGAACACGTTTCCTGTTGCGCGGCTCTCGGATGTCACACTGACGCAGCTTTACCAAGTTCGTCTTGCTCTCGACATTCTATCGCTTCAAGGCTTTTCGTTTTCTCGGAGTCTCGAACGACGGGTTCTGCAAATGTCCGATAGCATGGTGCCTTCGAGCTCACCCTTTCAAGTGGATATGCACGAAGTACTGATCGCGATCGGAATTCCACAGTACGTTATTGAACAGGAAAAACCGATCGGCCCTTATCTCGCTGATTTTGTTCTTAATGATCGTAAGATCGTTATCGAAGCGGACGGACCACACCACTATCTACCTGGAACGCGAATTCTGTACGGCGTCTATAGACTGCGCGACCGCATTTTTACACATCTCGAATACGACACCCTTCGAATTCACTTTGCCGATTGGCATGCCTGTCGCGAACGCCATGAAAAGATGGCACACGTCACGCGCGCCCTAGAGCGCTTCGTCACCACTAAATGAGAAACGCCCGAAGCAAGATTTTCGTCTCACTTCGGGCGTTCAAATCATTCCGTGTTCTAAACTTCTACATCATGCAACAAGCGGCCACCGCATCCGTCGGACTGATGAACTGTCCGTTGATAGCACATGTGAAATCTGCGCCACTTTGCGCGATCTCCACAAGCGCTGAAAAGCCGCCGATCGCATACGTGTTTTGATATTTCGTAATACGAAAACTACCCGACTGAGCGTCGCTCAGTCCTTCGATCGATGTCACGCGCGAAGCCGTTCCCCAAGAACCCACATACTCGCCGGTTCCCTGTAACCTGATCGTAAGCGGATCCGCAACACCATCAACTGTTTGTGTCAAATCTTGGCTTACCTTCGAGACACCCGCGAGATCCGTCACAGCCTGGCTCTTGGACTCGAATACATAATTCATATTGATACGACGGTAGGTACCCAGCGCTTGGTCTGGATCACCTGCAACCTGTGCGGACCCGCCCGACACTACACAACCTTGGCCTGAAAGACTGTAACCCACACGAACACCGACAAAGGGTTCACGAACCTGATCTTCGATCGGCTCCATGACGCAACTTCCATCACTCACCGTTTTCTGAACCTGCCTGCCGATCTCAGCACTGGCTCCCGTACCCGAAACGGCTTCTTCCTGTAGACCTGCACTCAGGCCATCCATGAAGGTTCCCACCGCCTGACACATACCCGCGAACTGAGTCGTTTGCTCTGCGGTCAACGCCGTCGGACCTGGCGCCGGCGCTGGCAATGGCGTGGGACTCTGAGTTGCAACGGCAGATGCGTACGATGACGTCATCGCTGCAATGCTACACAGGACCCCTATAACTTTCACAAATGGAATTTTCATGATTTCCCCCCTTTGGTTAATCTCTTGATCGCCTACTTCCCCGTGACCAAGAGAGCGTACCAAAAGGGGTTATACTAATTGTCCGCACTTGCCAAGAGGCCGCGACCGTTTGGGTGCTCGGGCCAAGTAAGAGGGGGCTTTCCCGTCTCCTGAGGAACCATCGTGATGCATCCCTCGACTGGGCAGACAAGCGAACAGAGATTGCACCCAACACATTCTTCGTCGATGACGGTGTACTTGCGGGCGACGACTCGCGACGCGCTTCCTGTTGTCATCGCCACGAGCGGAGGCTTTGCGCCGAGTTTCTCGGATCGGATAGCTTGATGAGACGTATCTTCGCACGTCACAAAACAAAGACCACATTGGATACACTTGTCTTGGTCGATCTTGGCGATCGTTTTGAAATTGAGATTGAGGTCTTTCCAATCAACAACGTTCGGAACGGCTCGACCTCGAAGGTCCTCCAAACTGCGGTATCCCTTCGAATCCATCCAGTGACTCAAACCATCAACCATGTCCTCGACGATTCGAAACCCGTAGCGCATGGCTGCTGTGCAGACCTGCACACTGCCGCATCCGAGAGCGATGAACTCCGCGGCATCTCGCCACGTCGCAATCCCGCCAATACCTGAGATGGGCAAACCTCGTGTCGCCGGATCACGTGCAATCTCCGCCACCATATTGAGTGCGATCGGCTTAACGGCTGGACCGCAATAGCCACCGTGCGTACCCTTACCATCGACGGTCGGCTGCGGCGCCATCGCATCGAGATCTACTCCTGTGATCGAGTTGATTGTGTTGATCAACGAAACCGCGTCGGCTCCTCCGTTTTTCGCTGCCCGTGCAGGCAAACGAACGTCCGAAATATTTGGAGTAAGCTTCACAAAAACAGGCATGCGCGTGCCGGCTTTGCACCAGCGCGTGACCATCTCGACATAATCGGGCACTTGCCCTACGGCTGCACCCATTCCGCGTTCGCTCATTCCGTGTGGGCATCCGAAGTTGAGCTCGACACCATCCGCGCCGGTCGCCTCGACTCGTTTCAGAATCTTCTTCCAGCTTTCCTCGTTACACGGAACCATCAGCGACACGACGACCGCACGGTCCGGCCACGCCTTCTTGACCTCGGCGATCTCGCGCAAGTTCACCTCGAGTGGCCGATCGGTGATGAGTTCGATGTTGTTCAACCCCATCATGCGATAGCCGTTGATATCAATCGATCCATAACGCGAGGAAACGTTTACAACAGGCGGATCTTCACCCAGCGTTTTCCAAACCACGCCTCCCCAACCTGCTTTGAAAGCGCGTTCGACATTGTACTTTTTGTCGGTGGGTGGCGCTGAGGCCAGCCAAAACGGGTTCGGACTTTTCACGCCTGCGATCACACAACGAAGATCAGACATCTGACCTCCGTGTCGAAAGCGCTGCGGATAGGTAGGTTTGAATGGCCTCGGCCGCAACCTTTCCATGCTGCACGGAGGAGACGGTTAGGTCTTGCCCAGGAACGGCGTCGCCACCCGCAAACACTCCAGCGATCGATGTCTCGAAATTCTGTGTGACACGGACCTTTCCCGTGCGTTCATCAAGAACCGGCGATGCATCTGAACCCTGAAACACTCCCGATTGAAACTTCTGACCGATCGCTTTGAAGATCTGATCGGCTCTCAGCTTGAGCATTTTTCCAGTGCCTATTAGTGTTCCGTCTGGCGCAAGCTCCGTGTACTCAAACTCGATCTCGCCTTCCGTGATTCTCACCGGCTTGACGAGTGTCCGGATCACAACTCCCTCGGATCGAGCGTGCTCACGCTCAACGACGGTCGCGCCCATCTTCGATTCGTCACGGCGATACGCAAGCGTCACGTTCTCAGCACCGAGACGCTTCATCTCGATCGCGATATCGATCGCGGTGTTACCACCCCCGATCACGACGACATCCCGACCCACAGAAATCGAGCGCAGATCACGTGTTGACCGAATACGTTCGATAAAACTGACGGCATCCTGAACAAACGGCAGCTCTTCGCCCGCAATTCCTAACCTGACCGTGGTTTGCAAACCCATACTCAGAAACACAGCATCGAAACGCTTTCGCAGCTCATCGAGCGTGAAGTCGCGCCCCAGCGCCTGGCCTGTCTTGAGCGTGATTCCGCCGACACTCAAGATAAACTCTACTTCTCTTTGCGCAAATTCCGTCATTTTGTAGGGTGCCAAACCATATTCGTTCAACCCACCCGCCCGACTGCGCAGCTCAAAGATGGTGATATCATGACCGTGGCGTGCCAAACGATGGGCGCACGCTAAACCTGCCGGCCCCGCTCCCACAACCGCAACACTTTTCCCCGTCGCCGGCTCGCGCTTGAACGGCTGCTCGCCTGCCGCGAAAAACTCATCGGTCGCAAATCGCTGGAGCAAGCCAATCTCGACCGGCTTGTCCTCCGCGGTGTTTCGAACACAAGCATTCTGACAAAGAACTTCGACAGGACATGCGCGGGCGCACGTACCACCCATGATGTTTGCGTTCAGAATATCAAGCGCAGCACCTTTCGTATTACCGGTCGAAATTTTTCGGATGAAACTCGGAATGTCGATCTCCGTCGGACACGCTTCCAAACAAGGAGCATCGTGACAGTAGTAGCAGCGCGACGCTTCGAGATGGGCTTGCGCGAGATCGAGTGGCGTTTGCTGGTCGCAGAACACATCGCCGTACTTTTTCGTAAGGGTCGGGCTCATACAGCTCTCCCCAACATACTCGGCGTCAGATCCGCAAGCGACAACCGCCGTGTCCACATCAACGTGGTGTAGGTGGTCGCTGACAGCGCTAGACCTAGAAACCACGCGTAATGGTAGAGAGCTACAAAACCGGGAACGGTCTCCGGATTCAGAACACCGGTTTGTGCCAAGAACCCCGGCAAATTAGGCGCGATACCGATCCCGAGGGCGATCAATGCCCGAACATTGAACCCGTTCTGGTAAAAGTAACGACCTTGATACGAGAACAGCTCGTTCACATGCAGGCGCGTTCTTCGAATAAAATAGTAGTCCGCGAGCAGAATCCCAGCAATAGGACCCAGCAACGCCGAGTAACCTATCAGCCATGTAAAAATGTAGCCGGAAGGATCCGCGATCAGTTTCCATGGCATCATCAAGATCCCCAGGATGCCGGTGATGGTTCCACCGACCTTGAAGTTTATTCTTTTGGGTGCGAGGTTTGCGAAGTCATTTGCAGGGCCCACGACATTCGCAGCCACATTGGTAGAGAGTGTCGCAATCACGACTGCGAACATCGACACGAAAACAACGACCGGACTTTCAAACTTTCGAACGAGAACGACGGGATCCCAGATCGGCGCGCCGTAGAGAACAATCGTCGCGCTTGTCACCGCAATACCGATGAACGCAAAGAGCGACATCGTCGTCGGCAACCCAAGCGACTGCCCAAGAATCTGATCACGCTGCGATTTTGAATAGCGTGTAAAGTCGGAGATATTCAGACAGAGCGTCGCCCAAAAGCCCACCATTCCCGTGAGCGCTGGGACAAAGAAGTTCCAGAACGATGAAAAGTCTGTGAACTTCGAAGGCGCCGAGAGTAACGGCCCAAAGCCATCGGCTCTGAAGTATGCCCACGCCAGAAGCGCTAACCCCGACGCAATCAAGAACGGTGCGCAGGCCGTCTCGAGCCACTTGATCGACTCTACGCCCTTCCAAATCAGTGCCATATTGATCGCCCAAAAACCAAGAAAACACGTAAACGCCATCAGATCGGTACCCAGAAAATGCGGCACCACCTGCGAGATATCGTGAAGACTCGGAAAGACGGCGAGCAACATCGAATAGATCGCCGCGCCCCCAATCCACGACTGAATCCCAAACCACCCACACGCCACGAGCGCACGTAACATCGCCGGAATATTTGAACCGCGAATTCCAAACGCGGCACGAGCAAACACCGGATACGCGATGCCATACTTAGCGCCCACATGGCCGTTCAAAATCATCGGTATAAGAACAATGACGTTCCCGAGAAACACAGTGAGCATCGCCTGTTTCCAGTTCATGCCACCACCAATGAGCGAAGCCGCAATCATGTATGTCGGGATGCAAATCGCCATCCCTACCCATAACGAAAAGTAATGAAGTGCGTTCCACGTCCGACGCGAGGCCTCGACCGGAGCGATGTCGTCGTTAACGAGCCGCGAGTCCATAGAAACTCTCGTCCATTGTTTTCAAGATTGAATCGACTTCCGCACGTCCGATCGTGAGTGGAGGCGTCAGGCGGATCACGTTTCCGAAAAGTCCGCCCTTTCCCACAAGAAGACCTTTGTCCTTACAAAGGTCCATGAACCGCGCTGTTTCCTGTGGCGCGTATTCTTTGGTTTCGCGATCCTTTACGAGCTCGATCCCAAGCAAAAGTCCACGCCCCCTGACATCTCCAATGATCGCGTGCTTGTTTGCGAGCTGTTTCAGACCATCCACCAAAAGCTTACTCATCGCCTGAGCGTTCTCGATCAATCCTTCTTCTCGAATAATGTCCATCGTGAGTTTCATCTGGACCATCTGATAAGGGTCGCCACCAAACGTATTGAAATACAGTTTCCCCGCCATCGTCTCGGCGATCTCGGAAGTGAGCAAGGTCGCTCCGACCGGCGCACCATTACCAATACCTTTTGCCATGGTGATCATGTCGCAATCGATACCTAGTGACTTCGAGAGTAAGAGCGAATCACCACATCGACCAGCACCCGTCTGAACTTCGTCGCTGATGTACTTACCGCCGTACTGATGGACGATACGCGTGACTTCTTTAAAGTACTCGTCGGGCGGCGTGATGAAACCACCCACACCCATCACCGGCTCGACAATCATACCGGCGATCTTTCCGTGCGTTGCCGTTTGGATCGTCGCTTCGACTGCCTTAGCGCACTCGAGTGAACAGTTGGACGGCGCCTTACCGTACGGACAACGGTAACAGTTTGGCTCAGGCACGGTCACGACACTGGCCACCGGCTGCGCTCGAAAGCGCCAGCCGTTATGGCCACAAACCGAATGCGCTCCCTGCGTGGCACCGTGATACGAGTGCCGCAGGTGAATGATCGTCTGTTCGCCGGTCGCATGCCGGGCGGCTGTGAACGCGAGCTCGTTTGCTTCACTCCCCGAACTCGAAAAATGAACACGATCGAGCTTTGCGGGCGCTTCCTTAAGCAACGTCTCAGCAGCCTCAACCATGAACCTCGAAAGATAGACCACCGACGTATGTTGAATCGCGTCTTCAGCCATGAGCGCCTGCAGAGCTTTCTTGATCTTAGGATGGTTGTGCCCGGCCGAGATACAGACAATCCCGCCGATGCAGTCGAGGTACTGTCGACCCGCCTCATCCCAAACAAAGTGCCCTTGCGCTCGCACCAGTTGGACCGGTGCACTCGGGTGGTACGTCGGAATCGCTGGCAGAAAGTGCTTTCGCCGGAACTGCAGGAGATTTTCAGTAGAAGTTTTGCCTTCGCTCATTTTAGATACTCCTTAGTAACGAACCTCAAAGACTTGTGAGTGGTTGGTACGTCTCCGGTCGTCGATCACGATAGAACTGCCACAGATCACGAACCTCCCGAATTTCATCAAGATTGAGATCAGCGGTGATCAACTCGTCCTTGTCACGCGACGCCGTCGTTAAGAACTGCCCGCGCGGGTTCACGAAGTAGCTCTGACCGTAGAACTCACCGATATTCCACGGAGCTTCTTTACCCACACGATTGATAGCTCCTAGAAAGTATCCGTTCGCGACGGCATGCGCTGGTTGCTCGAGTTTCCAAAGATACTCACTCAAGCCGGCTACGGTCGCCGAAGGATTGAAAACGACCTCGGCGCCATTGAGACCGAGTGCGCGCGCGCCTTCCGGAAAGTGACGGTCATAGCAGATGTAAACGCCAACGGTTCCGTAGGCTGTCTTGAAAACCGGATAACCCATGTTTCCCGGCTTAAAGAAAAACTTTTCCCAGAAACCCGCGACTTGAGGAATGTGATTCTTACGGTACTTTCCGAGGTAACGGCCGTCGGCATCGATAACGGCGGCGGTGTTGTAGTAAACGCCCGTCATCTCGACTTCATAGATCGGCACGACGATCACCATATTGTACTTGCGCGCGTATTCCTGCATGATTTTGGTCGTATGACCATCTGGAATACTCTCCGCTAGGTCGTACCACTTCGTGTCTTGTGACGGACAGAAGTAGGGCCCCGTGAAAATTTCTTGCATGCATAACATCTGCACACCCTGACGGCCCGCTTGCTCGATGAACTTGATATGGGACTCCAGCATCGCGTTTCGATGCTCGCGGCAGCTCGCACCGGTATCGAGTTTATTAGCGACCTGGATCAATCCCGCTCTAACCGTTTTACCGACCGATCTAGACATGGACACTCTCCCTCTTTTTTCTCGGCAAATACTTTCCGTAACCCTTTTCAATCAAAACTTTTCCGTCATCGACGGCGACCTGACCACGCAGAATCGTCGTGCGACACTTTCCCTGAACTTTCCAACCTTCGTAGAGCGAATAATCGCAGTTCATGTGATGCGTCTTCGCCGAGAGCGTGTGGGTGACATTCGGGTCGAAAATCACGAGATCGGCATCGGAGCCGACGGCGACCGACCCCTTACGCGGCGACAGTCCGAAGATTCGGGCTGGAGCTGTTGATGTGATCTCGACAAACTTTTCCAGTGACAGGCGTCCTTTTGCGACGCCTTCCGAGAACATGAGTTCCATCCGATGCTCGACACCGGGGGCACCATTGGGGATCTTCGAGAAGTCTCTTTCGCCCATCTTCTTTTGATCCATACAGAACGGACAATGATCCGTAGCAACCGTATGAACGAGACCTTGACGGATACCCGCCCAAAGCGCCTCTTGATCTTTTTTCTTACGAAGCGGAGGACTCATCACCGCTTTAGATCCCTCGAATCCGTCTTGAAAGTACAACGACTCGTCGAGAAGCAGGTACTGGACACAGGTTTCGACGTTGATGGTCTGTCCACGAAACGTCGCCGAGCGAACGCGATCGAGCGCTTCTTCGCATGTCATATGAACGATGTAGAGCGGATGACCGCCATGATAGGCAAGGTCCGCCACTCGTCCGGTGGCTTCGGCTTCGCAGATCGGCGGCCGCGACAGCACGTGATACTGCGGCGATACGTTTCCTTTTGCGCGGTTTTCGGCGACCAACTGATCCACAAGATCGCCATTCTCGGCATGCGTGGTGAGCAGACCGCCGTGTCGCTTGAGCTCATCAAAAAGCTCGATCATCTGGCGGTCGTCGATCATCAGCGCGCCTTTGTAAGCCATGAACGTCTTGAACGACGTGATTCCGTGATTTTCGATCAGGTCGCGAATTTCCGCTTTCGTCTTCGGATTAAAATCCGTGACAGCCATGTGAAACGCGTAATCACCCAACGCCTTACCAGCCGCACGCTCGTGCCACTGATTCAACGCATTTCCGAGTGAATCACCCTGAGTCTGAATCGCAAAATCGATGATGGTTGTGGTTCCACCATGAAGCGCAGCCCGTGTGCCGGACTCAAAGTCATCGCTGGATGACGTTCCCATGAACGGGAGATCCATATGAGTGTGCGCGTCGATTCCGCCCGGCAAAACATAACAAGACTGTGCATCGATCACGCGGTCCGCACTCGCATCGAGGCGTTCGCCGATCGTCTGGATTTTCTCTCCTGAAACAAGCACGTCAGCTCTGAAACGCTCGGTTGCTGTCACGACCGTGCCATTTTTAATCAGTAAGCTACCCATACTAAAGACCTCCTCTTAGAAAACAGGAAAGACGAGATCACCAAATACTGGATTCGCTCTGCCAGCGCGTGATCGTCGTTTTGATATCTGTGAAAAACGTAACCGAACTCTTCCCGTGCGCCTTAACATCACCGAAGAAAGACTCTTTGGTTCCACCAAAACTAAAAAATGCCATCGGTGCCGGGACACCAATATTGATCCCGATCATCGACGGATCGACCTGGTAACAGAACTTACGAGCCGCAGCGCCATTCGTCGTAAACAGCGTGGTCGTGTTGCCGTAAGGATTGCGATTGATCCACGCAATGGCTTCGTCAAATGTCTTCGACTTTCCGAGAAGAACCACGGGTCCGAAAACTTCTTCCTGCGCAATAGCCATTTTCTCAGTGATGCCACCAAGAACCGTCGGCTTCAGGAAATATCCGGGCATTTGATCCACGCCGACACGACCGTCAACAAGCAGCTCAGCACCCTCCGCCAGAGCTTGCGCGATCATGCCTTTGATTCGCTCTTTGCTCTGAGCCGAGATCACGGGACCCATCTGCGTCGTCGGTTCGAGTCCGGATCCTACGCGCACTTCGCGAGCGAGTGCCGAAACACGTGTGCTGAGTTGGGTATAGGTCTCATCACCCACTGCGATGACGACAGAACCCGCAAGACAGCGTTCACCCGCGCAACCGATGATCGACTCAAGCGCGATGGAGGCCGACTTATCGATGAGAGCGTCCGGCAAAACCACCATGAAGTTTTTTGCGCCCCCCAGAGCCTGGACACGTTTCGTGTGCTGCGAAGCCAGCTGATACACGTGACGTGCGACGGGTGTCGAACCTACGAACGACACGCCTTGAATGTCAGGGTGTGTACAGAGTGTATCGACCACTTCTTTTCCACCGTGAACCATGTTGATCACGCCAGGAGGAAAACCGGCGCGCGCAATCAGTTCAAACAGCTTGATCTGCGTGAGCGGAACACGTTCACTCGGTTTTAAAACAAAGGTGTTTCCAGCGGCGACCGCAAAGGGCCAGAACCAAAACGCAACCATTGCCGGAAAGTTGAACGGCGTAATGCCAGCAAACACTCCCATGGGACGACGAATCGCATGCGAATCGATGCCAGGTGCGATGTCTTCAAGCATTTCCCCCATCATGAGCGTCGGCATCGAACACGCCGTTTCGACCATTTGGATTCCGCGCCGGACACTTCCGCGAGCCTCACTAAGCGTCTTTCCGTGCTCGGTTGTGATCGAACGAGCGAGCTCCTCGATATTTTCTTCGAGCAAGGTCTTCAGGCGAAAAAGAGGCTGAACGCGGTCATTGACGGGAGTCTGTCGCCAGGAAACAAACGCAGCTTTCGCAGCCGAGGTCGCCGCATGAACATCAGAGGCAGGACTGAGAGGGCACTGATCGAGCACCTCCCCTGTCGCAGGATTGATGATGTCGACGCCGTTTCTGCTCGACGACGAGGTCCACTCTCCACCGATATAATTTCTAATCAAACCGCACCCCTTTCAGCTTAGGGCGGCACCATAGCGCAAAGAACGGAGCGTGACCAATCGGATAACGGCCCGACCCTTCGGGCCGGGCTTGACTGAAATGACATAATGCATTATTGATACCCACTCATGCTCAAATATCGATTCTTCATAGTGGTTTTAGGCTTTTTGCCCAGCTTCTTGGTCCACGCCGGGGATGCGAAACGTGATGCGGTGTCCGAACTGTGTGATAGCGCGGTCTCATCGATCACAATGAGAAATCCCGCGCTCCGTGCATCGGCGCCTGAACTGCTAACCGCCTTGGCATCGAACAACCGCGCAGAGCGCTGGGGAGCCGCCATGCACGCCGCTCGGCTGCTCGCACTCGCCCAACACGACGGTGCAAAAAACCCAGAGGTATTTGCCACGCAACACCTCCTCAATCGCTTATCTGATCTCGGGAGAAAAAGTCCCAGCAAAGTCGTTCAGCGATTGACCACGAGAATCCGCGCTGAGCGTCCAAAATGGAAAATGCGTCACGGGTTTCATGTCATGGAACTCGAAAGCCCGGGCACTCAAGAGTTCATGCTCGCGACAGCCAAACAGGTACTCATGAACCTGAACACCCCGGCGCATTGGTTAGCTCTGTACAAAGGACGGGAGACGCTTCTCTCGCAGGACTTTGTTATTCCGGAAACACCGTCTCACGATTTTTTTTCGATCCTTCCGTTTGAACTGGCCGACACACTCGTTGTGAATCCGACCAGCGATGCAGTCCTGTACGCAACATCGCTTGTTTTTGTGATGGAAGTTATTGCTTATGCTCGTGGCGATAGCGCTGCCGATCCGGCTTTGCGACAGTACGCCCGTGACTTCATGGACGCGTTTTTCGCACGAACACTTCTGAACACACGGTCACCTGACCTTGATCTCATCGCAGTGGGTGCGTTTCTACTGGATGGTCAGGTGATGGTGCATATGCTTAGACAGATCTGGAATTCCTGAGTCTTTTGAAAAATGGTTGGCTCGACTGGTTTCGTTATCATTCGACTACTTACCACTGTTTTTAGTCAATTTTAGCATTAAGTAAATAATTTACCCTTGTAATTATGTCTTATTTATGAGACATTACGTCGTGGCTTTATCAATTCTCAAGCAATGCGAAAGGGAGCTCCACGCAGTATTTGGTTGCTGCACGCGTTCCAAAAGAAAACTCAGAAGACGCCACCACAAAATATAGACGTGGCTAAAGATCGTTTACGAAGGATACCAAGATGAAACATTCCAGTGCAGCTGAGCTATCGAAAAAACTCAAAATCTCAAACTCAAAAGGACTTGAGGCTACTTTGAAAGCGGACCTCATTTCGGCGGTGTTAGCAACCACCAATCAACGGAAGATTACACACGCAGAGCTAGCTAAGAGATCTGGGCTTCCTCGTTCCGCCGTTACCGGAATCTTGTCTGGAAGTCTTCAAAAGGTGACTCTTGATCGCATTCTTCGGCTTATCGAAGCTGTAGGACTTACAGTAGAAGCGAAGATCAAAAAAGCTGCTTGAATGTCTGATCAAAAGTGAAGCGAAAAAACTCCAAAAGTTTCATGTTCTCAGTGCTATAAATAGTCCCGCATATTGTGGTTAGGTCAATAACTGCTGAATGTCACGAATGCTCAGTGTTATTTCGACTTTATGATCATGGATAACCTACAAAACGAGTGTTATAGAGTTGCTTTCAAAATTCCCAGGTCTTTTAGCATTTCTGTCTGGTCGACTATGCCCCAATGCTCAACAATTAATCCGTCTCTGATTTTTAACGTATCAGCGGTCCTGCGAAAAATTTTTTTCCCAGTCGGTTTTTTCCCCATAAAATCACCTTGGTGGGTTCCGCTCCACTTAAAATGAAAGGAAACTAAGTTTCCTTCGACAACAATATTTTCAATTTCACCGCTGTAATCGGGGAATGCCATGAAAAGCTTTATTAAATAGTCCTTGAAAGGTTTACGCCCGTTTGGGAGGCCAGGCTGATGTTGGATGTAGTTTTCTACGACGTATTTATCTACGGCTTCTGGATTTCGCTTTAAAAATATTTCTGTAATTGCTTGGATAGCAACCTCTTTCGATGATTTGGTTGAAGCTATAGCCGGCGTTAAAAGAAATAGGTTGAACGCAAGGAACCCAACTAGTCCTTTCATAAAAAAACCTCCAAAGTGTCATAGTTATCGAGTGTGCTTATCGAGAGATAGGTAACACTTTATTCCGGACACATAGGTAACACTTT
>CAZJVD010000010.1:0-110672 GCA_964549505.1 uncultured Oligoflexia bacterium
CTTAGGCAGCGTTCGCACGTACCGCATTCGCTTCGCGCGTCGTAATCCGCGACCGCGTACTGCCTTTCGCGTCGCCACCCGTGACCGCCGGTCGCGCCTTAGACCGACGTCGAACTACCCACGACGGGCGGCCCATCACGAGCGGCGAGAACAAACGAGGCCACGCGCTCACTCAAAGCACCCACGAAACACGCCAACACACGTCGCGCAGCGGGTCCGGTTTTCGGCACCGCTGCCGGATCTCACCGTCTGCCTGTCTGCCCGCTTGCCAGCCTGCCCGAATTCTTTTCTTTCTTACGGACTACTTCCTACTCTCGCTTCAAAAAGAAATCGACTATCGACCTCGCCGAGGTAGATGAGCCGAGCAGGTCCGCCGTCGAGACGGTAGGGCATTGGACCAAATTTAACATCGTTACGACGAATGGTAGTAAGGAGCACACCACGACGGCGATCCTCCTGAGCGCGAAGGTTATCAACAAACTTTGGATAAATGCTTGAGCTGTAGAAACCAATCGTTTTTGCCGACGCAAACGAGAACTGATTGGATTGGTGATACTCATCCGAATATACGAGTTCGATTCCCGATTGCTGAAACGTATGAATCACCGAGTTTAACGCCTCAATTTGGCGGTCGGTGTCGGGACGCATGACGAGGATCCGTCGTGCCACACCCTGATGAATCAGATGGAGACCGATGAGCGAAGCCAGTACCCACTTCAGATGTTTTGTGGCCAATGCCTGGTGAACGACACATCCGAGACCTAAGAAAAAAGCCGGCAAGATCCAGAAAAGATATTTTGGATGACCGGGCAGATGCGTTCTTGTTCGTAAAAAACCTAAGAGCGCGAGTAAAAAAATCAGTGCCGCTACTTCGAAGCCCTTGGTCCACCATCTACGAACAAAAACGGCTCCGAGCGCAACGACGGCTAGAAGATGCGAAAAGTGTGAGATCCACCTTGGTGAGTCGGTTCCCAGTTCCAGGCTTCCAAAATTGGCCATCAGCGACTGCGGTAAGACTCCCAACATCCAAAACGCTTCTTCAAAACTGTTCGTTCCCCAGAGCTGGTTCGTGAGCGGAGGCCGGGAGGACGAAAAGAGATAGATGATTTCGCGGGAAAAACCGAGCGCAAAACCGGCCAACACGAAACCAAAACGGCGTCGCCATTTTGAATCCTCGATCCAATCACGACCGTGTTCGCGGAGGACATACGACAGAAAAATCAAGGCACTGATATGCAGATTGGGTGTCGAATGTAACTTAACGGATTGTTCGCCCCACATTCCAATGTCGGTCCCGAAAATCTCCAAGTAAGCAAAAAGTCCGAGAAGAACGGCGATCGAAGCGCGCATCCAGAAAGCGATTTCTGATCGATCCGCGAGGAACTTACGAATCGTTTCGAGTAGAGCTGTCCACGGCATCCAGAAAACCACAAGATAAACGAGTGCGCTTCGACCCATGTAAAGCGCGATTCCCGACAGAAGCGCGGCTATGAAAAGCTTGCGTGTCGTGAGTTCGGTCCAAGGATTGTCGACCTTTCCTCGAATCGCAAACAGCCAACATCCGATCGCAAGTACAGCAACGTACCAATCCAGACCGGCTCGCAGATCCCAAGCGACAAAACCCATGGCCGCCACAAGAGCTGCGACAAAAGCGGGGATCGTTCCCCAGAACGCACGAACCATGAAGAAAATGGAGCCGCTGATTAAGGCGCTGGAAAAGAGATGTGTGAACGCAAGATGCGCGGAAACGTATCCTGTCCACGACTCGATACACGCTACCCAAAGACTGCGCAGTGCGCCGTATAATGTCCCCGAGTACCAAAGACCGTGGAAGTACATGGGAAACTCGAAGTTTCGAAAGCGATCACTCTCCATGGCGATCCACGCTTGGTCACTGTCGACCAGCCCGAGTCCTAGCCTCACGAGCGGCCAGTGGAAGAAGAGCGCAACACCCATCAAGACTATAAAGAGCACGACCTCCGAGTTCACCTCATAGCCGCCCGTTTTCAAAGCTCGCTTGGATTTCACGTACTTTACAGCATACACGGGGGAAGCCATGATGGCGACTGGGGGAGGGGATTCGTGCGGATACTGTCCGTTACGATGATAGGGGTCTGCTTTGGGTTGCCGTTTTCGGAGGCCTTCGAGGTCATCGATGAGACGATGCAACCGCAGATCTGGTCATCAAAGACGCAATCGCTCGTGACCGGGAGCGGGGGATTCGATGTTTCGGACGCTCTTTTTGATGCGATCGAAAACATCGACGCTCTCAGTGTTAATCTTTCAAAAAAAGTTAGTCTCGAAGTGAGTTTGCACCGTCGCTTGTTTGATAATCAGGACGCCGCCAACACATTTACCGTTGTTGATGAGTTTCTCATCGGAATTCCGATCTCGATTGCCTCTGAGGAGATCGGCAAGATCGGCAGCCACGGATCGTTTGGTTGGGGTATCGGATTGAAGCCGTTGCTTCGGTTTCAGAATATCCGTCAAGTTTGGCCTGGTCGTGGTTCCAACCCCAAGAGTCTTCCCAGTCTTGCTTCGGTCGAGCCTGCGACGAAAGTAGCTGAAGATCTTGAAAGAAGAGTTCGCGAGAAATGGGCTGAAGTTCAGAAGGGCAGTGAGAAAGCGGATCACCTCAATGAGGTCAATAAAGTAAATGAAGCGCTCTCACAACTCGATCCTAGTGAACCGGACCCACGCCATGGCCAATGGGGTTTTACCGCAGCAGAACAGCCTCGAAGTCTGTTGAGGTTTGGAGATTTTTCGGAAGACCCCGAACGGCGGGCGGCATTTTCAAAACTTTGGAATCTCATCACGGTTCCTTTTGAGGTCGGACGCGTGGTTTGGAATATCGATGCGGCTCTCAAGATGGCCCCTGGTGAGGTCTACTCGTGGATTGGATATGGTTCCTTCGAGCCTGGGTTGAACTTGTCGTGGACGGACGGGGTCACTGAGTTCTTAGCGTCGGCTCGAGGCTATCTGACAGGACTCTTTCGAGTTTCTGTGATTCGAAAATCTAAGACCGTCTTTCGGGTCAAGGTCGCGCGTGAGTTTGGAAAAGCTGGCTGGGCCCTCGGTCTGGGTTTCAAGACCGGTATCCTAGGAAGTCTGGTCGTGCTCGGCTACGACTTCGCCGATCACTATGGTGTGGAACCGCTTCAGATCTCCTATCGAAATTTTGGTCTCGACACCCATAGCGTCGTGTACGAGTACGATCTCGGTCGATTGGATGAGCCGGCTACCGAGCCGCTCGAAGCGCTCTCGGATGCTGTTGGCGGCATGTTTGGTTTGAGCAAGGAGCTGGCCGCACAGGCTTCCCGGCACACAACAGGTGTTACGAAGGTGGCCACTCTCTTAACGACGGAGCACATCCGCCGTTACGAAACCTCGAGTCAGTTCAGTATCCTGTATAAAAGTCGTGGCAGTGTTCAGGACCGTGAAGTCAAAGCGCGGCTTCAATATCCTGACGGAACCTACCGAGACACGTTTGAGGTCGATGTTGTCAACGATGCCTCATTGCGAGCTCTTATTTTCTTCAAGAAGGAAAAGAAGACGCGATTTGAGATCGATTACGACATCACGGAAGAAGAGCAGAAACCGAAGTCGCCGCGCGCTCTGAGTCTTCAAGTGGAAACCAGTTACCGAGACAATAACTTCGGCTACGGGTTGCACATGGATCGCGTGCGCGAAGTCGAAGATGCGCTCGGGCGAAAGGGAATTCTCCCGGTCACCCCACATGACGGGTTCATCGGTCGCGCACGTTACTACTACGAACTCGTCTTCTCAGGGGATCAGGTTCGGCGTTTCATGGAGTTTCCTGACGAAGCGATGTGTCGCCACCTGGAGGTCGCTTACGAATCACCGGGAAGATTCTGTGATGGTTTCAAGTTTACCTTTGAGCTTTTTCTGAAAACCTTACTGGCTGGTCCGGTGACGTTCGTCGCAGACACACTCGGGTTCGAGGTTAATGAGGGGTACAAGCCTGTTCATTTCTTAAAGACTCGTAAGGCGTGGATGAAGATTAAGAGAGAGAACAGCATGGAAGAGAAGATCGTCGCGATGGGTGATCTTTTTTTTACAAAGTACTTCAGTCACGAGCTTGTACGGCTTCTTCGGTCCGTTTTCTCGGGTGAGGGCATCGCGTACTCCGTCAACGTATCCACGAGTGTGGGCGCACGGTTTTTCGAACGTACGACGGGTGTCTTAGATCCACGCGATGTCGCGACGGATTTTCATCAGAAGATCGAGGAAAACTTTCGGTTTGATTCGACCTCTGAACGTCGTGTGTATGACGACCCATCGTCTGCTATCACGCGCCTCGGTGTTGTAATAGATCAGGGTCAGATCTTTTTTGAAGCCGAGTTGGACCCAGCCATGGATCTCAAATCCTATGAGTATCAATCCATCTGGTTCGACTTCTTCGAGTCGACCTGGTCGCAAGGATGGCGAAGCCTTGGCTCCCAGATGGGGTACGGAATGGGTTTCCTTCATCGCGGCACCAATCGTTTCGGTCCCGTCGTGGATACAGGTCCGATGGGACCCTGGTCCGAAATCGCCAAACTTTTGCAACCGGGGAAAAAGTATGCGTTACGTGCGGCGATTCGTCGCAATCAAGAAACAAACTATGGGCCAGCAGCCCGTGTGCTTTTTAAAGTTCCGCGGAAACAGTATACGGGCGACGAAGAGCGCTGAATACGAGGAACGTTAGACCCATCGTGAGAATTCCTGCGACAGAGAAAGGTGCTGAGGGCAATGCGTGAAAGAGAAATCCTCCCGCAATCGGTCCAATCGCGCGCGCGAGGCTCGCAGCTGACTGAAACTCACCGAGCGATCGGCCGTGTTCGCTCCGCGACGTCTGACTCGTGAGCAGACTCGATAGCGTGGGTTGCAGACACGCTCGAGAAAACGCAAGCATAGCAAGCGCCGCGAAGGCTATGGGTAACGCCTGAGCCGAGCTGAACAGGAAAAAGCCGATCGTGATACAGACGGCGGCGAGCGACGCGAGTTTGCGGTCCCCTAATGTTTTGGACAAGTAACCCACACATCCGCCTTGGACGATGATCATGAGTGAACCTGTGCCGGCGATGACCGCTCCCATCTCCGAGGCGGTAAAATGAAAACGCAAACCCATGAAGAGCGCGAACATGCTTTCGAGTTGCGTGATCGCTAAGGTGAACAGAAAGTTGGCAGCAACCCATCGACCCGTCGACGCGTGTGTGATGGCTTTCCATGCGCCTTTAAGAGACAGACGGCGCATCTCGAGAGGTCGTTGTGCGTGACGTTCATGGATGGGAAGCGATTCTGGGAGTCGAAACCACGCGAGAGCAAAATTGAGTAACGACATCAAAGCCGCAAGGACAAAAGGAGCCGCTTCGCCCCAGCGAACGGCAAGTGCGCCGAGCCCGGGTCCTGCGGTGAAGCCAAGACCAATCGCTGCACCGAGCAGTCCCATTCGTTTCGTTCGTGCGCGTTCGTCCGAGATATCGGCGATGTAAGCGTATGCGGTGCCGATGCTCGCGGCGGAAAATCCTCCTAGAGCGCGACCTAGAAAAACGAGCAGGAGACCTGTGAGAGGAGAAAAAAAAGCACCCACACCAACAGCCATGATCGCCATCGCCAGACTCTGTCCGAGCGAGCTTGCCAACAGGATCGGGCGTCGGCCGTACCGATCCGAGAGCGCCCCAAAAAGCGGCGAGGACAGAAACTGCATGAGAGAATAGGCCGCCATGAGCCAACCGAGTGCAGCTGGACCCGCACCCAGCTTTTGAGCCGCAAAAGGAAGCACGGGGATCACGAGACCGAACCCGAAAAGATCAATGAATACAATTAGACAGACAGAAAAGAGTTGGGAGCGTGTCGTGGAGACTGGGGTGTTTTTCATCGAATCAAACGCCTTATTCCCTAAGGTTGACTAATTCACCCAGAGATGTGAAGACTTTCAGACTTATGACAGAACAGACAACGACAAGTCAACCAGCCGTGGACCGTTCAAAACTATCGCGTAAGACCTTGAAAGCTTTGGGTCGCAAGAAGCGTATCGCAAAGCTTAGAACTAATCCGGATTTTCGGAAGGCGTATTTTGAAGGTCGGAGCAAGCGCTCCAACGACAAGAAAGTCGCCTACCGTAAACGTCACGCTAAGAAGACGACGTAGTTCGTTCGAGATTTTACTCGTTTCTGAGACGGGGGATTAGGGTAGAGGCGTGGTTCATCGACTGAACTTTCTTGCCCCAGCGTGCTCATGTTTTTTGCTTCTAGGACTGGGACTCAATCATGCGAGTGCGCTCGAGCGTAGAAGTGAATTCGAGCTGATCGATACGATCTATCTCGGTGGTGTACGTCCAACCAATAATCAGAAAAGCAATTATCCCAATCTGAACACGCGCCTGATCTTGGATGAGATCAGTTCGTATCTCGAGTTTCGATTTCATATCGAAGCTGGGCTGGCGCTGAACAACGCCGCCTTTCATTATTTTGACTTGCCTGAAGCGTATCTCGGAACCTCGCGCGCCTGGAGTCCTCTCCAGATTCATGCGGGACGAAAACTCGAACCGTGGTCGAAGATTGATGATGTTTGGTTCCAAGGGTATTTTCAGCCGCGCACCCGGTGGGAGTACTTTGATCCCGATCCAGCAGGTTTGCTGGGCTTGTTCGGAAGCTACCGTGAACCTGGAATCGAAGCTGTTCTTTTTGCCTCGCCGATTTTTGTTCCCGAACAGCGCGCGTGCGCGATCAACGCTGACGGAACCTTCAATGTCGATTCCCCATGGTGCGTTCCGGTTGACGAGACCGCCAATTTCAAGGGCCAAAAAGCGCGCATCGCGTATCGCATCGACACACCTCCCGTCACATCCTTGGTTGCGCATCCAGGAGTTGCTGCGCGATTGCGCGTCGGGAAGCGTCTCGGTCCGTGGGTCCAAACTGCCTACGCTTTCAAGCCGATGAACCAGCTTCTGATCGGTATCGATGCGCCGTACGCGACTGAAAACGAACGCGTGGAAACCATCATTTACCCCCGTGTTGTCTATCACCAGCTTGTTTCGAACGAAGTCGGTTATGAGGGCGACACTTGGGGCGCATCGATGAGCGGACTCTACGAGCGTCCTATTCGAGATCATACAAACTCGAACTGGACGACCGAAGAGATCGGGCCCGTTGTCGCTGTTTCTCCAATGGGATGGGTAAAACCTTTCGGACTAGGACGCCACGATCCAAAACTCTCCCTCGCATACTTGCGTCAGCTCGGTGGTCCTGAACCGGATCAAGGAAAACTGGCGGCCGGAAAGGGTAGTTTTTTTGAGACGCGTATGATGTACCGAGAAGCCGTGCGCGCCGACGTGCAAACAGGTTTTCCTTGGCGCTGGGCCCGTCCCATCGCGACACGGCTGTCGCTGATTCGCGATCTGAACATTGAAGCGACGCACGTGTCGACGGAGATTGCGTATGTCTCGCCGAATAGTTGGACTGCGCGCGTGGGCGCTGACTTCATTGGCGTCGAGCAGACCGACCGCACCGTGTTTGAGACTCAGGAACCGCAGTTCCTCAATCGTTACAAGGCCAATGATCGCGTGCTGGTTGGAGTGAGCTATGCGTTTTAACGGCACACGGCTTGGTTCAACATGTGTGTGTGTTGCGCTGGTGATGATGACGTCAGCTTGTGGCGTCCGCGTGAACGAATCAAAGCCCATCACGAAAACACCATCACCTGGCGCGGACACGGAGCAGTGTCTTGCAAAATACGGTGAGAAGTTTGGCGCTTACTTTGAGGGGCGTCTCCCCTTTGATCAGATCGCCGAAATGGAAAATTGTACGGTCAAAGCACTCGACACGTTCGTCATGTATGTTTCGGGTGGTACAAACGAGGGCTATTCGGCTGAAAAGCTGCGACGTTTTTTAGAAGCGTTTTTTACTGATGGGGAAAAAATTCCACCGAGTCTCATGGCTCGTGTGATGGAACTCAAGCGATCGTTTTTAGGGGGCGACACGGATGTGCTTCGTTACGAGGACATTCGAGAGTTTCAGCGTCTCGTGCATGTATCCGCTCGCGAAGCGGAACGTCTTTGGAAGATGATGCCGATTTCGCGTATCGGTTTGCGAGAGCGCGATCCCACTTATGTTCACGAGACCTTAGAGCTTCTGGCGGGCGCCGTACGCAATATCGGTCGTGCGTTTTCAAAGGGGTCACACACGTACTCGATGGACGAGTTTCGCGGTCTTCTGGCTGAACTGGAAAAGAAGGCCGGTTCGGGCGGTGCGAGCGAGAGCCTTCGCTTCGTATACGATCATCTCGATATGTTCGGAGCGCTCAAGCAGGTGCTCTTAGCGCCTCCTGATAACGCGATCGAAGCCGCGGATTGGTCCGGGTTGTTTGACACGATTGCGGTGGCCTGGACGACGCTCTTGCGGATTGAGTATCTCTTTGATCACAGGTTACCGATCGATCGCGGGCCGGGTCTCGTGTTTTTACACTTTCTTGCGATGGACCTGCGTGCGCTCAGCGAGCGGATGATGGAGCGACGTCCCGATGGCACGATTCCGTTTGCGCAGATCGAAAAGTTTGTTGGCAGCGTATTTGGAGCGTCCGGCCTGAGCCAGGAAGATTCGGACGAGTGGCGTGTGATTCTCATGGATCTCACGAAAGCCATTGTCGCTCGCCTTGACGATCCTTCTGCGACGGGTCTGACTCGAGGAACGATTCGAGCTCTGTGGGAAACGCTCGTGTTTCCCATCATCGATACGCAACGCTACCTCGAGAGTTTGTATTTGCCGCGAGGACAGTCGGTCGTGTCTGTCGACGCTAGCGTCTACACCCGTGGACAGACTCGGGCCGAGCTGACCCGAGGACGCCTCGAGTTAGCGCGGAGTTGGCAGTCAGCGCACTTCCCTGTTTCGTGGTTCCAGATGACAGCCGTGCAAGAGGTGATTGAAAAGTCGGTTCCCTACCATCGTGGTGACGAGTACGAGATGTGGTTTCCCTGGGAGACCGGACTACGTGAGGAACCGTCGCGGCATGAGTTCTCGTACCGAACGCTTTCGTTGGAAATGGCGGCGCGAACCCTTTTTCAGTTTGCCATCAAGTATTACAGCGCTTCGCATGCGGACACGCTCTTGCTCGACGAAGTGAACAACGTCTACATCGATCTGGGTCCGTTAGGACGAAAGGTGAAATTCTTTGATCCCCGGTCCGTTGACCCAGGAAAGAAGCGTGGACGCGAAGCGGATCTTTTGTTGTTGAACTCCTTTGGCGATGGAAAGCTTACGGTCGAAGAAGGTACCGAGATGCTTCTGATGCTCGTTTCATCGAAGTTTCATGGGCATCGCGTTTCACAGAAGGCTCTCGAAGTCTGCCCCATCGCAGGTCCCAGTGAGCTGGCTGCATTGGCTGAGCCGATGCCGGAAGCCGCGCTGCCATTGATCGATGCCGGATGTTTTCTCAAAGAGTATTTCAATTTAGAGAATGGTCTATGGGATCACATGCCGGGGCTCCGGTCATTCTTTGAGAGGCTAGGTTCCGAGGACCGGGCGCGATTCAAGGGCTACCTCGAGAGTGTCGCTCGCTCGGTGGACACGAAATACTCCTATATCCATCGGGAGGACTTTATCGCTCGCGATCGATTGCTCAAGGAGATCGACAGCGATTTTGAGCCATTTTACCGGGGGCTTGAGAGTAAGTTCTTCATGGCACCGACCACGTCGGATCGAAAGGACTGGGCTTCCGTCAAAGCGATGGTCGACGAGTTCACGCGAGCGTCCTACAAAGCCGATCTCAGTCTGTCTCAGCGCTCGCAGTTCGAGGAGAGTCTCAGGTATCTCGCCGAGATCAGTTTCAAGCGTGAGCACATTTGGATCGATCGCAGTGACATCGAAGGTTTCAGTTTGATCCCACAGTACGTCGAATCGGTGTTTCGACGTTATGATCGTAATCGCGATGGCCTCCTGTCTCGAGTTGAACTCGAGTCTGTGTTTGAAGTGATGCGGTTCTTTCTTGAGAATCTTGGTATCGAGGAACTCAAGACCGTCGATGACTACCGATCTTTGTTCTTCTATCTCGTGCGCAATGGCGGCCCGCCTGGAGATGACTGGTATGCAAAGCCAGTTTATGCGACGGGCGCTTGGTGGCGCCAACAATGGGGCGAGGGCGATTTGCGAGCCGATCGCATGCGCATGCTTCAGATCTTGTATCTGTTGAAAACTGGCGGAAAGCCGTAAAGCTCCGTTAGAGTTTACTGCCGAGTGAACGACGTGCCATGGCCTTGTGATATGTCGCGAGTTTTCGCTCGAGTTTTTTAGCGATCGGAAGACCGCTGGCAGCCAGAATGCGTGCAGCAAGTAGTCCGGCATTCCACGCGCCGCCAATGGCAACCGTGGCGACGGGAACACCCTTCGGCATCTGAACAATCGAATAGAGCGCGTCTTGCCCGGCCAAACTTCCGTGAGGAACCGGTACGCCGATCACAGGAAGATCGGTAACCGCTGCGACCATTCCAGGGAGATGTGCTGCTCCTCCGGCTCCTGCGATGATCACGCGCAAGCCGGTTTTTCGAGCGCGTTTTGCGAAGTCGAGTGTCTCGACGGGCGTGCGATGAACAGAACGAACTTTTTTTACGAAAGGAATTCCGAACTTCTTGAGAGCATCGGAGGCTCCCTTCATGACGGGCCAATCCGACTCGCTGCCCATGATAACAGCTACCAAAGCCTTCTTTTCGGTACGGTTTTTCATTGGGAGCGAAGATACCATATCTGTCACAGTCCATGACGATAATGACGCCTGGTATTACGTCGATCAAAAGAGTTTGATTTAATAATGCATTGAATTCATTGCGGAATCATTTTGTTTCAAAGCACGTCTTCGAATTTCTTCTGCGCCGGATTGCCAATCAGGCGCGTGCCTGGTTATCTCGCGAGTGGGGATGGTCACGGATAAGACCCAAAAGGACACAGTGGGAATTGTCATCACGCTTCAGTTCGGTGGGGGATCGTAACGGCAGTCACAATCATAGCTCGGGGAAGAAGCTGTGAAGTTTTTCGTGATTGACCTTTCGTCCAAGGAGCCGACGTTAGGGGGAGCTAGTGGGGGATCGTCGCCGTAGTAGTGTGTGCAGAACAGGTGTAAGGTTCTGCGTTGTAAACATGAGGGTGGGTATCGCCGCAGCGATACTTGGAGTTCTTGGGACGTCAAGTCCAGTCCATGCCCGGACCTTTCTTCTTCTTGATGCTGACGACACTATTTTCGAAAGCCGCATTGAGCGTGGCGGGGTTTTCTCAACTCCGATTCGGGTTTTTCGTGTCGACGAGCGAACCAACACGCTTCAGCCCATCGCACGGGGCCCCGAAACCGTGGATCTGTCGGCGCAAGATTACGAGCGATTACAGTTTTTACTCACACGTGAGGACGGTATCCCTGGCAGCCAGCAGTCGTTCAAGCTGGAGTCCGGAGCGACAATCATCCCAGCGGAATACCGCCTTATCGCGCCACAGAGTTACATCTTTTTCAATGAAGGCATGGATGGAACGAACCATCTTTTAGCGCGGTTTAAGCTCGCAGAAAAACAGGCCTCCGCAGAAGAAGGCAAAACCTTTAAGGGCCCGCTCTGGGATCTCATGATCAGCTGTCTGAACGATGCCGATTGCGCTCCTGGTTTCGGCGTAGTGACAGCGCGCGGTCACTCCCGGGCAGAATGGGCGGAGTTTTTCCAGTATCTTAAAGACCACGGTTACATCAAGTATCTGCCGGATGAGCGCCTGATCCACAATGTTGCGCGCCCCGAATACGATCGATTCGGACGCAGCATCACTTCTCGAAAGCTCGGTCTTGTGTCGGAGTACGCAACGCTTTTGGAGCGGTCACCTTATAGTGCGAACGACCTGCGCCTCAACGCCACAGGCGATAGCACCGCTTTGTCGCATTATCTAGTCTACGGGGACGATCATACGGACATCGTCGAGGGTATGACGGAGAGGTTTCGCAGTCTTGCGATGGCCCGCCGCGGACCCTACACCGTGAAGTTTGGAATTGTTCTAGGCGGGAACGCAAAAGAAGTTCGCGATACCGGTCGTCCTCAGTTTGCGATTGTGCAGCCGAGTGGAACATTCCGCGGTGCCGAATTGTCGGAGATGTTTGGATTTAAGCAGCGGTCGTGCGCTGGGGCGATGAAAGGGGGGCAACCATGAGAAGTGTTTTGGGAAAACGGTTTGTTCTTGCCACACTTTGTGTGGTCGTCTTGGGTGCGTACGAGACGTTTGCAAAAGCTCCTGACGGAAAGCGTTGCCAACAGGGATTGGCGCGTTCGGAGAAGAAACCGACCCTCGACGTACTCACGGCCCAGTATGCGGAGGCTGCTGCAGAGTGGGTCCAACAGCATCGGGCGATTCCGACCGAGGCTCAGCTCGCGCGAACACTCAAGATCAAGACACAAGAGCTCCACAGTTTTTTCGCCCGCAAGAGTACGCCCAACAGCGTTCGTGAGTTAGTGGCTTGGGCGCGGGAGCGGGTGCCGGAGGCGTTCGAGGCATTGCATGCCGAGATGGTGCAGACGGCATCGTTTGACCTCAAAGACGAACTCGTATTGCGTTCTAAGAGTGGGCTCGCCAAGCGGCTCGAAGTAGCCGAGCGGGATTTTGAACTCATTTTCGGTAGTCCCGACAATCTGCTGAAAGAGATAGCAGAGCTTGCGTCCGCGCGACTGGAGTCTGCGAAACGTTCGATGGTGCGTTCCTACACGAAAGCGGCGCGCGACTTTGGGCGTACGCCTACGATGGATGAAGTCGCTCTGGTTGTCGGTCTTGAGGCCGATAAACTGGCCGCGCTTTTTGGTAAAGATCGTCTTTACAAAGATCTCGCTGATCTGAAAAACAGCGCAATGACTCAATCTCCGGAGTCATTCAAGTTCGTCGTCGACACCGATATTTTTAACGAAGTCCGCACCGAGGCGATGCTCAAGGCGATCAAGAGCCGCAAACGTTTGATTGTTACGACGGCTGTGGCGGGTAGTCCCGTCAATCGTGTTTTCCTGGAAGCGCTTCTCGACTACTGCAAACGTAAAGACGCCGAGATTCTCGTCTATCCGGCCAACATGCAGACAAGTGGATTAGATCCGCTTCTGCTGAACACGCCGGGCGTTCATGTGATCACGGACAAGACCTTGCTGAATCCATGGCTCACGCTCAATCCAATCAAGATCCTCGCTAAGCACATCAATCCGTTACAAGGATTAGAACGAATCGGTGCGCGTGGTGAGCGGCAGATTGTTGGGTCTCCGAAGATGCATGCGCGTCCGATTCCGACCCCATCAATGGACAACCAAGAGTATCCGCATCTCAATTACTCGACGGGCGCACTGACCGATCCGGTCTACGACGGACGTCGCTATGTACAGGGCCGTACGGATGAAATCGCACACCAAGATCATGTGCTGGGAGCGCTCATTCTTGAAAAATCAGACGGGCACGGTTTTGCCCCTGAGATTCATGTGGCTGGCCGATATCATATCCGTCGCATCGAGTTTCTCAGTGGTGAGCAAGGCTTTTCGGATATGGACGTCTTCTACGACGGTGACACCGTAAAACAGGAGCAGCCAGAAGCGCTCATTCTTGGAGACATTCACGTCGGAGACACCGACGCGACATTGCTAGAGTCGTTAGTGAATCAAGTGCTGCGGTTCAATCCAAAAGTCGTGATGCTTCATGACCTCATGAACGGGCACTCGGTGAGTCCACATGAGCGTGACAAGCTCATGACGTTGGCTGAGCGGGCGGGTGCGGGGATGTTGGATCTTCGTAGGGAGCTCTTACAAGTCGTGGCTTTCGTAAACGCGCTCCTGCGCGCTAGTCCCGGCGCGAGACTTGTCGTCGCTCCGTCCAATCATGATCACTGGTTGACACGTTATTTGGAGAGCGGCCAATTCATGAAAGAGCCTCACAATACAAAAATCGGGCTCGAACTTGCGCGAGCTGTGCAGCAAGGCGAGGATCCGCTCGAGTACGCATTGACGCGTCTGGGAGTTGATTGGGATCGTGAACGCGATCGCGACGCCGAACAGGTGCCTCATATTGATGAGCCAAACCGTGTTGTGTTTCTGCGTCTCGGAGAATCATTCAAGGTGGGTCCCGATCATCGCAAAGTAGAACTAGGCTTACACGGTGATCGCGGTGCTAATGGCGCGAAAGGTTCGATTCGTTCGTTTCAGCGAGGTGTGGATCGGATGGTCTTTGGACACACTCACACGACGGAGTGGTACAACGGCGTTATGAACATCGCGACCTCGACCCGTCGGGTGCTTCCTTACTCACGCGGTGGATTGAGTAGCTGGATGCAAACGCTGGCTCTGATCAGCGCGCACGGCGAAGCGATGCCCTTGGAGCTGATCGATGGTCGTTGGTACTCTGACGTGAGCGACGAACAGGTCCGTCCCGCGGATGAGTTTTTTCTTCCAAACTACCCGCGTATTGTTCCGAGACGGAAGTCTCTGAGCGGAGTCGGTCAAGTCGACCAGTACGGCGGTTGAACGCGATTGTAAAACCGCGGCAAGCCTGATAAACAATGCACCGTGTTAAGACGGTGGCGGGCTCTACTGGCACTCTTTGTTTTTGAAGGTTTGCTTCTCGCGCCGGGAGGTCATGCGCGTTTGATTCCAGACGGTGTTCCGATCCGAGCTTACTTCTTTGATATCGACGACACCCTGTTGCGCCTTCTGAACTACATCTACTTGCGCCACCGATCGAGCGGTCGCGAGATCGGGTTCACATCCGAAGAGTTTGCCGAAGTGCGCTTGCTCATTGGCTCCGATGGTCGCGGTCTTAGCCAGAACTATGACCTTCGTCTCGGGGGTGACCGCATTCAACCCATCAATATGGCCGACTATGAGTTGTTTGAAGGATCGTTGCGGGAATTCGGCGACACCCATGGCGACCATCCCAACTATTTTCTGAAAGGTCTTTTGGAATCATTACGACTTAACAAAGTCGCCCCTGATGCTTTGGGAGTTCCAAGACCAACGTGGCAAGGGTCGAGTTACGATTCGTATAACGAAGCCGTCTCCCATGAACCGAGTCGTGTGTGGACCTTTGTGAATACGGCGCGACAGCATCGTCGAAGGACTATCTATACAGGACTCGACATGCTCTATCAGGGCGCGCAAGTCGGTGGTGTTCTGCCCGAAGAAAACATTTGGCCTGTGGGTTCGCCCGAGTTTCCAAGATATTTTCGTGAGGCTTTTGGAGAGGATCCACCTCCGGGAAACACATGGGATCCGTCGGCGCGAAAACTCCTCGTGATGTCAAAGGTCTTCGATCTCATCGAGAAGGAAAGAGAAAAACTCCCGCTCGGTCCCGGACAGTTCGATACAGCAGGCTTTTCAGATGATGATCGCGGTAACTTCACAAAAGCGCTGGAGGGTCTGAGTCCGGACGTCGCGCGGGGTCGCTGGCCGCATATCAAAATCACGCTTTTCTATGTTGGGAGAACGGCGACACACAAACCCAGTGGAGTGGTCTTGGAAACGGGAAAGGCTCCTCGGCATTTCAGTCTTGAAGGTGGCTTTCGTGATGTTGATCCAGTCTGGAAGCGTCTTTCTAACGACCGCCCCGGCGCCGACCAGTTTGCGAGCGTGAGTCGTGCGCCGCATGTATTGAGTGACCCTACGATTCGAGCTGCATGTTCGGTCGCACTCGATAAAAAGTAATCAGCGGAGACACGCCCTAGAAACTTCCGTACGCGAGGCTCTGCTCAATCGCCTTGATCACCACGGGCGTACATTCTTTCTGTGGCATATGCCCGCAGGCTTCGATTTTCTGAAAACTGGCAATCGGAAGACCTTTCGCTAAGGCTTCGACCGAAGTCGGCGGAACAATCTGATCAGACAGTCCTGCAAGCACAATGGCCGGCGCGCGAACGAGCGCGAGTTTGTCATCGATGAAGTCACTGTCCTTGATGGCTTCGAGCGTCTTTCTCACGGGTCGCGACCGCAGACGCTTGGCCACAGCTCTGAAAACCGAGTCCGGTAGGTCAGCGGGTTTTGCGTACGCTCGCTTTTGAAATTCTTTTAAAAGGTCGCTGGTGGGATCAAGAAGCCCTAGGGCCATCTTCGTGGCTTCATCGCGCTTCGAGCGAAGTCCGGCGGGTGCGAGCAACACAAGACGTTCGACACCTTCAGGCCAGTCGAGCGCCATCCAGAGTGCGATCCAACCGCCGAGACTGTTTCCGACCACAACCCATCGGCGACAGACCGGCGCTAAAGCTGTTTTCAGAGCGTCGGCCAGATCGCGCGGTCCGTATCGACCATTTGCGGACGGGCCCGAGCCTTCAGTTTCCGGAAGATGCACAGCCACCAGGCGAACATTCGACTTCCATGGTCCGAGTGGCGCGCGCGCTTGGGAAAGCAATCGACTCCACGTGTAGGCATCGTCCCCGAGACCATGAATCAGCGCAATACAGGAGCATGTTTCCGTCGTACCTTCGCAGAAGTCGCGTTCAAACCCCTTGATTCCAGCGCTTTCAAAGGCGTGAGCGCCCGCCCAATACATCCGCGTTCTCTGCGTAAATTCATAGATTTCTAGTGGAAAAAGGAACTTTGCGAGGAACCCCAGTCCTACGAGAAGAAGCATTAATGCGCCTAGTAGCAGACCACGTCGTCGACCCGGATTCATTGTTGACACCTCGCCACCTTAGACCATAGATTACGTGCACTTCTTCATTGAGCGCAATTTGGGAACGCAATTTAGAAGAAAATTCTTGTTTGTCTTGTTTGTCTTGTTTGTAATGGCGCGGGGTGGAGCAGTCCGGTAGCTCGTCGGGCTCATAACCCGAAGGTCGCAGGTTCAAATCCTGCCCCCGCAACCAAATTTCGCGCAGCATGGGAGTCTGGAGAGAAAATCCGGACCCCACACAGCTTCACAATAACCACTTAAAATCCAAAAACAACTAAACGAAATCATATGGGAAAGTGTGATTTAGCCCTGCGATTTCTGAGGTTCTCAAGGTTGCGCAAAGTCGCATGAAGGTCAGCTTCCAGGAAAAGACATGCTCGCAAAACGAAGAAGGAGAAAACCATGTATCGCGCATTGATCAGATTGATGTGTGCCGCAGTGCTTCTGCATTTCGGAAAGACGGTTTGGGATTACCAAAACTGCCGTTCGCGGCAGTGTGGTCAACAGATCCAGAGCTGGTCTCGAGACATTTTAAAGACTGATTGGAAACCGGTTTCGATCTGGCCGGAGGAGGCTAAGCGGTTTCGGTGAACTGCTGCCATGATACGATTTTTGAAACAAGAGGTGCGTGCGCAAAATGGTTCCCCTGTGTCCACAACCCGTCTGAAGAATCTACAAGAGGCTGCCCGTAAGCGCGAAGGGCGATGTCTTTCTAAGGCATATGAGGAGTCAGAAAGGAGTCGCTAAAGTCGTCGGCAAGACTCTCCGTAACCGCGGCGAGAGTGCCATGCTTTGAAAATATTTCGCGCTGTTTCTGGTAACTCGGAACAGAGCGACAGTAATTCTGAAGCCATGCTTGCTGCTCAACGCTACCAAGCTTCTGAAAATATGGAGCGAGATCCTCCAGTAGTTTGAGGATTTCAACACGTATGGGTGAGTTATCGCCGTTCGCACTCGTGATGATCTTCGCCTCCAGCCCATGGCGGGAAGCCCGCCATTTATTTTCTCTCATGATCCATTCTTCGGGGGGTGCTACGGTTGCCGCACCTTCGTAAGTTTCGATAATTCTCGCGCAGAGGGCCTGAATTAAAGCAGTGATGCTCAGTACGTGATCAAGCGACGGAGGCCCGTCGCAACATCTTATTTCGAGTGTTCCGAAAGCCGGACTGGGGCGTACATCCCACCATATATCTTTCATGCTTGCGATCGCTCCAGATCGAACCATGCGTTCGTAGACCTTTGTGAACTCTTCCCAGCTCTGAAACCGACAAGGATGTCCGCCAGTCGGGATGGCTTCGAACACGGTAGTCCGTGATGAAGCAAGCCCGGTGTCGTCACCTTGCCAGAAAGGGGAACTTGCGGAGAGTGCAAGTAGATGGGGAAGATAAAATAAAATCGCGTTGTTCACTTTCATGGCCAGATCAGCACTTGTCATCCCCACATGCACATGAATACCAAAGATCATCAATCGGCGTGCAATATGCTGATTGCGATCGATCAGCATCTTGTACCGCGAGGAGGGATATAGGATGCGTTCACTGTATCTTGCAAAAGGATGTGATCCAGCCGAAATCAATCGAACACCAAGATCATCTACAATTTGTGACAGGACTTCAGATGTTTTGCGAAGATCTGCTCTGACCTCACTGACGGTTCGGCAAATGTCGGTATTGAGCTCGATCATTGATTCGAAGATTTCCGGTTTAATGAAAGGGTGGTCGTTGCCTACGCGCTTAATGATCTGAGAAGCGACAGGTGAAAGGTCGTAAGTGTCGCGAGAAACGAGTTGAAGCTCGAGCTCTACGCCAAGTGTGAGATTTTCTGACTGCGCAAATTCTATTCCTGTTTTGTCGCTCATATTGCCCGCCCTTTCAGAAACTTAGGAACCAAAATAGTGCTGCCGCAATTGACGTCGGAACAATCGCACTTATAAAAAGCGAACCGGCACTGATTCCGTCTTCACCAAAGCTCGAGTTAAGAATCCCGTAGCCTGCTGGGTTTGGAGCATTTGCGATCACAGTTAGTCCACCACCCACAACGCTGCCGGCAACCAGAAAAAACTTTGAAGCCTCCGATAGTGTGGGAACCTGTGCGCCGAGGTAGGTGAGAGCAGCATTGTCTACAAGTGCAGTCAATCCAATTGCACTCAGATAAAGGGACAGTGTAGGCAGTTTCTGTATAATCGGCTCGAGCCACCATCGCTGTGGACCGCCTAAAACGACAAGTCCTCCTAGAAAAAAAGCAACGAGCAAGCCCTCTTTAAGTTTTAGTTCAGTCTGATACTCTTTTGTTACATTTACTAAGCCTAGGAAAAACAGGAAAAGACCCATAAAAATAACAGTGCTATGAGCATTGAGTACAATCATAGATAAGAAAATCAGATGAACCGCGGAAATCCAAAACGGAGCTGGATTCTGATCGCCTCTTTTTTTGAGACCCGTAGAAGAGAGTTCACGTCTGTGGCGATAGGCGGTAAAAAGAGTCGAAATCAAGATGACTAGAATAGCTTTCCAGCCGAAATGAGAAAACATGAATTGCAGATCCCAGCCCCACCGGCCTGCAACCATGAGAACGGGCGGAGCCGCGTACGGAGTTAGCGTGCCTCCTAGCGAGATGTTTACAAACAACAGTCCTAGTGTCGCGTATTTCAGTTTCTCTGAAATTCCTCGTTCATAAAAGTGTTTACGCAAAATCAGCGCTGTAACGGTCATGGCTGCTGGTTCCGTTATGAAACTTCCGAGAAGTGGACCGATCGTCAGAGTCGCAAGGTAGAAGGCAATCGCCCTGTTACATGGAATAATGAGCGAAAAACGCCTGATCAGACCAGAGGCAACCTCGAGGATTGGTCTCGATGAGCAAACCGTGAGTACGACGAATACGAACACAGGTTCCGTAAAGTCTCGAGTTTGTAGGTATGTATTGGCCTCGCTTCCACCGCGGAGTAGTAAAATGCCAAGAATATACAGTCCCGCCCAAAGACCAAAAACGACTTCTATTTCTCCGATAAGATGAAAGAAGTTTTCAGCAACCGATCCGGCGCGAAAGCGCGAAGCAAGCTGACGAAACCACTTTGCCAAAAAGGTGTGCCAAATGGCAGCTCCAAAGCACACACTCGCAAAAATGTTCGTAGAAAAAGTCTCCGGTATCGCGTTCATACTTGCTTCGATACGGAGTTATTTAGACTTACGCTGATGCGATCGAGATCTCTCTCGAGCGCAGCCAATCCACTAAGCCAACTAGTCATCTGAGTGGCTGTACTTTCCATCATGTCTTTACCCAAGCGAGTAATCGAGATGAGTTTTCTCCGGGAATCCTTCGGGTCTTCCAAGATGAAAATAAGCTTTTTACGGGCTAGGCGCTTAATAGTTTGAGTCAATGTACTCGGGTGTACGCCGGCTTCTTTGGCCAACGATCGAGCCGAGGCACTCGGCATATCGATCAAGTGCTTCAATAGGCACCACTGAACTAGACTCAGTCCGAAGCGTCTTTCTGATTCCTTGTTGGCATGATGTATGGAGCTCCCAAGATTTAGCAACGAGACGACTGAGTGCTCTAAAGTACTCATACAAGCTCCAGGGCAGATCTCTCGGCGTTACGAAAGGGCTGGTGGTATCGAACAAGAAGTTTTAAAACCTGATTTATCTCCGACTGTCTGTTGATGTAATATCGCGCTTGTGACGTGACTTTCTTTCCTACTCGAACCGTCATGATTCTTGGGTCCAGTAGGCCAAAAACATCTTCGTCCGTATCATCATCCCCAATATAAAAGACGTTTTTTGTTCCAAGCTGTCGGGCCAACTCCATAACTGCCGCACCTTTGTGTGGGGCTCCTGTTGGGAGGAGATTGATCACGGACTTTCCCGCAATGACTCGCGGTTGTGGATCAAGCGTTTCCAAGACTCTTTTGATCTGTAGCCGGACATCGCGCTTATTGCGGGAACGTCTATAGTGTACGGCAAGCGAATATGTTTTGTTTTCGATCTCTACTCCGGGACCGAAATCTATTTTCGCCAGTTGTGTTCCCCATGCTTCTGCTACTCTGTTCGCATGGCTTAGGTCGTTGGACGAAAAGCCTAATCCTTCTAATCCATGGTTTCCGATCATATATCTTGGTTGATAGAGTAGCCGTGCTCGCAGGTCTGATAGACTGCGTCCCGAAACGACGGCGACTGGAGCGAGAGCCGCGAGATCTTTAAGTAGCTTATTGGTCATTGATCCAATGGTCGCCGCCGAGGGAACTTTAACGATCTTTGAAAGGGTTCCATCGAAATCAAAAGCATAGAGCGTTTTCGTGAAGGAAAGCGACTCGACAATCATAAGACTGCTTTTCGCGAATAGAAAATTCACGTGAACATCCCTGAAAGGCTACCGGTACCGTCGCGAATGTTTTCATAAAGGCGAGACTTTTGACGAAGTCTAGCAGCATCCAGTAACATTCTTCCGGCCCAGCGGTAGACATTAAACTCTCGAATCAGACCGCGCATGGTGCGAATTCGATCGCGCTGCTCTTCCGGTGGCATCTCGAGTGCTAAATGAAGAGCCGTAGCAAACTGATCAATATCATATGGATTTATGATCAATGCTTCCGGCAACTCTTTAGCTGCCCCGGCAAATTGGCTTAGTACGAGGACGCCTCGTTCGTCATCGCGAGATGCAATGAACTCCTTAGCTACGAGGTTCATTCCATCATGCAAGCTGCTCACGACACAGGCGTCTGAGCCACGGTAATATTCATACACCTGTTCAGGCTCATGGTGCTCAATCCGCAGGCAGATGGGGTCGTATCCCTGACTACCAAACCGACGATTGATTTTATCAGCAAGTAAACGCACATCGGAATCAAAGTGCTGATACTGGGCAATGATAGAACGTGAAGGAGCCGCAATCTGAATGAATGAAAAACGACCAATCCATTTTGGCTTAAGTTCAAACAGTCTTTCGACGGCGAGAAATCTTTCCAAGATGCCTTTTGTATAATCGAGACGGTCGACTCCGACCGCAATCAGACGATCCGCCGGCATGCCATTGAGTTGTCTGATGTGCTTCCGGCATTCGGCGATAGGCTTCAGAGTTTCTAACCACTTAATCGGATATTCGATTGAAATCGGATAATGGTTTACCGCGGTCAACCGACCACCATATGAAATGGTCGAAGTGTCGCGATCGATTCGACTCTCAAGAAATCGATCGACAGCATCAATAAAATTGTTGCAGTGAAATCGAGTATGAAAACCTAAAATGCTTCCTCCTAACAAGCCATCAAGAATTTCCTGGCGCCAGGGGCAAATTCCAAACACCTCGGGATTTGGGAATGGAATATGCCAAAACGTAATGACAGTGGCTTTCGGCAAGCGCTCCCGAATCATTTTGGGGACGAGGGCCAAGTGATAATCTTGCACGAGAACAACCGGATCATCGGTCCGCGCTTCCTCAACCACGGTATCAGCAAATTTCTTATTGACGGCTACGTACTGAGCCCAATCCTGAGATCGGAAAGTCGGACGCACGTGCGCGATATGACAGAGGGCCCAAATTCCCTCGTTGGCAAATCCGTAATAATAGCCCATCTCTTCTTCCTTGGTGAGCCACACCCGTCTGATTTGATACGAAGGGTTTTCGGGCGGTACACGAATACGATCGTGCTTATCGACGACCTCGCGATCGGCGTTTCCGCTTCCATGTGCAATCCAAGTTCCGGAACATGCTCTCATCACCGGTTCAAGAGCTGTCACGAGTCCACTAGCAGGAAACTGAATCTCGATTCGGTTATCCTTTTTAACATGTATGTAGGGCTCGCGATTCGAAACGATCAGAACCTCATCACCTGTGAGTTCCTTGTGCAGAATCTCTCTGAGCGTTCTGGGGCTCCAGCTAATCTGGTTTTCATCTCGGGCTCTTCGGTCCGACTCAAGATCCTGAATGAGCACACGAAGATCCTTAACGATGGGTCGAAGCTCTGGTGACGCAATCTGAGCGACAGGTCTCGTTAAGCCTTCACCCCTCAAAACGGACCGCAGTCCTCGAATCCATCCCGTCCAGCTTAGACGCGCAATGATCACAGTCAGAATGGAGATGATCGCTCCCAAAGCCGCAAAAAAATAGACGATATATGCTTTCGTGTCGGAACTACGTCTTTGGACGAAGCTGAGATCGTGCACGAGGACGAGCTGACCATAATTGTTTCCCGAATCGACGACGGGTTGAAAGGCGAGGTGCAAAGGTCCCTGGGGTAGTTGGAGAATTCTACTGTGCGATTCGCTATCGCTTCTAGGTACTTCACAGGGGATCTCGTTAGGGAATGTCTGAGTCTTATAAGCCAAATGGCCCTCCGGATCGCAAAATCCAAGTGCATAGAGCCGCTCGTCTTGAGTCACACGACTAAATAGACGAAGTATTTTTCCTTTCACAGGATCCGCTAGCATCGAAATCATCGAATCTTGCATTGAACTGGTAATCAGTTTCGCGCGAATATCGACATCACGGGTAAACCACTTCAGGGTCAGTGCGTCGACGAGTGGCACAACTCCATAGGCGATCAGTCCTAGCGTAACGGTAAGGGGAATCACAAACCTAAGAGAGAGCCGCATACCGATATGTTTACTTTAATTTGATATAAAACTAAAATATAATCTCTTGTGCCTGTTTTAAAGGATCGATAGAGTCAGCAATAATGTACTCCTATGGTCTCATCGGAAACTGTCAGATTGCGGCGCTCGTTAGTCTCAACGGATCGCTCGACTGGCTCTGTTTACCAAGACCAGATAGTGCGCCTGTATTTGGCCGTTTACTTGATCCGGAAGGTGGTTCGTTTTCTGTTTCGGCGGCGGGCGTGGCAAACAGTCGCCAGGTTTATATTCCGAACACAGCCGTTCTTACGACGTTAGTGAGTTGTGAAGACGGGAGTGAATTTAAGATCACTGATTTTTGTCCCCGATTTTTTGAGGGCGGAAAGATCTTTCGTCCCATCTCGCTCTTTAGAGTCGTCGAACCTGTAAAAGGTAGCCCGCAGATAACCGTGAAGTGTCAGCCTGTGAAAGGTTGGGATAAAAACCCGATTCACCCGATCGAAGAAAATGGTTGCATGAGATTTGATGTGAACGGCGACGTCCTGCGTCTCACGACGAACATGCCGGTGGCTTATATTGGTGCAGGTAGTTCCTTTTTATTGAAGGAAACGCTTTATTTTGGGCTCACGTGGGGCTCTGGAATAGAGGGGGAGATCAGTTCGCTTACCCATCGCCTCTTGCTGCAAACGCTCGATTACTGGACATTATGGGTTAAGCACTGTTCGATTCCGCGACTTTATCAGAAGGAAACCATCCGGTCTGCCATCACGCTCAAGCTTCATTGCTATGAGGACACGGGGGCCATTCTTGCTGCGCTGACAACAAGTTTGCCCGAAGAGAATGGCACCGGTCGAAACTGGGACTACAGATTTTGCTGGCTAAGAGATGCGTACTTTATTTTGTCTGCCTTTCACAATCTCGGGCATTTCGAGGAGATGGAAGGGTTTTTGAAGTTTCTTCTTAACATCGCAGAGAAGCATGATCATTCGCGAGAGCGCCTTCGTCCTGTGTATCGATTGGATCATTCACTTCCCTTACCGGAAGTCGAGCATGCCAACTGGTCTGGATTCGACGGCAACAAGCCCGTTCGCAGCGGTAATCAGGCAGCTGAACACACTCAAAATGATGTCTATGGCGAAATGGTTCTCACGCTAGCTCCAATATTTATGGATGAGCGGTTTCAGCATCTGCGTACCGCGGATCACGAGCGTCTTATTGAGCACCTCGTTAAGCTCTGTGCGAAGAATATCTCCATGCCGGATGCTGGTCTGTGGGAGTTTAGAAACGGCTGGCAGGAGCACTCGTTCTCGAATCTCATGTCATGGGCTGCAATCGATCGGATTCAACAGATTCAGGAGTTGGGCTTTCTTGGTCACTTGAATCTAGATCTAGCGAAGGAAAAGCGCCGTGCGGAAGTAGCCTTATGTGCCGCTGTGAAAGATGGTTCGTTGCGAAACGGTCCAAAGGACGAGAGTTTAGATGCCGCTCTTCTTCAACTTGCGACGCTTGGGTTTCCAGATCAGGAGTTATGCCACCAGACTGTCGAGAAAATATGGTCACAACTTCGGATGGGCGAGGCCCAGTTTCCTTCGAATTTTCTGTTTAGATATTTACGAAAGGATGATTTTGGTCATCCAAAGTCCGCATTTTTGATCTGTTCATTTTGGCTTATTCAAGCACTCGTGAGAGTGGGGCGCCACGCGGACGCTCGGACAGTGATGGCTGATACGGTAACCGCCGCAAATCCATTAGGGCTTTTCTCCGAGCATTTCTTTCCAGCTCAAAAGCGTCACGCTGGCAATTTTCCACAGGCTTATTCACATGTGGGACAGATAAACGCGGCCTTTGCGATTAGCCCGCCTTGGTCCGAAGTGTTTTTGGGACGAGGGCCGGAAATAGGACTGCAAAAGGAAGCTGATGAGCGCCTTTGACATGCAATACGCAGAATATGGTTATAAAAATGCGGGCTAACGGTATCCCCGAGGATATCCGTGATTTTATTTTGAAATATATCGATTCAGTGGAGTTACTGAATGTGTTGATGCTTTTTCAGGCAAACCCAAACAAAGAGTGGTCCAGCCAAGACATTGAAACTACCATTCGCAGTAGCAATGCTTCGATCCAAAGAAGGTTGCAGGACTTATACGCTCGGGGGGTTCTTATCGAAAAAAGTCCCTTAAAAGATCGCCATGCTTTCACCCCAAAGACTGAAGAAACCGCGGACCTGATAAATAAGGTAGCCGCATACAATAAGTTATTTCCTTATCGTGTGATTGATCTGATCTATTCGCGCCCAGCGGAGACACTTCGATCGTTTGCTGACGCCTTTCGAATCGGCAAGAAGGAGGAAAAGTAGATGGCGGGCGAAATCGTATACGCAATCTGTGGGTTAACGAGCGCGCTTTGCGCTTATTTTCTGTTCAGGCAATATAAGCGGACAGGGACTCGGTTGCTCTTGTGGAGTTGCCTGTGTTTTGTCGGTCTGGCTTTGAATAGCTGCATTCTTTTTGCCGATATGGTCGTTTTTTCCGATATCGACCTTTCATTGATTCGAATTCTGCCAGCTGTGGCTGGAGCTGGTCTCTTAATTTACGGATTTATCTGGGATCTAGAATGAACTCTGTTTATCAGTTTTTTTCAGGCTTAGTGACGATGGAGTTCTTGGTGATCGGTCTCTTCTTTTTTAGGTTTTGGAAAAAGACGAGTGACCGGTTGTTCGGGATATTCGGAATAGCATTTTGGATCATGGCGCTGGAGCGCATTGTGATTTTGCTTTTAGGTTTCGGCAACGAGAACGAGAGCCATGCTCTCGTGTACGTTTTCCGTTTGCTCGCGTTTCTGATGATATTAACGGGCATTATAGACAAAAATAAGGCAAATGGAACTCGCTGATCAGTCTCATTTCTTAGTCATTTAATCTCAGATCTGAGTCGCATTTGAGATAGATGACTTTTTTGTGTTTATGACCCACCTTCAAGTGTGTAGAACCCAACCTTTACTCTTCCTTTAATGGCACAAATCCATTCTGAACAAGCATATGGATTACTCCCCTCAGCAGGAAGCTATTAAAAAAGTGGATATAATACTTCCTTGTCTTCTCTCCAGTCGGAGAAATCATATTCTTTTCCTTTAGTCCCCTAAGAATCCTTGAGACCTCTGCTGGGATTTTGTCAGGAAGTACAACTTTGAGATCGGAGGCTTGAAAGCGTTGTTTAGTTATGGCGACTTTCAAAATTTTCTCTTCAAGTGGTGTGATTATTTTACGTCCCAACGACCATGATAGTGCGGGCAAAAGAATCTTTTCAGTTAGAAAAGAATAATCCAGTAATCTATCGATTTTCTCTATTTCGATTTTCAATCCAGAGAGCACATACTCGCACCACGCGAGGAGCTCTTCTTTTTTTCCGGTATCTGCTCGACCAAGGAAGTCGTAATACTTTTGCCTATCATTGCAGAAAATCGCTGCCGGATTCAATATTCGCCCAACTTTAACGTTGAACCCCTGCTTCACAAGAAGGGCGTACGTGAGTAGTCGAACGGTTCTGCCATTTCCATTTCTAAATGGATGGATCCAAACGAATCGGTGATGCACGAGCGCTGTTTTCAATAGGTCATACTTGGAAGGAGTGTCGCTATTGATGAACTTAAATAGCTCCTCCATGTAGTCTTCAATTTGATATTTTGTCGCCGGCGGAATATGTGCAGCTTTTGAAATTTTGATCTCGGTCTCGCGGTACGCACCCGGTGTCTTGTCGCCTTCTTTTTCTGGGGAGAGACCGCCTACGACAATCTTGTGAATTTCAGAGATAAGCCTTCTATCAATCGGAGTAGTCGTGTCGACATTCTCTTCTATAAAACCCATTGCCTTACCGACATTCTCAATTTCAGCCAGCTCCTCCCCTTTAAGCTTATCTGCACCCATTTTCTCATCTATGAGTTCTGCTAGTGTCGTTCGATTCCCCTCAATGCGAGCTGACTCGAGACTTTCTAGTAAATGAAATATGCCTTTAAGCTGGAAGAAAATTGAAGGGTGGGTCGACCCGCCAAGCTTCTTCTTTCGAAGATGATCGAGTTCGATAATTAGATCCGTGAGCGGACTCTTAAAATTGGGCTCGATTAATTGCAAAGTTTCATAAGAATAATTGGAGCTCATCTATAAAAGATTTAACAGATAATCTAAAAATGTCAATAGTAACAGATATATACGTTATAATAGTCTTTATAACATTTAACATCCTGCCATAAGGACAATTAACAAGCCCTTACTGCGAGCAGCGCTTCTAAGAAATTTTCTGGCCGTGTCTGCGGGGAGTAGCTGAAGGGAAAGGCCGTGGCGTGCGCTACGGAATGAAGTTCAGCTGACCGCTAGTCCCACTTATGACATATTGCGTTGTAACGGCTATCTTGATAAGGGATAAAAACAGGCCAGTATGCAAACGTTGTTGATAATCCTCATTGTTTTTCTAGGTTCTGGTGCAGAGTCTCGCGCCAGTTGCGCTCAGGTTCTTGAGCGTTTTATCGATCGGAGAACACCACCGATTGCGAGAGAGATTCGGGATTTATTGCCTTTCGACCTGGGTGAGAAACTTGCCGCAGAAGCCGCTCCTCTCATCGCTGAGGTTTACAAAGATGAAACTCTTACGCCATTGGAGAAAGCGGGACATGCTTTCGGGATCTTTTTAGAGTTAAGACTGGCGTATGTTTCTGAAGAGGTCAGAGAACAGGTGCTCGCGTTTGTCGAGAATGCGGACGCGATTCAGATAGGTCCGCACAATCCGAGTAAGCTGGCGTCAATAGTTCGAACTACTTACAAAATCGAAGGATCGCAGCTTTCGCAGAAAACTCAGATTCACATGAATTTTCCGGAGTCCCAGCTCGGCCTGGAGGTTTCCTATTGGGTTTTGATTCACGAGCTCGAGCATTATATTCAGAATCTGTCAGTGGGTGCCGAACGCCTAGATGCGGTTGCCATGAACGTGGGAGAGTCTAGGTTGCACCCACGTAAGCTCGAGTTAAAGCCGGCTAAATACCTTGTAAGTTTCTCGAAAGAGCAAGGGGCCATGATCGCGGAGGGAGCTTTTATGAAATCTCTTCCGCTCGAGATCATCGAAAGCTACCCGTACGACATGCCCATTCTGAATAGTGATGGATCCCTGATGTCGTTGCGCGACTATGTGAGAGCACAGTGGCGAGGTGGTCGGTATTCAAAGGTCGAATTTCTAAAGGACTATTTGCTCGAAACGTCGGTTGCAGTCGGTTGGGCTGCCGCCGCTGCAATAGTGCCTTGCGGGATTTTTTGGCTTGTACACTAACCCTGGTAGCGGGCCAAAAGAGGTAGAAGGGCCTCGAAAAACGTACCGATCGTGATCCAAGCGTCCTGACTCTTTGCGAAGGTAAAGGATGCGATAGAGGAAGCATTCGTCGCCGTTTCACCGACAATAGGGCCGAGGATCGTGCCGTCTTCGCTATCACTCTCGTGGAGCCTTTCCCAATCCCACCACGTCTTTTGTAGTGCCGAAGCCAATGGGTTCAGCACGGGTATTTGCGAAGCGTACACAACGGCATAAACCCTTCTCAGTGTGTCCTCTTTCGATGGGCCGTTCGGAAATCGCAAGCGGACAGTCATGGGGCCGGTCATCGAAAGTGGTGCAAGTGGTAAAAGTGGCGCAAGTGGTCCTGCCGTCTGCCTTTCAAATGGCAAATCAAATTCAAGCACCATCTCACCCCAAAGAGGCGTGCCGCCTACGTCTCCTAAGCGGATACGAATCGTTTGTTCCACCACGCGAAAACCGGTTTTGGGATCCTGGCGGTATTCCCGTTTACCAGACTGCGCTTCCAAGAATCGAATGAGACCCTTTAGTTCCGAGTATTCTTTTTGAATGAAGCCTTCAGTGAGGATGTGGCAGCGGGAGGCGTGCGCGGAGTGCAAGCTGCCGGTTCCGAGGGCTAGAAACAGGCTCCAAATGCTGATTGAAGACAGGTTCATCGGCGCAGATTACCGATATATACGCGTCGTGTCAAATTAAGATTCTGAGAGGTCGTGGTGTTCTTGGAGCGGTGCCGCGGCATCGGTATTTATAAACATAAATAATTTAAATGTATTTGGTGGTGTGTTCGGAACGCACCGTTCTTCTCGGGCCAAAGATCCTTAAGACAGCCGAGTTGAAACTGCACCAGGTCTTAGGTTCATACGGCGGGCAAGGCTTTGTGTCGGACGAATAATGATCATGCAAATACCTCCACCAAATATACTTGAGACCTTCAAGCTCAAACCGAAAAAACATCCAGATTAATGCCAACTATCTCCTCGTCTGGGGAATTCTTGAGACGTGCTTCGAGTTCTGTGAGCAGCTCAAGGCATCGATCTTTAAACCAGTCTCGATCTGAGGCGCTCATTGAAAAGACCGCGGAGTAGTGAAGACCATCCTTACGGAGAAAGGCTTCCATTGCTCGAAGGCGCCACTGGGTGTGATGTTGAAGAAGTAAGGGTTCGCCGCGTTTGAGATGTATCCGTTGCTGAGTGGGAATGAGCTCGCCTGATCGTTCTTCCAGAAATCCTTCGGTTTTCAGGAAGGCGACGACTTGATGAACGAGTTTGAGATCGACCTGAAGTCGTTCAGCGATTCGAACAGGGGTGCGATACGTGCGAACCATTGTTACGGACAAAACGGCAGCATAGATCCAGCTCGAAAAATACGTCGTTTGGATTTCCAAAGGGATTTTCTGACGAACGCCGATGCGCTCGGAAACCTCCGCGCGCTTTTCTAAGATCGCATCCATTTGCGCTTTAAAAACGTCTCTAAGTTTCTTGGTTCCCGCTCGTTCGTACTGCAAGAGAAGCAAAAAGTACTGACTCTCGTCAGGAGAGTGACCAAGAAACTCATTGATCACAACGGCATGCTCAAGGCTGAAGTGCGCGACCCCTTTCAAAACACGCGAGACAAAACTCGGTTCCACACGAAGTGCGACGGCGAGGCGTAACTTATCTCCACGCCGAAGCGGGCCACTTAATCGCTTGGATACGTAATCGGTGTAACTTTTTGTTTTAAAAACGTTTTCCGACATTTTATTAACCATTTAGTCCAATTGAACTTAGTTTATTAATCAAATTTATCTATCCGTGTCAAATCCTAAGATTTACACCCTGTTTATGAAGATGCTGATTCTTAGAGCTGGACTTGGAGTTTTATTGGGCGCGCCTCTGGCTAGTCTTGAGGCCATCGCCTTTGATTCGCGGCAAATCGATTTAAAGGATTTTCGAGCTGATGAGATGTACATCCAGGACCCGGCTACACGTGAGGATGTCGAAGCGGGCGCCCTGGTCGTTAAAAATCCGAGTTACCATTTTCTGCCCCTGATCGCTTTCGAGGACACGCATATTCTACGTTTTAGAAACGGCGAAGAAGTAGTGCGCGAAACTCTCGAGGACGGAACGGATGCGCAAGCGCTGATCGGTGGCGTTTATGACCATGTCACGACGAGCGAAGTCAGCGGCTTGAGCCGCGTATGCAGAGCACTTGGGTATAGCGAGGTTCGCTCTGTCCTTTCTAAAGAAGCGGCTCTCTCAGCGCGCGAAGCACGCATTGTCGAAAGAAAGGTCAGCAGGCTCGACGTGCAGCCTGCAGCCTTCCGGTTTGATGAGAAGGGTGCAATCTGGGTTCACATTAACAACGCAGATTGGATAGATCGAGACGACGATGGCTACGTTTTTGGTTCAGCTGCGCATTCCCCTAAGTTAGACCACCGTGGGTCTGGCGCCGTTTACGCCTACGAAGGTTACATACTCACGCGAAAGGACCGGAGAGTTGTCACAGAACTTGTTTGTTCTCCTCGTAGCCCTACGAAGCCGGTGAACTTTGGCAAAGCCCCGCTTACAATCAAGGACTCCTACGGGTTTTACTCTCGCGATCGAATCTGGCGAGCGCCCGCGTCTCTAGCGGCGACCCAAGCTCGCGACGGCGAGGCCGCGTGTGCAAACTTGTCAGACTGCTATCAGCTGAAGACTGCTCTATCCGATCGGCTCACGCGGGTGCAAAAACAAGTCGAGGAATTTCTCTCTGTATCGAGCGATCCGCAAACGGCGGTCGATGCCGAAGGAAACCAGCACGTGTTCACGCGGAATTATGATTTTCTGGAGCTTGGAATTGCTTGGAAAGACGAAGAGACCGGAGTCGTCTGGGGTGATGCACTCAGAGATAGTCTTGGAAATGTTCGCAGAGATATTCAGTATTCCGACGCCTCCGACTACTGTCACCGGCTGCATGTCCATCTGCCGACATACCAGGACTTTGACGTTCTCCGAAAAAAACTGACGAAGAAAACAGGACGGACTTTTTTCAAAAGTCAGATCTTGCCCGGGCTTTCTGGGCAAAGGTTTTGGGTCTCGTCCCCATTGAACGCAGCCGCGGCGCGGAGAGGCGACGACTGGCAACCCAATAGTCTTCCAGCATGGTTCTTTTCAGAAGGCGACTTCGGCAGTGCTACGGACATCCAAATGTCCGTCCGCTGTGCGGTGAGAACTAAATTATGAAGATGCTGATTTTTAGAGCCGGATATGGAGTTTTATTTTTGATAGGTGTTCTCACCTCCCCAGTAGAACCGAGCGCCGTAGCCGACGGTCAGATCACGGTGCCGGGGCGGATTCTGAGTACCAACTGTAATCGCAAAACCGGAATCGGAAGCGGTGTGTTTGTCTTGTGGAATGCTGTGCTGGAGCGCCCGCGAGAGGCGGCCCGGCAGTGATTAATCACTTAAAAAACAAGATGTTAGTAAGGCAAAAACCATGAAGCGCTGCGTTGTAAACCGCGATGCTGCGTGATATAGAGGAGTTGAAAAATGAGAACGCAGACTAAGAGACAATCGATGTATTGGGCAATGGGTTGGATGCTGGCTCTAGCATTGCTGGCGCAAACGGCACTCGCGCAAGAGGGTACGCAGCCGGGTGACGGCGGCGGCACATCGGGTGGCGGCCACACCGAGGAACTCGAAGTCAGTTGGACAGTTTATTCCGTCACGCAGCGTGCGGAGTGGGTGATCAAGCAAGGTCGTGGAAGTCAGTATCTCCGTAAGATGCATGAAATCGGCGCACGGACAGATTGGATTCCGCCAGCTGCGCTACCTGATCTACCCCCGATCCATGAGGGTGAGGTGCCACCCGCTTTACGCAATCAGTGGCGCGATGGTCATCCTTCCATCGATATCAATGCTCCCAAGTGGTCGAGTACCCCATGGGGAACCGAGCGCGATGTTTTAGTGATTCACGAACTTCTGCAGCTCGCACACAAAGAAGATCCAGAGTTCGATGCCGATCACAAATATTCGATTCCAGTCACGGCGGAAATCGCGGATGCGCCGATGCCTACAGTGGACTTAAGCAAGGACGGTACGCGCGATGATCATGCGGTATGTTTTACGCCAGGGCCTTCAGAAAAAGAGATCGAACGTGTCAAAGCGAAAGTACCGCCCCAATATCAAAACGATGAAGGTCTCAAATCTGGTTACATATCGTTTGCTACTCGCAAGCTTCGCGAAACTGCGTTCAATGAGCGTGCACTCCGTTTCATTTTGACTGCACTTCACCGGGCCAGTCTGTTTTTTAAAGCGGATCCACGGTTGAGTATGACCGAACTGGACGGTCCAACACCGGAAGATCCATCGCGACCTCGGCGCATACTTGTCGTTGAAACCGAAATTCTTGCTCCGTCCACAGGGGTGCTCGTGCCTGACTTCCCGTATAGCTCTCCGTATAAAACCACGAGCTTTCTCAATCAGAACAGCGCAAGGACTCTGCAGGGCGACTTCATCTATCGAGTCGAGGGTACGGCGCCAGCACGTTTCACAGAGCGCGAAGACACGATCCTTGCTGACGGCACGAAGACAACCGTTTACCGACCCGAAACGCCTCTATCTGAAGTTTCGTGGAGCGGGTTTTTACAGTGCGACTCGCGTTCGCACAAACTTGCGATCTTGAATCTCGAGTGGCTGCCTGGTTACGGTGTGTTTGTTCCGGGTGTTGATACGACGGAGCCGTAATCTTGGCTCGGTACTTCGTCCGGCGCTTCGCTTGAGTCTGAACCGAATGTTCTCTATGTCACGCAAAAGTCTTATCACTTTGTTTTTAATCGGAGCGAGTGTCGCCGTCTCAAATGCGGAAGGCGGTAAGGTTCGATCCTTAGAAGCGTTCGTCGCTAAAACGATTCGGTCAAAATCCGTCATTCCCTTAGGTTGCTCTGTCAAATTGAGCTACTCCGAATACGCTTTTTCTACGCTTTCGAGTCGTTTAGCAGAACTCTTGTTTCGAAGACTTCTCGAGCTTTCAAGCGTGGAGCGTACGGACTACACGATCGAGATCTGGGGTGACTTCTTCAGAGAGAGGCAGATCCGTTTTGATCTTGATGCTAAGTTTCTCGAGGAGCTTCTAGAAGTTTCCGTCTTTGGAAAACCGGAGCTTGGCGCAGAAGCAATCATACGGGTCAAGAAAGATGCGCGCTTACTGATGGGTCTTGCGGCAGCGCAAAAGACATACGCAGGTGCTCTGCGTGTCGCTGTTTCTCAATCGATCATTGATGTTCTGTTTACAAGTGCTCGTACGGCTCGTCGTGGGTCGAGTCTGGTCGGTGGCACTTTCGTCGAAGAGGATGAAGACTATCTTAGTATGATTGAGAGTATTGCTTATCTCGATCCGACGGTAGTTCAGCGCACTCGTGCGGATCAGCTTGAGTTTTTACTCGATATCATTGCGTCGGAGGGGCATCACAGATTTCGTCGAACCAAGAAGGTGTGGGAGATTTTAATTCACTTTGGTTCCAGAAAAACTGAGCTGTTAGCTCTGATGCATCAAGACCCTCGAAAACAGCTACTACAGAAGCGCATCTGGGAGTCGGAACGTCTCCGAACAGCGTCACCGACCGAAAAGAGAGATTACCTGTCGCAGCTGTACGGGGCTGATTTCATAGGTGCTCGTGAATTTCTCGTACGGAGCGGTCTCCACGGTCTCCAAACCGATGATGAAATCAAACTCCTAGAGGGTTACCACCAGTCCTACGACGATTTGCTCGAATGCGATGGGCGGTCGGCACAGTTTTTTTTAGAGGCTTTCCGCTAACACCCTTCAGACCGTCAAGAGCATGACGATAAGGGTTCTCGGTCATGCTCGGGTAAGTGATCCGAATCGAGCGTTAGGTAGAAAGAATACACCCAGCTTTACGCATGGTGAGGCGGAGTCCGGCTCGATAAACTTATTATGAGATGCTGCGCACTTACGTCACCGTCATCACTGTCCTTGCGGGCATTCTCGCGTCCTCGTTTTCGAGTGGTCAAGAGACGGCAAACAGGCCTGCGCCCGCACTCCAGCCTGATCTGCAGGCTGATCTAAAGACAGTTTGGAAAACGGGTACCGACGCTTATAAGGCCAAGAACTACCAGCTGGCGCTGAGTAGCTTTACCGAGCTTGCAAAGCGCGGAGTCGATGATCGCTCTCTGCATCTGAATCTCGCGCTCATCTACAGTTCGTTGGGCTTGAGCGAGAATGCTGAAACCGAGTATCTCACGGCGAAGAATCGTGGAGTTGACGGAAAAAAGTCGGACGACACGAGTATCGATCGCGATCTGCTGAATCTGTATTACGCGGCCGAGGTTCAAACCAAGGATCCGAAGGAGATGCTTGTCGCAAGTCTCCGAACGCTTGATCACTTCGACGCGAATGTCACCAAGCACTCGTACAAAGGCTCTGAACTCAATCGCATCAAAAAGCTGCGTGGCAATATTTACAGAGACATTCGCTTCGCAGCTGACCGTGCTTCTCGGGATAAGAGGGAAGAGGGCGTTGATGCAAAAGATGACGCCCTTTACGCAAGTATTTGCACCTCCTGTCCCTGTCTTCCTCAGTCGGGGGGATCGTCAAAAGGGTTTGGGACGTGGCTGTTAGACGGAGTTGAGTCCGTTTTCAAAGACACAAAGACGGCGGGTGAAACACCAAAGATCGAAGACTGCTGCGACGGACTGACCGATAAAGATCGTGTTTTGGAAGCGGCTCGAAAGCATTTTGAACAGCTCATGGGTCGTAATACTGAACTTGGAAAGCTGAGCGAACGTGAGCTCTTAGCGCAGTTGGAGAAAACGCGAACCTTGCTCGGAACGTTGGAAGCTTTGGCTCGAGGGGGTGCCTTTTTCGACTACGATCTCGAGACGACCCAGCTCGCGTGGCTGTTCGTTGGCTTAGTAAAAGCAAAAGGTGATCTCAATGGCTGGCTCTACAGGCTGACGAAGGACCAAAGTTACGCCAGTCAAATGCGTACCGAGAGTTATGAGCCCTTGAGCGCGTGGATTCTCAACGGCTTTAAGACCTCGGAGTATCCGCAGTCCGACGGACGTTGGATAGGGACGCGTCTCTTTGACGCTGATTATCCGAGTATCGTTCGGGCTGTGGAAAGTCAGATTCGGCTTGACCTGAGAGCGGGAAGTTCGCCTCCGGAGAGCATGCGCGATGTTCGCGATAGTATCGGGTTGTTCTCACGTACCGTTGGGTTGTCGAATGCGGATCAAACGTCTCGCAGGCTACGCGCTCAATTGGGAGTAAGAGTCCTAAGAGACGATTTTCGCGGAGAAACTTTTCAACAAGACTTAGTTGAGTTTCAGAGTAAACGTACGAATCGTATCAAATCGGACAAAAGCATTGCGTTGATTCAAAACGAAAGATCCGAGGAGTACGGCGCCAAATTCGCGGCCGCCGCGCTGGAGATCCATGAGGACATAGAAAAGTTCTTACGCGAGAATTGCGACGATCCAGCGCAACCGGCTGGGACATTAGCCGCCCTAGCTGCGAAGTATTCAGCGCCAAACAGCTCGTCAAAAGCTACGAATGCGAACCCAGCGGAAGTCGTTAAGAGAGCCAGTGCGATGAGCAAAGCTCTTACAGCTGCGTCTGATAAGGCGTCCGGTCCTGAGGTGACCGCGCAGATCGCAGAAAAAATCGCTCAGCCCGTTCCTGATCGAAGCCCGGACCTGGATAGTCAGCTCAAAAAAAGCGGTATTTTCGAGGGTGAATCGGCAAAAAGAAGCAAGAGCGATCTTGTTCAAGCGGTACTTTCGTTAGCGGCAAATTTCATGTTTCCGCAAGAGGTTCCGTATGCCGCTCCTCTCGGAAGAATCTTATTGGATGAGACACTCAAGGAGCCCAGCAAACTCAGTATGGAGACTCTGACGGTTCTCGAGGACAAACTGAAAAACCGAAGTCTCGTGACTGATGACCTGATCGAAGCTCGAAAAGAGAACGGACTGGATATAAAAATCCTGACTGAGCATGAGAAGATTAAGACTTCTCGAGCCTTTACCGCACGACTCATCAGTCGCGTTAACGACTACGATGCGAAGACGCGCGCGAAGGAGCTTCTTGAAAGGAGCTTGAGTGGCGCGATCGAGAAACTGGACGGCGTAACTTCGGAGCAAGTTCTTGCGGAGTTGGCCAGAAACTTTAAGCGTGAAGGGTGGGATGAAAGTCAGCTAGCTAGTCCAAAGAAAGCTGAACAGTACCTACAGAAAGTAGTGTCGGATGCAACCGGCGTCGTAAGCGCAGGCGTTATTCAGGAATTGCTTCTCGCATTGGACAAGGCTTCCGAGGGTGACGAACTAAGCGGAGACAACAACGACAACAGGGTCAGCGATTCTGATGAGTTTAGCGCTCTGTTGTTAGCTGGTAAAAAGAAGAAGCCGGGCGAAGAACGTGAAGAGAGTGAAGATGGCCGGGACGTTGGACACTATCTGCCAGAGGCCACTACAACGTACTTAGGTTTCAGAACAGGATTTAGGGTTGATCGATACAAGATTGAGCACTCTGGGGATGCTCCGGCGGACCCACGCCGCGAGTTACCGACCACTCTCAATGATCTCGTTGCTGTCCGACAGAGTCCAACGACGAGCGGGGTGCTTAAACTTCCGCCAACGGGAGCCCTCATCAAAGCTTTCGTAGATGGAAAAGATGTAACAGATCAGGTGAAACTCAATCCAAAAGGCGAATATTACACACTGGACCTGGTTAAGAGCCGTCAAGTCGATCTCATTGCGTATCGAAATGCGACGCCGAGGCGTACTGAAGTGCAGAAGTCCGATCAAGGGATGCGTGAGTACTACGTGCGCGGCCACACCAAAATTCCCCTGAAGCTTCCTGATAGTCTGCGGGCTGTGATCGCAGATGCCAAGACTCAGATGCGCGTGCAGGGTGGCGAGGCATCCGAACTGAAAGCGGCCGCGGCCGTACGCGCGTGGATAGTCGATAACATTGGATACTCCGAATCTGAGGAAACTCTCGCTCTGTTTGAAAGCGCCATCGCACGTGCAAAGACAGATGTAACTGTCTCGATCCAACAACTCATTCTCGATGCGAAGAAAGGTGATTGCGAGACAGTTAACGCACTTTTTGCAACGCTTATGATTCAGGAGTTTGGGATTCCGGCTCGATTGAAACGAGGAATCTCTGGCAGGAAGGGCCATATTAATTTCGCCAATGGGCACACATGGTCTCAAATCTGGATTGTTTCCAAAGGCGGGTGGACGGACTTCGATGCGACCCCGACTCGTCGAAGTGACGCTGATATTTCGAAGGATTCCGTTGAGTACGGAAAATCCTATGTTCCCAGCGGCAAAGAGATCGACGTTCATTTGCGGTGTCTCGTGAGATACATCGCCTACCGCGTGGACCAAACACAGGACGACACCGTGTTCAATGAGGTGGTCGAGCCTCGCAACCCAGCCGGGTTCGAGAAGTGGCTTGAGGGTTGGTGGCCGCAAGTGTGTGGAGGCAGTAAACCCAACCTTAACCTGATACGAGGATTTTTTTATCCTTTAGGATCGTCAGCTCTCGAGGCGGTTGTGGTGTGGATTCCGATGTCTGACAACGAGAGAGCTATCACGGCCGATCTATTTAAGACAGTTGCTGAGTCGATCTCGAAGATCGGCGTGAGCAAAATGAAATTTGATCCGGTGAAGCTATACGACACCTTATGGCGTGCGAGGGGACACTTGCGGTCCGAGCAGTTTCGTGATGCCGTGACTCCGATGCTGGATCTCGCGGTCGAATTTGGTCGCGCCGGTAAAATGACGTTTCGCAGGTTCGACGGGTTTCTTGTCGGACTGGCCCCTCTGTGGTCTCAAGTCAAAGATCGTGCGACTCTGTTTTGCAAAGCTTTCAATCAGTTCATCGTTTCGAATCTCGATCAGAAAATTCTTTGGAGCGAAGAACGGTTGCGACCGTTGGTTGAGGACTGGCAGTCGTGGTTATTTGGAGTGCACTCCGAGTCCTTGGGTCGTGAACTGAAAGCGGACTACACGACCAATCTTCTCAAACTGATCTCTCTTTCGCGGGAGGGAGGCGAGTTAGATGAGGATACTCTTAAGCGTTGGCAGGACGGGATGGTTCAAGCCCTCAGAGGGCAAGGAACCGACGGAGCTGGTGAAGACATGTTTTCCAAGTTTGATCGGCCAGGTCAAGCGGAACTCAGTCGGCGGTTTTTAGCAACCTTTCGTGGGCTCGACGAAAACTTGGTCTCTGAAAGCCAACAGTCCGGCGCGTCCGGAAAAATGACAACGAGGTATCACCACTTTGCCGACAAACCGCGCTTGATTGATTTCATTAAAATGGTCGGGGCAAAGGATGGGAGTATTCCGTCGCGTGATCCCCCCGATTCCCCCCATCCCGATGACCCGCGATGGCTAGAGGTTTCAGGTTGGGAGTACCGGGAGTTCATACGCTTAGTGCACGAGAAGCTGAACGAGAATGACCTCGATGCCATCCTGTCAGATCGCGCTTTGATGAATAAGAATCCAAAATTTGCTCGGATGGTGGCCGCCGAGCTTCTGAGTCGTGATCTGCCGGAGTCGTTGAAGAGGCGAGCGATCGAGGTCATGTCCTCCGTATTTTCGTCGGTTTCGTCGGTTTCCGATTCCTTGCTAAGTTTTAGATACAAAGTCGATGATCCCACAGCCGTCAAGATCGAGCTTGAGATGGCCAGGCTTGAAGCAGGACTAGAAAGTCTTACGGCGCGACCGAACAGGATTCCTGTGGGGAGTTCCGAGGAATCTCGAAGATGGATCGTCATTCCCACCGAGTCTGATCCGGAGAACAGCGTTAGCGACCCGCAGATGCAGAACTTTTTAAATTATCGGTATTTCAAAACTCAAGTGAGCTCGCCTCGAGCGGTACAGACCGTGATCGTCCTCGGTGTGCACTACGACGTGGCATTCTTTGTGAGCCTACTGAAACAGACTCCTGAGCAACGTGCAAAGACCTGGAAGCGTGTTTTAGAGAAATGGGAGCAAGGGGGGTATCCGTTTAACGGCCTTCTTGCGATGTGCAAGATCGGCGGCCGAGAGACGGTTGAATCGTTGGTCGTCGACACGCTTGTGAAGTACGCGGATAGGCCTTGGGATTCTGAGTTTACGACCTCCAGCTACGATGACACGATCGGGCTCTACGACTTAACGTCGGCCTTGAAGCTGTCGGAGTGCCTGCCGCAGACGATCGCTCCTACTGCCAAGCAGAAGATTGCCCGTGCGCTTAAACTCGGTTTGCAGCATTTTCGTGAGAATGTTTCGCGGGTGAGTCGTTCGCAGAGACTTGTCCTCCTCGATCTCTTGAACGAGACCGCAAATCAGCTTTACGAATCAAAATCACCGTTGTTTCCGGTGGTGGCTCAGACGGTGTTGCAGGTTTTCTACGTCGATCGTCAGCTTTGGAACGAAGAATCGGTGGCTGCTCTTGGTGTTAAACTGGGGCTGTTTCCAGATGGTGGGGTCGAACGCGATAAAGTGGTGGCGTCCTTAGCCGTTTCTTCGGTGCTGCTTGCTCATGGTTCGCAAGATGGCACTCTGGATAAGAAAATTTCGACCGTAGTCGATGGCAAGAGGGTTCTTTATGCACCGGTCGATGGGTTTGAAACTGCTTCAAGCAGTCTTTCGAGTATGATCGAAACATTTCGTGACCCGTCTGATAAGGATGCTTCGGCGAAAGCTGAAAGCGATCTCAGTGCGGTTCTTGTCAACGCATTGACCGCATTGAGACCTTTGAAAACGTTCTCAGGGCGAGCGGCAACTGTTCTTTCGGAAACGGTTCGGAGCGTAAGTCGGGTAGCTCGCGAGTTTTCTCCGACTGCAAAGCTTGCGCTTGTGAACGCTATCAGTCCGATGGCTTTTGACAAGGAGAACGCTGATGCATTCGATGGTCTTGTCGTGGGCATTGTCGAAGGAGCTATCGAAACTTTACCGAAGAATCTCAAGAGTTCCGCGCTGGACACGTATGCTGGTTCGGGTACCAGTAAAGGCAAGAAAGATGCCTTCAACGAATCGGTTATGAAGCTTGCTTTGAATCCCAACATCTTTCCGGTTCTCAGTTCGAGTGTTGCTGCGGGTTTTGAAAGAGACCCTCAGTCGTTAAGAGCACGTGCTATCGACTATCTTGTGACTCAGTTGTCTGGCTCCATCACGGAGCGGGAGCTCGCCGGGCTTGCTTCCGAGTACCGAGCATCCGTCGAGAGTGCTGCGACGGGATCCGCGGAAGAGCGGACGAAAGCCGTCCAGCGCCAGCGGAAATTCTTACGGGGTTCCTTTAGCGAGTACTTCTCGAATGTAGAGTTAGGCACGGCAGTGCTCACGCGCGTGGGTCGTACGCAAGAACGTCCGGCCTCTCCTGAGTTTTGGATTGCGACCGCGTACGCAAACGGAATGGTGACGGCCGGCTTCATTGATAAGGCTTTGCCCTCTGTGGACAAGCGTAAAATGACCAAAGCAGATCGCACTAAGATCGCCGAGTATGCTCAGATCGGATTCTTAAACGAAAGTCTTAGACGCGCTCATGGCCGGGTTGTGCGGCGAGGATCGGGAGAAACCGCGCGCTATCAGCTACCGACTGACTTCGCTCAACAAGACGTTCAAGAAAAAGTCGGTTATGTCATGAAGGAACAGCCGCCCATTGATCTCAACCTGCTAAGTACATTGAATCGAGCAGCTCAGAAGCTCGGCGTACGAGTCGATGCGTACCGTTCAAAGTACCGGCCGTTGGATCCAGAGCGAAATTGGTAGCTCGTGGTTACACGTTTATTATTTATGAATTGATTTAATTGATCGACGCGGCGGCGTGGTACCTGCCTTGACTCGCGATCCGGCCGATGTTAGCTGCGTGCCATAATGACCGGGAAAATCAGAGAAACAGTCGTGTTGGGTGTCGCGGGATTGATAACTCTTCTTTATCTTCCTTCTCCGGCGTCGGCCATACCGCCCCTAAAGCCACCAAACACGGATGAAGTGTGGATCGTGAGGGGTTCTTCCGAGGCACTCGATAATCCAAGCATCCATTCTGATGCAGCTCAGTTTTCTTTGAAGATCGTCAAACGCCAAGGGAACTCTTACTACACCGTTACGCTTAGCAAAGGTTACGAAGGCGGGAGGACGCTTCGGACGTGGGACGCTCATTATAAAACAGAGATCGTGGGATATGGTCCTACCGAGACCTGGCAGCTCGGGGTGCTTTCTTCTCGTGGACCTCGTGATTCTGAATATCAAGATGCTATCCGAATTGTTTTCGAGCGTCCGAGTCGAGGGAAGCGGCGGGTAGGAGGTCTCTACGGGGATGCTGCTACCGTCGGCTTCTTGATTTGGGCTGCGGACAGCAGATCGGGTGACCGTAAAGTGAAACTGCATGTGCGCGGTGCTAAAGCGGCTATTCGACCGATGAGCGGTCAATGTTCGAAGGCTATTGACCACCGGTCTCGTAGTTTCTAGCAGCACAGCTTCTCAACCACTGTACGCCAGCCGGAATCAGAAACGCCGGGAGACCTAAGATCAGAGCCGTGCGAAGGTTCGGATGAAAGACGACGAGACTGACGCAGAGAACTTGCAAGACGACCGAAAGCCAACTCAAAATCGGAAACCCCGGCATCCGATAAAGAGTGCCCCTTTGCACGCCTTCTTTTGCCTGCAGTTTTCGTAATCGAATCTGACAAAAGGCAATCGATATCCAACAGACGGCTCCCGTAAACCCCGAGAGACTGAGCAACCATACGTAAAAGTTCGATCCTTCGAAAAGAAGATAGAGCGACAGCACCAGCCAGCACATCGCGATCGTCAGCCACGTCGCGCGCGCTGGAACGCTCTGCTCATTGAGGCGTGTGACCCACACCGGCGCAAGCCGCTCGCGCCCTAATCCATACATCGCTCGAACGGCGCCGTAGAGACCCGAGTTTGCGCAACTCAACGCAGCCGCAACGATTACGATCTTGAAAAACAATCCGAAGTTTCCAAACCCATAGTGAGAAAGGGCTTCTGCAAAAACGGACTGCTCCACGCCCGCTCGCAAAATCGGATAGGTCATGATCAGAATCGCAATCGGTAGCGCGTACATCGCAATGATCCTGATCGCGACGTTGCGCGAGGCTTTTGGAATACTCGAAGCGGGGTCTTTCGTCTCGGCTGCCGAGAGAGCAATGAGTTCCGTTCCCTGAAAGTTCACGAGCACAAGAACCATTGCTGCAAAGAATGAGAGCGGGGTGATGGCCGGTTCTGAAAAACTAGGTACGATCGCCTGAGTTGCATCGCCAAAGTGACGGATCCAAAACCATGCACCGATCGCCGTGAAAAGTCCGATCGCAGCGATCTTAAGAAGGGCGAGGGCTGATTCAATCTGACCAAAGAACCTCACGTTCATGAGATTGACGGCGGTGATTGCTAAACCGAAAACCGTAGCCCAGGCCATGATCGAGATTTGTGGAAAGAACCCGTTCAAGATCATGCCACCTGCGATCATCTCGCTCGGAATATAAGCGCACCAATTGAACCAGTACGACCAACCCACACCCGACGCCAAGACGGGTCCCCATTTTGGTCCGAAGAGTTCGTGCGCATGTGTGACGAAACCACCCTCGCGTGGCATCGCTACACAGAGTTCGCCCATCGCCATCGCGACCAACCAAACAATCAATCCGCCGACGAGATACGCGAGCAGTGCCCACGCTCCGTTCTCGGCGAGTGTCGCGCCCAGGCCTAAGAAGTATCCCGATCCGATAATCCCGCCGAGCGAGATGAGCTGAATCTGTAGTGGACCGAGACTTCGCCGCAGACTCATGGGTGTACCAAAGCGATCATCTTCGGAAGTTTTGGGTACTGCTCGCGCCATCGAGACCAGACAGCTTCCATGTCTCGTGGACGAAAATACGCACCATACATTATATAAAGCGACCGAATGAGCGCTTGTACCGAATACGCAGAGATCTCCGTAAGGCTTTCCTGTCCCACGCGTCGAATGATGAGGTTCAGAGCTAGGGGGCTAGCTCCGCCCGCTTCGTCGATAATCGCAGATGCTCTGAAATCCGGCTGCGAATAGTGGACGATACTCGGATCGATCACTGAAAACCCGCCGCGCGCGTATGACTTGAGTCGAACGTTTCGAGCGATCGCATCAGGACCGTGCGTTCCATTTTCGAGAGCTTCCATCTCGGCCACAAGGACGATCGGTCGGTCAAGACGACTGACTCCATCAGCGCGCGCCAGCTTGAGGGCACGACGCGCCGTCTGAATCGGACAAATGCGCAGCCAGCCTGCGAGACCGGATCCGCGGTGTTCGGGTTCAATGAATACATGCGAAAGATGGACAAAGATCTCACCGCTGGGTTCATCGAAAGGAATCACGACCGTGTGATCGCGAACTGCCACGAGCTTGTTATCAGCGTCACAAACGACAAGTAACTCATACAGAAAAGCGTAACGTCCGTGTTCGGTTTGCTGGATCTGCGATGGATTCCACCGAAGCCGATGCACCAGGATCTCTTCTTGCTCGATCTCGCCTCGTGGGCCGAACTCCGTACAAAGACGTGCGTAAGCTTTCGAAAACCAGGGATCGGCTGGGTCCGACACGCGACGGACTCTCAGTGCATTCCAGTTTCGGCTCAGAACGCGCGTCTGATCGTGGGGAGCGAGGTCCTCTGGACTCGCAAACTCCGGAAAGAAAGGCTGTAGGTTGGTGTTATCTACTCCCAAAGTCGATCCAAAGCTTTCCGCACTGCCTGAACAAGAAAGTCGACTTCCGATTCTTGAATCGTCAACGGCGGCGCAATGGCAATCATGTCGCGAATCCCGCGCACAATCACGCCTTCTTCGCGAGCGAGTTTCATGGCCTTGGGTCCGATCGGCGTCTGCGCCGAGCGCGCGGCTTTTCCGCCTTTCGGCAGAATTTCGATCGCACCGATGAGATCGGTTCCCCGTACCTCGCCGACGGCACGGTGTCCGACGAGCTCTCGGAGCTTACGCTGCAGATACGGGCCGATGCTTTCTCGAACACGCTCTGGAAGCTTCTCCTTTTCAAGAATATCCAGATTGGCCAGCGCGGCGGCACAACCCACAGGATGTCCGCTATACGTATGTCCGTGCGCTAAGTAAAATCCGCTCTGCGTGAGTACCTCGACGAACTCGCGTGAAACGAGCACGGCACCCATCGGGAAATAACCGCTTGTTATCCCTTTTGCGAGGATCATCATATCGGGATCGAGTTTCCAGCGTTTCGACGCAAACCAATCACCGATACGTCCGAAACCCGTAATCACTTCATCCGCAATGAATGCGATATCGTTTCGACGGCAGATTTCTTGGAGCTTGAGCAGGTACCCTTGTGGATGAATGATCACACCGCCTGCGCCCTGAACGGGTTCGACAAAAAGCGCAGCAATCGTTTCTGATCCTTCGCCTTTTATGATCTGTTCCGTCTGATCCAAACACCACTGTCCATAGGCATTTTCATCAAGCTCGGTGTTCGCTCCATAATGATACGGACCTGGCACTTGTATGAATCCAGGCAAGGGTAGATCGAACGGCGTTTGACAAGTCGCGAGCCGAGTCATGCTCGTCGTTGCGATCCCAACACCGTGATACGCGTTACTCAGCGTAAGAATCTTCGTTTTAGTGGGCTGCTTTTTGAGTTTGTAATACGCGCGCAGAAGTTTGAGTGCCGTTTCATTGGACTCTGTTCCAGATCCAGTGAAGAAGGCGTGGGTGAGCCGGGTCGGTGCGAGTTTTGTTAAACGTCCCGCGAGGCGAATCGTGGGTTCCGTCGCAGAGTGAAAGAACGACGGATAGAACGGAAGTGTGCGCATCTGCTCAGCAACGGCGTTGGTAATCTCATCTCTTCCATAACCGACGTTTACACACCAAAGGCCGGCAAGACCGTCTAAAAGCTTTTTGCCAGTGCCATCTGTGACATAAACACCCTTTGCTGAATGGATAATGTGCGTGCCGTGATTATAAAGGTCATGGTGATTGGCAAAGGGGTGTAGATAATGTTGACGGTCGATTTCAATGAGCTCGTTCTTTGAGTCGGTCATGGACCTGTTCTACACAAGGAATGTTCTTTGTGCTACGGTCCGGCCGCTCGTCCTAACTAAAATGAGTGTGTTCAATGGTCCATCCTAGTCCGGTCAAATCTAAAAAAATTCCGGTACTTACGAGTCTTCATAGTTTTTGGACGAATCTCCGCATTTCGAGAAAGTTATATTTTGTTGTCGGAGTGATGGCTCTTTTGATCACGGCCGAACTTTTGGCGCTCGGTTTCACGATGCGAGTGCTGTTGGCTGCGCGCGCGTTTGTGGGAGGTGAAGGCCTCTGGTCGAAAGCTCAAAAAAATGCGGTTCTTTGTCTGCAGCGGTTTGGAATGTCAGGGCGGCAGTCCGACTACGATTGCTTTGTTGATCATCTCAGAATTCAGGAAGGCGATCACCGCGCGCGTCTGGCGCTCGAAGAAGAGGTTCCTAATCGCGCGCGAGCCCGGGAGGGATTTCTTCAGGGGCGTATTCACCCCGATGATATCGAACCGATGATCGACTTGCTCACGCGGTTTTCATGGATCAGTTATCTGCGGCACGCGACAGAACTATGGGCTGAGGCCGATGGACTGATCACCGAGTTGCGTGATGTCGGAGAAGACTATTACCAGTTGGTCCGCGACAAAACCACGAAGCCGGCGCAGCGGACACGAGCGCTCACGCGGATTCACGAGCTTAACGATCAGCTGACCATCGTTGAGAATGAGTTTAGTCACGCGCTCGGTGAAGGATCACGTTGGCTCGAGGGCACCGTGATGTCGCTCTTGTTTTTCATTGTTCTTTCTGTTGAAGGAATCGGAATCGCATTGACCTTGCGGATGAGTCGCATGATTTCGCGACGTTTGAGCCGTCTTTCCGAGGCAGCAGCGAGAATGGGATCTGGAGACTTTACGACGCTTCCTCTCGTCGATTCTCGCGACGAGATCGGCGTGCTGACTCAGTCTCTCGTCCGGATGGGTGAAATGCTCCAGATGTCCTATACGGAGCTGGAGCAGCGCGTGAATGAACGTACCGCTCTGCTTGCGGCTGCCGCTGAAGAAAAAGCTCGGCTCTATCAAGAAGCGCGATCGGCAGTGCAAGTGCGCGACGAGTTCCTATCGATCGCGTCTCATGAACTCAAGACGCCCATCACGGCGCTCATGCTTCAAGTGCAACTACTCGAGAAACAGTCGACTCTCGATCCCGAAAATCGAACGGCCAATCAAGCTGCCAGTAAGGCGCTGCTGGATCGTGCGCTCAATCAGACACGACGACTCGCCGTTTTGGTAGACGAACTTCTGGATCTGACGAGACTTCGCTTGGGTCGAGTCGGACTATCCATTCTGCGTGTGGATCTCGTGAAGCTGATTCATGAGGCCGCAGAGATGGCCGACACTTCAAAGTCTTCAGCGGGAAAGAAAATTCGTGTCCATGTTACAGGAGAGCTTTGGATCGACTGCGATCCTGTTCGAATTTCGCAAGTCATCGTGAATCTGTTTACAAATGCCATTAAGTACGGCGATGGAAAACCTGTTGATGTTTACTGCGACGCGATCGACGAGTCGCGTGTGCAGATTCGCGTGTGCGACCAAGGGATTGGTATTTCGCCGGAAGATTGTCTGAAGATTTTCGAACGCTATGAACGCGTCAGTGGCAGCGAAGGTAAGTCGGGCTTTGGTTTAGGACTCTATATTTCGCGGCAAATTGTGGAAGCTCATGGTGGACACGTTTCCGTGGATAGTAAGATGGGTGTCGGATCTACGTTTTCCGTTGTTCTGCCTGTCCTGTCCGATGGCGGATCTGAAAGCCGGTTTGGTTTGGCTACTCAGTCCGGGAACACCGAAACAGCGCGTGCCAAAGCGGGAACGGTTTCTTAGATTTGAAATGTTCCTTCAATACAAATAGTAGATTTAAGAAGTTTAAGTTGAAACTGCAGTTTCGCAGTGAACGTATCTGCGCGCGGTAGCGAGAAGGTTCTCGAGATCCAGCGGTTTATTTACTAATTCGCGTGCGCCTTCAGGGCACTGTCGTTCGCCGGCTGCAGTTAAAACAACGATAGGAATGCCAGTCGACTCTGCCGAGCCTCGATACTCTTCAAGAAATCTTCGACCGTCCATCACAGGCATCATAAGATCGAGAAAAATTAGTCCAATATCGTTGCGAGTGCGTGTGATCGTCAGCGCTTCGAGTCCGTTCGAGGCGAGGCAAACTCTATAACCCTCAAGCTCAAGCGCCAACGCCACCGTACTTCGGATATCATCGTCGTCTTCCACCACCAAAACGGCTTGCCCTGACTCGTTCAACATCCTTTATTGTTTAACATGAAACGAAGTCGGCTGTGGTGTCAGTTTTGTCACGTCAAGCAGCGCGGATTGGATTCGGAGCGGTGCTTCTGATATATGCTTTTCAACTGGGTTCTGGACAGACTAGCGAAACGTATGGAGGGATGAATGCCCAAGAACGCCCCCAAGAATGACACTGACTTTGGAATGAATCACGAGAAGTCAAAGGCCCACGTAGCCGTTGTGGACGATGATGATGCCGTTCTCGACTATCTCAGTGTTTTTCTTAAGAGTTTAGGTTTAACAGCCACGGTGTTTCGGACCGCAGAAGAAGCGTGGCGTGTGATCGAAAAAGACCAGTCGGTCTTTGATCTGATTTTAGCGGACGTTCACCTTCCGGGAATGACCGGGATCGATCTTTTAAAGACGGTTCGTAAAGTGAATTCCGACTTGCTTGTGATTTTGATCAGCGCGCAGGTTCGCGTGAAAGATGCCGTGCTCGGTATTAAAGCGGGTGCTTACGATTATGTCGAGAAGCCTTTTGATCCGGATCGTTTGGAGATCGTTGTTCGAAACGCGCTGAAGCTGCATGCGGCTCGAAAAGAAGCTTTTCTGTCCCGTCAGATTAAGATCCCAGGTGTTCAGTGTCAGAGTCCGTCGATGCGTGTGATCTATGAAGTGATTCTGCGTTCTGCTTCGGCAGATTCGAACGTTCTTGTTACTGGTGAGACGGGTGTTGGCAAAGAACTCGTCGCGCGTGCGATTCATGACAACAGTGTTCGCGCTCATCATCCTTTTGTGACGATCAATTGCTCGGCGATTCCGGAGACCTTGCTTGAGTCGGAGCTGTTCGGTCATGCGAAAGGTTCCTTCACTGGAGCGACGAGCGATCGCGCTGGATTATTTTCTGAAGCAAACAACGGAACGCTTTTTCTCGATGAAATTGGTGATCTCAATCCGCTCATGCAGGTAAAACTGCTGCGTGTGATTCAGGAGCGTGAGGTTCGTCCGGTTGGATCCAATCGATCGCACTCGGTGAATGTTCGTTTGGTAACGGCAACGAATCGAAATCTTCCGGCTGCTGTTAAGGATGGAAAATTTCGTGAAGACCTTTTCTATCGGCTGAATGTGATTCCGATTCACGTGCCACCACTCCGACAACGTCGCGACGACATCGGCGTGCTCGCAGAATATTTTTTGAAAAGTACGTGTAGCAATCTCAAGATTCCGCCTAAGAAACTATCCCACCAAGCATTGGAGAAACTGATTCACATGCGCTTTCCTGGAAACGTGCGTGAGTTACAAAACATCGTCGAGCGGAGTGTGGTGTTTTCGGATTCTGCCGTTATTAACGAGTGGGATATCGGTACACCAGATGATACCGGTGGCGTTCTTGAGGAGCTCGCGCAGGAGATGCCGAAGCTGGACGAACTGGAGCATCGTTATGTGCGTTCGATCTTGGAACGTCACAGCGGTGATAAACAAGCTGTCGCAAAGATCTTGGGTGTCAGTAAGCGGACCGTCTATCGCCGTCTGGAGATGGCTCAGAAAGCGGCTCAACGAACGACAGGCGGAACCACCGTTGCGTTGAAAAAGAACGAAGCAACAGGACAGTTCAATGGCTAGGTTTTCGCCACCCCCCGTTCTTGTTGCAAAGTACATTCGAATCTTATCGCAGTACAAGAGCGAGCTCGATGCTGCGCGCGCTGCTGGGCATCAGGACCAGGTACAAGAAATCGTGCATAAGATTAAAGGTAGTGCGGGGCTCTACGGGTTTTCGAGATTATCGGAACTTGCAGGAAAGGTTCTTGAGGCTGCTAGCGTTGTCACAGATATGACGCCGGGGTTGGATCTTTTTCTGGCCGAAGTGGATTCGGTTTTGCAACACAGTATGAGCGTCGAATGGAAACCCGAGAAAAAACTCCAAAGCCGTTAGTTCTCGTTATTGATGACGACCCATCGATAACCGATGTCGTTGAAATGGCACTTGAACAATTAGGTTACGAGACGATCTGTTGCCATACTGTTGACGCAGCTAAGGCGCAGGTTCTCAAGCGATCGCCTGACGTTGTGTTGGTCGACTCCCGCATTCCAGGCAGCAACGGCGCCGAGTTCATGAGTTGGTTTTCAAAAGCGGATGGGAAAGAGAAGCTCGTTCTGATGTCAGCGGCGGCAGACATTGAATCGATAGCGGCGCGAGCGGGTGGAGTGAGCTTCTTGCGAAAGCCTTTTTCGTTGGATGCTCTCGAAGACACTCTTCGTCAACGATTGGAGATTCTCACGAACGTCGACAGGTTTGTAGAAGCGTAGCGATTGAGAGAGAGGGAAGAACGCATGACTCAGAATCCAACAGCAGCGTCGAAAGACGCGGACACCGATCGCGGCCATCTTCGAGTTATTCGGTCCGGCGAAAATCCCAAACATACGTTGGCCTTGATTGACGATGACGAAGCAATTCTCATGTACTTGCGGACGTATCTCGAGCAGCGAGGTTTCGGCGTGCGAGCTTATCAATCGGCCGAAGCCGCATTGCGCGCTTTCGAAGACAAGATGCATTGTGATCTTGTCCTTGTTGATTTTCGCATGCCTGCGGCGAACGGTCTTGAGATCACAAAGAAATTACGCGCAAAGTTTCCCGCCGTTCCGGTGGTTCTAATGACTGCCTATGCGAGCATCGAAGGTGCAGTCGCAGCAATGCGCGAAGGTGCATCGGATTATATTGAGAAGCCGGTTTCGCTGGATAAGCTCGACGCCGTGATCACAAAATTTCTGCCACCGTTGCAATAGGCTCTCTACTTTCCCCTTTCTGTCACAGTCACGGTCATTTCGGGCTATCTGAAAACTCTAGACCTTATAAATGCTTGTCAGCAGCAGGCCCGCATCTTGCTGAATACATCGGGTGAGACCTTTAATAGGAGGTAACACCATGAGACGCGAAGACGAGCAATTAGAAAGGCGTAGTCGGCGAAAGTGGGGCGGGAGAAGTTCTCATTCACGCATCACGCGAAAATGTCAGATATGCGGAGATCGCTTCGGTACGAGAAACTCGCATATGCTTTTCTGCCGATTTTGCCACAACAGCAGTGAAAGTTTGCGATTCGCAGAATGGATTCCTGAAGTGAGTCAGGAAGAAATTCGCGACTCGTTTTTAGAAACAGTAGCTTAAAGCTCAACAAGAGGAAAACGGTATGGAAACGAAGAATAATCCCGCGCGACACGTGTCGGGTTCGGTTCGCTTTGCGAGCTCAGGTATCGATGTGGACACACTGCTTGTTCAACGGTTCATTAAAGACAGAATTGATGATCTTGAAGGACTTGGACTCTGTCATTTCGGAAGCGGTGTGCACTACGAGACGACGTACGGAAAACTCGAAATGCAGCAGCAGCTTGCTTGTGAAGTCTGGATTTCTTCAGAGAACACACACTTTGCGTTGATCGGCCAAGGAGATAGTTGGTTGGCGGCTCTGTCGCGCGCCTTCGAGGCACTCGAAGCGCTTCTGATCGAATCGCAGCACGTTTCAGAAACTGAAGAAAGTAGGACGCCCGATGAGTCACTCGCTGCCTGAACCCGATCAGGGGATTCTCAGTGTCATCAAGCGATGGGCTATGATCAAACGGCGTTTGCTCTTTCTTCCGTCGGAACATAGTGCTGCTTGCCGGATTGATGTCAAGACGGGCTCGGGTCCAGCTTCGTCCGAAACAATGGTTCGTGTTGGAGGATTCTCCTGGTACGGACGCCACGAAGTCCCGAGCTATGGCGAGCAGACAGCGATCGACTCGGTTCGTGAAGCGCTCGCAAAGAGCAAATTACGCTGATCGTATAATGAGTTCGGCGGGTTGTTCTGCCGCAGCTGGAAGGGCCGTAGGAACTCGACGGGGTTCGATCAAGGCACTGTCTCGTGAAACACCAAAGAAAAAAGCATCTTCCTTAGCGCGCTTGAGTCCCTTAAGAAAACTCCGACCCAAACAGAGGGGTTCCGTCACCTGGTCGATCGCCAGCAAATCGCAATGATAGTGTTCGAGTGTCTCAGGAGAAACCTTGCCTTCGCTTAAGGCCGTAAAATCCGTCTTGACCGTGAGACGCGTACCCATCTTCTGAAGCGTGGCAATCATCGTTGCGGCATGATTCAGGTGGGCCGTCTCTTCGTGATGATAGTAAGGTTTTCTCATGATCGGGGAGTCGGAAAGATTGAGTGCTTGGGTGGAGAGACGCGACGAGTGCATCGCATACCGATAATTAAGAACAAGAACCAGGCCCCAATCGCACTGACGCGCTATCTGGGCAATACGATGCACGTTTTCCTCTTGGAGTGATGTGTTGAGTAAAAAGAGGAGTACTTGAGGCCTGGTTGGTCGAATCGGACGCACCGCGAGTGGACTACGGCACAGGTAAAAAGCGGAACCATCCGACCGGAGGAACGTGATGATCCTTTTAGCATCGTTGTGAACGAGCAAGTCATAAGCGTTTGACGAGCTTCTTTCGAGATCGTCGACTTGCAGCGAGCGACCGGAGTGCTTCTTAAAAAGTGATTTCCATCCGAGGGATTTCGCCGGGCCCTTGATCGAATGAAATTCAAAATGGTGACGTCCGAAAAACGTTTCCAAGAGTACTTTTCGCTGATTCAGCGACGACTCTTTCGAAACACCCCATCCGACATTCACAACGCTGCTCATGGAATTATCGGGGTTGCAGTTCATATGCCAGACACTAAGTTCATATAAGCGAGTTCAGCAAAACACTGTGCCAATCAGGAACTAGAATGTGCCAGTCGTGGCACACGCGGGGACCTCTTGCGGAAGTGGGCGGAGATCGGTCGCCGCGTTGGTGGGGCGCAGTGGCAGTTGAATGACGAACGTTGAGCCTGGATGGCCCGTACTTTCAACGTGTACCGTTCCAGAATGTGCTTCGACGATACGACGAACAATAAAAAGTCCCAAACCGAGGCCCGCTACATTATGCGCAGAGTCCCCGCGTTCGAAGCGATTGAAAACAGTTTCACGTCGGTCGGGAGAAATTCCAGGACCATTGTCCTTGACCAAGAGTGTGGCTTGGTCGCCATTTCGCGATGATACAATTTCGACGGGTTTCCCCGGTGCGTACTTGATCGCGTTCGACAGAAGATTGGTAACGACTTGAACAAGACGATACCGATCCCACATACCTGTGATGTCATCGTCAAGCGTGAGACTGACCTTACACTTCGCCAAGTTGAGCTGTTCGCCAAGGCGATCGATCGTATCGCGAATCACATCGCTCATGCGCACTTGAGAGTAATTGGGTCGAATGCTCTCGGATCGGATTCGTGAAACATCGAGAAGCTCATCGATGAGATGGTTGAGGGTATCCACTTGTTTGAGGGCCTTCTCGAAGCAGTTTTCCAGCAGCTCACGAGAAAGATCGCGCTTCGGATTCTGGAGACCTCGAGAAACCAGTTGGAGTTGGAGCTTGAGTGATGTGAGGGGTGTCTTAAGCTCATGAGATGCAATCGATAAAAAATCGTCGCGGGCTGCGATTGCGTCCCTCGCCTGACGATAGAGCCGCGTGTGCTCGACAGCATTCGCCAGACGGTCGGAGATATTGGTGAGAAGCGTTCGTTCGGAATCCAAGAACTCTTCGTCCGAGCGAAACAAGAAAATGCCACCCAGGGCCGACTGACCAAGAATAATAGGTTCTGTGAGCGCGTACGTGCCGGGCTGACCGTGTGCCTCACGGATGACATCACCGAATACATCGAGATGGCGGCTTGAGAATGAGCCAATCCTGGTGTTGAGTATGTCGAGGATTCTGAGTTCCTGGTCACTATCTCTGTGAGCCACGGCTTCAGCTTTTAATAACTTATCGGAGGTGACCAAACCGATAACGCAACAATCGAAGCCACTGCTGACGAACATCTGAGCAAGATTTTTGAAGCGATCGGGGTTTTCAATCGATGTTGAAAGAATGCGGCTGGCTTCGGCGACAAAGTCAGACTCCAAGCGGCTACGTAGCAGTAAAGCCTCAGCCTCTTTCGCTTTCGTCACGTCAACCGACAAGCCGCGAACCTCGGGTTCGAACGATTCTTCGCTCATCACCCATCGCAACTCCGTCTGGAACCACACTGTTTTTCCTGTAGCGGTGAGCACGCGATGCTCGATGCGAGTGGTGTTCTTGGTGTTGGAAACGCCCTCAAGTGCCTTATTTAAAATATCGCGGTCATTTGCGTGACCGATCGATTCCAGAAAGGTCGGCTGGGAATACCAACGGTCAATGGAATAACCCAGAATCGGCTCGGCACTCGGGCTAACGAAATTGAAAAGGCCGTTGCGCACTTGAAGAGACCAAACGATTGAATTGTGAATTCCTTCGACAAGGTCGCGAAATCGCTTCTGATCGGCCTGATGTCTTCGCAGGCTCTTGAGTTCCAGTTGGGCTAGTCTTAGAGCGCGCTCTTTTTGGTCGTTCTCGTAACGCTGCTGTTCGGACTGAAGCAGGCGACGTGTTCTCTTAGAAAGCTCTGCAAACACAGCCACTTTGGAGCGTAACACTTGAGGATGAAAAGGTTTGTAGATGAAATCGACGGCACCATGAGCGTACCCTAGCTGGGTGTGTCGTTGATCCATATTGAGCGCAGTGACAAAGATGATGGGTATGTCACGTGTTCGCTCACTGCCTTTGATGATAGCGGTCGTTTCATAGCCATCCATCTGCGGCATCTGCACGTCCATGAGGATCAGCGCAGGCTGATTGGTCAGCAGATAGCGTAAGGCTTCGTCGCCAGAGCGTGTTTTGACGAGGTTGTATTCTCCCGAGGACAGGAGTGCCTCAAGAGAGAGAAGGTTTTCCTCTTTGTCATCGACTAAAAGAATGTCTACTTTTTCAGAGCTCATATCTGTTTTACTCCCCGAAACGAGACACTGAACACACAAACCAACGCTGTCTTTCGACGATTACGAAGGCTAGTGATTTTAGAAAACCTCTGCAAGTTAGAAAGTTGAGCTTTGCTGTTCAAAATCCGCTTTGTCTTCACTGGCGGACCTGTGACAAAGTTGGCAATCGCCTGGGGGTGGGTCCGTCGACAACCAATCGGCTTGCGACGCGGGACCGGCAACAGATATACGCGAAGATGACTCCGAGGATGTCGAAGTAGGTACAGCTATATAAGTGAGGGATTGCAGTGAGACAAGATGCCGGGGCTTTAGAAGGCAGGAAGGTCGGCGATCGACCGAGTGCGCCGAGTGCGAAGACGAAGAAGGTTCCTAAGTATTTGAAGAAGGGTGCTCCCTCCGCTTCAACAGAAGCCAGTAGCTTAGAACAAGATTCTGGACGGACATGGAACCCATCACTGAGTACGAGTACTGCGAACCGTGGGACTGCGCCTGGTCCGCGAAACGAACTCGAGCAATTGATCGAGGTTTTGAAAGCTGTTAAAGAGGGCGACTTTACCGTTCGTTTACCTTACGAGCGAGGCGGAACGTTCAACCGGGTTGGCGAGTTACTCAACGATATTATTGGTCTGAACGAACACACGGCAAACGAACTGCTGCGTGTTGGAAAGATCGTCGGGCAGGAAGGTCGAATGACGGAACGAGCTTCCGTCGGCCCTGCCAAAGGCGCTTGGGCAACGAGTGTGAACTCCGTCAATCAACTGATCGGTGACCTCGTAGCACCCACCAACGAAGTCGCGCGCGTGATCACGGCCGTGGCCCGCGGTGACCTGTCTCAGAAAATTTCGCTTGAGATCGAAGGACGTCCAGTCCGCGGAGAGTTTCTGCGGATTGGTACAACCGTGAACTCCATGGTGGATCAGCTGAACTCGTTCGCTGCCGAAGTGACTCGGGTGGCGAAGGAAGTGGGTAACGAAGGAAAACTCGGCGGTCAGGCCGCGGTGAAGGGTGTGTCCGGTACGTGGAAAGACTTGACGGACAACGTGAATGGTCTTGCTTCGAACCTCACAAACCAAGTGCGGAACATCGCGAAAGTGACGACGGCCGTTGCGAAGGGCGACTTGTCGCAAAAGATCACCGTGGATGCCAAAGGTGAGATCGCGGAACTGAAAAATACGATCAACACCATGGTGGATCAGCTCTCGTCGTTCGCTGCAGAAGTGACTCGGGTGGCGAAGGAAGTGGGTACGGAAGGAAAGTTGGGCGGACAGGCCGACGTGAAGGGCGTGTCGGGTACGTGGAAAGATTTGACGGACAACGTGAACGTTCTTGCTTCGAACCTCACGAACCAAGTGCGAAATATCGCGAAAGTGACGACGGCCGTTGCGACAGGCGACTTGTCACAGAAGATCACGGTGGATGCTCGAGGCGAAGTCTACGAGCTCAAAAACACAATCAACACGATGGTGGACACACTCCGTTCGTTCGCTGCCGAAGTGACTCGGGTGGCGAAAGAAGTGGGTACCGAAGGAAAGCTCGGCGGTCAGGCTGACGTCCGCGGTGTGTCCGGTACGTGGAAAGACTTAACGGACAACGTGAACTTCATGGCCTCGAACCTTACGGTTCAGCTGCGAGACGTGTCCAAGGTTTCGACCGCGATTGCAAACGGCGACTTGACTCAAAAGATCACGGTGGATGTGAAGGGTGAAATTCTTCAGATCAAAGACGTGATCAACAAGATGGTGGACCAGCTGAACTCGTTTGCGTCCGAAGTGACTCGGGTGGCGAAGGAAGTGGGTACCGAAGGAAAACTCGGCGGTCAGGCGAACGTGAAAGGGGTGTCCGGTACGTGGAAAGACTTAACGGATAACGTGAACGTTCTTGCCGGTAACTTAACAGACCAAGTGCGGAACATCGCAAAGGTGACGACGGCCGTTGCGAACGGCGACTTGTCACAAAAGATTACGGTGGATGCTCGAGGTGAAATCTACGAGCTCAAAAACACGATCAACACGATGGTGGATACGCTCCGTTCGTTCGCTGCTGAGGTGAGTCGGGTCGCGAAAGAGGTGGGTACCGAAGGAAAGCTCGGCGGTCAGGCCGACGTGAAAGGTGTGTCTGGTACGTGGAAAGATTTGACGGACAACGTGAACGGTCTTGCTTCGAACCTCACAAACCAAGTGCGGAACATCGCGAAAGTGACGACGGCCGTTGCGAAGGGCGACTTGTCGCAAAAGATCACGGTCGACGCTGAAGGTGAAATCTTAGCGCTTAAAGACACGATCAACACGATGGTGGACCAGCTGAACTCATTCGCAGCTGAAGTGACTCGGGTGGCGAAAGAAGTGGGTACCGAAGGAAAACTCGGCGGTCAGGCTGACGTTCGAGGTGGATCCGGTACGTGGAAAGACTTAACGGACAACGTGAACGTCTTGGCCGCAAATCTTACAAACCAAGTGCGGAACATCGCAAAGGTGACGACGGCTGTTGCCAACGGTGACTTGTCACAAAAGATCACAGTGGAAGCGAAAGGCGAAATCTTCGAGCTCAAGAGCACGATCAACGTCATGGTGGATCAGCTCCGGTCGTTTGCTGCCGAAGTGACTCGGGTGGCGAAAGAAGTGGGTACTGAAGGAAAACTCGGCGGACAAGCTGACGTCCGCGGTGTGTCCGGTACGTGGAAAGACTTAACGGACAACGTGAACGTTCTTGCTGCGAACCTCACCACTCAGGTGCGGAACATCGCCAAGGTGACAACGGCTGTTGCAAAGGGCGACTTGTCGCAAAAGATCACGGTCGACGCGCGCGGTGAGATCGCAGAACTGAAGAACACGATCAACACGATGGTGGACCAGCTGATTTCATTCGCTGCCGAAGTGACTCGGGTGGCGAAGGAAGTGGGTACCGAAGGAAAGCTCGGCGGACAAGCTGAGGTGACGGGTGTGTCCGGTACGTGGAAAGATTTGACAGACAACGTGAACCAACTCGCCGGTAACCTCACGGCCCAGGTGCGAAACATTGCAAAGGTGACGACGGCCGTTGCGAAGGGCGACTTGTCGCAAAAGATCACGGTCGACGCGCGCGGTGAGATCGCGGAACTGAAAAACACGATCAACACGATGGTGGACCAGCTGAACTCGTTCGCAGCCGAAGTGACTCGGGTGGCGAAAGAAGTGGGTACCGAAGGAAAACTTGGCGGACAGGCTGAGGTGAAAGGCGTGTCCGGTACGTGGAAAGACTTAACGGACAACGTGAACTTCATGGCGTCGAACCTTACGAAGCAGGTTCGAGGGATCATCAAGGTCGTGACCGCGATCGCGATGGGTAACCTGAACGAAAAGTTCGTTATTGAAGCAAAGGGAGAAGTGGCGGCTCTTGCTGAAACGATCAATAGCATGACCGACACACTCCGGATCTTTGCCGATCAGGTGACGACGGTTGCGCGCGAAGTGGGTATCGAAGGAACGCTGGGTGCTCAAGCTCGTGTGCCGGGTGTTGCGGGTACGTGGAAAGATTTGACGGACAACGTGAACTTCATGGCGTCGAACCTCACGACTCAGGTGCGCGGTATCGTTAAGGTCGTGACGGCAGTTGCGAACGGTGATCTCAATCAAAAGTTCGTTCTCGAAGCGAAAGGCGAGGTCGCGGCTCTTGCTGAAACGATCAACAGCATGACCGACACGCTGCGAACCTTTGCTGACCAAGTGACCACGGTGGCCCGCGAAGTGGGTATCGAAGGAAAACTTGGCGGACAGGCAAAAGTGCCAGGCGCTGCGGGTACGTGGCGGGAGCTCACTGACAACGTGAACCAGCTCGCCGGTAACCTCACGTCTCAGGTGCGAGCCATTGCGGACGTGTCGACAGCCGTTACGAAAGGTGACCTCACGCGATCGATTAACGTCGAGGCGCAAGGGGAAGTGTTGCAGCTGAAAGACAACATCAACCAGATGATTTCGAACCTGAAAGACACCACAGAGAAGAACCAAGAGCAAGACTGGCTGAAAACCAACTTGGCAAAGTTCTCAGGGATGATGCAAGGACAGCGGAACATTGTGTCGGTTGCTCAGCTCATCATGTCGGAATTGACCCCTCTGGTGGACGCTCATCACGGCGGATTTTTCATGTTGGAAGCTCCGGAGCAGGGCAAGGGCGATACGCTTTTGAACTTGATTGCGAGTTATGGTTTTACGAATCGCAAGAACCTGTCCAATCAATATCGCGTGAAAGAGAGTCTTATCGGACAGTGCGCTTTTGAGAAGAAGCGCATTCTGCTGAGTGATGTTCCGGATCATTTTATTCAGATTCAAAGTGGTTTGGGTGAAGCGCCACCAAGAAACGTGGTCGTGTTGCCTGCGCTTTTCGAAGGCGAAACGAAGGCTGTCATCGAACTCGCGTCGTTCAAGCCTTTCAGTCAAAACCAGCTGATCTTTCTCGATCAGTTGATGGACAGCATTGGCGTGATCTTGAACATGATTTCGTCCAGCATGAGAACGGAAGAGCTCCTCCAGGAGTTGAAACGTTCGAACGCAGAGCTCGAAGCACAAGCAGGTGAACTCAATGAAAAAGCAAAGCTGCTTGAGCTCAAGAATCAAGAAGTGGAGCTTGCTTCGCGAAGCGTGGAAGAAAAAGCCGAACAACTGCAGCTCATCTCGAAGTACAAGTCCGAGTTCTTGGCGAACATGTCGCATGAGTTGCGAACACCGCTCAACAGCTTGCTGATCTTGTCGAAGATGTTGGCTGACAACCAGGACGGAAACCTCACGCAAGAACAGGTCAAGTTCGCAAAGACCGTGTACTCGTCCGGTAACGATCTCTTGGGTCTCATCAATGAGATCTTGGATCTGTCGAAAGTCGAAGCGGGCAAAATGCCGATCGATCCGCGCGATACATCGATTCCGGAAGTTCAAGAACACCTGGATCAAACGTTTCGACCGGTGGCAGAGCAAAAGAATCTCGAATTCGAGATTCGCTGCAGCCCGAACGTGCCAAGGCTCATGTATACGGATTCGAATCGACTGCATCAGATTCTCAAGAATCTCTTGTCGAATGCCTTCAAGTTTACCGAGAAAGGCAAGGTCGAGCTCGCCATCGCCGTCTCCGAACAAAATCAAGATCCGAAAGCGACGGTCTTGGCCTTTTCGGTTACGGATACAGGAATTGGGATCCCTCTTGAAAAACAAAGCCTCATCTTCGAAGCGTTCCAGCAAGCGGACGGTACAACGAGCCGTCGGTATGGTGGAACAGGACTGGGTTTGACGATCAGTCGCGAAATCGCCCGCCTTCTGGGTGGTCGAATCGAAGTCCAGAGTGCACCAGGCTCGGGAAGTCGTTTCACGCTTTACATTCCGCAAAAGTATTCGGGTGTCGAAGTGTTCCAGAACCGAGGCGAGCCTTTTGCGGAAACGGAGAATAACTCGCGCATTCCGCCTTTGCCGACCGACGCAGAGTTTGAGGGTGTGAAGGTGCTCGTGATGGACGATGATGTCCGTAACATCTTTGCGATCAAGAGCGTGCTCGAGTCGAAGAAAATAGAAGTGTTCCATGCTGAAAATGGAAAGATTGGCGTTCAACTCTTGGAAACCCATCCGGACATTGATCTTGTTCTCATGGACATGATGATGCCGGAGATGGATGGGTTGTCGGCGACCGAAGCCATTCGCAAGGACACTCGTTTTCGAGCTCTGCCGATCATCGCGCTGACCGCAAAGGCGATGAAAGGAGATCGCGAGAAGGCGGTCGAGGCGGGAGCTTCCGATTACGTGACCAAACCGGTCGACCCGGAAAAACTTCTGTCGATTGTGCATATCTGGCTTCAGCAGCGCGACGCGAGCGGCGAAGCCGAAGAGGGCACGCCCTAGTCTCGTGCTACTTCGAGCTGACGGTGATCGTTGGCCAAGATCGCGTCAAGATCGCCTCTGCGATCCAGGTAGCGATTGCACGACTGGCTTCTGGAGTGTGGTGGCAGTGGTCGTAAAATATCGGGAACATTGGAAAACGCTTTGACTCTCGACCGTGCTCCAGTGAGCGTAGCTTAGGTAAGAGATCCAGCATCGGAAATCCCAAGGACTTTGAAAGAGCCGCAAGCTGCTCCTGCGGAAAGCTTTCGACAAACTCCGCTTCGACTTGTGCGCGAACGGGAAACGCGACGACCAGGAGTCGAATGCCTTTTGCTTTGAGTGTGTCGCGTAGGTTTCGAAACTGAACGGCAAACTGTTCCCAGGCTTTCGGGCTCCACGCGCTTCCCCAGTCGTTCGCTGCTTCCTGAACAAGACGGTAAAACGCGGCGCGGTCTTTTCTGGGATCGCCTGGGCCAGGAGGAAACCGGTCTACGATTTCGGCCTGCCACTTCTTAAACTCCATCACACTCATCCCGTAAAGAAGCCGCTCGGTCACGGTGAATCGAAACTGGGCAAGCGATCTAAAAAAAGCATACGCAAGCTCGGACCGATCGAGCCAGCTGGGAAGGCGACTCAGCTTTGCGGCTGGTGACGGTCGAAAGTCATTGAGATAAAAATCCAAGACAACCCAATCCGGTCGAACGGACAATCCCTTTTCATGCAGTAACGCGATTTCGTCCTGAAGAGCGATCGAACCAACACCAGCATTGATGGTTTCCATGGGGCGACGGCGTCGTTTAAGCTCTCGGGCCGTCTGGACAACGAAGGTTTCATCTTCGTTGAGATAGTCACTCAGAGTGATGCTGTCGCCCAAGAACAGAACGCGCGGCTCGGTTTTGATCGGATGGATCTCGGGACCACGAAAACCGAGCGCGTTGGTGCGGAGTTCGATGCTGTTCCCGCTCAAGGGATTGCGATCGACCCGAATTCGAAGCCCCGGCCTTAGCCGTCGCCCCGTTGGTGTGTCGTACGTCATGCCGCCATGACTCGGATCCTGCCAGCTCGAAAGCTCGGGCGATGTTCCGGTCGGCTCTCCTGTTTGAGGCGACAAGAAAGTCATGACCGGTCGGGGCGGAAGGACGAGGCGGACAGCGATTTCCGCAACGATGAGCGCGCCCAAAAGGCCGATGACGACGCTGAGAACGGGAATAACAAGTGTGCGAAGGCGACGTTTCATCCGTGTTGCGATGGGACAACGTCTCTTGTAGGCCCGTCAAGAGAGTTTTTTGGGAGTTTTGTTGGGTTTGAAAGCGCTTCCGGGCATACTAGGTAAATGCTGCGACCCGCATACGCAGTTCTCAACGCGTTATCTATTTTCGTCTCGTTTGCCGCATGGGCCGAGGACATCGTTTCAACCGCGCGCGTCTATGATAGCGAGCCCTCGGTATCGACCGGGGGTAGTGGCGATCGGCTTCTTTTCATTGAGACCCGCAGGGAGACGCGCACGGAAAAGGTTTCCGGTACCGCACCGAAGGAATCTCGGTTCGTGACGATCGAGACCAAAGATCCGAACGGGAACGTCGCACTGATCGAGACCATTGAGTATCGCGGAGCACGGCTGGTCTCGTATAAGGTCGACCGTCGGCAAATCGACGCGCGTGGTGAGATCCGGGTTGAAAAGGGAAACGTCAAATATGAGTACAAGAAGAGGGACGGCGTCGAGCGGGATGACGAGACATTTTCACCCGTGAGCGTGGTTTCCGATCAGATTGACGAACGTATTCGAGAGAATTGGTCAAAACTTCTGAAACCGAAAGGCTCGATCAGTCTCGATCTGATGCTCGTCAACCAGCAGAAATCCGTTGGTTTTACGATTCAGCGAACAGGAGAGACACGTTTTCAAAAGAAAGACGCGATCGTTTTTAAGATCGCTCCATCGAGTCCCTTTATCGCGCTTGCGATTCCGTCGGGCGAGATCGTTATGGAGAAAGCAAAACCGCATCGTCGGCTCCAATACATCGGTCGAAAATTTTTAAAGATCAAACGATCTGGCTCCTGGGAAGATCTCGATGCCAAAGTGGTTTATGATCTGCCGTAAGCTTATGCCGTCGACCGCCTGTTTTCTCTTAGGATATCTCGTGAGCGTTTTCTCAGCGCATGCGTCGCTGACGGCCAACCCATCGTCTCCGTATGCGCTTGACGGAACGAAAGCTTTTTTTGCGTATAACTCGGGAACGATTTCCGTGGACTCTGCAGCAGGTTTTCAGATGTTTGCGTTGACGGAAGACACAAACGCGAGTCGGTCGAAGATGCTTTTGTTTGATCTTCAGGCATCGGGAATCACGACGTCCGCGTTGATTCGTGTTGCTGTGATGATCCGCAATACCGGGATTACGCCGAACGAAGTCGTAGCGATTCCGATTCAGGCAGCTCAGGACGGTGCGACCGGCACGCCATCGGATTGTAACGGAACGACATGTCCTGCGATTCAGTCCGGTAAGAATGTAAGCGCTGTTTACACGAATAACACGACACTTCGAATTGGCTTCTATCCAAAGGAAGCTTGTGCGCACATCAACGGGCTTGGCAAAACAGGCACCGGTTGCGCGGGCGGCGCGGTGGTCACACCGAGCGCTGAATCGGTACAGTATTTTCCACTACGGTTTATTATCGGAACGGTCGCGAGCGATGCCGATCAGCTTCCGGACAACAACAATGGTTTGTCGGCGTTAGCGGACCAGGAAACGGTGGACGTTGATGTCTATTTTCAGGATGGCGCGCCGACGGTCAGCTGTCCGAGTATGGACAGTTTCTATATTCCGGGCGACGGGCAGATCTTTGTGAATGCCAGTAAGCTCATCTACGGTGTCTCAGTGAGTGGTGGCGCGAGCGTTTCGAAGCTTGTGGTGTTGGCGAAGAAGGGCGGTTTTGTCAGCGTTTCGGATGCCGATGTTCGCGGCGATTTCGACAGGACAGCTGTGAACGGCAAGATGTCGGGTTTTAGTAATACGACCGATGGGTCGGACAATGCTTACACGATGGGCCTCTTTGTCCGAAACTCGGCTGGGATTCGATCACTGTTTCAGTCGCCTGACCCGGCGGTGGTCGATTCGAGTTCGGTCTATAGTTCGAGCTGCTCCTTCACACATGTCCAAACGTCTGAAATTTTAACGTTTCTCCCAGACAAGAAGTGTTTCATCGCAACATCGGCCTTCGGTGATCCCGCGCATCCGGCCGTTCGTATGCTTCGTCAGTTTCGAAATCAGGTCTTGAATCGTTCCGCGATCGGGCGTGTCGTGGTTGCTGCTTACGAAGAAAACTCTCCTCGCTGGGCCGAGATTCTCGATCAGTACCCGGCATTGAAGCCTCTCGTGCGTCGGGGGCTTTCGCCGCTCATAGGATTGGGTTGGATCGCGTTGCACCCGTTTTCCGCGATCGCAGTCGTTATTGCTGTAAGTATTTGTTTTGTATTGATAAAGCGACGTACCCCAACGTTGTTATAGACACCTTTCTTGCAATGCATTACATCTTCGGAATGCTTCGTGGTCGGGCAGTGTTACACGCTATTTCTTTCGCTTTCGGTCTCGCCGTGTTGTCGCTGGCGGGTTGCGCGCGCGATCAACACGACGTACCCCGTCTCGATATTCAACCCAAGAAAAGAACGCGGCAGCCCGAAGCTGATGTTTTTACGATTCAAGAGCTGCAGAAGTTTCGTCCCGCCGTCGTTTCGAACCGTCTGACTCGCCCCACGGTTCCTTCGGTGGGTCTTCTGATCAACACGAAAGCACGCTCGTGCACGGCGATCCTGTATCACTCGGCTTTCGATAAAATCGGAGAAGCACAGTACGTTTTAACGAACGCACATTGTGTTCCGCTCGAGATTAGTCAGGTGGGCGCTTCCTGCGATTCCTCGATTCTTTTCGCGTTTGGTCTTGATGTGGCCGAATGCGATCGCGTCGAGCAGTTGGAGACAACGAACGACGACGACTATGTTGTCACTCATAACGACCTCGCTGTTCTACGTTTAAAGAGCCCGCTTGAACTTCCAACATTACCCATTGACCGTGGTGGGTTTGGTGACGGTGAGTCGGCAACCGTCGTGCGTGTTGCTGCAACAGGTTTTGAAAATCGAATCGCTGGTCTTCAGGACGATGTGAACTGCTCAGTCAATCAATCCTTACCAGGCGCGAACTCACGCTTCAGTCGTTTCGTTCTGCTGCGTGGGTGCCACATCCAGCACGGAGATTCGGGTTCCCCCGTGATCCTTGGCGGAATGATCCGAGGACAAGTGTTTGGTTCCAATCTCAAGAAAGAGGCACCGCTTGCGGCAGGAAACAACTTCGCGTGCGTGCATCTTGAGATGGGTGAGGACCTAGGATGGCCGCCGCCGGCCACGTGTTACGAGCCTCTGCAAGGTGTTCAGCTCTTGCATGATGCCGTTGGAAAAATTCCTGGAGACAAGCGATGACCTTTGTTCGGCGTCTGGCCGTCCTGTCGATCGCGTCGTTGATCTTTCTTTCGGTTCCGAGGCCAGCCTTTTCGGCTCGAGTGGACGATGTGCTGTCGATCTATTCCTGCTTGATGGGACGAAGGGACGTGTCCGAAAGCCGAGGTCGCCTCAAGAACGCGATTGTTCACAAAGATCGCGAGGAGGCCTTACAGATTCTGCGCAGTGCGGAGCTTCATACTCTTCATGGGATGATGATCACACTTCAGCGACGAATGGCTACCCGTGATCAGCTACGGCCCGACGAAGCGGCACTTTGGATTCGCTTTTTGAAATGGCTTTACGAACCCAAGTGGGATGAGGACACGCTTGAGCTTGAGACCGCCGCGCGTCGGGATCATCCGTTTCTAGCCTCGGGAGCACCGTTCTCGCGAGTCGACACGGATCTTGCCGATGGTCTCGTTCGCGTGATCCAGTGGCCGTCGGTTCCCAGGCGCACGCATGGCGAGAGAGCTCCAAAGCCTCACTATGATGAACTGGCGTGGAAAAGAGCATTTGAGCCATTTTCAAAGCGAGCGTCCCACGAGAAGGACATCACCCATGAGTTTCTCTGGATGTTTGCCATGCTCATCAATCACGAAGCGCAACACAATCGCTTCACGCACGTCGAACCGCTCCATGAGATTTTCTATCGGCGTTTGAGAGAGTTTGCGTTGGCGGCCAAGCAGCCTCGTCTCGCGTCTTGGATACTGATGGGGTATCTGCAGACGTATCAGGCCGCTCGCAGTGTGTTTCAAGATCCTGATATGCGTACATTAGAAGCATGGGCAGAGTTACCGACCGGAGAAAAGCGCTCTAGCTCGTACTTTCTCGTGCAGCTCGCATCGATGACAAACGCTCAGTTGGTGCGCTTCTTTTCGAAAGGCGTGTTGCCACGAAATCGTGGCGACGTCGTCAAGTGGTCCGATCCCACGGAGGCTGTGAACGCCATGCGCACGGTAAGTTTTTATCGTGATCACCCCATGAGTCGGATCTGCGACCGCGCGATGGTTCCGAAGAAGAGTAGAAGAAAGATTTAGGATTCTATCTTGCAACGTGTGCTCGTTCTCTACACCGGAGGAACGTTTGGAATGGTCGGCAGCCGACGTTCGGCGAGTCGTCTCCGGTTTCCCAAGCTGGGCCCAGCGGCCTTGACGAGGCGTCTGTTTGAGCGTGTTCCTGAGTTGCATTCGATCGCTCGGTGCACCGTCGACGTGTTCAGTAACAAAGACTCTTCTGAGTTTGGTTTCACGGATTGGCAGGGCCTTGCCGATCGTATTCGTAAGCAGGGACGCGGTTATCGTGGCGTGGTGGTACTCCATGGGACGGACACGCTTGCGTACACCGCTTCGGCTTTGCATTATCTGCTTCGCGGTTTCAGTCGGCCCGTGGTCATCACGGGTGCACAGCGACCGCTAGAGTCTTTACGCAATGATGCGCGACAGAACCTCATCACGGCGGTCGAGGTGGCCGCTCAAGCGCCTGGGGCGTCCACGTCGCGCGCGAAAGTACTCGTTGCCTTTGGGGATCAGGTTTACCTAGGTGTTGGTGTTCGAAAACGAAGCTCAACGGAGTTTCGTGCCTTTGAGAGTCCGCGGACCCCCGTGTTGGCTGAGATCGGGAGCTCGATCTTGTATCATCCCGAGTTTTTTAGCCGGCACGGGAGTCTTGCGGGAGGGGCGCGCGTTCGTTTACGAGGCTCGACGGGAGAGGTGCTTGCGCTGACGGGGACACCTGGATTTGCTGGAAAGCTTTTCACGGAAGACTTTTTCGCGCTTCGACCCGCCGTCGTCCTCACGGTGTATGCTTCGGGAACTGGACCCACGCGGCACCCGGAGTTTCTGGAGTTCCTGCGTGAGATAAAACGTCGCAAGCTTCCGCTGGTACTGGTGACCGAACGAAGTGGTTGGTCCGTCGATCCGAAGACGTATCCCGCCGCGCGCGCACTTTTCGAAGCAGATGCCATTTGGGCGACCGAGATGACGCCGGAGTGCGCGTATGTGAAGAGTGTTCTGGTTTCCCATGTGCTGGGTCGCGACCGAAACGCTACGCGTTTTCGCAAGACCTGGAATCAGCTCAAGTAGCGCGGCTCTCAATAGCATCCGTCAGGACGGTCACGCATTCGACGCGCGCGAGACGTTCGACCTCGAGCAGTCCTGTCGGCGACGTAAAGTTAATCTCCGTCAACCTGCCGCCAATGATATCCAATCCCGCTAGGATCACGCCGTGGTTGACGAGCGCCGGTGTGATGTCGTCAATGAGCTGCTGTTCAGTACGTGTGATCTTGGTTCGGTGAGCGGTGCCACCACGGACCATGTTCGCGCGATGATCACCGCCACGAGGTATACGAGTCATAGCACCGAGTGCGCGACCATCGACCCAAATCACGCGCTTGTCGCCAAGCTTCTCGACGGCTTTGACATACTCTTGCAGAACAATCTGTTGTCGTCCGCTCTGTGTGAGTGTTTCGAGAGTCACAGCCGTGTTGGGATCGCCGGGACGAATGAGGAAAATACCTTCTCCACCAAACTGATCGACCGGTTTCGCGATGGCAGAGCGTTTTCCAAGTGATTTTAAAAAAGCACGAAGATCGGTCATGTTTGAAGATACGACCGTTTCGGGTGTCCATTTTGGAAAGTGCAACGTCCAAAGCTTTTCATTGAAACTGAGTAGCGTTTTTGGAGGATTGAACACGTACGTCTTCTCCGGAGGAACGAGATCGAGAAGCTGGCAGGTTCTACGATACGCTTCATCGGGCGGAGGATCCTTTCGCATACCGATCGCGTTCATCGAGCTGAGAAGAACCCGTTCGTTACCGACGACTTTGAAGAAATCATGTTTGCGATTGATCACCCGGACTCGACGAACGCGAGCCCAAACCTGGTCACCAGAGAGCGTGAGGTCTCTTTGGTCACAGAAAAAACAATCCCATCCGCGCTTCTGAAGTTCGATCAGGAGAGCGAAGCTCGTGTCGTGGCCCACTTGAAGCGTTTCCATCGGGTCTTGAATACTCAAGTAACGCATGTCCCGATTGTACAGGCCAGCGCACGACGAAGCAACGCACGGAACGGGGTAAACCGTCAGGTGAATTGAGTGATGCCTAGTTTTGGCTGATCGAAAAGGGTTTCGAGTCCAGAACCCGTGAGACGACGAAACTTGCCACGTTCGATGCTCTGACGATCGAGATGTCCGATGCGAATGCGCGTGAGACGCTCGACCAAAAAACCCGTAAGCTTGAACAGCTCCCGAAGATCACGACTCGAAAGCCCATGACACCAAAACTCAATCACTGATTTGTTGGCAAGACGACTCTTCGGTCGCGCCGCTTCGACAAACAGCCGACGCGTCTTTTCTCCAGGAGTTTTTAGGACGACCCCCTTGGTAAGACGTCTTAGTGTTTCAGGCCCAGGAGCTCCCTTGATTTTAGCTTCAAAAACCTCAGGGAGTTCACGGAGGGACTTGAGACGAGCTGCAAACTTAAGATCCGTTGTCGCCAAAATCACGCCGTCCGCATTGAAGTCGAGTGGTGCCAGAAAAACCCATCGACCATTGAGTTCCGGATGGACGTTCTTGAGAGTCCGTCGCCCCGAAATATCGTCCCGTAACTGGCAAAGGCAACCCTTGGGCTTATTCAATAAAATGGTTTCAGGAGTGGACTCGCGAATATGGAGAAGCTTGCCGCGAACCTTTATCGAGTCTTCTTGCGGATCAGCAAGGTCACCGGGCTTCGCCTTTTGACCATTGATCGTGATCAGACCTTCCTTAAGCCAACGGTCGGCCTCACGGCGTGAAACACGCAAAGTCTCGGCTACGATCTTTTGTACACGTATTAAAGGGGAACTCACGGACTGCGTTATAACAGAGTTTGCGGTTCCGTGTTCTCGTTTGTTGAGGGCTCGGCCTGCAACTCATCGAGATAGGGTGTAGCGATCGGAATAGCGCTGATTCGTTCACGAATTTCACGTAAAAGCCGCTGATCTTCCGTTTCGACCTCAGAATCGGCTTCGAGTGGGTTCTTGAGGATCGCCCCATCGAGATTCATTTTCGTGACGAGTTTTCGAATCTCGAGGAGTGTCGGATCCGTTTCATCGGCTTGCACATGGGGGACCATGGCCTCGATCTCCTGCAGCGGAGGCAAGCCGTCTAGGTTGCCCAAGCCAAAGAGTTCTAAGAAAAACTTCGTCGTTCGATAGAGAATCGGGCGTCCGGGCAACTCCGATCGTCCTGCCATCTCGACCAAACCGCGTTCGAGCAGCGTTCTTAAGAAGTGGCTCGAATCCACGCCGCGAATCTTGTCGATATCTTCGCGCATTGTGGGTTGCTTATAGGCAACGATCGCCAATGTCTCCATCGCACCCTTGGTCAGCCGCTGCGTCTGTACTTTAGCCAGGCGTTGAACCGCCCGCGCTGAAGTAGGCTTCGTGCGAAACTGATACCCGCTCGCAATCTCGCAGAGTTCGATTCCATGAGCGCTATCCTGATAACGTGCCTGAAGTGCTTGAATGGCTGCTTCGTAGACGGCGGTCTCGACGGTGTCGCCCAAGATATCCTTGAGTCGCTGGAGCGACAGCGGACGATCCGAAACAAAAAGCACGCTCTCAATGGAACTTTGAACGACCGCCGGATCCAGTTCCTGCCCGGAAAGCCCCGCGAACGGCGCTGGCGGAAGTGGCGATGCATCGCTTTCGTCGTCGGTTTGTGGCGTGGCTTCCTTCGCGTCAGCTGACTCGGCCTCGACGGCTTCGGAGCGATTTTGCTCAAGCGCTTCTTCGTGGTGAATTTCCATCTTGGCCTCGAGTCCGTCGAGATCGAGCGGCTCGTCGGTCGCTTGCGCCTCGTGAACGTCCTGCAGCGAGGATTGAAAAGGGTCCTGAATCAAGAGAACTTCTTCGGATTTCTTTTTCTTCATAAGCCTGGACCTTCCGTGGGCAGTGCTGGCATTTCAAACCCGACCGCGAGTTCGGGGTTGAAACCCTCTAAGTTTTCAACCAATTCGAGCCAAAGAGGACCGTAAATCTTTTCTTGATGTAGCTTGAGTTTCTTGAGTCGTGCGAGTTCAAGAGAAGCTAAAAACGTCACAACATTCTCGGCCCGTGACGAATCATCGAGAACCAGCCTTTTGAAAGCGGTCATCTCGTGGATGCGCAGCTTCGTCGCGAACTCGAGAATTTTTTCTGTCAACGACACGGTTTCTTTTCGGAGAATTTTCTTTCGGCGATGTGCGCGCACCAAAATATCCTGCATCCCGAGAGCGAGATCGGACATATTGAGGTCGCGCCACACCCGTTCGATGGGTGGTCTTGGATTGGAGCGCGTGAAGACATCTTCGTAGAGCTTTGGACGCTTAGCGATCTCCGCACCCATTGAGAGGAAGCGTTTGTGTTCGAGAAGCTGACGTATGAGTTTCTCAGGCGTAAGGATGCCGTCGTCTTCGTCATCACGCAGACTTGGATCGAGTGGGTCCTTTGGTAAAAGCGCGCGACTTTTCCAGAGTAGCAAGGTTGCAGCCATCAACAAAAAGTCACTTGCGAGGTCGAAATCCATGGCGTGCAGGCGTCGGACATAAGCGAGGAACTGATCCGTCACTTGTGAGATCGACAGACGCGAAATATCCAGCTCGTGCGTCTGGATGAGGAAAAGCAAAAGGTCCAATGGACCCTCGAACTGCTCGGTTTTGATTTTCAGGTCGGCGTCGCCAGTTTCGCCGGTATTCAAGGCATTCAACACCGCTTTATCATACCGAATCACTCGCTTAAATCAAGGTCGCGATTCTAGGCCTAAAGAGCTGAAAAGGTTAGCGTTTCCTAATAGGGAAGCCCACCGCTTTGTAAACACGGTCGAGTGTTACCCGAGCCGACTCCATCGCCTTCTTGGCGCCGCGCTCCAAAATCGTCTCCAAAGCGCCGCGATCGGAGAGAAAATCCTGGGTTCGCTTGCGAATGGGTCCGACGAATCCTTTGACGATCTCTGCCGTGTCCACTTTGAGGTGGCCGTACTGTTTGCCCGCATACGAACGGACGATCTCGTCGGGAGTTTTCCCGGTGATGCTGGCCTGAATATCAATCAAGCCGTGCACGCCAGCTTGTTCGTCGTTGTAGGCGATCTCGCCTTTCGTGTCGGTGACGGCGGCTTTGATCTTTTTCTCAATCGCCGCATCGTCGTCCGACATAAAGATGCAGCCTTTTGGATTTTCGGCTGACTTGGACATCTTTTTGTCGGGATTCTGAAGGTCCATGATACGGCCACCGATTTTTCGGATCAAAGGTTCGGGAACACGAAAGAGTTTTTCTCCGTAACGTTTGTTCATGCGTTCGGCGATATCGCGTGAAAGCTCGAGATGCTGCTTTTGGTCTTGGCCGACAGGAACGACGTCGGTCTCGTAGAGCAAAATATCGGCAGCCATGAGTACAGGATACGTGAACAAGCCAACAGGAATGTTCTGTCCCGCAAGATCGCTCTTGTCCTTGAACTGAGTCATGCGCGTGAGCTCACCCATGTACGCGTGACACATGAGAACCCAAGCGAGTTCGGCGTGTTCTGAAACCTGCGATTGCACGAAAAGTGTGGCGTGATCGGGGTCGACACCGGCTGCGAGGTACGTCGCGATCACGTGGAATGTGTTTTCGCGAAGCTCGTTGGGATCCTGTTTGACGGTGATGGCATGACTGTCCACCGCCATGAAAAAGCAGCGATACTGTTTCTGCTCGCTCACCCAGTTTTTGAGCGCACCGAGAGCGTTTCCAAGATGTAAACCGTTCGTCGGCTGCATCCCGGAAAGCAGTGTCTTTTGAGCCGAGGGCTTCGCGGCTGTCACAGGCCAGTCCCCAGCATCGCCCCCATACCTGTCGCTGTCACGACGGTCTGAATGATGGTGGCGCAGGCTTGGATCGTAAGGCTTCCGAAAAACACGACCGGGTACGAAAGAACCCGAAACACGCCCGTCATCATGAGGGCCATGATGATGAAGAAACTGTATTGCGCGAGGGCTTCGTACCGTTCGGCTTTGTCGCGATCCATAAAGCTCTGGATGATCTTGGCGCCGTCGAGCGGGGGTAGGGGAATAAGATTAAAAAACGCGAGACCGAAATTCAGGAAAACGGAACTCTCCGCCATCTTTACGAAAGGTTCTTTGAGGTAAAACGTGTCCGATACGAAAACATGAATCATGACGAGTGCCATACCGAACAAAAAAGCCAGTAGAACATTCATCAAGGGTCCTGCGGAGGCGACCCAAAACAATCCCTTTCGATATTTTGTAAACCGCTCCGGTGAAATTGGAACAGGCTTCGCCCAACCAAAGCCAATCGGTGAGCTCAACAAGATGATCATGATGGGAATAGCAATCGTCCCGATCCAATCGATGTGTGGCAACGGGTTGAGGGTCAAGCGTCCCTGATCTTTAGCGGTCGTGTCCCCAAACTTGTTGGCCATCCAGCCATGGGCGTACTCATGAAAGACAATCGCCATCACGAAAGGAACAAAAACGATCGAAAGTGTCTGGAGGCTTGTGCTGAAGTCAGCGTTCATTGAAGTTTCTGTTTACCACATCATGCTTTACTTGCCACGCGGATGAAAACGTCGATGGGTGTCTTTGAGATGTTCGGAGCTGACGTGGGTGTAGATCTGCGTGGTCGAAATATCGCAGTGTCCGAGCAGCGTTTGAAGCGAGCGCAGGTTCATTCCGGCTTCGATCAGATGCGTGGCAAAGGAGTGCCGGAGCACGTGAGGGCTGAGTTTTGTCGCGAGTCCGGCCGCCTCTCCGAGTCTCTGGACAAGGACCCAGGCCGCTTGGCGTGTGAGCGGGTGACCCCGAGGATTCGTGAAGACAAAATCATGTTCGCTCGCCGCGAGTAGCTCCGGTCGTGAGAGTTTGATGTATCCGCGCAAGGCTTCGAGCGCTTCGGGCGCTATCAGAACCAGGCGTTCTTTGGATCCCTTGCCGAGGATTTTGATCTGGCGCTCCCGATATCGAATCGAGCCGAGTTTCAGTCCGACAAGTTCGGAGATACGAAGACCCGTCGCATAGAGGATGACGATCATGATCTCATCGCGTCGCTTCAGTTCGTTCGCCTGTTTACATCGATAGGGTTGAAATGTGGCCGCTGTTTCCAAGAGCGTTTCAATGTCGCCGCGTGAAAGGAGTTTCGGTAACGTGCGCGGTGTTTTGCGGGGAACATATCCTTTGAATGGATCAGTGGTGATTCCTTGTTCGTCGTTCAGATAGAGATAGAGCTGACGAAGGGCACTCAAGCGTCGTGCGATGGTGCGCGCTTTGAGTTTTCTTTGGTCGGAAAGTTCGGCACAGAACTGTATGAGCGCTTCGGGATCAAAGGACTCGGGACTGAGCTTGTGCCGACCAAGAAACTCCGCCCAATCTTTTAAGTCACTGTGATACGAGGCGAGCGTGCTTCGTGACGAAGCCGCATCGAGACGCTTTGCGCGCAGAAAACTTTCCAAAAAGCGTTCGACACCTACCTCGAGGCTCGGGGTACGCAAGGTACGTAACCGTGCTTTCGTCGTCACTGCTTAGAGAATAATCGGGAACCTGAAAAAGAGCCTAAAAAAAGAGAAAGAGGGACTAGGCACGCTAGTCCCTCTTTCGTAACTCGCAGGGCATGTCCGAACTGCGAGCATTCCGGTTCTTTTCGACCTTGGGCTAGGTCTGAATCATCACGTCAACTGGCCCCTGCTACTACTTCCGCGACCGGAAAACTTGGTCTGCTCTTAGAACGCGAGAGGGATACCTTGACCGTTGATGTACAAGTAGACCATTCCCCAGACTGTCTGGCTGGATTGGCTGTACCCAAAGTCGATACCCATTTGGTTCACGCAGATCGATGCTTGCTGGTTAGGATAGGATCCTCCGCCGCCGAACATTCCGCCGAACTGAGCATAAATATTACTAACTGTTTGTGAGTTCAGAATGATGCTGCCTTGAATTTGCGTGTTGCCCGTGTTGCCACTGCCGCCGCTTCCACCGCAACTGCCGTAAGGACCGCAGCCATTGGTGATCAAATTCAAACTGACCTGTCCGCTTGCGCCGGTCTTATGATATTGGCCACCGGCTCCACCGCTACCGACAGTGAGCTGTCCGTACTGGGTTGATGGATAAGGACCGCCCTGAAAGTACTGTGATGGAAAAGGTGCCATCAATGTTCCAGCGACGATGCTTGCGCTATCGACATACGTTCCTGAGCCAGGAATAGAACTAAAACCAATAGGGGCTGAGATCGGTGCGCAACCGCCGGGGGCGAAACCGCCAAGCCCGTTGTTGATACCGTTCACGCCGTTACCGTCGTTGCTTGATCCGCAACCTGATAGAAGGGCCGCGCTCAAAAACGCGATACTCAGGACCCACGTGTATTTCCACCTCAACATAAACCACTCCCGCTTCACCGAATCTACAAGGGCGAAGCTCTCGGAGAGGAGATGAGCAAGCGGAATGCCAGGTGGTGCCAAAATGACACATGTTTATAACTATTTGAATTTAAACAGATTACCAGCGATTTGCTGGCCGTCTAGGCGTCGGGGTACTGGCGGTCTCTTGTCCACGGATTTTACAGTTGGCGAGCTGTTTGCGGGGTTCGAGGAACTCCATCACGCCCTCAGCGATACCACGGGCGAGGTCGCGACGACGTCCTGGATTGAGAATGAGGCTCCGATCCCAGCTGCTTTGAACAAAGCCCGCCTCGATCAGAATGCTGGGCATATCGGCGCCAAGGAGGACATAGAACAGGCCCTCTTTCACGCCGCGGTTACGTAGGCTTTTTAAGTTAAAGGAAGAAGGGGGGCTAGGTGCTGCTGCCAATCGGCTTTGGACCGCGCACGCGAGCTGATGGCTTCGCTTGCGGTTGGCCTCCAAGATTAGATCTTTCACGATGAGGCTGACTTCAGATTGCGCGGAAGCCGCGGCAACACTGCCTTTCAGAACGGAGTTCTCGAGGTCGGCGAGACGCTGACTGGTCCGGTCCGTGGAGTGATTCAGAACATACGTTTCAAAACCCTGTGCGCCGAACTGATGCCCGACTTGATGATTGGCAGACGACCCGTGAACATCACCTGTACCGATCGCGTTCAGATGAATCGAAACAAACGCATCAGCGCGAAGTCGGTTCGCAAGCGCGGTGCGGTCGGACAGCGCGACCTCCTCGTCCTCTTTGCGTGTGAGGGCGACGTTGACGTCACGACTTCGAAGTGCAGCTGCGACGTCATACGAAAGGAGTAAGGCGAGATCTTTTTCTGCGATGAATCCAGCGCCCAAGCGTGCAGTCGCGCCTCGATCGCCTCCACCATGACCGGGATCAATGACGACCAGCGGTCGCTTGCCCGTTTTCGGTATTCCAGGTTGCGGGGCGGCTATCGCGCAGGTCGCGCATAGGAGTAAAAGTAATCCGGAACCCCCAGAGCTGAATGTTGTTTTAAGTGTGTGCATCGTGAACAACGAGCAAACTCCCTTCGATTAAGTTTACTCGGAGGCCTAACAACAGGCTGCTTAAAAATAGTGTATGAAAGAACGACCATGGTGGCTGAATCTCTTAAGTTTTCTGTCGGGCAGCTGGGTCCCTTGGGCACGTGGTACCGCGGTCATCAGCGCGTGCTTCCTTGGCGCAGCGAACCGACGCCGTACCGTGTCTGGATCTCCGAGATCATGCTCCAGCAGACGCAGGTTAAAACCGTGCTGCCTTTCTTTGAGCGCTTCATGGAACGCTTCCCGAGCGTCAACGATCTGGCGCGAGCACCGGTGTACGAAGTTCTGAGTCGTTGGTCAGGTCTCGGCTACTATCATCGCGCTCGTCGACTCCACGAAACAGCAAAACAGATCGTCGCAAAGGGGGCGTTTCCAGAAACGCGCGACGGGTGGTTAGAACTACCAGGAGTCGGGCCTTACACAGCAGGCGCCATTCTCTCGATTGCGTTTGGAAAGCCGGAGCCACTGGTCGATGGCAATGTGGAGCGTGTTTTCTCGCGCTGGTACGGATGGAAGGAGGTCGACAAGAAGCGCCTCTGGGAACGCGCAACGGTTCTTGTGTCTGCTGCGAGCAGGGGCAAGCTTTCGCCGCGCGATTGGAATCAGGCGCTCATGGAATTAGGTGCTCTGATCTGCTTACCCAAAAAGCCGCTTTGCACGGTTTGCCCAGTGCGAACGCATTGTGAGGCCTTTCGGTCCGGAGCCCCCGAAAGTTTCCCGCAGCCCACCGCTCAAAGAAAAGCCGTTCGTCTGATCGAGCCGCGTACTTTGGTTTGGAATGGTTCGAAGCTTCTTGTCGTCCGCAAGACGGGGCGCAAGACGGGGCGCAAGACGGGGCGCAAGACGGGACGTGCTTGGCGCGAAGGGCTCTGGGACTTCCCGGAGACGGAACGGCTATCGTTGAAGTCCGATGCCAGCGTTACGCGCGGGCCCCAGTTTCTCCATGCGGTCACACACCATCGGATCACGCGGAAGTACAGCATGGTTCAAAAGAAGGACATTCGCTGGACGCAAGCGGCAGCGACGTTCAAAGACCGTTTCTGGATCGATACCGATCTTGCAAAACGTGAGGGCTCTACGAGCGATCTTCCGCTGGGGGCGCCTGTGCTTCGAGTTTTGCGTTGGTTCGCTGCGGTTCGGAGCGCAGACCAAACGAAAAACCGAGTTGGAGGGGTGCCGTTCCTTCGAAGTCGCGGAGCTTCTCCCAGGCGCGAGCCGTGACGGCTGGCGGAAGTCCCGCGCGCTCGGCAACATGAATTCCAAAGCTCTCGTTCGCGGGACCCTCAGCAACCGTATAGAGAAACCGCAGTTTTCCGTGCTTCGTGGCAGGCTTTTCCACTTCCATATGGATGTTCTTCAGTCCCTTCAAGGAGCCTTCGAGATGCGTCAGCTCGTGATAGTGAGTGGCGAACATGGTGCGGGCGCCTAGCTCTTTACAAAGCCATTCTGTCGTTGCCCACGCGACACTCAGACCGTCAAAGGTACTCGTCCCGCGCCCGATTTCATCAAGTAGGATCAAGTCGGTGGGGCGCGCTGTTTCGAGAATCATCCCCAGCTCTTCCATCTCGACCATGAACGTGCTGGCTCCACGCAGAATTTCATCGCGCGCACCAATGCGCGTGTGGATCCCGGTGACGACGCCCCAACGGGCAGACCGTGCAGGAACCGGTGCACCGATCTGACCGAGGACAACAATCTGTGCCGCCTGCCGCATGAGCGTCGACTTTCCGCCCATATTAGGTCCGGTGATCAAGACATGGGTGCGCTCGGGTGCGTTCAAATGGAGCGTTGTGGGAACAAAGCCGCTGTGATTTTGGAGATCGAGGACAGGGTGGCGACCGTCTTCGATCACAAGATCCATGGAGTCGTCGATGATGGGAAACGTCCATCCAGGACGATCCAGGAGATGTGCCAGCGCTAACAGGGCGTCGAGGATCGCCAGGTTTTCTGCGATCGCGACGATAGCCGTGCGCTTCTCCAAACACTGGCCGATGATCCGATCAAAGAGTTCTCGCTCGAGAGCGTTCCGTTTCGTGCTCGCGGACAGGAGTTTTTCCTCAAACGCCGCAAGCTCCTCAATCGTGTAACGTTCGGCGTTCGCCATGCTCTGTTTGCGATGGTAGTGAGCGGGCACTTTTTCGGCGTGGGTTCGCGTTACTTCGATCGTGTAACCAAAGACGCGATGGTAACGAATTTTCAGCGACGCGATGCCCGTTGCGGTGCGTTCACGCGTTTCCATTTCGGCAATCTGTTGTGTGCCATGTTCGGTAAGGTCGATCCAGGGATCGAGCTCAGCGTTGTAACCCCTGCGAAATATTTCGCCATCGCGTGCGTGGGCCGGAGGCGGATCGATTTGGTAGTCCACGAGAGTTCTTGCTAAGGTTTCGACCTGTTTCCCAGCTGCGGCTAATGTGATTCGGATTTTTTCAAGAAGCGATCCTGCCGTTACGTTTGCTAGCGCGTGGATCACAGCAGGAACGATCGCCAGTGTTTTTCCGAGTGCGAGCGTGTCCTTGGGTTCGGCCAAGCCGGAGCTGAGGCGAACGAGCAATCGCTCGAGATCGTAGACTTGGGTGAGCGTCTCTTTGAGAAGTCCCTGAAGAATGTGGACGCCGCGAACGGCTTCCTGGCGCTCACGGATCTGTGCCCGATCGAGTAACGGTGCGAGCACCCAGGCCTCCAGCTTTCGTGCGCCGGCAGCGGAACGCGTGCGATTGACGGTGCGAAATAGGCTCGGTTGTTTGGGCTCGGGACTTGTCAAATCCAGATGTGCGATCGCCGTTGGGTGGAGGCGGCACGCCGTTTCGGAAGCAAGCTTTTCGGCAGCCTTAAAATGCACGCTCAGATCAACGCCGAGCTTTGAGCGAACCGTTTCAAAGAGTCCCTGGGTGGCGCGTTCGAGGCGGCTCAGATTCGCGATCGATCGCTTTTCCACGAACTGCACCAAGATCCCAAAGTCGGCCAAACTGCGGAGAACGGTCGGGTCGTCTTCGGCCGCGCCACCAAAAGGTTCACCAGAAAGTTCAACGATCAGATGCCGAACCGGGCGCACGCGGCACTCGCGCGCAATGCGATCCAGCGTTTGGTTCTCAAGCGTGTAGAGATTCCCTGTGGCCACGTTGGCTAACACGAGATCCGCGCTACCGTCCCAAACGCAGTAAGCGAGAAGAGCCGGGTCGGTCTGACTCATCTCGAGTCTGATGCCCGGAGTGTAGGTTCGAACAATCTCGCGTTCCACAAGACCCTTGACGGTTTCTGGGTCTTGCATCTGTTCTGCGACCGCGACTTCGTGGCCAGCGTCGAGAAGTTTCTGAATATAGCCCGATACGGAATGGGCTGGGACGCCTGCCATCGGCAGCGGGTCGGCAGCTTTCTTGTCTCGACTGGTCAACGTGATGTCGAGCAGCTGGCTGGCGAGGACCGCGTCGTTTCCAAAAAGCTCGTAGAAATCCCCCATCCGGAAAAGGAGTAGGGCCGATCCCGCCTTGGTTTTTAGGCGATCGAACTGCTTCATTAAGGGTGTTTTTTCTGCCGACTGCGACATCCGACCGCTTTCGGATAACCCAAAGAACGTTTGGAGACTAGGCATAACTTACCGAATGAAAACGTTTCGAAGCCATGATTTTCTGAGGAGGTATGGGAAGAGGCTTATGGCCGGTGTAAAACCCCCGGATACGGCGCAGTACTTTCAGGATCAGATTCGCGATTACCAATCGCGCATGTCGCAAGCGGCACGCGAGAAGGAAGAAGAAGACGCGAAGCGCACGAAAGAACATGCACGGGATATCGATCAGATTAAGGCAAAACACGAAGACACGCGTCGTGAGGATCAGACACGCACGGAGCGAACGGTGCAGATCGCCAACGATTCTACGCGCGAAATCGTGGAAAATGAGCGTCGCAAAGCGAAGTCCGATGTGGATGAGTTGCGCCGGCAACTCTACGACCGTAACGGCTTTAACACGACCTCGTCGGAAACTGCCACGCTGCGCAGTCTCTTGAACGGCGCGACCGAATCTGCTCAAAAGAACGAACGTAATCTCTTGGAAAAGATGAATGACCAACAGAGGCTTCATGAGAAGCAGCAACAAGCGACCAACGATAAGTCTGCCGACGAGCTCACGCGGGTTGCCGATGAGTCCCGTCGGTCGGCGTTAGAAACCTATCGTCACGCTTTTGGTGCTGAAAAGGAAGATTACCTCGGATTCAAGGAAGACGCCGAACGCAAGTATCAGGTTTTGAGCGATGCGCATGCCGAAGATCTTGTCCGTGTTCGAAAGGAAGCCAACGAAGCGATCGAATCGTCCAACCGAGACTTTGCCAATCGGCTTCGCAATGAGCAACGCCAGTCCGAGTCCATGAATGATCGGATGTCGCGCAACCTTCGTGACATCAATGAGAAAACAGCTGCGGGTTTTATCCGCGCTAACGAAGAAGACTCAAAAGAACTTCGCGGTCAGATCTCGAAACTTTTAGCTGCGCGTGGCGACCAAGTAAAAAGCGGAGCAGAAGCCCGCGCTGAGGCGTTCCGAGAGTTCGAATCAAATGCTTCTCAGAAGCACGAAGCGATCATGAGCAACGCCGATCGACTGCTTCAGGCCGAAGCGCGCGCAAACTCCAATCGTCAGGGACAGCTGGCTTCGAACTACCAAGAGGATCTTTCCAAAAAGACTGAAGAGTACGCCAAGCGTACGAGCGAAAAAGAGCAAGAAGCCTACTTCGACCGTAAGCTTCGCGAAAATCAGTTTAACGAGAACATGAAGCAGAAGGACGAGCAGGTCAAGAAGGCCGATGAGTCCGCCGAACAACGTCTCGAGCGACAAGCAAAAGCTAATCAGGAGCATCTTGAAAAGGCCTTAAAAGCTCAGAACGCGGCTGCTCGGCAAACGCTTTCAAACGTGCGAACGAGTACCGACACGCAGATCAAGATTCTTGAAAAAGATCTCACCAAGATCAAAGACACACGTGACATCAGTAACGTCCCACCCGCCGTGGAAGACGCTGTGATGGCCAGGATTGGTAAGACGGTTTTCGAAGAAGCGGAGACCGATAAGGCTCGCCGGCAGGGTGCGATTGATAGCGTTCAAGAAAACTATGCTCAACGCCTGCAAGATACCATCGAAGAATCGAAGGGTAACGAGACGAAGACGATCAAAGAACAAACTTTCATGCGTGACCAGGATCGCAACAAGTTCGTCGCCTTTGTGAACGAGAGCGAGTATTCAACAAAGAAGAAGATCGAAGATCAAGAGCAATCACACGAACGCGAAGTTCGAAATCTCAATCGCAATCAGAACAAGACTGTTTCGCTGCAACGAAACCGTTACGAAGGCTTACTCGACGACCAACGTACAACCGTTCAGAACGAACTCAACGCGCTCAAACAGGAATCGGAGTTCAACCGTACGATGTCCACACGGTTGGCTAATGCTAAGCTCAACGACACGATCCGCACGTACGAGCAGAAGATGTCCGAGCAGCGCGATCAGTTTGAGCTGGCAATCGAAGAGTTGAAGAGTCAGTCCGATCGAAAGGTGAGGGAGCAAGACCGTGCTCAGAAACTCGAAATGGAGACTCAGAAGCGCGGATTTGATCAACGCGTTGCCCAACTCATTCAGCAGAACGAAGAACGTGAAAAAAGCATACGAGAGCAGTACGAAGAGACGCTAACTAAGGTAAAACGCAGCAATGAGCGCCTCATCCGACAAAAGAGCTGAACGTCGAGTTAAAATCGTTTGCACCTTGGGTCCCGCCTCGAGTCAAGAGCGGGAAATCGCCGCATTGATCGACGCTGGCATGGATGTCGCCCGTCTCAACTTTTCGCATGGCGAACAGGCTCATCACGCTAAGGTGATCGAGATCATTCGAAAGGTCGCTCAATCAAAAAAGAAGTATGTTGCGATCTTGCAGGATCTTCAGGGGCCGAAGCTACGGCTTGGGGCTCTACCGGCGAATGGTGTGGATCTGTTCCTTGGTGAAGAAGTCGTGCTCTTTCCTGAAGGTGACACTGTTCGTAACACCAGCGTGAAGAAAGCTTTGCCACTGTCGCGTGAAATCGCGTCCGCTATTGCGAAAGATGTTCGTCCTGGAGCAAAGATTCTTTTCGATGATGGAAAAGTCGCTACGATCGTGACCGCCGTTCGTGACTCCGAGATTGTGGTTCGAGTCGAAGTCGGAGGCGTGCTCACGAGTCGTAAGGGCCTCAATCTTCCTGGAACCCCGCTTTCCGTGTCCGTGATGACGGATAAGGATCTCGATGACTTGAAATTTGGTCTTGCTCACGGGGTCGATGCCGTCGCTCTTAGTTTTGTACGTTCAGCGTCGGACATTGAGAGTGTCCGCGAAATGATCCGGACACATCCGAAGCCTCCGACTCTTTTTGCGAAGATTGAACGCGAAGAAGCTATTCGAGATCGCGAAGCCATTATGGAAGTAGCGGACGGTCTGCTGATCGCTCGTGGCGACATGGCGGTCGAGATCGGCGCTGATCGTGTGCCGGTTGTGCAGAAAGAGTTGATTCGAGCGTGTAACGAGCTCGGAGTTCCTGTGATCACTGCCACTCAGATGCTCGAGTCGATGGTGCGTTCACCAACCCCGACGCGAGCTGAAGCGAACGACGTCGCCAATGCTGTTTTCGATGGAACCGATGCGGTGATGCTCTCGGCAGAGACCGCCTCGGGGAGTTACCCGGAGATTGCTGTTCGCACGATGGATCAGATTGTTCGCGAAGCGGAACGACATGCGCATCTTTACGCTGCTCGCGGCGATATTCTTCCAGTTCCCGGATCCGTTGTGGACTCGATTGAGTTCAGTGCGGGTCGGATTGCCCATCATACGGGGGCGCGCGCGATACTTTGTATCACGCACACGGGTCGCGCTGCACTTGCGCTCGCAAAGTTTCGTCCGGCTACGCCGATCATCGCGATCGTGGATCAGATTGAGACACTTCGGAAACTCGCTCCCGTCTGGGGTGTGCGAGGGGTTCACGTGCCAAAGATCCTTGCTACCGATGATCTTTTTCAAATGATCGAGACGATCTGTATCGAAAACGGAATTGCTGCAAAGGGCGACACGATCGTGGTTACCGCTGGCATTCCGTCACTTCGCCGCGGAACCACCAACATGGTGAAAGTTCACAAGATCGGCGATCCGCAAGAGCGTCTCAAACCGCTTTAAAACCCATTTCGATCCAAGATTTTGGAAAATCTGCTTTGAACGAAAGCACCTCGTCCGAAATCGGATGCGGAAAACTCATCGCGCTAGAAAGCAGTCCGAGGGGAAGGCGTTGAAAGGGTGGAGGTAGTCGCGTTCCTCCATATTTCCGGTCACCAAGAATAGGATGATCCCGAAGGGCCGCTTGAATGCGAATCTGATGCTTGCGACCGGTTTCTAGTTCAAGATCCATGAGTGTGACCGCATGCCCCTGAACGCGACGGTTCTGGAGTGCGATCGTGATCGTGGTGGCTTCCTTTTCACCTTTCTCGAGCTGTAACAGGTCTTTCCAGACGTCATTTCCGGAGAGCGTTCCCAGTGCGAGCGCTAAATAGCGTCGCTTGAGACGACCACCCTGGAGCGCATCGGTCAGTCGGTTCGCCGCTTTGGAGCGTTTGCCGAGAACCATGAGGCCTTCTGTTTCCTGGTCAAGCCTGTGAACTAAGCCAATATAGTGACGGCCAACATGCTCGCGCGCCCACGCGACGACGCTCGGGCCGGCACCGACAGCTTGTGAACCGTCCTGGGAGGGCATTCCCGAAGGCTTGTGGATGACGAGGATATTAGCGTCCTCAAAGAGAATCGTTGGCGTTGATATCATAATCTGTGAACCAGCTGGTGATAGGACAGCCTTGCCGGTAGTGGCTCCGAGTTGTACCAGACGGTATCCTAAATTTGAATGGGTGTTTCCGTCCGGGATCCCAGACGTTCTAGCGGAGTGTTTCGCGGGGCCACAGTGTTTCTGCTGGTGGCGTTGCTCGGATGCGCTTTTCTGTTCTGGGAAAGGTCGCGTCTCCTCGACACCCTCATCGATCGCTCCCATCACGAGCTTGCATGGGCTCACTCCGGATTCGAAAGCGCGTTTCAGGCATCGTACTACTTCTTTTTCCGAGATCAGTTTGTTCCTGAAATCGATCAGAAACTTGGATCGGTTCCGGGCCTTAAGCGTGTTCAGTTCGTCAACGACTCAGGCGGGGTGCTCTACGATACGGGCGACCCTGAGCTACGCAAAGCTGACTCAGGCTCATCGATTCAACCCAAGGTTCTCGCCGAACCGCAACTCGTCAAAGTACTGAGTGCGCGGCAAGCCGCCTCGGTCACGACCTATCGGTCGATCCACCTAGCGCTTCCCTCGACAAAGTTTTGGGTGATCTACAGCTTCGACGCCTCCAGTGTTCTGAGGACATTGGTGCTCTGGACGGTTGCCGGGTTTTTGGGATTGATCCTAGGAGCTCTTGTTCTGACGTTCTTCGTACGATCGAGTGGAGCTTGGCTTCGCTATCGGCAGAAAAAACGACGCATCGGTCTTCGAGTCAAGATTCTCGGCGCGCTCTTGGTACTCAACGCTCTCACCGGCAGCTTCCTGTTTTTCAGTCTGACCAGTTTTCAGCGCACGCAGGAAGAAGAGCGTATCAAAAAGGAATCGACGCTCTTCAGTCAGTTTTCCTCAGAGAGAATTCTATGGAGTTTCTCGAACTACTTTTATTTTTACTATCAAGATCGATTCTTGCCAGCGGTCAAAGGATTTCTAGCAACCAATGAGAATTTGCTCAGAATTCGCATTGTCTCGTTTCGAAACCGCGTCGTGCGATTTGATAGTTGGTCGGATATTGACCGAAGCTCACAGCCAGCTGTGCCGGCATCCGATTCGCTGGCTGGTGCCGGGGTGGGAAGTTCAGACGACGCGAGCCTCACACGTCTCGATCTGGGTGCGGATCAGTGGACAACGCTCGAGAACCGCGGGGTGCTGTCGTTCGACGAAAGTTATCAGGGAGAAAACACATTTCGTGTTCTCAGCCTTACGCGAAACGAGCACCAGGAACCTCTTTTTGTCGTCGAGTATCTTTTTGGATTTGAGACGCTCAAGCGATCTCTAAGAGAGATACGCGCCCAAATTCTCAGAGATCTGATTCCGTCACTGGTGGTTGGATTTGCGCTGGCATTGATTCTTTCCCAGCTTCTCATTGGGCCGATTCGAGCACTTTCTCGAGCGCTGGGGCAGGTTCAACGTGGCGATTTCGATGCGACCGTGGAACACGATCGTTCCGACGAGATTGGCGATCTCATCGAGTCGTTCAATCGTATGACGAACGAACTCCGAAAAAAACAGGAGCTTCGAAAGTATCTCTCCGATTCGACGTATCGACAGATCTCCGAGTCGATCGACGCGACGGATGGTTCACGGCTTCGTGGAACACGTATCCATGCGGCGATTCTGTTTTCAGATATTCGTAACTTTGTGGGACATACCGAAAATCTCGGCGCCGAAGAAGTGACGGCACTCCTGAACGACTACTTTACCGAGATGGTGGATGTGATCTCGCACCACGGTGGCGAAATCGACAAGTTTATTGGCGACGCACTTCTCGCGGTGTTCTACGCCAAGACGGATCGCGAGAAGTCGGGAACGGGGCCTATTGTTCAAGCACTCACGTGCGCGCTTGAGATGCGCGAGCGCCTGACCGCTTTTAACCAGAAACGCATCGGTCTCGATCGGCAGCCGATCGACAATGGCGTCGGAATCACGTTCGGTGAAATCATCTCGGGCCCGATTGGCTCGAAAGATCGTCGCGACTTCACGGTTATCGGTGAAGTGGTTAATCTCGCAAGCCGCATCGAAAAACTCTCGAAGAAAGGGAAGCACACGCGCATCGTGTTCTCGGGCGAAGTCGAGACGTTTGTTCATGGTCTGGTGGAGTCCGAGCCGTTGGTACACGACGGAATTCAGGGTATCGACAGTCCCGTTCAGGTTTTTGAGCTCGTGCGCATACGCGAGTTGAAAGAACTGCAGTCGCAGGTTCTTAGTCCCGATCTTGATGTTCGTCTTCGAAGCGTCGAAGTACTAGGTCTCAGCCGCAATCTCGATGCTTCAACGGTGCTGACGGAGTGTCTCTCCGATCCAGAGGAACGTGTACGGATCGCCAGTGTTCGAGCTCTATCGCGCATCCATTCCACCGGTGATACGGCGGGAGCTGATATCTTCTTTTCTGCTCTGAAGCGAGAGCGTTCGCCGCGCGTCGTATCGGTGTTGGTTTCTGCGATCGGCGAAGTCTGTCGAGGCGAGCGTCTGTTGGAGCTGAAACCGTATCTCGATCACGAGGACGAGCGTATCGTTGCAAACGCGATTGAATCCATGAGTCGGCACTCGAGTCCCGAAGTGGTTGATTTGGTCATACCCAAGCTTGCAAGTCGTCATAATCGCGTCAAGGCGAACGCTGCCATGACGCTCTTTGGCCTCGGGCGTGCTGAAGTCGTGCAGACACTGAAACCCATGCTTTTGAACTCCGATCCATTGATGCGGTCGAGTGCGGCTTTCGCTCTCGGCGAGCTGGGAGTTCTCTCCCGCCAAGAGGCCGTGATGTCGCAGTGGAAAAAGCACAAGTCGGACATCCGAAAAATGTTGGGTGAGATTCAGGAGTGTGTGCCCATGCTGGTTCTGCTCTTGCGAGATCCAGAGCCGATGGTCAAACGGCAGGCCGTGATCGCGCTTGGAAAGATGAAAGACAAGACGGCGGTGCTGCCGCTCATTCATGCCGTGGACTTCGATCGTGATTCAAAAGAGCTCATCCAAGACGTGGGAGTCGCTCTTCGGAATATTGGATCGCATCAGCTCGTGCGCGACCTCTTAGAAAAGATCTCCTGAACAGCATGATGATCTCGGTGACTCGGCAGTACGCGGAAGAACTCCGGTGAATGCATCGCGAAAGCCTCTGCAAAGTAGGATGACTCAAGATCCGTTTCGTCCCAAGCTGCGAGCGTGATCGCCATGCGTGCGAGCCGGTGCATGCCCCGCAAAGAAACTCGCTCGAAGATCCGGCGCACGCGATCGTCTTGGGCGGCGGTCGCAATCACGGGTTGCAATATGTGTCCGTCAAGATAGGCACTGGCGACACCGCACGTCTTTAGGATCCTCTCGTGGGTGCGTTCGGTGCGCTCGCGGAGTTCCTGAAAGTCGACCACTTGGTCGGCGCTTGCGGGACGCTTTAGGACCGCAACAAAATCCAGTCGGTCGCTCAGAGCTAATGAAAAGCGCTGCAGATACGCCGTACGTTTCGGTTCCGAGCAATGACAGATCGCTTGCTTCTCGATGGGCGTCCACTCGGGGGGAGTGCCGCCGCACGGACAGAGATTGGACGACCCGAGAAATCGAAAGCGCGCTGGCAGCTCGACGGAGCGATGGAAACGACTGACGGAAACTAAGCCTCGTTCGAGAGGTTCACGCAGAATCTCGCGTGAGTCGCGCGGCCATTCGAGAAACTCGTCGGCAACCAGTAATCCCTCATGGGCGAGTGAGAGCTCGCCGGGCACCACGCCTGCTTCCGAAATCGATCCTGCGAGTGTTGATGGTTTGACCAGTGGACTGATTCGGCGGACGGCTTCTCGTTTTGTGTCGCTGAGGTCATGCAGGAGCCTCTGCCAGACGCGCTGTCCGGGGGTGACGGTGGGTTGGAGTGCGATCGCCCACTCGAGAGCTTGCGACTTTCCAACTCCCGCTGGACCGAAGAGCACGGCGCTGTGAAGACCTGCCGAGCTCGCTCCGAGAAATCTCGCGAGCGCTTTGGAGATGGAGAATACTGGAGGCGCGCGATCGTAGAGCTTGCTGGGAAGACGTGGCTGAGTATGGACCGGCGATCGGGCTACGGGAAAACTGCGGCTATTGAGGACCGCGACGGTCTCACGGAGATCGCGTGCCGTTACAATGTCGGGTTGCCGCGCTCGCGGAAAGGCGGACGCGAGGTCACCGATCAGCTGGTCGAGGTCTCCGGCCGGCTGTTCGGGTAGAAGAATCAGTCGCGCGTTTCCGATCCAACCCGCGATCACACAACGACCGATGCTACCGGTCGTATGCAACTCGCCCCGGAGGCCGAGCTCCCCCCAGGCGAGAACATCGCCGCGGAATCGAACGATGCCTGCTTCGGCAAGGAGTGCTAGTGCGATGGGGAGATCAAATCCCGTACCGTACTTCGGCACACTCGAAGGGACCAGGTTGACGGTGAGGCGTCGGCGAGGAAGGTCGAAGTCTGAAGTCAGGATGGCGGAGCGAACGCGCTCGCGTGCTTCTTGGATCTCTCGGTTTGCAAGCCCGACGATATGAATCCCCGGAATCTGGACCGAGCTGATGACTTCCACTTTTCCGAGGCGGGGTTCCAGCTCGCCCTCGAGCAGAGTGTGAATAGATAGATCGTGCGTTGCTGTCTTTTTCATAGAGGGCATCGGAGCAAGCCCGATGCCAGCGCACAAAGTGACCAGAGTGCCCAGAGTGTAATGCCACGAACTATTAACGATCGCGCAGATCGCGGATCATCGCATCGCGTGCTTCATTGACGGCCTGAGCGATGGATTGCGCACTCTTCCATTCAGGCGATCCAGGGCGGCCAATTTTATCCGGATGCACACGTCGCATCAGCTGCTTGTAAGCGCGCCGAATTTCCTTCTCGGTTGCTGTCGACGCCACGCCAAGAATTTCATGAGGCGCTCCGTCGGTTCGAAATCCTTCGAGCAGAAGGTGCGGCGATTCAGAATTCGTTTTCGGTGTGTTCTGTTCTTGCGAGCGATCGGCTTCGCGCAGCCGAAACTTTGACTCGCTTTCCTTTTTCATCAATCGATAGAAGAGGAGGACAGCTAGAAGAACACCGAAGCCAAGGTGAGCCCACCAGAAATGTCCTTGTGCCACGAGTGCCGTTTCGCTTGCGGGCATGAAACCATCTTAGCATAGGGCGCTGGGCACAGGCATCGCCTTTGCTTGGATACGATCACTATTCCAATCTTCGTCACGCTCATTTTTTCAGTATTGTCCTTGCGATTTTCAGACTCTGAGCACTGCGCGTTCTCAAAGACAGCGTTTCATGACGGGCGCGTGATCACAGAGTGTTGGCCGCGGGGCGCCCGTGACTTACTCTTCGACAGTGATCGCGTCTGCACCGCGTGGATCGATCGAACACAAGTCGTGTATCGCGATGGCAAGTCTTTGGAGCGGATCACGCACCGACGTTGCGACAAAAGTCGAGCGGTTCACGCGATCGAGCGACCGGCGCGTGCGCTTCTCAGCTGGCGTTGTGCGATTGGCGTCCGTCTGCGAGCGCTCGATTCGAGCGGACTCATGGCCGCTCTCTTGACCGGTTGGCGTTTATCAGACGATCGGATCGGACTCTGGAGAGCCTTGGGCTTTGTCCATGTCACATCGTTTGCCGGTATTCACCTCTACGGTCTCTGGTTTTTTTTCGAGAGGCTAGGGCGCCTGCTTCAGTATTCCTCGCGCGTCACTCCACGGATCGTCGCAAGAAGTCGGCGTGTGGTTCCCAGATTGTTTGTTGGCAGTTCGCTATTAATACTCCTGCTAAGCGGGTTTCGATGGGGATTGCTCCGTCCTCTGTTAACAGTGGCGGCTCGTTTGAGTGTGCGGATACATGGAGGACGGTTTGCGCCGTGGAGTCTTTGGTTCGTGGTCGCAGTCGTGGACCTGCTTGTCCAAGGGGCGATCGATTCCTTTCGCGCCGAGCAGACCGGGTTTTCTGGGGCCCTTCATTATTGGTTGGCGCTTGCAGGAGGTGCGTTGGCCATACGCCATTCAAAAGAACGAGCAAAAAGACCAGAAAAGAAAGCCGACGTGCTCTGCCTCCACCTTCGACTCTCGCTCGGATCCTGGTTACTGACCGCCGTACTCGATGCCTTTACGGTTTATCGAATCGCTTGGCTGACGCCAGTTCTGAGTTTTCTCACGGTGCCGTACTTCGCTCTCGTCGCCGTGCCGATGAGTCTGCTTGCGATCGTCACGGGCAGTACGTTTCCCTGGTTCTTTGAGTTTCATACAAATGCCTTGGCCTTATTGGCGCGCTTGAGCGTGTTGCCTGCAACGCTCTGGTTTGTGAGTGTTCGTGATCTCGCGACGGGGCTCGCAGTTTTAGTAGCTCTCAAGATGACCTTGTACTTCGTGTTTCGCTCGCGCAGCCAGAGCACCTGGCCATTTGTTACGATTGCAGTCCTGGGCGCGGCGTTGGGCCTGTGGGTGCGCCTGAATGTGGCGTCCTATGCGGCCCCGCACGTGACTCCAAATGTGGCCTTTGAAGCGCGCGCTGTCGTTCAACTGGATGTCGGCCAGGGCGATTCGGCGCTCGTGATCGGGACGGACCGTCGAAAGATACCACGCTCCGGCCTTTCGGCGGGTTGGCTGATTGACGTCGGGAGCGATCGTTCGACGACGCCCGTTCGGTGGCTGGACCGCATGGCTCGTTACAAGCAGAGTTATGTGTCCGGTGTGATTCTCAGTCATGACGATGAAGACCATCGAGGTGGTTGGAACGATCTTCATCAAGTCGCTGCGATCGAGTCGCGTTGCGATCGGCACACTCTTCATTGTGATGTACCCGCCGGGTTTCACCTGTTTCGTCAGGAGCCACCGACGTGGCAGAGATCGGAACGAAACGCAGCGATGATTGGAACACTTATCTCTTTGCCCGGAGCGACAGCTTGGATCGGGCTTGGTGATGCGGGCGCCGAACTCGAAGAGAAGTGGATACCTGAAATTCAAACGATTCTGAAAGAGAAGCAAGTCACCAAGGTCTTTCTTAAGATCAGCCATCATGGATCGAAGACGTCTACGTCTCTACAGCTTTTGAACGTCGTCCGTCCACACGAAGCATGGATCTCCTCGGGTGCGCGTAACCGCTATGGTCATCCACATCAGTCGGTGCTTCAGAGGTTGCGAGTGTTGAGGGTTCCTGTCCGTCGAACGGATCAAGAAGGTGATATCTTCCGTCTAGAACCCGTAGTTGACGCCGAGACTGAAGCTTCGGGTTGAGACTTGGCTGCGATCGATTTTCATATTGAAGTCTGCGTAGTCGAGCGCCACACCAATCGTGTCCTGATTCGGCAAGCTGAAACGATAACCGCCGCCACCTGCGATTTCGCGGCTTTCGAGATCTAAGAAGTCGAAGCGATTCGAAACCGGTGAGAACTTGAAATAAACAAAAATCGACGACCCCGAGTTTAGCTCACGTTCGATCGTCGGATAGATCTGCGGGCCGTTTGCATTCTTGTAACCGAAACGACCTGAGTGGAACGCCATCGTGTTGTAATACGTTCCTGCAAAGATACTCACACGCCATGGCGAGGTCACGAACGGCAGAACATATCCAACCCGAAAGTTAAAGCCGATGAACCGTATACTCTCGGGCCCTGTCGTCGAGAGCGGGAGCGCCGTTACAAACCCCGATATTCCAACATCCCAGTTTGGTGGTAACCAGAGGTACCGATACCCAAGCTTGGCTGTCAGTGCGACTTCGGAAAACTTATAGATCGCTCGAATATTGTGATCGAACTGCAGATAGGTAGCACTCAGTCCGGGCGTGAAGAAGTGCCGCTTGTACCGGATCTTTGGTTTCCGCGCGAGCTTTTCAAACTTTGGTGCATAGATGACGACGGTTTCGCGTTCGATTATTCCACGAGGGCTGATGGCGATGAAACGAAAACTGGTTTTCGTGTCCGAGAGCGGAAGACGCATCATGAACTTACCGTCGTCTTCGCGTTTGATCTTGCGACCGTTCCACGTGAAGGACCAATCGAGGTTCGGGTATTTACCGCGTAAAAACGCAAAAACACGTGTGTCGGATTCGGTGTCGCCGACGCGTTCAAGCACCTGATCACCACCCTGCCATTGCAAGTCTTTGATCTGACCTTCGTTATTGTCGCGTAAGAGCTTTCCGATTTCGTCGCCTGCGGTGACGGGATCGTCATCTTCGTCGTTTGCAAATGAGGGTGCCGCGAGGGCCAGCAAACACCCTAGGAGGGCACAAGGAAGTAGCCAAGGGAGTGCCCACGGCAGTGTGGTGATCCTTAGACCTAACAACCACTGGTTTTCGTTCGGAAATTCTCGCCCCGTTGCCCCGATAGGGTCACTTTACGCGATGTGAACGGCCTTGAGAATCTCAGAAACTGGCCTACTTCAGTGTGTATGAGAATCGACTTTTGCCTTTTATCTCAACGAGTTGAATCAACTATAAGTGGGCTCACATCTAACAAAACATCTAACCAGTTGGTAAGATTAGATAATTTCTATTTTTATACACACTGAAGTAGGCCAGTTTCAGAATCTCAAGTTGAGGTCAAGGGGTGTCGATAGTATACTGAAATGGTCAGGGTCTCCTGACCTCAGGGGTGGTCCTTGATCTCGGTTTTCCGCTCAAACGGCGCTATCGCTCTTGTTTTCACTTTGGCGCTGACCGTCTTGCTGACTGTTTCGCTGACCGTTTCCATGAGCGGCTGTGGCTCAAAGTCCGGCAAAAAAGTTATTAAAGAATGTGTGCTCGCCGAAGACCAGAGTGGGACGCTCTCCGGTCGCTGGCCGATCACGCCCGTACCGGTCGCTCTGTTTACAGGCGCTTTTTCGGGAAGCGATGAAGCCGCGTTTTCAGCAGCAGCGGCTAAGTGGAACAGTTTCTATTCGAGTTCAAAGGGTTTTCAGCTCATCAATCAAGGCGGTACGTCCGGAATTCCACGTCCAACCAATATCTGTTCGGGATCGATCGTGGGCGGCAGTACGTTTTCTGGATCGGTGACTGTGTATCCAGTTTCTGAAAACTGGCCGTACGGGAGCGAAGTCATCGCACTGACAACCACATGTCCTGTGCCGGGGAACGAACTTCCGACGTTCACCATGGCGGCGATGGAGATTAACCAGCAGAACTTCTTTGGAGATGCTCCCAAGCAACCTGATATCGAGTCGATTGCGCTCCACGAATTCGGACACCTAGTCGGTCTTCGTCACAGTTGCGAGGGTTTCGAGGCTAACGGAATTCCGAAGTGCGATAGCCCGAGTCTCAATCAGGCCTATCTTGCGGCCGTGATGTTTCCAGCTGTTGTTTTTGATTCGTCAGGAAATGGCGAGGTCAAACGCGACCTTCAGCAGAACGACATGGAACGCGCGAACTGCTTGTACTAGTTCTATCCACGTCTGTTTCTCCACTGCACGATACTTCCTTTTAAAATCTCCAATCATTAGGACGTCGCCATCCATGGCTTACCCCCGCCTCGCTTCCGCCATCCTGGCTTGCGCGGGGAACGTCCTAATGATTGGAGATTTTAAAAGGAAGTATCGTGCACTCGAGACACGGGATCTTTCGAGCCGGGGGTTGGGGGCAAGCCAGGAAAAACAAAAAACCCCTGAGCCCATCCGCACCGCGGTGAACCCAGGGGTTTTGAGAATCTAAAGCTACGTCCTATTAAGCAGTCGGACGGCAGCTTGCGAGAGCCGGATTCGATTCGATCGACTTCTTCGCATTCAGATAAAGTTCTGAGCCGTTGCGTGCTGGAGCCGCAATCACAGAAAAGTTCTTCTGAGCATGACGGCCAAATTCGCTAACGGAAGCGCCATCGCAGCCCATCGTGCGCGCAAACGCATCGAGGTACTCACCACGACCTGCTGCCATTTCGATCGCGAGGGACTCTTGATTGGTTGCTGCGAAAATCACAGCCGGTTGTTCGTTCTTAGCAAACGAATGTTGCTCACAATCCAACGTTCCCGAGCTCATACCAAAAGTTGGAGGAACGAACGCGTTTGTCGTACCACGTGTCGTGGTAGCGATGAGCGTACGCTTCTGCGTGACTTGCCAGCCTAAGCCGCAACCGTCACCCTTATCAGGCGCGACACCATCGTCGTCTTTCATCGCGGCAAACGTCACCAACGGAAAAAGACAGAGGGCCACTAAAAGCTGTTTCTTCATAACTACATTTCCTTTCAAAGTCCGATTAACTGCATTAAAAAATGGTCACGTACCCCCGCACTGGACAAGTCCGCAACCTCATGTTGTGGACCGATTGTAAGAGAAGCCCGTTAAGCTAAGCAACTCTTTTGTCGTTTACAGATGCGTCACAGAACATGATAAATCCATGGAAAATGCACGCTTGTCAGGTTGGTCTTTTTGCGATTCTCGTCGCTGCAGCGACATTCTCGACACCCGCTTCAGCGGCTCCGCCGCCAATTCCGTCGCCAATTCCGTCGGATGTTGATCGCGTCGCTGAATCGAAACAGTGGTTGCGACTCGGACACTATCGCGCCAGTGCACCGTTCGGTCGCATCAAGAGTGAAATCGATCAGAAAGAATTTTTCTTTTCTCCCGATGGGCCGTTCAATCCCCGGTCCGAACTCGAAGCCACGCTTGCAGCTTTTCAGGCGCGAGCAACCGTGAAGCTTCCTCCGGATACTCCCGACGCCACCGAAGAGTTCGCCGTATGCACGCACCCAGGGCGTGCGCATTTCTTGCGGTCACAGGGATTTGTATTTCCAGAGGTCTCATGCGAACGCCTGAGAACATGGTTTACGAAGCTCGCTCCCAAGCAGGCTTCGCTCGTTTTTTCCTCAGCGTATCCTAATAATCCAGGCTCGATGTTCGGCCATACGTTTTTAAAGGTCAGTACGATAGCAAGCGGAGCGAGCCCTAAAGACAAGTCCGACCTGCTTGACAGTGGAGTGAGCTACGCAGCGCTCGTCGGGCCTGATGACGGCAACTTTTTCTTTGTTTGGAATGGTTTGACCGGCGGCTACAAAGGTCGCTTTTCGTTGCTGCCGTACTACGCAAAGGTTCATGAGTACGTGCGCTCCGAGAGTCGCGATCTGTGGGAGTACGAACTCGCGCTCACACCTCAAGAAGTCGAGATGATGATGTTGCATCTTTACGAACTCGATCGCGTGGGGACATCGGACTACTATTTTTTAGATGAGAACTGTTCGTACAGGATTCTGACCGTTCTTGAGGTGGCGCGGCCCGATTGGGACCTCACGCCGTTTGCACTTTTCACGATACCTGCCGAAACGATCAAGGTTCTCATGAGGATCCCCGGCGCGGTGTCGGCTGTTAAGTTTCGTCCCTCGTTGCGCCGCAAGCTCACGCATCAATGGGATCATCTGACCGCCTCGGAACGTTCGGAAGTCGAGGATCTGCTTGAGGGGCGAGTGTCGGCGGAGCGGGTGTCCGCGGAGCAAGTATCCGCGCAGCAAGCGTCAACGACTGGTGATGCGCGCGTCCTAACAACTGTACTGACTGCGCTCGCGCACGAACGCAGCCGCGGTCCAGCCGATTTCGAGGCCAAGCGAAAGCCGCTGCAAAAAGACATCCTGATCGCGCGTAGTAAGATCAGCGGGACTGTGTCGGACGAGTTTCAGGAGCCACCTCTGCCCGAGAATCTACGACCCGAGCGTGCGCACGATCCGACACGTGTCGGTCTTCTCGTCGGTCTCAATCAGTCTCGCGAGCGCACGCACGTGTTCCAGGAGTTCAATCTTCGCTCGGCGTATCATGACATTCTCGGTGCGGATGAGGGCCTTGCGCCGTTCTCGCAGATTCATTTTCCGGGTTTTACGTTCCGCTATGACTCGACTGCGAGCGAGCTTCAGCTGACTGAGGCAGAGCTCGTCTCCGTGGTGTCGCTGTTTCCAAGTCGCTGGGGCGATCGCCGTCCGTCATGGCGATTTCGAGTCGCCGGCGAAAATCCGATCGATCGTCCATGCCGCAGCTGTGTGGTCGGAACGTTTGAAGGCGGTGGCGGGTTTACAGGCGAGTGGTGGCGCGACCGAGGGATCGCGTTTGCGATGATCGCCGTCGATTTCGAGGCAGGCGGTGCGTTCGAATCGAAGATGCGTTTGTCACCGAAGCTCGAAGTCGGCGTCGTTACGACGCTTATGCCGCGCCTAAAACTAAGGCTGACTTCAGCAACACTTTGGGATCTCTTTCAAGACACGCGTGAGAGGTTTGCAACCGTTCCTGAGTTTGGGTTGAGCTGGAACATGGCACAGGATTTCGAATTGCGTGCATCGGCGCTTGCCGTACTTCCAACGACCGAAACCGAAAACCGTCGAGAGGAGGTTAAGGGTGGGGTCTACTGGTATTTTTAGAGCGTTGCTGATCGTTCCGCTTGGTGTTTTGTCCGGGTGTTCGTCGCTTCTCTATCATCCTTACCGCGACCATGTTGTGAGCAAAGAGCGTTACGGAAAAGCTGTCGAGGACGTATGGTTTTCATCGCGTGATGGAACAAAGTTGCACGCGTGGTATCTCCCGTCAAAAAAACCGGCCAAAGCTGTTGTGGTTCTCTTTCACGGTAACGGCGAAAACATCTCTACACACACCAGCTCACTGTCATGGCTTACGGACGAGGAGTTTCCGGTTTTTGCATTCGACTACCAAGGTTACGGAAAGTCTGACGGCGATCCGTCACCCGAAGGCACGGTCGAAGACGGTAAAGCTGCCGTTCGCAAGATCACACACGAGAAGCATCTTCCGGTTGTGATCTACGGCCAGAGTCTGGGCGGTGCGATTGCACTCCGCGCGGCGATCGAGATGAAAGGTGAGCAGCCTATTCGTGGGATTGTTGCCGACTCGACGTTTGCGTCGTATCGATCGGTCGGGAAGCGCGTGCTTTCGCGACATCCTATCACATGGCTTTTTCAACCACTGGCCTACGTTCTACTGAGTGATGCGCATGCGCCCAAAGGGCGCATTGCAGAACTTGAAGGAACGCCGCTTCTGGTGATTCACGGCGACCAAGACTCCTTGGTGGATGCGGATTTCGGCCGACAAGTCTTTGAAGAAGCGCGCGAGCCGAAGGTCCTGTGGGTGATCCCGGGTGGGCGCCACATTGATGTTTTTTATCGCGACAAAGGCGCGTACCGAAAACGTTTCTTAGAGTGGCTGCGGACGACGGTGGCAGCCGTGGTGCCTAATTCCCTCTCGCCATAAGCTTCGTCGTTCCAGATTTCAAATCGTCATAGTCACAAGACACCGAAAGAGTTGCGCCACTTTCTGATTTCAGGAGAGTGGCAAAAGAGGCAAGCGCTTGACAGCCCTTACTATAGAGGTCAGTCGAGGTGAACGTGAGTGTTTTTCTTTTCAAATCCGAGACTTCATCTTGAAGGCGAATGATTTCCTTTTGCGCCTGGATCAACTGGACTTCCAAAGACTCATCAGCAAAAGAGGATGAGAGCGGAAGCACGGACAGAACCATTAAAATCGAAGCGGAATATTTCCCCATATCGTTATTGCCCCCCCGTAGTCTGTAAGAGTGAATTCTCTTTTGAACAGACAGGGCATCGTCAACAAACTCGTTAGGCCACTTTACTGAGGTAGGCAATAGGATTGTACTGGTGACTAGGGCGTTTCCTCATTTGTTATGACGAGCTGGTCATAACAAATGAGGACACGCCCTAGCGTCACAGAGCTAAGACTTCAGGTGCCTGAAGAATTTTGAGGACGCCAGCACATCGTAGCCAGCAGGGTTGGCATAAACACTCGGAATGAACCGCACAAACTGCGCGAGTCGACTCATGAGAGAGCCCTCGTGTTCCACGAGGAGCGAGACGCGGCCATCACGGCTAAGAACCTTTACCGGATCGCGTTCTTGATAGAGCACATCTTGTTTGTGTTCCAAAGCGAGCGCTTCACGGCTCTTCGTGAACGTGATGTCTTTGTCAGGAATATCGGCCAAGATCCATTCGTCGCCGCGACCCTTCATTTTAAAAAGGTGTTCGATCTCTTTAAGGCGTGTTTCGATCTTATGGATGAGGCGCTTTCGATCAGCCGCCGCTGATGGGGTCTGAAGCATGTGATGCTTAAAATCTGGATGCAAGATCACCTTGGGTGGGCGCCGGTAAAGAAGCATATCGATCTTCTCACTGAGTTTCTTGTCGCCGACCTTGCCCGAAAATTTGAGTTGCTGGCATCGTGTAAAAAAGTCGCGGTCGTTCCAAAAGTAAAACCGCTCGTCCTGACGTTCGATCATGTCGAGCAGATCATGAAACTGAAACAAGAGATTGCGTTGCAAAAGCGCTTCAGCGACGTGGGAAGCAATGATGTCGAACTTCGCGCTGTCTTGGTTCTTGACGACCTGGGTGTACCAGCTGAAACGCGCCATCAAAAAGTCATCGACCGCATGGACCGCACTTTCCTTGACCGCAAAGCCCAAACCACTCTTCCCGGCGTTGAACGTGACGAGATTTGACAGAATAAAATCGCGGTCGAACTGACCGTACTGAAGTCCGGTGTAGTGAGCGTCCCGCAATAGATAGTCCATTCGGTCCGCATCGAGATCGGAATGCGCAAGCTGGTTGGCGATCAAGACCGACGACTCGCCCTTGATGATCTTTGAGATTCGAGTCGGATCCAGTCCGAAGCGATGGAGAATCTGGGTGATCCCGTTATCGTAATCCGTGTTCTTGATGATGAAGCTGCCCAAGTGTTCGTGGGAGTTCGGAAGCGGTTTTGCTTTTCCTCGCCCCGAGCGGCGATCGTTACCGTGCCGAACGTATGCAAACTCTATGGAATGGCTAAAGGGAAACGTGCCGATGTCGTGTAAGAGGGCGGCAATTCGAAGTTCTCGATGTAAAACCGCCTCTCGGGACTGGATCTTGGGATTTCTTAAGACACTATCCGGGACAGCAAGGCCGAGGGCTTCGAGCATTTTCTGCATCGACTGCATCACGCCCATCGCGTGGGCGAAACGATTGTGATCGGCACCTGGAAAAATATAACTCGCAAAACCGAGCTGCCGAATCCACCGTAAGCGTTGGTAAAAAGGCGTGTCGACGATGCGCGCTTCCCATTCGGTGAGTGGGATAAAACCATGCATCACATCGTAGATCGCATGGGGGAACGTTTCGTTACGCTGGGTTCTCGGTGTTCCGGGACTTCCGTGTGGGTGCGGTCGTGCCATGGTTAGGGTTTCGGAGTGTTCAGGTCTTCGAACGTTTTTAGAATATCAGATTGCGCGAGCGTGGCTGACTTTTGTTCTCCATACTTACGTACAGCAAATCCACCGCCTTCGATCTCGCGATCGCCCGCGACGAGCGAGTAGGGGATTTTGGCCGTCTGAGCTTCGCGTGTTTTCAAGCCCATCGACTCGTTGCGATCATCGATGTCGACACGAATCCCATGAGCCTCGAGTTTCTTTTTAAAATCGAAACAATACGCGACGTGTTTTTCCGTGATCGGAATCATCCGTGCTTGCACAGGCGCTAACCAAAACGGAAAGTTTCCCGCCGTGTGCTCAATCATGACACCAATGAAGCGTTCGAGTGATCCCAGCACGGCACGGTGAACGACGACCGGCGTGTGTGCCGTATTGTCGGCGCCGACATACTTGAGGCCAAAGCGTTCACCCAAGTTGAAATCCAGCTGGATCGTTCCGAGTTGATGGTTTCGCTTGAGTGCGTCCTTAACGTTGAAGTCAATTTTTGGTCCGTAGAACGCGCCGTCACCTGGGTTGATCGTGTATTGGAGTCCCAGAGATTTCAGTGCGGCTTCGAGGCTGCTTTCCGCGCGATCCCAGAGTTCTTCCGAACCTGTGCGCTTCTCGGGACGTGTGGACAAAAAAACTGTCGTTTCGAATCCGAGCATGGCGTACGTTCGCAAAACCATTTCCGATACAGACCGGATCTCGCTTTCGATCTGCTCGGGCGTACAGAAAATATGTGCGTCGTCTTGGCAGAAAGACCGCGTCCGCGTGATCCCGGCTGTCACTCCCGAACGTTCGTAACGATGCAAGCGACCAAAGTCCGCAAGCCTGAGCGGCAAATCACGGTAAGAGCGCTTTTCCGCCGCGTAGATGAACGTCGCTGCAGGACAGTTCATCGGTTTGACAGCAAACTCGCGCTCATCAATCTCGCAGAAGTACATATGGTCTTTGTAGTTCTCGTAATGGCCACTCTTGTGCCAAAGACCGACTTCCAAAATCTGCGGCGTGATGACTTCTTGATAGTTGTAGATCTTGTAGAGATCCCGCATGTACTGGACCAAGCGATTGTAAATCACTGTCCCCTTAGGGTGAAAAAACGGCATGGCTGGAGCTTCGGGGTGAAAGCTAAACAGTCCCATCTCTTTTCCAAGCTTGCGATGATCGCGGCGCTTGGCTTCTTCGAGTAGGTGCAGGTGTTCGTCGAGCTCGGCTTGCGACAAGAAAGCCGTTCCATAGATTCGTTGCATCTGCGGATTCTTCTCGTTACCGCGCCAGTAAGCTCCGGCGATCGACAAGAGTTTGAACGCCTTGATCTCGCCCGTTTTCTGAATATGGGGACCTCGGCAAAGATCCGTGAAGTCGCCTTCCTGATAGAGAGAAACGTTCTGAGCGCCTGCCTGATCGCGGAGCCCCTCAATGATCTCGACTTTGTAAGGTTGCTTAAGACCTCTGAAGAACTGAATGGCTTCGGGTGTCGAAAGTTCTCGGCGAACAAACGGAGCGTTTGCCGCGACGATCTTTCTCATCTCCTTTTCAATTTTCTCAAGGTGTTCGGGCGCAAACGGCATCGCCAGATCGATGTCGTAGTAAAAGCCGTCTTCGATCGTCGGACCGATTCCAAACTTGGCATCGGGCCAAAGTTTTTGAACAGCGTGGGCCATCACGTGGGCGGTTGAGTGACGCAATGTAGCTAAAGGCGTCGTGATCTCAGGTTCTTCAAAATCTTTAACGGAAGCCGTACCCATGGCTCGTTTCTAACACAAAGCATGCAGGTTCAAAAGAAGGCTAGTGGTCTCAGTTTCGGATCATGTTCACTGCAGCGCCGTTTTTACGTACGAATCAGCCGTCACAGAACTTGCTCAGGTGACGAGTATGCATAAACTCTTAGGATTTCTTTTCTTGGCAGGGACTTTCACGATCGGTTGCAAGGCAAAGAGCTATGTCGAAAAGCCGAGGCCGGTTGCCGCAGCAGCCGCTCGGGACGAGCGGGGTGTTACTCATGAGGACGACATTCTAGGCATGCAGATCGCGCTGATTGCTGGTCTGGAGGCCGCGATCCAACCGCTCGATGGGACACAGAACGAAGCGCGCGCTGAGATCGACGGTCACTACGAAAAGCGCGCACGCTTGGATGCCGAATGGGCGGTCGGAGACGTGATGCTCACGAACACGACAGACGCGCCTGTGTATGTGCGTCTGTCGGCGCCACGGTCGGAGGCCATTCTCGAGACGTTCTTGATGTTCAGTCATTGGGAGGAGAGCGGTTCGAAGGCCGGATCCCCTCATTCGCATTTTTACCGTTTTGAAAACGCACTCAAAGCCTCTGGATTTCGCGGTATTTACCAAAACAATCTCGTCGACTCCTTTGATCCTGATGCAGACTTTGTGATTCGACTCGGTGCTGGTGCCGCAACCACGCTCAATCTGATGACAGCCTTTACTCATGAACCGAAACGTGTGGATCTTCCCGATTCCGCGGCGAGTTGGGTTTACGAGGATGTTTTCTCCTGTTCGCTCGTGCCAGAGCGATCCTCTCGGTACGTCGGTTACGGCGAGGCTTCGTTAGAGGTGGTCGGCACGGCATGGGACGGGTTCTACGAGTTCACGATTGAGGTTTCCTCCGATCGCAGCTTCCCGGCCGGGACTACGGCACGCGAGGACGTCCGATCGGACTTCTCTTGGTCAGTCGGCCAGCGTCCAGAAGCTGAGTTCGACGTGGTTCTTCGCGGTCATTTCTTGAAGCAATTCTGAGTTTGCGATACGACACGAACGATGTCGGAAACCTGGAGCGAGCGACGAGCTACGGAAGATGATGTTTTGCAGGTTCTTGCGATCGAGCGGGAGTGGAACCCGGCTCCTTGGTCCGAGAAGGGATTTCGCGAGGAGCTCGGGCGTACGGATCATGATTTTCTCGTCATCACGGACGACGAGACCGATGCTGTTGTGGTTGCCTATGGGGTGAGCGCGCGGGTTCGGGTGGATGATGATGCCGTGGAGATTCTTTCTGTTGCTGTCTTAAAGACGACGCGACACCAAGGTTTTGGGAGTCGCATTCTCCAAGCGCTTGTTCGACATGCCTTTCGTCAGGGGGGCGAGCGCATCTTTCTGAACGTGAGGCGGAACAATCAGCCTGCAATTCAGCTCTATCAAAAGAATGGATTTCGCATCACGCATGTGCGGAAGGGCTTCTATACTGACGGAGAAGACGCCTACGAGATGACGCTCATGAAGGCCGAGCTCACTCCGTAAGCTATTGACCTGTTTACACGAAAACTCTTTACACGTTCGCTTCGCCGCGTTACCGAAATGTCGATGTTCGAACTCAAGGTCAAATGCGGTTTTGCAGCAGCTCACCATATCGAAGGTTATCCGGGCGATTGTGTCCGCAATCACGGTCACAACTGGGTGATTGAAGTGGAAGCGTCGTCTCAAGAGCTCGATCATCTAGGCCTCGCCATTGATTTTCGCGATCTCAAGCGGGGGCTGCGTGAGGTGATTGCACGTTGGGATCATCAAGACCTCAACACATTGCCCGACTTTGTGAACCGAAATCCAACAGCCGAAGTGATCGCGCAGACCTGTTACGAGCGCTTACAACCGCTGTTCACGGATCGTAAGACAGGTCTCAAGCGCGTGACGGTTTGGGAGAACGACTCTTGTGCCGCTAGCTACATCCCTTAAAGCGAAAAATCTTGTCTTGTTGTCAGGTGGATTGGACTCGGCAGCCAATCTTGCCTTGAGTGTTTGGAATGGTGATGCAACCGAGGCCATACATTGCTGTTACGGACAGAAAGCTGAGGAGCGTGAACTTGAAGCGAGTCGCCAGCTGACGAGGCACTTCGGGGTGGCGTTGCACGCGCTCGATCTGAGATGGTTGGGTGGGCTTTCGTCCTCAGCTCTCACGTCGTCGGAGGTTCCGATTCCGACCCTATCGAGTGACGTTTTGAATATGCGTAACGTGACCGAGCGGTCGGCGAACGCTGTCTGGGTTCCCAATCGGAATGGTCTTTTCATCATGGCAGCTGCAGCGTTTGCAGAAGCCCGAAACATCGGCACGGTTTTGGTCGGGTTCAATCGTGAGGAAGCCGCGACTTTTCCCGATAACTCGAAAGATTTTCTGGTCGCGATCAATCAAGCCCTCAAGTGGTCCACGCGCGGACAGGTGCGCTGTGATTCGTGGACGGTCGATCTTGATAAGCGTGCGATCGTTCAGAAGCTTCGCGCGCGGGAGTTTCCATGGGATTTTCTTTGGAGCTGTTACGGCGCGGGTCCCGCACGTTGCGGGACCTGTGAGTCTTGTCAACGCCTCGCACGCGCGATGGCGGGAGGTGCTCTGTGAGGTTTTTGGGGCTCGAAACACGTTGGATTGAAGCTGGGATGGATTACTCCGGTCGCGAACTCGCGCCGCATTGGATCTTGCGTACGTTTCGTATGCAAGGAAACGCGCTCGTCGCGGGGATTGGATCGTGCGAAGTCCGTAACGAACACTTGGTCGACGAGCAGGACAAGCTGGAAGGCGAGTTCATTCGTGCGCGCTCCATGGTGCATTTTCTGGGTGAGTTCTTTGGCCTCAGTCTTTTTGAGGGTGTCTTGATCCAACGTTTGTTTGTAGCGACGATCTCAGAAAAGCTTGCTCTCAACGGACGTAAAGTGCGCCGTCAAGGAAACGATCTCTTTATCGACAATCGCAAACTCTCGGTGTCGATCGTGACAGCAACACCGCAATCGGTGCTTCTTCATTTGGGTGTGAACGTCGATCCGGAGGGTGCGCCTGTCGCTGCGATTGGGCTGAAGGAGCTCGAGGTCAGCGCGCAGGCTTTTGGGGCCGAGCTCTTGGATGAGTTTTCAAACGAATTGCGTTCCTCTGGGTTGGCTTGCACAAAGGCCCGGGGCATGGTTTAGTTCTTGACCGATGAGTCTGTCTTTTCCGAGTCATATTCGCGTTATTCAGCCTTATATCCCTGGCAAGCCGATCGACGAGACGCGCCGCGAGTTCGGTATCAAGAAGGTCGTCAAATTAGCATCGAACGAGAATCCGCTTGGGCCGTCGCCCAAGGCAGTTGCCGCCGTGAAACGATCCCTTTTAGACCTCCATCGCTACCCGAACAGTTCGGCCGAAGATCTCAAAAAAAAGCTGGCTGACAAACTGGATGTTGCTGTCGATCAGATAGCGATTGGAAATGGTTCGAACGAGATGATTGATCTCTTAATCCGTTCACTCTGTGTTCCGGATGACGCGATCGTGACTCCAAAGTTTTCGTTCATTGCTTATCGTGTGTGCGCTCAGGTGCAGGGTGTGCAGACACTCGAAGTACCGGTGAACGACGAGCTCGAATTCGACTTTGACGACGCACTTTCGCTGATTAAGAACAATGAACGCGTGCGCCTCGTATTCTTAGCGAACCCCAACAACCCGACAGGTGTGTCCCTCAGCGATAAGCCGCTCGAAGCATTTCTATCGGAAGTCGCTAGCATCCGCGAGGGCGCGGTCACGGTTGTTTTGGATTATGCGTACGTCGAATACGTAGCACGCGGTTTGATGAAAGACCCGACGGAATGGTTCAAGCGGTTTTCTAATGTGGTTGTCTTGAGAACGTTTTCAAAGATCTATGGTTTGGCGGGTTTACGATTGGGCTATGCGCTTGCACGCAAGGAGCTTACGCAAACGCTCGAGAAAGTTCGGATGCCCTTCAACGTGTGTTCTCCGGCTCTCGTTGCTGGTGCCGCGGCTCTGAGTGACCATGCTTTCGTGAAACGTTCGGTTCAAGTGAACGAAGACGGACAGAGGTTCTGGCGACAATGGGTGGAACAGCAAGGTGTCCAGGCCTTTCCGATGACCGCAAACTTTTTTCTTTTTCGAACGGATACCGTGGGTGAAAAGGCGAGTGCCTTCGAAGTATTTCGTCGTTGTCTCAAACAAGGACTGATCGTGCGACCGGTTGCTAACTATGGCCTGACGCGAGAATTGCGCGTGACTCTTGGTGCCGAAGCAGAGAACCGGTTTGCGAAGACGGTGATCGAAAAGTCGCTAGGTCTGAAGCCAGCACGGCGGAAAACTCGGTCGTGAACGAAATGGCTATTCGAAAACAAGGAAAAGTGATCGCTATCGATGGTCCGGCTGGAACAGGAAAAAGTTCAGCTGCGCGACGATTGGCCGATGTTTTGGGTTTTGTTCACGTGGATACGGGCGCTCTCTATCGTGCGGTCGCCTTGGCGGCAAAACGGCGAGGTTTTTCGGTAAAACCTCAAGGAACTTCATGGTCACCTACCGAAGCCGATGAACTCACGGAACTTGCCAAGAGTCTTCATTTGGAATTTCGTCGCGAACCCAAGCGCATGCCTTCGAACCGTGTGCTCTGTAACTCCGAGGATGTTTCCGATTTGATTCGGACGCTCGAGATCAGCATGCTTGCGTCTTCGGTATCCAGTATTGGCGGCGTGCGATCGGCGCTTCTTGGGTTACAGCGACGTCTCGGTTGTCAGGGTAATTCGATTCTCGAGGGGCGGGACATTGGAACGGTCGTATTTCCCGATGCGGACATAAAGTTTTTTTTGGAAGCCTCCGTTGAAGAGCGAGCCAAGCGACGCATGATCGAACTCGAGGCGAGCGGAGCTGACGCGCCTTCGTTCGAGGATCTGAAGCGTCAGATTGAGAGTCGCGATCTTGCGGACCGCAGTCGTGCTGTGGCGCCTCTGCGACAAGCGCAGGACGCCATCGCTGTCGACACGACGGCACTCACTCTGGATGAAGTCGTGCAGGCTTTGGAAACGACGGTTCGTTCTAAAGTTAAGATTTAGGAATGGGTGTGGACGTCTCTCGAATTCTTGTTGTTCGTCCTGACGGTATTGGCGATGTCGTACTGACCACACCTGCTTTTCAGCTCGTACGAAAACTGTTTCCGCTGGCCGATCTGCATGCGTGGGTGGGGCGAGCAGTTCTTCCTATTCTGGAGGGTGTTTCCTATCTCAATCACGTGACGACACCACCGCCGACGATGGGTGCCGCGAGTTTCAAGTCCTATGACCGAGTTTATTTTTTCAATTCCACACCTGGCATGATGTTCGGTGCGTGGCGTGCTCGTGTGCAGGAGCGAATTGGAAATCGATCAAAACTCGAGAGTTTTCTCTTCCTCAATCGCGGGCTCCGGCAGAGTCGTAGTCGTGTCGCACGTCATGAAGCCGAGTATGGCTTGGAGCTCGTTTCGCGGGATCCGACGGCGTGGGATCTGCGGACTCGGATCACGGTTCCGGTGAAGGCGCGTGGCGAAGCACAGGCATGGCTCGAGCGTTTCGAACTGGGGCGGGATTTTGTTCTCATTCATCCGGGGATGAAAGGGTCGGCCGCAAACTGGCCTCTGGCGAACTATATTGAGCTCGGTAGGCGTCTGGCGAGGGAAGGTTGGGAAGTTCTCTTCTCCGTGGGACCCGACGATGTCGAAGTGCGCGACGTGCTTTCCAGAGAGGTTTGGGATCAGAACCCACGTGGACCACGCGTATTTGACGCTATGGGTCAGTCGTTTGACTGTCTTGCGGCGCTGCTGGAGAGGGCGCGACTCGTGATCGCTCCGAGTACAGGACCGCTTCATGTGGCGGTCGCACTGGGCCGTAACGTTCTAAGTTTTTACCCGCACACGCTTGTCCAAAGCCCGAAGCGCTGGGGGCCGTTTCGACCTGAGGGGCGAGCGGCGATTCTCCAGCCGCCAGCTGCTTTTCCGGCTGAGCTCCAACGGGTTCAGGTGACGGATGCCTTAAAAGAGGCTAAACGGATGCTGGAGTCATGAAAAAGCTCACCCCTGATACTTGGAACCGACCTCGATTGCGAACACTGCTGGAAGCGATGTCCGGAAAGCGTGTTCTCGTGCTGGGGGATATCGGTGTTGATCTCTATACGACAGGACAAGTGGAGCGTATTTCGCCCGAAGCGCCTGTGCCGATCGTTCAGGTTGAGTCGGAGCGGCTGAAGCTGGGTCTAGCTGCCAATGTCGCAGACAATATTCGCGCGCTCGGCGGTGTTCCGCTTCTCGTCGGTGTGGTGGGTATGGATCGAGGCGCCGAAGACTTTCGAAGGATTTTAAGTGAACGTGGAATAAGCGAGACGGGTTTGATTGAGGATCCGTCGCGGCGTACGGCACTCAAGCAGCGCTTGGTTAGCGAGAGCCAGCAGCTCCTACGTGTGGATTATGAAACAACAACACCGATCGCGACAGCGGTAGCGGAACGTGTTCGAGAGCGCGCCTTGACTCTGCTTAAAGGTGTCGACGCGGTGATTGTTGAAGACTATGCCAAAGGTCTTCTTTCCGAGGCCTTGGTCGGCACGGTGCTCGGCGAAGCGCGGCGGCTTGGAATTCGCTCGTTCTCCGACCCCAGTGGTCGTCTTCCTGCTAGTTTCTACCGTGGATCGGATGTCCTGACGCCCAATCGCCGTGAAGCAGAGTACCTGTCGCGTCGGAGTTTTTCGCTAGACGACCCGCAGAGTATTCAGCAAGCGGGACATGCCGTGATCGAGATGTGTGAGTTGCAGGACCTGGTTCTCACGTTGGGTCGTGATGGAATGGTTTTATTGCATCGCGATCGCGAAGACTTCACGTGGATTCCGACGCACGCGCGCGAGGTCTTCGATGTCTCAGGCGCAGGCGATACCGTGATCAGTGTCCTCGCTCTTGCGCAAGCAGCGGGTGCAAGTTTGGAAGAAGCTGCCGTTCTTGGAAACATCGCGGCCGGTATCGAAGTGGCAAAATGGGGCACTGCTACCGTTGCGCCGGATGAGATTGATGCCGTGATTAGACCCGATTGAAGAACCGACTGACCCGGAACTCGCTCGACACAACCTAAGCGGAACGTTCGCCAACCCAGCTCATGGGATGTGAACTCGCATAAGTGCGCACGCCTAACGCACTCACAGCTTCGATCAATTCAGGACGCGTGACGATGGCCCACACATCCAGATTGATGCGTCGAATTTCGTCAACACGTTGTACCGTACTCGCATAATCGCTTGTTTCGAATACCTCGAATCCGCTGGATTCAAGCTCGCAAGCCATGGCTCGGCGCCATGAGCTTTCTGGTTCGACGATGATTAGGATGGGCGATAACATACTCACAGTTTTATCGTATCTCCGTACCTGTCAGTGTTAGCAAAATATTTTGCTAATTATAAATAATTTTCCTTAATTCACGCGACCTTCACTTAAGAACGCACCGCACTCTCCCGATTGGTTTCGCATAAACCATAGGGGGATCAACATGACAAAGAATTCATTTTCAAAACTCACGATCGCGGCGCTCGCGATCGGAGCGGGTCTCAGCCTGTCATCCGTCGCGAAAGCTGATTGGATCTCGGTGGGGCAGCTCTGCGAAGACATCTACGGCGTAGAACTTACACAACGCTGCCTTAACGCGATTCAGTCGCACTTTGACCTTTCGTCAGCCTGCGTAGGAGTCTCGATCAACGGTAGTGAAACGACGCCGGTTCTAGCAGGAGAAGGTTCCTGTACGACGGCGGAAGCTTGCGTACTCGTGAAAGACGGAACGAGCACGGCTCCGGGCGAAGGCTCGAACTGCGGTGGCGGTTGATCCAGTCGCTTACTTCGTCAACGGATACAGACACGTTGTAAAGGCGTAGACTCTCTTTGTTCCAGAGACTTTTGTTTCGCGATTGAATCGTTTTAGAAAAAGGCGAACGAGTTTCTGAAAACGTTCGAACATTTCAGGATCCATCGTAAACACGCATGTCCAGAAGTCCTGTTCCGTCTTCGGACAGAGATTTTCGGACGCATGTTTCATGATTGGAAAGAGACGTCTTCGAAACATTCGAATAGCACGATTGCGAACCCGGTCGGTTGTCACAAATCGCCCGGGAACGCGAATGAAGTATCGGTTGTGTCGCTTCACAAGTCCGGCCTTTTCAAGCAACTTCAGATGTTCACTCACTTTTGAAATCGGAAGGCCGCTTCGCTCACAAATCCACTTGATGTCCGCTTCGCCTGGGCGCGCGTCGAGTAAATGCCAAACAGCCCAGAGCATCGGGTCTGAGTTAAGCCTGAACTGTTCACTGGTGAGCAGAGCCTTGCCCGGATCTCCTTTGTAGAGTCGAACAGCGCGATGAGTGGGCGTCTCGCTTGCTTCATAGAGAAACTGGGTCTCGATTTTCTTCCAGCGTGCGCTTGGTAAATGACTGGCAAAGTAGCGCTTCGCCGTTTTCAATTTGAAAACGCGTTTTCCATTTAGAAACTTTGAGAATGTGACCGGATGAATTCCTAATCGGTGAGCGACCGTACGTTGCGGTTCTTTGCTCACGAGTTTCATGACCTCGTATCGCAAAAGATGGTCGGCCTTACTGAGGGAGTGGGTTTTGTCCATGTCGAGCCGCATTATAGTGCAGCGATGGTGTGTTTTCCACTGCTCGTATGCAGCTTCGAGTTAAACAGAATTAAATGGGAATAAAGCCATGAATATACTAGTTTTTCTAAACAGGACACGGGAAAGGTCCATGATGAGCTCATGCAAAAAAACATAGTTCTTTTGGGACCATTGGAACTCGGTTCGGCGCACGTTCTCTTTTCCGAAAAGTACCCTCACAAAGTTTTTTCGAGTCCGCAGGAGTTCCTTGGGTCCGAAGAGGCATCTCAGGCCGGATTGCTGGTGCTTGGCGTGACGGAGATCGACGCGGTTTCGATTTTCGTCCGAAGTCGCCAAGTCCCTCTGCTCGTTGTTGTTCCGACGAAGTCTATCGGAGCGTTCTACGACGGGCTTACGGGGCTCGATATCCCCGTCGATTTTGTTTGGCCTAACTGTTCCCGCGAAGAACTGAGCTTTCGTATTGATCGCCTGTTTCAGAATGGTCGGTCACGTGAGCTCGCATTGGATCCTGTTGGCTATGTCCTGAGGAAGGGTGGGCAGCAGTCCGAAGTGCTCACGCTCAAGGAATATCAGATTCTCCAGGCGATTTTGGCCTCACCGAAGCGTAGTCTTCCTCGCGAGCGGCTGATCAAGCAGATTTGGGGCGATCGCAGAACATCCCCTAAGGTTTTGGACGTTCATCTTTCAAATTTAAGGAAAAAGCTTCGTCAGCTTGCGCTTACGGTTCGTGCCACGCAGAGTGGGAGTAATACGGACTGGAGCTATGAGCTCGCAGCAATCTAAAACTGGCCTACTTGAGTGTGTTGTTGAGTGAGTAGTGTGCCGCGCATGCGAGTAGTGATTGGCGACGATGGAGTGGAATTTAAATTCTGTACGGCCGTGAGTGTTCCCCTACTCAGCGGCGCTCTGTAACAAGCCTTACCCTTAGACCAGATCCGTGAGCAGACGGTTATGGTAGTTCACATAAAGACTAATATGATCAGATAAAGCGCTCGGATTCTTCGTTGTGCACCACGTGCGACGGAATAATCGATTGATGTTTGCACGCAGCATTGCACACGTGTGATTCAGGCTAAAGAGTGGATCAAATCCTATTTTCTTAAGCTCTCCTTGACCCACAATACAACCCCTTTGGCCTTTGACGGTTTTGTGATTCGCCTGGGGGAAACGTCGCTTTACGACTCTCGGATAACGCGGACACTCATCTGAGGTGATGAGTGCTTCGGGATGAATTGCCTTTGAAACGCGCTCAAACAACTGCTCCAGTCCCTGGGCTCGGTGATCCGGGCGATACCCGTATTTCTTAAGGGCTTTCTTGGCTAGTCGCCCTTTGGCAGGCATCTGTGACACTTGATGACCTAGGATCTTACGCTTCTTTTGATCCACCACGAGCCCAACACTTAAAGGCTTACACTTGGTGTGTTCGAGGGTTTCTAGTTCGTCGAACTGAACGTCGTGAAAAGGGCTCTTCGTCCATGCGTCAAGACGCGCTTGTTGTTCCAGGCGAGCACGTGAGGCTAGGAACTTAAGTTTTCGTGCGACGGTTGTACGGTGGAGACCTAAAAGCTTAGCCGAGCGTCGCATGGAAACACCTGAGCATAGGAAGTGGTTAAGTGGGGAATTGAGGTGACGTTTTCGTTGTCGGAATTCAGCGGCAAAGGTTGCAGACGAGAAACTTCGTTTGCAACTCACGCAACGCCATCTCTTAATGAGACGACGATCTGACTTTCTACGGAAGTAGCCAATCGGAACAGCACGTTTGAAACGAGGACTAGAGTTCGGGATTGAACAGGTCTGATTAGGACAAGAGAGCTGCACTGCTCAGAGCAAAGGCAATTGTCATTCCATTCCAAAGAGTTGCACTACAAACATACTGCCAGTCTACTCACTCAAGTGGGCCAGTTTTA
>CAZJVD010000011.1:0-103677 GCA_964549505.1 uncultured Oligoflexia bacterium
CAGACGCTCAAGTTTTATGACCCATTTCCGATAGGACACATGTCTGGGCTTGGGGAGCTTTGGTGGGTGCTTCGAGCTTAGGCAACTTGGCTGAGGACCGCTACTTTCTGCCATTTCGCCGAGGAGGCGATAGGGGTACAGCACAGAGGGTAGTGGTCCTCTTTTTTTCAGGGTACGATCAGGACATGCCGATTCGGGTTACAACCACGATCAAGGCACTGGCAATCATCTACTTCGCCGTTTTCCTGATTGTTCAGACCTCCGACCAGTTTTTTGGAACCGATCTGACAGGAATCCTTGCCCTGGTTCCAGCGCGTGTGGTCGGGCATCTCTGGTTCTGGCAACTTTTCACTTACTCATTCCTTCATGCCGACGTTCTGCACCTTTTCCTGAATCTTTTGATGCTTGTCTTCGTTGGCAGTGATCTGTCGTCGATCTGGGGACGGTGGGCTTTCATTCGGTACTATGTATTTTGCTGTTTTGCTTCGGGTTTGCTGTACCTCTGCCTCCAGGTCTTCCTCGCCGGCGGTCTTGAAATCCCAATGGTGGGAGCGTCCGGCGGGATCTATGGCTTACTGATCGCTTTCGGGCTCGTTTTCAGCGAGCGACAGATGGCGTTCATGATGATGTTTCCGATGCGAGCCAAGCACTTCATTTGGGTGTTGGCCGTGATCGAGTTCATGGTGATGATCTACTCACCTGGATCCAGTCGCTTCTCAGCGGTCGCGCATCTGGGTGGAATGATGGCGGGATTCCTTTATCTCTGGGGGCTCGCTGTTCTGCGCGTCCGGGCCAGAAACATCAAAGCAAGGATTGATTCAGGGAAAACCAAGCAAAAGGGTCACCTCAAGCTTGTCGTCAATCGGGACGACCGCAAGAGTTACGACGACGATGATGAGGCCGGCGGCGGTCCAAAGACCTGGCATTGAGTAGCATTGAGTTTTGGGCCGATCTAGACTAAAAACAAACACCTATGAAGCTTTTGCATGAAGCCGAAAATGAAAAGAAGTTGGACGTTCGCGTGATAGAGAGCCAGCTCTCTCGAGGACGCGTTTCTCAAAAAGACATCGACCAAACTTCGAAAGCCCTTCCGGATGACTCTGAAAACGCACTTTGGGTCAACGTTGAGGAACTCAGTGCCGAAAGTCACGCCGACGACACCCGTCAGTAAGCGCGGTTCCTGAGCGCCTTCGATGAATACGCACCCCGTGGGTGGTCACGAGAAAGTAGTCATTTTAGGAACGGGACCTGCGGGTCTCACTGCGGCGATTTACGCTGCTCGCGCTAATCTGAACCCTCTTTGTATTGAGGGTATTCAGCCTGGCGGGCAGCTGACGATCACCTCCGATGTCGAAAACTATCCGGGATTTCCGGAAGGGGTGATGGGTCCTGACCTCATGATCCATTTTCGTAAGCAAGCGGAGCGTTTCGGTACACGGTTTGTTCAGGGCGATGTTCAGAAGGTGGTGCTCACCAAGCGACCTTTCCAGATCACATTCGCTGACGGCAAGTCCGTGTCCGCGGAAACACTGATTGTCGCTACGGGAGCTTCAGCAAAATGGCTCGGGCTCGAATCGGAGAAGCGCTTACAAGGAAAAGGTGTCTCGGCCTGCGCGACGTGCGATGGGTTCTTTTTCAAGAATCAAGACGTTGTAGTGGTCGGTGGTGGGGACACAGCGATGGAAGAAGCGACCTTTCTCACGCGTTTTGCAAAGTCGGTGACGTTGCTTCACCGTCGGGATGTGTTTCGCGCATCGAAGATCATGCTCGATAAAGCCAAGAAGAATCCGAAGATCAGGATTCTCACGGATACGGGCGTTGAAGAAATTCTGGGTGACAAAGGCGTTACCGGTGTTCGCATCGTGAATCTCAAAACTGGAACCAAGCAGACGCTCGATGCACAGGGTTTTTTCGTTGCGATTGGACACGAGCCCAACACAAAGTTTTTGTCGGATCAGTTGAGAACGGATGGCAACGGTTACTTGATCGTTGAACCGGGAACCACGAGGACAAACATTAAAGGTGTGTTTGCCGCGGGTGATGTCGCCGACTCTCACTATCGTCAAGCAGTCACGGCCGCTGGAACAGGTTGTATGGCCGCGCTGGATGCCGAGCGTTTTCTAGATTCGCCCGAAGCATCGGAAGCACATTAGGTCCAGGGAGAATCCGACGTGACTCAGAAAATCGATCACGAACCCACTCTCTCCGACGCGAACGACCAGGTTCTGGTACGTCTCGAAAAACTGAAGCGCAGTTTCGAGCGCGGTGACAATCCTTATAAGAACGGTCTTACGCCGACATTGCTCGCACGCGAGATTCATTCGAAATACGAGAGTAAAACCAAAGAAGAACTCGAGCCCATGGCCGTCACGGGAAGTGTTGCTGGTCGTGTGATGGCGATTCGCGACTTTGGTAAGGCTTCTTTTGTTCGAGTGCAGGATCGAACGGGTCTCAATCAAATCTTCGTGCAAAAGAAGAGCTTAGGTGACACGGGGTTTGAACGCTTTAAAGAGCTCGATATTGGTGACGTGATTTGGGCCGAAGGAAAACTGTTTCGCACAAAGACGGGTGAACTCACGATCGATGTTTCGAAGATCGAGTTCGTTGCAAAGAGTCTGCGACCGCTTCCCGAAAAGTTTCACGGTATCTCTGATATCGAACTGCGATACCGTCATCGCTATCTCGATCTGATCATGAACGAAGCCTCGCGGAACGTCTTCTTGGCGCGTTCCAAGATCGTCGATGTGATTCGTAAGTTTTTTACAGCGCGCGAGTATCTCGAAGTCGAAACACCGATGATGCATCCCATTGCTGGTGGAGCCGCAGCTCGCCCGTTCAAAACGCATCACAACACGCTTGATACCGATCTATTCTTGCGAATTGCGCCGGAACTGTATCTCAAACGCCTCGTTGTTGGAGGGTTCGAGCGGGTGTTTGAGATCAATCGCAATTTTCGAAACGAAGGAATCTCGATCAAGCACAATCCCGAGTTTACGATGCTCGAGTTTTATCAAGCCTGGGCCACCTACGAAGATCTCATGCCGCTGACCGAGGATCTTTTGCGTGAAGTAGCGCGCGCCGTTCATGGCAAGGAGCAGGTGACCTACCAGGATGTGTTGATCGATTTCGCGCCAAAGTTTTCGGCAATCTCGGTGGAAGACGCCATCATGAAGTTTGCGCGAATTGGGTCGGAAATTTCCGCGTCGAAGCTGCGCGATAAGAAGACGCTGATGGAGTATGGCAAGAAGCACAAGCTTCCCATGACACCAAAGATGTCGACCGGCGAACTTTTGATGGCGATTTTTGATGAAGAGGTCGAATCAAAACTGATCCAACCGACATTCGTCACCCACTATCCTCTCGATGTTTCTCCACTTTCACGAAAGAACGAAAAAGACCCCTTCGTGGTCGACCGGTTCGAGCTTTTCATCTTCGGTCGCGAAATGGCTAACGCGTTTTCGGAGCTCAATGATCCTATTGATCAGCGCGAACGTTTTGAGTCACAGGCGCTCGCAAAAAAAGGGGGCAATGAAGAAGCTCACGACGTTGATCATGACTACATTCGTGCGCTTGAGCATGCGATGCCACCTGCAGCTGGCGAAGGAGTCGGTATCGACCGTCTTGTGATGCTCATGACGGATTCGGCCAGTATTCGTGACGTCATCCTGTTTCCGCAACTGAGACCTGAGTCTTGATTTCAGAACTAGCTAAGCGGTTTCTCAGATCCAAAGCTTCTGATGGTTTTATAGCGCTGATCACCTGGGTTTCAGTCGGCGGCGTTTTTGTCGGCGTGGTCGCGCTCATTGCTGTCACGAGTGTGATCAATGGTTTCCGGGCCGAGCTGATGCGGGCGGTCTCAGGGATGAACGGTGATGTCGTTCTCTACACCCGCGGACAACCCGTGACGGAGATCGAAGAGATCGAAAGCAAGGTTCGACGGCTCGCGCCTCAGGTGACCGCAATCGGACGATCGTTTGTCACCGAACTCATGGTATCGGGACCTGCGGGACCATCAGGTGCCGTGCTCGACGGGTTTGACCCACTGACGTTGGGTCGCGTTTCGGATGCTCCTCGGCGTGTGACCGAAGGGCGTTTGCCGGAAGCGTCGGGAGAGGTGGCGCTCGGATATCTGCTTGCCGAGGCCATTGGTGCAAAGATTGACGACAATGTGACGGTGATTTCCCCTTACACGTTGGAGTCAGAGATCACTGGAAAGGCGAAGGATCCTAAAGAGAAGGGCGCACCATCGTTTCGAGGAAAAGTCGTGGGTCTATTTAAGATGGGGATGTACGAGTACGACTCGAAGTTCCTGTTCACGACGCTCGCGTTTGCTCAGGAAAAGCTTCTCCAGCCTGGAGCCGTGACGTCATTCAAGCTGAAGACTGCTCCTGATGCCGATTCTTTTGCAATCGCGAAGACACTTTCGGATGGTTTTGGCCATCCGTTTCGAGCAAAAAACTGGGGCCAGCTGAACGCTCATCTGTTTTACGCGATACAGGTTGAGAAGACCGTGATCGCGATTATCATGGCGGCAATTGTTCTTGTGGCCGCTTTCAATATCCTCAGCACGCTCATGATGCTGTCGCATGAAAAGAAACGTGAGATGTCGATCCTGAAAGCGATGGGGTTTTCGCGATCGCGTACATTTCGGCTTTTTAGTTTGATCGGGGTTTTCATCGGGGCGGTGGGAGTTGTTTCAGGGCTTTTCGGGGGTCTCGGCGTCAACGGGCTTATCAAGAAGGTAAAATGGTTTGAACTTGCGCCGGACGTCTATCACATTGATTTTTTGCCCGTAGTCGAAAACTGGAGCGAGATCTTTAGTATCCTGATATTTGCTTTAAGCATTTCAATGCTGGCATCGCTGATTCCGGCGTTGCGGATGGCATGGAAAACACCGTTAGAGGGGTTTCGTGACGAATGAGTCGCGTGATTGAGGCCGTTCAAGTTTTTAAATCCTTCAAGAAATCGGGTGTCGAAATCCCGGTCCTCCGTGGTGTGAGCCTCGAAGTTAAAGAAGGCGAGATGGTTGCGATCACGGGCGAGTCGGGAGCAGGAAAGAGTACGCTTCTGCATATTCTCGGAACGCTCGAGTCGCCTAGTCAGGGGAAAGTGCTTTTTGGTCCGGATGGCGCCGATCTCACGCGCATGAATGAAAAGAGTCTTGCGCGTTTTCGGAACACAGCACTCGGGTTTGTCTTTCAGTTTCATTATTTGCTGCCCGATTTCACGGCGCTCGAAAACGCCATGATGCCGATTCTGATCGGCGGAATTTCGAAGCGAATTGCTGAGAAACAGGCGAAAGAGCTTCTGGAATTCGTGGGTCTGGGCCATCGCCTACAACATCGTCCTTACGAACTCTCAGGTGGTGAGCAGCAACGCGTGGCGATCGCGCGTGCCGTGATCGCGCGTCCAAAGCTTTTGCTTGCCGACGAGCCGACCGGTAACTTGGATTCGGCGAATAGCGAGAAAATTTTAGATTTGTTGATCGAGCTCAATCGCACGACTGGGGTCGCCATTTTGATGGTGACACACAACAGCCAGATTGCGGCTGAGATGACTCGCGGTATTCAGATGCGCGATGGTCGTCTGGTCTGAGTCGCGAGCGCGGTTGTCGACTATTTGTTTGACAGTTTTCGCAGCGTTACCTACCTATAAGACACTGTAATGCGACGTGTGCTTGCGGCGGTGTTCCCGTTTCTTTTACTTTTGGTAGTCGGTGCGAATGCAGCGCCCTCCAAGTCCACGCCATCCGTGAAATCCGCCCGAAAAACTGCGCCTGCCGCGGTCGTTTCCGAAGACGCAAAAGAAGTGATCGGCAAGAAAGTGCGGGAGATCGAGATTGTAGGTCTGAAACGCATCGAGAAAGACGCCATTCTCGCAAAGATCCAAACTAAAAAAGATAGTGCGATCAATCCCGTACAGGTGCGCGACGATATCAAGGCGATCTTTGCGATGGGATTCTTTGATGACGTTGAGATGCGGGCTGAGCCGTTAGCAGGTGACGGAGCGAAGCTGTGGATCGAGCTGCGCGAACGTCCAGTGATTGCTGAGATGGTTTTTGATGGTAACGAAAAGGTTACCGCAGACGATCTCAAAGACGTGATCAAAGTCAAAGAGTGGTCGATTCTTGATATCAATAAGCTCAAAACGGACGAAGAAGCGATACAGAAGCACTATGCGGACAAAGGATTCTATCTTGCGCGCGTTGTGCATGAGATCAAGCCTATCGAGGGCAAACCCGATCAGGTCAAGCTGATCTACAAGATCAACGACTATGAAAAAGTTCGGATCAAGAAGATCACGTTTCTCAACAATAAAGTCTTTTCGGACGAGATGCTCAAGAACACCCTCCAAGAAACACGCGAGGGTGGGTTGTTTTCTTTTCTCTCGGGTTCTGGAAACTTTCGCGAGTCCGCTTTCAAAAACGACCTTCAGCGGTTGACTTACTGGTACCTCGATCATGGGTACGTGAAGTTCCGTTACGAAAATCCAATTGTCACGGTGAGCGACGACAAGAAGTGGCTCTACGTCTCGATCTATGTTGATGAGGGTCCTCAGTACAACATGGGTGAGCTCGACTTTTCAGGGGATCTACTTTTTCCAAAAGACGAGCTTCATCATGAGCTGACCTTGCTTAGCGGGGAGATGTTTCAGATTTCGAAACGAAACGCTGACATCCAGAAACTGACGGAGAAGTATCAAGATCTTGGTTACGCGTTCGTCAACGTGATTCCGAAGATGAATCTGCGTGACGACGTCAAGCTCGTTGATATCGACTACTCGTTCGAAAAAGGAAATCTCGTCTACATCGGCGAGATACGCATGGCCGGAAACTCTAAGACACATGACAAGGTCATACGGCGTGAGTTGCGCGTCTACGAAGGCGAACTTTACAACGGTACCCGTCTTCGGATGTCGAAGGAACGGGTTGAGCGACTGGGGTACTTTGCGCCGGGTGAGGTTATTTTCAACACACTCACGCGCGCAGGCCGCGACGACCTTGTTGATATTGAGATTGCCGTTAAAGAGCGTTCGACAGGAACCATCACGCTTGGGGCAGGCTATGGCAGTATCCAGAAGTTTTTCTTAACGACGCAGATCTCGGAGATCAACCTGCTCGGTCGTGGTCAGACGGTCAGTTTTCAAGCTCAGTACGCGGCGGATCGCCTGCAAAAGAGTTTCAACCTAGGTTTCACCGAGCCGTACACCTTTGACTCGCTCTGGTCGACTGGGTTTGATCTCTTTCTGATCAACTACCGAATTCCGGATCGCTATGTGCTACGGAAGCTCGGATTTGATATTCGCGTGGGTCGTCCAATCACCGACGATATCTCGGCGTTCATCACGTACAAGAACGAAGGCCAGAGCATTATCGAGTTTGACCATCCTGATCAGCAGCCGGATGACGTGCAAGATGATCTCGGTATCTTGTCCAGCGTTGTGTGGAGTGCGGTACGCGATGTCCGGGACAATCGGTTCGAGACCACGACCGGAGATTTCCAACGCCTTACCTTGGAAACGGCGGGATTGGGTGGCGACAAGAAATTCTTAAAATGGGGAGCGAACAACCGCGTTTACTTCCGCGTCGTCGGCGATCTCGTTTTCAAGAACAGCACAGAGTATGGGCAGATTCGACGGATTCAGGATCGTCCGGTGCCTCCGTCTGAGAAGTTCTTCCTCGGTGGTCCGAACAATATGAAAGGCTTCAATATCCTTTCACTTGGGCCAACGAAGACCTTAGCAACCGGATTTAAGGTTCCGGCTGGTGGCAACGTTCAGATGTTCTCGCTTTTTGAGCTTGAGCATCCTTTGATCCGCGAAGCGGGACTGAAGTGGGTTCTTTTCTACGATATCGGGAACGCTTTTGAGCACTTTCCGGGCACTGAAAACGTGCCGTTTACACTGCGAATGGACTCCGGTTTTGGAATTCGCTGGTTCTCGCCAATCGGTCCACTTCGGTTCGAATGGGGGTTTCCGATCAATCGCAGACCGGGTGAGGACACGTCCGTGTTTAGTTTCTTCATCGGACCACCGTTTTAACCACCGCGTCATCGTTGTAAAACGTGCTGCTTTGTGTTTCTTTAGCAGGGTTCGTTTTTCACTCTTGGAGAGGAGTTTTGGATTCATGAAACATATCGGACTTGTCGGGTTTTTAGCCACGGTGTTGGGTAGCTTTTCGTTGACGGCAGTATGCGCCGAAGCAAACGTGAAAATAGGGACAGTCGATATGCAGCGCGCTTTGCAGACCGTCAAAGCCGGTAAGGATGCTAAGAGCACGCTTGAGAAAGAGTTCAATAAACGCAAAGACGAGTTGAAGAAGGAAGAAGCAGAGCTCAAGAAGATGCAGGAAGAGATTCAGAAGCAAGCTTCTGCGTTGAGTGAGAAAGCGCTCGCAAAAAAGCAACATGACTTCCAAGAGCGCGCGGTTGCGTTTCAAGAAAAGCTTCAGAAGTCACAGATGGAAATTCAAAAAAAGGAAGCCGATCTCACAGCTCCGATTGTTCAGAGACTAAAAGACCTGATCTCAGAGCAAGCTAAGAAAGACGGCTACACAGTCGTTCTTGAAAAGAACGAACAGAATGTTTTGTTCTCACTCGAGCAAGATGATCTGACTGAAAAAGTGATCTCATCGTATAAGTGAGCTTTCGTCGTGGTATTAGACGTCGCTAAGATCATCTCCTGGTCGTCAGGAGAGGTACTCAACGCGTTCGATCCGACGAAGGCACCCCCACAGTCGCTTGCTACGGCGATCACGCAAATCGCACCGCTGGGTCGCGAAGCAGTCGCTGGTGCGGTTTCGTTTTTCTTTGATCCACACTATACGAGTGCGCTGGCCGAATCATCGCCGACGCTTTTGGTGATCAGTCGTAAACTCAAGGCCGCACTTGCATCGCAGCCGATGACGTCCTTAGCGAAGACACTCATCTTCGTCAGCGATGATCCTCAGGGTTTGATGAGTCGAGTAGGTGAGCATTTCGCAAAGAGTGATCTGGCTCACGCCCATCTCGAACGCCGAACGGAAACATCCGTCCATCCGGGTGCATCGATCGATCGCACAGCGCGCGTTGGAAAAGACGTTTCGATCGCAGCGGGTGTGACGGTGGAGCGCGGTGCCGTTCTCGGGGATGGCGTCGTTCTGTATCCGGGTGTGTACGTGGGTCCCGGGGTCGCGATTGGTGACGATAGTGTTTTGTTCCCGAATGTCGTTGTTTACGAACGTTGCCTTATTGGTAAGCGTGTTCGGCTGCATGCGGGTGTTGTGATCGGAGCCGACGGTTTTGGTTATGCGCCGTTGGTTCGCTCGGGTCGGCCGGTAGGACATCAGAAGATCTACCATCTTGGTACGGTCGAGATCGGTGACGATGTTGAAATCGGCGCGAACTCCTGTGTCGATCGTGCGACGATGGGTCGCACGCTGATCGGTCCACATGTCAAAATCGATAACATGGTTCAGATCGGTCACAACTGCGAAGTGGGCGAAGGATCGATCCTCTGCGGAAAAGTCGGGTTGTCCGGAAGTGCGCGCGTGGGTCGTTATGTTTACATCGGAGGAGCAACCGGTATTAACAACAAGGTGACCATTGGCGATGGTGCGAGAATCGGCGGGTACAGCGTTGCTGTACATGATGTTCCTGCGGGTCAGATTCTCTGGGGTATTCCCGGCCGGTTAGGGCGCGATACGTTTCGAATTCAAGTTCTGCTCGATCGCCTTCTGAAAAACGGCGACAAGAATGAACGTCCCGAGCCGGAGGCTCCTCATGGAAATGCCTGATGAAACGCTTGGTCGTGAAAAGTTAGGTCCATTCAGTAACGAAGAGCTGCAGCGTTTTTTGCCCCATCGTGCGCCGTTCTTGATGGTGGACAAGATTTTAGAAGTTCTTTTGCCGGCGGGGTTTGAGAGTGGATCCCGTGACCCGGAGATCCGCGAGTTGGTGGGCACGCGTGCCGTCGGTATCAAGAATGTTACGCGGAACGAATGGATGTTTGACGGGCATTTCCCGGGCTTCGCTGTGTTTCCAGGCGTTCTGATTGTCGAAGCAATGGCCCAGGTCGCGAGTTTTTGCCTGATGCCTTCGGTGCAGACCAACCCTGAGGACTTTCCAAAGAAGTTTCGCTTTTTCTTAGCTGGGTTGGATGGGGTTCGATTCAAACGACCTGTTCTGCCGGGTGACACAGTGAAAATTCAGGCCGAACTTACAAAGAACAAAGGACCTGTTTGTGTTTTTACAGTCGAAGCGACTGTTGACGGAAACAGGTGCGCACTGGGTGAAATCATGGCGAACATGGCACCCATACAAACAAATAATGGGGGAACAACATGAAGCGACATCCTGATGCGATCATCGATCCAAAGGCAGAAATCGACCCGTCCGTCGAGATCGGTCCTTTTTGTCTTGTCGGACCCAACGTAAAGATTGGGCCGGGCTGTCGACTGGTGTCGCACGTTGTAGTCGATGGGCACACTCAGATCGGTGCGAACAACACGTTCTTTCCGTTTTCGACAATGGGCGGGATTCCACAGGATTTGAAATATAAAGGCGAGCCGACGCGACTGGTGATCGGTGACGGCAACACATTTCGTGAAAACACGACCGCAAACCTTGGAACGGCTCAAGGCGGTGGTGTTACATCCATCGGCCATCACAATCTCTTCATGGCGTATGTGCATGTCGGGCATGACTGCCGCGTGGGTAATCACTGTATCTTGGCAAATTATGCTGGTCTTGCGGGTCATGTGACTGTTGAGGATTACGCGAATCTCGGAGGTATGGTCGGTGTTGCGCAATTCCTGCGCGTGGGAGCGCATTGCTACATTACGGGTCAGTCTGGGGTGGAACGCGAAGTGCCGCCGTTCACGATTGCTACCGGTTCACGGCCTTTTGTTTTACGAGGAGCGAATATCGTCGGTTTGCGACGTCACGGTTTTGACCCGCAAACGATCCAGACGCTCAACGAAGTGATCAAACTTTGGGGGCGTGACGACGTTCCGAAAGATCGCTGTCTCATCGAAATCGAAACGCAGTACGGAGACTGTCTCCCTGTTCGGGAATTTGTCGGTTTCATCAGGGAGAGCAAAGCTGGCGTGGCGAAGTAGGGACTATGCCCCGAGTTTTCGTATCGGCTGCCGAAACCTCCTCTGATATCCAAGCCGCCGAAGTTATTCGCTCACTCAAGCAGCGGCATTCTGACCTGTCTTTTGAGTTTTTTGGAATGGGCGGGCTCTCGCTCGCTCGCGAAGGCATGGAGATCCTCGTCGATTCAAGGCCCATGGTTGCCATGGGGTTTGGGGAGCTCTTCGGAAAGCTTCGAAAGATTGCGAGTGCGATTCGTGTTCTAAAGCGAGCCGCGAAGGAACGCCGTCCTGATTTTGCTATTCTTACCGACTACGGGGAGTTTCACCTTTATCTTGCTAAACACTTGAAGCGCATGGGCGTGCCGGTGGTTTATTTTATCCCTCCAAAGATTTGGGTATGGCGCCGAGGTCGCATTCGAAAAATTCAGAAACGCGTCGATCGCGTGCTCTGTCTTTTCCCGTTCGAGGCGGCGTTTTATCAGCATCACGGGGTCGCGGCGAGTTACGTCGGCAATCCGATTGTGACCGCGCTACCGAAACATCTCACGCGTGCAGAGGCGCGGGAAACGCTTGGGCTAGAGACTGGCGTAGCGGTCGTTGCGCTCTTTGCGGGTAGTCGTACGCATGAGCTCAAATTGCATTTCGAAAAAGAGTTAGAGGCGGCGAAACTCTTAGCAGCTCGACTGGGTCGCGATGTTGTTGGGCTTGTGCCACTTCCGAGTGGTCTATCGTTAGAGGACCGTGCGTATGTGATGGATGCGTATTCGGCTTGGAAGAAAAAATCAGGTAAACCAGCGGGGCTTGATTTTCGCTTCCTGTACGGTTGGAGCGCGGTGGCGCTGAAAGCCGCTGACTGTGCGATCGTAAAATCGGGAACTTCGACGTTGGAGGCAGCCGTCATGGGTTGTCCGCATGTCGTTGTTTACGATGCGTCTCCTTTAACACGATTTTTGTTCCGACATCTGGTGCGCTATCGACAAGCGGTGGCACTCAGCAATCTTGTTTACGACTTTAATCAGGCGCCTCCGTTTGTGTTTCGCGAGATTCTCGGTAAAGACATGACCGCGGGTCGAATCGCCGAAGAGTGTTATGCGCTTTTGGAAGACCCACGCAGAAAAGAAGAGGTCGCACAGGCGCTCGAACGCGTGCAGAAAAACTCGGTTTCGTCTTCGGTCTCTGTTGGCGAGAATGTACCGGCTCAGGTGATTGCGGAGTGGTGGACGGAACGCAGTCGTGGCGGTCGTCGTTTGAGGGATCGCTGGGCGACAGCTGCTCTGTCGGCAGTCTGGTCGTTGTTAAATAGTTTTGTACGCCGGGTTTATCGTCGCGGCTGGATCGCCGCTGAGAAGCTCCCCGTGCGTGTGGTGAGCGTCGGCAATCTCCAAGCGGGCGGAACGGGAAAGACGCCGGTGGTGATTCATCTTGCGGCGGAAGCGGTCCGACGTGGTCAGAACGTCGCGGTGCTCATGCGCGGTTATCGTGGCGGAGCCGAACGGGAGGGCGCTGTTATCGAGCCACTAGCCCGCGGGGTGAGCGCTGCGTTTGTAGGTGACGAAGCTGCGCTTTTGCACCGACATGTTCCAGAGGCATGGATCGGTGTGGGTCGTGATCGTATACAGAGTTTTCGTCGCATTAAGAAACTAGCCGAACGGTCGGGGCGATCTATTGATTTAGTGATTTTAGACGACGGATTTCAGCATTTTCACATTCATCGCGATCTCAATATTGTTCTGGTTACCGGTTTGCGCCCGTCCCAGGTGGTGTTTCGCGATCGCTTTTCGGCGATTGCATCGGACGATCTCGTAGTTCACACAAAAGGGGATGTACTTCCCGCTGCATTGACGGCAACGCCAGTGCTTCGTTGTGTTTTCGACACGGCCGTTCCAGCGTTGCCGGTGGCGAAATCGATGTCCCATCGGTGCTGGGTGGTCACGGGAATCGCGGACCCCGTGTTTCTAACGGAAAATCTTCGCCGTGAGGGTTGGAGTGTTGAGAAAAGAGTTTTCTTACGTGACCATGCGGGGTTCACAAAGAGCCAAGTATTGAGATGGCTCGAAGAGAGTCAGAAGGCCGGGGTACTCCTCGTGACAACGGGTAAAGACTGGATCAAGTGGGAAGGTTTTTTTCCGGAAGGTCGTCCGGAGACGATTGTCGTCGTGGAGTCGAAGCTGCGTTGGCAGGGGGCCGGTATTGTGGAGCACGTATGGAGTGGTTGAGCTGGCCACTGCTGATTTTCATGAAAGCCATCGCCTGGAGTTATGCTTCGGCTCCGTTACGCGTACAGAATCTTCTCAGTCGTGGTCTCGGGCACCTTTTTCGTAGAGTGGGTCTGAGACGGGAAGTGATCGAAGCCAATCTAATGAGGGCTTATCCCGGAGATGCTCTTACGCGTAGGCGTACCGAACTTTCGCGACAGACCTATGATCATCTCGGGCGACTTTTCTTTGAGATCATGTTGGTCGTCGGACCGCTGCGCACGTTCTGTTCGAAACGCGTTCGGGTTGTCGGAGCCGAACATGCGACCCAAGCTGCTAAAGAGGGTCGCGGTGTGATCTTTCTCGCCAGTCACGTGGGAAACTGGGAGCTCATGGCTGCGGGGAGTGTGCCTGAAGTCGGCCCAACCGTACTGGTCACCAAGCATCTGAAACCCGAATGGCTCCACCGGGCTTTTGAAAAAGGTCGTCATCGATGCGGGGTCTTAGGGACGTACGAACCCAAGACGTTGCGAGACGTCCTTCGCACTTTGCGTGATCGTGGTCGTGTCGGAGTTGTCTTGGACCAATACTCGGGTCCGCCGGTTGGCGTTCGTGTCCCCCTTTTTGGAGTGTGGGTGGGGACATCCACCGTTGTGGCCGCTGTCGCACGGCGCACGGGAGCGGCGGTTTTACCCGTGCTCAACTATCGACGTCCCGATGGGACGACCATCGTGGAAATTCGCCCCGCGCTTGCTTGGCTTAGGGATTCGACTCCCGAGCGAGAGATCGAACGAAACACGGCTCGGTACGCATCGGTTATCGAAGAAGATATTCTGAGACATCCCGATCAGTGGTTGTGGTCGCACCGGCGATTTAAGGGGGATCTTCATCCGCCCGAAGGCGTTCGCTCGACAATCCCCGACGCTTCACCTAGACTTTAGAATAATGAAAAGAATCTGGTCTCCTCGGTTTCTCAGCATGGTTCTTCTGGCAGCAGGGTGCGCGAGTCCTGAGGGCACGAAGGTTGCTGACATCGATGGATCGAAAGACCTTCCTGCTGAATATCAGGATCAGTTCGCAGTCAAAGAGCCCGTACACGAGCCCGCTCCGGCGCAGGCCGAACCCGTGTCGAAAACTGTGAAAACCGCTAAGGGTAAAGAGGCGAAAGTTGCCGCTCCTGCAAAAAAGGCAGCTGCGTTTCAGTTTCCGTCACGACGCCCGGCGAAGGAAGCGATCTGGGTTGGCGAAAAGCACACGCTCGAGGTGACTTACTTCGGAGCCGTAGCCGGTCTAGCCACGCTCGAAGTTTTACCTTTCAAGGAAGTGGCTGAGCGAAAAGTCTACCATCTCAAATTGAATGCGAAGAGTTCAAAACTTTTTGGAATGTTCTACGAACTCGACGACACGCTCGAGAGTTTTCTAGATTTCAATGGAATGTTTTCACATCGATTCAACCTCGTGCTCCATGAAACAAAACAGACTCGGGATTCGGTGGAGCTCTACGACTCCGTTAAGAAGAAAGCGTTCTATTGGGATAAGTGGAACCATCATAAGAAGGGCTTTCAGGAAAAGAAGGAAACAACGGATATCGAGGCGTTTCCTCAAGACAGTCTTACGTCGCTCTACTATCTGCGCAACCTCCCACTTCCGACCGGGGCTGAGTATGAGTATCCGGTTGTGTCCGAAGGTAAGACCTGGCGCCTGAACGTGAAGGTCATCCGTCGCGAGATGGTTGATACCGTGCCCTTTGGTAAGATCCGTGCTGTTGTCGTAAAACCAGAAACGAAGTTTGGTGGCGTTGTCAGGCAGCAAGGCGACAGTTTCATTTGGTTAACGGACGACGACCGCCATTTTCTTTTGCGGATCGAAGCCAAGGTTCGCATTGGAAGTGTCAACGCTAAGCTGAAAGAGATCGTCCAGGGATCGCCGCCATAATGCCGGGAAGCACACCCTAATGTCGGCCCCCATTGTCGTTCGCGCGCCCAACTGGGTGGGGGATCAGATTCTAGCGCTGCCGTTCTTTGATCTTCTTCGGAAAAAGTATCCTCGAGAAACAATTGTAGCCGCTTGTCCGCCATGGGTTGCCGATCTGCACTTTCGTGATCTGGTGGACGATGTTTTCGTGATCGAACTCAACCGTAAGTCGGGATTGCTTGAGCGTTTGCGAACCAATCACGATGCCGCACGTTTTTTTCGTAAGCGGTATGGGCGGGCACAGCTCGGCATCAGTTTGCCTAACTCGTGGTCGACCGCTTGGTTTCTCAAGAGTGCTGGCGCGGCCGTGAGACGGGGATACGGAGCCGAAGGTCGTGGCGTACTTCTCACCGACAAGCGATCGTGGAAGGTCGCTAACAAGAAGCATCGGGCACAGGCCTATTGTGACTTAGCATTTGAAGTCGGTGCGACGGTGCCCGACGTTTTCGGATTTTGGAACGGTCGTGATCTGTTTTCTGCCGAGCGGTCATGGCCTTCGACCGTTCAGGAGCGGCTTCCTTCGTCCGTGCAGAGTGGCTCGTATGTGGTGGTGGCCCCCGGAGCTACGGCTGACTCGCGTCGCTGGCCCCTCGAACGTTTTGCGGGTTTAATGAACCAGATTCACGAAGCCTGGAAAACGACCTTTGTGGTAGTTGGTGGCCCAGCGGAGCAGCCGCTCGCCGGGAAGTTGCAAAGCATGGTGTCAGCGACTGTGATTGATAAGACAGGGGGAGGGCCTGTCGGACGACTCGCTGAACTTTTTAAACATGCTAAGTTGACCATAGGAAATGAGTCTGGGCTCGCGCACGTTGCTTCTTTGTGTGGACCCGCTGTTCAAATTGTTTGCGGGGCGGCTGATCCGCGGCGAACCCAACCCCTAGGACCCGGTAAAGTTCAGGTTCGGTTCAACCCTGTTTCGTGCTGGCCTTGTGAGAAAAACGTTTGTTTTCAGTCGGGAGATCGACACTTGGACTGCCTTCGAGGTATAACGTCCAACGATGTCTGGTCCGACCTCAGTCGAAACAACGGCGGAACTGAAGAAGATCGCTTCTCCTCAAGTACTCGCGGTACCTGAAACGTACGACGCGCTCTCGTCCACCGAGAGGAGCGCACTCACAAGAAACTGTCGTGCGTTGGTGTTTTGTCTCTCCAATGCATGGGGCGGTTTGGAAAAAATTGCCGCAGATGATTTTCTCCAGTTGGTTGCTGCCGGAGTCCAGGCCAAGTTTGTCTGTCTTGAGGGGAGTCCGCTCGACTCTTTTTTTAAGCGCCGCAGGGCGCTTGGTGTTGTGTCCCTTTCGTTTCGTCCGCGCAATGTCCTCGATCTACGGTTGGGTCGGTGGATTCGTTCCGAGATCAAGCGTGGCTGCAATCTTATTCATCTCCATCAGAGTTCGTATCTGGGTTCGATTGTTCCTTGGTGTTTGGGCAAGGAACCCGTCACCGTGGTGATGTCTCGGCATATACTGAGCGATCATTCCAAGAAGAGTCCGGTTCATCGGTTTCTCTATGGTCGTGTGGACGGCGTGCTGACGATGAGCGGACCGGTGAAAAAAAATATTATCGACACGCACCCGCTGCGAGACAGCCAGGTTCACATCGTGCCGTACGGTTTGGATCTCACGCGCTTTGATCCGAGTAAGGTCAATGGAAAAAAAACACGGGCTTCATGGGGAGTGTCGGACGATGAGTTGGTCATTGGTCTCGTCGGACGTATTGATCCGGCCAAGGGTCAGTCGACACTCATTCATGCTGCTGCAAACTTGCTTAAAGAACCGCAACGGTCCGGAAAGCTGAAGTTTGTTATCGTGGGTGAGGAAACGCGTGGCACGCGGGGAACGCTGACCGATCTGAAAGCGCTCGTCGCGCGGTTTCGACTCGAATCATACTTTGTTTTTACGGGTTATCAGGATCAGATCCCGGATCTGATGGCGGGTCTCGATATCTTCGTGATGCCATCACGACAGGAGACGTTCGGGTTGGTGGCCATCGAGGCTATGGCAATGGGGGTTCCAACGCTGCTCTCGCGCGGAGGAAGCGCTGTCGAGATCGCCGGTCCCAGCGAAGAGTTCGCCGTTCTTCTGCGTCCGGACGATCCCTTTGATCTTGCCCAGAAGCTCAAAATGCTGCTCAGCGATCCTGAGGCTCTGAAACGTCTCTCGGTGAACGGTATGAAGCATGTCCGGGAGAAGTTTTCTAAAGAGCGCCGACTCGAAGAGACCCTCCGGAGGTACTACGCCTGGTTGAGTCTCAAGTCCGTGATTCCAATGGATACCTCGGCAGCGTTTCTGTAACCGAGTCAAGCCGGGCAATTCGAGCAATTCGGCTCGAACCCAGTCGATATTGCAGTGAGTCAAAAGCCGTGGTACAACGGCGTCGTATGGGTTTTTTCGGGTGGGTTTTGGGTCTGTCTCTCGTGCTGCAAGCCGCTGTCGCGCGACCCTGTGTGGCGGACGATTTCGATAAAACTCGAGCAGTCTCGGGCACTCCTGCGCCTTCCGATCTAAGGTGCCATGCTGCGATCTTAGGCGTCATCGGCGAGCAGTTACCTTTGTTTTGGGCGCGGCTGGTGGCCGTCACCGTCGGACAAAATGTGCGAGAAGCGAATCCCGTAGCTGTGCTGGGAAAACTTCCGGCTTCGCCTCGTAGTGAGAGCGTCGCCTACGCTGTCGAAGGTGGTGGCGTCGCATTTCGGAAGGCAGGCTCTCAGGCAGTTACCCACCTAAGTGTCCCAGATGCGAGTGTCTTAGCGCTGGATTTTGTCGTGCGCGATGAAGAGCTTGCGGTGCTGTCTTCAGACGGAAAACTCAGGGTTTTTAGCCTCCGTGCGGACGTCGCACCAAAAGAGTTCCGAGCACATCTATCCCCGACAGCGGGGCAGATCTTAGGATGGGGACCGGTCGAGAACGTGTCGATCCGGATCGAGGTCACCTACGGCGGAATTTTGAGAGTCACGATCCGAGACAAGCTGCTCGGTGCGCTACTTTACGAAGAAGGCTTTCCTCTTTATCGAAACGCTGCAATGCCAGATCCGCTGCCGCCGCGGGGGATGCTCGGCGATATTCATACTTACTCTCCCGAAGCAGTTCGTAACTTTAAGGCAGCCATCATGTCGATTTCAGAACCGTCCCCCGTCTTTCCAAGGAGTGAAGTGGAAGCGCTCCTTCGTGGAGTCGCGGTGCCGGAGGTTGTGCCGCCGCCAAGTGCCGCGAAAAGTACCGCGATCCCGGCGAGGACGAATCAAGATGAACCGGTACCCGCTTTGTTCGCGGACGGTGGGCCCGAGGCGATCGCGCTGGCGCAGAAGCTTTTGGCTAAGCTTGGTCGCGATGAGTTTAGTCGCTTACTCGAAGGTCTCGACTATCTCGGTATCCGAGGGTCTCAAATCGTCGCTGTTTACACGTGGTCCGGGGCAGACATCGTAAGATTCTTAGAGCTCGTCACGTGGCCTCCGAGTGACATGATGGAGTGGCTGAAGACTCCGCCGTCGGCACCTGAGAGCCGGCCCCAACGCTAGCATTGACAAACCCCGGCAAATTCTCATATGCCTGTACTACTCAACGACACAGGGCTCAGGCCTTCTAACGACCGCGTTTGCGGTTTGAGAGCCAAGCCATCGTTTTGAAAGGTGTTAACAAACTCAATGGTCAATCAACAATCTGCCGGCTCAACCGGTAAGGAAAAAGCTCGCTTGAATCAGAAGTGGATGGACGAGTTCTCGTCCCACGTTTCTGACGACGATGATACGAAAACGGAGATCAATGGCGAGAGCTTCGAAGCGCTTTTTGAGAACTCTCAAAAAGAACACAATATGCGCGAGGGCGAGATCCTCGAAGGACGCGTGGTCAATATCGGATCGGACTTTGTCACGGTCGATGTCGGTTTCAAGTGTGAAGGCTTGATTCCACTACACGAGTTTAAAGACGCGACGGGTACTGCACTCGTCACCATGGGCGAAACCCTATCGCTCTATCTTGAGCGCATGGAGATCGAAAACGGCTATATTTTGATGTCGAAAGACAAGGCCGCGATCATCAAAGCGTGGGACGAAATCAGCTCGGCTTGCGAAAGCGATCAGACGGTCGAAGGCACCGTGCTGGCGAAAGTCAAAGGCGGCTTGTCGGTTGATATCGGTGTGAAAGCATTTTTGCCGGGCAGTCAGCTCGACACAAAACCGATCAAGAACCTCGATCACTTCTTGGGTCAGCGACTCAAGTTCAAGATCATTAAGTTTAACAAAAAGCGCGGGAACATCGTGTTGTCCCGACGTGCGGTGGTTCAGGAGGAGCGCGACGCACAACGTGCCGAGATTCTGAAGCACTTGGATGAAGGCATGGTCGTCAAGGGCACGGTCAAGAACATCACCGAGTACGGTGCGTTCATTGACTTGGGCGGTATCGACGGTCTCTTGCATATCACCGACATGTCTTGGGGACGCATCAAGCATCCGAGCGAACTTTTCTCGGTGGGCGATGAGATCGACGTAAAGGTCCTCAAGTACGATCGCGAAAAGCAACGCGTGTCCCTCGGACTCAAGCAGGTTTCGCCAAATCCATGGGATGATGTGGAGTTTTCGTTCCCAGTCGGAAAAGTGGTTAAAGGAAAAGTGGTTTCGCTCAAAGACTACGGCGCATTCGTTGAACTCTCTGAAGGCGTTGAAGGCTTGATCCACGTTTCTGAAATGTCATGGACGGAACGTGTGAAACATCCGTCGAAGATTCTGAAGCCGGACGACGAAGTCGAGTGCAAGGTTCTCGAAGTCGACACGAAGAGCAAGCGTATCAGCTTAGGTCTCAAACAATTGAAACCCAATCCGTGGGATGAGCTCGAACAACGTTACCCAGTCGGCACGATCGTCGACAACGGAGCGGTCAAGTCGGTCACGGACTTTGGTGTGTTTGTGGATGTCGGTTTCGGAATCGACGGTCTCGTGCACGTCAGTGATATCTCGTGGACAAAGAAGTTTGGTCACCCGTCAGAACTTTACAAGAAGGGCGATGCCGTCCGAGCTGTTGTGCTCGGAATCGATCGCGCCAACGAGAAATTCTCGCTGGGTGTGAAACAGCTCGAGCGCGATCCTTGGGAAAATCTCCGTTCGCGTTATCGCCAGGGCGATGCCATCGAAGGAGCCATCACGAAACTCACCGACTTCGGTGCGTTTGTGCAGCTTGAAGAAGGTGTCGAAGGTCTCATCTATGTGAGTGAGATCGCCGAACATCGTATCGAAAAGCCGGCTGATATTCTGAAAGTTGGCGAACGTGTGCGTGCAGAGATTCTTTCGATTGAACCGAAAGAACGCCGTATCGCACTCTCGATCAAGGCACTTTCACGTAGCGAAGAACGCGCGACGTACGAGAGCTACATGACGGGCGCTGGCAAGAAAACCTCGATGGGCGATGTCTTAGGTGACAAGCTCAAGGGGATTTTAGGATCGGGTAGCAGCGGCAAAGACAAAGACGCCGAAGACGACGAAAAGGAACAATAGCCCATGACATCTACGACGACAGCTGCGGATCGACGCGGCTGGAACCCCGTCGTCACCGTCTTGGTTGTTTTGTCGGTGCTTTTTCTCGTCTTTTTGATGGTTTCAGGATTTTTGTTTCTGAATCGCTTTCAGGCGGATTGGAAGTCGTCCGAGCCATCGGGACTTTTTGCTTCAGGTAAAGGAGCCATAGGGCTGCTCGAAGTGGAGGGGATCATTCTTGATTCCAAAAAGTTCATCCGTCAGCTCAAACGATTCGTTGAGCGTACGGATATCAAGGGAATCGTCGTGCGCGTCGATTCCCCGGGTGGATCGGTCGCGCCGTCGCAGGAAATCTTCGAAGCCCTGAAGAAAGTCGAAAAACCCCTCGTCGTTTCGATGGGGTCGGTTGCTGCAAGTGGCGGGTATTACATCTCGCTCGGCGCCAAGAAGATCTACGCTAATCCAGGAACGCTGACCGGCTCCATTGGTGTGATCATGGAGTTCATGAACCTCGAGAAACTTCTCGATTGGGCCAAGATCAAGCGTTACGCGCTCACGACTGGAAAGTTTAAATCGGTCGGCAGCTCCTATCGCGAGATGACTCCCGAGGAACGGGCGTTGCTTCAGGAGATGATCAACGAGGTGCTTCTGCAGTTTAAAACAGCGGTCCATGAGAGTCGCAAGCTCGAGATGGAGGCCGTTACAAAGATTGCCGACGGCCGAATCATGAACGGCAGTAAGGCAAAAGAGTTGGGTCTGATCGACGAACTGGGTGGACTCGAAGACGCTGTCCGCGCCGTCGCGGAGCTTGCGGATCTGGGTGACGATCCCGAAGTCGTGACTCCCCACAAAGAGGGACGGTTTCGGCTTCTCGACTTCTTACTCGACCAAGGTGGCGATGACGACGAAGGGAGCGAGAGTCGATTGCGCTCGCTCGTGCAGGGGACGTTCTTTAAGCCAGGTCTTTATTGGATCTGGCATGGTAGCCGATAAAAAATCACCTCAGACTTCCAAGAAAGCGTCAGCGCACGCTGGACGTGATGCGCGCGCCCGACTTTTTGATCGCCGGCGTAGTGTTCTGATTCGTGTTCTCCGGGAGTTTGGAGACGCCACGACGTCGCTGACACTTGCCGACGCCATCACTGTTGCATCGAAGAAGGAAGATCTTGAGAACGTGGACCGAGCTTGGGTTCGAGACATGGCCTCGGGTGTTCTCAGGCGTCGTTCTTGGCTCGAGGCGGCCGTTCGTCTTTGGTCGAAGCGAGATCGCCTGTCTGGAAATCTCAGATGGGCTCTCTTGAGCGGCGCTTATCAGCTGCAGTTTCAGTCGAGCGTCCGTAAGGAACTCGCAGTTTCAGAATGGGTCGACTTTGTAAAAGCGTCGGTGGACCAAGGAGCGAGTGGTTTTGTGAACGCGATCTTGCGTCGCCTTTCTGAAAATCCATTTGCGGTTACGGACGTCGAAGTGAGGAAGAAGTCCGATCCCTGGGAGCACGGGTCGGTGCCTAAAGAGTTCTGGGATGCGCTCACTCGCAGTGGCGACAAGGCGTGGGCCAGTCGGTTTCTCACGCACGCAAGTGAGCGGCCCGACTATTGGGCTGTCAAGATTGGCGGCGAAGCTCCTCAGGTGCGACGCTTGTCGTCCGAAGACCTTGGTCCGTGGTCGAGCCATCCGCCTTTCGATGAATTTCTACAAAACATTTCCAGCTTTGAGCTCGTTGAACAGGTAGCTCGGTTTCTCAAGAGTCGTGGCATCGACTCGATCGTCGATCGATGTGCGGCGCCCGGCGGAAAGACGATGGGACTTGCGGCCCATGGATTGAACGTGGTCGCTGTTGAGCGTGTGCCATCACGTTTGCGACGTCTCGAAGAGAACGTTGCACGTGTCCGCGAAGCCGTAGCGAAAGCCCATACACGCACGACGATCGCCACGCAGAGCGAGGAGGCCTATCTCGCGCCCGCAGGCGGACCCGTGAGCGGATCGGCGGTTTGGCCAGCTATTTGGATCGACGCGCCTTGCTCGAGCTCAGGCGTGATCCAACGACACCCCGAGATCCGCTGGTCCGGTCGAGAAAAAAACCTGGCGGCGTTCGCATCGGTCCAAGAGGCGTTGATTCGTGAGTCTCTCAACCGTTTGCGACCCGGCGGCGTTCTCGTTTATTCGGTCTGTTCGGTGTTTCGCGAAGAGTTCGAGAACGTTCTTGCGAAATTTGCACATGATCTTACGGTCGAACGCGAGATTCGCTGCGGGCCTGCAGCACGCGACGCGACTGAGGTCGTTCCTGGGTCCGAAGGACTCGTGGCGGTGATAGCCAGAAAAAACGCTGTTTAATCAATACGTTCCTTGGGTTACGATAGATGAAGACTGAATGATAAAGGCCCTGGGTAGTGCCCTGGTGTGTGTGGTCGTAACCCTTCCGCTTCTGGCGGGAGCTACGGACTGGACCGCAAAAGTCTACCTTCCACGTGACAAAGCGAAGAGTGTGCAGGGCCTGGATTTCCAGCGTACCGACGTGGTTGTTCGTCCAGCGACCGGGGGTCGTCCTCCCAGTGCTCTCCTGCGCGGAAGTTTGGATCGTCCAGGTTGGGGGCTGTATGCGGGCGGTAAGTGGGTTCTTCGTAAGGACTCACCCACGCGAAACTTTGCATTCGCTGTTCCGATCTCTGGAGAGAAAACAGTTCTCGCCGTTAAAGTGGTCAATCCTCAGAACAAGGCCAAGACCGTTAAGCTGATGGTCTATTTTTCAAAATGGTCGACACTTCAAACAGGCCTTCTTGTCGATGATCAACCCTATCAGACGAAATCGCGCGAAGCCGAGGCTCAGGAGAGTGAGCTTTCTACCGAGGGACAGTCTCCTTCAGCTGATCGGCGGACGTCCTTTGAAATCTCACTCGGCGGGTCTTCGATCGCTTACTCGGAAAGCGGTGTCCCTGATTTCACGATGACAGGAGTAACCGGAAAACTTTCGCTGCTATCGTCGCTCTCGCCACGAAAATGGGATTTTTTAGCGAATGCGTTCGCAACCCTTCTTCCGCTCTCGAGCAATCGTGTCGACACGACGGTGCGATTTGCAGGACTGAATGGTCGACTGGGTTACCACTTGATCGATGAAAGTTCGTGGATTCTGAGCCTCCAAGCAGGCCTTTACTATTCGACGATGCTTGTTTCGACGAACGCGTTTGGATTCAAAAACATGTTGGGTCCGTCGGGTACGGTGAGTCTGCGATTTATTCTAGGTCTGACCGATGCCGTGGGTCTGTATCTCAAGTACGCCATCGTTGCGGGGCTTTCGCCGACCGACCGCGAGTTAGCGATGGGAGCCAACTACGCGCACACGCTGGACAATGGTCATCCTGTGATCGTGTCGCTGGATTACTCCGCTTTTGACTTCGTTCTCCTGGAGACGGCAATCACATCGAGTTCGATCTCGGCGAGCATCGGGTATGGGTTCTGACCTAGCGCCGAATGTAGTGCCGTTTGGGCCCGTAATTGCCGGTGCCAAGGGTTTGTCGTTTCGCTGTCGCAGGAACACATTAAAATAGAATCGAGACAGGATTTGCGATGAAACCGCTGCGAAGCATAAGAAAAACTAACTTACCGAGGAGCATGCTTCCCCATGTTCCCAGTCAACAGGGACACTACGATTTTTTCTGTCCACACTGTCGCATCGAGCGTCGGCTCGCGACACGGCCCAATCCTTGGCAGCCTAAATATGTTTTTCAAATCGGTTTGACGTCCATGGTCATTTCGCTCGCGCTCTGGCCTTTGATGGGCGCAAAAGGTCTCGTGAGTTTTGTGCCGCTCTGGGCTGTATTTGAAACTGTTTTTCGTCTTCGTGCCCGCGCCCTTCTCGTGTGTCCTGAGTGTGGATTCGATCCTTTTCTGTATCTTCAAGACGTTAAGAAGGCCCGCGCGCAGGTCGAAGCTCGGATGCGCGACCGCTTTAAAGAGCGTGGCTTGCCATGGCCCGGCGAGGCGACCGCTAGTCCGGCCGCTGAGGCGGGTTCAGCTGAAGAAGCGTCTCCTACTTCTGAAGCCGTAGCCCCTTGACGGCCTAGAGTCCGTTTCGTAGCCTCCCCCAAATGGCAGTGAACAAAGTTATTTTGGTGGGCAGACTCGGACAAGACCCAGAACTCAAAAGCACGCCTTCGGGCGCGTCGGTCGCGAACTTCAGCGTCGCAACCAATGAGTCGTGGGTGGATAAGTCTGGGCAGAAGCAAGAACGCACCGAATGGCATCGCGTTGTTGTTTGGGGAAAAATCGCAGAAATCTGCAGCAAGTATCTTTCGAAAGGACGCCAAGTCTATATCGAAGGATCGCTTCAAACTCGTTCTTGGGATGACCAGAGCGGACAGAAGCGCTACACGACCGAGGTGCGTGCACAGACCGTTCAATTCTTGGGCGGACGTACCAACGAAGTCGGTAACGAGTATGCCGGTGCTGGTGATCAGCAAATGGCCCCCATGCCGCCGCCTCCTGCACAAGCTTCCACGGGCAGCTTTACGGAAGAAGATATTCCGTTCTGACCGTGAAAAATCTGATCATTATTCCCACATACAACGAAGCGGAGTCGTTGCCGACGCTACTCTCAGCGCTTTGGGTGCATTTGTCCCAAAGCGGTTCAACGTCCCATACGGTGGAGGTGCTCGTCGTTGATGACGGTAGTCCGGACGGAACGGGACAGATTGCCGAGCGTCTTGCGGCGACCGAAAAGCGGTTGCATGTTCTTCATCGCGAAAAGAAACAGGGTCTCGGACCGGCGTACATTGCTGGGTTTCAATGGGGGCTGCGACAGGGTTTTGACAGACTCATTGAGATGGATGCGGATTTTTCTCACCACCCCAGGTATCTCCCGCGGATGTTAGAATTATTAGGGAGCTTTGATTTTGTTATCGGCTCTCGCTACGTCCCCGGAGGAGGAACCGTCAATTGGGGTTGGGTTCGAAAACTCATCAGTCGTGGAGGCAGTCTCTACTCGCGCGGTATTCTCGGTGTGCCGATTCGCGACTTTACGGGCGGATTCAACGGTTGGAATCGTCGCGTTCTCGAAGCGCTCGATCTCGGGTCTCTCAGCTCGGACGGCTATTCGTTTCAGATCGAACTCAAATATCGTTCGGTCAAAAAAGGTTTTCATTTCACCGAATTTCCGATTGTTTTCGAAGATCGAAAAGTCGGCCGCTCCAAAATGAATCAGAGAATTGTTTTCGAAGCACTGGCGCGCGTGTGGGAATTTCGATTTGGGTCATAGGATTTCCGTTGGTTTTTTCGGGTTTGGCACTCACCTCTTCGCGTGCCGGAGCTATTCCCGAGCATGTTCCGACTGTTCTGATCGTCGATAAGGCAACGAACGCTCTTAAAATAGGCGAATACAAAGACGATCAGCTTTCGATCGTCAAAACGTTCCGAACGACCGTCGGCAAAGTAGTTGGAGACAAAGAAGAAGAGGGCGATCTCAAAACGCCCGAAGGTATCTACACTTTCACATCGTTACTCACACCGCCGAGTCTCAAGCCGAAGTTTGGTGTGATGGCTTTTTACGTCAACTATCCGAACCCGTTCGATCAGATTGCCGGCAACACCGGTTTTGATATCATGTTGCATGCGACCGATGAGCCCGAACGTCTCAAAAGAGATTTTGATAGCGAGGGCTGTATCGTCGTCAACAATGGCGAGCTTACCGAAATCAAACCATGGGTAAAGCTTGGCCTAACGCCTCTGATGGTTTTTTCGAAGCTCGAAGACCGCTACTTAAGCCCAGGAAAAGACACGCGACTTCGTGACTTTTTTTGGACTTGGATTGGAGCCTGGGAAGGCAAGAATATCGATGGCTACATGAACCACTACCACTCAGAATTTAGGAGTGAGGCGTACACGCGAGATTCGTGGAAGGCCTATAAGCATGGTCTCAACAGTCGGTACCAGACGATCAAGGTCAACCCGACGCATATTATTTTTCTCGCTCACCCGAAGTATTCGGTCGTGCAGTTCACTCAGAACTACGAGTCCCATTTGAATAGCGGTGGAACAGGACATAAGTCGATCGGCACCAAGCGCCTTTATGTGGCCGAGGAAAAGGGCGTTCTCAAGATCATCGACGAAGACTTCAGCCGCCTCGTCTGGTAAATATCTCCGGCAAATGGCTCAAAACGAAGTCATCATCGTCGGAGCAGGACTCCTGGGGAGCAGCGTCGCCTGGCATCTGGCCGAAAAAGGCTGTCGGGATGTCGTCGTGATCGATCCGGATCTCGAGGGACTCTGGAGCAGTTCAGAATTGAACGCGGGTGGGGTTCGCGCCACGATGAACCACCCACTCAATATTCAACTCTCAATAGCGTCGATTGAGTTCTTGGATCAGCATCGCGAAGACGTTGGCTATCGCCCGGTTGGCTATCTATGGTTGCGTTCCAAAAATGATGCGACGGCATTGACGATCGCGCGCGAAGCGACGAAGCGCCAGCGTGACCTCGGTTGGCCCGTAGAAGAATGGACTGTTGCGGAGTTGTGTAAACGTGTTCCGTTTCTCGATAAGACGGACGATCTTGCCGAGGCTCACTTTGCTTCGCGAGATGGTCTCGTGAACCCCAATCGTTTGAAACAGTTTTTTCGCGAAGGAGCGCGTGCCAAAGGAGTTCGTTTTCTTGATCGACGGCGGCTCCGATCGGCTGAGTTTTCAGCGAAGGGATGGAGCATCGTCTGCGATGTGCTGCCTGCTTCGGTTGGATCCGATCAGCTTCGTTCGCTCTTAGTAGATGGCGCGATCGGAACGCCCGCGCTGCGTGAGACGCTTCATGGTCGAACGATCGTGAACTGCGCCGGCGCGTGGGCGGGAGAGACAGCGGCAATTCTTGGTTACGAAACACATACGAAGCCGCAGCGTCGGCAGATCTGTGTTTTCGATTCGCGTGATGTGGATCTGAGTCCGTATGGAATGATCGTCGACACATCGGGTGTCTACTTTCACCCCGAAGGCGGACAGGGGCTCGCTGGTTTTGCGAATCGCGACGAGCCTTTCGGAAAGAACTTTGAGTACAACGGAGCACAGTTTTTCGAAGAGTGTATCTGGGCGCCCTTGTATGAGCGCTCCAGTGGGTTTGAGCGTCTCAAACATGTGACCGGTTGGGCTGGGCTCTATGAGGTGACACCGGATCACTCGGCCGTTCTAGGCGCCGTCGAGCACTCAAAAGCTGGGAAGAATGCGCGGCTTTTCGAAGCGCATGGCTTTTCAGGACACGGAGCGATGCAGTGTCCTGCGGCGGGACGCGCGATCGCTGAAGCGGTAACAGGCGGGCGGTACGAAACACTGGACGTAACTGCGCTCAGCGGAAAACGTTTTTTGACAGGCGCTCTGGTTCACGAGAGCTTTGTCATATGATGACACGCGTAGATTCTTCGTTACCGACACCGATGAACGGTCGTGCGGGTCTGTTGACGGAAGGATTCTTACGAACCCATCGTGTGCTGCACGAAGGGCTGGCTTCAGGCGTGGCGCCTGCGATCGCAGTCGGGATCTGGTCGTTCGAAGGACGCAAACTCTTTGCGGACGCCGTTGGGCACACGGCAACGGTTCCGACACTTGGCGCGCGTGTCTCAGCAGATACTGTTTTTGATCTCGCGTCCTTAACGAAACCTTTGGGTACCGGACTGCTTGCTGCTCGTCTGATTGATCGTGGATGGATCGATTGGAATACGAGGGTAGCATCGGTGCTCGAGGATTTTCCGTGGCCGCAGATCTCTGTCGCGCATCTTCTGTCCCACACAGCTGGGTACATTGCCTGGCGTGGTTACTATGAAGAAGCCGTTAAAAAGTGGTCCGATGGAATTTGGCGCGTACCCATTCGCGAGCGCAAAGCGTGGATGTGGCAGCGTCTTCGCGGCGAGAAGCCAGAGTACGGTCCTGGCGAACGCTGTCTCTACTCAGACGTTTCGTTTTTGATTTTGGGCTATTTTCTCGAAGCGGTGACGGGGACTTCACTCGAGTCTGCGATTCGGGAAAATGTGCTGAACCCGCTTCGTGTGAAGTCGGACATTTTTTTCATTCCAGTAGACCGTTCGACCGATGCAGGACGCATTGCAAGTATTCCTGCGACCGAAGCTTCGTCGTGGCGTTGCCCCTCGCCTTGGACGGTGCAGGGACAAGTGCATGATGAGAACGCTTGGGTGATGGGCGGCATTGCAGGACATGCTGGCCTCTTCGGTACGATTCAAGGTGTGTCGACGATGGTGGATGGTATCTGGAGAAACTTCTTAAGCCGTGAGACGCGTTTGCGAGTCTGGACAGCGACCGATCCGACACGTGTTCCTCGAACCATGGGGTGGGACATACCGACGGGTAGCGAAAGCTCGGCCGGACAGTTCTTTTCTCGAAACTCTGTTGGTCACCTCGGTTACACGGGGACGTCTCTGTGGATTGATCCTGAGATGAAGATTGCAGTGACCGTTCTTTCCAACCGTGTTCATCCGACACGTGAAAACACGCTGATCAAAGCATTTCGCCCCAAGCTTTACGACGCAGTTGCGCTCGATTGGCGTAACCGTTAAGCTTTGAAGTATATGGGGCGTTTTCCGCGCGATCTGAGTGCCCTGCGCTCGGTGCATATACTGGGGATCTCGGGAACGCTGATGGGTGCGTTTGCTGTGGCGCTTGCGAAGAAAAAGATTCGCGTCACGGGTAGCGATCAGAACTGTTATCCACCGATGAGCGACGTTCTCAGAGCAGCTGGGATCCAGGTCTTCGAAGGTTATCACTCCGACACTCTTTCAAAACTGAGTCCGAAGCCCGACTTGATTGTTATCGGTAACGTGATTCGCAAGGACAATCCCGAAGCGGTGGCCGTCATGCGTGGCGACGTTCCTTACTGTTCTCTTCCGGAGTTTATGGAAGAGATTTTACTCGACCAAACACAGAACTACGTAGTGGCGGGCACACACGGCAAGACGACATCGTCGTCGATGCTGGCATTCGTATTTCGCGAACTCGGACTGAAGCCAGGTTATTTTGTTGGTGGGGTTTCCGAAGATTTGCCGGAGAGTTTTTCGGCCGAAGGTTTGATCAAGGGAACGCCATTTGTTCTCGAGGGTGACGAGTACGATACGGTTTTTTGGGACAAGGTTCCTAAGTTTTTTCATTACAAGCCGGACCACGTAATACTGACGTCCATGGAATTTGATCATGCGGACATCTACGCAGACATGGAAGCCGTACGAAAAGCATTTCGCGGGTTGGCCGCACGTGTTCGGAAAAACGGTACGTTCATCGTCTGCCAGGACTTTTTAGAAAACGAAAAACTGGTTCAAGAGAAGATTCTACCGACGGGTACGCGAGTGATCACTTATGGCGCTGGCGAGGAATCGCGTGCCGAGTACCGTGCTGTTGGATTTCGAGACCACCGTGACCACCAGATCTTTCGGATCGAAGGTCCAAGCGGTTATGTGCAAGAGGATGTTCGGTTGCGCCTTGCTGGTCGGCACAATGTCGCGAATGCTCTCGGGGTCTTTCTCGCTGCTACCGAGGTCGCTGCTCTCAAGCCGGCACCGGTTATCGACGCCCTCGCACGATTTCGTGGTGTGCGGCGACGACAAGAAATAAAAGGTGAATTCAAAGGAGTGCTCGTCATCGACGATTTTGCTCATCATCCGACCGCCGTGCGCGCGACGATTCAAGCTCTTAAACGACGGTTTCCGGAACGTCGGATGGTCGTGGCATTTGAGCCACGAAGTGCGACATCGCGACGAAAGATCTTTCAGCAGGCATACGTTCAAAGTTTTCTAGAGGCCGACGCCACCTGGATTGCCGAACCGTACGATCAGAGTCGTATCGGTGAAGGGGATCGGTTCTCGTCCGATGAACTTGTGAGCGAACTTAAGGCTAAAGGACGATTCGCGAGCGTTTTCACTGTGGGCGACGACGGCTTTCAAGCGATCGCTCGATCTTTGAAGACGGGCGATGTGTTTGTCGTGCTCTCAAACGGTGGTTTCGGTGGTTTGGCCACGAAGATCGGGCCGTTGCTTCGGTAAGGTGGGTGAGGCGGGAGGAGTGATACATGTCGATGACGCACCAGCGCTTGTGCCGGCACAAGTGAAGCCGCAGAGATCAACAAGCGGCGCGAAATGGAAATGGTAACTGTCTGGGTATTGGTAGTTGCGGGTGGTGCGTAATGTTGGCGATAACGCCATGTGACTTGTTCCGGCACAAGTGCCACGCAGTTAAAGAGCAGTCGGCGCTGCACCGCAACGCCGGCTCGATGCGCCTCGATGAAACCCCCTAATCTAAAGAATCACTTCCCCCGGGGGAAGTGAAGGTCGGAACTAACGCAGTTCGGAGACCAGCGCATCGAGCGGATACCCAGCTTCGGCTGTGTACCGAGCGAGTTGAGCGCGATAGTCGTAGATGGCTTGATCCAGTTGGGTCTGCGAGTCGAGTTTCTGTTCTCGGATCGATAGAAACTGAACATAGTCGATGAGCGAATTACGGTAGTTCCGCTCCGCCTCACTGAGTGACTGAGACGACAGATCGTACGATTTCTTGGCGAACTCAATCACGCGAACGGCGAGTTCGAGATTTTGACGGGCTCGAGAGGTATTGAGTCCATTCTCGTTTTGAAACTGAGCGAGATTCCATTCGAGCTGGTGCTGTTGGGCGTTTAAGGCACGACGTTCGTAAATAGACGACAGTCCGCTGAAGAGCGGAATACGAAGTTCTAGTCCGACGGACCACTGATCAAACATCGAGTCACCGAGATCCGAAAAGGTGAACGCCGACCGACCATACGTTCCGCGAAATCCGAGCGTCGGCGCGTGTTTGCCTAGAGCGACCGATTTTCGGTCGTCGACTTGACGAATCAGTGCGTTCTTTTGTTCGATTTCAGGAACCACCGGCGTGATCTGAGAAAGCTTCTGCGTGTACGATGTCCAGTCGGGCGCGTGCCAGTCACCTTGTGCACGAATGACAATCGCCGACGACTCGCCCATCAAGTGAGCAAGTTCCGAACGCGCGTCGGTCAGTTCGTTCTCCGTCTGTGCCAACTTCGACTCTAGAATAGCCTGTTCGGCCTGGACCTGAAGGAGATCAAGTCGCTGGCCACGACCGATGCGAAGACGGCGTTCCGTAACTTTCAAGATCTCATCGTTCAGCGTACGCGTTGCACGCAGCTGTGCGATCTTGCGTTCCGTGAATAAGATTCGGTTGAATGCCTTAATAACACCAACCGTAAGTTCACGAGCACCGATCGAGTAATCGATTTCGCGAATACGCTGATCCTTCCGAGCCTGAGCGATCGCCGCGAGCATTCCCCACGCAAAGATGGGTTGACCTAACTCAAGCTGTGCCGAATAGATCCTGTAACTCGTTCCAGAAAGTCGTGTCGTGTTTGATCGCGCGGCGTCCTTACGTTTGTAGCCTGTTCCGACGGCGTCAATGGTCGGGAGAAGGGAAGCATACGCTCCCGATAACAATGCATCCGCCTCCTCGACACGTGCTTGAAGCGTTTTCAGATGAGGATCGTTAAGACGGGCCCTTTCGATCGCGGTACGAAGAGAAAGCGTGAGAGTTTGCGACGAAATCTCGGTTTCAGCATAGGCCTCGGACATCCCGAACATCGTCAGACTCGTGAGCATCGTAAACAAGAGCATGGCGGCTCCCGTAACAGCCTCTGGCTTGGCTTTTGGTTTCCACCTCTGAGCCCACTCGTCAAACAAACTATAAACACACGGCACGACCAGAAGCGTGAGCAGCGTCGAAAGAATCACGCCGCCGATCACACAGACGGCCATCGGCACGCGCGTTTCCGCGCCTGGCCCCAGTGCCAGTGCTGCAGGAAGAGCACCTACCACAGTAGCGAGCGACGTCATGACAATCGGGCGCAGGCGAATGGGACAAGCTTTCATGAGTGCCGGATAGGTTGCTAATCCTTCATGCTCGCGCACTTGATTGGTGAACTCGACGAGCAGAATCGAATTCTTTTTCACAATACCCATTAAGAGAATCAATCCGATGAAGCTGAAAATATTCAGCGATTGGCCAGTCGCCAAAAGAGCTAAAAATGCGCCCGAAACGCTGAACGGAAGCGCCATGAGCACCGTGATCGGATGGACAAAGCTGTTAAACTGCGATGCGAGCACCATGTAAGCGACAACGAAACCCAGAATCATCGCAAACCAGAGATCGCCAAACGATTCTTTAAACGTCTTTGCACTGCCGCCGAGAACAACATGGTAACCGTCGGGTAACGAAGACTTGGAGAGCGATTCGACAGCCCGAAGTGCCTCGTCCTGCGACTTGCCTTTAGCGATGTTAGCGAAAACAGAGATCGTCCGTTCTCGACTCTCGCGCGATATCTGCTGAAGACTCTTACGTTCCTCGGTGGTCACGACATCGGCCAGACGAACGAGCTCGCCTCGGTTGTTGCGTAAGTAAAGATTTTTGACCTGCGCAGTTTGGTCGCGCTCTTCTGGAACGAGTTGCACGCGAATGTCATAACGGTGCCCGTTCATGGGGTACTTGCCCGTCACCTGTCCACCGATCAGCGAGCTCACGGTCTCCGAGATCGCGCGCACGCTCACGCCACGCATGGCAGCTTTGGCCCGATCGGGGATGATGCGAATTTCTGGTTTTCCAAGCAAGTAGTTGCTGTCGAGATCGGCCACGAGCCCCGTTGCGTCGATCTTTTTCATGAGATCCTGTGTGATCTCGGCGAGCTTCTCCCATTCAGCACCGCGTACCTGAAACTCAACTGGATAGCCACGTGACGACGAAAACCCACGCATGGAAAGATCCTGGATAAAGACTTTGAGATCTGGAATTTTCTTGAGTTCCGTGCGCACGATCTCCATCACATCAGACTGGGTATACTCATTTCTTGTTTCGGGGTTGATGCCACGTTTTCCCTTGTCTTTGAGTGTGACGAAAACAACACCGGAGGTGACCTCACCTCCGCCAAATCCTCCGACCGACGCATAGTAGCGCTGAATTTCAGGACGTGTGGCCAGAAAAGTCTCTGCGATTTTAAATTTCGCGTCGGTGAAAGCGAGCGAGGACCCGGTCGGAGTTTGCAGACGCACCATGAAGGTTCCCTGATCGGTTGCGGGCGTGAACTCTTTCTTCAAAACAGGAAACGTCGCTAACGATCCAAGAAAAAATACAAAAGCCAGGATCACCACGGTCCAGCGGTGTGCAAGACAGGTCGGCAAAATCCGCTCGTAGAGCGACACCATTTTCAGCACGAGCCGGTCGCCCGTGCGGCCAATCCAACCCTCGGATTTGGTGCTCAGGAACTGCGAGCATCGCATCGGCGTGAGCGTCAATGCTTCCAGAAGTGAAAGCAGAACAGTCGCTGTGAGTGTGACGCCGAACTGATAGAAGAACTTTCCAATCACGCCACTCATGAAAGCCACCGGCAGAAAGATCGCTACGATCGAAATCGTTGCGGCCATCGCCGCAAACGTGATCTCGCGCGAGCCATCGATCGCTGCTTGTACGCGTGGCTTTCCAAGGGCTCGGTGACGAACAATATTCTCGAGGACCATGATCGCGTCGTCAACGACAACTCCGATCGCGAGACTCAGTCCAAGCAGCGTGAACGTATTGAGAGTGAACCCGAACGCATTTAAAATAATAAACGCACCAACAATGGATGTCGGAATCGCGAGAAGTACATTAACCGTGGACGAAAACGATCCCAGAAAGAGCCAGCAAACTAAACTTGTCAGAAGGGCTGCTAAGACAATCGTGAAGTTGAGTTCATGAACCGAATCTTCGATAAACTTGGTCGTGTCGAAGTTGACGTTGATTTCAACACCCTCGGGCAGGTCCTTGCGGACGTCCTCGATGCGCGACTTCACGGCCTGCGCGACCGCTACGGCGTTCGAGCCGCGTTGCTTTCGGATCCCTAGGCCGACGGCGGGTTTTCCCATGAATCGGGACGACCTGCGGACTTCGGCGGTGCCTTCTTCAATCTTTGCAACCTGCTTCAGAAAAATCGGGTGATAAACCGGTCGACCGCCGCGTTCATTGACGACGATGTTTTCGAACTCCTGAACGCTTCGGGCTTCGCCCATCGTGCGCACGCTCCATTCGGCTTCTGCGGTCGCAATCTGACCAGCAGGAAGTTCAGCGTGTTCGTTCTGAATCGTCGAAACAATATCGCCAACGGTGAGCTCGTACTGATTGAGTTTTTCGTTGGAAACCCAGATGCGTAAGTTAGGTTCGACGTAACCGCCTAAGAAAACTTCGCCGACACCGTCAATGGTTGTGAACTTATCTTTGAGTTGATCACGCACCAAGAACATCAAGTCCTTGAGGGCGTGCTTGTCGCTTGAGACTGTGAGCCAGAGAATCGGTTGGTCTTCGGGATTGCTCTTCGAGATGACCGGTGGTTCGATTTCTTTAGGTAACTGGCGCTGCGCTTGAGCGACTTTGGTCTGGATTTCCTGAACGGCGGCATCGATGTCGCGATTCAATTCGAATTCGACCGAAACATTCGCCGAGCCATAGCGAGCGCTCGATGAAACGGAACGCACACCTTGGATGCTCATCATGGCATCTTCGAGTGCGTCGACTACGTCGGACTCCATGACTTCAGGAGCCGCGCCTTCGTAGGAAACAGAAACCGAGACAACTGGAAAATCAACATCCGGAAGCTGGCTGATGCCCATGCGTTTGAACGCAATGGCTCCGAACACGATGAGCCCGGCCATGAGCATCCATGCAAAGACAGGCCTCCGGATGGAAATATCGGAGAGAGCCATTACGGGAATTTCTCACGGACCGAGGGCGGAGGCCAGCACTTATGCACTTAGTCAGCCCACGAAGGAGTTAGAAGTAACGCTTCTGAATAACCGCGAACGCTTCGTCTAAGATCGCAAGTGCCGTCGTGGCTGTTTCGGCATCAATGGTCATCGCGGGTTGCAATCGAAAGTGCGGGGCATAACTCATCGTCAGGAGGCCGCGGTTCAGACATTCGAAGAAGAGCTGATGACAGACCTCGGACCGAAGTGGCTTCTTGGTTTTCTTGTCTTCGACCAATTCGACGCGCAGGAAGAGTCCGGCGCCATCGACAAAACCGACAAACGGATACTTCGTCTCAAACTTCTTGAGCGTCGCGAGCATGAGTTCGCCGACGGACCGAACGTTCTGTAGAAGATTTTCTTCTTCGATGATCTCTATCGCAGCCAGAGCCGATGCCGCAGCTAAAGGATTGCCGCCGTAACTCGATGACGATCCTGATGGCTCTCCCCACGGTTTGGACTGAGCGATTTTCTCCGTCGTAACGATCGCGCTCAACGGATAGCCACCGCCAAACTGTTTTCCAAGCGTGACAATATCCGGATCAAGACCGAAGTGCTCTGCTCCCCAGAACTTTCCTGTCCTTCCAAATCCTGTGATCATCTCATCCGTTATGAAAAGTGCGCCCATTTCGTGGGCTGCCTGTTGGATGATCGGTAAAAACTCTTTCGGCGGAACAATATTGCCTGCCGTTCCCTGCATGGGTTCGACAATGACCGCAGCGACGGATCCCGACGATTGCTGACGAATCTGCTGTTTCGCAACCTCCGCACACGCCGTCCCGCAGTTCGAGCGTTCGAGGCCGAGGGGGCAGCGGTAGCAGTCGGCATACATGACCTGAAAGTTTCCGGGCGCCATAGGGCCGTAACCGTTTTTCCCGGACGAGCCCATGAGCGACATCGCGCCCAGCGTCTTTCCGTGGAATCCGCCCCAGAAACTGATGACCTCATAACGTCCGGTCGCACATTTTGCGAGACGGAGTGCCGATTCAACCGCCTCAGCGCCGCTTGAATAAAGCTGAAAGCGAGACAGTCTTGGGGTCGGGCGATTCTCAAAAAGTTTTTCGAAAAGACGAACACGTGGTTCGGAAGTGAAGCTTCCGACCGAGACGCGTTCGAGCTGCTCCGTCATGCGCTTTTTCCATCGCGGGTGAGAGTGACCGAGGCCGTTCACGCCGATACCGCCGATGAGATCCAAAAACGTATTGCCGTCGACATCCGTGATCGCGGATCCTTCGGCGTGATCCACGGAGATTCCTGCCATCATCGCGAAACGTTGGAGGCCCGGAGCAGCCCCGACCTGTTCGCGCTGGGTGAGCAGCTGGCTTTTAGGTCCTGGAATCTGTGTGACGATCTTAGGTTTCTGGGCGCGCGGCTGGCGCGACATTGCAGGGGCCATTTCGGGCATGATTTCGAGACCTAACGCATAAACGTGAATTTGACAATCTTAGTCCGGCTCTATAGAAAATCCTTATCCATGCAGACGTCGTTCACAGCTGCTGTTCTAGCAGGTGGCCTCGGGGAAAGGCTTCAGAAACACGGAAAAAAAGCGCTGATTGCGATTCAGGGACGACCGCTCCTTGAGCGTGCCGTGAGTGGATTGAGGCAGGCTGGCGCAGGTACGGTCTGGGTGGCGCTCAACGAGAGTTTGAAGACTCAGGCTCTGGACACCGTTCCGGCGCTCAGCTCGTCTGGAGTGGAGAGCTTCTTTGTTGATACGCCCTCTTCGCTGCACACACTTTGGGAAGTGATTCGCAAACTTCCGGAAGGTCGTGGGCATCTCATGGTCACCACCGTTGACACCATCGTGCGTTCGAAAGACCTCGCTGATTTTGTGACGTACTGTAGGCGTCTTCAATGGTTCGAATCAGCCGTGATGACGACCGCCTTTATTGATGACGAAAAACCACTGTATGCGATCGAAGGAGGGAGTCATCGGATTCTTGGTTTCTCAAATGAACCGGCGGAAAGTAATTCTGTGATTACTTCCGGAATCTATTGTTTCTCTCTCGAACAACGCCATCTGCTCGAGACATGCATGGAGACCGGCGTTCAACGTTTGCGAAATTTTCTCACGCGTGCGGTTGATAACGGACACGCGTATTATTCGTTTCGCGTTGAGAAGACGCTCGATGTGGATCGCGAGGAAGACATTCGAGCGGCTCAGGAGTTTCTCCTTTGAGCGCGGTAAAAGCAGGACTTCCGAAAATCGCAGCCGTCTTTCGTGAACCGGAGTTTTCGAATCAAGCCCTGGAGGCCGACCGCGCGATTCTCACCGCCGCCGCTGAACACTTGCGCGATCGCTTTGACGTCACATTTTCTGAAGCGCGGGCATTTCAAGCACCGGATGACCTACGTGGAGTGTTAACCATGGCTGAGAGCGGTCCCGTGCTCACAGCGCTTTCGGCTCTCGAAGCTCAGGGGGTGTGCGTTTTCAATTCATCGCGTGCCGTTCGATCCTGCTTTCGTTCGGCACTCTACACAGCGTTGTCGACGATGGGGTTCCCGGTCCCTCCCACGGTTCGATGCGAGGTGGGTTCCGAGACCTCGATCGCTCACGCATTTTCGAGCATCACGTCATGGTCGAATGGATTCTGGATCAAACGTGCTGACTTCCATGCTTTGTCGGACAGCGACGTGGTCTTTCAGAAGAATTCTTCTGGACTGCATGAGGTACTCGAGGGGTTTTCGCAGCGTGGAATTTCGTCGGTTGTTTTACAGCGACATATTTCGGGACGGGTTCTCAAATTTTATCGCGTCGCGGATCGGTTTTTCGACACACGCTGGCTGGAGGGTTCGTTTCGTGGAGAAACAGAGTTCTCAGGTGACGTCGTCTTCGCGCGCGATCGTGTTGAATCGCTGTCGCGTTCGATTGGAGAAGCGCTCGGTCTTAAAGTGTTCGGAGGGGATCTGGTGATCGAGTCGTCGGGAAAGTACTGGGTGATTGACGTGAACGATTGGCCGAGTTTCCGTACCTGTCGTGAGCAAGCGGCTGAGGCAATTGCTCACGAGTTTTCGGATGCGCTTCGACAGCGGGCTCGTATTCTTGCCGCCGAAACGGTTGTTTAGGTGGCTATGAACATGTTGAAAACGTGGCTGAAAAAATGGCCCTTGAAGTGGCCCCAGCAGTGGCTCGACGAATTCTTAGGTTCCGTGAAGAGTTTTGATGTCGAAGAGCGACTCGATCTCTTCGCGTACCGGCCGTTGGGTTTCCTCATCGCCAAAGCTGCCTGGCGTTTCGACCTATGGCCTGTGCACCTGTCGATTGCGGGCGCTGTTCTTGGCGTTGCCGCTGCTGTGCTTTTTGGTTTTTCCCCTGCTCCCACCGCGGTCGTGTGGGGAGCGATCTTGTTTTTTCTTTCGGGAGTTCTGGACAGTTCCGACGGGCAGCTCGCGCGTATGGCGAAACGGTCCACACCGTTCGGACTTGTTCTGGATGGGGTGTGCGACAATATCGTTTTTGCAGCGGTTTACATCGGCTCCTGTCTGTCCGTATTGCAACAAGGTTACTGGACATCGGCGCCGGCCCTCTTTTTTCTGGCGATCGTAGCTGGCATTTTTCATTCGATGCAGGCCTCGATTTTGGATTTCTACAACCGCGAATACCTGTACTTCGGTTGTGGCAGAACAGAGGGCGACTACTGGAATCCAGATCTAGAGGAGGCCCGTGCTGAAGCGGCGAAAGGTTCGTCTCTGCGCGAACGCCTGTTTGCGCGCTTGCGCTTTTCGTGGCTCGCACAGCAACAGATGCTGACAACGCGTACCGTGGCCTGGCGTCAGGACTTGCGCGGATTTGTTCTCGGGAACTCAGGACCAGAAAAACGTGACCAAGTGATGCGCGCGTATCGCGATCACAACCGTACAATGTTGCGCCTATGGCAGCTCCTGGGCTCGAACGCGCATACGATTCTCATTATTGTTTTCAATGCTTTCGGGCGATTCGATCTCTATCTCATCCTTGTCGACTGTCTTGCGCTGAACGCGATCCTCGTTCTTGCTCGTTTCCTGCAGGCGCGCCAGGATCAGAGACTTGCTGCGACGATTTAGTGGTGCTCAAGCGAGGAGAGCCCTCATGAACTGGAAACGTGTCGGTCAGATCGTACTCGGGGTCGTTGGTCTGACGAGTCTGATTTGGATTCTAAAAACCTATGGTGTGCGTGAGATTGCTGGCGAGTTTCAGAAGCTCGGACCTTGGACCGCGGTTCTTATTCTCAGTTTTCTGCCCACCGTCGTTTGTTACAGTGCTGCTTGGATTCTGGTGACAGAGTTTCCGCAGCGTCCAGGCAGAGTGACGCTTCAGCGCCTTTGGTTACTTTCGCGCATCATGGTGACGAGTATCAGCTGGAACAATTTGACGCCGTTTCTCAAGGTCGGTGGAGAGCCGTTCAAGTGGATGGCGTTACGAAAACACCTTGATTCGGATCGAGCTCTTGAGAGTGTAGTTGTTTACAATCTTGCCCATCTTTTAGGGACGCTCCTTGCGTTTTTCGTCTGTGCCCTTGTTCTGATTGTATGCTTTCCGGCGGCGTCGTCGTTTGAGCCGTGGCTTTGGTTGGTAGTACTGGGAAGTGTTTTGAGTGCTGCGCTGATTTGGTTCTTGCCAGGGATTATTGTTCGCAGAGTTTTGCGGCATCGCTCACGGTCGCGCTCGCGGTCACAACCGCGGTCACGATTACGCAAGTACGGACTCAAGTTTGCGTGGCAGTTTCGCCGTTCGGTGCGTTGGGGTGGTCGAAACGTAAGCGGATACACGCGTCTTGGATTCGCAGTCGTCATCGAAGCGATCGCCCGGTGGGCCGAAGGTCTTACGTTCTATGTCGCGTTTCTAGCTATGGGGTTGAGTATCTCGCTTTTTGAATCCGGGACGTTGGATGTCGCGCGCACCATTGTGGACACAGGAACGTTTTTTGTTCCTTATCAACTCGGCACTCGTGAATCGGGTGTCAGTTTTGTTTTAGAGCATGTTTTAGGTCGCGGGGTAAGCGGCGCACTGACCGCTGTTCTCGCTTATCGTGGTGTTGAAATCATTTGGTTGCTGATCGGTCTTGCGATCTCGTTCACGGCTTCCCGAGGCGCGCGAGAATCAAAGGGAGTTCCGACAAGCGGCTGATGTGAGCTACGTTTTCCGGTGAGAGGATCGTCTTTTCGCTAAGCCACACTGGTGTGAGTCCGACCGACTGAGAAGCCTGAACATCGCGTTCGAGGTGATCACCGACAAAAACACAGTCTTTGGGTTGACATCCCATACGTGCGACCGTTCTTAGAAAAATCTGTGCGTTTGGCTTTTCAACACCTTCGTGGAACGAGTCGGTGACAGTAGAAAACAGCGCACGCATTCCTTGTTCTTCTAAAATGTCTCTCAGGTTCCCCGAAAAGTTGGAAACAATACCTAGTTGATAGGTTTTCCCGAGTTCCAAAAGTGTTTTCGTGTTTTCCTTGAGCTTGGCTGACTGGGTCGCAGTTAAAGAGCGAATGGCGCCGTCGGCAAACGTCTCATCGTTCCAGAGACGGCGGCTCAACTCCTTCAGAAAAAGCTCGTTAAAGGCAGCCAATCCAAGGCCGAGCGCTTTCTTTTCCTCGATGATCCAACGGTCGACCGCTGTGTAGGTGTCATGAAAAGCACGTTCGTCGCACTGGCCTCCGACAGAACGTATCGCTCGCAGCATCTGGTCCCGAGGGTGGACACCGTCGGCGTCGAGTGTTCCACCAAAGTCAAAAAGAACCGCGGAAAACAATGTCAGATCTCCTGATGCTTGGACGACTCACTCACGCCGCTCTCTCGTTGCCAAACCGATGCATGCGCCGTAAACTTCCGATGCCCTTCATGAATCTTTACAGTCGCTTCATCGTTCGATACGCCGGCTGGATCAGTCTTTTCGGGCTGATCACGGCTGCTGTATCCACCTACTACACTGTCGAACTGTACCGCAACCTGCGAACAGACATCGAAGAATTGTTACCAACGTCCGCACGGAGCGTGATGGACCTGAACGAGGTCACGCGGCGCCTCGAGTCGATCGACAGTATCACCGTGATTCTGTTCTCGAAGGACAAGGTGGCCAGTCGGCGATTTGTCGACGATCTGGCAGTTCGTCTCAAGACTTATCCCACCAGCACGATAGCGTGGGTGGAGCATCGTATTCAGACCGAGGTCGATTTTTTCTTAAAGCGACAGGCGCTTTTTCTCGAGCGCACGGAACTCCTCGAAGTCCGTGACTATGTTCGTGATCGCATTGCTTACGAAAAGGCACTTTTCAATCCGATCAATATCTTCACGAACGCTGAGTTGCCGGTACCTGTTTTCAATTTCATTGGATTCAAAGACAAGTACGCCAAGAGCGTTTCCTATTACACGCAGTTTCCGGGTGGATACTACGCCAACGATGATGAAACGATTCGTCTCCTGCTCGCTTACTTGCCGGGAAAAGTCTCAGGAATCGAGGGCGCGCTCAAGCTCCGTGGCGCGATCGACGAGTCGGTTGCCTCGCTGGATCCGAAAAAGTACGCCCCTGATCTTGAGGTGCGATTTTCGGGAGGCGTGCAGAACCTCATCGAGGAGCGCGAAGCTCTCCTAGAAGACCTCGGTATTTCGACGGTCATTGTGACGATCCTCGTCGCCATCGGGCTGCTGGTTTACTACCGGAGTTTTTGGGGAACGTTTGTTCTACTCGTCAGTCTTTTTATTGGAACGCTTTGGACGCTTGGAAGCTCGTATTTTACGGTGGGCTATCTCAATGCGAACTCAGCTTTCTTGGGTAGCATCATCATCGGAAACGGGATTAACTTTGGGATCATCTTTCTCGCGCGCTATATCGAAGAACGCCGTCGAGCAAAGGGGCATCTTCGCTCAGTAACGATCGCGATTCAAAGCACAGCGACAGCAACCCTCACGGCTGCGCTAGCAGCGGGCATGGCTTACGGGTCACTTTTTCTCACAGACTTTCGTGGTTTCCGGCAGTTCGGGATCATTGGTTTTGTCGGCATGGTGCTTTGCTGGATCAGTGCCTACACGATCCTGCCTGCGCTGCTCACTGTGATTTCGAATCTCAAACTGATCGAGCGGAGCCATTGGCCAGAGCCCAAACATATCGTGACTGGGTTGATCGCTCGGCTCGTTGAGAAGCGTTCGGGTCTGCTCATCACGCTCTCAGTTATCGCGTCTGCGATGAGTATCTTGGCGATCGTTCTATCGAAGACGGAGATCATCGAAACGAATCTCCTGAAACTTCGCAATCGACAGAGTCTTGAGAGTGGTTCGGTCTATTATTCGAAGTTTGTCGACCAAGTTTTCAAGCGCTATATGACTCCGATCGTGTTTCTTCCGGAAAACCAGGAAGAGGCACGAATCATCTATCAGAAACTCAAAGCGAAACGGAAGGCTGAGGGCGAAAAGACTCTGATCGACGTACTGAGTTTCCTCGAGGACTTTGTTCCGAAGCATCAGCCCGAGAAGATTCAGATCTTAAAAGAGATCAAGGCGATGCTCACGCCGCGAATCATGTCGCAGATCAGTGAACAGGACCGGATCACCGTTCAACGCTATCTCACGCCCGAAGTTTTTACGACGTTCACAGCTGAGGACCTACCGGCGCTTCTGCTCAACCGCTTTCGCGAGAAAGATGGAACTCTCGGACGGCTGGTGCTCGTGGAGCCACCCGTGGGTGGACGCATGGGCGAGGCGGACACGCTCATTCGTTTTGTTTCAGATCTCCGTGCGATTGCCGACGAAACGGAAGCCGGGATTCCGGTGGCGGGTCAGTTACCCGTTTCGGCTGACATGATTGAAGCGATTCGAGACAATGGCCCGAAGGCAACGTTCTTTGCATTCATTGCTGTGACTGTGCTGGTTTTCATATTGTTCCGAGATTTCCGGGTTTCGGGCGTGGTTCTCACGTCACTTTGGGTGGGGGTCCTCTGGCTCTTCGGCTTGATCTATGGCTTGGATCTTAAGATCAACTTCTTGAACTTCATCGCGCTTCCGATGACGTTTGGGATTGGTGTGGATTACGCGGTGAACATGTTTCAGCGCTATCAGCTCGAGGGTCCTGGTAAAATCGTCAAAGTGATTCGCGAAACGGGCGGAGCGGTGGGGCTTGCAAGTTACACCACCATGGTTGGGTATCTTTCGCTCCTCATTGCGAGCAATCAAGCATTCGTGAGTTTTGGCTTGCTGTCGATCCTTGGCGAAGTGACGTGTATGATCACAGCGTTAGTGATGGTGACAGCCTGGGTCTATCAGCGCGATCTACGTCGAAAAGTGCAACCTTAGTTCCGCCGAGACGTGCCGATTCGTAAGCGCCGTAGATGGTTCGAATGCACTCGTAAGAATCCGTCGTATCTTTTGAAACAAACTGGTTGTTTTCAATCGCGACACAGAAATCTGCGAACAGACTTGCGAACCATTCGCTATGGCTCGAGTCCATCCAGTGAGAGGGGAGCGTAAAACGTTCGATCGCCCATTCGGCGGCATGCGAGATGTTCTCGTCTTTGCGCGCGAATTTTCGTGCGACCTCGAAATCGTCGTCTTCAACCCGTATAGCGCCTTTTTCACATTGTATCGTGTAGACGACTTTGCGACTGCCTGCGGTCCACGTGAGACCGATCTGGGCGACCGCTCCTTCGAATTCGAGCGAAGCATGAAAGTTATCTTCTGTATCAAACTCCGGAGCGCTGATCTGATACATGCGGGCCGAGATATTTTTTGGATACTGTTTCAACCAATCAAAAATCAAATAGAAGCTATGGCTTCCGTGATCCATCGCAATCCCACCGCCGCTGAAACGTTGGTCGCGTCTCCAGTCAGTGTTCCATTCGGGAACGCCGAGCGCGTGGGTGTTGCGGTACGTCTGCAGCGTGACGAGTTTCACAGTGCCTAGATCGCCTGTATCTAAAATCGATTTGATCTGCTGGACCACGGGCGCATGACGATAGTTGTGTCCAGGAAACAAAACACGTTTGTTCCTGAGGGCCGCTTCAAGCATCAGGCGTGCGCTTTCCACCGAAGTCGTGAGTGGCTTTTCGCAAAGAACATGAATGCCAGCTTCAAGTGCGGCAACTGCGAGACGTTCGTGCGCGTAAGGAGGTGTGGCGATATCGAGAAAATCGATCTGCGAACCTTCGCGGTAAATCAAGTCGAGTCCATCAGCATAGACCTTCGCATTCGGAAAGGCCTGACGAGCTTTCGCTAGCCGAGCAGGACAGGAGTCCGCGATCGCAGCGATCTCGAGCGCTCCATCACGGACGGCGCGTTCGTAGAAAGGGACGTGCCCTTTTGCTGCAATGAAACCGAATCCAACGATCGCTCCACGCATGCTTGGGTCTCAGTTCTAGTATTGAGCGTCGTCGGCGTCGTCGTTTTCAAAATCGCGAGGCGCAGGTTGCGCTCGAAACGGAGCGTCGCCGGACTCGGCGCCACCGGCATCGGCGCGTTCATAAGCGTCTGGATTGGCGTAGTTAGGGCCTGCGGCAACGCCGCCGCTACCCCAGCCTGGGTAACCCGGAGGTAGGACTTCGTCGCCGTCCGCGGTACGGCCTGGCATCGGCCTATCTGCCTCGTTCACCTCGTCCCGTGGTTCGACGCCAGGCGACGAAAGTGCCCAGCTATAAACTGATGAAGTTAACAAAATCAGCGCAGCGAGAAGTCTCATGATCGGTTTCCTCATACATCCCAATATATTGCCGTCGTTCAAAAATAAATCACAAAGCCGGGCTTGGCAAACCTGACAAAATAGATACACTATTAAGGCGGCACGATTTTCCTAAAGAGACGACACATGTGTCCGATACACAAAGAGGACACCATCAGTACGTAACAGCCGCGACCAGGGGCCTCCGGGGAATGAGGGTAAGTTTTTGATTCTAGAGGGTAAAATCCAAGAATTGCCAACGCTTCCGGGCGTGGCCTTTGAGATCAACCGCCTGATCGCGGATTCGAACTCATCGGTCGCTGACCTTGAGCGTGTTCTTTCCAAGGACCAGGCTCTTACGGCCAAGGTTCTCAAACTCGCCAACTCTTCGTTTTATGCTGTCCCTGGCGGAGTGACGTCCGTGAAGAAGGCCTTGGGTTTTTTGGGCTTCAACACGATTGCGCAGCTTGCGCTCGGCGTTTCGGTTTTCGATGTCTTCGCGCGCCTAGGATCGTCGCGCTTCTCGATCGATGATTTTTGGAAGCATTCGTTGGCCGTCGGTCTTGCCGCTGAGCGGATCGCAAAAGAGATCAGTTTACCCCAGCACGAGACGGCATTTACGGCGGGACTTCTTCACGATCTCGGAAAACTCGTCCAACTCAAATTTGATCGCACACGTTTTGAAGCTGTACTGGAACGCACGACGAAAACAGCGTCGTCGTTTGTTGCCGTGGAACGCGAACAAATCCGCGTTGCAGGTGAAGACCACGCGATGGTGGGTTGGTTAGCGGCAAAACAGTGGAACTTCCCGGCTACGATTCAGGCTGCGATTCGCTTTCACCACGACCCGGCTGAGACACGTACGGCGTCCGATCCATTGCGAAAGCTCGTTGCTTGCGTTCGCATCGCCAATCAGATTGTCGTGCGCCAAAAGCTTGGATTCTCCGGCGATTGCTCGGAGCCCGAGGTCGGCGATCAAGACATGACCGATTGTGGTCTCACATCCGAGAAGCTGGCAAGTATCGAGCGTTGGCTCGACGCTGACTTCAAGAAAGCAGGAGCTTTGGTGCATGCCCTCGCCGCTTAAACTGAGCTCCGCAACTCATGTCAGCGCTCCCGACTACGCGACGCTGATTCGTGCGAGCGGTGAGCCGCTCGTGATCCTCAATGAACAAGGCCTTGTAGTAGAAGCTAGCGAAGGGTCGTCCCAACTCTTTGGTAAACCTGTGTCGGCAATGCTGGATCGAGACTTTGACGGTCTTCTCAAGCCTGTCACTGGCGACGAACTCCGGGCTGCGCGTTTGCGAAAGTTTAAAACGGGAGATTTTTCCCACGACGGTGTTTTTGAGGATTTTGGTTTTGAAAACGCTCGCGGCGAAACGCGCGTGGTCGATGTTCGACGCTCGACGGTCGCGCTTCAGAAGACTTCTTACGTCGTGATGACGTTTCGAGATGTTACCGAAAAGAAACGTCTCGAACTCGAGTTGTTGTCAAAGCATCAAGAGATGACTCGCCTGATCTCCGATTTGGAGAAAAGTCATGCGGAACTCAAGTCCACGCAAGATATGCTCGTTCAGTCGAGCAAACTCGCCGCACTCGGTGAGCTCACCTCAGGAATCGCGCATGAGATCAATCAGCCCTTACAGATTATCCTAGGCTTCTCTCAAGAGGCGCGTCGCTCGAAGGATCCTGCCGTCCTCACTGACGCCGTTAATGAAATTTCCAGTCAGGCAGAAAAAGTCGCATTGATCATCAAGCATCTTCGAGCGCTCGCTCGAAAAACGCTGGAGGATCATACGTGGGTTGACGTGCACACCGTGGTTGGAGATGCGCTTGAGCACTTGCTTGAACCACTGAAGACGGAGGGCATCACCGTTCAACAGAACCTCGACGCACCCGACGCCCGTGTTTTCGGAAGCGCGATTCAGCTCGAGCAGATCTTCGCCAATCTGGTAACAAACGCCCGCGATGCGATCTTAGAGACCAAGCGTGGCAAAGGTACGATCGCGATCACTTCGAAGAATCACAAAGACTTCTTAGAGGTCGAAGTGACCGACGATGGAGCCGGCATTCCAGAAAGTGTTCGATCAAAGATTTTCAATCCGTTTTTCACCACCAAAGAGGTCGGTAAAGGGATGGGTTTAGGCCTCAGTCTCAGTTACGGAATCTTGAACCAGCATCATGGTTCGATCGTGGTTGAGAGCACGGCCGGTCGTGGAACCAGTTTTAGAATTCGTTTACCAAAAGATTTTAGGAATTTTTAGACAGACAGGAAAAGGAGAGTCATATGAAACCGACTGTACTTCCCACCGTTTTGATTGTGGACGATGAAGATTCGATCCGGAAGTTATTGAGAACGCGTCTTGATCGCGATGGCTATCCAACCGTGGTCTGCTCGAGTGGGGCGGAGGCTTTGAAAGCGATTCAGGAGAACGGCGCGATTGGCGTTGTTGTCACGGATCTCAAGATGCCGGGCGAAGATGGTTTCAGTGTTCTCGAAACGGCTCATAAGAAGAGCACGGCTATTCGATCGATCGTAATCACAGGTCACGGTGAAAAGGACGCCGCAGTTCGGTCGTTAAAACTGGGCGCTTCCGACTATCTCGAAAAACCGTTCGATATGGATGAGTTTGCGCACACCGTGGGACGCTGCGCTCGGGAGTTTGAGCTCACGCGTGAGAACGCTGAGCTCGTCGATCGCCTCGAAGCGCGTGTGAGCCGCGTCGAAGGAAAAGAAGAAGACGAAGTTTGGTTTGTTTCAAAGTCATCCTCGATGGAAAAGACGAACGAGTGGATCAACGTTCTTCGTCGCGAATCGATGAGAGGCACGGGCGAGGAACCAACGGTTTTGATTCAAGGAGAAAGCGGTACGGGTAAGGAAGGTATCGCACGCATGATTCATGCGGGTTCACGTCGTGCGCGCGGGCCTTGGGTGGCCGTCAATTGCGCTAACTTCTCTGAGCAGCTGTTGGAAAGTGAACTCTTCGGTCATGAGCGTGGAGCTTTCACTGGCGCTCAAACGTTGAAACGTGGCCTGTTCGAAATCGCGAAAGGCGGAACACTTTTCTTAGACGAAATCGGCGAGATGGATATCAAGATCCAAGCGAAACTGCTGCGCGTTCTTCAAGAGAAGACATTTCGACGCGTCGGTGGCACAGCAGACTTATCAACGGATGTCCGAGTGGTCGCGGCAACGAACCGTAACCTCAAAGAACGTTCGGCACCCAATGGTGGCGGTGGATTCCGCGAAGATCTTTATCACAGGCTCAATCAAGTCGTGATCGATCTACCGGCGCTGCGGGATCGTTCTGATGACATCGTTCCAATGGCGAAACAGTTTGCTGAAAAGGCTTTTCATGCACGCGGTAAGACGTTCGAAGGGTTCACGCCGGACGGTGAGAACGCACTGACAACGTACAACTGGCCGGGAAACGTTCGCGAACTGTGGAACGTCCTCGATCGCGTCGCGCTGTTGTGGCAAGGCAAAGGCAAAGTGATGCCTCGGCACTTTTCACTTCCACAGACGTCGCAAGCGGTTGGAGAAGTCACGGGCTTTAAACTCGAGAGTGTGGCCAATCCCTACCAGGCTCCGGATCAATCCGGTGTCGGTGGTTACATGGAACTCAAGCGCAAATGGTCCGATAGTTTCGAGCGTGAGTACTTGCTCGGAACGCTTCAGCGACATGGTGGCAATGTCTCTGCCGCTGCCCGCGAAGCAAAACTCGATCGCAGCAACTTCTTGCGCTTGCTCCGTCGACATCAGTTGAAAGCGGAGTCGTTCCGAAAGATTGCGGCTTAGTCCGTTGCCCTTCGGATCGCTACGAAGAGCGTGAGTCGATCTTCTGTATCTTGGGTCGTCACCATCAGTGGGCTCGAGTGGAACGTTGGCGAAGAATCGGAAACAGCCGTGACTCGATCGCGACCCGTAATGAGAACGGTAGACCCGGTCTGCGGTTCAATGACATCTCCCGGATTGAGCGTCGTCCTTCCAACAGGCTGTGATCCCTCTAGCGCTTCAACGACGTAGGAGCCATCTGGATTTTTTCCGGCGAGTCTCCATGTTTTCCCTGGAAAGGCTCTTCTTAGATTTTCAACGGCACCCTCAGTGAGAAGGGCGGTGGATGAGCCTTGCAGGGTGGATGTTGCTTGCATGTAGGTTCCAGCATTGTCGATATGGATCAAACTGTTTTGCGCATTGAATCCACGTCCCAGTGAGACCGGACCGCGAACCAATTTTTCATCTGGAAATGCAGCTTGAGCGGCTGCGAGTACGGAGTCTGCCCACGCGTCGATTTGTCCTGCGGTCTCCTGTGATACGCGCATGATATTGATTCCGTCATCGGGCCTCGGACGGCTGGGTGTGGAGATAAAAAGGCGCGTACCTGGCCGAGGTGGTGTTTGGGTAAAAACTCGGTCGTAAGCCGAACGCAGTTCCGAGGTATCGATGTTTCGAGCGGGGTTGACGGTCGGAGGTATGACGACGTGATGGTTGTTTCGAAGCTGTTGAGCCGCCCCAGCCAACTGTCGAAAGTGAGGGCTCTGCTTTTCGACACCTGCGTTTCTCACGAGTCTATAGAGTAGCTCTTCGACCGGGGGACATTGCGCATAAGAAGCGCCCGGCGCAACCGCTAAGATCATGAGCAATATTAGGTAGCGAGTCACCGGACCCATGGAATACTTATCGGCACGGTTGCCCACTCGCTTCTCTCGGCCTCACTGTGTCTCAGGAGACACAGGTCTTCCGGTCTTTCTCGCTGAAAATTCCCTGAGAAAACAAGCGTCTCGCTTTGGCATCTTCGCTGCTTTGTATCTGCTCGTGGTTCGGTCCCAATGGTGGGTTTGAATCACAAGATACGGCACGCCGGAGGGCCTATGAAACAAGCAAACTTGGAATCAGCTCTTGAGGGAATTCGCCATCTCCTCTCACACCTCCACGGTGAAATAACCACTCTTGAGGGTCAGTACCAAAGAGTGCTTGAGGCTCTCCGACGTGTTGAAAAGAAACAAGATCGCGACGATCTTACGGGTCTGCTTCGTCGCACCGAGTTTTTCTTGAAATGGAAAGAACTCTTAGAACTTTGTGAAAACGTGGGTGAAGCGTGCGGCATCATGATTGTCGACGTGGATTTCTTCAAGCAGGTCAACGATACCCACGGTCACCTGACAGGAGACGAGGTGCTCAAGCGCATCTCAGGCGTACTCAAAGAGTACGAATCGCCAAACTGCATTGTTGGAAGGTTTGGGGGAGAGGAGTTTGTGGTTGGACTGAAAAGTTCTCACGCAAACTCACTGGCCACTGCTGAACGGATTCGGCAGGACGTTGAACGTCTGCACGGGCCAGTCCTCGACGAAAACGGCCTTCCTTCGAAAGTCGAATGGCGTTGTACGCTGAGTGTGGGAATGGCATCGTCCCACGAGCATGGTTACGATGCTCCTCGTCTCCTTCAGGCTGCCGATAAAGCTTTGTATGAAGCGAAACGGAATGGGCGGAACCGAGTGAAAGTGGCAAGTTGATCCGAGGTCTTGGGTTGAGCTGCGTGGTGATTTGTGGGTTGTGGTTTGAGGGTAGTGACTTGCGGGTTGCGACTTGAGGTTTACGGGTTGTGACTTGAGGTTTACGGGTTGTGACTTGCTGGGGTTTGGCAGATTGCGAATCATGAGTTTGCGATTTTGGGGCTCGGAATTTGGAGATTTGCGACCTGAGGGCGTTTGGGGGTTTGCGCTTTTCGCGCACTTAGTGCGCCGCAACTTTCGCCGGGGGAAGTAGGTGGGCGCGCGATTTTCAGCTCCGTCGGACGGCCTGCTTCAGCCGCGCTATCGGCGCGATTTTCCACTTCGATTGTGTCTTGGGTGAAAGGGCCCGCTTCAATCGCGCTATCGGCGTGAGGTTTTGAAACACCAGCTTTTTTTAGATCGCTGCGGATCCGAGCGGCAGTCGCCTTTTGCGCCGCGATTTGAATGATGACTTACGTAGCTTCACATTGCGGTGCGATTTGCGCCGCGATTTGCGTGTTCCCTTGCTGCACGCCGATCGCTTCGGCCGCTTGCTGTACGGCGATGTGCAGAATACTTCTCATACTGGGACTGTTCTCATGTGCGGAGTATCTTTCATACTCGGACTGTTCTCACCACGAAAGTTTCGCGACGGAAAAGTTTTCTTAAACATAATATTTCTCTTGCGAGCATTTTCGTATCTGAGGCGATCTCATCTGTAAACACACGCTGTAGAGCTCTAAAACCCCGACCCACGAGCGAACGAGCGCGATTTGATTTTTCAAACCGAAAACGTGCTCGATCTCTTCACGGTGCGCCGATTACAAACGAAAAAGCTGCATGAAAAACACGTGATATGTTCGTGCGCATGAAAAATATTTCAAACGATGTCTTACACGTGGAAGTTCTAGAAGCCGCGAAACGAGAGAAGCTTGCGACGTACGAGTTGTTGGAATTTTTGCATGAGGTTGATCGGCGAAAACTGTTTTTACTACGTGGGTACGCGAGTCTGTTCTCGTATGTAAAAGACTATCTGGGCTACAGCGAGCACCAGGCATTCGAGCGGGTGTCGGCGATGCGGCTGATTTTCAAAGTCGACGAGGTGAAAACCGCACTGCAAGACGGCAAGCTCACCCTCACCACAGTCGCGCAGCTCTCAGCGCATGTCCGAAAGAAAAAGCTGAGTACCGCAGAGACACGTGACCTATTGCCACGAATCGAGAACCAGTCCAAGCGTGAAATCGAAAAGATTCTAGAGCCGGAGCGACCTCGGACGATAGCGATCGAGATCGACACTGAATGCGAAGCTTTGCTCGCGCGCTTTCGAGAGCTCGATGGTAACCCTGGACTGAGCGTTGTCGACTGTCTGAAGACTGCACTCCGGCAGGTGATCGCGGTGCGGGAAAAGAAAAACCGAGTCCTTCGGTCTATCGGGAGCACACCGACGGACAGCGCACTTCCCCCGGCGAAAGTCGCCCCGCGGCGATTGCAACAATCCGATGTCTCAAAGTCTCGCGCCAAAAACTCGACCGAAGCGACTCCGAGCCGCTACATTTCAAAGTCCGCGCGTGAAATCACGGTCGCTCGTGCAGACAGTCAGTGCGAGTACATCGACGCTAAAACAAACCGACGCTGCGATGGAAGGCACGGTTTACAGTTCGACCATGTCTATCCGCATGCGCTCGGTGGGGAGAGTCTCGCGCAGAATCTGCAATTGCTTTGCGGCGCTCACAATAGACTGCGAGCGGCACAGCTGTTTGGAGTGCATAGGCCGTAAGGGGACTACCAGGGCCGCTAACCTGAATCCGACGTCGACCCTGGTCCCGTGTCTTCATCAACATAAACATCAAACGGAATCGTCAGCGAGATCTGCCAAATCGAAAACTGTGGTGTGTTGTACGTAATCGGCGGGTTGCCAATGGTCGCCGGATGATCGCGCTCCTGGGATGTTCCATCGAGACCACGCGCCGAACCTAAGAACATAAAAATACGCTCGATGTGAATTCCGATCTTCGGCATGGAATACGAAAACGGCCGAAATCGCAGCGCGATTCCGAGTTTGAGGGCACTGCCCTTGTACAATCGCGTCGTTCCTGGAATCGCACGCAAGCGGTACCGACTCATGAAACCATAGGAGGCCGAGATAGCGATCGGAAACTCGGGATTCCAATACCCAAACGGTAGGCCCAAGAACATCCAACTTGATTCGCCCGTGCGATCGAGATCGGGTTGATAGTCGAACTTACCGCCCTGAAATTCGATACCCGTGAAAAGATCCGACCAACGAACGCCACTCAGCAGTTTAAATCCAACGCCGCTCGAATCGATGGCCTCCTCAGCGGTTCCGAGTGTTGCGCCGGAGCGTTCCTGCGTGAAAGTTCCGGACGCATAACTGAGGCCCGGCTCAAGAAAGATCGCCGTTTCGGCGCGCGCGGAATCCTGAATAAAAAAACCTAATGCCATCAGCCCCATCGACAGCGAGGAGAAAAGCAGCGTTGAAATGGCGGAGAAAGCGTTCGATTTCACCCATACCAGAGTGTACAGGAGCTTGGTTTGAAAGGTAAACTGAGAACATCATGGACTACCAAGGCACTCAGGGCGTTCCAGCACCGATGATTCAAGATCCCGCCGTCGTTCAGCAGATTGTGAACGAGGCACTCAAACAAGTTCAGGCGACTCATTTGAGTCACCTCGATATGGGCACGCTCGAGCGTTTCGATGCGCTTCTCAAAGACCCGCGCATGGCGGGCTACGTGAAGTTTGCTTCGGATCCAGAGCTGTTGAAAAACGTGGCCGATCTTGCGGGTTCCGAGAAGTGGAGATTGCTCGGAATGATCGAAGTTGTCGCGTTCGTAGCTTTCTTGCTGGTGCGTGCGATTCTGGCGTCGCGTATTGATCGTCAGGAATGGATGGCGCGACTTTGGTTGCAGCTTTGGACGAGCGTCGTATTTTGGGCGATCGCTGTTATTGTCATACCCACCATCATTTTAGGAAATCCGTACGCCGCTGTTCTCAAAGGCGTGTATCGGTTTGTGTCCGGTCAAGTGTGACGACGGAGTTTATTTACCGCGAGTGAAATCCCACTTTACCGTTTTGCGGCGGTTGATAGTTGTCTGGTTTGAGAAGATATTCGCGGAGCCTGCGAGCGCAAATCGTTTCATTTGAAGAGTCACCTCGAATGCGCGCCTGCATCTCCAGTGAGAATAGACTTGTAATCGTGGTGCCCTTTTGAGGAGCGGGTGAAACGTCCTTGAGGAGAGCTGCCAGCTCAGGGCTCTTCGGTGACCTATCGAAAAACTGACTGAGATCTACGTCCTTAAATTTCGTGTCGAAGTCGCCGACCTCATCCTCCGTTAACAGAATGGCAATTAGCGCTCGAAACGCAGACCATTCCTTCTTTAGAATTCCCACGGCGTGTTCCAATCCCTCAGTCCGCAAGCTGTCGAGCATGCCGCCGTCGATCTCGTCGCCACGCGCGTAGGTGGCGGCTGTGACGTGCGCATCGGTCATCCCTAAACGCATCATCTCGCGTGCGATTTGATCGGCGCGAGCGCTGTTCTTGCGTTCCGCCTGATTGCTGGAAGGCGTGCCGAAGATCACGCTTGCAGCCGCTCGATCGGAAAACTCGAGAGCCATCCAATCGATGAAGTTCGATCGGTCCGCTATTTCTCCTGGCCTGTAAATGGGCACCAATCCATGCGAGACCGAAACCGGCTGAGGGAGAAGAACCGCACCGCTGTACGAATCGCTTCGCCCCATCACAGAAACCTTCTCAGGTAGGCGTCCTGTGACGGTCGTGAACAAAACGACTCGCGCGGCAAGACCGGCGGCCACACGCAGGCGCATATCCCCTTGCGGCACACGCAGTACGGAAATCTGTGTTTCTGGAATCGCAGTTTCACCTTTGACTTTCGGAACGCCGTTTACCGAAACGGAAATCATAACTTTAGGTTCTTCGTCGATCGATCGGATGTCGGAGGTCGAGGCAAAGCGCAGAGTGAGTGTTTTGATGTCATCGGCACCGAGGTTCGCAATGGCTTGCTCAACAATCCGTTGAACCGCTGGAGCAAGTCCTTGCATGATCTGATCAACGGCTTTCCAAGGTGTATCGAAACCTAAGTAAGGGACAATCGATCGCGCATAAACATGGTCCCAGAAGTTAGCGATCTGCGGATTATCTAGATCGGTGTCGACCACGGTCTTTGACACAAGCTCTTGCGGTAGAGCGGCTCCCATGAGCTGAAAATGACTCTGAAGAAATGTCATCCAATCCTTCGATGACGGTGGCAAGAAGATTACGATAGGGGAATGACGAAGCGATCCCGCATTCTGGGTTCCAAACTCACGTTCCCATTCGTCGCCGAGGGTCTCCGTCTGGACGCGCGCGATTTGCGCACGCAGCTCATCGGCACTGAGATTCTCAGCGGGTATGGAACGAAACACGCCCATGTTGGGGAGAACGAGTGTGAGCGCGGCCGTCGTTGCCCCCGGAAATTGCGCCAAGGTCAATTCGTTACGCAAGTGTTTCCAAAAGTCGTCGACCGCTGGGTTTCGGACCGCTGCCGAACTCGGTGACGTCGTGTAAGGAGAACGGGCGCGGCGTTCGTCATGTTCGCCGTCCGCATCGCGTGCACCGGAGACTCTGGAGGCTGTGAACGTGGTTGCGATCTCTTCGACATCGCGAAGAACGTAAGTGGGTCGCGCGGGAACGAGCACCGTCGTTTTTGCGTTTAAAGTCAACGGCGCTGGCTGTTTTGCTCGCGCGTCTTCAAGCGCGCGTCCAGCTTTCTCTAAAAATGCCGCAAACCCTTCGGTCGAGACTTCTCCGTTTTTACCGAGCTTGAAGTCACCCATGTCCTTCTCGACCACATAGGGTAGACCTAAGAGAGCGACCAGAACGTCGTGGGCCGCCCAGTAAGTCGGTAAAGACGGATGAGAGGGCAGAACGACCGTCGTACGTTTTCCGTGAACGTACCAAGCCTCGATCGCATCGAAGAACTGCTGAAGCGCTTCGACGTCGTAATAAGGCTTGTTTCGAAGGAAGTGCTTCTGAACTCTCTGAAAATGAACTCGCAGCTGGTCCGAGGTTGCCGTTTGGACCGCCGTCGTAGACGCTGATGTTTCGCCTTCGGCCCGAGCGACCGGCTGGTCTGCCAACGACAATGCTGCAATCAATAAAATTTGAATAATATTAGCTTTCAGCGATTTCATGGGGTCCCTCGGACGAGGGTGTACCAGAGGTATGCCTATAAATCAACGCACCGCAGGGTCTGCGAGCATTTTCGTAACGAACGTAAGCCACCCTTGCAGAATTCACGGAGGGTATGTAACCAGCGATAAGAGTTTCTGAGGAGGTCTGATGAGGTCCATGTCTATGACGAAGAATCTTGCTCTGAGTTTGTCAGTCGTTTTCTGTGTCGCTTTCGCTACGGACGCCTTTGCTCGCAAGGTGGGTACAAGGCCGTGTGACGAAGAACTGACCGCGGTCGAAGGAGTACCCAGTTTCGAACGCGCTATCAAGATTTTTAGACATTTATACAAAGCTTCTAAGGGCCTCGATGCCTTTGGCGACGCCGGTTATGTCAAGGACGATATCAGCTATGGTGTTCGAATGCTCTACGGCGACCTGGTCGGTCTCAAGGGACCCGGCGTTCGTAGGTTTTTGAATGAGTTCATAGCCTACGCCGACACGAGGTTTGAGTTTACAAAGAAGGGGGACACGAATCCTAAAAGGAAAATAAAACACCCCTCGTTGGTCAGGTTGATCCGGCGCGCCTGGGGAGAAGACAGGACCGTTTGGCAGGTGCTTTCAGCGCGTGCAAAGGATGTGAAAAACGAGGTTCTCGCTGTCCGAGCGTTGGAAGACTGTCTCGTCATCGTCGAGGGTGGTTCAAAGAAAATAATAGGTTTTGCCCTGGCCTACGAGATTGTTCAGGAGGCCGTTTCGGGCGAATTCGACCCTGCCGTGGTTCTCAGGCGCGCAAAAAACTACTCTCAACGGATGACGCCTCTTGACCTCAGCGAGCTGCAACGGATTATGAATGCCCCATAGAGGGACACAGCTAGGTTACGCGAACGGCGGACGATCGGCAGAATCTGCCGACACATCGCTACCGCTCTGAAGAAAGGCTTTGACCACGCTTTCGACTGGAATCCTCTCCTTCTTTCGGTGAAACTATTGATGATCGTCACATCGCAGTTACCACACGAGGAGAGCCTACAGTCATGGAAGCCAACAAGAACATCAGCTTTATGCGGTCGCTCTGTATGGGGCAAATCGAAGAGGACGTGCTCGTCCCGTTTCCGCAGCTGAAGGGCTCCGAACAGGACATTCTAAAAAGTATCTTTGGATCGGTCGAGGGTTGGCTCAAAGGCCGCGACCAAGAGTTTCGCAAATGGGATCGTCAGGGTGAATTGCCTGTCGAAGTTCTGAACGAAATGAAAACCATGGGGCTTTTCAGTCTCATTGTTCCCGAAGAGTTTGGTGGTCTCGGGATGGGGGCTTCTGCGTATTCGCGCATGCTCCAAGAACTCTCAAAGTACGATGGATCGATTGCGATCACCGTCGGCGCGCACAGTTCAATCGGTATGCGAGGACTCGTTCTTTTCGGAACGCCGGACCAGAAGACGCGCTATTTTTCAAAACTCGCAACCGGCGAGATGATCGCAGCGTTCTGTTTGACCGAACCGGGCGCTGGCTCCGACGCGGCTGCGATTCGCACGAAAGCTGTGCTCGAAGGTGACCATTGGGTTTTGAACGGCAACAAACTTTGGATCACTAACGGCGGTATCGCTGACTTCTTTACGGTCTTTGCAAAAACAGAAGGCACTGGCGGTCAGATGACGGCGTTCATCGTTACGAAAGATATGGCCGGAATTTCGATTGGGCCGCACGAAGACAAAATGGGCTTGCGCGCGAGTTCAACGACAACCGTGCACTTTGATAACGTCAAAGTACCCAAAGCCAATGTTCTTGGTGAAGTCGGCAAGGGTTTCAAAGTCGCGATGAAAATTCTCAACAGCGGTCGTTCCGGTCTCGGAGGCGGCTGTGTGGGCGTGATGAAGCATTGTATCGCACTGAGCAGCAAACAAGCTAAAGAACGCGTTCAGTTTGGTAAACCGATTATGGAATACGGTTTGATCAAACAAAAACTCGGGCACATGGTCGTCGAATGTTACGCGACCGAGTCCGTGGTCAGTATGGTCGCCGGTCTTGTCGATCAAGGTTACGAAGACTACGCCGTCGAAGCAGCGATCAGCAAAGTGTTCGCGTCCGAGTGTTTGTGGAGGACGGTGGACGAGTCGCTCCAGATCGCCGGTGGAAACGGTTTCATGTGTGAGTTTCCCTACGAGCGCATGCTTCGCGATTGTCGGGTCAACCGGATCTTCGAAGGTACCAATGACATTCTACGACTCTTCATCGCTTTGACCGCGATGAACGACGTCGGCAAGCAGCTCAAGGATCTCAGCACCTCGGTCGAAGGTATCTTCAACGACCCGATCAAAGGCTTCGGTATCTTGTCAGAATACGTCGGAAAGCGCGCGGCGCTTGCGACGGGCGTGGGTGCTAAAGGCAGTTTCAAGAAACTTCATCCCGCCATCAAAGAGCAAACCGATGGTTTCGAGGATCTTAAGAACCAGTTGGCCGCTGCTGCCGATCGCATTCTGCGTAAGCATGGCAAGAACATCATCGGCAAACAGTTCGCGACGAAGCGTCTTGCTGACATCATGATCGATCTCTTTACGCTCGCCTGTGTTTTCAGTCGTGTGAGTGCGTCGATTAATGAAAAGGGTGTCAAAGAGTGCACAAAAGAACTCGAGATCTTAGAAGTGTTTTCCGGTCAGGTCACGCGCCGAACCCGCAGCAACTTCAACAAGATCGATAACAACGACGACGAGTTGATCAAGTCGCTTGCGAACCATGCTCTTGAGCACGAAAAGTACGCCTGGGACACGTTAAAGTAAGCGCGTACGTGACTATCGTCTAGGCTTCACCGAAGATTCTTTGAACACCGGCGCGTAGTTTTTCTTTTCCGCCGGATTCGAGCACGTCTCCGTGATTGACGATCACACGATCGAAGTCCTCTTGTAGAAGTTCCTGGTACGATGCTACGAGGGCTTTTCGGTTTTTTGCAAACACGAGTTTCGTCAGCCGGGTGGGACCAAACTGACCGCCCGTATTCCATCGCATGAACAGTTTTCCCAGTCCTTTGAAAATATCCGGCATATTGAACGCAAGATCACAAAGAATGAGCGTCCTCGATGGGATATGCACAAACGCCGCTTCGTCCATCTTTGTTCCTTGCATCGGGATGCATTTGAGCTCGCCGACAATGGCGGCTGGAAACTCCGTGTTCACGTCTTTCGGGTGAAGCCCTTGATCGCTAAAAACCTTGAACTTCGCGCGTGGTACGAAAAGTGTCGCCTCCGGGAACTGCTCAGCCATCCAGCCCGCATCCGAACAGTGATACGTGTTCGGGCCGACAATGAACGCTGGTTTTCCGAGGGATGTGAGCCATGCGAGATCCGTTGGTTTGAGGCGGATCGAGCTGTGGATGAAGAGGCGACCATCGCCCAGGCGTACGATCGTCATGCGACGTGCGAGCTTGTTTTTCCATTCGCCACGAATCTCCCAAACTGAGTCGTGGATCTGGCGAGCTGGCTGGTAAGCGAATTCGGTCTTCATGAGCTAATACTACTGTGACCGTCAATTTGACATTCAGTGGCATCCGTCGAGATCTGATACGGTCTCGGCACTCATGAACAAAACTATCGAAAGTCTTTTTGAAAAAACGATCTTTGCCAGTCGGTGGGTTCAGGCGCCCCTGTATGGCGGCTTGATTGTCGGCGCGCTTCTCTATACCTACAAGTTTCTTATCGAGCTGATTCATCTCTGTACGACCGTTCATTCGATCACCGAAGAGGTCTTGATGTTGGGTGTGCTGACACTGGTCGATATCACCATGGTGTCGAATCTTCTGATCATGGTGATCATTGGTGGCTACGCCACGTTTGTGAGTCGTATTCGTCTGGATACGCATGAGGATCGTCCCGACTGGCTCGAAAAGATCGATGCCGGTACGTTGAAGGTGAAGCTGGCGGGGTCGCTCGTGGGTGTCTCTGGGATTCATCTCTTAAAATCGTTTATCAACATCGAGAACAAGAGCATCGATCAGGTGAAGTGGCAGATTGTGATCCACGTTGTTTTCCTGTTTTCGACGTTGATGTTGGCCTATACCGAGAGGATTTTGCACGAGAACTACCGTCGGTCGGCGTGACGGATCTGTCGGGCCCGTCGGGATTGATGAGCTTCGGATATTCGAGTCGTTTCAGCGTCTGACAGCGACGCCTGTTCAGCATAGGCGCGCCAGTTCTTAATGACGTCACGTACGTCTTCGATCATTCCCTTTGCCTCACCCACTCCAAATCGATCGGCAACTGCCATGAAATCATCCACCGTGACATCCTTGAACTTCTGATTCACCGACATCAGATGTTGGTGAGTCCACTCACTGTTTGGATTGTGAGCAAAGGTAACGTCGTACGCTGGTGCCAACTCCCAAGCGCCTCCCTTGCGGAGTAAGAACGAAAAATTCTTTGAGTGGTCGTCACAGTTTCTGGCCATCACGTTGAAAACCATTCTCCGAAACGCTTCTACGGCAGCTTCATGCCCTAGTTTCAAGTTCTGAATGACAAGAAAAAATTGTTCATAGCTGTTCGTGGATTTTTTCCTATAGTCGATGTGATCCATGGCGCACAGTGTTTGCACGTGATGTTTTACGTGTCCCGCTTCTCGGTCAAAACGTTTTGTCATAAAGTGTGCACGTCCATTTTCTTGAAAGAGTCTTGATTCGGAAATGTTGATTCCCGCAGCTTTTGCCATCAGATAGTACGCATATTCAATTCGTCCGTAGCTTTGAGAGGCTCCTAGGTCGCGGTCGTTACCCATTCCATCAAATTTAAGAAGCCAATGCTCGAATCCATCAGGAGCTTCCAGTTGACCGGATCGAATTTCCTGTGTGCTCGCATTCCATGCGATCACCGCCTTTGCTCGAGCGCCGCCTGCAGAAGTTCCTACCTCGATGATGCTTCTCAAGGCCGCCTTGGCGTGATCGTCACTTTCAAGTGAACCGCTAACAGCCTTTCGTGCCTCGTCGACCAAGCTTCCTATTTCAAGCGCCGTTGGTTTTCTGGTTTTCGGTCCGCGCGTCGGTTTGAACTCGAGTGCACCCATGGATCGGTTCCCCATATAAGCCAACCGGTCGATCGCGCTGATTTTTGACTTAGGAATACCTTTGTCTGCCATGTAGCGATCAATCAGTGCGTTGCCGAAATCATCTGGCAATGCATCTGCCAGCATAGCGGGCAGTCTTTTGTACGTTGCTTCTGGTAGATCCGTAAAAATATGCGGCTTTTCTTCGCTGTCTGCCGGCATGTGTATCGGAGACAGTTCGATCCCGCTTTTTCCGAACTGAGGATCGTAAGTAAACACGTAAAAACCGAGCTTGGGGTCGAGCGCAGTCGCGCCCACGAATTTTTCCCAGAGGTAGACCTCAATGAGATCCACTTTTTTGTAAGGGTCTGTTTTTCTCATTTTTTAGGAGCACGCCGTCGGCTGGCACGTTTTCGGACGCGCGCGTCCCTGAGCATGTGGAGGGGGTTCACAGTGACTTGCGGAGCGATACCTTCTAACCACGACTGTCGATCAAGAGCTCGAACTACTCGAATGAGCGTTTTCATCGTCGCCCCCTGACCCTCTTCAAGATGGGTGAGTGCGCCGACGCTAATTCCGGCGCGGGCGCAGAGCGTTTTCCTATCAATGTTTTTCTGAAGTCGGAGCATCTTAATATCTGCGCCCAGTTTCGTTTCGAGCTCCTGTGGGGTGTGGGCTGATTCCATAATCATTCCTTATTATATATAATTATACATATTAAATCTATTTCATGAGCTTAAAATACACTTATATACATATTATATACAGCATATTAACTGTTTTCAATGTTATATAATATATATAAATGTATACTTTAATTCATGTAATAGGACTTAATAGTCACTTTTGTGATTTTTGAGAAGCCGCTTGCTGCGTCCCTTCCAACCACTTAGTGTCCGGCTACTTTTGGTAGCAATGCTGCGTTAGGGAGGGGGCTTCTTAAGTGCTTGTTGCTGAATGCTTTACGTGCTGCTTCCCACAGTTGAGTGAGTAGAACCGTAGAACCGAACCAGTATCGAAATGCCGCGGCGAGTATTGGTCGGGGTGACTGGATTCGAACCAGCGACCCTCTGCTCCCAAAGCAGATGCGCTAGCCAGGCTGCGCTACACCCCGACACTATAGAAAAACCACTCGATATGGGCATCTTAGAGCGAGCCTAATAAGCTAAACGAACGCGCATGGAACTGTAAACAAGGTTTTCAAAAATAATTTGACACTCTCCTCGACGGACTCTAGCCTTTAGTGAACGGTGACCAAAGAGGGTCATCGCAATTGCAGCCGCTGCAATGGAAGTACAAGGAGGTTTTATGACTCAGCATTCATTTCAGACTGCCCTCGTAACCGACTTACCCCAAGTGTTACCCGAGATGCTACCAGCGATACCGGCACCGTTTTAGCCGTTACGCCGAAGCTTCTTCCCCCTTTTCCCCCAAGACCCCTCGCAATCCCCCGCTTTTCGTTTCGGAGGATCGAAGGATCATGAATAAGAAAGTGTCGTTTAAGATTGTTCTCGCTTATCTCGTGGCGGGGCTTGTCTCGTACGTTGCGTTTGGTTTTGCTGCTAATCGCGACTTTGCCACGATGAAAACCAGCAAAGAAGCTTCTCTCATCGAGATGTCGGGCACGCTCCAATGTGTCATGTCCGAACAGAACACAGGTGAAGCCTGTGTCGCCACGCTGACGAATGCCGAGAACGGTAACGTCATCGCACTTGAGAACGCAGGAATTGCGCGAAAGCTATTCTTTGAAGGCAAAGAAAAGGTAGCTATTCGCGGACGGATGACCGGAAACGGTGCGCTCGCCATTGTTTCGGCACGCGCTCTGTAACCGCGGTCGTTCGTCTTAGATCTTGGGCTCGGCCGGAGGCCAACCTCCCCTTTATAAATTTCCCTGGCTCCTAGGTCGGGCCCAGGTTAAAAATTTAGGATGTCCATCAAGAATTCGAATCTCGACGCGCTTCCGACTCTCGATCGCCGTCGCTATCTCGAGATGGCTAAAGCTCAAGGGCTTCATCACGCCATCACGTCGCTTCACAATGAGCTCAAAGATCTTGAGCTCGAGTGTTTCGAAGGAAAAAAGGGTTATCAACCGGCGCTTTTTGAACTCATGAAACAGTATCGCGATTTTTCGCGCGAACTCTGGCTGCTCAATGTCGATCATGGCCTCGATGTGACGATGGCTGACGTTGAGAAAAAACGTAAATTCTGAATTTATTTTACCGGGATACGTTTCGTCGCGATGATGCCGCGCTTTTCGAGATCGCGTGCGACGGACACGAGCTTGAGCTGACCGCTGCCGACTTCGCGCAAACCAAACTCTTGATCAAGAAAATCTCGGATGTCTCCGCGCTGTTGGATGGGAGCGCATTTCAGAAAACGATCCTGCACTTCTTTAGGTGCTTTCGAAATCGCGTACGCCACAATCTTCGCGTGTGGCGCTTCGGCGAGCACTTCCATCAGTTCGCCGTCAGGCATCTTGAGAATGTCTTCGAACGTCATGATGAACTCGAGCGCGCGATGGGTGTACTCGGGGTCCTCAACCATTCCGACGTCGATCATTTTTTGACGTCGCACACTCGGCGTTGTTTCAAGAAGTGTGACGAGCTTGCGTAGCCCGTCGGAATCTTTCTTGAATCGCGAATAAACACCCATGTTTCTTAGTCTGTCACAGGATGCGGATTTGGCAACTCGATGTTATTCTGAGACGCACATGCACCCGCGTTTTATTAAATGGCAAAAAGGCGCACCGCCTTCGGAAAACGAAGCCGAAGCGCTTTTACGCGAAGAGGGCTATCAGGTTTTTCGTTGGACCGATGTTCCTGGCTCAAAGTATCCCAAGCACCAACATGCGATGGAAGAGTGTATTTGGATTCTTTCCGGGAAGATTGTTTTTAACATTGATGGCACTGATTACTCCATGGAGCCGGGCGACCGGCTGTATCTGCCGGCGAAGATGCCGCACACGGCCTCGGTTCCAGAGGCACACGGTACGACGTACCTCGTCGGACAGCGTCGTTCTTAGGCCTCATTCGCAGATGTTATGACCGCACACTGCGCGTGGACGACAATATTTCGTGAAGACCGCGCTTCTCGGGATGAGCTGCGATCATGAGAAATCCTAACCCGAATACTCCCATCGAGATCACATAACCCAATTCGCGAAGGATACATTGGCCGATCGAGGGCAGCTGGCCCGACCGAAAATCTATCACGCGTATACGAAGAAGTTTCTTTCCAATCGTTGTGCCCCATTGCGAATGGCCGAGAATCCGGTAAAGAGCCGATGCTCCAAAGTTGCAGACGGCTTTTAAGAACTGGTACTGCAGCTCCGAGAATGACAGCGTTTTCTGAATCCAAAACAAGACACCTAAAACAGCAAGGGACAAGAGATAGCCCACGATCGAGAGAAGAAAGCCATCGATGACAAAGGCGACGAAGCGAATCCCAAAACCAGCGGGCGGGGCCTTAGACACGAGTACGGGCAGTGCGTTTGGTGGATTTTCCATCCTGAGTAGCGAGTAATACGCCCATAAAGATGAGACAAGCAGAAAACACTGAACGTGCCGATAGACGTTCGTCGAGAAAGCACCAGGCCGCGCTAGTCGCAACGAGCGGTTGGACGTAAGCAAACAGCGCAACGTTCGACGAACGCGTGTGGGCGAGTGCCCAGTTTGCTAAAAAATAGGCGACCAGTGTTCCAAAAAAAACGTTGTAAGCGGCGGCGCCCAAGAGCGTTGGAGTAAAAACGGGAGCTGCATGTTGATCCCAGTACGGAATCGACAGAATACCGAGCCCTAAGCTTCCGAGCAGGAAAAGCCACGCTGTTGCCCAGGTGCGATCGTGTTTCTCAAAGAAAGGTTTACTCATGACGAGGTAGAAGGCGTAACTCGCGCTGTTGATCACGATCAGCGCGTCCCCAATGGCCGTCTCGTTTCGAAGTGAAAAGTTATCAGTACCGTGGATGCTCAGGGCGCCACCCATCGCGAGGACAAAACCCATGAGTCGTGCCCACGAGGGTTTTTCTTTCCCGCCTAAGGTTGCAATCAAGAGTGTGAACACAGGGATCAACGTGCTTAAGATCGACGCGTTGGTGACTGTTGTTAGCGAAAGACCCGTCAGAAAACTTCCCTGATTGATCACGTAACCAAAGAGTGCAAACAGCACGAGCGGTAAGAAGGTCTTCTCTGGCAAACGACGGTTGGGGCGAAAAGCAAAACAATAACTAAACAGGAAAACGGACGCTAAAAACGCACGGATGAACGCCCAAACAAGCGGGTGAAAGTCGTGTAAGAGAATCTTTGTCGAGACGTAGTTGAGGCCAAAGAGAATCTGAACAGCGAAAAGCGCTAGAAACAGTTTAGTTTTGCTCATCGAGCCCAAAACCTTGATGGAGAGCGCTCACCGCGGCCTGGGTTCGCGTGCGACTGATCAACACGGATATCTTGATCTCGGAAGTCGATACGAGTTCGATCGTGATGTCGTTGTCGGCCAGAATCCGGAACATCTTCGATGCGACACCATGATGGTGTTGCATCCCGACTCCCACGAGGCTGATCTTCGCTAATCCAGTTTGTACGGAGATACCGAGCTGATCAAAGCCTGGGTGACTTTTGAGCTTATTCAACACGTCCTGTGCCTTGTGGCCGTCGCGTTCGTGAATCGTAAACGCGAGGGTAGGGCCCGGATTGTGAGGAAAATGATTTTGAACAATCACATCCACAACGATGGCAGCGTCCGAAAGCACCCCGAAAACAGTCGCGATAACATCAGAACGATTGGGAAGTCCCTCGAGTGTCACGCGTACTTGTTCGAGGTCGGCCGCCACACCCGAAAGCGAGACGCGCTCGAGCGACTCGGGTAGCTTTGAAATCGATTTCATGAGTTCTTGAGATACCACTTTTGTTCCGCGCGCGTCTGAAAAACTGGATAAGACCTCGAGCGGGACACGGTACTGTGCTGCGAGTTCCACGGAGCGGATTTGTAAAACCTTCGCGCCTTGACTCGCGAGTTCCATCATCTCTTCGTAGGTCACGGCTTCGAGCTTGCGTGCTGTTGGGCAGAGTCGCGGATCGGTCGTGTAGATTCCGTCGACGTCCGTAAAAATTTCGCAAGGACAACCGCCCAGCGCAGCAGCGATCGCAACAGCTGTGGTATCCGAACCGCCGCGACCCAGTGTCGTGATGCGATTGTCGATATCCACGCCCTGAAATCCTGCGACAACGGCGAGTTTACCCGCGCTAAAAATCTCCGTGATTTTGGTCGTGTCGATGGAATGAATGCGAGCTTTCGAGAAAACACTATCGGTCTGAATACCCAGCTGGTGTCCCAGCAGAGGTACGGCGAGATCGCGGCGAATCCGATTGATCGCCATGGTGACCAGCCCAACGGCGACTTGTTCGCCACTTGCGATGAGAAGATCGTATTCGGGTGAGTCGGTGGACTTGTCGAGAGCTTCGGCGAGTCCGACGAGCCGGTTGGTTTCGCCGGACATGGCCGACACCACGACGACCACGTTCTGCCCGCGATCGAAATCAGCGGTGACACGTTCTGCGACCGCGCGAATGCGCTCGATGGAGCCAACGCTCGTGCCGCCAAATTTTTTTACGAGAGTCGGTTTCACGGTGCTTTGGACCATAGACCCTTTGCGTCATTTTCGTCAACAAGAGCTTACGAAGCTTTTGCGAGATCCTTGAATTGGCCGCAGAAAGCGTCTAAGACCTGAGCACACCATGAATACACCGACACAAACCAGCCTGTCCGGACTCAAAGCACTCATCGTTGGAGTGGCGAACGAACGTTCGCTTGCTTGGGCGATCGCCAAGACGCTCGCTGATGCCGGCGTGAAGACGGCTTTTACGTTTCAGGGCGAAACGCTCGAGCGTCGCGTTCGTCCGCTCGCCGAGAGCGTCGGGGCTAGCCTCATCGAGTCGTGTGATGTTTCCAAGGACGCCGACATCGACGGTCTCCTCAAGAAGGTTGCGCAGACGTTTGGGTCGCTCGATATTTTGATTCATTCGGTGGCCTTTGCTCAGCGCGAGGATCTTGAAGGGCAGTTTCTGACGACCACTCGTGAGGGGTTTCGTGTCGCGCTTGATATCAGTGCTTATTCGCTCGTAGCGCTTTCGCGTGCAGCTTTTCCTTTGATGAAAGATCGTGGCGGATCTGTGATCACACTTTCGTACTACGGGGCTCAAAAAGTCGTTCCGAACTACAACGTCATGGGTGTGGCGAAAGCGGCCCTCGAAGCCTGTGTGCGCTATCTGGCTCAGGATTTGGGACCGAGCAAGATTCGCGTGAACGCTATCTCGGCTGGGCCTGTGAAGACCCTCGCTGCGGCCGGCATCCGTGATTTTCGAACTATTCTTTCAGCCGTTGAACAGAAGACGCCGCTGAAAGAGAACATCTCCGCTGAAGACGTCGGTCATTTCGCGAAGTTCCTTTGCTCGCCTGAGAGTCGCCATATTACGGGCGGGACGCACTACCTCGACAGTGGCGCGAACATTATGGGATTTTAAGAGATTTTGAGCGGCTTCTGATCACGCGACGGAGTCGGCGGTCGTGTCAGCCTTTCGTTCCTCGCCCGCGTCCTGATCCTCTTCTCGAGGCTCTTTTACGCGTGGCGCCGGTCTCCACAGATCATCGCTCTTTTGGTTTTCGGGTTCCACTTCGCGGGTCCCAGTCAGCCAAGCTAAGGGGTTTGTTGAAGCCATGGGTCTAATCCTCCGTCGACGCCCCTTCTAGACTCCGTAGGTCCAAAACTCAAATAAAACCTATGAGTTAACGAATCTTAACGCACCGTATGTCAAGTCTGGCAAACACCGTTTTTGTGGGGGTGAAAACTTTCTTTCATTGACGGTGGCTCAAGATCACGATAAACACTGTTCATCGCGGGAGATCTCATTCTAATCCCCCCACATATTTCCCGTGGCACTAAAGGACTCGGCGTAGCAATCCGCAGAGTCCTTTAGTTTTTTTAGGTGGTTGAGTTCATGTCACTTTCTGTAACCCCTTTGAAAACTCGGATTTTTCGATCTGGCGAAAGCGTCAGTGCGTTTGTCATCGAATCGATAGAATCCCAGGCGGGTAGTCTTGCGCATGCACGAGAATGTCTGCATGGACGTGTGCTTGCGATTACGTCGAAGATTGTTTCGCTCTCCGAGTCGCGCGAATGCGCGCGTACGTTGTCGAAGTCGGAACTGATTGCGTCCGAAGCCGATCGGGTCTTGGGGACGTCGAAGCATGGAACCCCTCTTACCTTGAAGCAGGGGCTTCTGATCCCTGCCGCTGGGATTGATGAATCCAATTCTCCAACTGGTAACTACATCCTCTATCCGGAACATCCTTGGGACTCGGCGCTTCGAATTTGCCGCGAGCTTCGGGATATTCTCGGTGACGAGAAGATCGGAGTGCTGCTCACCGACTCACGAACGCTACCGCTTCGAGTGGGCGTGACGGGTGTTGCGTTGAGTTTTTCGGGCTTTCGCGGGGTTCGGGACGATCGTGGGCAGCGAGATCTCTTTGGTCGGGAGCTGAAACTTTCGCAAACAGCAGTAGCCGACGCGTTGGCAGCGGCGGCCGTTCTAGAGATGGGAGAAGGGGCTGAACAGCGTCCGTTGGCGATCATCGCGAGCGATACGGTGGCTTTTCAGGAAACATTGAGTCCCGATACGATGCGCGAGAGCGTCGCTATCTCACCGGAAGAAGACCTGTTTTTCGAGCTCTATCGCGGCTGAGTCCAATCGATACGTTTCGATTCTTCGGGGTTGTGGACTTGACTCCACTATGGTTCTCTCCGCGTCGGGGTGCGAGTGACCAAGAAGATTTTGTTGGGATTTGCTCTAGGTCTGACATCGTTGCTATCGAGCGCTTTCGCGCTCGGTTTGACGAGCACAGCGGTGCAGTCGCAGCTCAAGTCGGCTGATGATTCGATTTTCCGGATGGTTGTGAGTGAACCGTACGACGCGCGCGATCCGCGGGTGATTGCCGGCGTCGATCCTGCTCTTTACGAACTGGAACTCACACAGCACCTCGTTCGTGGAACCAGCGATTCAAATACACCGTGGTATGGAACCGAGTGGGATTCTTGGCCGGTTGGTAAGCGGCATTTGCTGAATGCCCGTTACGGCTTCAGTATGCTCCCGCATGTTCAGGCCTTGGTTGAAGGCATTCGGGGAGGGCTTGGAAGTGCAGCGCTGATCACGGATTCAAGTAACTCCATGGACAGCGGCCCCATGAAACCAGACGAACGGTTTCATACGGATCCCAGTCGTGCGACGCCGAAGACAGACCACCCGGGTGGTGAAGCGATTCGCCTGGCGCTGTCGGCAGGGGCTCAATACAACGGCCGTCGGTTTGGCCTTTTCTTTTCTCCATTTTTTCGCGCGAAAGAGGAAGCTGATCGCTTTCCTTTGATGCATCTCAAGAACATCACGTTTGGTTTTGGCGACAGTCCAGAAAAGCTGGCGGCTGTGTTCTGCACTTCCGGGACAGCCAATCTCACAGGTCATCCGCGATACAACCGGTCGCTCGCCTTTGCTGATCCGCTGATCTGTCGATACATTCAGGAGAACGCTCTTCGGATGCGCGATACGTTTGCGAGCGGTGGAACGATCAAGGATATCAAGGGAGCGGACCTGCTTGATGTTCAGTACCCGGACGGTACCGCGGTTGAACTCGGATTCACCGATGGAAGGCGTGATCTCAATGTTCGTATTTCAGATTTTTTAACAGCACTATTGAACTCCGACGACGAACCCGAGGAGATTATTGTCAGTGAGTTTGTTTTGACGGACTCCGAAACTTTCAAAGCAATAGAAGCATTGATGCGAAAGTTTCCAAATCTTCGCATCAAGGGCGTTCTCGATAAACGTTTTGTAGGAATTCGTTCGTATGGATTGGGTGCCGCGATGGTGGGGCTAACGGTCACGCGCCCGCAGGGGCCGATGGTTTTTGGCTGGCCTCAGGATCTTCGAAAACGTGTTGATGTCATGGCGTTCATGCGTCCGATCGATGGTGTCGATGAAGTCGACGAAGATGGTGCGCCCGTGAACCGTTGGCTCTGGCACGACAAGACCTTCATGGTGACTTACAAAAAGAAAGACGGTTCGCGCTGGTCGAAGATCGCGACGGGTTCTTTCAATCTCAGTAACAGTTTTGCGAATGCGGAGTTTCAGGCCTGGTACACGTTGAAAGGGGAATCTCCATGGGTTCGGGAGTTTCGCGAGAGTATCTTAGGGGTCGCTCATGCATGGAAAGACTACGCGGTGCCTATCGAAACAGCGATTGTACGCGAGCTGCTCGGTAAACTGACCGGTCAAGGTGAGCTTTACGTGACGAACGAAGAAGCGCAGAGCGTGGTTCAGGCCGTGATACGCGATCGGCTCTCCGATGCGTACGCGCTGATGCAGCATCTCATCGATCGCCCAAGTAAGCTGGCCCGGCGACCGTCGAAGGAGCGACTCGCTGCGAATCTGAAGGCGCTCAAGAACATCGTTCTCTTCTATAAGAAAACAAAAAAGGAGATGGGCAGTACCGAGCGATGGTCGGTACGAAAGCTGATCTCAGCCGGAGCGGCGATCGCTTACGATCTCATGACTCCCTACGAGCGACGCGAGGCGCTTGAAAGCATCATGTGGGAGCCAGGTCTTTCGACCGAGCAGATTGAACTCCAGGCTAAAGAACTCTGGAAACTTGCGATCGGGAATAACCCTCCGTACCCAGTGCCGCGAAAAAATGGTACAACTCCAAAAAGTCCGACGGATTGTGATGCTGGGCTTCGTAACTAGTTTTTACACTAGTTTCCACTAGGGTTCGGGGAGGAGATCGTTATCCATGGAAAAATCGGTAAGTCGTTGGTTCGTCGTCATGCTTCTTGTATCGCTCGGAAGCGCGGGAGCTGTTCGTGCGCAGAGCCTATCGCCCTTTTTTGGGCCCGGTGACGTGATCTGCGATGTGAAGAGTACGTCGGTGATCAACAACATCTTTATCAAGGTTGCGCGCTTTGCTGGTAGCGAGACGCCTTACGTTTCTGTTTCGCAGGACGGCCGGCTTTTTCAAGCGCTTCAGGGGAAAGTGGATTTTCAGGTTTCTCAAGAGACTGTTTTAGAAACCCGTAATGAAACCCGTTATGTTTTTGGTGGCGCTGAGTTCACGATGGCGATCACAGAGTTTGTCGCTAAGTTTCATATTGGTTCGGAGAACACGGCCTTGCGCGCGTACGCCGTCACTGATCTTGTGAATCTCAGTCGCGAAGTCGATTTTTTTGCTGTCTGTCAGGCGTCGGTTCAGGTTCCTTGAGTTCGAGGCGCGTCGTTCTCATTACCGGTGCCTCGGCTGGTATCGGAGAAGCGATGGCCTATGTTTATGCTGAACAGGGTGTTTCACTAGCGCTCGTAGCGCGACGCGCGGATCGCCTTGATGAGGTCGCAAAGCGCTGTCGTACGCTTCATGCTTCGTCGCAGATCCATGTCGAAACAGCCGTCGCGGATGTGACCGACTTCGAAGGCCTAAAGGCAGCGGTTGTGTCGCTTAAAAGCAAGTTAGGAACGATCGACACGGTCGTCGCGAATGCTGGCTATGCGGCGACGGGGGCCGTTGAGAAGGTACCGCTCGAAACCTACCGAAAACAGTTCGACACGAATATCTTCGGCGTGTTGCACACGCTCAAAGCGACACTGCCAGATGTGATCGCATCGCGCGGTCGAGTCGCACTCGTGGGAAGCGTGAACAGTCATGTCTCCGAGCCGTACAAAACGCCGTATTGTATGAGTAAATTTGCGATCAAGGCACTCGCTGATGCTCTGCACTTTGAGATGAAGCCTCAAGGCGTATCCGTTACTCTTTTCAGTCCTGGAATCGTCGAGAGCGAGATTCGAAGAGTCTCCAATGAGGGAACGTTCCGCTCCGATGCTCAGGATCTGTCTCCTGCATGGTTACGTATGCCGACGATGGATGCTGCGCGCGAAATGGTGCAGGCGATCGAGCGACGCAAACGTTGGCAGATCATCACGGGGCACGCGCGGCTTATTGTTTTTCTGAATTGGCTGTGTCCGAAATTGCTCGAGCCGGTTTTTAAGTCTCAGGAACATCGTTACCGGCAAAGAGAGAGCTGACCAGTGTTCCGTTTCCGAAACTTTAATCACCTCTATCAGATCTTCGTTGTGGTCTGTCTCGTGGCGAGCTGCTTGTGGATGCATCTCGACGCGATCGGCTGGTGGTGGGGTTTAGCGATTCTTGTTCTCTTCTATCTTCTGGCGAGCGAACGGTGGACTCCGGCGCGAGTAGGCGCTACGCGGGCACCAGCGGAGGTCTTTGACTTTCCGGACCGGGGTCTTTCAAAGAAGCGTCTGGAAGTGTTGACCTTTGCGGCTCTTGTTTTCGGTCCGGCACTTCTCCTTTGGCTCTGTACGGCGAACGAAGAGTTTCCGGTTTCAGGGGACTATCTTCACCATCTCGAAGCAACGGGGCACGCGGTTCACTTCTGGAAGCATCTCGGACCGTGGGTGATTCTTGTCGCTCTTCTGGGTTTTGGAATTCGAAGACGCTTTCGATCCGTCTCGGGGCTGACTCGGTATCTCTGGGTCGTGGTGTTTGCACTCTTATTGGCGTGGAGTTTCACGGGAAACATCAATCTCTTGCTCGCACGTTTCCCGGCGTTTCACTACAGTCTCAGCGCGTGGTTCGATTTAACGCTCGGTCGCGTACTTCATCTTTTCGGTTGGGAGCGACCCTTGTTTTGGAATCGCATCGTGAATCTCAGTGCGATCCCGATCTGGTTGCTTGTTCTTCGCCCTGTCTTTGTAGGGCGCTGGCCGGACCTAGCGGCAGCGGCGGCCGGCATTTTTTTCTTCTGGCAGGCGGATCATGCATGGCTCATGGGACAGATGTTTCTGGAGCCATGGGCGATCGTCTTCAGTTTTCTAGCTGTCGAAGTGGCTCTCGGGGGGTCCCGAAAGTCAAAAGCGGACACGCGTGCGTTTTGGCTCGCTCCGATGCTTGCGGTGACCGCCAGTCTTTTTAAAGAAAATGCGATCTTGATTCTACCGATTGTCGTGGCGCTCTCATGGAAAGGGCCGCGCAGCCTTGCTGTTTCGGGCCTAGCCATTCTGCCTTTTCTTGTTTACTACGCCGCTCGAAAGAGTTTTCACGTGTTTCGATCGGTCGAGTGGTTCGCACCCGGCGAATTGTTCCGTGTGGTGCGCGTGCACGCGTGGCTTGAGCGATTGTCGTATTCGTGGGGTGTCACCGCGCTCGCTGTTTTTTTCTTGGGGGGCGTTCTGGGGCTCGTTCTTTTCAAGGGGACGCGACTCAAGTGGGCAGTGCTTCTAGCGGGAGCGTTTGGGCAGTTCTTCTTTTACTTTGCTGACAAGGTTTCTGACCCGTGGACAGGTTATCCGCGGTTTCAGGTCTTTGCGTGGGTGAGCTTTGCGAGTCTGTTCTTTTTAGTGCCCTGGGATCGCATAAAAAAGTTCGCACCACTCGTCTTGATAGCCCTTGTGTTGCTTCACATGCCGGGCCTCACCGTCGCGATCCGGGACTCGGTTGGATCTGATGCGAAGCGAAGCTTTCGCTTTCACACGGACGAACCCATCTATTTTCCGTTTCGAAAACTCGTTCGGAAGATGGAGGCGCGTCTCGTAGCTTCGAAACGGCAGGCCATGAGTTCGATCGCGATCAATGTGCCGATGGGGGATGGGACCCTCGCGATGTATCCCGATATCGCTAAGCAGTATAAGCTCGATTTTCCGTATCTCACTCAGGGACGGACCCGATGGATCTGTCGGTGTAGCGAAAGGAACAGGGCTGTGTTCTTGCCGGTGGTCTTCTCGTCCCATTTTGAACCTGTCCTGCATGAAGTCTTGCCACCCCCGTCGGATCTCGAGAATTGTTTGATCGAGTTGCGCGTTTCTTGCGAAATGATTGAGTTTGAGAATATAAAACAGTCTCAGGACGTTCTGGATCGAGTACCGAGTTTGACAGGCGTTCTGGGGGTTTCTCCCAAACGTTTGTGATGGTTCTAGGAAACGTCTGATGACGCATCTCATGGCACGAAAAGGTTTCTATCAAAGCATCGCGCGTGAGCTGTCGACGGTGGCGCGCTACATGGATCGTGTTTGCCACTGGAACTCCGGCGAGCGCGACGAGTCGGGGCGTCCGGAGAGTGTGTTCGGACTTATCGAAGCCCCCGCAAAAGAGGTCACTGCTGGACTTCGTGATTTCGCTGCGACGGACGACCGTGTCCTTGTACTTCTCAATGGGACCCTCAACCATTCTCTGGATGTGACGGGGCTACTCACAGAAGTGCATCAGAAACTCAATCGATTTTCGCGCGTGGGGTTGGTGCTTTACAGTCCTTATTGGAAATGGTTTTTTCCTCAGAACAATCGCCTTACTTTTTTCACAGAGGCCTCGCTCCGAAGCATTGCAAAGCTGAATGGATTTGAAGTCGTTCGCACACGGAACGTGTTCGCGTTTCCGTTTGTCTCAGGTTTCGCAGCTCTTCTCTTGAACCGCTTGGTACGACTGGTTCCGCTTTTGAATCGCCTGGCGCCCGCTCAAGTTGTTTTCTTGCGGCCGATTAAAAACCTTGCTCATCAACCATCATTATCGATTGTGATCCCAGCTCGAAATGAGTCCGGTAACATCGCCGCCTGTTTGCAGCGACTTTCAAAGTTGCGGGATCGTTTTGCTGTTGCGTCGCTCGAGATCATTTTTATCGAGGGGCACTCCGCCGATGATACGTGGGAGGTTATTCAGGTCGAAGCGGCGAGATTCCGTTCGTCTCCCGAAGGGGATCGCACGCGCATCACGACGCTCCAGCAGACGGGCAAAGGGAAAGGCAATGCTGTTCGCGAAGCGTTTGCTGTTGCCAGTGGCGATGCGCTGACAATCTTCGACGCAGATCTCTCGACGCCCGCCGAAGCGCTTCCTGAGTTTTTGGATGCTTACGTTCGCGGCGTGGGAGATTTTATCAATGGAAATCGCCTGGTTTATCCGATGCAAGGCAAAGCGATGCGTTTTCTCAATTGGGTCGGTAATATGTTTTTCGCGAAACTGTTGAGCCTCGTTCTTGAAACGGGTCTGGGCGATACACTTTGCGGTACGAAACTTTTTGCTCGACGTGATTACCAGCGCTTCACAAAGTGGCGCGAGGACTTTGGAGATTTTGATCCATTTGGAGATTTTGAGATTCTCTTTCCAGCAGCGGTCTTGGGTCTTGGGATCGTGGATTTACCCGTCGTCTATCACGAGCGCGTGTATGGCGTAACGAACATCCAGCGCTTCCGCCACGGCGCAATGTTGCTCAAGATGAGTGTCGTCGGACTCTTTCGCGTTCGATGGGCCTAGAACGTAACCTAGCTCATAACCTAAAAGCTAAGAGGAGAAGTGATGACAGCCTCAGTAAGATCAGTTGTCAGTTTGGATTCTTCCGATCGCGCGCGGTCGATTCGCGAGCGCATTCTGTCGAAGCCCTTTCTGAAAAGGTTTTACGAAGAGCGCTACGATGAGTTTCGACGATGTCTCGAGCGAGCACCACAGGGAGGTATGGCTGTTGAGATCGGTTCGGGAGCTGGGTTTTTAAAAACCGTTCTTCCCATCGTCACGACATCGGATGTCTTGCCCTATGACGGTGTCGACCGCGTGCTCGATGCGACCCGGCTCGATCTTCCGAACGCCTCGGTTCGCGCTGTCTATCTTTTTGATGTTCTCCATCACATCCCTGATGCCGAAGCATTTTTTTCCGAATTGGATCGTGTCTTAGTGCCCGGCGGCCGGGTTCTCATCACGGACCAGTATGTGGGTTGGATCAGTAAGTGGATTCTCAAGTATGCGCATCACGAACCGTTCGACGACCGCACCGAGCGCTGGAGTTTCGAAACGTCAGGTCCGTTGAGTGGAGCCAACGGAGCTTTGAGCTGGATTGTGTTCTTTCGTGATCGCGCGCGTTTCAAAAAGCTGTATCCACGTTTGGCGATTGCGTCCGTAAAACGCCACAGCCCGTTTCGCTACTGGATTTCAGGTGGATTGAAAGCGTGGTCTTTAGCGCCTGGGATACTTTTCGGATTTTGGTCCATCGTCGACGCATGGACCGCAGCTGTCTTTCCGAAGGCAGCGAGCTTCTTTTCAGTAGAGTTAGTGAAAACAGCCGATTGAGTCCGCTGCTTACTGAAACGCGCTATTTTGGACAGCCCAGTGATACGTGTCACGCAACCCTTGCGCGAGCGAGATTCTTGGTTGCCACCCCAGCGCCTTGATTTTCGACACATCGAGAAGTTTTCGAGGCGTTCCATCCGGTCGTAACGTATCGAAACGAAGTTCTCCACGAAAGCCAACGACATCGGCCAATAGCCCCGCTAACTCTTTGAGGCTCACATCTTCGCCGCAGCCGACATTGACCGTTTCGTGCTGATCATAGCGATCCATCAATGTGATCAAAGCGGCGGCCAAATCATCGACGTGCAAAAACTCACGGCGTGGTCTTCCGGAACCCCAGACTGTCACAGCTGCAGCATTCGAAACTTTGGCTTCGTGAAAGCGTCGCAGAAGCCCAGGAATCACATGCGAATGTTCAGGATGAAAGTTATCTCCGGGACCATAGAGATTCGTGGGCATGGCGGAGATGAATCGATCTCCATACTGGCGGGCATAGTGTTCACAGAGTTTGAGGCCCGCGATCTTTGCGATGGCGTAACCTTCGTTCGTTGGCTCGAGTGGACCGGACAGAAGCGAAGTCTCGCGCATGGGTTGTTCGGCTTCTCGGGGATAGATGCAGCTGCTGCCCAAGAAAAGTAACTTCGCGCCACCGGTTTCATGAGCCGCGTGGATCACGTTTGCGGCGATCGTGAGATTCTCATATAGAAAATCCGCCTGGTATCTGCGGTTGGCTTCAATGCCGCCAACTTTTGCAGCAGCGAGATAGACCTGTGCCGGTCGTTCGCGCTTGAAAAAGTCGAGGACATCACGCTGGTCGAGGAGATTCAGTTCCGCACGTGTTCGCGTAAGAATCTTAGATGCGCCACGCGCTTGTAAGCCTCGAACGATCGCGCTTCCGACGAGCCCGCGATGTCCGGCAACAAAGACCGGCGCGTTCACGCACGCATCCACTTTTTAGGGTCGAGACCTTCAACGACGAGATCGGATTCGACCATCAGGCGAACGAGTTCCGTGAAAGAGGTCTCGGATCTCCAACCAAGTGTTTTCTCGGCCCGGGATGCATCACCAACAAGAAGATCGACTTCGGTCGGACGGTAGTAGCGCGGGTCGACCTTGACGTACTCTTTCCACTCGAGACCAACGAGACCGAAAGCGACTTCCAAAAACTCTTGAACTGAGTGCGCTTCTCCGGTGGCGATCACATAGTCGTCCGCCTGATCCATCTGAAGCATCTTCCACATCGCTTTGACGTAATCCTTCGCATAACCCCAATCGCGTTTTGCATCGAGATTACCTAACGCGATCGCGTTTTGTCGGCCGGCACAGATGCGCGCGAGGGCTCGCGTGATCTTGCGGGTGACGAACGTTTCGCCACGTCGTGGGGACTCGTGATTGAACAGGATCCCATTCGAAGCGTGCAGCTGATAAGCCTCGCGATAGTTTACCGTCGTCCAGTAACCGAAGACTTTCGCACACCCGTAAGGGCTGCGTGGGTAAAATGGCGTGGTTTCTGTCTGCGGGACTTCACGAACTTTTCCAAACATCTCCGAACTCGACGCTTGATAGAAACGTGTGTCGATGCCGGTGTCCAAGATCGCGTCGAGAAGACGGATGGTTCCCAGTCCCGTAACGTCAGCCGTGTACTCTGGAACATCAAAGCTCACCCGTACATGGCTCTGGGCTCCTAGGTTGTAGATTTCGTGCGGGCGGATTTTTCGAAGCAGGCGGTTGAGGCCGGTCGCATCGTGAAGATCGCCATGATGAAGAAAGAGCTGCTTGCCGCCGATGTCTGGATTGTCGAAGAGGTGATCAATGCGCTGGGTGTTGAAGTTGCTGCTGCGCCGAATAACGCCATGGACCTCGTAACCCTTTTCGAGAAGGAATTCGGTGAGGTAGGAACCGTCTTGGCCTGTAATCCCCGTGATCAGTGCTTTGCGGGCGGTTGTCATGTTGCTTTGGAACATTCATCACATCGCGAAGGGTAATGTCAATCGCGAGGGATTCGAGCCGGTCGGGTGTGCTATAGGATTATCAATAGCTATGAAACGGGTTTTGGGAATCTCTGCTCACTATCATGACAGCGCTGCGGCGCTCGTGATCGGGGACCAGATTGTTGCTGCGGCGCAAGAAGAGCGTTTCACGCGTAAGAAGCACGATGAAGGTTTTCCAAAGCATGCGATCGAGTTCTGCCTGAAGCAGGCCGGGATCAAGCTCGGAGATCTTGACGCCATCACGTTCTACGATAAGCCACTCACAAAGTTCGAGCGCCTGCTTGAGACGTACGTTGCTTTCGCACCTCAAGGACTGCGCTCCTATCTCATGGCTATGCCTGTGTGGCTCAAAGAAAAACTTTTTCTAAAGACGGCGCTGAAAAAAGAACTGTCGACGCTCTCGGGAGTACACAAACGCGATCTGCCGCGACTTCTCTTTGCGGAACACCATCAATCCCACGCGGCCTCGGCGTTTTTTCCGAGCCCTTTTGAAAAGGCCGCCGTGCTTTGTATGGATGGGGTGGGCGAGTGGGCGACGACATCGCTTTGGTTAGGCGAGGGTTCTACGCTCAAGCCACTTTGGGAGATTCAGTTTCCGCACTCACTCGGTCTTCTCTATTCCGCTTTTACTTACTACACCGGCTTCAAGGTCAATTCCGGCGAGTACAAACTCATGGGTCTTGCGCCCTACGGAGAGCCAGTCTACGAAAAGCTGATTACGGATCACTTGATCGACGTTAAGCCCGACGGAACGTTTCGACTCAACATGGACTATTTTGATTTTGCGACGGGACTCAAAATGACGTCGCGGAAGTTTCATAAGCTCTTTGGCGGGTCTCCACGCAAGCCCGAGTCACCGATCACACAGAGGGAAATGGACCTGGCGCGGTCGGTTCAGAAAGTGACCGAGGAGATCGTTCTCAAGCTGGTACGTACGGCGATGGCCGAAACCGGTTGTCAGAATGTCTGTCTTGCCGGCGGTGTCGCACTCAACTGTGTTGCCAACGGACGTGTGGTGCGCGAGTCGGGCGTGCAAGGTTTGTGGATCCAACCAGCGGCCGGAGATGCAGGCGGTGCGCTTGGGGCGGCGCTCGCGACAGCACATCAGTACTTTGGTGTCGCGCGCTCCCGCACGAACGGAAGCGTGACCACCACGTCCACCGCCGCCGACGACACCATGCAGGGGAGTTTTCTCGGTCCACAGTTTTCGAACGAAGAAGTTCAGAGCCGGTTGGATAAGCTGGGCGCTCGCTACGAACGTCTCTCCGATGATGCTGTTCTTGATTCAACGGTGAAAGCACTGTCGGACGAAGCGGTCGTCGGTTGGTTTCAGGGGCGCATGGAGTTTGGTCCGCGCGCATTGGGGGGGCGCTCCATTTTGGGAGATCCGCGAAGTACCAAGATGCAATCGGTGATGAACCTCAAGATCAAATACCGAGAGTCTTTTCGCCCGTTCGCTCCGTCCATACCGCGCGAGAATGTCTCTGAGTTTTTTGAGATGGACGGTGACAGTCCGTACATGCTTTTAGTCGCGCCCGTTCAGTCGTCACATCGTCGCGCCATGAGTGCTGAGGAAAGTAGCCGGTTTGGAATTGAAAAACTGCATGTCCCGCGCTCGACCATTCCGGCGGTCACACATGTCGATTACTCCGCGCGCGTGCAAACCGTCACCGAGCAAGCTAATCCGCGCTATTATCGTCTTCTCAAGCGTTTTGGTCAGAAGACGGGGACACCCGTGTTGGTCAATACGTCGTTCAATGTTCGTGGTGAGCCCATTGTCGGATCACCCGAAGATGCGTACCGTTGTTTCATGCGCACCGAGATGGATGTTCTTGTGGTCGAAAACTTTCTGATGCGAAAGGCAGATCAGCCATCGTTTGAAGACACGAGCGACTGGCGGAAGGAGTTCGCGCTTGATTAGGGCCTTAAGAAAGCCGGTCGACGCGATCGAGCTTCGAAAGTTTGGTTTTACGGTGGGAGGCGTCTTTGCAGTCGTCTTCGGACTTTTGGTTCCGCTCGTCAGTTCGCATCCTTTTCGGGTTTGGCCCTGGGCGATCGCAGTGGGTTTGATCGCGCCGGCTTTGATTTGGCCGCGCTCGTTGTCACTTGTTTATCGACTCTGGATGGCCGTGGGCGAAGTTCTCGGTGCCATCAACTCGCGGATTATCTTGAGTGCTGTGTTTTTTGTGGTTCTTGTGCCGATCGCATTGTTACGGAGGCTTTTTTCGGGCAATCCGCTTGCGTTAAAATGGGATTTGAAAGCGGTGTCGTATCGCGTGAAAGCGCCGGAGCGTGATATCTCAAAGTTAATGGAAAGGCCGTTTCTATGAGCGAGTTTTTAGCTGATCTCTGGGATTTTATGCGAACACGAAAGAAGTTCTGGTTAGCACCGGTCATCTTTGTTCTGCTGTTGCTAGGATTCCTGATTGTGTTCAGTCAGGGCTCTGCCGTCGCTCCGTTTATCTACACACTTTTCTGAACGAGGCGTTCCGCGGCTTTTCGAAAGTTCTCAATCTGTGTTTCCCAGGTCCATCCGTTCTCGATGGCTTCGCGTGCGTTTGTTCGGAGACGAGCAAACTGCGTCGGCGCTTGCTGAGAGATTTCCGTTAGGACGCTGTGGAGGGCGGACCACTCGGGTTCGTAGAAGAAGCCGTTTTCGCCGTGACGAATCAGGTCCGGCATATTCCCCACACGTGTTGTGATCACCGGAACTCCGCAAGCTAAGGCTTCGAGTGCGGGGTTGGGTGTTCCTTCGTTCGTACTGGTCACGAGCAAGAAGTCGAGCGAGCGGTAGTAATCGCGCATTTCTTCATGGGTCTTGCGCTCTCCTGAAAAATCTTTTTCCATCGTGACCGGAACGAACTCCCATTCCGCTGAACTGTCGAGCTCGAGACAGACTCTTTCCAGAAGCTCGAGATTTTTGGCCGAACGCAATCGTCCAACCCAACCCAAGCGCAGTCGTGGACGAACAGGGTGGCTTCCAGGAGATGGAGAAAAGAACTGATGGTCCACGCCGTTGGGTGTGTAGGTGAGATTTGATAGATGGGGCTCGAGAAGCGCTTTCAGAATATTCGAATTGACGGTGACCGTTTTAAATCGCCCCAGGAAACCCACGGCGCGTTCGAGAGCTGCTTTGGGATCGGACTTTCCGATAGCGTCGATAGGGTTGAGGCCGCCGCCGATATTCGAGTGGCTTGTTACGGACGCTAACGCGTTGGAAAGCGTCTTTTCTGTGAAGAGTTCCGGATGCTTCTTAAAGAAACGAAACGCCAGTCGCCAGGTTCCAAAAAAAACCGGCCGTTTCTGTAACCCGAACCAGCGCCAACGGAGCAGGAAGCTGCGCTCTGAAACGCGCTTCCATCGGTATTCGGGCAGCGCACGCTGGAGAAGTGCAAAGCGGCGTTCTTGCACCCACTCTTCTGACCCGAAAACGTAGTAAATCCTCGGTCTTTTGCCCAGCTTGCCGCCCATCTTGCTCATGACACGCCTCTAAGGTAAACCAACGACTACCATGGCACTCACGTATTCGGAACCGCGTCCGTTAGGTTGGAAAGCTGAAGATTTTGATCTCCCGGCTATTTTACCGGCTGGCGGCACGCATCGGCAGGCTTACCGCGATCGTATTTCGCTGAAATCACTCAGAGATAAGAAGATTTTGGTGGCTGTCTTCATGTGCAACCACTGTCCCTACGTCATTGCCGTTCAGGACCGGTTGATTGAGATCGCCAAGAAGGTCGAAGAAAAAGGTGGAATTCTGATCGGGATCAACTCGAACGATGCTGTTCGTTATCCCGACGACGGCTTCGAAGCGATGCTCAAGCGAAGCGAAGAGAAAAAGTACCCGTTTCCGTATGTTTTTGATGAAGACCAAGCTGTTGCGCATGCGTATGGCGCAGTGTGCACACCGGATCCGTATGTCTTTGAGAATGTGGGTGGAGCATTTCAGCTGCGTTACCACGGTCGCATTGACGACTCATGGAAAGATCCGGCGCATGTGAAGCAGACCGATCTATGGAACGCAGTTGAACAAATCACGCGCGGCGAGAAGCCCGATACAAATCAGAAGCCCTCGATGGGATGCAGTATCAAGTGGAAGCCCTGAGGAAGACCCTCGGGTTGTTTTTTACATTCGATGTCAGTCTGCGAGATTGGGAACGCGAAGGTATTCTTTCGCGTGAGGTCGCGGTGTATCGGCGGCTTGTCGATCAAGGGATTCGCGTCGTGTTTTTTACATACGGCGGTACCGATGATCATGGACTTCTGTCCGCCGATTCAGGCATCGAGGTGCGCCCCATGCTCGAGCGCAGTCGCGGAACCGGTCGCATGGGACGTTTCATGGAGAGCGTCCGTTTTCTAGTTCGTCATCGTCGCGGGTTACGTTCTCTCGACATCGTGAAGAGCAATCAGATGCTGGGAGCTTGGCTTCCGAGTATTGTCGGGCTTTGGTTCGGCATTCCGTTTGTTCTGCGTTGCGGGTATGAAAAATATCAGTTCGCGCGTCTCGAGAGCAAAGCGTTCTGGAAAAAGGGCGGCTTGTTTCTTATTTCATGGTTTCTGTACCGCCTTGCCGACCGCGTGGTTCTTACATCCCATGAAGCCATCCGTTTTGTTGAGACGACGTTTGGAATCCGATCTGAGAAAATAATCGAGATTCCGAATAGCATCGACACCGAGCGTTTTCGTCCTGTCGAATCAGAAAAGCGCGAGCGTGCGTTTCTTTTTGTGGGACGACTGGTGCCTCAGAAAAATCTGTTTCTTCTCGTTCGAGCGCTTCGCGGCTTAGATGTTCCGCTCGTCATTGCTGGCGAGGGTCCTGAGCGCGGACGCCTTGAGGCCGAAGCGCGTTCGCTCGGGGTGGAACTCCGAGTTCTCGGTCGTATCGACAATGACGAAGTCGCTGGTTGGATGCGCCGTCTTCGTTACTTTGTTCTGCCGTCGTCGTTTGAGGGAAATCCGAAAGTTCTGATGGAAGCCATGAGCTCGGGCATGACTGTGATCGCAAGTCGGATCCCAGCCCATGAGCCTTTGATTGAAGAGGATGTGAGCGGAAAACTTTTTGATTGGCGCTCGGAAGCCGCACTTCACGATGTATTGCAAACACTCTTGAGCGACTCTGAGAAGAGTGCTGCTCTCGGGCAAGGTGCTCGAGAACGTGTGACTCGTCATTGGGCACCCGAGCGACTCTCGCAAACGGAACATCGTCTGTATCAAGATCTGTGGAATACGCCGGTATGAACCATGTCGATCATCGACCGCTGATCTCAGTGTTGATGCCAGTTTACAATGGTGAGGCTTACGTACGCGAAGCGATTCTGTCGATTGTGCAGCAAACCTATCCCTTTTGGGAGCTGGTTATCGTTGACGACGGTTCGACCGATGGCACAGCCGAACTGCTCGGAAAACTATCGGCACTCGACAGTCGGATCAAAGTTTTTCGAAAAGAGAACGAAGGTCTTACGCGCGCGTTGAACTTCGGTCTGGAGCTTTGCCAAGGGGTCTACATCGCTCGACAGGATGCCGACGATATCAGTGAACCGTATCGGTTGGACTCGCTCAGTGAGGCCGTTCTCAAGAACCAGCATCGTGTGATTGTTTCCGGGTGGTGCGTGTTTGAGGACGGTGACCTCGAACGTTCGTGGGCGTCGGAAGTCAACGCGTGGATGCCCACGGTACTGCGTGCGCGTCTTCTGCGATGGACCAATCTGTACGTTCACGGAACGCTTTTGATTGAAAAAAAGTTTCTGGAAGAACTTGGCGGTTACGACACGTCTTTTCGAATGTCACAGGATTACGATCTTTTTCTGCGAGCTCAAGAGAAGGAACCGATTGCGTATCTGCCGGGATCGCTTTACCGCTTACGTCGTCATCGCGACAGTATCGGTCGTCGGCACTTAGTGGAGCAAACCCGCTATGCTGCTGCAGCGGCGCTGATCCAGTCCCTTCGAGATTCCGGTCGGCACGATCGTGTGGCTCAATTGCGACATGCGATCGCGGGCGGTTTGCACGGTACGGACATGATGTCGCTTCTTAAAACGGAGTCAGAGCGTCGAAATATCAGCTTTTGGTTTCGATGTTTTGATTTTCGTTTGTCGTTTCTTGCGCGCAAAAAGCGTGAGCCGCTTTATCAAGAGTAAAAAAGCCAGAGCGAGACGGGTGACCCATCCGCTTTTTCGACAAGCGTAGGAGCGATCAAAAGCCCTGTCGCACGATCGATCAGACTTGGCAGGCGATCGAGTTTTGCGTCTTCGATCAGCAGCCAACCTTTTTTCATGAACGCAACGTGAGCACCGCGCCCTTCTTCTCGAAATGCATAGGCGGATACCGAAATCGAATCGAGACCGATGCAACGCAGTCCTGGAAACCGCTTCGCCAGAGGTGCGGCAAGATCGGCGCTGAAACCAGGACCTTCAAAGATGTAGCGTTCCACGGTGGCTGGGTTGTCACGCAGTTCCGCGATGCCTGTTCGGAAGAAAACGAGTTCGGCCTCGTGATCCTGACAGTTTCCGCGCCATACCGACTTTTCCAGATCGTTGGCGGTCAAGACACGTGACGACTTTCCATCCGGTGGCGGGGGGAGTTCAAGGCATCCGATGCGTGTGAACCAAAAGTCGGCTGGTTTGTAGTCCGACAAAGTTATGCCATCCTCCAGAAAGTGCGACGGGAAATCGATGTGAGTGCCAAGATGATTAGGAAACGACCAACGCATCGTTCGCACGCGAAACGGACCGCGATCCACGGTCGATGACGAAAACTCCGTCGCGCTCGCGCGATCGACGGACTTTGTCCCGTAGTACGGCGATCGGTCCGACATGAAGTGACTTAGAAGTTCGATCATTTCTGAAAGGGCGTCAGATAGGGCTGTGACCGAGCCGGTTCAGGGCGTCCCAAGCGTGTCGAGCGTGGTCGGTCTTTGAGATCGACCCATGTTCCGATCTCATCACTGCGATAGATCGCATGGAGGAGGTCAATCGTTCCGAGCGCGTCTTCAAAGGTTACAGGTTGTAGAGCGGTATTCGGTGTTTCACCTTTTGCGAGCGCTAACAGTGTCGCTCCCACCTGATCGACGACGCTATTGTGACCAAAGCCGTAAACAGTTGGAAAAACTTCCGAAAAACGCCCCGCTTCTTGAGGGGCCGGAGAAAATGTCTGCAACTCGTTTGTGGCTATGCCGGAGATCACAGCGAGTCCTTGTGCGCCGACGCAGGAAACCGACGCTTCAAAGTCGTCCGGACGAGCCGAGGTCATGGCTTCGATCACGCCGAGTGCACCCGATTGAAACTCGAGAACCGCAACGGCCGTGTCTTCGACTTCGATGTTGGCGCCGAGTGTAGCCGCTTTCGCGCACACACGTTTCACGTCGCCGCCAAGGTAACGCAAGATATCGATGTAATGGATCCCTTGGTTGGTGAGCGCGCCGCCGTCCATCGACCATCGACCGCGCCATTGACTGAGATCGTAGTATCGCTGGGGTCGACACCACCGCATGCGCACGGTTCCGACGCGTAAGTTTCCGAGCTCTCCGCCGTCTTGCATGCCGGCGCGCACACGTTGAACGGCTTTATTGAATCGATTTTGAAAAACAGGAAAAATGCTTTTCTTCTTCGCTTGGGCCAGCGCGCGCAGCTTCTCGCCCTGATCCGGTGTCATGACAACCGGTTTTTCGATCATGACATGGACGGGATAGTTATCGAGAAGATCGACCGCATGATCAAAGTGCACGCCGCTCGGGGTGATGATCGAGACGACATCGACGTCGTTCACCGCCGCGAGCATGGCGTGATAGTTCGTAAAATACGGAACGTCGTACGTCTCGCCGAGTTGTTGAGCGCGAGCCCCGTCGAGATCGGCGACCCCCACGAGCTCCGCATACCGTGAAGCCTTCAGGGCGTCGCAGTGGCGGGTAGCTACCCGACCGCAACCAATGAGTGCAAATCGAATTCGGTTCTTTTCGCGGTTCTTACTAAGCATACCCTGCTTTTGTCGCAATCCACCCGTGTTGGTCAAGTGGCGAGGGAATTGGCGTTCAAGACCCCCAACCCGGACTCGCGTCGTTGTCATTGGGTTGGTAAAAGGGGCAGCCTTTTTCAATCTTGGCGGAAAGCCAGCGTTCGTTAAATCGGCGCCCGTACACACATTCGTAGATAAAACCTTGATGCAACTTCTTGGAGCGTTCGGGGTTCTGTTCGACGCGCGGGAGTCCTCCAACCGACAGATAAGCAGCTTTGCGAAACAGTGTGCTGCCACCGCACCACCCGTTGAGCGAACCGTCTGTTGAAGGTACCCAAACACGAAACTCGGTGCCGGCTTGGGTTTTTTGGACCGGCCCCATTCGGCGAAACGGTTTCCACCAATTGTTCTGATCTTTGAGGCGAATCAAGCCGATCTCAGGTCGTTCGCGAAAGAGAGCGATCGCGCTCTCGAGAAAGGGACGATCAAAATCGAGGACAAAATCATCTTCAAGAAACAAAACAAACTCACCACGCGCGAGGGCAAACGCGACGCGCAGGGCGCCGACCATGCCGAGGTTATTCTCAAAATCAAAGATGCGATGAAAAAAACCACTGGTCTGGGCTTGGCGAACCAACTCAGGACCCGATCCGTTATCGGCCAATAGAAACTCGACGTTCTTATACGTCTCGGTCTTATCAAAAAATGGTTTCGCACTCTGAATCAAGCGCGCGAGAGCTTCGGGGCGTTTGCATGAAAGGATGACAACGCTCACCATCCCTTTCGTGTACAAATCCGTCTGATCGTAAAGATGGAGGTACTGCTCGCAGACGGCGCGTCGCTTTTGAACAATCGTCTCAAGTTTTTTTTCGGAAACAGGTACGGCCCAGCCCAGGGTGGGCGGATCCGTCTGGCGCTGATACTTCCAGTTGGGATCCGGAGGAAACGCCTCAAGAATCTTGTCGAAAAGCCGCATGGCCTTTTCGCTCGGGCTGAGTGTCGTGCGCACACGCAGAATGCGTTCGAGAGGGCGTCGCATCGAGAGTTCGCGCATAGAAGGTTCGAAAGAGGCCGACATGGCTTGGGAGAACGTACCATAACTCTCGAGGGTTTTGCTTTCTTAAGGGGAGTTTGTGTAAGGTGGCTAGAAGTGCCAGAGGTGCCAGAAGTGCCAGAAGTGTATGAAACGCATGCGTAGCCCACAGTCCGAGACCCTTGACGTTTTTGTGATCACGAGCGGTGAGGACGTGATCGCTGATTGCGAAGCCGCTTTAAGGTCCCAAGAACTGAAGCCAGGGCTGTCTGTCCGACTCCGACGTATTGAAAATGTCGTTCCGATGAGCGAGGCGTTCAACGAGATGCACCGGCGGTCGGAAAGCCGATTTTTCTTACAAGTCGACGCTGACTTGATCCTTGCTCCGAACGCCGTGCAGAGTCTTTACGACGCTATGGTGGGAGCTTGGCCATGGGTCTATGTGACGTACGGACAGCTTTACGAAGAAGGGTTTGGACCGGGCGGTTCCGTTCGGCTTTGGAAGAAAAGCTTCTTTCGGTTTTTTCAGTTTCGGGACCGTCGCACGGTGGATCGCGATCTTTACAAGCGCGCGCGATGGTTCGGGTTCCGGCGCAAAGCAGTCGGCAAAATCCTCGGTGTTCATCGCCCTCGACACTCGGTTCAGAGCGAGTTCTTTAAAACAAAAGCTGACGTGGAGAAGTGGCGTTTTCTCGGTCGTCGTGCGGGACTGTACGCTCAGCCGCTGCTTTTGGAATTATTGAAAGATCCGGTGGCCCATCGTTTTCGCCTCTTGGGTGCTCTTGCGGGAGCTCTTAGTCCCGATGAATCCGTGAGACTTTCAAAGAATCTCGCGCATGAGCGGGCCGTCTTAGGAGAGCTGCTGTCGGAGTTGGGGTTCAGGAGTCTCGAAGAGATAACAGTGTCCGCTGGTATTCCGGCGAGCGCGAACGAACTTTTTGCAAAAGCTTACAGCGGTGATGCCGATGCCCAGCTTTCGTTAAGAGCTGAGATGAATCGTCTTTTTAAGAAAATGTCACGTACGTCTGGCGACACGGTTTAGCGGGCCGGTTGCGCTCCGTGAGACTGCGGGGCCGCTGCCGGTGTCGGTGCAGGGGCGTTGGATGGTGTTTTCCAATAGGTTTTAAAAACAGTTGCATCCAGCTTCTTGCGCTCTTGAGCCCATTGAGATTTTCTTTTGCCGACTTCTTCGAGGTGCGCTTCGAGTTTCGTGAAGTCGAGTTTTCCGTCATTATCCTCGGTTACGAGAGTCGCCGGTTGAGTCTCGGATTGTGGTTTTGCCACTTTTTCGTACGCGGCGTTCATGTCCACAGTTTTGGCGGAGAAGCGGCCTTCGTCGGGAATTGGGGTTTGAAAGCGGCCACCTGATCCCATTTCGCCCGCAGCGGGTTCCGGGAACCCCGGGTGGTCTTTAAGAGCGTGAAAGGTCAGTAATTCTTTATCGCCGGCATGGGGTTCGGGACGGCGCGCGTTGGGAAAACGGCTGCGGCGGTACGAGTATCGAAAACGCGGTTTTGCAGCGACATAGGCTTTGGAGTCTAACTTGGTTGGTGGGGCGCTGACTTGGTGCCTGGCCGAGGCATTTTCCGGCGCCTGTTTTGGCGCCAAAAGGCCAACCGATCGGATGCGCTCGGCTAGTCCGCCGGCGGCCGCGGAGGCACCTGCTCCTGTTAGGAGCAAGCCTACCGATGCCCAAAGTCTCCACATTCTTAGTTCTGAAAGCTTACGAATCAACAACGTACAGCCTCGCTTTCGTCGCAGCCGTATGAGCAACAGCAGTGCCATCGGGAAAACAGTCCACCGCTTTCAACGCCGCGCTTTCGTTGGGGCCACACTGGCTCTGTCTAAAGCCTGGTCGCTAAAACTGTTGAAATATTAGCCACTTGAATGCGGGTTTACGCTGCGCCGGGCGATCTTGTGGCATACTGAAACCGTGGGGAGAGCACGCCAGCAAAAAGCGGTCGTGAAACGCGTCGGGGGACAGATGGCGATCATGATGGCTGTCATGATCCTGACGTTTGTTTTCCTCATGCGCGTGGTGATCAACACCGGTCTTCTCGTCAGCGCGAAAATCAATATTCAGAATGCCGCCGATCTCGCTGCTTATGCTGGCGCGGCCGCTCAGGCACGCACGCTCAATCACGTCGCGTTTCTCAACTACGAAATGCGTCGCCAGTTAAAGAAGTATCTCTTTCGCTACTATGTCCTAGGAAACCTGAGCCAAGCTCGCTTTCCGGACAGCGGCGCGCAGACGTATAACTTTTCACCGGATGGCACGACGGCTTACGGAGTTCCGTCGGCCTGTATCATCTTCGATGCGCGCGACAACTACTGCCAGATGACGGTGAACCCTGCGATTGCAAACGTGACCGCCAATCCCCTCGATCCGATCTCGGTTTCCCTGAACGCGACATTGGCGAATATCGAGCAGATCCGACAAGCACAGTGCGCGGGTATTGGTGTGATGAACCGCTTGCTTGTGTTGCTCTGGCTTTTCAATGCCGACCCCGAACTCGAAGACGTTCGCGCAGCCGTCGCGAACGCTCCTGGGCAGAAGGATGATGTTCTGAAAGCGCTCGGCGCGATCCAAGGTTTGTCGCGCGGACTGGGTCTTTTTCCGCGCAATCTCCTCACGCTCATGCGTATCAAGACACTCGAGCATTTTCTCAACGCCCCTCCTTTGGTCGTTCGTCTGGCGGACGTGCAGAATCTCGAGGGTTCTGCGGATCCGATGGAGTCGGAGCGAACGATCTTAGCTTTTTATTCGGCCTTTAAGACATTGGGCGAATACATGTTCGATGATTCGACGATTGAGTTGCATGAGTTGCTTCCCGGAGATTCGGACAAGAGTCAGATGGCCGAATTCAAACCTATTTCCGTCGATCTTGCTTCGTACTTTGTGTTTCTTGAACTCGCGCAGAATGCTTCGAACAACACCGACTGCGAAAGTAAGCCTCAGCTTGTGAAGGCCGAAGGCGTGCCTCTGGGGGTTGAAAAAAATCCGGACCTTCTCACGTACTACGCGATTCGCCTGGAAGCCGATGCGCGTCCGATGTTCTCCCCTCTCGGGATTGGACAGAAAGTCCGCCTCAAAGCGTATGCGGCTGCTCAACCGTTTGGGAGTCGTGTGGGTCCGTCGTTGAGTAAACTTCAAGAATCGGGTGGATTCACTGTGGACCGCCAACCCACAACAGCAACGGCATCCGCGGGGGTGCCGGGGATTCCAAATATCCCGATGCGGCTGGATGACTCGGCGGCCATCGGGTGGTTTCGGACGGATACGTTGCGAACGATGCTCAATACGCTGACGTCGGCCGGAAACGCCGGCGCGCTGCTCACAGCGGCCGATTTTGAACGCGGTTATGCCGCCGCAATGGCTCCCAACGTGAACGAGCCGCCTCTTTACAATATTATTCATGACCTTGACGCGGATGGATCGTCTCCGAACGCTGCGGATGATTTCGTGAGCTACTTCTCGGATGGACCGTACCGAATCTGGGCACCGATTGTCCCAGCGTCGCAAGCGAGTGCGGGGATCGATGAGGTCTTACAGACGGCCTTTCTGGCGGCCGCAGCCGACCTCGATCCCGTCGTCCGAGCTCCTCTTCTGGTCGCATTTACGACGTATGTTCAGCGCCTCAACTCAGCAGCCGGAGAAAACGGAGAAACCTTTAATGTCGCTCTTTTAACGGACTCTCGGAAAACGATGGGAGCTGACGGCGCACCGCAACCTATTGCGCATGACCTGGCCGTCGTGGATCCAAAACTCCTTCGAACGTCATGGAGTGCCCTGAAGCACTCCGCTTTTTCCGAAAAAGGTCGTCTGGGATATAGCGTCAAATTGGTTCCGTTTAACTTTCTCTTCAATCCTCAGGGTGGGTCTTCGGATCTCGAGACTCCGTGGATCAACCGGCCGCAACTCGATGCAACGGCTCAGGCCGAAATCGGCGAGAACGCCGAACTTATTACCCACTAGAACTCACTAGAAAAGAGGCGCATTCTTGGTTAATCACTGTCTTGAGGATCTAAGACCTATGGCAAAAAAAGCAGCGCCCAAGAAAACGAAAGCAAAATCAGGAACCAAGGTAAAGGCGAAAGCTCAACCTAAAAAGGTAAAGACGCTTGCCGCTCGCGCGAAGCCCCTGGCTAAAGTGGTCGCGAAGGCCGCCGCAAAAAAGCCTGTCGCCAAAACCGCTCCAAAAAGTTCGAAGACACCGGCGAAACCTAAAGCAACCGCTACGGGCAGCCTCTTATTGGCGACGGCGACATCCTCCGCAACGGCCGTGACGTTGGCGCGTGCATCCGGCGGAAGTGCGAAAGCCGCGAAGGGTGGACGAGGCGCTCCCTACGAAGAAAACTTTGAAGGTGCTGGGTTTAGCGTAACGGAAGGCGAGAGCGAGAGCGAAGGCGATGCCGCGCTCGGATCCCTTGGGTCGGACGACGATTATCTCGAAGCGATGGAATCCGAAGACGACGCTGACCTCGACGATATCGCCGAAGATGACGAGTTTGGTGAAGAGGGGGCCGGCCGTAGCGCCGCACGTACGGCAAAGCCCGCGGGTGCTGCTCCGACTGAAGAAGAAGAATACTCGGATGCTCCCGACGATGTTCGCGAGATCGATGGTGATGTTTACACGAACTTTCCTCTCGACGACGACGAAGAAGACTCCGGCGAAGACGAAGCCGATCGTTAAAAAGACTTTTGGAAATCAAAGACATCATTCACGGCTCGATTGTTGTTGAGCCCGGTGAGGCCGACGTTGTCGATTCGCCGTTCTTTCAAAGGCTGCGGCTGATCAAGCAATTGGGGTTCTCCGAGTACTCCTACCCGAGTGCGAGTCATAGTCGTTTCATTCATAGTCTTGGAGCCATGCACGTGGCGACGCGTGCGTTCGATCAGATTGCGGGTGACCGTATGCCATCCGCGGATCGCCGACGCCTGCGATCTGTCGTGAGAATGGCAGCCCTCCTCCACGATTGCGGGCACGGACCGCTCTCGCACACGACTGAGTTTGCTATGCCGCAGGTTTCAGAACTGCGTATTCCCGGTCGCGCAGCAGAAAATCGACAGGCTAACCACGAGGACTACACGATCAAGATGATTTTGGATTCGGGTCTGACTCGAATTCTTGAGCGATCGGGGAGTGAGCAGGGATGGACCGCTCGGCATGTTGCTGCTCTGATCGATCGCAGTTTACGGCTGACGGCCGAGGAGGAGAGTTTTTTTCTGGCGCCGTGGGAAGGTCAGTCCACCAGCTTTCTGCCTCTTATCCAGCAACTGATCTCGAGTGAATTAGATGCGGATCGAATGGATTATCTTCGGCGCGATAGCACGTACGCCGGTGTGAGTTACGGGCATTTCGATCTCGACTGGTTGTTGGCGAGTCTGATCGCATGTGTTGTTCACGATCCCCGGTCCGGAAAGCAGGTCCCTCAGGCGTTCTTGGCAGTCCGGCAGCGCGCGCTCTACACGGTCGAAGATTTTTTGCTGTCTCGCTACCATATGTTCTTGATGGTGTACTTTCATCATACCGGAGTGGCGTACGACGAGATGTTAGGGCGCTATCTTTCTGATCCGAGCTGCACTTACAAGCTGCCTGCTGATATCGACGCTTACGTTCACTGTCACGATTCGCAGCTTTTTGATCACCTGAGAAACAGTGACGGTGTTTGGGCGCGGCGGATTGTCGAACGGAAACCCTTTCGTCTTCTTTACGAACACCACGCGCTTGCTACCGATTCGATCGATCCGCTGTTGGATCGTCTTGTCGCGTATCTCAAGAAAGAACAAATCCCTTCGTTGCTTTCGACGTCGAAAAGCGAACTCTCAAAGTATTTTCGAAAGCCGGATCTCCCAATCTATGTTCGCATGCGCAACTATTTGACGGATGACACGTTTCGACCGCTTCAGGACTGTTCTGATCTTTTTGAAAAGTACCAAGAAGAGCGGTGGATTCAGCGCGTGTACATTGACGAACAGGATGTTGAGCGTGTGCGCAGCTGGGTGCGGAGACCGTCTACTTCTTTGATCCCTTAGGGTGTTTTTTGAATTCGCGCCTCAGAAACGCAAAGTACTCTTCTTGAATATCGTCAAACTCCACGTTCCCGCCGCAGCGAGTACACTGCAAACCCGGAAGCTTGAATTTCTTTTTGGTCAGATTCTTGGTCTCGAAGAGGCCCACGAGCTCGCTCTTGCAGGTATGACACACAAACGGAATAAAGATCGACTCAACAGATCCGCCGCATGAAAAGTTCGAAATGAGATTCAGTTGCTCAACGATGGCTGTTGAACATTCAAAGAACTTGAGATCAACACCTTTTTCGGTCAAACCTTGAAAATATTGAACCCAGGCCCGTACGCCTTCCGAGTTGATTCGCGGCACGTTGCGCGCGAAAACATGCAGCTCTTTGGGGATCGAGCCAATGACCTTATCGAAGTGAGTCCGTTCATCAATGCTGCCCGCGAAGTGGACAATCATGATGTCGCCCTTGAGTTCTTTGACGATGTTGAGCACGTCACCATTCTAACTAAGGTCGTTTGGAAAAAGAAGCAGATCCCGCAATCCTTTTTCAAGCGCGACCGTGGGCTGCCAGTTCAACGCAGATCGAGCGCGCCCGACGTCGGCGCATGAGTGCTCGATGTCACCGTCGCGTGGTCGTGTGCTCTCGAGGTTGAGCTGCTTTCCAAGAGCCTTCCCAACGAGGGTCGCCAGATCTTTGACCCTTATCGGGACGCCTGTCCCGATGTTCACGGCTTGCGACGAAATCGACTGTGCTTCACTTGCGGCGATGAGCGCTGTAACGACGTCGTGAACATGAACGAAGTCTCGAGTCTGGTTTCCTCCGCCGTGCAGTTCAAGCTTCCGTCCCTCAAGTGCACGCTTCTTGAAAGCTGCGATCACACCGCTGTAGGGCGAATCCGAGCGCTGGCCGGGACCGTAGACATTGAAAAAACGTAGGATGCGAGAACGTAAGCCTTCTTGTTCCATTCGAGTGAGCGCACCTTCACTCAGATGTTTTTGGCGTGCGTAAATCGAGAGCGGCAGTGGTTTCGAAGTCTCTGTGATGGGTGCGGACCCTCCAGTGTTTCCGTAAACCGCACACGAGCTAGCAAATACAAGCGACGGACGTACGTGCGATGTTTCAACGAGTGTTCGAGCGACTGTAAGAGTGCCTTCTAGATTGGTGGTCCAACTCTCTTCGGGAAAGGCTTCGCATTCCGGCACACTCACGATGGCCGCGAGATGAAAAACGTGGTGGATGTCATCGAGCGCTTTCATGAGGTCCGTGCGCCGGCGAATATCACCGCGAATGTAGGTGACGCCCGCAACTCGGTTCGAAGGTTCTGCACGATCGAGAACGCGTACCGATCGGCCTTGTGCCACAAGAGCTCTCGCGAGGTGCGTGCCAATGAACCCAGCTCCACCCGTGATCAGAGTATTTTGCGCGTTCGGTTCAGTGGTCATAGGTGTGGAAGGGTGTAGAAGCGCCAAGCTCCAAAGTCCTTTGTCAGTTTTAAGGTAGAGCGTGCTTGCGAGGTCATGTCCGAACATTCCCACCAAACAGCGACGATGTCACCAGTCCGGAGGCTGTCGAGCGAACCATTCCAGACGGCAAAGTCGTCTCCGGGGCGACGGGTGAGAATCGGAAGTGCGCCTCGCGCTTCTTCGCATGGTGGATTGATCCAGATTTTCTGATCGCGCTCTGTCGCGATCGTTTGGAGCCAAGTCGTCGCTTGCTTGGTCTGCTCCGAACGCGCGAGTAGGCGCTCAAGACGCGGTCCGATCACGACAGTGAGAACGACGAGCAAGACAGACTGTAGCCACAGTTTGCTACGTTCGCGGAGGTAACGTTCACGAAAAGCGATGAGGATCGATCCCGAGGCGAGGGCCCAGAACGGCGTCGCTAGACCCCAGTAGTAGCCAAAGATCCCCCACGGGAGCATCGTGAAAAACCAGAGACTGATGCCAGCGATCCAGAGCCAACGCTCTTTTTCTTTTCGTAAAACAGCAAAGAGTACGAGCGCGAGCGGAACGGCGAACGCCCACACGCCTCCATACGCCACAAAGCGCGAGAGAAACGTGACGACTTTTGTCGGCTGCAGCCATGCTGCGAGCGAGTAAGCGCTCGTGTAACTCCCGTGCGACGAAACGGTTCGTGTCCAGAGCACCCAGCTGCCTGCGAGGACGGCTAAGCAAGCTGCGATCCATCGGTCGGTTCGATGGCTGGGGAGTGCCCTCCGAGACACGATGATGCCAAGAAGTGGAATCAGAAAAACAAACGCAGTTACTTTCGCTCCCAAAGCAAGCGCGCATCCTAAGAACACAGCCGTCCATGGTAGCCAGCGGTGGGGTAGCCAACGGTGGGGTAGCCAGCGGTGGCGCGGTTTTCCGGTTAAGAGTACAGCAGCTGCAGCAAAGCTGATCCCGAAACCCGTCACGGCGAGTCGTTCTTGAAGGGAAATCAGATTTACAAAGTTGAGACTTGGTCCAAACGACAGAAACGCGATCGCAAAAATCACCATCGCTTCCCGTGCGCTCACTCCTTTCGTCGGAAAGAAACGACTCAGGGCCCATCCCCAAAGACCCGAAGCCAGAATCCAGTTCAGAAAACAAAGCGCGTACACCCATGACGGCGACGCCCCGAGTACTTGAGGCATCCATCCGTAAACCCAGTACGACCATGTGAAATATGTTGGGCGTACCAGGCCCCAGTTCTGATCCGAAGCCAGCTGTTCGGTGAGATACGTCCAAAAACTTCGATGTCCCCAGGTGCGCGCAAAACCATCGCTCCAAGCGGCGTCGTCCATGAGACCCCACGACAAGTCCTTGAGCCCGATGTGCAGCGCGCGTAGAGCGCAGAGAGCACCGAGAAGGCTCAGGAAGAGGGCGTCGGTCGGTATTCCCAAAAGTCGGTGACGAATACGTGATTCCATCCGAGCGGGCCCCATCGTTTGAGGAGTTTGCGTACGAGATTGCGTGTCGAGAACGATCCCGCCCACCAAAACCCTGGCGGTCGCACTGGGAAAAAACCTTTCTGTCGCATGAGTGCTGCGAGACTTGCGGGCGTGAAGTAATTGAGGTGTTCGAGCGGATTGACCTCTTTGGAGAATTTCTCGTTCTTCGCAACCCGTTTGCGCAATCGAGCCCAACCTCCTGCCCGCGCCACATCGGGAATGATGCACGTCAGATACACGGTGGCTCCCGGCTTCAAGACGCGTGCTATTTTAGCGAGAACGTCGGCTGGATCAGCAACATGTTCGAGCACAGCAGTCGATACGGCAAAATCAAATCCGCCATTCTCACGAGCTGCTTGTTCAACGAGTTCCCAACGGTCTAAAACGTTCAGTCCCGCGGCGCGTGCCGATGCGACCTTCCAAGGCGTGACGTCAAAGCCGATCGTGCGCACGCTTGAGGCGGAAAGAAGTTTCAAAAGGGTTCCCCAACCGCACCCAAAGTCGAGAACAGCCGGCGCCACATTCGCGCTACCTTTTTTCTGACTGCGGAGCAGGACGGTCACGATCTCGAGCGCGCGTTCGAGATCAGCGCGTGTGCGTCCCAGTGTGTTGACCTTGTTCCAGCTTGCTTCACGATCGATCATCTCACCGTAGACTCGATCTTCGAGATCGGAGTGGAGGCGATCACGGCTGTAAACCATCGCGCACTCGCCACACGCGACAATGGGAAACTGACGATCGCGAAGGGTGCCGGGAAGACTGTCGGTTGAGACGTTCGCGTAGCTTGGATTATTCTTGATAAAGTCGCTCAAATAAAGACTGACAACGGTCGTCGACCTGGAGCTCTTGCAGCACGGGCAGGTTCGCGTTTGGATGGGGAGAACGGCTTCTTCCACGAGTCTTCAATAGGCAGTAGCACCTGAGGTTTTCGTTTTCAATCCAGATCAAGCCGCGGTACGGCTGGGGCATGAGTGGCGACTTCGAAAAACTGGGCGTCGTGGGGGTCGTAGGACTGGGCTACGTTGGTCTTCCGCTGGCCCTCGCTTTTGGAAAGAAAATCCCGACGATCGGTTTCGACATCAATCAATCCAAGATTGATGCGTATCTTTCGGGTACGGATCCGACGGGCGAGATGCCTAAGACCGCTTTTCAGGACGCTCGTGGGATTCAGTTCACCACCCAGGCAGAGCGGCTTCGCAGTTGCGACTCGATCATCATCGCTGTACCGACTCCTGTCGACGAAGCAAAGCGCCCTGAGATCCGAGGTGTTGTTGCCGCGTGCGAGGCAGTTGGACGCTCTCTCAAAAAGGGAGCTGTCGTGATCCTGGAATCAACCGTGTATCCGGGCTTCACCGAGGAGGTCTGCGCTCCGGCGCTTGCCAAGGCGTCGCAGATGAAGCTCGGCGAAGGTTTTTTCGTGGGTTACTCGCCTGAGCGGATCAACCCCGGCGATCAGGAGCATCGCCTCGAGACCATCACCAAAGTAGTTTCGGGCTACGATGCTGCAACTCTCGATCGCGTGGCCGGACTTTACGAAGCGATCATTACGGTAGGCGTGCATCGCGCTTCGAGTATTCGCGTCGCCGAGGCCGCCAAGGTGATTGAGAATACACAACGTGATCTCAATATCGCTCTGATGAACGAGCTTGCTGTGATTTTCGATCGTATGAAAATCGACACGACCGAAGTGCTCGAGGCCGCACGAACGAAGTGGAACTTTCTTCCGTTCAAGCCGGGTCTTGTGGGCGGTCACTGTATCGGTGTGGATCCTTACTATCTCACGCACAAAGCGCAAATGTTGGGCTACATCCCCGAAGTGATTTTGGCAGGTCGGAAGATCAATGATGGAATGGGGAAATTCATTGCCGAAAAGACGGTCAAGAAGATGATCGAAGCTGATTTTCCTATTAAGAACGCGGAAGTATTAGTGCTCGGGATCACGTTTAAAGAAAATTGTTCTGATATTCGAAACTCAAAAGTCGTCGACGTCATCGATGAACTCAAGGCTTACGGATGTCGTGTGAGTGTTTACGATCCGGTCGCGAACGCTGCTGAAGTCGAACACGAGTATGGTTTGCCATTGATCAGTGCAGGCGATGTCGAACGTGCCGATTCGCGGTTTCATGCGATCGTTGGCGCTGTTGCACACCAGTCTCTTGTGAGTCAGCCCAGCGCTGTGTGGAAAAAAGCAGCGTTTCCTCGCGCTCCATTTATGGATGTTAAGGCAGCGTTCTCACGCCGTGAGCTCGAAAGCTTAGGCTTTCAGGTGTGGCGTCTATGAATCGCACGCTCGTCACTGGAGCGGCTGGTTTTATCGGGTTTCACGTTTCACAGCGATTGCTCGAGCGTGGCGAGGAAGTGATCGGTCTCGACAACCTGAACGATTACTACGACGTCGGTCTGAAAAAGGCGCGGCTACAGATTCTTGAAAAGAACCCTCGCTTCAAACCTGTCGAAGTCGATGTTTCAGATCGTAAAATGATGCCGGAAGTGTTTCAGAACTTTAAGTTTCAGCGCGTCGTGCACCTCGCGGCGCAAGCCGGCGTTCGTTACTCGTTGATCAACCCGCAGGCGTATGTGGACAGCAATCTATCGGGGTTTCTACAGATTCTAGAGGGTTGCCGACATCACGAGATCGAGCATCTTGTGTACGCTTCGTCTTCCAGTGTGTACGGCGCGAACACGCGCATGCCTTTTTCGGTTCACGACAATGTTGATCATCCGGTTTCTTTGTATGCGGCGACGAAAAAAGCGAACGAACTGATGGCGCATTCCTACAGTCACATCTTCGGTCTGCCCACAACGGGCCTTCGCTTCTTCACGGTGTATGGGCCATGGGGCCGCCCCGACATGGCGCTTTTCCTTTTTGCAAAAGCGATCTTCGAGGGCAAACCGATCGAGATCTTTAACTACGGAAAGATGCAAAGAGACTTCACGTACATCGATGACATTGTCGAAGGCGTCGTGCGCGTTTTGGATCGCACAGCGACGGGCGATGAAAACTGGTCCGGGCACAAGCCCGATCCATCGACCAGTCGGGCGCCGTACCGTGTTTACAATATCGGCAACCATAAGCCGGTCGAGCTGCTCCGTTTTGTCGAAATCCTAGAGAAAGAGATCGGCAAGACGACTGAGAAGCGATTTCAGGCGCTTCATCCGGGCGATGTGCCGGCGACGTTTGCGGATATTGACGATTTACGCGCGGATGTCGGATTCGAGCCTCGGGTTTCGGTCGAAGAGGGTATTGCGAACTTCGTTCGCTGGTATCGTGAGTATTATCGTAAATAAAACTCAGGTGTCAGTTTGACTCTGGCCAGGCTATCGCCATGCGTTGTAAAAATTTCATAGCTCTTTTACGCCTTTAGTTGAGAAGTCTGAGCCCTTTAAAATCCTATGTTGCAATGCAGCGTTTTTATTGTAAAAAATGACGCACTGTAAATAAGGAATTCTGACACTTCTGGCATTCCACATGCACAATGCCCATCCGTTCGCGATAAGCGAACCTAACTACTCTCCTCTCTCTCAAAGGCCCCTGAGTTTGGAACTTGGGGGCCTTGTTTTTTATTGGTATCCCTACTTATCGATGTCATCCCCTGAGTCAGGCGAAAAACCAGTCGCACGGCCGCTTTTACCTTCAAAAGCGCGTGCCGTGCCGCCGCTTCGCAAACCAGAATGGTTCCGAATCCGGCCGCCCTCGGGCGAAGCCTATAGCGAGATCAAGAGTCTTCTAAGGGGGCGTAAGCTCCATACCGTTTGCGAAGAGGCCCGCTGTCCGAATCTCTCCGAGTGTTGGAGTGGTGGGACCGCGACGATCATGCTGGGAGGCGACGAGTGCACCCGCGGTTGTCGATTTTGCGCTGTGAAAACAGCGCGCCGTCCGGCACCACTGGATCCTTCTGAACCGGAGCATGTGGCCTCGACGATTGCCGATCTGAAGTTGCGCTACATCGTCTTAACGTCGGTCGACCGCGATGATCTTGCGGATCAGATGGCAGGGCATTTTGCCGAGACGATTCGCGCACTCAAGAAGCGCTGTCCTGACCTTGTTGTTGAAGCGCTCGTTCCGGATTTTCGCGGAGATGCTCTGTGCGTGAAGACGATTGTCGAGAGTGGCGTCGACGTTTACGCCCATAATATTGAGACGGTGAAGAGTCTGCAGTACCGCGTTCGGGACCCGCGTGCGGGTTACGAGCAGTCCATCGCGACCTTGCGCGAGGCTAAGCGTGTTGGTGCCGAGCTGGGGCGTAAGGTTTTTACAAAAAGTTCATTGATGCTGGGTCTCGGCGAGACGGAGTCGGAGTTACTCACGGCCTTTCAGGATCTTCGCAAGGACCAGGTCGATGTTCTGACGCTGGGTCAATATCTGCGCCCCACGGCAAGCCACTTGCCAGTCGAACGCTTCTATTCGCCGGAGGAGTTCAATCAACTCAAGACACAGGCTCTCGAGATGGGTTTTTTATACGTCGCCAGCGGACCGCTCGTGCGTTCGAGTTACAAAGCAGCCGAATTTTTCATGGAATCAGCGGTTCGTTCTGCGGTTTTAGCTGCACCTTTGGGTGCAAACGCGGTCGTTTCGAAGTAAATTAGAGGCTTAGGAGAACGTTATGGAATTCAAGCTACCCGAAATGGGCGAAGGTGTTCACGAAGGCGAGTTGGTCAAGTGGCGCGTTAAAGAAGGCGATGCCGTAAAAGACGATCAACCTCTTTGCGAAGTCATGACCGACAAAGCGACGATCGAAGTGCCGTCCCCGTTCTCCGGGAAAGTGACCGCACTGATGGCGAAAGAAGGCCAGATGGTTTCCGTTGGGCAGTCCTTGCTTTCGTATGAGGGTGGTGGTGCTTCCAAGGGAGCCGCTGCAACCTCGGTTGCTAGTCCGCCGATAGCGGCCGCGAATGGTCCCGCTCCAAGCGCAACGCCAGCGCACACGCAGAAACCGGCCGCCATGACTGCGGCACCGACGACGTCGTCGGCCACAGCAGCGTCGCGCAGTAGCAGCGGTGCGGCCGCCAGCTCGCAAGGTGCGATGGCAGCTGGAAGCGCTGATTGGTCGCCAGTTTTAGCGTCGCCTTCCACGCGACGAATCGCGCGTGAAGCGGGTGTTTCGCTGTCCAATGTTCCAGCTACGGGACCTCACGGGCGCATTCTCCGTGAAGATCTCGAACGTTTTCTTTCAGGTGGTGGTAGCGCGCGCCCGGTTACGACGCCCAACCGTGGCGGCACGACCCATCCGACGGGTGGTGAGCAGCGAATTCCGCTCAAAGGTCTGCGAAGAAAAATTGCCGAGAAGATGCGTCTTTCGAAAGACAAGGCCGCACATTTTACATTCGTTGAGGAAGCGGATGTTTCAGCTCTTGTGAAACTGCGAAACGAAGCCAAGGTCATGGGTGCCGAACAAGGCGTGAAAGTGACCTACTTGCCATTTTTGATGAAGGCGATGGTGGCGGCGCTTCGGCAGTACCCCATGTTGAACGCGACGCTTGACGAGGGAAAAGACGAGATTGTTTACAAGCATTATTTCAACATCAGTCTTTCGATCCAGACGGACGAAGGCCTGACTGCGCCCGTAATCAAGAATGTCGAGCACAAGTCGATCTTCGAACTCGCGCGCGATATCGAGGCTGTCGTCACGCGCGCAAGGGAAAAGAAACTGACTCGCGAAGACTTCGAAGGTGGAACCATCACGCTGACCAATGCTGGCACGATCGGCGGACTGTTCACGACCCCGATCATTAACTTTCCGGAAGTGGCAATTTTGGCTTTCAATAAGATTTTCCGTCGCCCAGTCGCCCGCACGATCAAAGGCGTTGAGCGTGTTGTGATTCGCGATTGGACATACTTTTCGATTTCGCTCGATCACCGGATTGTCGACGGTGCGAATGCAGCGGAGTTCATGAAACTTTTTATTAAGTACGTCGAGAATCCGGGCTTGCTCGTACTCGATAGTTTCTAAGTCCTGATTTTTAGGAGAATTCCCATGGCAAAGATCGAAAAGACGGAAGTCGTTGTGATTGGTGCCGGTCCGGCGGGCTATGTATGTGCCATCCGACTCGCACAGCTTGGAAAAAAAGTCACAGTTGTCGAACGTGAGAACCTCGGCGGTGTATGTCTGAACGTAGGCTGTATTCCGTCGAAGGCGCTGATCCACGCAGGGCATGTTGTCGATCAGATCAAGCACGCGGCCGACATGGGTATTACGGTCAAAGATGTGAAAATCGATTTCAAGAAGATCATGGCTTGGAAAGAAACGGTCGTCAAAAAACTCACCGGCGGAGTCGGAGCTTTACTCAAAGCCAACGGTTGCCAAGTCGTTTCGGGTCAGGCGACGTTTCTGCGTTCGAATGCGATCGAAGTGAAATCGAGCAGCGGGACGACGGAAATCCAGTTTGATTCACTCGTGATTGCGACGGGTTCTCGTCCCATGCCGCTCAAAGGTTTTGACATCGATCAAAAGAGTATCGTCGACAGCACGGGGGCACTGGCGCTGACAGATGTGCCAGAGACTCTGTTGTGTATTGGTGGCGGTTACATCGGTCTTGAGCTCGGAACGTTTTACGCCAATATGGGAACAAAGGTGACCGTTGCCGAAGCGGCGGGTGGTTTGCTCGCGGGGGTCGATCCCGAGCTCGCTCGCGTCGTCGATAAAAAGTTGCGCGCTAAGGGTGTTGAAGTTCTCACAAAAGCCGAAGTACGCGGTCAAAAGAAAAGCGGCAGTGGAATCGAAGTCGAAATGGCTGTCGAAGGCGCAACTAAGAAGAAGGTCTTTGAAAAGGTTCTCGTTACGATTGGGCGCAAGCCGAACACCGAGAATCTCGGTCTCGAAAAGGCTGGCGTGCAACTGGATGCCAAAGGTTTCATCGTTGTCGACAACCAGCGCCGAACGAGTGCTAAAAATATTTTCGCGATCGGTGACTGCGCTGGGCAACCATTACTCGCTCACAAGGGTTCTAAGGAAGGAATCGTTGCTGCCGAAGTGATTGGTGGGAAGAAAACGGTCTACGATGTGATCGCGATCCCAGCTGTTATTTTTACCGAACCGGAGATCGCTACTGTCGGACTGACCGATACCGAAGCAAAGGCAAAGGGTTTTACGCCTAAAATAGGAATGTTTCCGTTCGGGGCGAACGGTCGCGCACTCAGTGTTGGCGAGCCTGACGGTTTTGTGAAAATGGTTTCGGATCAGAAGACGGGACGTTTGCTTGGAGTTCATATTGTGGGAACGGATGCTTCAAACTTGATTGCCGAAGCAGCGCTTGCGCTTGAAATGGGCGCGAACGTCGAAGATCTTGCACTCACCGTTCATGCGCATCCGACCCTTCCCGAAACGATTATGGAAGCGGCTGAAGCGACGATGGGCCATGCGATTCATATCTTCCAAAAGCCGGTAGCTAAAACGGCGCCGACATTGGTGCAGTAAGCGGAGAATTCGGGTACGCGGGTCTGAGGATTCAGGCACGCAGGCAAGCGGGCATGCCGTTGGATCGGGCAGCGGTTCGGGGTTTCATATCGGGCAAGCGGTGAAGATCAGGCCACGGGCTGCCGTCTTTTGTTTAGTTCGATCAATCAGCTAACTCAGCTACCCGACGCCTGACACTGGGCCTGCAGCCTGAAACCCGCAGCCCGTGGCCTGAACCGCGTGGCCCAATTTCCGCCGCTTTAAACTCAACTCGTATTCCAACCCCGCTTCGTCTGCGCGATCATCCAACGCGCTTCTTCTCGGTGAAAACCCTGGCCTTCGAGGCCATTGATTCGAATATAATCGCGTAGATTAAGTACCGCTC
>CAZJVD010000012.1:0-82042 GCA_964549505.1 uncultured Oligoflexia bacterium
AGCGCGTTGGATGATCGCGCAGACGAAGCGGGGTTGGAATACGAGTTGAGTTTAAGGCGGGGGAAATTGGGCCACGCGGTTCAGGCCGCGGGCTGCAGGTTTCAGGCTGCCGGCCTCAGGGTTCGGGCGTCAGGTTTAGGATCGGGTGAGTTTGTAGAGACAACCACCCAGACGATCAGCAGGACCATCTAGAGTCGCGCAACTTTCACGCTCGAGATCGATGATCGCTTGAACTTCTCTGAGACTTGCAAATGCGATCGTCTCGGAGCTGCAGTCTTTTGTTTGGTTCGCTCACTCAGCTACCCGACGCCTGACACTGGGCCTGCAGCCTGAAACCAGCAGCCTGCTTGCCAGACTGCCCGAACGCTCACAGAGCGCTCAGGCCAGCGGGCCCGAGCTCCTAGATTTCTTGCCCATCCGTCTGATCGATAAAAAAGGCCTGCGTATCGTCGTTGTACGCAAAGATGTCAGCGAAGCGCACCCAGTTGACGAGATTCTTAAACGAAACTTCAGCGTCTTCGTTCGGAAAAAGCTCGGCCAGAAACTCCATTACCTGATCGCGGGTCGCTTGATGGCCATCTTGCGCTTCGATGTAGGTTCGAAGCTGGGAGATCAGCGGCAAGCGTTCGAGTTCTTTTCGAATCAGTTCTTTGCGTTTCTGAATCTTCGCATTGATCACTTTTTCGCCAAGTGGTTCCAGCACGACATCACCGCCAGGAGTGTGGACAAAGTGGAGCATTTCGGCGGCGCGGATCACGCCAAGGGTCAAACCAAACTCCATCTTTAGGTTTGCAGCGAGTTGATAGATATCTTGCTTCCCGCCGATACGTTTCAGCACTTCCAACAATCCTAGGATCTCGTTGAAACCGATTTCTGGGATTGGGGAGGGTTTTCCTGCGTCGGGGGTACTGGTCATTGGAGTGTTCAACCTATCCTTACCGGAAGTTTGGAGATTTTTCACCTGTTTGGTGTGGCGCTGCATTACGCCAGCAACGAAAACACTTTATCAACATAATCCATAAACTCCTTAGCTCGTTTTTCGCGGGGGCGGGGAAGGTCCACCGCGATTTCGCCAGCGATGACACCGGGTTTTCCAGAAAGAATGAGAATCCGATCGGCAAGCTCCACCGCTTCCTCAATCTGATGTGTCACCAGGACGAGTGTGTTGAGCTGCACTTCCGGATCCGACCAAATATCGACTAACTCGTCTCGAAGGTTGATCGACGTAAGAATGTCGACTGAGGAGAACGGTTCGTCCATTAAGAGAACTTCGGGCTCTATAACAAGCGCCCGCGCGAGGCCCACACGCTGTTTCATGCCGCCGGAAAGTTCGCGGGGGTAGGCTTCTTCATAACCCTTCAGACCGACCTTCTCGATGTAAAGCGCCGTCTTTCGGCGAATCATCCGTTCGTCACGGGAACGAGATTCGAGCCCTAATCGAACGTTCTGTTGCACGGTCAGCCAGGGCAACAGTCCAAAGTTCTGAAACACGATCGCAGTGTTGAGATTGACTCCGACGAACGGATCACCCCGATAAAGAACCTGTCCTTCGGACGGCATCAAGAGCCCATTCATGAGCCGCAAAAGCGTGCTCTTTCCCGATCCGGATGGGCCAACGATCGCTATAAACTCACCCGCGCGCGCGGAAATCCCAATGTTTTCCAGTACGGTGACATCACCCTGCGGAAGGCGAAAGCGTTTGGTCACTTGTTTCAGCTCGATCAACGGCGTGCTCATAGGTCCATCCGATAACGGTTGATCGCCATTCTGTACACCGGTTGCCAAAAAGCAATGTTCAAAAAAACAATCCAAAGAATCATGCTCGCTAAGCAGATGAAGATCGATCGCGAATCGCCCAGTTCATAGACCGACTGATTGAGGAGAGCACCGATACCAAACACTTGATGGACTCTGTTTTCGAACGGAATGTATTCGGCGATCACCAGTGCGTTCCAGCCTCCGCCCCATGTCGTGATCGCACCTGTGACCAGAGCCGGTCGTATGGCCGGAATCACAAGCTTCTTCCAGATCTGGTGGCGGCGCAGACCCAGCGACTCGACTGCTTGAACAAGATCATTTGGGATCGTACCGACACCTGCCAAGCTGTTGAAAAGCAGATACCACTGCATGCCGGTCAGCAGCATGAGAAGACTGGCAAACTCCATCCCGAGACCAAACTTGCGGGAAAAAACGAGCAGAAAAAGTGGAAACAGCGCGATTGCCGGAAGACTCGCGCCGATCTGGGCAAACGTGAGTAGGTTTGCGCGCAAGCGCGGACGATTCCAGACGTAAAGTGTGACGGGCAACACCCACGCGAGCGAGATGAGCAGCGCAATCGCGATACGAAGTGTGGACACAGCGAGCGCCATCGGAATCTGAGCCACAATGCTTGGGAGCGGTTCGCGAAAGAAAACGACCAGTGCGCCACCAAACGCCGCGACGACGGCGAAACCACCGACGAGCATTCCGATATCTACCCAACGCTCGATGGTCTTCTGTCGCCGATACTGCGCCCAGTAGCGCTGCGAAGCAGTGAGTTTTCGTTTGCGGCGCTTCCCGCTCTTGGACTGCGTGAGACCGCGCATCAGAGAGAGAATCTCTCGGACCACCCATCGAAACGGAAAGAGAAGCGATCCTAAGAGACGTTTGAACGCCGGACGAAAACGGCCGAGCCATAGATAAAAGTTTCGCGCAAAGGACGAAGGAATTTCCCGCGCGTCAGTTCCGAGATTTTCGACTTTGAAACGTTCAGCCCAAACCATGGTTGGACGCCAAACTCCGAAGTCGATCGCCACCACAGCGATCGTAAGAGCTACCAATCCCCAGACAACAGCATGAAACTGACCACGGTTTGCAGCCTGCGCGAGAAAGGAACCGATACCCGGAAGAAAGAACTTGAGCGGTCCTTGCGCGATCATTTCGCAAGCGACGAGGAAAAACCAGCCGTTTGTCCAAGAGAGCATGCTGTTGAACACGAGGCGAGGTACGCAGAACGGTATGATCAGGCGAACCATTCGGTTCCAACCCTGAAGTCCAAATCCTGCGACGGCGTTCCGTGTGTCTTGTGGGATCGAACGGACGGATTCATAGACGCTGAATGCGATATTCCAGGCCAGGCTTGTGAAAATAAGAAAGATTGCGGCGCACTCGACGCCAGCGCGACCGCCTTGCGTGAGGCCAATGAAAAACATAATGACTGCTGGAAAAAATCCAACAATAGGAATGGACTGCAAAATATCGAGAATGGGCAGGATGACTCGTTCGCCCCAGCGTGTTTCCGCGGCAAGAGTTCCGGTCGCGATCGCAAAGACAATCGCCAAGAGATAGGCCGCGAAGATCCGCATCAGCGAAAGCAAAAGCGCGTAGGGAAGATCGGTGAGTTCCATTTCGGAAACTTCGAGCTGACCGAGACGAATCCCGCCTCGATACAGTCCCCATACGGCCAAGAGCGCTAAGCACACAATAATAGCGTAGATCGCGCTGGACCTAAGCCGTGTTCTTAGATTCTTGGGTAAACTGAGAAACATGGAGCCGTTTATAGCATGCGGTATGATAGACTCCTAAGTGAGATCCGCATCATGAAGCCGCAACTCAAGAAGCAAATCCCAGCCGCTTTGATCCTGTTTTTCAGTGTTTCCTCGGTCCTTGCGAAAGGTCCGATCGGGGAGTTTGTCGACCACGCGACGGGTGTCGAAGCCTTGGGTACGGAACTTGGGTTTTCTGAGAAGCGGATTCAAGAAGTCGAAACCGATTACGAAAACAAGCTCTACGATGCTGCCGAACGCAAAGTGAAGGCTTCGGTCCCCTGGGGCGACTGGATTTTTTCGCCAAGTTTAAAGATCAAAGAGATTCAGTCCAGTGCGCGGATCCCGCGGACTAACAGAGCCATTCCGTCCACACTCTGGGATGGTCGTATGAGTGGTGATTATAAGTGGAAGCTCGCGGGTACAACCGGTGCTGGAGCGCGAATCACCGGCGGCAGTGCCAGTGATGAGCCTTTTAAATCCTTGGATGAAATGTTCTACGACGCGACTTTTTATGTCGGGGCCGGTGTGGAACCACGGACGACGTTCTTGTTTTTTATCAATGTGTCGAACCTCAGGCCGTTACTGATCAACTGGCCGGTTCCCGGTGTTTCGTATGGGATCCGACTTTCGCCGCATTGGGGACTGAGTCTCGGGTTTCCGTACTGGGCTTTTTGGGCCGAGCCTTTCGATTGGTTGAAGTTCAACCTTTCCATTGAGCCGATGTTTCACCTCGATAGTCGCTTGACTGTGATTCCGACACGGATCTTTCAAATCTTTTTAGGAGCCCAAGCCAGTCAGGAGCTCTACGCGCGCAAAAACCGTTCGTACGCAGGTGAGTACCTGATCTTCGATGATTTTGAGTTCAACACGGGGATCGTCCAGGATCTAAAGTATTTTTTCATTGAGTTGGCGGGGTCGTACGCACCGATTCGGCAAATTCATGAGACGCGAAATTACCTGGACGACCGCAAATCTCAATATCTCGAACTGGCGCGCGGCTTTGCCGGGCAGCTTTCAGCAAAAATCAAACTTTAGCGTTTCAGGCACGCCCTAGGGCGTGCCCTCATTTGTTATGACCAGCTCGTTGAAGCGTATTTTAGATAAGGCGAGGAACGACGACGACGATTTAGTGGTTCTAAATCGAGGAGGAGTGACGATGCCATATCTAAAATACGCTTCAACCCTTTGGGCGAAGGCAGTTCGACCCCATTCTTTCGTTCCTCGTCGCTCGAGTACCAAGAGTACACTTCGCTTCTCGCGCCTCAGACTGGGGTCGAACTGCCATTCGCGAGCGGTCATAACAAATGAGGACACGCCCTAAATACAGCTCGTGATGTCCACTGAGATTTCATCAGTCGATCCATCGTGAACGAGTTTGGCGTGCCCACAGCTTGTGAACGTGATCGTTCCGTTACCTTGAAACGAACCCGAATACGAAAAACCCATGCTGCCCGATGTAGGGGTACAGCAACCAGCGACGTACTGAAGGTGATTGGGTGTCCAGGTCGAGACAAACCTTGCGGTGTTATGAATCACTTCGACTTGACCGCCGTTCACATGTCGCCCATTGCGCGCGAGTGTGTTGGTGATGGTAACGCCCGAGAGGGTTCGCTGCGAGATATTCCAGAGACTCGAGTGCACACGGTGGATCCCGAGAATATCGAGTGTCCAGGCCGTGCCACCTTCTTTGCGGATTCGCGCGCCGCCACCGATCGTCTTTTCGCGATAGTCTTGGTGGCTGATGCTGTTGATGTTGATCGTTTGTTCGTCGGCAGCTTCGCGCATCAAGCTCATGGTTCGTGTCACGGTTTCACCGGTCGGGATCAAGCTGCAGTTCGTATCGGAGTAACTGAGGGACACCGTTCCGTTGAGTTCGAAGGTCGTTCCCGGAACGTCGCAACCGGCATACGTGATCGCTCGACTTCCGGCCGTGCACGTCTGTCCGCCCGCAGTGCCCGCGCAGTCCGTCGCAAAAGCCGATGGGATGAGCATCTCATCGAGTCGCATGCGATCGCGTCGGGTCTGCAGGGATTCCATCGCGAGATCGTCCGCTAGTTCACCGATTCCCACGATGCCTTCCGTGATCACTTGATTGAGAACCGTGCGATCGGCGCCGGTCAGGGATTTCTGGTTGGAGCCGTAGGGCGAGCAGGAGGCAAGCGCAAGAGATAACAATGAGGCCAGTAACGGGCACTTTTTCATAGTCTTGACCCTAGCACCGGTCTCGTCGGTCTCGAAAGAGGCGAGGTCGGAGAGCGTGCGGCGCTTTGCATTATTGCGTAGCGTTGCAAACTCTTCTCCAAATCGATAGGACAACTCCAGAACAGAACGGAAAACTTATCGGAGGTTTGCAACCATGGTGAAAGAGTTTGTTGGCTTTCTAAAGAATTACGGCGTGATTGGGATGGCGATCGCAGTGATCATCGGTGGCAAGCTCAACGAGCTCGTGTCTTCGATCGTCAGCGACGTCCTCATGCCGTTGATCTTTCAGCCCGCACTGAGGGCAGCGCAAGTAGAGGATATTCGTAAACTTTCGTTTCACGGAATCCTTTACGGAAAAGCGCTGGGAACAGCGATTGATTTCATCATCGTTGCGTTCGTGGTGTTTGCTTTTGCGAAGTTTGTCTTACGAGAGCAGACCGTGAACAAGAAGTGACCCGATCACTCCAATCGTGGTAAATACCTTAAATATGAAAAAACTGTTCGTGATGATGTTGGTTCTGTCGCTGTCGGGTGTCTCCGTTCATGCGTCGAGCTTCGCCGAGCGTTGCGCCGATATCGCGATGTGCGCCGCTCAAGTGAGCGAGATCCTCAAGCAGAAATACATTTTAGCACCGGATATCTCCGGAAAAATTCAAGCGACGCCGAATCTCGAGCTCACCAAAGAAAACGCCGAAGTACTTTTCACAAACGCTCTTTATCTCAATGGATATTCGCGGGTTCCGCTCGGTACAGACGGAACGTTTCAGATTGTTCGCGTTCGTGATGCACGTGATTCGGCCATTCCATTGGTAAAGTCACAGAAGATGCAGCCTCCGAATCTTCCCGACACCTGGGATCTCATGACGTTGGAGTACAAGTCGTCGAATCCCGAAGGAGTTGAAGAGATGGCGCGTACGTGTCGTAGTTTCATGCCGGCGAACTCGCGGATTATTCCGGTGGAGCTGTCGGGAACACTGTTGGTGACGGACGCTGCGGCGAATTTGAAAAAGATTTACGCAATGCTGAAAGACATGGATCAGCCGGCATCTCTTGCTCTGAAAAAGAAATGGGCCGAACATCGACGTGGACGAGGACCCGGACCTAAAGGTTCCGGTAAGCCAGGACCGTCGACAGCGCCAACACCGACCGTGACCGAGTAGTTAGGACCCGAAATTTCGGAGCGTCAGGAAGATCGCGATGCCGACGCCGATACTGAGAAGCGTGTTGCGTTTCCAGAAGTGAGTTCCGATGGCGGCAATCACACCCGCAAGTTCGTTCATGTTGGTGAGCGGCGTTTTGAGAAAACCATCTTTCATGCAGTACGCAATGAGTAGGACCATCATTCCAGCTGGGAATTCTCTCTCAAAACGCACGAGCAGTTTGTTCTCGCGGTAGCGTTGAAGAAAAAGAAACGGAAGAGCGCGGGTCAGATAGGTAGCGAGCGCACCGACCGCGATCACCGACAGGACATACGTGTTAGATGGAATGTTCACGGCCGGGATCCTTTCGTCCAAAAGCGATTACCAGAACACCGAGGATCGGTGTCGCAATGAGCAGAAACTGCGATCGATCGATAAGGAGTCCGAGCGCTGCTGCGGCGGCGCCCAGTACGAACGGTCGTAAGCGGCGAACGTGACGCCATTGTTCGACCGCAAGTACAGAGAAGAGCGCCGTCAAGACAAACTCAAATCCGGCCGTCTCAAAGTTTCCGCTGGCCCCGACAATACCTCCCAAAGTGCAGCCCAGAATCCAGTAGATATGGTCGAGAAAGGTGATCGTCAGGCATGTGGCCTGGTCGGTGGCGCGGTCGGCAGAACGTCCGGTCGTCAAGACAGAATAGGTTTCGTCCGTGAGACCGAAGATCATATAAGGCTTTCCGGGCGCCCCGGAAAAACGAGAGAGAAACGAGAATCCGTAGAACACGTGGCGAAAGTTCACTAAAAACATCGCGATGAAAACTTCCACCAAAGACGCGTTTTGGTGGATCAGTTGGACCGAAAGAAACTGACCTGCGCCGGCATAAACGACGATCGCGCTGATCAGACCGAAGTACCAATCGACCCCGAGCGTGCTGAAAAAAACTCCGACGGCAAAACCTAGGGGGAAATACCCCAAGAGGACCGGAATCGTTCTTCGGAACGTCTTATGGAGTTGTGCCGCAGACTTGGACATGACTGACGCAAACGCATACCACAGGGCGTGCTACGACGTCTCAGTTTGAGTTTGATATGCGATTCCCTACTTTTCTCGAATCCTGAGCACGGTTTTCTCGCACTCGGTGACACTCAGAAGTTTATCGAGCATCGTGACGGTGATGGGGTGACTTTTCCTGCGCACTTGAAAGTATGTGTGCTTAGCAAACCGTTTGCCTTCAGGGGTGCTATTCAAGGCCGCGTAGAGAGGTTTTATCCACGCATTTCTACCCACCGTCTGTAGATGATGGACGAGCGCTGTTCGAGCTGGCTCATAAGCAGCCGGAATTGTTTTTAGAAACCAATCCATGCGCAATTCTGCATTTCGGGACCGAGTAAACCCAAATCGACGATCGAGTTGTTCGAGCTGCTCGTGACTGAGTTGTGCGGGAAGGGCACGAAGAAAACAGATATACGTTTGGCCATTCCAATGCGACGTGGCCTGAGCGTCGGGCAAAGATCCATCGGCCAACCAGGACTGAGCCGCCTGTCGGGCTTCGATCATCATTTTTGATACGATGGGAGGGCTATTGAGTGGAAGTCCGGGGCCATCGATCCATTCGTCGATTCGTAAGCGGGGTTCCCACGATGGATCTTGAGATAGGAGATGCTCGCGCAAGTAGGTCAGAAAACCATCGGTTGAGATGGACTGAAAGGCGTGACGATCGAAGTACTGCTTCAGAAACGCATCAAACTTTTCACGGCCCACCATCTCTTCGATAGTGCGCAAAAAGAGATAACCTTTTTCATAAGCCACTCGAGTGATCGCTTCGTCCGGATGACGGCCTTCGAGCTTTAGCCGCAGATGAGTGTCCCGACTTGGCAGTCCCGCCATCGTCGATTTCAATGTCGAATCAGCTACGACGTTTTTTATCTCAGCCGTTTCTTTTCCATAGAGTATCTCGAGCAATCGACGCTCGAAATAAACTGTAAAACCTTCGTTGAGCCAGAAATCGTGCCAGCGTTCATTGGTTACGAGATTGCCGGACCAAGAGTGGCCCAGCTCGTGGACAATCGTACTCACTAAGGCGCGGTCGCCGGTTATCAAGGCCGGACTGGCGAAAGTCAGGCGCGGATTTTCCATTCCTCCGTAGGGGAAACTTGGAGGCAGAACAAGAACGTCGTATCGGCCCCAGCGATAAGGACCGAAGTGATTTTCTGCAACTTTCATGATCTCTTCGAGATCGTTGAACTCACTTGCGGCTGCGGCGAGTATCGACGGCTCCGCGTAGATACCCGTCCGAGGACCGATGGCCTGAAATTTTATGTCTCCCACGGCGAGCGCGATCAAATAAGAAGGAATGGGTTGTGGCATTTGGAAATCGTACGTTCCGGTCTCACTCGTCGTGACCGGATTTTCGGCACTCATGACCGCTAAAAAACCAGGATCCGTTTTTATGTGTGCGGAATAGGTGACTCGCACCTCTGGAGTGTCTTGGCATGGTATCCAGGTGCGCGCATGAACGGTTGCTCCTTGGGTAAACAAATACGGCTTGATTTGACCAGCTGTTTGGCTCTTGTCCAGCCATTGCAACCCAGAGGCGTTTCCGCCTGTTCGATAATAGACGGTTACTTTACCGATGCCGGGCCGGATGCTCACCTTCAACTCGGTCCCCAAAAAGGGGTCTTGTTTTCCCAACTGAAAAACGGCCGGTTCTTCGTCGCCACCCAAGGTCACACGCTCGATGATCAGGTCTTTCGTGTCGAGAAAGAGGGCGCCTGTCCCCGTTATGTTTTCAAAGGTCAGAACTGCTTTTCCGGCTAATTCGCGATTCGAAAAATCAACCGACAGATCTAAGTCGATGTGTCGGACGATCGCTTCGTGGGGGCGAGCATAAGAGTGGGGGTCTGGATCCTTACCTGAGGCGGCGAAATAAAAGGAGGAAGTTAGAAACGTGATAATTAATAACGACAGTTTAAAAAATGACATTTTTCGAACTCCAAAGACCCAGCGCGTTAATACCCCAGCGAGGCTGTCGAGTCAAAGGAGACGCGCCAAACGCGGCCCCCCGTCGTTAAGTAAGGCTCGTCTATTATAAACATACTATGTGTTGCCGTTTATCATGATAAACGGCAACATATAGATAGAATGTACTATCAGCGCACTCTGGATCTCAAGTTCCTATTAGCGAAGAAAAGCCATTTTCTCTTCGGTCCACGCCAAACGGGCAAGACGGCGCTCATTCATCATGCATTAAAGAAAGTGCAGATCTTTGACTTACTAGATGAAGACGTCTACGAAAAACTGCTCCGTCGTCCCCGCCAACTTGGGGAAGAAATTACATCCCGAAATCGCTGGGTCGTGATCGATGAAATTCAAAGAATCCCGTCACTCTTAAACGAAGTGCATCGGCTGATCGAAACACGGCGTATCCATTTTCTGCTCACCGGCAGCAGCGCCAGAAAACTGCGTCGTGGCGGCGCGAACCTACTGGGTGGACGTGCATGGAACGCTGAATTGTTTCCGCTGACTACAGCTGAGATCCCAGATTTTTCACTCATTCGTTATCTGAACACGGGTGGGCTTCCATCCGTTTACCTCTCCAAGAATCCTGGAGAAGAACTCAAAAATTACGTTCGGCTTTACCTCAAAGAAGAAATTCAAGCTGAAGCTCTCGTTAGAAAGTTGGATCATTTTGTACGCTTCTTGGACACCTTAGGCCTCGTGGGCGGCCAAGAGCTCAATTACCAATCGATTTCAAACGACGCAGGCGTTCCGCAACGTACCGTGGCTGCCTACATCGAGGTCTTAAAAGATACTTTAATGGGTTTTGAACTCACTCCGTATCTCAAAAGCAAAAAACGCAAAGCAATCACGCGATCAAAATTTTTCTTCTTCGACGTTGGGGTTGCCAATGCGTTGGCCCAACGAGGGGAAATCCGTGACCGTTCAGAGCTCTTCGGAAAGTGTTTTGAACATTTCATCCTGCAGGAGATCCGAGCGTATTTGTCCTATCGTCGGAAAGAAAGTCCCCTTCAGTATTGGAGAAGCACCTCTGGATTTGAAGTGGACTGTGTTGTCGGAAACGATCTTGCTCTCGAGATTAAATCCACCACTCATTCTAACGAATCTCATATCAAGGGATTGAAGGCCCTTCGCGAAGAAGGGCTTGTTAAGCAGTTCTTTCTCGTAACCCAAGATTCTGAGGAACGGACGATGGAAAAAATTCGTGTCTTGCCTTGGAAGAAGTTTCTGAAAGAACTTTGGTCAGGGCGGATTGATATCGTCTAGCGCGTGTCGTTAAAGAAAAGAAGGTTTAGCGGTTGGGGTTGCTACGATCTAGACAAAGTCTCTGTTTGCGCTATTATCGGCGAGAAAATTAAAAGGGAGACTTTATGAAACCGTTATTTCTTGCGATCGCATCCGTGTTGGCCAGTCATTCTACTTTTGCTCATGAACTACCAGATACAGAGCTTGCTTGGCGCTTAGGCAGCGGAACTAAGATCGTTTTCCTTAAGGACGTCATTTTACCTGCAAACATTTCGACAGTGACGTTTTGTTCCGGGCGCTTTACGACGAGTGACGACCCATGTGAAGCACACGAAGAGGATGTTTGCCAGTTGGAGTTTGTGCCGTCGATTGAAACTCAGATTATTGAAGCAGAATCCTCTTTTACGCTCACAAAAGCGGAACGAGGATATTCACCTCGCTTATCTGTTCTGAACTTCGATCACCTATCCGTAAAGCGGGTCGTGTGCTTTCAAAGGGTTCAAAATGAGCCGTGGTACCAAGCAGCAACCATTGGTGGTGTGAAAAGCGCTTTGGGAGAGCACGCAAAGATTTGCCAAAGTGCACCAAGGCCGGTTGGCGTTCTAAGCGGTTGTGAAGCAAAGTAGACACCGGTCACCGGTACGCTTTCATGAGAGCCGCCATGCTCTGACTTGGTTCATCGGTCTTCGCAGATAATGCTTCAATCACCCTCAAACGATCGGCGTCGTCTCGATTCTGACTGAGCTTAAATTTCGCTTCAATATGGGAAACCGAAATTTCAAAGCCAACGATCGCTTGCGTGAGATCTCGGCGAAAATCTTCGGGAAGATCGTACTTCCATCCTGATCCTTCTTCGGTCTCATACTTTGTAACGAGAGCCTGCAATATCGATTCGATGCCGTCGTGGTCTTGGACAAGCCGAGCAGTTCCGGTCATGTGAACGACTGCGTAGTTCCAGGTGGGCACATTCACAGGATCTGTATACCAAGCTGGACTGATGTAGCGATCGGGGCCACTGAAGACGCTGGTTATCTTGGTGTCGGGCTGCCACGACTTCCATTGAGGGTTGCCTCGTGCCATATGGCCGATCAACGTTCCCTTCGGGCCTCGGCTGCGGTCAACCAAGAGCGGGAAGTGGTTGATCAGCAAACCGCTATCGCCACCTGAGATCACCGTTGCAAAACTATGCGTCTCGCAGAATCTGAAAATCTCGGTCAAATCATCGTTTCTAAACTGTATGGGTGTGTACATTTACACTCCGTGTGATGCTAGCGCCAATGCGCTCACGCACTCGGTGGAATATGGTGGGCAGTCGGGCATTCTGGTCGAACCACTGGTGGTGCCCCGGAAATACCAGAATGATACTATTCAAATAGGTATTCTCCATATTCAAGGTTGAATTTCTTTCGAGTCATATAAACCAATTTATTACCACGAACAGAAAAAACCATCGCATATCTGTCGGCAATGTTATTTCCGCCGTCCCAAGTTGCTATCCCTATTTCCAGAGTTCCATCTCCGTTAATATCTGCAACATACAATAAGGTCTTCAGCTTTTTTCGCATAAGCCTCACTTCTTTTGGACGGTGATCTTCTTGAAGCCTATCGTGACGCGGCTAAGAGTACGTCGCATGGGGAGTATCAAACGTTAATGAAAGAAAAGCTGCGCGAAGCGATTTTTGGAAAACGAGTCGATCCCGCTCTTCGCGATGCGATCCGTGAGGTGGCGCGTGAGGAAATCAAGAAGGCAGTGTGATGCGACTTCCCTTTTATTGACTCACTCTGGAATATGGTGGAGGAGATCAACACGCAAACCGCGGAGACGAAGTGGAGCCACGGGCGGAGAATTCCCCCTGCCATTGACAATGTCCATATAGTGTTATAACACTATGACATGGCGAAATGGGAATTCGTCGATTGGCTGCTGTTTTGGATACTCGAAACCTCCCATTTTGAGTTCGAGTGGGACACAGGCAATCAGACGAAAAACCAAAGGAAACATAAGATCTCCGTGGAAGAGGTTGAGCATGTATTTCGTTCAGGGCTTGCCGTTCCGCTGGGAATTCAAATCAGTCCCGAAGTTCCTGAGCAACGTCTTGGTCTTATTGGTCCTTCGCCGAGCAGTCGCTTACTTCAGGTGGCATTTGTCTTACGAGAAGGCCGAGTTCGTCCAATTAGTGCCCGACCAGCGAAAAGAAAGGAGAGAAAACAATATGAAGAAACTCTACGTCAAATCTCTGAAAGAGTACGATGAGCCTTTTGAGATTGAAGCGGATAAAATATTGGCTGCCATGAGGCGATATAAGGATTCGAAAAAGAAGCCTACCAGCGTGGCTCTCGATGAAAGAACCATTCAGGAGCTGAAAAAGGCGGCCGAAAGGCAGGGCATTCCCTACCAAGTTCTGATTCGCGTATTTATCCTCGATGGCCTAGAGAGATTAAAAAAGGCGGCGTAAGCTCTCGCGATACTGAAGCTTATTTTGATTTCGTAAATTGGCACGCTATATAGGACGTACCTTTATAGGTTCCGTTTAAATAATAGGGATCATAGTCCGAAGTGAAATCAGATTGCGTACTCACCGGTAATCCGCCCATGGTGCGGCATTTGTCCTCAGCTTTTTTATCCGCACGACTGCGAAGACTCTGAATAAAGGCATCGTAACCACCTGAATTTGGACTATCCGGGCTATCCAGCACATAAGTGATTTCTCTCACGATTCTGATATCAGAATTCGTATTTTTGCACGCAGTTGCCATGAGGTTTTTGGCCTTTACGCACACATTCAAGATTTCGTTGTCTAAAATAGAAGAGGAAGCAATTACAGCTGTGCCGCTAGTATTGAAAAAAGCGACCATCACGAGACCAAGCCAAAATAATTTCCGCATACAACCTCATTTTGATTTTGAACCCAAGACTATCAGCTTATAGCAAATTATAACTCGAGTAGTTAATTATTGGTTTCTTGATTTAATTTTGGATTTTAGTTCGATGACCTCATCGAATTGACAAAGAAAAAATTATGGTGGGCAGTATAGGGATCGAACCTATGACCCGGTGATTAAGAGTCACCTGCTCTACCAACTGAGCTAACTGCCCACTGTTTTCTCTAGAGTTTTAAGGGCTTAACACGAGGGGTCGTCGTGTGCAAGGGGGCTGCAAGTGGGAGCTGGCCTTCTGGTGTCGAACTCCATAAAATAAGGCGGTGTGCTTTCTCAAAGGACTGAGAAACCTTACTTTTTTTCTCACAGGGATGGGGATGGCGGGGGCGACGAGCTTCATTATTCGGCCGTTACCCGAGATCACCGAGAGTATTCCTCATATCGTTCGCGGTGTCGCGGGGAAGGGTTACTCCGATTGGAGTACGACCTCCGACGGCGGTAGCCGCATCTTTACGTATACTGAGATAGCGGTCGAAGAGGTTTTGCGTGGCGAGATCACGGGCACGTCGATTCTAGCGCGTGAACTCGGCGGCGAGAAAGACGGCCAGCGCATGGAGGTTCCAGGAACCTCAAAGTTTCATGTGGGGGAAAAGGTCGTTCTCTTACTCGCGGATCCAGTGCCCGAAGACCGTGGCGCTTATCCGATCGCTAGCCTGATGCTCGGTAAATATCATCTCTCAAGAAACCCGGACGGATCAGAGGTACTGACCGAGGGTGTTTTTCTCGCGGCGGAACAGGGTAGGGGTGTGCATGACGACGAAGCCGAACGCCAAGACGCCACCGGCCTTGGTCATCGGAATGGCCATAGCGACACCAAGAAACCTTGGACGTTCGAAGCCTTTCGCAAAATGGTCAAGGGTCAAAAGTACGTTTCGAATACCGAAAAGCTACAGGCTTCCAAGCAGTTACTCTCGAAACCCTCTCGCGAACCACCTTCGGGGCCGCCGCAGGCACCACCATTGCAAAATAAAGATGCTGCCGGTGTTCCTGGCGCAAGCTTGGAACCATCGACATCGTTTCCGAGTTGGATCTGGGCGGTCGCTGGATTGATCGTTCTAGGTCTCCTGTTCATTTTTTGGGGGATGGGAACTTCTCGAAAAGCGTAAAGAAGTAAACCGGTTTTCGCCAAGGAAGGGCGGGACTCGTGGGGGGATTGAAAAAGGATTTTCTGCAACCCGCTTTGGGGGTCGTCTTAGGACTCTTTGGAGCGGTTTACTCTTCTCACGCCTACACGTTCACCCGAGCGGATAACGGATCGACCGTTCGGTGGCCAACCTTAGAGTCGAGCCCCAATCAAGCGATCTACCTGGCGTTCGGCGGCAACCCCAGCAACCGCTCCGGCTTAAACAGTCTGAGCGTTTATCAAATGGTCGTGCGTAGTCTTCAAGTCTGGAAAGAGGCTGCAGGCGAAACGGTCACGTTCGACTATTGGCAAGGCGACGAAACGGAAACGTACATTCCAAATTCGGATCTCAACGGTACATCAAGTATTTACTTCACATCGGGAAAATCAGACTCCGCCGAAGCGCTTGGGAGCAATATCATCGGTCTTACGCAGATGTGGTACGAGGTCGACTCGGGCGTCTTAAAGGAAACCGATATCGCGCTCAACGACGTCAACTTTGTTTTCACAAGCAGTCCGAGTGATACGACCGGCAGTGGTTCGGGTGTCACGACGGGCAATCGTGTTTATATCGGAAACGTCATCACGCACGAGATGGGTCACGCGCTCGGTCTCTCTCACAGCGGAAGCGCGCAGTCGACGATGCTCGCAAACGAAGCGCCCGACCAGGCCCACTTGGGTTGCGACGACATCTCAGCCATTCGAAACCTTTATCCCGGCAGCAAGAACGACGGCACCGGTCGTCTGACAGGAAGAATCCTAGCGTCGCAGGGGCAAGGGTTTTTCGGTGCGCAAGTGAGCGTGATCTCACTCGCACGAGGAGCCGTCATCAGCGCTCGGCTCACGGAGAGTGACGGTAGCTTTCAGTTCGATGCGATCGAGCCGGCACCGTATGCGGTCATGGTTGAACCCTTTTTTCCGGGCGCAAACTCGCTCTCGAATTTTTACTCACAGATTCAAACCGGTTGCGGGTCGGGAACGTTCGGCCGCTTCTTCATTCGCGATGGATCGAGTTCGGATCTAGGGATTTTCAATGTGTCGGAAGGAAACACCGTAACGATTCCGGACACGGCGATGACTTGCTCGTCCGGTGGGGCTCAGGTCGCGGGTCCACAAGGCGGTTCAAGCGTCGGTTCAGCTCATCTGTTGGAGTTCGAATCCAACACCGCGGCCGTCGTGGATCGTGGTACTTCGTCTTCGAGCACACTCTACTATCGGGTGAGCGGTGTGAACGGTGAACTCCATATTCGTACATCGGGGTTCAGTCTGTACGCACCGGTCAAAACACAGCTGACATTGATGGAGTCAAACGGCGCTGTGGTAGGACAGAGCACGCAACCGTCGTATACCAGTGAATCGGGCTACAAAAACTATGACTCGCGTTTGGACGTTGCGGGTCTTGATGCGAGTTCCTACATTGTTCGTGTGCAGCTGAGTCCTAGTTCGCCAGCGCTCGTTCCTATGGGCACCTCGTCGATGGACTCGGTTCCTTACTTTGTGCTCTCCGTGAATCGTGGTCCGCAGTCTCTCGCAAAAGCGGGTGACTTGCCCGACAGTGCCAAATGCCGTTTACCGGAGTCGTTTCCCAACTATGTTTCTCCACCCGGCGGGCCTCAGCTCGACCCCGAGAAGCAAGAAGGTTACGGATTTCTCGGGTTTTGCGGAACGCTTCGCGGTCTTGGTGATGGAAACCCACCACCTCCATCAGGGGGACAGCTTGTCGGGTGGTTTGCGCCATGGATACTTTTGCTTCTGATGGCAGCCCATCGGCGCCTGCCGCGACCACGCTTTCATCGCTACGCTACGGGTTTGACAAGCTAGCCAGGTGACAGGAAACTAGGGGCATGAACCCCTTACCTAACCGCTTATCTAAGACGATCCATGCTCTTGTTCCGATCATCGCATGCCTGAGCGCATGCCTGAGCGCGTGTCTGTGCGTTTCGCCCGCGTGGGCCGTGCCAGCTCGAGCGCTGAACCCTGATACGAAGTTTGTCGCTGATTCTCAAAAGACGAACACCTATCGAACGTCGGGTGTTTTTGATGGGGGCGATGCGGCTTACAAAGAGATCGAAGTTTCGCGCATTCAGTTCGCAGGCAATATCTCGACCGCCGGAAAGAAGCGTGGATTTGAACGCATGGTGCTTGAGGTCGATGGACGGACGGAAGGGCAGACGCTTGCTACGAAGGAGCCGCCGTATTTTCACGTTTCGCTCGAGCCCGAAATGCATCAGGTCGTTGTGACCGTCTTTGGAAAGACGGATCTGTCGTTTGACCGGGGTAAGATCACTAAAGAGTTTGGGAAGAGTACCGTGATTGGTTCAGTCGAGTTACCGCAACCTGTATTGCATGATCGCTGGAGTATGGTGCTGCATCTCAAAAAGAAAACTCGGGTTGAGGTTTTTAAACTGACCCATCCGTCGCGCATCATTGTGGATTTGGAGGCACGATGAAGACCTTCGCCGTTTCCTTGGTCATTCTACTAGCGATCGGGACCGGGTGCTCGTCCTCGCAGAAAGTGGGTCGTCAGTCTTACGCGGAACTCAAGACGGAACAAACGTTTGAAGAGAGTTTCGAGATGGTATGGAGTGCGGTTGAAGTTGCGCTCAAAGACCACCGTGTGATTGAGCGTGACCCCGAAGAGGTCGATGTTAACGAGCTCAAAAAGTTAGACGAGCGATCACTTCGGACGGATTGGATCTATGCTCGCTCGAACGATAAGTTCGTGACTTACAAGATCAACGATCTGCCAAAAAAGAAGTATCTGCAGACCCGGTTTCGCTACAAGCTCGAAGTCGAACGTGTGATGGGCGGTACGTTGGTGCGCGTTCTGACGGATGAGGAAGTAGAGACGCTCGATGATAAGGGCGAGGCGACTGGCTATGACGAGGTTGAAACGATCGATTCGTCGCGACCGAATCGGCTTTTGAAGGATATTAAGAACGCACTCTTGTCGGCGCCTGTACTTTAAGCGACTGAAAACAATAGCTTTTACTTCTTGGGACTCGACAAAAACTCTTCCGTTCCCATATTGGGACGTTGAGGTCAGTCGATGCAAGACACCCCTAAAACTCAATCAACAGAACCGCTAAAAACGGGAGGCGAACTTGTGCGCTCCGATCAAGTGCTGCCGCCGAACGTGTTAGTGGTTCCGATCGATTCGAATGTCGTTTTCCCGACCATGATGGCGCCTGTTACCATCAGCGACGAAAAATCCATTGCGACCATTGAGGAAGCTATGGGTCGGCAAAAGCTGGTAGGGTTGATGCTCGTCAAGCAAGGGACGGAGCTCTATCGCGTGGGCGTTCTTGTTCGGATCCTCAAACGTCTTAAGATGCCGGACGGATCTTCAAATATTCTTGTGCACGCTTTGAAGCGTTTTCGGGTGAAGCAAGTGATCAGTCAGAAGCCGTACATTGTGGCGGAACCCGAGTACATGGATGACGTCCTTGAAAAGTCCTTAGAACTCGATGCACATGTGCGCGCCGTCATCGTCGAAGTCAAAAGACTCTCCGAAGTGAATCCGTTTTTTACTGACGAGATGAAGCTTGCGATGCTCAACGCACCGAACTCGGGAGTTGTTGCTGACTTGGTGGCGTTCTCACTCTCGTTGCCAAAGGACGCAGCTCAAGATTTCTTGGAAACGGTTGCTGTACGTGAGCGTTTTGAGAAGCTGATTGTTTACCTGAAACGCGAACAAGATCTCGCCAACCTACAGAAAAAAATCACTGACGACGTCAACGATCGTCTGTCGCAGATGCAGCGTGAGTACTTTTTGAAGGAACAGCTTAAAGCTATCAAGAAGGAATTGAGTAGCGAGGGCGGTGTATCCGGGAAGGCTGGTAAGAGCCAGCGTGAGCAGATCGAAGCGAAAGGAATGCCGGACGAAGTTAAAAAAATCGCGCTCGCCGAGCTCGATAAGTTCGAGACGATTCCTGATTCGTCACCTGAACATCATTTGATTCGAAACTACATCGAAGCTCTTATTCAGCTGCCCTGGAGTGAGCGAACAGAAGATCTTCTGGACCTCAAACGCGCCGCTCGCACCCTTCATGAAGATCACTTCGGTCTTGAGAAGGTCAAGGACCGCATCTTGGAGTTCCTTGCCGTCCGTAAGCGCTTGTCCACAGTCGGTGCCGCCAAAAAGAAGAAAGCAAATCCAAAGATCGGGTCGATCCTGTGTCTCGTCGGCCCTCCCGGTGTTGGAAAGACATCGATGGGACGATCGGTCGCGCGCGCGCTCGGACGGAACTTTTATCGATTCTCGTTAGGTGGGATGCGGGACGAAGCTGAGATCAAAGGTCATCGTCGTACCTATGTCGGAGCGATGCCCGGAAAAGTGATGCAGGCGATTCGTCGAGCGGGATCGCTGAACCCGGTGATCATGTTAGATGAGATTGATAAGTTGGGTGTGAGTTTTCAAGGAGACCCTGCGAGTGCATTGCTCGAGGTGCTGGATCCTGAACAGAACGCGCAGTTTTTAGATCATTACTTGGATGTTCCTTTTGATTTGTCACAGGTGCTTTTTATCGCCACCGCCAATCAAGCCGCAACGATCCCTGCTCCGCTCCTCGACCGTATGGAGGTGATCGAACTTTCGGGCTACACGCTCGAAGAAAAAGAGCGCATTGCAACTCGCTACGTCGTTCCAAAGATTTTGGAAACGCATGGTCTTACGCCAAAGCTTCTTAGGATCGAATCCGATGCGCTTAAGCACATCATGCTCGACTACGCTCGCGAGCCAGGACTGCGAACGTTGCAGCAGATGGTCGAAGCGATCGCACGCAAGGCGGCTCGCCAGATCGTTTCGGGGGTCGAAAAGGGAAAGCGGCCCAAGGCGATCGTTGTGAAAGCCAAGGATCTTAAGACGTGGTTAGGGCCCAAGCGCTTTTTCAACGAAGTGGCGGAGCGAACAACATCTCCAGGCGTTGTCGTTGGCTTAGCCTGGACGGCACTGGGTGGTGATATTCTTTTCGTCGAAGCCAGCGATGCTCCGGGCACAGGAGGTCTGAAGCTCACAGGGCAGATGGGTGATGTGATGACCGAGAGTGCGACGCTTGCGTTTAGTTTTGTGAAGAAGCAAGTGGCCCGCGAAAAGCAGCTGAAAGCTGATTATTTCAAAGACAAAGAGTTTCATATTCACTTGCCAGCAGGCGCGATTCCTAAGGATGGTCCGTCCGCCGGAGCCGCTATGGCAACGGCCGTCTACTCGCTGATGACGGGTCGAAAACTCAAACCGAAACTTGCGATGACAGGCGAACTATCGCTGACAGGTAAAGTGCTACCGGTGGGTGGCATTAAGGAAAAGCTCTTGGCGGCAAAACGAGCCGGCATTCACGAAGTGTTACTGCCTCGACTGAACCGGCCTCAGTACGAAGAACTTTCGGCCGTTGTTCGCAAGGGCATTAAGACGCGCTTCGTGGATCGTCTCGACGATGTTCTGAAGGTCGCTCTGGAACCTGAGCATCGTTCGCACTATTTAAAATAAGCTTTTCAGCATTCGTTCGCACCAACCGAAAGACGCCGTCCACGGTCGCGTTGGACGTTCAGGCGGTCGAATAACTTCGACTTCCGGAATGAGTGCTTCGAGATCACGGATCACTTGAGATCGGGTGAGATGCGTGTCCTCAGGTATCGAATAGACCAAAGCGCTGAGTGCTCCACTCAGAGAGGGTGCCTTTTCGACAAACTGTACCGCGTGACCAGCAGCTTCCTTGCCGGTCCAAGCGAGGAACTGCCGGATCACACCGGGCGGCTGACTGCGAAGTCGGAAACAAAGGTCTCGAAAAATCTCCGTTGTCTCTCGGCGAATAATAAGTGTACCGGTTTCGTTCGGACGGAGTGTTTGCATCGATACTCTCCAGATCCGCTCAAAGTCCTCAAGGTCACTAGCAAGTCCCGGGTGCGGTGTTCCGCCGTAAGCAGCGCCGCGCACGAGCGCAGACGTTGGGAGATAGTCGCGCACGCGCAAATAAATCTCGGGGCGCAGGTTCTGAAGACCGTTGAAACGAAAATACTCGAAGAGATCTGCCGTACTTTCGGCTTCCGCATCGGTCGGAGTGCCAACGGTAAGGCGATTGACTGCAATGGCTGCCAAGGCGGAAAGGTGTTCGTAACCACGATCAAAGTAGCGACTCTCGTCCTGGCCCCATACCGGGACGGACTCGAAAATCGTGTGAAGATCTTCGATGTTCTGAGCCTGGTTGCTGAGTGACCGACGAGCGCTGAGTTCAAACCGTATGGGGAGGCGCGCGAGCATGTGATTGGTGTACGCGGTTTTCGATTCGATACCCGTCAACATTCGTACTCCCGACTGCCAGAGTCGAAAAATGAAATCATCACGCAACCAGTGACGGTCAGAAAATGATCGTATGACGTTACGTGAAAGAATCGTGTCCACGAGACCGGATCGATCCTCAGTACCCGTAAACAGCTTTTCGAAGAGCAGTGAGATCTGCCATGCTTCAACCACCGTGGACGTCTGCTTGATGATCGTCTCGTAGAGTTTGAGAACCCGCTCTTCCGGAAGACGCAAACCGACTGTGGCGCGTTCGTGAACGTGGGCGACCATCTGAGTCCAGAGTTGTCCGCGAAGGGATAACGATCGCGCACGCATCGTTTCAGCGAGAAGCTCGAGATCTTCCCATTCATGCGCTAAGACGAAGAGCGCGGTGGCTATCCGTTCACAATCGGCAGCGTGAGGACACTGACGAAGCAAACCGATTTGGCTAGAAAAACTCTGGTTCGTATCGATGGCACGCTGACCTTCGTAAGCGAAAACCAGCTGACGATCGATGGATCGGGCGAAGTCGACGTAACCCTTCGCTTTCAGACGGACGGCGAGCTCGTATAAACGCCGAAGTCTTCGGAAGCCGGAACTCGACAAGGACGCTCGCAGTTCGGATGCGTCGTCTTCGAGGCCTTCATCGTCGAGGCCCTTCGCAAGCACCGATTCCTCGATGTAAGGCGAGAACTGATCGGTGTACCAGCGTCGTACGAGATCGGGATGAAGGGCTGCGATCGCCTCCGTGATTTCGAGCCTTCGGCTCACGCCACCATCTGTCGCAATTGCGTCGATCCAGTCGCCGGCTTTGTACCCGAGCTGCGTGGTTCGACGATCATCTGCGGACGTGACGGGTTTTGAAAGTAGGCGTGTCCGCGACGACTGTGCTCGAACCTGTATGTCGGTCCCGCCAAGAAACGCCGGACTTAGTACAATTGCCGCCGGAATATCTTTGTAGTTGAATGTGACGAGTGTTTTCGACGGGACCGCAAGCGTGCGACCGACTTCCAATGCTTCGATCTGAAACTCTTCTAAGATTCCACGAACGGCCACGGGAGCCTGTGAGTTTCCCAGCGCCTCACCAGCTGGGAAATTTTCGGCTTCAAGGAGGTTTACATGTCTTGCCAGTGCCTCGCTGGGATGCGTTGGAACAGTCTCGAGAATGCTGATGTATCCAAGTTCTTCGCCGTCTTTGTAAACACCCCACTGCGAAACATCTTCACGCAGGGAAAGTGCATACCTCCAAGGCGAGGTGCGAACACACTCGCCGGGCAGAATGGATCGAAACACGCCGTCGCCCGACTTCATCGGAGAAACCCAGAGTCCTGCAAAGCTCGGCTGTCCGGCGAACGTGTTCTCCTGAAGGCTTTGGACGAGTTTTCCTGGCAAGCGATAGGTTCGAAACTTTTTGGCCAGCAACTTTCTCCAAGCCCAAAAGACGCGACTCTTCTCTGTCTCTGGGACATCAGTCGATAGAAAGTACTCGAAAAGCGCCTCGTCGGATTCGTACAGAAGTCCTAAGCGGACAATTGGACCACTCAGAGACTTCTTGCGCTGATAGGCGCGTTCGAGAGTCGCGTAAAAAACTTCGGGTGGCGAGTGCAATGCCGCAACGGCCTCGCTCAAATCGGGGTCAGGACCAAAGTCGTGCGCAGCGGACTGCACGTCTTCGATGAACCCGTTCGCACGAAACGTTCCCGACTCGATCGCCGCTCGAGTGGAGTTTCCCGACAAGCCTATCCGAAAGCCCTTTCGCGAAGCGTAGTGATTGAACCAAGTATCGGCCTGCTCGGGTCCTAGTTTACCGGCGAGTTTGGACAGATAGTCCATCATGCTCTCGAATTGAGGACGATCCATGCGGGGGCCAGCGGCTGCGGGGTTTTGACCCCAATCGAAAAGTCGGTCTGAGAAGTTCCCGCGGCGCTGACGCGTCTGTATCGCTTGGTAAAGATCCGTACGCACGACCGGGTCCGTGAGTCCGGTGAAGCGAAATGTTTCATAGAACTTTGGAAACAGAGGGAGCGGCGAATCAGCGGCGATCGCGCCAGAGGCCCAGTATGAGGCCCAGCCTACTACCCAGCCTATTACGATGACGAGTACGGAGGCCGCGATGAAACGTCGAACTCTCATTCGACGATCCCAAATTCCTTAAAAATAGCGACTGCATCGGTGGGGTCGTTTCTCAAGAGAAGCGTTCGAAGAACCGTCCGGAAGTGCTGAGCGGGTAGCAATGAAAAAACCTGATTGGTGACTTCGAGATAGTCTTCGAACCGCATCGTGATCGAAAACTGCTGCTTCAAAAAGACCGCCAGTCCTTCTCGGTAAAGCCGCTCAAAATGCGGACCGTAAACATTCTGTCGAAGATCCGCCACATTGGTCGTGGTCAAGTCATCAAGTTTTTCGCGTTCCGTGGGACTGAGATACATTCGCGGTGCGGACTCCAAAGGTGTGGCCACTTGAAACGCAGCTTTAAAGGCTTCGTGCGCGACCACAAATCCGACGCGTCCAAAAGCAACGGCCTTACCGAGCCGCGGGCTGACAACCGGTTGGCCGTAGTCGTCCGTACGAACTTCGGGAACCATCGAGATGATCTCCCGGCCCGCAGGAAATGGCTTTCCAACGTAGGACTGCTCAGGGCGCTGGATCCTTTCAATTTCGATGGAGAGCATACGGTACTGCTCTTGTCGAATGCGTCGATATGTGTCGGGGTATATCTTCTTGAGAGCCTCTGCGATCGGTTCCTCCATCAGGAGCTGCATGCCCCGCCAGCCGTGAGCCTGAGCGATGAGCTTGTAGATTTCCCGTCGAACAACAACGAAGCGGAACCATGGTGATAAGCCGTCGATTCTGGGTGCAGAAGGCGGCTCTTCTCGCCGCTTGCGTTCCGTGCGCCAGTTCCGCCATCGACTGTGCAGACGCCGATACCACGGTGCTTTCGCCGTCGCATTCGTCACTACATTTGCCACTGCATCTGCTGAACCGGCGACCGAAGACGGGGGACCGAAGAGGGGGCGTTCGTTTTCAGAGGGTGGCGCGAACGAGCTTTCAGCGCCGTCGAAGTCGGTGACTTGGGGAAGCGCTCCCCCGAAACGGAGTTCGAGCGCCTGCGCCGTCTGATCGCCAAAATGCCGTGCGACGAGCGCTCGTACCCAGTCTGGAAACTTGTCCACGTAGGGCGCTTCGTGGTGGCCGATCTCTCTAAAAATCGCTTCGTCCACACTGTGCCAGTTCACACGCAACGAACGAAGTTCCGCCTGAACGCTCTCACGGAGAAGATCGTCGATGCGTGGGTCGATCTCCGACCAGAAACCGTTGAGAAGAGGGACCGAATCATAAGCACCTGAAACCAACAGATCCATGGGGTCGACGGTCGTTTCTGGGTCGCGGTCCGTGCGGCCAGGGGCTTCACGTCTTTTCGGAATACGTCGCTCGCCAGGATCGGACGGAGCGGGTGCCGGGGTATCGGGTGTCACGGGTTCGGGTGGAGCACTGGGTGCTGGAGCAGCGGGCCCTGCCCATTCTGCTGAACCAGAAAGTAGTGAAAAACAATCGTAGGGGTCGGCCCACACGGATGTGATCAGAGTTGCTGATATCAGAAAACCTGCGCATGTCCCCCGTGCTCTCATCGCTTGAGTCCCGAATCCGTCGCCCAAAAGCGAACAACGGCCCACGCCGCATCCGACACGGCCTCAAAGAATTCCATGTTGAGAAATTCCATTCGGTCATCTTCAGAGTGGTAAAAGTCTTGATGATGGCCGTCCCGAAGAATATCCGTTATCAAAATCGAAGGCACACCGATGTCCACGAATGACGTGTGGTCCGACCGCGATATGTAATACGGACTGAAGCGTCCGAAGACATAGGAGCGAACAGAAGGAGCTACTTTTTTCATCAGCTCTTCGATAACGAGGGCTTCGCGAACTCCTCCCGAAAGGACTTTATCGTAGCTCGCACTGACATTGACCGCTGCGCCCCGGCTCGGATCCGGACGTCCGATCATATCAATCACGAGCGCACGGGCTATGTTTTTCCTCTCGGCTCGCGTGAGGCCGCCAACAAATTCTTGGCTTCCGCGAAGGAGTCCGTACGGTCCCAGTTCTTCAGCATCGAACAAAGCAAAGACGAGATCGTGAAAGAGCGGCTCCGCTTTTGTGAGTGCCATCATTTTCAGAACACCGACCGATCCGCTCGCGTTGTCATCTGCGCCGCGACTTGGAACATAGACCTTTCCCCCATCACCCGAACCACGCCACCCATGAAAATGACTGTTGGTCGTATCGTAATGGGCACCGATAACGATGGTCTTGCGCTGATCGGCGGGGCCGTATCCGGGCACGCGTACGATAATGTTGGTGATAATTTTATGGGAACCGTAGTCGATCACCGGTACGTTGAACGTTCCTTTCGGACGGTGTGCTCGGTAGTCCTCAACGGCACTTTGAAGGGATTCAGGCATGGAACTCGTCGGCGCGTGTGGCTGAATCGCGTTCAGATGAGCGGGGACGGAGAGATCATAGAGCTCGCTCCGCAATCCGATTGTTCGAATGGCCTGCTGAAGAAAAAGAACCGACGCTACATGATCGTTCGCGGACCAATGCACGGATCGGTCCTTGATCAAGTTTCCGAAGACACTAGGCGCTTCGCCTGCAAGAACGGCTAGAGCGTGCTCACAGTCAAAAACCGTTTGAGCGCGAACAGAGCTCGCAAGCAAGCTTGTCGCTAAGACAAAAGCTGAAAGAAAAAAACCCACTCCGTCTGATCTCCCCACACATTTGAGACGCTATGGGTTCTAGCATGGAGACGTGAGCTGTCAAACGGGGAGAAGAGTTGAAACGAAGCGCTTAGGGCGTGTCCTCAGTTGGCGATCGCTGAAATGTCCGATGCATCCAGTGTTTCGGAGGTCGGTTCACGAGAAGTCGTTCTCACGAGACCATCTGCGATTTCACGCAGCGCAGTAACGCCCTGCTTGTTCTTGCACTGAACGAGTGGCGACGAACCACGATAGATCTGACGAGCGCGCTGAGTTGCCAAAATCACAAGCTCGTACATGTTTTCCACGCGGGTCAGACAATCTTCAATCGTAATTCTTGCCATGCCTTGAGGGATAGTCGCTCGGAAGCCCCTTGTCAAGAAGGCGGGGCCTGAAACACGGTCTCTGTCCACCGCTCTGCAAGCGTAGCGCGTCTGAGCGATCCCCGGGCCGTGAGATCACCGTTTTCAACAAGCCAGGCGTCGGTGGCAACCACAAACGACACAATCTGTTCGGGTGCAGGGAGACGTTCATTGCTGCTCTCGATATGGGTACGGAGGCGCTCGAGCACGCGTGGATGCCCCAGCAACCCTTTGCGGTCGCTGAAGAGAAGGTGTTCGGTCTGCGCAAAGGCTTCGATGGCGGCGATCTCTGGCTCAATCACGGCTCCCACGCGATCGCGTCCGTCCCCGACCAGGAGAACGCGACGGATCCATGGATGACGAGCCAGTTCGTTCTCGATTTTTTCCGGATTGAGAGACCAGCCCGAGCGGAGCGTGAGACGCGAAGTCAGCTGTCCACGGTACTGAACGCGACCCGCCTCTTCCCAAAGACCTTGATCACCTGTGGGCCAAAACTGGTCGGGTCCATGTCCGGGTGCGATCTGGGGACCCGACGCATCGTCGGAGAATGCGTAGCCCGAGAAGATCTGCGGCGTTCGAACTTCGATTTCGTTATGCGTACCGAGACGAAAACTCGTGTCGGGCAAACTCTCCCCTCGAAACTGAACCCAGCCGCAAGTTTCTGTAAGTCCATACCCGTCCAGTGCATTCAGCGCATCGACGACGGTGTTCTCTGAACCTGCCCGCGTGATGGTGAGCCCCGAAGCGGTGTCGCCCCAGCGAAAGGGACTTTCGAAAAACAGGAGGCCATAGTCTGTTAAAGGCAAAAGCGGACCCAAGGCGGTTGCAGCGACGTGAACACGACTGTTCCGATCCAACGAAGAGAACGGAGCGAGTTCGCGAAGCGACCCTAGATACGCGGCATAGGCGCGGTGACTGAGGCGAACAGCTTTTGGTGTGCCAGCCGTTCCTGACGATACAATGACACGAGCGATCGTTTCACTCTCCGTAGATTCTAAACGTTCGAGAAAGGCCTTGCTTCGCGACAGTCGTTCCTGTGATCCGGTGTCTAAAACCATGTCCCACGTGAGATGGGGTGAAGGAGCGGTTGGGACCAACTCGAAGAGCCTGAAAGCGTCACGAAACGGACCCGTGATCTGTTCGGCTTGGTCGACGACTACGAAGCGGAGTCGCGCGTTCTCTAAAAAATCTTGGGCCGCTGGCTTCGCCATGGGTCGTGGCAAGCGAACCGAAACAGCACCGAGAGCAAGCAGTGCGAGTTCCGTGACAGCAGATCTGAAATGATTGGTGGTCCACACGCCGACCAGCGTTCCAGGAGTGATACCGCTCACCTCAAATCCAAGAGCTGCGTCGCGTACCAGATCAAAGAATGCTGAAAAATGGAGAGGTCCATGTCCGTCATCGGCAACGAGACGAAGTGGACTGTTTTCTAGGCCCTCAAACCAAAGATGATTGATCGATTTAATTCTCGGGTTCATTCTCGGTTTTATTCTCGGTCACGTTTTCGCGCCTGGTCCATTTCACGTTTTGCAGAACGTTCTTTTTGGTCCTGGCGTTTGTCGTGCGCTTTCTTACCTTTTGCCAGACCGATTTCGATCTTAGCGCGGCCTTTGACAAAGTACATACGCGTTGGGACAGCGGTCATGCCTTTGCGTTGGATCGCGACGGCTACCTTTTCGATCTCGCGTCGATGCAGAAGAAGCTTACGGGGTCTCAGAGGTTCATGATTGAACTGGTTGCCGTGGGTGTACGGAGCAATATGAACGTTAAAAAGAAAAGCTTCGAGTTTTGGATTAACGCTGACGTAAGCGTCTTTTAGGTTCGGCGACTGAGCTCGGATACTCTTAATCTCTGTGCCTTGTAAAACAATTCCGGCCTCGAGTGTTTCTTCGATGAAGTAGTTACGGCGAGCGTTGGGATTGGTAGCGATTTCTTTCTGCCCCTCCGACTTCGAAGGTTTCGCCGACTTCGCCGCCACGTTAACGTCTCCGATCGGACGGACGTGATCCTGGTTGAGCGATTCCTAGAGACAAGATCGTTCGGAATGCTTCTTCGACCGAGAGATCGGAGTCACGAACATCGGACTCTGGAACAATCAGAAAAAACCCGGAAGTCGGGTTGGGTACTGTTGGAACGAAAACATGCAGATGCGGCTTCCCGCGCATGAGCGAGCTCTCTCCCGTTACAAAAGCAACCGTCCAAACATCTTTTTTCGGATACTCCATCAAGACAACGCGGTTGAACTGACCGCCGTCACCTGTTTGAGCGAACGCTTGCATGAGTTGATCACTCGCTCGATAGATCGTTCCGAGGACTGGGATCCGTTGTACAAAGCGTCCGAACGATTTGAGCATGCGCTGACCGAAGTAGAGTTTCGAGAGCCAACCCAAAACACTGATCAGAAACGCCACACAACCCAAACCGGTCACGGCGGAGATAAAGTTGAGGAGGTGTCGGATGGGTCCTTCTGGCATCCATTCGGCTGGAATCAATGCCGAGAATCCCCAAAAGTACTCGAGGAACCACGAGGCCATCCACAAAATCAAAAGAACGGGTAGAAGGACCAGGATACCGGTTAGAAAGTTACGTTTGAGAAGTTTAAAAAAGCGTGTTGTGTATCTCATGAGCTAAAATAGAATGCGCAGTCCAGCCCCACCGCCGAAGATCGATCCGCCGGCTTTGTACCCCGGTGAACCGACCGCGGTCGGTTCAAACTCAGATTTTGTGATCGTGAGCGTTTTCAAGCGCGTGTAGTGAGCAAACGCATCGATCGACCACTCGGCTTCAAGTCCAAAGAGACGGCTGAACTCGAGACCGCCGCCCACACTCACCCACTGTCGTGGAGGGTCGATATAATTGGTTGCGCTCCCCGGAGCTCCGTCGACGATCGATTTGCGAAATCCGCCACCGAGACGAACTGAAAAAGGAAGTCGATGCCATTCGAACCCGACACGTGGAATCCACAAGTCTCGAAACTCCGGCGTGGGTTGCGTGGATCCGACGATCGGAATGCCGCTCTGTCCGGGCATGATGTTGAGAGCCGGTGTTTCGAACTGTGACCAGCGTTCGTAATTGACCTGAGCCATCATCGAAAATCCAGGCAGGAATTCAAAACTGCTGCCGAGTTCGGCGGTCAGAGGTTCAAAGTGCATCGTGGATGTGGCTTCAAAACCAACGTCGGGACCACCGGCGCCTGAGAAAACCTCGCCCTTCGACGAGCTGACAACGGTCTGTCTTTCACGAAGCGGTAAGCGCACGACAGCACCCACATGCCCACGTGGGAAAAGGGCACTTGCGCCGAGAAACGGACTCACTTTCGGTTTGACCGACGAAGCGACACGCATATTGCTCGATTTAGAACCGCTCGTGGCTAAGAAGCTCGAGACACGTGTGGTGACCGACGTGCCAAAATGAGCGCCGGCGCCGAGCTGAAAACGATCTTTAAAGACATGTGAAAGCGCAAGATCGACTTCAGGACGCTGTGAGCGACCGCGATGAAGGAAGTACTCAGGGACCCATGCTTCGCCTGTGTCCGAGTAAGACGTGCGTTCGAGCGGAATAAACGCACTCACGCCAAGCGACCACGATCGGTCCGGTCCGAAGCTCGCGCGCATCCCCACGGCCTGACCGACAATCGGTAAGACATCCGTGTTGACGTCAGCGGACTTTGTGTCCGACCCGCTGAGATCCGAGTTCTGTGCGTTCTCAACGACAACGTTCTGAATGCCTTGAAACTGATGCTCTAAAAACACAAACGACGTTCCGAGGTCGACCCGTCGTCGTGCGCTGGCGTCGCTTGCACCGAGTGCGCCTGGATTCGAAAACGCCAGGTATGGATCCGATCCGGGTGTGAGGGCGGCGGTCATGCCTCCAAGACCCGAACTCTTGGGTCCCAGTCCATAGGTGAGTCCAAGGCTTGCGTCGGCGGCCAGCGGTCGCAGCAGCACAACGGCCAAAAGGATCAAAGAAACGTTCATGAAGAGAGTCCTCCACTGTTGCCAACTCAGTTGATGCGGTCGAAGTGTTTCGTCAACGTCTGCCCCAGAACCTTTCAGGGTGGGGCCCAGCGTGCTGCGTAGCATTTTCCGTGGCTGTGCAAACGCGCGATCCAAGAGTTTCTGAAAGCGTTCCATTGCAGAGGCGCCGCCCGGCTTTCCGCGAGCGGTCTCAGGTATCCGCGGCTCGTCGCGACGCTTGAGCACGAGAACTTCGGATTCGACTTTTGGCGGTGGTGCGAACGAACCCGGGGGAACGCGGCACAGGGCTCTTATCTCCCACTCGTTCTGGAAAAAAACCGACAGACTTCCGCGCGCGGAAGATCCCTCGGGAGCGAGAATTTTCTGCGCGACTTCTCTTTGAAACATCAGCACCATGCTCCGCACCTCTGGAATGTCAGCCCAGCGTAGCGCAATTCGTGTCCCAGTTGAATACGGGAGATTCGAAACCACCACCCACGGTCCTGGGCGACGATCGCTATAAGTCAAAGCATCGCCTTCGATCACCGTGCCGGAGTGTCCCAGGGCCACGGTGAGCTCCAGTGCGAGGCGCGTGTCCTTTTCGATTGCGATAAAATCTGGCGTGATGAAATCCGCGGTGTCGGAACCTCTGTTTTTAACGAGTGCATCAAAAAGGGGATGCGTGAGTGCGCCCGGACCCGGGCCGATCTCAAAGACAGCCTTGGCGCCATCTTCGCGAGCGGTCGCTAAGGCGGTTTCGACGATCGTGTGGATGATCTTCGGCGAGGTCAGGAAATGCTGACCCATTTTCTTGCGATAGATGGGGTTAGACTTCGGCATACGCCATCGCATTGAGCTCGAGCATTTTTTCTGTTGGCAGACGGTAACCGCCCAGCCAGCGAAAGAGACCGGCCGCACCGATCATGGCGCCATTATCCGTGCACAGGGAAAGGGGCGGAGCCAACCACGGAACGGACAACTGATCCAAACGCGCTCGCAACTGCTGATTGGCGGCGACGCCCCCAACGCAGATGACGGATGCCGCATCCTCGCGCTCCACCAAGAGTTCCACTTTGGTGGCAAGCGCATCGACAATCGCCGCCTGTACCGAGGCGCAGAAGTCGGATCGGTGGGTCGCGAGCTCGCCCTTCTGTTCAAGAGTTCGAAAGAGCTGAGCCGCACTCGTTTTCAAACCGCTGAACGAGAAATCAAAAACGGCTTTCTGAGGTAAGGCCCGTGGCAGTCGAAACGCTTGGGGATTACCACCCTCAGCTGCTTTCTCGAGTAGGGGCCCTGCGGGATAGCCAAATCCAAGAAGTTTGCCGATCTTATCGAACGCTTCTCCGGCAGCGTCGTCGCGCGTTCGACCGACACACGATTCGCGCAGCCACGTGCGCGTCCACTTTTCAGGGATCTCTCGAATCACGTGAAGCTGAGTGTGACCGCCCGATACGATGAGGACCACGGCTGGAAGTTTCAATCGGCTTGCGGCATCGGGAGCCAGAAACGCGCTCGCCAAGTGTCCCTCGAGATGATGAATATCAATCAACGGTTTGTTCCACACGTAAGCGAGAGCTTTTGCGGTCGTCACGCCGACCAAAAGTGCTCCGACCAAGCCCGGCCGGTTCGTTACGGCCAGCGCGTCGAGTTCCTCGGGCTGAACACCCGCTTCACTGAGCGCCGCCTCGAGAACGGGCAGAATCGTCTCGAGGTGACTGCGCGACGCTATCTCGGGCACGACGCCGCCATACGGTTGATGGATTGTGATTTGAGAAAATGTCTTCAGCGTGCGAATGCGCAGCGGTTCCGAGGACGACTGTCCTTCGACGACAGCGACGCTGCATTCGTCACAAGAGGTTTCAATTCCAAGAATCAACGCCACGAAAAATCAATACGTTTGCGAGTTTGCGGTTTTCTTACCCGGAGGCTTGCTTCGTGAGGTCGAGTTTGTTTTCTTTTTCGTAGCGAGCGCAGGTTTCGCAGCGCGAGCTTCTTCCGACTGGGGGTACTGTTCGACTAATTCCTGGTAAAACGCGCGGGCGTCTTCGGGGCTACCTTTCGCTTCGAAGGCTAGACCAATTTTGTAAAGCGCCTTCGGAATGAACTTCGATTTCGGAAACTTGTTTTCAGCAAACTTCGAAAAATCGATGATCGCTTTGTTGTAGTTTTTGACGCCAAAAAAACTATCGCCCCGTAAAAATGTTGCCTCAGCGTTTTGCGCCGGATTCTTCTGACTCAAGTACTTGTTGAACTTGTCGATCGCTTCTTCGAATCGCCCTTGATTGTAAAATGCCCGGCCCTGTGTGAACAAAATATCCGGATTCTCACTGATCTCGGATTGTTCCGCCTGGAGTCGTTTCAGCTGCGCGATGATCTCGTACTGACCCGTTTCCAGTTCATGCATCCGCGCTTCGAGTGCTTTCAGATCCGCTTTCGTCGCGCCGTCACCGGTTTCGCTTTTCTTGGCTTGCTCGAGCTCTTCGATTCGGCCGCTGAGGCGTGCGATTTCTGATTTCAATTCGTCGACAGCGTACGACGACGTGCTCGACGCGGCTGCCTTTTCAGAAGCGGCGGTCGACGCCGGCAGCTCGTCCTGTCGAAGCTGGGACCGTGTCTTTAGACATCCCGATGCCGAGACTAACAACACCATTACGATCATTGAGGTTCGCATAGCCATACAATATGGCATTGCGGCATGAACCTTTCAAGTCCGCTTGAGTCGGGTGGGTGCTAGGGTTCGGTCGGTGTTGCGGTGGGGTCGGACTCGGGAGGCGTTTTGGTCTCCGATAGGGGGTCTTTATCGAGACTCTGGCGATTTCCGCCATTTAGAACGGATTCGAGCTCGGCCTCTTCAGCCGTGACTCGGGCCCGAAAGGCGAGTTCTTTTGCGTCTTTATACTCTTTGAATTTATAGGCGCGCTTCGCTTTAAAGAAGAGTTCGGTGCTCTGCCGGAAAATCTCGGGCGCAAGGACATCGGCCTGCACTTCCTTGGCGGCTTTGATCGCTGCTGCGCTATTAGCCATCTCTTGAACGGGGCGCGTGGCGGTGATGGCGCAGCCGGAGAGCGTCATTACAACAGCGACAGCGAGGACAGTGAGGGCGAAACCGCTGACGGCGCCGAACGCACTGCGTGCGCCGAATACGCCGAATACCACGATGCATCGGGAAGTTTTACGACTAAGGAGCCTCATCCTCTTTCATTTTGAGGGGAGCGGGAGCGAGCGTCAATACACTTAATAGTACCTAGTGGCACTCAGTGAATACGGAACAAAACCGGGGGTTATTACTTTCCCGTAACGACGAAGTTTGCCCGACGATTCTTGGCGTGCGCTTCGTCCGTTCCAGCCGGATCGAGAAGGCGCTCTTTTCCGAAGCTGATGGTCGACATTCGTTCGGTATTGATTCCGATTTCGGCCATGTACGAACGAACAGCGTTGGCGCGCTTTTCACCCAGCGCGAGATTGTATTGAATGCCACCGCGCTCGTCGCAATGTCCTTCGACCTGAATCTTAAACGAACTCTTTTCTTTCAAGAGATCCGCATTGGCTTTGAGTTTCTGCTTCGCGGACGAGTCCAAAACAAACGAGTCGTACGGAAAATTGATGGTTTGGAGGCCATTGGCTTTGCCATTATCGGAGTCTCCCATCGAGTTCACGTCTGCGTCGATCGTGCTCGGAAGTGCCGATTCGTCGGGTTTCACTTCTTTTTTACCGCAACCACTGATGAAAGCTGTTGTGATCAGGGCGGTGATGGCCAAAGTCTGTGTTGCAAAGCGATGCATAACTGCGGTTCTCCTCTGGTGAATAGTCCTGATTTTTATCACAGGGCGCGGATTTGAAGCAACCCTTCAATTCAAGAGACCGCTTGGTCTTTGCTTTGCATTTTCGGACGGTCCGAATGGAGAACCAGAAAATGCGAAGAGACTTGAACCGTGTGTTGATCATGGGGCGGTTGGGGGTTGACCCCATACGCCGAGAATCGAAGAACGGTGTTGTGTGGACGACATTGTCGGTGGCGACGGCCGTTCCGACAGCCGCGGGTGCGGAGCCCAAAACCGACTGGCATCGTGTGATTGCTTGGGGAAAATTGGCGGATATCTGCGCCACGTACCTCAAAAAAGGGAGAACGATCTTTGTGGAGGGTTCATTACGCAACTCTCATTACGAAGATGAGGGTGAAAAGCGTGTGTACAAAGAGATCCACGCAGATCGTATTCTCTTTCTTGGAAAATCTCAGACCAGTGGAGAGCCACCGACGGTCGATCTGCCGGAAGAGTCGCTTGCTGCTATTTCTTAACTTTAACCAGATCCCCAATCATGACGGTCTGTGGTCCTGAAAGTGGGATCTGGTCTTCCGGATAGACTTTTGAAAGTCGTGCAATCGCGAGGTCTTCGTCAGCATGGATGACGAGGACTTCTGCGATTCCGAAGACGGTGTCCTGATGAAGTTTTCGGTTGATCAGATCGTAGGTGGTCAGCCGTCGTCGGACTTCCAGTTTCGATCCCCGGCGTACGCCGTGTTTAGTACCGAGATTGATGTAGTAATCTTTGAGCGGTATGTCGGTTGGATTTCCCATGGGGATTTTCGTACGCACACCGTAGACAACGAACTCGTTGAGTTCGTCGGCCTGAAGATTCAGCGAAGAAAGTAAAACTGTTGTGAGGACAGTGAGGGCGAGCCCAGTTCGGCTGGTCTTGATTTTTTTCACGGCGAGACTCCTTGTCGTTCCGTTCTTTATTCAAACGAGCGTCCCTGCGTTCTCAATGGCCTAGGCCTCCTTGGCCACAATATTCCTATCGGTAAATCTCGCCGACTATTGAGGGGCCACCCTCCTGAAAATTGTTTTGAGCCCTGAAACGTCAGATCCGATACGTCACCAGAAGGAGTTCCGCTTCGTGCCAAACGAGACCCCAAGCGACAGTTTTCTGGCGATCGATATTCACGAGTTGAAGCGCGTGACGCGTGATATTCCGGTCGACCTCTATCTCAAGCTGTCGGAGGACAACTTCGCACACGTGTTTTCGAAGACCACGGGACTCGATTACCGACGACTCTCGCAATACATTCAAAAAGGCGTCGATAAACTCTACGTTCGCAAAGTCGACGAAGCTGCGTTCAAAGATTATCTCAGCCGTCCAGTCGAGACGCTTCTGTCGAACCCCGAGGTTCCAAAGGAAAAAAAGATCGCGACGCTACTCAATCTTACTGAGCAAGCCATGAGCGAGATCTTCACGCGTTGTGATGTGCTCGAAGAGACCGCTGAAAACACGAAGAAGCTCGTCAATAACTACATCGACATGATGGCCGAAAGTCCGCGAACACTTTCGATCGTGCTCAAGCTCGCGAGTCACGGCGATTATCTTTACTACCACTCAGTTGCGGTCAGTATTTTCAGTATGTTTATCGCGCGAGCGACGGGACAGTTCGATCGCCGCATGACTGAGATCGTCGGCATGGGCGGTTTTCTTCATGACATTGGTTCGATCTATCTTCCGCGCGAAGTGACGGATGCACCCGAAGCGCTTTCTCCAGCACAGTGGCGCGAGATGAAAAGCCACCCGAAAATGGGTCTGCGAATGATTGAACACGCTCCGAGTATTCCGGACGAGGTTCGATACATCGTGTATCAGCATCACGAACAACCGAATGGTGGGGGTTACCCCAATGGTCTTCAGGACGAGGTGATTTTCTACCCAGCAAAGATCGTAGCGGTCGCGGACTCGTTCAGCGCGCTGATCAGTAAGCGGCCTTTTCGAGACGCTTATCGCATTGATCAAGCGATCGGGATTTTACAGTCCGAAACTGGAAAGTTTGATCCGCAGCTTGTTGAGATTCTCGCCGGGATTTTTCGCCGATCATCAAGTGGCACGGAGGGTGGTGCGGGGGGTGACACAGGCGGTTCCGAGGCCGCCTAGGCCTGGCCTAGCCGAGCGTTTGCTAAAGTTTTGACGGGGCCCCTCCGATCCGAACGTATGCTAACGTTTTTATTTTCTTTTCTCATAGGTGCGTCCTCGACTCTTGTGACGAGCTTTGCTGCGATGGCGAGCAGTGCTCCAGTCAGCACGGAGCTTCCTGTCGCTCTTGTGAAACCGCCATCACGTTCCATGGTCGCTGCCAGTCCGTTCATCATGAGCGGAACCTGTCTCACACGGGGTGCGACGATCGTCACGGAACAGTTGAGCGGTCAAACAGCGGTCTGTTCGTCGACGCGAACGTGGTCGATGACCGTGGACCCACAGAGTTGGCCAGCAGGAAAAAAAGTTTTTTATATTTATGAAGCGAGCGCGCTGCCGCGAAGGCAGAAGTTCAGTTACACGCGTGTTATGAATCGCACGGCCGTGATCACCGTCGACTATCTTCATGACGGTCTCGAGCAGTCCACGGCAGCTGTCAAAAGCGGAATGTTCGATGACCCGACGGGTTCGATGCGTACGTACTATCTCGAAGCTTCGCGTGGCAAAGTGAACCTCACAGGCGATGTTTTTCCGCCGATTGATCCACCCGAGCCGTTGTACGGAACCGGTTACTCCTATTGCTATCCAGACGATATTCGGCTTCTGAATAAAGCTGTGCAGACGGGAATCAGTTTTCTGAGTTACGACAAAGTCGTCGTTCTCGTGCATGACGATTTCAAAAGTGCTTGCGCTTCGGGTGTGTCGACTTACGGTATCTTGAACTACCCAACGGCGTACGGGATCATCAGCGTGGCCATATCGCGTACACGCGAAAAATTTTATGGGCCCCATGACTTCACGGGCACGCAACACTCAACACTTGCCCATGAACTCGGGCACGCGTATGGAAACTCGTTTCACGCAAACTCGTTACTCTGTCCTGGTGGTCTTCCCACGGGGACACTCCAGGACTGTTCGATCATGAGTTACGGCGATCTCACGGACATGATGGGTATTCGAACGCAGATGGGGCGGTTCAACCCTTTTGAGGAAGAACGTGCCGGATGGTTGCCTGCGAGTAATATTACGACCGTTTCGGCGAGCGGCATTTACACCGTCTATGCTTACAACTCCGTGCTAACGGACCAAGCTCAGGCGTTAAAGATAATACTGCCGAATCCATTGCCTTTCGGGCCGACGTCGGCTGGGCTGACAGCCTCGCAACTGATGCTATCGCTTCGACGATGGACAGGTTTCGACTATCGCTTCCCGTTTTATCGGAACATCCCGTTGTCGAGTGGCGGACCCTATGTCGTTACGGATCCGGACGGCGCGCTGATCCATGTGGGTGCATCCGTCGGAGGTATCATGCTGCCCTACCTGCTTCCTGCTCGCCTGATCGATACCGCAAGTTACCCGCCCAATATGGCAGCGGATCCTTACATGCGACCGGGGCAGACTTTTCTGGTACCGAACAACGGCATCTCGGTTGAGGTGCTGGATGTCAACACGACTGTAACGCCCGCCGAGATGCGGGTTCGTGTTCTCTTTGGTATCTAGATTGAATGAAGCTATTTTTTCTATCGTTCGTTTCCGTAGTGGTGAGCGTGGCTATCGTCAGTCTTGCGGCTGAAGATGTCGTTAAGCCAGGTCCTCCGGAGAAACCGGATCACGACACGACGCTATTGAACGAACCGCTCGGTAAAAAGGCGATCACCTTGCCAAAGGATCTGCCCATGAAACCACCGAAGGCAAAGCAGCTACGAAAACCCAAAAAGGAAAAGCGACGTTCGAAAAACGGCGTTCAATGAAGAACTAGAGCGGCTTTGGTGTCGGGTCGTAGTCGATTTGGACAGCACTGTAAACACTGGGACTGCCGATTAAGGTCTCACAAGCACTCTTGAATAAGGTGCGCGCGTCCAGGTTCGTCGCTTGTGTCAACAAAGCGAGGACAGCGATCTCCGGATGGCCCTCGATCGGCGTTACGCGGAGAGCGGTCGCGATTTTCTTGGTCGCTTGTTTGAGCTCCTGTTCGTAGACCGTTCTTGGGAGACGAGCGTTTCGCGCGTAATCGACGTTTTTGGGTATGGAGTTCAGCAGTTCGTCCATATGCCTAATCACACCGTAAGTGATGAGAATGAGTGCTGAGCCTATAAAACCCCAACCGGAAGTCTTGGTCATTGTGACGAGGTCGGATTCCAATCCTGACGTGGGGCCGAAAGTTTCTGTCATGACAGAGCCGACCGGAATCAAAGCCGCAATCGCGCCAGTCAGGAGCCCAACGAAGCCAGTCGCCGCTCTCATGCCCCCCAATCGAGATCGCCTTCTGTCGAATTGCTCGAGTTGTCTAGCTTCGGAAACACGAAGTTCGTGGGTTTCGAACCCGGTAGCCGCAGCCGCGAGGTCGAGCTCGATCAAGATACGCAGGATGCGGGCGGCTCTGGTTTGCTGCTCCTCTGGTGTCATCGAAGCTTGCTTCTGTACGAAGTAATCGATCTCCGCAACGAGGTGCTTTGTACGGTTTGCCATGACAAGCATATGGGTCCCGCGTTCAGTAATAACCGGCAACGATGCGGCAATATATTCGATAGCGTCTCGAATGGCTGCCTGATCCGACTCTGAAAAGGCTCCAGGTGCGGTATCGACAATTCTCTTTGCGAGATCCGCGGCGGCCTGCCTGTCAGAAACACCTATGCGAACGCGGTTGTCGGATACGTTCACTGTTAGCACGGGTGTCGTGTCTGGTGGCGTCGGGTTCTGCGCCGGCGCATCTTCGTCGCCGGCCCAGGTGGCTGGCGCTGCAAGTGATTGGCAAACCGATTGAATGACGAAAACCGCGACAAATAAGAGATTAAGACTCATGGGGGGTCTTTAGCAGGTGTGTCATGAGTTGTAAACTGGGCCAGTTCCTCACTAGTTCGCCCGTGTCGTCGAGTCGTTGCCGAGCGTGAGAAGGCCTGTGTAAGGATCGAGATTGAGCTGACATAATAACGAGCGTCCGATGAGTGCGCGCGTGCTCAGCTGCGTCGCAGCCTTCAAGTAAGCCATAAGAGGAATCTCCGGATGCCCACTGATCGCGGTTACACGGAGAACTGTCGCTACCTCTTCAGTAGCGCGATCAAGAGCTTCTGCGTAAACTGCACTCGGGTGGCGAGCGTCTTTTTTCGCGACGACCCCCGACGTGAACAAGACCTGGCGATCGAGCCTGCCTTTTACGACAGCAAAAGCGACTCCAAAGACCGCTGCCGCCGCGCCAGCCGAACCAGAAACATGGGCAGTGGTAACGAAGTCCCATGGAGTCGATGGGTAGAGAATTAGATTTGATGCGACCGTAATAATTAGGGGAGTGATGGCTGCCACCGCTGCGCTCCCTATAGCAAGACCAGCCGTAATTCCCTTCGTACGTATCAGGCGGTCTTCAGCTGCTTCTGATCGATCGATCTCTCTTGCCTCGGAGGCGATGAGAGCGGGGGTGGTGAAATCCGTCGCCGCTCCTGCCAAGTCGAGTTCGATGAGGAGACGTAGGATGAGCGCGGCTTGGTTGTTGATCAATTTATCGCGGTCACCGGTGGATGTCGCTGCAGTCACCGGTGGATGTCGCTGCAGTCACCGGTGTTCCTGCCATCTCGCCGCTGAGTGACTCTTGTAAGCTGATGAAGCGATTGATCTCGTGTAGCAGAGCGGCCCTACGGTTTGTCATGATCACTTCATACGTCCCGCGGTCGGTTATAGTCGGTAACGATGCTGCTATCTTTTCGATAGCTACCTGGATCTGCAATCGATCCGCTGTGGAAAAGGATCCGGGTGTCGTCTCTGTAATTCTCTTGGCGAGATCTTCGGCGGCCAGTCTGTCAAAACCACTTAAGCGACCGCGGCCGTCTGACACGTTTACGGGTAGCGTTGGTGTCGCGTCTTGTGGTGTCGGGTTCTGCGCCGGCGCATCTTCGTCACCTGCCCAAGTGGCTGGCGCTGCAATTGATTGAATGAGGAAAACCGCGACAAAGAATACATGGAGACCCATGTGGGGTCTTTAGCAAGTGTGTCACGAGTTGTAAACTGGGTTGTTAAACGTTGATTATGTAATAAAACGGTGCCTACCGGTCTCCGAAGCTCTTAGTTCGTCTGAGGCTCCGGACGTTGGTCGAGGGCCAGATGGCCGAAAGGATCGAGTTTAAGCTGACATAACAACGCGCCTTCGAGTACCGTGCGCGTGCGCAGTTGCGTCCCTTCCGTCAGCAAAGTCATAACAGGAATCTCCGGATGTCCATCGATCGGCGTTACACGGAGAAAGTGCGCTATGTCTCGAGTGAGGTGAGTAAGCGACATTTTGTAGACAGCGTTGGGGTGGCGAGCTTCTTTCACCTTTCTGTCGGATGCGGCTCGTGAGGTCAAACGAACATACTTATGATGGGTGATACCAAAACCCACCAGAACGACCAAAGCACTCACGAAAGCCCAGCCGGAGGTCATCGTGGAACTAGCTGCCCACGCCGAGCTTTTAAAGGTGACTTCCATCGCACCGGCGATCGCAGCTATCGCACCAAGTGCTGCCATGGTGAACGCAGACCAACCAGCTGTGTGTCGAGTCTCGTCAAGCCTGGTCAGAGTTTGTTCTTGCTGATGGAGGTCGATCGCTTCGAGATCGGTGTCAACACCGGCGTCGAAGTCGGTCGCTGCTGCTGCTAAGTTCAGTTCGATCAGGAGACGGAGGACCAGCGCAGCCTGAGCATTGAGAGCTTCTGCAGTCGGTACGGTGTCTGTCGTCCCGCTATTGAGTTCCTCTTGTAGTCGCCTGAAGTGACGGATCTCTTGTAGCAGTATGGCCCTTCGGTTCGTCATAACCAATGAATGGGCTTCGGGATCGGAAATGAGTGGTAACGACGCTGCAATCTTTTTGATAGCGTCTCTTACACGCATTCGATCTGTTGCCGAATAGGCTCCCGGTGCTGTGTATATAATTCTGTCTGCGAGTTCGCAAGCCATGCGCTCGTCAAAGGGACGCAAACGACCGCGGCTGTCCGATACGTTTACTGTTAGCGCGGGTGTCGCGTCTGGTGGAGTCGGGTTCTGCGCCGGCGCATCTTCGTCACCTGCCCAAGTGGCTGGCGCTGCAATTGATTGAATGAAGAAAACCGCGACAAAGAATACATTGAGACCCATGTGGGGTCTTTAGCAAGTGTGTCACGAGTTGTAAACTGGGTTATTAAACGTTGATTATGTAATAAATCTGAGCATGTTCAAGCTTGCCTGGGCTTGCTTGCACTCGGGTGATGATCGCCGCGACCGCCGTCGCTCAAGCCACTGAAGACAAAACAGTGTTCTACGAAAATCTTAGTTCGCCTGTGGCGTCGGATCGTGGTCGAGGGCGCGACTGCCGTTAGGATTGAGTCGGACCTGACATAGTAGCGAGTCTTCGATTAGTCCGCGCGTGTCCAGCTTCGTCGCTGCTTTTAACAAAGCCATAACACCGATCTCAGGGCGCCTATCGATTGCCATTGTGAGTTGGAGCGCTGCTGCTATCTCTCGACTGGCGAGACCAAGCTCATCTTCGTAGACAGTTTTCGGGTCGCGAGCCCTGCGCTCTTCTGTCAGAGCGGCTGATCGTGCACGTTGACGACGGTACATGTTGTTTATGGCAGCAGAACCGAAGAGAACGACTAGCGCGCCCACCTGAATCCAGCCGGTATACTGGGCGAACACGGCGGGATCCCTGTCATTCGGCCAGTGGCCTTCCGCGGTGACCACGACCGAAGCTACCATAGACATGGCCATGGTAAGTGCTAAGCCGCTGCCGCCAATGACATAACCCGTGTTTCGAGTATTCTCTAACCAGTTTTCAGCTCGTTCTGATCGATTCCTTCTCGTTGTTTCGTAAGCGATGAGGGCAGGGGACCTGAAGTCAGTCACCGCTGCTGCCAAGTCGAGTTCGATCAAGAGACGCAGGACGCGAGCGGCTTGGGCGTTGAGTTTTTCTGCGGTCTCTGCGGTTGCGGTGGTTATGAGATTCCTGAAGCGATCTATCTCAAGCACGAGTACGTCCGTACGGTTTTTCATGATGACCTGATGGGCCATGCGTTCCGTCGGAGGAGTTAAAGACGCCGCAATCTTTTCAATGGCTTCTAGGATAACCACTCGATCCGCTGCAGAAAAAGACCCGGGTGATGTATCGATAAGTCTATCTGTGAGATTTGCGGCGGCCCGCCTCTCAAAATCGCTTAAGCGACCGCGGCCGTCCGAAACGTTTACGGGTAGCGGTTGTGTCGGGTTCGTCGGCTTCGCGTCTTCTTCACCTGCCCAGGTGGCTGGCGCGTAGAGTGATTGGCAAACCGATTGAATGAAGAAAACCGCGACAAAGAATACATTGAGACCCATGGGGGGTCTTTAGCAATAGTGTCATGGGTTGTAAACCTGGGTTACTACACTTCATTTATTTAACTACAGAATAAGTCCGAGCTCGCAAGCGGAACGCTCGAATAGTTCGCGTGTGCTCAAGCTGGTCGCTGTCCGTAACAGGTCAAGAAGAGGACGCTCCGGATGCCCCTCCGTCTGCGGCACACTGAGAGCTTCCGATATCGCTCGAGCAGCGCCAGCGAGCGCAGCGTCGTGTACGAGCTTCGGGTCGCGAGCGTGTTTCTTCTCTAGCAAAGATTCAGTCTGTGACCTCGCGATACCTCGCCTGAACCTTGCCGTCGCATAGGTGGCCAGACCTCCTAATACGAGCGTTAGCCCCGCGGCGTGGTATTTGGTGAAGTCTACACTGCCGGTACTGATCAGATCGAGCACAAGTGGCACCCCTGTATAGACCGAAATCAGGATCGCAGCGGTAAGACCTCCCGTCGTAGTGGCCTCCCAGAAGTTTGAAGCTCGTTGTGTTCGATCGATTGCGATCGCTTCGTCGGTGAGGTCAACATCCGCGTCGAAGTCGGTCGCTGCTGCTACCAAGTCGAGCTCGATCAAAAGGCGCAAGATGCGGGCGGCCCGCTTGTTTCGTAGTTCCGGCGTTATCGAGGTATGGGAACGCATGAAAGAGCGGATCATCACAAGGAGTAATTCCTCATAGCGGCCTTTGGAGAAGCTATATTCATTAGGGATGGTCTCAATCGATAAAGAGGCTGCTATTCCTTCGATCGCTTCTCTGATGCCGGCTTGATCCGATTCGGAAAAAGAGCCGGGTGCCGTACTGATGATTCTCTCTGCGAGGTCTCGAGCGTTTTGTTTCTCAAACTCGGTTAAGCGACCTCTCGGGTTACTCGACACCCGCACGTTTTGTGGCCAGCGTGTTTGTCTCATTACATTTTCTGGGCCCGCCCACGCGGTAGGCGCCGAGACTGATTGCGAGACTGATTGAACGAGGAAAACTGCGGCAAAGATTAGATTCGTGTTCATATGCTTTTCTAGTTCGCCCGCGGTGCCGGATCGTGGTCTAACTTGACAACATTGTAAGATCTAAGGCGGAGCTGACACAACGCCCTCGTGAACAGTTCGCGCGTGTCCAGCTTCGTGGCTCTCGTCAACAAGCCTACAACAGCGAACTCCGGATGCCGTCCTTCGAACCTTGATGTACGGAGCAGCGCAAACGCGATCTCTCGAGTGGCGAGATCAAGCGCAGCTTCGTAGACAGATTCTTGTCTGCGATCCTCCTGCGCTTTTCGGAGGCTTGAAGACAATCTGCTAAAATCAACGGACTTGTCGTGTGCGATAGCATAACCAACAAGAGCGGGCACCGCGGCCACGAAGCCCCAACCGCAAGCCTCGAGGCAGGTGCTGAATGTTTTATTCTCGGGTAGCGAGGTGACGGCGACGACGGCGTTCCCGACCGTTGCGACGATCGAAAATACTGCAGAAAGTGCTGTAGTTATGACCGCAGCGCCAAGGCTCATTTTTTCGGCATTACTCCACCAGGCTTCAGTCTGTTGTGATTTATGGATCTCGACCGCTTCGCGAGCGATGTCAACACCGGCGTCGAAGTTGGTGGCTGCTGCTGCCAAGTCGAGCTCGATCAGGAGGCGCAAGACGAGGGCGGCTTGCGTGTCGAGCTCCTCTGCGGTTAAGGCAGTCGTTCGCAACTGTCTGAAACGATCGATCTCGTCCCGCAGTGCGACGATACGATTGGTCATGACGACCTTATGGGTCTCGCGGTTGGTGATAAGCGGCATCGGCGCTGCTATCTTCTCGATGGCCTCTCGGAAGGACAGTCGATCCGCTACGGAAAACGACTCGGGTGCTGTGTCTACAATTCTCTCTGCGAGACGTGCAGCGGCTCGCCTCCGAAAATCATTTAAGTGACTGCGGCTGTCCTCCGACACCTTTACTTCTAGTGGTGCTGTACGCGAGGGTTGCGCTTCGTCGTCTGGGCCCGCCCACGCGGTAGGCGCCGAGACTGATTGCGAGACTGATTGAACGAGGAAAACCGCGGCAAAGAGTAGATGAAGACCCATGGGGGGTCTTTAGCAGCGGCGTCACGAGTTGTAAACTGGGCTGTTAAACGTTGTTTATATAATAAATCCGAGCATGCTTGAGCTTGCCTGGGCTCGCTTGCGCTCGGGTCCTGATCGCCGCGCCAGCCGCCGAACGCGTCTAGCGTTCGACCTTGAGAAACTTCAGCCGGCTCGACATGAACTCCGAACCACGAAAGTTCTTTAACCAAGGCTGAATCACCACCTTTTCTTCGACGTAGAAAAGTGGACCCACGGGGGCCTCGGTCGCAATGATTTTCTCCAGCTTTTCTGTGAGAGCCTTGACCTGATCCGCCTGCGTGTCGGGGTTTCGTTCGGCCAGTTCTTCGAGGAGACCATCGAACGTCGCGTTCTCGAAGCCGCTCAGGTTCCGTCCTGCAGGAGCGACCGCTTTGCTGTTGAGAATCTGATAGGCCTGCTCGGCTGTTGGCACGGGATTTTTCCAGGTGTAAAGAGCCAGATCGTAGCGCCCCTCAGCGAGGCGGCTGGTGTACAACGATCGCGGGGAGAGACGCGCGCGCACAGGAATCCCAGCTGCTTGCCAGGTCGCCACAAGAAAATCAGCTTTTTTTCGGCTGAGTTCGCCGTCATCCAACACCTCGAGGAAAACCGGAGGCAACGGCCGCTCAGCGCTCACACCTGCTTTTTCCAAAAGCTTCCGAAAAGGAATCGGCTCCGGACCACCCCACGCAAACGAAACCGGACTTCGACCTGAGACACCCGGGGGAACGAGCTGGTCGGCCAAGTTTTCTTTGGAGGTGTCGAGAGCTGCCAGCAGCTTCTCGCGATCAATCGCTTTGAGAAACGCCAAGCGCATCTCGCGATTGCGCGCAAACACTCCGCGTTTCTGATTGAACACAATCATCTCCACTGTTGCGCCCGTTGACGATGTCGGTGCGACGGTGCTCGACGGGGAGGGCGATGGCGTTTGCCAGTAGTCTACTTTTCCAGAAGACAGTTTCTCTTTTTGTTTCTCGAGGCTCGGTTCAAATTCGACCAGAATCTTTGTCGCGAGTGGAAGCGGTTTTCCCGCACTGGCTAACAATCCCTTTTGTCGAAAACGTTCGCCGCCAGCTGTCGGGTAGAAAACCGGGCGATACTTGGGATTGCGTTCGAGAATCCATGTTTTTCCGCGCGTGCGCTTTGCTAAAACAAAAGGACCCGTTCCGACCGCGGCGTCTTCGAGCAGTCCCTGTCGGTTACTCAAGAGATCGACCGCTTCGCGAGGAACCACTGAAAAAAATGGCAATGTGAGTAAGTGAGCGAAACTGGGACGCGGTTCGGTGAGTTCGATCACGAGCGTGTAAGGATCGAGTGCAGTCAAGCCTTCGATCTTCTCTGCGAAGATCGCCGCGCGTTCCTTGCCTTTCGCTTTCGCCAACCGCGCGCGGAAATTATCGAAACCTTTGACAGACCCTTTGATGTAACCCCAAACTTTCGAGTCGACTTCAGGCAATGCCAAGCGCTTCCATGAAAAAATCAAATCGTCCGTTGTGACGGCGCGGCCTTCGCCTTTTGTCGCTACAAAGACAGAACTGTCTTGAAACTTAAGATCATCGCGCAGACGGATCTTCCATCGCGTAAAGCGTGCGGTGGCTTCGGGGAGATCCGCCGCCAGTAACGGATCCAGGTGATAGTCTTCGTCGAGATAGCGGTACTGATAGAGACCTTCGTAGATGGCGCCGATGAGTTCCCAAGAACTTGGGTCGAAACTTCGCGCCGGATCCAAGCTGTCGACTTCGTGAGTTTTCAAAATGTGAAGTGTGCCGGTGTCATACGGCGCCGGAGTTGCCGTGGGCGCCACAGACTCGTGAGACGGGGGTGACGCGTGACCTACTGACATATTTAAAAAGAGACTCGTTAAAACTCCGAACGTCGTCTTATTCACGAGAGAAGCTCCTCTATCGCTTTGCGTGCCGCTGAAAGTGCGCTGTCGAGACCCGCCAGCTTTCCACCGCCGGCTTGTGCCAGTTCTGGTTTTCCTCCGCCCCGCCCGTCAATAAGCGGTGAGACTTTCTGGATGATACCGTTCGCCGTGACTGCTCCTGGAACCTTGGCGCCTCTCGCGATGACGATCAAAGCTTTTCCTTCTGCGGTGTCTTCCATCCCGAGAACCGAAACCAAACGAGGTTCTTTGTTGCGGAGCTGCTCGCTGAGTTCGCGAAGGTTTTTCATTCCCTCACCGCCGCCGGCATCAGCCGGGCGCTTCTCAACGAGGATCAAGGTTCCACGCACGTCTTCGGCGCGTTCGATCAGGCTACCCAAGTCGCCCGCGATATTCTTGGACTCCAGTTTTTCGAGCCGTGATGTGAGTTCTTTTTCCGTGGCTCGCATCTTGTCGATCTTCGCCGCGATTTCGTCGTTCGAAGACGCTTTCACACGGGTGCGGAGATCACGAACCGTTGCCTCCTGGTCGCGTAAGTAACGAAACGCACCTTCGGAAGTGTAGGCGATGATGCGTCGGACGCCGGCTGCAATCCCGCTTTCCGATACGATCTTGAAACAATGAATCTCCTCGGCATTTGAAACGTGCGTGCCTCCGCAGAGCTCCGTGGACACGCTCCCAACCTGAATCACGCGTACCTGGTCGCCATACTTCTCACCGAAAAAAGCAATGGCACCCTTTTTAACGGCCTCGTCTTTAGCCATGACGGCCTTGCTGACCGGATCGGCCGACCAGATGCGCTCGTTGATCTTGTTCTCGATCGTCGTGAGTTCGTCCGTCGTGAGCGGCTGAAAGTGCGAAAAATCAAAACGAAGCAGATCCGAGTTCACGAGCGAACCGGCTTGCTTGACGTGATCACCCAACGTCGACCGAAGAGCCCAGTGCAATAAGTGAGTTGCGGTGTGATTGCGTGCGGTTGCCGCCCGTAACTTTTTATCCGAGATCTCATGCACTTTTTGTCCGACGGCGATACTGCCCGTGGTGCCTTCTAAAACAGCAAACGTGAGTTCGGGGAGCGGTTTCGTGCAGTCGACCACGCGAAAGGTACCGCCGGGTCCGCGTACTTCGCCGCGGTCGCCCATCTGTCCGCCGCCTTCGCCGTAGAACGGTGTTTTTTCAAACGACGCGAAAACGGTTTTGTTCGTCGACGAAAACTCAAAGCGATCGACCGAAACAAGTGCGTCGCCCTTGCGCGCAACCAACGCCGTCACAGGCGACTCCTCTTCGAGTTTTTCGTAACCCGTGAACTCGGGTAGCTTGTTCTTAGTCTTCAGAGCGTTTGCGACTTCCGAGAAGACTGGATCAACGGCCTGGTCGCCCGAGCCTTTCCAGCTCTTGCGCGAATCATCGCGTTGTTTTTCCATCGCTTGTTCAAAACCTTTTTCGTCGAGCGAAAGCCCACGCTCGGTGAGAATCACGCGTGTGAGGTCGAGAGGAAAGCCGTACGTATCGTAAAGCTTGAAAGCGACGCCGCCCGACAAGGCTTTTCCCTTGGAGAGGCTCTTCGTTTCGGTGTCGAGGAGTTCAAGACCGCGCTCCAGCGTTCGGAAAAACTGTTCTTCTTCGGCTTTCACGGCGCGCGTGATGAGTACGCGTTTGGACTCGAGATCCGGATACGCGGTTTTCATCTGATCGACGACGAACGAGGCTGTTTCAAACAAAAACGGGTCGTTCAGCCCAAGCTTCTTGCCGTAGCGAATCGCGCGTCTCATGATCCGACGGAGTACATAGCCACGGCCTTCGTTCGATGGCAGCACACCATCGCCCATCAAGAACGCTGTCGCGCGCGAGTGATCGGCGATCACGCGCAAGGCAACCGTATCAGGATTCGAGGGATCGATCGTCAAAGGTTTGCGTGCGATATCTGCCGCGCGTTTCATCAGATCTCGAAAGAGGTCGATCTCATAGTTCGAGTTGACGTTTTGCAGTGTCGAAGCTAAGCGCTCCAGTCCAGCACCCGTGTCGACCGATGGCTTTGGGAGCGGCTTTGTTTTTCCGTCCGCGCTTCGTTCGAACTGCATGAAGACGAGATTCCAAATCTCCATGAAGCGGTCACAGTTGCATCCGACTTTACAGTCAGGCTTTCCGCATCCGTGTTGCTTGCCACGATCCACGAAAATCTCGGTGCAGGGTCCGCAAGGCCCGGTGTCACCCATCGCCCAAAAGTTATCTTCATCAAAACGCGAAATACGATCGCGCGGAACACTTTCTTGTTTGTGCCAGAGATCTGCAGCCTCATCGTCGGTCGTATGAACCGTCACATACAAGCGGTCTTTGGGGATTTTGAGTTCCTTCGTGATGAACTCCCACGCAAACCGGATCGCGTCTTTTTTGAAGTAATCTCCGAAAGAAAAGTTTCCAAGCATCTCAAAGAACGTGTGATGCCGGGCCGTGAAGCCTACGTTCTCGAGGTCGTTATGCTTCCCGCCGGCGCGCACGCACTTCTGAGCCGTCGTGGCGCGTGAGTAAGGTCGCTTTTCGCGTCCTGTAAAAACGTCTTTGAATTGAACCATCCCTGCGTTGGTGAAGAGAAGTGTGGGATCGTTCTGTGGAATCAGGGACGAGCTTTCAACGACGGTGTGCCCGTTTTTCTCAAAGTATTTGAGAAATGCGGTGCGGATTTCGCTGGCTTTCATTCCTTATGTTGTATCGCAAAATGTAAGTCGCGGCGACATAAAGAGCTCTCGGTATCGCCACGTTTCAGCGACGATACCGAGAGCAAGCTATCTGAGACTTTAAAAACAGGATCTTACTTCTTACGAGGAGGCGCTACCGCTTCCTTGGCTTCTGCTTTCGCTGGAGCCGCTATCGGGGCGCCGGGTGCCGAAGCAGCGGCCTCTTCTGAAACGGCAAAACTAGCAGCAGCTGCTGCTGGTGAGTTCGGCGCTGGTGAAACCACCGCTCGCTTCATCACTTCTTCGCGGATCGTTTTTGCGTGGGCCGGGTTGGCTAGCAACCACTCGATTGCGTTCTGACGACCTTGGCCGATGCGTTCTTCCTTATAGCTAAACCAGGTTCCGCTCTTTTCGATGACATTATACTTCGCTCCACAATCGAGCAGGTCTCCTTCGCGCGAGATGCCTTGGCCGTAAAGAATATCAAACTCGACCTCTTTGAACGGTGGCGCGACTTTGTTTTTAACGACTTTCACGCGGGTTCGGTTGCCGATGACATCTTCGCCTTCTTTGATCGCTCCGATACGTCGGATGTCCATGCGAACGGATGAGTAAAACTTAAGTGCGTTTCCACCGGTGGTGGTTTCTGGATTTCCGAACATCACACCGATTTTCATACGAATCTGGTTGATGAATACGACCAACGTTTTACTACGGTTGATCGAAGCGGTGAGTTTTCGAAGCGCTTGGCTCATCAAGCGTGCTTGAAGACCCATGTGCGCATCGCCCATCTCGCCTTCGATCTCGGCGCGTGGAACAAGAGCCGCGACCGAGTCGATGACGAGGATATCAATGCCGCCCGAACGCACGAGCATGTCCGTGATCTCAAGCGCTTGCTCACCGGTATCCGGTTGCGAGATCAGAAGATCATCGGTTTTTACGCCGAGCTTACGTGCGTACTCAACATCGAGTGCGTGTTCTGCGTCGACGAACGCAGCGACGCCGCCTTGGCGCTGTGCTTCGGCAACGAGATGAAGTGTGAGTGTCGTTTTTCCGGAGGACTCAGGTCCATAGATTTCGACAATCCGTCCGCGCGGCAAACCGCCGACGCCGAGAGCGATATCAAGACCAATGGATCCTGTAGGAATCGTTTTGATGTCAGGCGCGAGCGACTCGTGGGTGCCCAAGCGCATGATCGAGCCTTTGCCAAATTGTTTTTCAATCGACTGAATCGCAAGTTCGATCGCTTTATTTTTTTGTTTTGGATCGGTTTGTTGTGAGTTGCTGGTTTGTGGTGCCGTAGGTTGCATCGAGACTTCTCCTTTGTTTCGCGCCTTTTTGCGAGGAAGACAGCAAAGACCGTACCATCGAAAGAAGGGCTTGAGAAGCGCGCTTCTGTCGGTGAACGCGACCGCGAGTCGATCGTACGGACTCGCGTTTTGTTTTCACGACAGCCACGGTGTTCTCAGTAGATCTGCCGCGCTTGCGACTTCTGCGTCTCGCAACCGAAATAAAAAAAACGCCGTCGAGTTTCGGTGGCGCGTCGGGTCCCATATGACCGGTGATCGATGCAGCGATCGTCGCGTGTGGAACCAAGTTCAATGCATCGCGCGCCATGACTTGCGCGGTCTTCGCTGAAACGACACTGGCTTCGGTAATTTTTTTCGCTTCAGCCGATCTTAAAACGTGACGCTTTGTAAAAACTTGGTAGGTGACGAGGGAGCCAGCAAACGCTTTGCTTCCACCCGGAATCTTCGTGATTTGCGACGCTATGAGTCCTCCGGTGCAGCTCTCGACTAAGAGGAGGCATTCACCATTCTTCTCGAGCATTCGTAAAACGTCGCGTGCCAGGTTCATGTGGGCAGAATGTATAAGGACTTCAGCATGGAAACGCAAAGCGCAGCGAAAAGTCCCGCTACGAGGTCGTCAACAACAATTCCGAAACCACGTTGGAACGGGAGGCGGATGGTCGCGTTTTTTGACCAACGATCAATGCTGCGAATGGGCGGAGGTTTGATCATGTCGAAAAGACGAAAAAATACGAACGCAGCCGCTAGGGACATGGGGTCAAGCACCACCCAGAAACTCGCAAGACCAAATCCGACGACTTCATCGGAGATGATGTAAGAACTATCCGCTTCATCAAGAACACGACTCAAATGATCGGCAGCCCAGATGGCGATCATCGTCGCGACGATCCAGAAGCATGCCGCTAACTCACGCGGCCACGGCAGTGTTACGATTGCAAGCGGAACGGCTAGTAAGGTTCCCCAGGTTCCTGGAACGTAGGGCAAAAATGAGACACCAAAACCCGTACCGAGGCAAAAAGCCAACCAATCTAAGGGTCCCTGAACTTTACCAAATGGGAAAGCTCGCGCCCGTTGCAAGACGCGCATACCGCGTAGTATTGCTGAAGGATCCACGTGTTCCAAGTTAAATTAGAAGATCTGGATTTTGAATGGGATGTTCTCGAGCTTGTGATCGGCGGCAAGTCCGTCATTGACTCGACGTCCGGTCTCTTCGGACTTCCGATGAAGACCAAGGAAGATGCAACGCGGTTTGTAGCTGCGTATGGTTTTGACCTCGAAGATCCCATCCAGCATGCGGAGCTCTTGGGTAACTTGCACGAAGCTATTAACTTTGTTCGTAAGCACTTTCTTGCTCCTGAAAACCCGGAAGGTCTCAAACTCGAAATTCCGCGCAAGATTCTTGAAATTCAAAACCTGCGCGAACTTTTTTTAATGGCAAGCCCAGACGGTCCCCCGATGCCGCGTGCATGGGCCTGTGTGTTTCTGAAAGTTATTCACGCGATCGTCCATTTGGATAAAGACATTCGGTACGATTACTTTTCTGAAATTCAAAAACAGATCTTCGATCGTTTCTACAAAGTCTTGCAGCGCAGTCCAGATGATCGTCTTTTTCTGGGGGCGCCCGGTGCCAGTGGTTTAGAGCTCGTTGGGTTTCAAACCAAGCCTAAGAAGACGCGTGAGTCGGTTCTGCTCAAGCTTTTGCATAAGCCCGAGATCTTAGCGGACGAGATTTTTGATCGTGTCGGTTTGCGATTTGTCACCCGACACGTACTCGACACGTTACGCGTGATACAGGTTCTCAAGCGCGCGATGATTTTTATGCCGCCGAATGTGAAACCATCGCGTTCGCGCAACACGTTGGTCGATCTTGCGGTCTTACAAAAGGGACTGACCGAGCTTCGTAGAAAAAAAGAAAGTCGGGAGATCGAGGAGAACGAGATCGAGCCGGCGCTCGCGGCGATCATTAAGCCTCCGGGATCGATTGCGGATAATCCGCATTCGAGCGCTTATTACCGTGCGATTCAGTTTACTTGTCGACAGTTGATCCAGCTCAACAATCCGCTTTACGGGCAGATCCGCGAGGTCAAGCAGGTTCTTAAGAACGAAGCGATTCCGACGCGCGCGCAAGCTCTCTTAGAGGCGATGGATCTTGGATACGTTCAACGTCAGATTCGTTTTTTCTATCCTTACGAAGTTCAGATTGTGGATCAAGCCAACCATCAAGAGAACGAAAAGGGGCTGAGTGCCCACAGTCAGTACAAGCGATCACAGGTGCAGACAGCACTTCGGCGAGTGATGGGCTCAGTTTTGGAGGTCGGTTCACGCGAATGATATTCGCGAACCGGGACCCATGGCGTCGTTGTCGCATTCTCATGAAACCGAGTTTGTGGTTCTCGGGACGGGCCTTGCTCCGCTTGTTGTCGCGCGCAAACTCATGGAGCAGGGGCGCGATGTTCTGGTCGTCAACCCTGAGCGGGATTTTTTTCTAGAGGACTCTGAGTTTCCAATCGATCCCGTACTCGCGCCCGACTCGCGTCGAATCGATGATGCCTGGTTTGCGCGTCACGATCCAGAAAAGGTTTTCCGGCGTCTTTCGAGTATTTTTCCGGGCCCGCTCGACATGGTCGACCTCGAGCATCGGGATCATGCGCCGGGAACGCGAGGAGAAAGTTTTCAGATTCGTGGACAGTTGTGGGTGGAGCCGCGTCCCAGTCAAACGCTCGGCGAGTTAGCGACGCATTGGAACGATATCGAAAACTTTTACGTGAAAGCACTGGGCGCGAAACGCAGCGTGCGCGAAGTCGACGGCGCCGCCGTAGGATTTCGTTTTCCAGGTGCGAATCGCGAGCGTTTTCAGAGCACGCAGCGGGCTCTATGGGTGGCCGGCGCGTGCGAGCTCGCCGTCGATAGTTTTCGAGCGGCGATGCTGGATTTTGTGCGAGAGCGCCTGGGTCCTGATCGCCTCGTGTTTCAACCTTCTCAGGTCGCCTTCGAAGGTGATTCGTTCCGTTTGAGACGCGAAGGTCGTGTCGAGCGCTGGCGTGTGCGCGAAGGGATGTTGGTTTTCTGGACACCGCGGCTCACGCACTGGCTTGAGGAGTTGGAGTGGGACCGTTGGTTGAAAGCGCCGGCGCTGCTTCGACTCTGGGAAGAGTGGGTGCTCAACTCACGCGATCCGATTGGCCCGATGACGATCGGTTGCTTTGACAACTGTTTGGTTTGGGGAGAACCCGATCCGCCCAACGCTTTGTCCGGGGGGCGGCTGCATGTTCTTCGTCGCGGCGAAACCGCACCGTTTGGTTGGGGAGCTCGACCCGCACGTCCGCGCGTTCAGGCTGCAAGCCTTCATGCATTCGAAGATCTCTCGGTGCTCTGTCATGATTTTTTAGAGTGGCAGAGTTTCACGGTCGCGGCGCTTCGGCCGCGTGTGATCTTTGAGGCTGGGAAGTCGGGGGGTCCCGCGTTTGCGGAGCTGAAAGCTGCCGGTGTCACACTCACCGTTGCGACCGACGCGGCAGGCGGTGTTGCTGAAGTTTGTGAGAACGCACTCACGCATGCGGAGCGGATGCTCGGACAAGGGGATGACGCGTGAGTTTTCGTGTGCGGGACGGAGAACTCGATGTCGCACTCGTTGCCGGCCCACGAGTCGAAGAATGGCCATCGATTGGCGTGCGCACAATCAGTCAGGTGTGTTCTCGCGCCGGGCTTTCGGTCGGACTCTTTGGTGGAAAGGACTTGCGAGCACGCGGTGTGATCCCGTTTCCATCCACCGGTGGTTTAGTGATTGTCGAGGATGTTCAAGGTCGTATTCATCGCATCGCCGCGCGCTCGGTGATCAAAGTACTTCCCTGTCATCAGTTGGCCGATCCGTTCGAGGGATCGCATTCACCCGGACTGATTCCGCTCGCGACGGCCGAGAAGCTTTTGGACTCGATGTTTGTCGGTTGGAGACCGGCGACGGCACTGCTTGGACATGACAATCGCTTGCTGCGTTTCGGAGCGCATCTCTTGGAACAGGGTAGGTCGCAAGAAGTGCTTTGCGTCGTCGATCCACGCACCACCGGTGCTTCTGAGAAGCGAGGGTACTGGGAAACAGAAGAGCGGCGTTTTTTGATTGCTGGTGGTGAAATCGTCGTCGCACGTCCGATCGATCTCAAGCGGCGCTCGGCGGATCGTTGGGACCTTCGCCTCGAAGACACTCAAGGAGTCCGACGTGTTGAGGTGAGTCGTGTTGTGGTGGGTCGGCGTGACCCGTTGGCGCAGAGCTTTCGAGAGTTTCCGGAGCACTCATTGCTTTTTGAATTCGAACAAACGGCTCTCAGAAACGAAGCGCGGGATGTGAGTGGCTGGGCGGAAGAGAAACTCTGGGGGCAAGCGCTCGGAGTACAGATCGTGCGCTCACTGGCGCTCGACACATCGGAGTCGAAAGAGAGCATCGCGCGTCTCCAGCGTGATGTGCGTTTTGGAATTCAGAACGGCGAGCAGCTTCGGTCGCAACCGTGGCGCTTTGAGTACGAGGGGAAGTGGCTGGCACCCGCATCTCGCGAGCGTTTGCGAGCGTTTGCGGGAGTGCCGCAGAAGAAGTTTGAAACCGCACGCGTGGCTTCTCTCGAGTGCTTTGATCCCATCCCGTGCCGCGAATGCGAAAACGTCTGTCCCGAACAGGCGATTAAGATCGATCGTGATCACAAAGGTGTGCGGTCTTTTTTGATCGAAGATCGGTGTACGGGTTGCGGAAAATGTGTCGACGTGTGTCCGAGCCAGTCGGTTGTTCTCGTCCACGCTAACGAAAAAGAGTCCTATGCTGAAGTGACACTGCCGTTTTCAAAAAAGCAGTCTTTGCAAGCAGGCGACGTCGTTACGTTGAGTAACCGCCGTGGCGAGACATTGGTGTCGGCGCGCACGGACTCGTTTACGAGTGAAAACGGCGCTTCGCGGGTGACGTTGAAGCTGCCGTCACACTTGGTTTGGGAGGCTCGCGGGATCCTTGTTCCAAGTCGCCTCGCTGAGGGAACGGACGCCGAAGTGCTTGCGGGACTAGCCGATCCTGCCGAGACCGACGTTGTTGAGATTTTTGTGAATGGTCAGAAGCGGTTTGCGCGCCATCACAAGACGCTCGGTGAAACATTTTTCGAAATGGGCCTTGCGCGCACCGAAGACGCGTTCTTGTGTAATGACGGCAGTTGCGGTCGTTGTCGAACGATGGTGGACGGTGCTCGACAGCTCGCCTGTCAGACGCGGATTCGTGCCGGAATGGCGGTTCGTCTCGATGATCGTTTGGTCGGCGAGGCGGGTGCAGCGCAGATCTGTCCGTGCTTGGGTGTGACGGTCGCTCAAACGAAAGAGCGTCTGGGCCCGCGGACGATGAACTCGTGTGAGTCCGCCGCACGTGTGTGTCGTATCGGAGAGGGACGCTGCCGTGGTCAGTTTTGTAATCCTGTGTTTCGGCACGTTGCTCAGAGTTTGGGCCTTGAAGGCGCGGGTTGGATTGACTGGCGGTTTCCGTGGGCTGAGTGGCCGTTGAAGCGCGGTCCACGTGAGGCTGATTAAAACTGGCCTAGTCTTTTTTTGCTTCCGCCAAGAGCGTCGCGGTCTTTGGGTTGGATAGATTACTATCGCGCTCGATAGCTTCTATCGAAACAGAAACACCCTCTTGTTTCCAAAAGCCTGTCGGATCGTGACGAATATCTCGTAAGAGAGCCACCGCGTATTTCCAATCTATGGAGGCGGGTTGGGCGTCGGACACGACGCGAGCCATGAAAAGCTGAATGTCGCGCTCCTGAAAGTCGGTCAGCCATTCGAGTACTCCGTTCAGTCGGTCGTGAGGTTCTCCGTTTTCGCGCATCACATCGGCGGCGATGGTGAATAGGCGCGGGATGACGAACTTTTTAAACGCAGGAGTCGCTCCTCGCGATTGGCGATTGTGGTCCAAGTCGTGGGCCAAGGTTGCCAACGGATATTCGAGGGGTTTCCACCCATGAATCTTTCGGGAGTGATCGTCGTCGACGCCAGGGAAAGCAAGTCGAACCGAGCGTCCGCCCGTCAACCCAGTTTCCAAAACAGAAACGAGCTCAGGAGCCGTCTGAAATCCGATGACCGGAACATTTTGTGTGCTCTCCATGTCGTACTTTGCGTCCGCAATGAGTTGAATCACGGTGGACGAAGCGATACGAACGATCATTGCGTTTTCGATGTCTGTACGGCGCTCTGTTTGAAAGCCGAGTATCGCTAAGTCGTCGAATGTGAAATAGAATTGACCGTAGTTTGGTGATTTTGAGAATTCGAGTACCTGGCGTTCCCGCGGCGAAACTCGCTGAAAGCGTCGGTGAAATCGAAGCGCCATTGTTTGATCTCCGAATTTTGCGTTCGACAGAGCTTCATGGGTACCAGGAGTGCCGAGCTTCGTGTTGTCAAAAGTCGTCCATCGAAAACGCGGTTCCCGACCGATTGTCATAGCGTCGGAACCGTGTTCTTGAATCGCCGACCAAAAAATCATTCCCGAAAAGAATTCGTGGATCGTGAGATTCGCTTGTAGGTAGTGGCCCAAGATAATGTACGGAAAATCGGGATTCGACAAAAACTCCGTGGTCCAGAGCGGCGGAAGGGCCACCCGAGCGGCAAGCTGGCTCGCCCGTTCTGTGACGGCCACGCGCTGTTTCAATGTTATCGATGGAGCAAAAAGAAATTTCTCAAATTTAGGGTCCCAGTGCGCGAGGGGATTTGCGGCGGGACCTTCCGAAGCTTCTTTGCACAATCCGCTAGGCACCGCGGCCGAGGCAGTCCCGAGCTGGAGGCAGAGTAAAGAGAAGATCGCAGCGAGCATGGCTCTGGGTTATAACACATAGCATCATGATCGGCAACGGTAAGGCGAGCTCTTGTTAGGCCAGCTTTCAGATTTTGCGGTTCATCCCCAGCGTCTGCTGACAGAACTGAATAAACGTCCGCTTCTTATCATCATTCGATCGCTGATAAGCCTCATACAGCTGCTGCATGAGTTCGCGATCGCGGGCTTCGACGACGACGTGAGCAAGGCCAGCTCCTGGGCTGGTTTCAAGACCACCGATTCCGGTAGTCGTCAGGCACCCAATCCGTCCGTTCAGCTTGACCGCGTACTCGCGTTCCAGCACCGCAACGAGTTCGGCTTCGGCGATCTGAAGCGCCTTCGCTACGGTTCCAATATGTGAAGGAGGAAGCGGAGTTACTCCGCGTTCCACGTTCGAAATAAACTGTGTGGTAACCGGAGGCTGAAACAGCTGCCCGAGCGAACGCTGAGACAGGTTTAAAACCTCGCGGCGCTTTCGTATGAAAGCTCCTACAACCCCCGACATTTTTGCGGACTTATCCCGCACACCCGAATCCATCATCACAGTTAAGAATAACGCATGGCGATGTAAAATCAACACTCTATGTTAGATTTATTTCATAAATTCTACAAAACCTATGCAATCAAATGTCATCGTTTAGAAATAAATATATTTAATATTAAGTACTTATACGGTCATCATCGGCTGAAACCCATATAATTGTTAATAGATTGACTCTCTAGTCCAATGTGGTAGAGGCGGCGAGTCGAGACTCGTGACTCAATGCACGAATTCCGTCCCGAGATGGGCCTTCGGCCACCGCATCCGCCCTGGCTAGCTCGAAAAGCTCCCGATCTCGGATAAGATCCGCCAGGCGAAAAGGGGCCTCGCCCGACTGGCGCGTCCCTAAAAAGTCGCCTGGGCCCCGCATTTGGAGGTCCAGTTCTGCCAGTTCGAATCCATCATCGGTGGTTTCTAGAGCCTTCAGACGTTGCTCAGCGCTCTCGGTCCGTTCGGCCGTCTCGCTGGGTGGGCTGGCGAGGAGAAAGCAGTAGCCAGGACGCTCTCCCCGTCCGACACGGCCGCGCAACTGATGGAGTTGGGAAAGGCCAAATCGGTCGGCGTGCTCGATCAACATGACGTTAGCGTTCGTGATATCGACGCCGACCTCAATAACAGTCGTTGAGACGAGCACCTGAATCGCTCCCTTTTGAAATGCCTGCATCGTGGTCTGTTTCTCAGCGGCCGACATGCGCCCATGGAGTGGCGCGATCGATATCCCTTTCAGGTAACCTCTCCGGAGCGCCACGGTTTCGTCGACCACCGACCGAAGCGATGTGAACAGGTCAGCATCCGAGGGTTCGATCAAAGGTAAGACGACATAGGCCTGTTCGCCGGACTGGAGTTTTTCGCGCAAAAGAGCATAGGCCTGAGCCCGCCCCGTTTCCTGAAAGACTTGCGTGACCGATGGTTTTCGGCTGGCCGGTCGCTCGCGAATGGTCGAAATCGAAAGATCACCAAAGAGACTGAGGGCGAGCGTTCGCGGTATGGGCGTCGCACTCATCGTTAAGAGATGTGGGAACCAAAGAGGGCTTTTTTCTCGTAGAATCGTGCGCTGTTCGACGCCAAATCGATGCTGTTCATCGATCATGGCAAGAGCGAGTTTCTGATACTGGACATCGGCCTGGATCACCGCATGCGTTCCGACGAGCAGAAGGGGCTCACCTGCCGCCAAGCGTGCGAGAATCGCGCGTCGTTCGTCGGTTGGCGTGCTGCCCGTCAGCAGAAACGCCGGAAAATCTTTTCCAAGAAACTTTGCAGCCGTCGCAAAATGTTGACGAGCGAGAATCTCCGTCGGTGCCATCAAGCAGGTCTGATAGCCTTGGGCGACGACCGCTGCGGTCGCTAGCAAGCAGACGATGGTTTTTCCGCTCCCAACATCGCCCTGGAGTAGACGAACCATGGGTTTTCCGGACGCAAAGTCTGCGACGATTTCTTCGAGCGCGCTTCTTTGCCCCGACGTCAGTTGAAACGGCAGTTTCGCCGCCTGTTCGGCAATCGCGCGTTCGGTCAGCAGCGACGCGAGTTTGAGACCAGTCTGGGTTTCGGTCAGAGCTTGCTTCCGCCGGAGGATCTCCTCGTGGAAATGAAAGAATTCCTCATAGATCAAACGTGTCTGCGCAGGCGTTCGTACTTTGAGCAGCGCTGCGAGCTCCGTGCCCTGGGGCGGAAAATGCACAAAACGTAGCGCTTCGGCGTGGGTCAGGAGCCCGCGTCGCGATCGAACGGACGATGGCAACGTTTCCTTGGAGAGATCGGTGCTCTCCAGAGCGTTCCATAAAATCGTTCGCAGTGTGCGCGTCGAAACTCCCTCGATCTCGCGATACACGGGAACCGTTCGATCCAAATGGATGCTTCCGTCCTGGTGAAGTTCGGGGTGTACGATTTGGAAACCGATTCCGAGGCGTTCCAGTTTTCCGCTCAAGACCACGGTTGTTCCAGGTCGAAAACGATGCTCCAGTCCGGGATGAACATGAAACCACTTGAGGGCAACACGCTGAGCGCCCACGCCTAAAGCAGCGTCAGCGACTTCGCGCCCGTTGCGCGTTCGATTTTTTCGAAAGTAAGCGACGACCCCCCGAACCGTGACTTCACTGCGATCGGTGGCCTGACTCAGGTCCTCGGTTAGATGTCGGTCGAGGTACGCGCGTGGATAAAAGCGCAGCAAGTCTGTAATAGTGAGGATTTCAGCGCGCGCGAATACGGCTGCCAGCTTAGGTCCAACGCCTTTGACGAATTGAACGGAATTCTTGTCGGCCCTAGGACCGGCCTTAGGACTGGTATGAGACCTCGAGGACTTCGTAGTAGACTTCCCCCTTCGGTGCGTTGACCGTGACCTCGTCACCACTGCGTTTACCCACAAGGGCACGCGCGATGGGTGAAGCGATCCCGACTTTTCCTGTCTTGATGTCGGCTTCGTCTACTCCGACAATCTGATACGTGAGCTTCTTGCCACTTTCTTGTTCGCGAAGAACAACCGTGGCTCCAAAAACAATACTATCCGTCTTGATCGTCGCAATGTCGATCACTTCGGCCATAGCGAGCTTGCCGTTGATTTCCTGAATTCGACCTTCGATAAACCCCTGGCGTTCCTTGGCGGCTGAATAATCGGCATTTTCCGAAAGGTCGCCGTGCCCGCGAGCGATCTCAATCGCTTTGACGACCGCCGGGCGTTCGACCGAAAGCAGGTGCTTGAGTTCCTCCTCAAGCTTCCGCTTGCCATTTAAAGTCATAGGGATCTTTTCACTACCATTTTTTTCGGCCATAAGCGGCCTGCTTTTAACACAGGATGACGGTGATTACCACGCGTTGCGATCGCCCTGGGGCCGCGTTATATAGAAGCCTATGCTGAAATCTACGGTCTCGTCGGTGTTTGCGGCTCGCAGGAAGAAGCTCATGGAGCATAAGTCCAACGCGGCTTTCATCCTCCCTGCGTTTCCAGAACATATCCGCAATGGTGACAACTACTACACCTATCGCCAGGACAGTAATCTCTACTATCTCACCGGCTTCGACGAACCTGATTCGTTCTTAGTGATCATCACGCGACCTGTGAACAAGACGCTGCTCTTCGTGCGCCCTCGGGATCCCACGATGGAGATCTGGAATGGTGAACGTTATGGGGTCGATGGTGCGAAAAAAGTTTTTGGTGTCGATGAGACATTTCTGACATCTGAGTTCGAAACAAAACTCCCTGAATATCTTCGAAACGTCGAGACGCTCTATTATCGCGTGGGTAACTACGAGGCACTGGATCGACGCGTGCTCGCGATGATGGAGAAGTTTCGTGTGAGTCTTGGGCGTACCGGTCGTTCGCTCGTGACGATTACCGACCCGCAGAGCGTGATCGGCGAAATGCGCTTGTTCAAGGACGCCGAAGAAGCTGCTTTAATGCGCCGGTCGTGTGCGATAACGGCACAGGCCCACAAAGAAGTCATGGCGACGACAAAGCCTGGGATGCTTGAGTACGAAGTCGCAGCTAATATTGAGAGCGCGTTCAAGCGCGGAGGTAGCCGCATTCTTGCTTACGACAGTATTGTGGGAGGCGGAAAAAATGCGACCTGTCTTCATTATCACTCCAACAACTGCAAACTGAACGACGGTGATCTCGTTTTGATCGATGCCGGTGGGGAGTACGAATCCTACGCTTCCGATATCACGCGTACATTTCCTGTGGGGCGTAAGTTTTCTCCGGCGCAGGCGAAGATCTACGATCTCGTGCTCAAAGTTCAGAAAGCCACCGTCGAACAATGTCGGCCCGGAGCCACGTTTGAGTTTCTGCATCAGTTTGCAGCTGAGGCTTTGGTCGAAGGCTTGTTAACACTGGGACTTCTGAAGGGGAGTGTTCGTGCTTTGATCGATACGAAGCAACATATGCGGTTCTACCCACACCGAACAGGTCATTGGCTCGGGTTGGACGTGCATGACTGCGGTCTTTACATGACGGACGGTCAGTCACGTGTGCTGGAGCCTGGAATGGTGTTCACGGTCGAGCCGGGGATCTATTGCCAGCCGGGTGATATGGAGTGCCCTGAAGAATACCGAGGCATTGGTGTTCGTATTGAAGACGACATCATGATCACAGCGAACGGGTACGAGAATTTTACGATCGATGCGCCGAAAGAGCGCGAAGCGATCGAAGCGCTGCGAAGCTCGTAAACGGACGTGCCATGCAGTTAGGGCCGTTCCAGATCGATCATCCTTTTATTTTGGCGCCGATGGCGGGGATTACGAACTCTCCGTATCGCCGTCTGATGCGACGGATGCAAAGCAGTGTTGTGATCTCGGAACTGATTTCGGCTAATGGTCTCGAACACGCGAGCCAGCGCACGATCGATCTTTTCCAGTTTCATGAAGAAGAGAGAGTTGTTGGTATCCAGATCTTTGGCGAACATGCTGAAGCGTTGGCCGGGGCCTGCCGGTACGTCGAAAAGCTCGGAGCGGACTTTGTCGATCTGAACTTAGGTTGTCCCGTCCCAAAGATCACGAAGAAGGGCGCGGGGTCCGCCATGTGTCGCGATCTCAAAACGCTGGCACAGGTTCTGACGGCGATGGTCCAGGCGGTTAAAATTCCGGTCACGATCAAGATCCGTACAGGTTGGGACGAAAGCACGAAAAACGCGCACGAGGTGGTTCGTGTAGCGGCGGACTGTGGTGTTCGTTGGGTGGCGGTTCATGGTCGCACGCGGGCGCAGGGATACAGCGGTGACGCCGACTGGGATTTTATCGGCGAGATCAAAGCGAAGAGTTCCATACCGATTCTTGGCAACGGTGATTTGAACACTGCCGAGCGTGCGGTGGAGGCTTACAAAAAGTATGGAGTGGACGCGGTTCTGATCGGCCGAGGTGCACTTCGAAACCCGTGGATCTTTGAGCAAGCGGCTGCGCTCTTGAGTGGTCAACCCATGCGGCAGCAGACGACCGAAGACTTCATGGTCCTCCTAGAGCTGGAGCGCGAGCTTTTTGAAAACTGGTTTGGTCCGGAGAAAGCCTTCGTTCATGCGCGCAAGCATCTGGCATGGTTGGCTGCCGGTTTTCCGGGTTGCCATGAGTTCCGTCGGCAGGTGTTTTCCCAGCCGAAGTCCGAGGATCTATGGAGAATCTCCCGCGAGTTCTTTGCGATGCAAAAACCCCGCGGGTCGATTGATTTTGCTCAGCCTTTTCTGATGGGTGGGCATGGATAATAAATCTATGTGCCGACTGACTTTTAAATACATGTAGTGTATAAAGTCGCTCAGGTTCAACGGGTATGCTTTTAAAATCGATTCTTCTCAGTGTGATCGTCTCCACAGCGCTCTCGATGACGTTCTTGAGGTCCGCCGCCCACGCGAATGTTGTGCTTCCAAATGAGTGTATTCAGCGCATGCGCGAAGCCTTTGAGCATGTTCCTCCGCTCGAGAACACCGATGTGACGGCGAGCGACGACGCGGCGAAAGATTTTCAATATTTGATCACCCAGGGCACCGATAGCGAGCGCGAGTACCGTCTGTATCAGCATGGTGTCACTGGACCGACGGGATTTGGTTTGCGGCGTGTGTTGACGTTTTCAGAGCCGGGCGCCGCGGGGATGTCGCTCGAGTTAGTGCAGCGTTTCGACTATGAAGTGCAAGGGATGGAGGCTTCGTTCGTGCCGACGCTTCGACGGACGATCATCTGGCGTCAGCGTCCAGAAAAGGTCGGAAAAGGGGTGTTCACGTTTCATCAAGAGTATCAGGTCGATGAAGCGTGCCAGACCCAGCTACTGAAAAGTCACCTCACGGTCGTTGAACGGGGTCGCGAGCAGACGGTTGCTTATGCGTTTGGTGACAAGGCCCGAGACATTACGTTTGGTGCCGATATTCCCCAGGGTCTGATGACTCTGGACGAGCTGGAACGCGTGTTGCGCGATCAGCACGAAACCCGCAAGATCCACGATATCCACGACATCCACGATATCCACGACATCTATGACGAGGGCACGCGTAAGTCCGTCAACATTGTCGAGCTCGCAGGATTTCGCGCACCCCATTCGGTCACTGACCAGGAAACCACCTGGAGACGTTGGCGTGTGGATTTTTTGGCTGATGACCGAGTTTACTTCTCGAACGAAATCCATGCGGCCATCGACAAGCCACCTGCGACGGTACTTGTTTTGGGAGCTGGTTTTTCAGAAGCACATCGGAATCGTGCAACCCTTGTCAGTGCGACTCGATGGACGGAGTCAAAGATCGTTCCGCCGAGTCTTACGCCGCTTTGGTCGGTGGGTGGATTTTCGGAGGGCGATTTTAACGGCGAGACGAACTCCTTTGTTATCGAGTCCGGCCGCGTGCTGGATGCGGAACTGATCAGTCGTTATGGAATGTTAAACCCTCTTGTGAGCGCTGACGAAAAAGTGCCCAGCGGGAAGTTTCGCTATCAGTTCGTATCAGGGATCGCAAACGCACACCCGAAATCCCACGAGAAATCTCGTGAACTCCCCGAAGCCGAACGTGCGATGTATCTCAAGTCTACGTACTGGGTAGACTTCTACACAGCGTCGGTCGCCAAACTTGTCGCCGAGATCAAGAGCAAGAGACCCGACCAGGTTGTCGATGCCATCCTCGAGGCGATTCGGTCGCGTGTGACCTACAACCACTGCGGTGGGTCCGTGTCGCGCTTGCGTGCATCGGAAATTCTCACACTTGGATCTGGAGTCTGCGGAAACTACAGCACGCTCTTCGTCGCACTGGCGCGCTCTCTGGGATTTCCGGCTCGGGGTATTGTAGGTCTGGCGGTTTCTTCGACCGATCTTCAGGCGCATATGTGGGTCGAGATCAGTCTTGATGGCAGGACATGGACCCCTGTTGAACCGCAAACGTCCTCTCGGGATCAGGCTTCTGTTCTCGCGCAGTACGTTCCGCTCTTTGTGGATCGGTCCATGGAAAGAGTCACACCACGCGATGCCTCACTTGCGATGGGTGAGTACGTCGACTGGATCATGACCTCGTATCGCGTTTCGAAGGGCAAATAGCTGTCCCTCTTCCGCTGAGCGGTCATTTCACCCAGAACGTTTGAACATAGTCCGTTCCCGGCGATGCACCGTCTCCGGCGAGTGGTGTACCGAACGGATCGCGGAGTCCTTCTGCGCGAGCGGTGAACTGATAGAGGCCTGCGGGTAAGCTGGGTAAAATGAATGTCACAATGTTCGCGCCGATAAGATAGGGCCGCGCGATGCGCATGCGGATCACGAGATCGTCACGCGTGTTCGGTTGCTGGTCGGAACCCAAGTGGCGCAGTTCCCAGTTGTTCAGATCAGCGATCGCGTCACCGTCCCAAATCGACTGCGTGTACGCCCGCAGATACTGCGACCGTGGGATCGGCTGGTCTTCGAACTCGCGGTGTTCAAGTTCGATCAACGAAGCGATGGAGGGGGGACGCGGAGTTTCCATAACAGCTCGATACGCGTTGACGCGACCTGATCCGACCTTGAAGAGATAATCGGGATTACCTTGATCCAGACTGTCCGTCGTTCCGATCAGTTGCGCGGCCACTTGATCGCGCGTCCAGAAAGGATGTTCGGACCAAATCAGCGCGGCAACTGCTGCTGCTGCGGGGGCGGAAAGACTGGTGCCGGAGAAGCGTCCGTAGTTCGACGTCATGAGGGTTGAGAGAATTCCTGATATCGCATTTTCCTTCAGCCCGGGACCTCCGGGGGCACTGAGGTCGATACCGCGACCGAAGTTAGAATATTTTGGAATGTAATCGCTCGAGTCCGGAGCGGAGTCGGTCGCCGCAACGATGAGTATCTGTTCAAAGCGAATCCGGTCGGGGTTTTCTTTCGTGTCGTTGCCTGCTGAATTGAAAATCAGTGCGCCTTGGTCGTACGCATATTGAACAGCTTCCGTGTACACCTGATCTTCTAGGAAGCCGTCGATGCGCATACTCGACGTGATGATCTTCGCTCCATTGTCGATCGCGTACGCGTATCCTTGAGCCATCGAGGCTGAGGTGATCGGTATCCGGTAACCATGAACCTTGATCGGCATCACTTTCACATTCGGTGCGATGCCCGAACCGCCGCGACCATTGTCTTGGACGGCGGCGATCAGTCCCGCGATGTGTGTGCCGTGATCTGTTTGAAGTTTGCCTTTAGGAACCGTTGGATCGGGATCGGGTGTGGGATCGGGATCATCGGTCGAGAAGTCAAAACCAAAGTGGTCGTCGACAAATCCATTGCCATCGTCGTCACGGCCATTCCCTGGTGTCTCCACGGGATTTTCCCAAATGTTTGGACGCAGATCCTCGTGGTCAATACTTACGCCTCCGTCGAGAACCGCGACGACCACATCCGGCGAACCCGTCGTGATACTCCATGCGGCCTCCGTTTGCATCGCATGGTGATGGTATTGTTGTTGAAACATTGGATCCGAGATCGTCTCTGCCGGATCGCCAATGTAGCGATAGTTAGGTGCCGCCCAAACGATGTCGCGACGGCCGGTGCTTTCGTCGATCGCTTTCGAGACCGATGTGGTGCGATTGATTTTCACGCGCGCAACTCGGATCTTTTCGCCTTTTTTTGTCACACGAGAAAAGAGTATGTGGGGATACAGGATGCTATCGAGATCCACCGACAACGGAAGATCGGCTTGGTACCAAGACTGTTCCGTTGGGGTACGGACCGCAACAATCATTTCGTTTTCGATCAGTTCGCGCCGAAGGTCTTTGCTTTCGTGATTTTCTGAAGGCCAAGCGTGTGGGCTGAGTATGAACACACTCAACATCCCGAGAACGGTAACAATCCTTTGAACCATCTCGCATCCTCTTCCTTGGATGACATCAACGCCGTACAGACCATGGCGCTTTACTTCTGTCACAGATTCTACAGAAGAAAATCCTGGTCGCCTATCGACAGCGAAAATTTTTTGCCCGTTCAAAAAACGGGATCTTGTACGTGAACTTATATTCCAGGTAAGGTCATCTCCGAATGGCAGTTCAAGAAACGGTTTATACTTCAGTTTCTGATGTGATCGCGGGTCTGGTCCGTGATTTCAGTCAGGCGACGAAGTCGGTGGTGCTCGAGGTCTACATCCTTGAGTTTGGAGATCTGGCCGAACCGTTGCTGAGCGCCATGACTGCGGCGGCAGCGCGTGGTGTTCGGTGTTCGTTACAAGTCGATAGTTTTGGATCCCCGGGGTTCTTTGGTGATCGTGTCGATGCGCTTCAGAAAGCAGGCGTGATGGTTCGCGTCTACCGGCCCGTGCCCTGGAACTTTCGACACTGGCGGCTCGCGAAACGTCTGACAGGAAAGTTTCGCCTTCAGAGGCGGGACCATCGGAAGCTGGCTGCGATTGATGGCCGAACCATATGGGTCGGGTCCATGAACATCTCGGATACGATGAAGGATTGGTCGGAGATCGCACTTCGCACCGTGTTTGACGAGGAAGTCGCGACGTTTTCGGCGGACGGTTCGACTGTATTTAAAGAAAATGTTCTTGGTCCTAAGGGACCGGTTCGGATCAATACAACACGGGCGTTACGGCGGGAGCTTTACCGCGATCTGTTTTTCCGAATCATGGAAGCCAAGAAACGGGTTTGGATCGTGTCGCCATACTTTGCGCCGGGACATTCGCTCTTTCGTCGCTTGTTACGTGCCGCCCGTCGCGGATGCGATGTGCGCTTGATTGTGCCGAAAACCTCGGACGTTTTCTTTTTTCCGTGGGTCACCATGCAGTACTACCATCTGCTTGCTCACCACCGTGTTCAGGTCTACGAGTATCGTCCGGCGATGTTGCATGCCAAAGCAGTGTGGATTGATGGATGGTCTGCCGTCGGATCGACGAACTGGAATCACCGAAGCTTTATCCACGATCTCGAGCTCGATCTCGTGGCTCAGCGACCTGAAACGGTTGTCACGCTTGAAAAGCACCTTGAAAAACTCATCAGCGACTCGGATCGCGTTGAGGTTCGAAAGTGGACGGCGCTCAGTCATCTCAAGCGCTCGATCGGGGTTCTGCTGTACCGGATTTTTCGCTATATCATCTGAACGGAGGCCACCCTTGTGGGTTGCTGCCGAATCGGTTACGAATACGGCCGTGCGGGGGCCGACTCTTCTTCTTTTAGTCATTTTGTCATGCGGTTTATCGGGTTTATTCGGTGTTCCCACGTGGGCTGCCCCAGGCTGGGCCGCCGACGAAAGCGAGTGCTCCTCAAATCTCGAACATCCCTTATCGTTTGGTTTTCACAAAGATCTGGAGACGCAGATTGAGGTTGCACGGCCGCTGGTCAGGCGGATGGCATCCAATCTCATAAGATTGAGCCCGACTCCTTTAACCACAGAGGATCTTCAGCAGGAGGGGCTGCTCGGTCTATGGCGGACTCATGGGAAAGCACTCAAAACACGCGACACGGAACATTTTGGAGCGCAGGCGAATCTCGCCATCCGTTCGGCGATGATCGACGCCCTTCGAAAGGCCCACCCTTACAGCCGAAACGATATCAAAAACGGAAACCACCTCGCAGTATGGCAACAGTGGCCTGTTGCATTTGAGAGCAGGGCCGTCCTTGGTGGTAAACTTCTTGTTGATTTCACCGAGTTTGAACCTTCCAACATTTTGTCTCGAAACAAAGGCGCGTCCGGCGCGCTGGGACTTGAGCTGCTCGACAGTCTAACTGAGATCGAACGGAACGTGATGGATCGCGTGGTTTTTCGGGGCATGCAGTTCAAGGAAGCCTCATTGGATCTTGGTCTTGCCGAGAAGTCAGCGCGAAGAGCGTATCTGCGGTCCATCGAAAAGTTGAAAGGTCTTGCGGAAAACACCTCGGATACTGCTGTCGCGCTCGACACGACGGCTTGGGCGACTCACATCCAAGGTGCTAAAGGCGCATACTTTAGATTTGATTGGATCGGTGCTTTGCCCACCGAGAAACGGGATGTTCTGACTGCTTCGCTCACGGATCAGCAGCGACTTGTGTTGTCCCTTACGCTTGCCGGGCGTACGGGTGTGGACATCGCTGGAGAGTTGGGAGTCACGAAAGCGCGCGTGTCGCGTATCAAGCGGGAAATCTCCGAAAAAATTCTCGAGCGTTTGGAGATCGATCCTTTTCTTAAACCGCAGTAAGCTACCTTGCATGGTGGCCGCCTGTATCGGCCGCCGGCATTATGAAACTGCTTACCTACAACATTCATAAGGGCTTCAGTGCTTTCGGAGGCAAGCTTGTTCTCAAGCAAATGAAAACCGCGTTCGAGCGGGTTGCACCCGATCTTGTGCTCTTACAGGAAATTCACGGCGAGCATCGTCGCCATCGGGACCGAGTCGAAGACTGGCCTATGCAACCGCAGCTTGAGTTCTTTGCCGACCGCCTCTGGGGACACTACGCTTATGGCAAGAACGCGATCTATGAAGACGGCGATCACGGTAACGCGATTTTAAGTAAGCTGCCGTTTGTTCGATGGGAGAATCAGAATGTTTCTGACTACTCTTGGGCGAGTCGAAGCATTCTCCACGGTGTGATTCTGGACCCGAAGCAAGCAAACGCGAAGCACGTCCATGTGGTTTGCGTCCATTTTGGACTTCTTTTCTCGGAGCGGGGTCGTCAGCTTGAGAGTCTTGCCGAACGTATTCGTCGCGAAGTCGCGCCGGGAGAGCCCCTGATTGTCGCCGGCGATTTTAATGACTGGAACGAAAAAGCTGATGCGTTTCTCAGTCATAAAATGGGGATGCGTGATGCTTTCTTCGCCATTCACGGGCGTCGCGCACGAACGTTTCCGGCTTATCTTCCGGTTTTACCGACCGATCGTATCTACATTCGCGATCTGGATGTGGTGTCGGCTCAGGTACTGCGGGGAGACCCTTGGAACCGTTTGTCGGATCACCTTCCGATCTTAGCGGAGTTCAGCTTGTCGAACCGAGCTTGATCCGCTGACCTTCGATTTCAAGAAAATACTCGTCTGTCGTTTCTTCGAGGAAGCGCAGCAGTTCCCAGTAAGCCGACGAGAGAAAACGGGCTTCTTCGCTGTCATTTTTAATACGAGCCGTGAGGCGGCCGGGCTTGTACCGTATCGTCTCCGGTTTCAAACGTTCCTCGGTGCCATCCGACACGGAAAGTGTGAAGCCACTTTCAGGAGTGCCGCTCACCCGACGGACAAAATAAGCCGTATCTTCGACTTCGACCGTTTTCACTTCGCGGCCGATCACGACGACATAGCCCTCGGGGCGACGCTCGAGGGTGCGGTTAAAAACGCTGATCGACTTTTCGTGCGTGATCTCTTCTCCGTCAATCAGCCATGTTCCAAAAGTGTCGAGTCCCAATTTGGGGATCTTTTTTTCCTGTGAGTTCACGGGCTCACCCTTCCCCCTCGGAGTCACCTTGTCAACCTTCGGGGGACGTGCCAGAAACTTAGGAATGGTGGGTGGACCAGGAAATCAGCCGTTGAGCTATGGGTCATATCTTCGCACGGGAGAGCTATTGGCTCTTCAGCTTCCCGCCTCGAGCCCGCCGCATCACGACGAAACACTTTTTATCGTTATTCATCAGGCCTACGAACTATGGTTCAAGCTCATCCTTCATGAGCTTGATCAGGCGATGGTTTGTATGGACGGCGGTCAGGTTCTGGAAGCGCAGCATGTTCTCAGTCGTGTGACGGAAGTTCTGAAGCTTTGCGTGAGTCAGATTCATATTCTCGAAACGATGCGACCGATCGATTTTCTAAAGTTTCGTGAACATCTCAATCCAGCAAGTGGTTTCCAGTCCGGTCAGTTCCGTGAAATCGAGTTTGTCTGTGGCTTAAAAGAAGAGCGCTTCTTAAGAGTTTTTCAGAACGAACCGTCCGTCTTGAAGCTTTTGGAAAAGCGCCTGGCGAGTCCTGACCTGCCAGCGAGTTTGTGGAAACTTCTGGAGCGTGAAGGCGTTTTTGAGACACACGAAACACAGCCCGAACAGCGTCTTGCGAAACTAGCGCGGATCTATCAACGCCCCGAGCGCCATCTGCCGCTTTACCTGCTTCTTGAAACGTTGGTCACGCTGGACGAACAGCTCGTTCTGTTTCGCACACATCACGTTCATGTCGTCGAGCGTATTATTGGAACGAAGCAAGGAACCGGCGGCTCGCCCGGTGTGGAGTATCTTCGTACGACGCTCGCAAAGCGTTGCTTTCCACTGCTCTGGGAAGTGCGCGGTGGGCTGACGCAATGAAACGCATGCGTCGCAAAGCCAAGAAGTCCAAAACAAAGCGTTACACCGATCTCGAAAAGCTTCCGGCGTTTCTGAATCAGTTCATTGTCAAACAGGATTACCGTCTTTACACACCGATCGATCATGCGTGTTGGCGGTACATCATGCGTGTCTCCGCAGACTTTTTTCGGGACCACGCTCATCCCAAATACCTTCGCGGTGTTCACGAGACCGGAATCCCTGTCGATCGTATTCCACGAATCGAGGAGATGGACTACGCGCTCAAACGCTTCGGCTGGCGAGCTGTGGCGATCAGTGGATTTATTCCGCCCGGTGCGTTCATTGAGTTTGAGTCTTTAGGAATCTTACCCATCGCCTGTGACATGCGGACGATCGAGCATATCGCTTACACTCCGGCGCCGGACATTGTTCACGAGGCAGCAGGGCATGCGCCTCTCATCGTGGATGCCGACTACGGAATGTTTCTGAAGCACTATGGTGAGACCGCTCGCAAAGCTATTTACTCGCGACAAGATATCGACGTGTACGAGGCGATTCGTAGTCTCTCCGTCATCAAAGAAGATCCTGACAGCAGGGAAGGACAGATCGCTGCTGCCGAACGTCGTTTGGTCGATGCAGAAAAAGCGGTGACATGGATCAGTGAAGCGACCGAGCTCGCTCGACTTTTCTGGTGGACGACGGAGTACGGTCTGGTCGGGAAAAAAGCTCCGAAGATCTATGGGGCCGGTCTTCTGTCATCCGTCGGCGAGAGTTATCATTGTCTGAGGCCGGAGGTTCCGAAAGTTCCGCTGAGCGTGCGTTGTGCAGAAGTGGGATACGACATCACGCGGCCACAGCCGCAACTCTTTGTGGTGGGGAGCTTTAAAGATCTTGTCAAAGTCGTCGATCAGTTTGCGAAGACCATGGCCTACAAGACGGGCGCGAAAGCGGGTCTTGATAAAGCGATCGTGTGTGAGACGCTCACAACGGTCGAGTTCGACTCCGGCGTGCAGATCAGCGGTCGGCTCGTTCGTTATCGTGGTCACTCATCCATCGACTACCTTCACTACGAGGGTCCTTGTCAGTTGTCCTATGGTGGCAAACAGTTAGCCGGTCATGGGATTGACCGTCACCGCATGGGTTTCGGTACCCCGGTCGGAAATCTCAAAGGTTCCACGAAACCCGTTTCGAAACTCAGACTTCAGAAGAACAAGCGCTGCCGCCTCGAGTTCGCGTCCGGTGTGGTGGTGGATGGGATTCTCTTGAACTCACTGATGCGAAAGGGACGAGCGCTCGTTCTCACATTCAAGGACTGCCGCGTGAGTTTGGGCGACGAAACACTCTTTGATCCGGCGTGGGGTGAGTTTGATCTGGCTTGTGGCGGACAGGTTGTCTCGGTCTACGGTGGCGCCGCTGATCGCGAAGCGTATCTCGAAGCTGCCGGCGAACGTGGCCAGGCCACGCCAGCGATGCGAACGACGCTTCGGCCGTCGAACGCTCGTTTGAACGAACTTTATCTGCGTATTCGTCAGTTACGAGAACGTATGGAGGAGTTTTCGTCCAAGAAGGACTCCTACTCCGAGTTTCTCGAACAGTTGACCGTTCTATCCGCGCAGGTCGATCAAGATTTTCCCGACGATTGGTTGTCGCGCCTGGAGTTGCTGGAGCTTTCGGTTCGTGTCCGTGACGATCATTCGGCGCTGAATCTTCGTCGTGGTATCGAGAATCTCGCCCGCGCCGGGAAGGTCCCCCCTCAGCTCGTTGAACGTGGTCTGCGGTTGATCGACGAGACAAGTAAAACGATTCGACGAGCCGTCAAACCAGCGTCTGGGCGAGCTTGATGCGCGTTTCTTTGCGAATTCCGGCTGCACGAAACCGACGTTGATCTTCTTCGGTCTTCGGCGCAATCGGAGGAACCGGTTGTGGTTTGCCGTTGTCATCGAGACCCACGAAGGTCAGATACGCTTTGACGTTGCGAACACGTTTCCCTGAGCGCTGATCTTCAGACTCCACGAGAACACCGACTTCCATCGAAGTGTTGAACGCGCGGTTCACCATTGCCTTCAAAGTCACGACATCGCCAAGTTTGACAGGCGCTTCGAAAACCAGCGCATCCACTGAGGCCGTAACCACAACACAGCGAGCGTGTCGTCCTGCGCTGATCGCTGCTGCGATATCAATCCACGACATGATCACTCCCCCGAAAGCCCCTCCGAGAGCGTTCGTGTGCACGGGTAAGATGAGCTCGGTCATCGTCACTTCAGAATCGGCGGGTGATTTGGCGGGCTTTTTCATATTGATGTCAAGATTATGGCACTGACACATCGCGATTCAAAACTCGTTTCTGCTTGTATGTGCATAAAAAGCCGACCTATACTTCGTGTGGGGTGAGTGGTCTGTCGTACGTAACGGAATGCGTTTTTTTGGGGGACAGCTTTCAATGGTTGCAGAGAGTTTTGAAGGCAAAGCAAGCCACGGCGGGCGAGAGCTCCTTGAGGCATTGTCAGCTTTGACAGGGTTTCCACAGGACGTCTTGTCAGCACATGTGCAGAAAATTCTAGGGACAAGTGGGCGATCGGATGTCGATCTTGACCAGCTGGATCTCGATACCCTTCGGCACGCACTGATGGACTATCTCGAAGATCTCGAAGCCAAAAGTTTGGCAGACTCCTAGAGACGTCGCGCCCTAGCTTTTCTTTGTTCCGTACCCATCGTAAAGAATGAATGTCGTCAGACAGGAGTCGCACTGTGTCTCGGTGGCGAGCTCTGAGTGCTAATTGGCGAACAACCCTTATTAACTCGTCGTGACATTCCGATGAGTTCGATATAATCGAAGGCGGGAGCTTCTCACAACCATGACCAAATCCCCAAAAGACTTTTACCATCAGCTGAAGTCGATGACACAACCGGTGACTTCGGCAGAGGGTTACATTCCCAATCCAGTCGTTATTGAGCAAACCCCGCGTGGTGAGCGTCAGTACGACATCTACTCGCGCCTGCTGCTGGATCGGATTATCTTTCTCGGCACCGAAGTGAACGACACGGTTGCCAATCTTCTTGTCGCTCAGCTCTTCTTCTTGGAGTCGAGCGATCCCGAAAAAGACATTCACTTCTATATCAATTCGCCCGGCGGATCGGTGAGCGCTGGCCTAGCGATCTATGATGTCATGCAGTTTGTTCGCCCGGCCGTGTGCACTTATTGCATAGGTTTAGCCGCGAGTATGGGAGCACTTCTTTTAGCGGCAGGTGAGAGGGGTAAGCGGTTTGCGATGCCCAACTCGCGTATCATGATTCACCAACCGCTCGGTGGAGCACGTGGACAAGCATCGGACATTGAGATCCAGGCTCGCGAGATCATCAAAACGCGCGCCCGTTTGAATGAGATTCTTTCCTTTCACTCGAACCAATCGATCGAACGTGTGGCAAAAGATACCGATCGCGACAATTACATGTCGGCGGTTGAGGCACAGACGTACGGTTTGATCGATAAGGTTGTTGAAAAGCACTCGGCGGTTGACTAGGCTTAAAATATGGATGGTAAACAAGTAGGCGATGGATTTGGCAAACTTTGTTGCTCCTTCTGCGGGAAGAATCAACGAGAAGTTAAGAAGCTGATCGCGGGTCCTACCGTCTACATTTGCGATGAATGTATTGAGCTCTGTAACGACATCATCGCTGAAGAAGGTTCGCGTGAGACAGCGGCCCCTTCGTCTGAGAAGCGGGTTCCAAAGCCCTACGAGATCAAAAACTTTCTTGATCAGTATGTGATCGGCCAAGATCGCGCAAAACGCACGCTTTCCGTCGCTGTGTACAACCACTACAAGCGTGTCTTTACGGGTAACGAAACCGGTAAGCGCGCTAGCAAAGGTGACGAAGTCGAAGTCGCCAAAAGTAATATTCTTTTGATCGGACCAACGGGATCTGGAAAGACGTTGCTCGCACAAACCCTCGCGCGGATGCTCAATGTTCCGTTTGCGATGGCCGATGCAACGACTTTGACAGAAGCCGGGTATGTCGGTGAAGACGTTGAAAACATCATCCTCAATCTTCTTCAGAACTGTGATCACAACGTCGAGCGGGCGGAGCGCGGTATCGTCTATATTGACGAAATCGACAAGATTTCGCGCAAGGGTGAGAACCCAAGTATCACCCGCGACGTGAGCGGTGAAGGCGTTCAGCAGGCTTTGCTCAAGATCATCGAAGGGACCGTTGCGAATGTTCCGCCCAAAGGTGGCCGCAAGCACCCTCAGCAGGAGTTTATTCAGGTCAACACCAAGAACATCCTCTTCATCTGCGGCGGGGCCTTCGTGGGTTTGGACAAGATTATGGCGTCGCGTAAGGGTCGTCGTAGTCTCGGTATCAGTGCTTCGATCAAGCCGGCAAAAGAGGGCGGAGAGATCGATACAGGGAACCCGGAGCCAGAAGATCTTATTAAGTTTGGTTTGATCCCTGAGTTTATCGGTCGATTGCCAGTTCTGACGACTCTGGGCGAGCTGGACGAGAGTGCGTTGATCCGGATTCTTACGGAACCCAAAAACGCCCTGGTCAAGCAGTACCATAAGCTTTTCGAGTACGACGGCATCCATCTCGAATTCGAGCAAGATGCTTTAGTCGAGATTGCGCGCGAGGCATTGAAAAGAAAGACGGGCGCGCGGGGGCTTCGCGCTATCTTAGAGCAGTCGATGCTGGACGTTATGTACGAACTTCCGAGTAAATCGGACGTCAAAAAGTGTATTGTCACCAAGAACAGTATTGTGAAAGGCGAACGCCCAGTTCTTGTTTATGGCGATCGTTCAGACACGGCCGTCAAAAAGCCGGCCCCTGGCGATGGCAGTCATGGCCCCATGGGCGGTTCACAGGGCTCGGTCGAAAGCGCTTAGTTTTTCGAGTCGGGTGCGCTTTTCTTTATTTCCATTTTGATTCGTGATCTAGTTAATACAGAGGAGGGGTGCCTTCTATGAGTTCGACCAGTTCGAAACGTACAAGAGTTCCACTTTTACCGCTCAGGGATGTGATCGTTTTCCCCCACATGGTTGTTCCGCTTTTCGTGGGTCGCGAAAAATCAATCAACGCTCTCGAGGATTGCGTGAACAGGAAGGCCGAGTTGTTTCTCGTTGCTCAGAAGCAAGCGACGACGGTCAACCCCACCGAGACCGATGTTTTTGAAGTCGGAACGCTCGGACAGATTCTTCAGATTTTAAGACTGCCGGACAATACGGTAAAAGTTCTTATCGAAGGCAAGCGTCGCGCGCGTCTCGTTCAATACATCGAGAACGAGCGTTCCATTGAGGCGGAAGTCGAAGAGATCGCCGATGAGATCGCTGACAACGTCGAGACCGAAGCGATGGTTCGCTCGCTCAAGGCGACGTTTGAGAACTACGTCAAGCTGAACAAGCGCATTCATCCTGAGATGCTGATGAGTGTGAACAACATCGATGATCCATCGCGCGTTGCGGACATTGTTGTTGCGCACCTCAATCTCAAGCTCGAAGAGAAACAACAGATTCTTGAAATCGCTCGTCCCGATCAACGACTTGAAAAGCTGCTTGAGCTCATGCAAGGCGAGATCGAGATTTTGCAGGTCGAACGACGCATTCGTTCGCGCGTGAAGAAGCAGATGGAGCGCTCGCAAAAAGAGTATTACTTGAACGAGCAGATGCAGGCGATTCAGAAGGAACTTGGTGAGAAAGACGAGTTCAAAGCTGAGTTGCTTGAGCTCGAAAAGCAGATTCGCGCAAAGCCCATGAGTAAAGAGGGCAAAGAAAAAGCGACGAAGGAACTCCGTAAACTTAAGATGATGAGTCCGATGTCGGCCGAAGCGACCGTCGTTCGTAATTACATCGACTGGCTCGTCACGCTTCCATGGGGCAAGTACACGAAGGACAATGCCGATCTCAAGAATGCACAGATCGTTCTCGATGAAGACCACTATGGTCTCGAAGAGGTCAAAGAGCGGATCTTAGAATACTTGGCCGTTCGCGTGCTCACCGAAAACTCTAAAGGGCAGATTCTTTGCTTTGCAGGGCCTCCGGGAGTTGGCAAAACTTCGCTCGCGCGTAGTATTGCGCGTGCGCTGAATAAGAAGTTTGTCCGCTGTTCGCTCGGTGGCGTTCGTGATGAAGCTGAGATTCGTGGACATCGGCGCACGTACGTCGGGGCGCTACCTGGGAAGATCATCCAATCGCTCAAGAAGTGTGGGTCGTCGAATCCTGTCTTCTTGTTAGACGAAGTGGATAAGATGAGTATGGACTTCCGAGGCGATCCTTCATCGGCGCTGTTGGAAGTTTTGGATCCTGAACAGAACGTCAACTTTGGAGATCACTATCTCGAGGTTGATTACGATCTGTCGAAGGTGATGTTTGTTCTCACGGCGAACTCGCTGCACTCGATTCCAAAGCCGCTGCTCGATCGGATGGAAGTCATCACGATCTCGGGTTACACCGAAGTCGAAAAGGCCAATATCGTCCGTCGTTATCTCGTGACCAAGCAGATGAAACAGCATGGTCTCAAGAAGGGTGATCTGACGCTGACGGATGACGCCATCAACGACCTGATTCGTTCGTACACGCGTGAGGCCGGTGTTCGGAACATCGAGCGCATGGTCGCGACCGTCTGTCGCAAGGTGGCTCGTACGCTTGTCGATAGCAAGGGCACCGCACGCAAAGCGAAGGGCAAGATTAAAACGGTTCGTGTAGGGCCGAAGCAGCTCGAAGACTTGCTCGGGCCACCGCGGTACCTACAAGGTAAACTCGAAGCGACGCATGAGATCGGTCTTTGTAACGGTTTGGCGTACACCGAAGTCGGTGGCGAAATTCTGCAGATCGAAGTCAGTGTTCTTCCGGGTAAGGGCCAAGTTCGGATCACAGGAAAACTCGGTGAAGTCATGCAAGAGTCAGCTGCTGCAGCTATGACCTATGTTCGGTCGCGAGCGAAGCTGCTTGGCTTGAAAAAGGACTTCTATCAGAACATCGATATCCATTTGCATGTTCCTGAAGGCGCCGTTCCTAAGGACGGTCCGTCGGCGGGTGTGACGATGGCAACATCGATCACGAGTGCGCTTACGAAGATTCCGGTCAAGCGCGATGTTGCGATGACGGGTGAAGTGACGCTACGTGGACGCGTGCTTCCGATCGGTGGACTCAAAGAGAAGATTCTTGCTGCGAAGATCGGCGAGATTAAGACCGTACTGATTCCAAAAGCCAACCTTCCAGACCTGAAAAAGATTCCGGAAGAGATCAAAAAGGGCCTGGATATCATTCCGGTCGAACATTGCGACGAAGTATTGCGGTTTGCCCTTCATCTGGCACGTCCGAAAGAGTTTCTTTCGGGGGCGATGGACGTCGAGGGAGTCGATATTTGGGAGAAGAGTCTCGCTCACTCTCAAGTCGCGCCGCTTGCTAAGAAGGTCGCAAGACCCGGCGTTCGCCCAGTGAAACATTAACGCGTATAGTCAGTGGAAGCAGCAGCTTTTGTCTTGACCGATGCAAAACGGTCGTCTATTTTGCAGCTTTCCATAAAAATACGTTAGTTAAAGGATTTCCTGAGTTCATGCCAACGATTAACCAACTGATTCGACATTCACGCACGAAGAAAACGTGGAAGACCGGTTCGCCTGCTCTTGAACAGTGTCCACAGAAGCGTGGTGTTTGCACACGCGTGTACACGACGACCCCGAAAAAGCCGAACTCGGCACTTCGAAAGGTATGTCGTGTGCGTTTGACGAATGGTTTTGAAGTCACCTCGTACATTCCAGGTGTTGGGCACAATCTTCAAGAACACTCGATCGTGTTGATTCGTGGTGGACGGGTAAAAGATCTTCCAGGTGTTCGTTATCATACGATCCGCGGCACGCTCGACACTCAGGGTGTTGCTAATCGCAAGCAAGGTCGTTCGAAGTACGGCGCGAAGAAGTCCGGTGGCGCAGCCGCAGCAGGCGCTGCACCAGCCGCTGCCGCTCCGAAAGCTTAGCGCATGTTTTTAATGTCGAAAGGTATTTAAGCTCATGTCACGTAAACGCAATTTTACACCACGAACCGTCGATCCAGATCCAAAGTTCAACGACTTAGTCGTGACCCGCTTTGTGAACGCTATTTTGAAGCAAGGAAAGAAGTCGGTTGCTGAAGGACTTTTTTACGGCGCGCTCGACATCATCAAGGAAAAGATGGGCGAAGATGGTCTTAAAGTGTTCAAGAAAGCTCTTGAGAACGTGAAACCCATGCTTGAAGTAAAGTCGCGTCGTATCGGTGGCGCGAACTATCAAGTTCCGGTCGAAGTACGTCCAGAGCGTCGTCAATCGCTCGCAAGTCGTTGGTTGATTGAAGCTTCCCGCACCCGAGGTGAGCAATCGTTTCGAGAGCGTCTTGCAGGCGAAATCATGGAGGCCTCCAATGGCGCCGGCAACGCTATCAAGAAGCGCGAAGACGTTCATCGTATGGCCGAGGCAAACCGTGCCTTTGCCCACTTCCGCTGGTAAGCGGTTTCTGAAATATCGAGTTTTTTTCACGACCGGAAGCCCGAGTCATGGCTGAGAAATCTTCGTCCGCCCTCAGTCCGCTAAACAAGATTCGCAACATCGGCATCATGGCTCACATCGACGCCGGTAAGACGACGACGACGGAGCGGATTCTGTATTACACCGGCCGCATCCACAAGATGGGTGACGTCGACGAAGGCACCACCATCATGGACTGGATGCCGCAGGAACAAGAGCGCGGAATCACAATCACGGCCGCAGCAACAACCTGTTTCTGGCGCGACCATCAAATCAACATCATCGATACGCCGGGGCACGTCGACTTTACGATTGAGGTCGAGCGCAGTCTCCGGGTTCTCGATGGTGCGGTTGGAGTTTTTTGCGCCGTAGGTGGAGTCGAGCCGCAGTCCGAAACCGTTTGGCGTCAGGCCAATAAGTATGAAGTTCCGCGTATTGCGTACGTCAACAAGATGGACCGTATGGGGGCTGATTTTGCGGGTGTGGTTGATCAGATTCGCGATCGCCTGAAAGCCAATCCGTTGCCGATCCAAATCCCTATTGGTGCCGAAGATCTTTACAGGGGTCTCGTCGATCTCGTTGCGATGAAAGCCTATGTTTGGTCCGATCAGGACGCGGAAAAAACTTTTTCTGAGCAAGAGATCCCTGAAGAACTTTTGGACGAGGCGAAGACGCGACGAGAAGCGATGCTGGGAGCCGTTGCTGAAACGAGCGACGAGCTGACCGATATCTATCTGTCGTCAGGCGACTTACCGGTAGAAAAAATCAGAGCAGGCTTACGTCGAGGCTGTGTTGGTGGACGTTTTGTTCCTGTTCTCTGCGGGGCCAGCTTTCGAAACAAAGGCGTGCAACCCTTGCTCGACGCGATTGTCGACCTATTGCCCTCGCCAATGGACGTCAAGCCAGCAATGGGACAAGATCCGCGTGTCGAAGAAGAGCGTTTGATCGCGTGCGAGCCGAAACCCGACGCACCCTTTGCCGCGCTCGCTTTCAAGATCATCTCCGATCCGTTTGTCGGAACGCTGACGTATTTTCGAGTTTATTCTGGCACCGTAAAGACGGGTGATAACGTTTACAATCCTCGCACAAAAAAGCGCGAGCGCTTTTCACGCGTGCTTCGGATGCACGCAAACAAAAAAGAAGATCTCAAAGAAATCTCGGCGGGTGACATCGCCGCAGCCGTAGGACTGCGAGCTACGGTAACTGGAGACACGTTTTGTTCCGAAGGCAGTCCCGTTGTTCTAGAGACGATGCAGTTTCCTGAGCCGGTGATGACGATCGTGATCGAACCGAAAACAAAGGCAGATGAAGAGAAGCTCAATCAGTCGCTGGCTGTTTTGGCGCTCGAAGACCCTTCGTTTCGTGTGACCAGGAACGAGGAAACGAGTCAGACGCTCATTAGTGGGATGGGTGAGTTGCACTTAGAGATCATCGTCGATCGTTTGCGACGTGAGTTCAAAGTTGGCGCAAATATCGGGCAACCGCAGGTCGCGTATCGCGAGACGGTGACACAGAAAACGCGCGGCGAAGGACGGTTTATCAAGCAGGTCGGCGGTAAGAATCAGTTCGGGCATGTCGTGATCGAGTTTTCGGCGCGCGAACGAGGCAAGGGTTTCGGCTTCGTCAACCGCTGTCCGGAGACCACCATTCCGAAACAGTTTATCGTTCCGATCGCAAAGGGTGCCGAGGAGGTTATGCTCGGCGGGATCTTAGCGGGTTACCCAGTCGTTGATGTCGAAGCAGCTCTGGTCGGAGGTAGCTTTCATCCATCCGAGTCGACCGAGCTTGCGTTTCGAATTGCGGCCGCTAACTCCTTCAAGGATGCGGGCCCCAAAGCAGGTCCCGTGATCTTAGAGCCGATGATGTCGCTCGAGGTGGTTTCGCCTGATGAGTACATGGGAGCGGTGATTTCGGATCTCAATGGTCGTCGTGGAAAAATCATCAATCTTGGTTCGAGACACGGTCTGCAAACTGTCAAAGCCGAGGTTCCGTTAGCGACCATGGTCGGGTATTCGACGGCCTTGCGCTCTTCTTCGCAGGGGCGCGCTAGTTTTTCGATGGAATTCTCGCATTATGATGCGGTTTCGAATCAGATACGTGATGAAATTCGCGCTCGCGCTGGCTACATCGCTTGATTTGATAGCAGCGTCGTTGGGGGGAATATCGGCGATTGACCTAAAAACAGGTCAAGGATATAAATCCGACACATTTGAAACCTGTCTTTAGGAGAAGAGTGACTCATGGCTAAGGAGAAATTTGACCGTTCGAAGCCCCATTGCAACATCGGGACGATAG
>CAZJVD010000013.1:0-80798 GCA_964549505.1 uncultured Oligoflexia bacterium
CAAGATGACAGAATCGCCGGGTAACTAACCGGTCAGAGTTCCTGGGTAATCACAGAAAAACTTAAACAGAAGACTTTGCTTCTCGTGGTCTTAGCGAGACTTCTGGTTTTTCTAGCATTGCTTGTAAGTCGTTATTTAGACCCGTGAGGAGATCGGTGGGTACAGCGTCACTCACCGGGGTTTCTCACGATGAGAGCCGTTCGGGTTGGCCAATGTCGGAAGTTTGCCGGATCTTTGTAGGATCCATGCCGGGGCGGGGTATCGATCATTCGTTTTGACAACTCTCCGGCGCCCGTGACAGCTTGAGCCCATGTCGGTCGTCCTGCCACCCGAGCTCCTCGGTCTAAAAAAACATTCGAACGCCGCCTTCATCGATGCACCTGAACACGAAGCCGCATTCCGCGAAAAGCGTCCGGACTTACGGGTTTTCAGCATTCGAAAGAGCGAACCTGTACCGCCACATGGCTGGGGTTATGAGTTGGGTCGGCAATTCACGGGAAAGATTCTCACAAAGCGCCCGCGCTACCATTTTCAAATCGATGCGATCTTTGTCGGCCCCGATGCAGACCCGACGACTGTTGCGCAGGTTTCGGAGTTTGCTCATGTCGGCGGATGGATCTGGAATCTCGCAAACGGCGAAACGAAACCCACCCGGCACACACCTTCGCCGCCGTGGAGCTCCGGCGTCGCTAAGCTGTCCACTGACGAACAGAAGTATCTTTTTGATGAAATCGCGAAGCTTCCCGCTGGCAGCGTGTACGTCGAAATCGGCACCTATCGCGGCGGCGGCGCTGCGCTCGCGGCGTCCGCGAATTCGAAAATCAAGATCTTCGCGATGGATATCTGGGAAGAGATGAATCCTTCGTTCGATCATTTCGAACGACACACGCAGTTTTTTAAGAACGTGATACCCATGCGCGTGGACCGCAATAATCCAACGTCCGGTCCCAAACTCATCGCTAAGCGTCTTGGTATCGACGTCAAAGACCTGCGTATCGATTTGATTTTTGTCGACGGCGCTCATGACTATAAATCCGTCTTGGGCGATCTCACGGCGTATGATCCTTACGCCAAGAAGATCTGCGGACACGATTGGGTGTACGGCTGGCAAGTCGACCTTGCACTTCGGAACTTCTATGCAGGTCGCAGTGGACCTTTTCGTAATTGGGGTCTTGCCGTTAAAGGCCAGGCAGCGCTTTTCAAAGTCTTTCGAAAGCTACCGAATCCCTACGTTGAACTCGCACCCGGGAAAACGAGTATCTGGGTTAAACGACCCGGTGTCGGCCCGACCGCACCCGCATTAGAAACGCCAGCCCGAGAATAAACCACACACCGACACCCGATCGGGTCTGATTGAGCACGGGGTTGATAAAAAGACAGAGCATCGATGCCACGATCGTCACAAACAGCACGTCGTGAAACCGGCGGTCGAGAGAATCGAAACGTAAACGACTTCGAAAGCGAAGCGTTTCAAAGAGCGAAGCGAAGAAACCCGTTAACATCAGCGACAGACCGATCGCCCCACCCTTCGCAGCGACTTCCAGAAAGTCGTTATGATACGGAACCTCCCAAGTCGTTCGTTCGAACGGAATCAAGACAGAAGCCCATCCCTGAAAAAGGTTTCCGTAGATCGGACTCTTGGCAAACTCGGCAAATCCCAGTGTCCATGTCATCCGCCGCAAGGAGAAGTCGTTCCCTTTGTGAAGAATGTAGTGAAAAAACGGAATATCGTCGTACTTCAGGCGCAAGGGCCGCTGGATGTGAAAGTAAACAAAGTTACTGATTTGATCCGGCAGATCGAAAATCACACGCGGGAAAAGAGCAACAAAGAGCATCACCCCGACCATCACCCAAATGGGGCGCTCGCCCTTCAGCTTTCCAAGCAGCCAGAACAGCAGATAGGTCACAGGTATCAGAAGCGCCAAGATGAGCTTAAGAGAGAGAATCGTAAACACGATCGCCAGAGCCAGACCGATGCGGGCGCGTTTTTTATCTCCCAGCGCAAGGGATGGAAGAAACGCCAGTGGCAACAAATAGCCCTTCTCGTGCGTCACCAGCGTGAACCAGCCCGACACCCCGGGAAGCCCTAGCTTCATCAGATGCCCAAGAATCCCGATCCCGCAGAATGCAAAACCCAGTAACTGAAGACAGCGGAGAACTTTCTCAGTCGTCAACCCTAAGCGCCTGTTTTCCTCGCAAGCCCAGAGCGCCGCAGTCACAATCAAAATCTGAAAAATTCCCGTAAAGAACGAAGAATGCTCGCCATGGAGTTTGTTGAGTACGAGACCCGGTAACGCGAAAAGAAAGAGCAGAATGAACGACAGAATGCTGATCGACGGCCGGAGAACCGGACGACCCTTCCAAAGCCCCCCGATCCGTGCAGCGATGAATGCGAACGCGGCGATATACGGAAGTGGCTTGATGAATCGCCACTCGAACAGGTTGAAAATGTCGATCGCCGTCAGAAACGTCAGCCCAAAGAAAAGCGCGAAGTAGATCGAAAACGGACTCAGCATATATTTGAAGTCCTTAGTTAGACTGTTTTGTGATAAAAATCGAGCCGAGGAGATCACCGATGTCCGAAGATATGAAAACAGAGCTCGAACGCCTTCGAGCCGAAAACGAAGCCCTTAAAAACAAGCGTTCTGCCAACGGTGGACTTTCCATGAAGGTCAGCGAAAAAGGCGCCCTTTCGATTTACGGAATGGGCCGTTTCCCGGTGACGCTCTACAAAGAACAGTGGTTACGCCTGCTCACGATCGCCGACGATATCAAGAAGTTCATCGGCGAGAATGAATCGCGACTCAAAACAAAAGAATAAGTCATTCGCCCCGTATGGTATCTGCACCCGGTCTGTGTTAGGGTGCCGCACCTAAGGTGAGGTAAACGACCAATGTGTAAGATGTACTCCAAAATCGAAAAGCCGATCTCGAGGCGTCTTCGTCGAAACTCAAACTCGACCTCCTAAAGCTCTAGCCCTGAATATATCTCTCGCGCATTTTCTCAGTTTCATAGCCATTTTAAGCCTTTTCAAGACCAGCGCTCTCGTGCGCGCGGATCGGCTCGAAGCACGGCCAGACGTGACCCTTGCGACGACCACGGATGGCGTCGAAGTACTCGACGTTGGCCAGGAAGCCGATAGCCCACTCGAACGCTTCTTGGTTTTGCGATTATCAGGCGCTGAAGCGCTCAAAACAAGGACAGGTATGGAGGCTATGCGGAAATTCCGTAAGGCGTTGGCCTCGCAGCCCGTTCGTCCCGGCGACCCTCAGGACATTGTTCTCGTGGTTGAAAGCGGCCCGAGCACTGAAGAGCTGGATCGTGATTTCCGATCAAGTGCTGCCCCCGAAGCGATCCAACGTACGCTGGGCCTTGAAAGACCTGCTCAGGTAGGCTCCCCCGATCATGAACGTATCGCAGAGACCCTCGCAGCCGCCCCGAAGGGGACCCAGGTGTTTTGGGGTAAACGCACAGTGGAGTCGGTGGATAAAGCGGAAACCGACGCCAAGCCGTTTTTCAGCGCAAAGGCTCGCCATATTCTAATGGTTTTTCTTCGGTTTGGTGCGGCGTACTTAGCCGTTAAGAACGGCCTTCACGGCGACTCGGACCTGAGCGCCTCCGATATTCAGGCACGGGCGCTACTCGGTGGATTTTTATCGGGGTTACCAGCCGCTTTCACGCCCTTTGTGATTCGTTTCGGCGTTTATCCAGGGTTTCGCCAGCACGACTACTTCAAACCTCACGCACTTTCGGGTCGGGTGATCAAAGAGTTCCTTCTCCAGCTGGGGTTCTACGTCCCCATCGGAGTTTTAGCGCAGCTTCAGGGCGGGAGCTTTCCCGCGCTTCCGCTTGCGGGCATCGGCGAGGCTTGGAGTGGTACCGTTTTAGATGGTTTGGGAAACATCGGTCTGTCGTCCTTTGCGGATCGCATTCGACGCCGAACCAGGGCGACAGATAGCGCGGTCGGCATGTTTCACGCCGCCGCTTCGCTGGTACTGGGCTATTTTGCGACGAAGTTCATTGTGCAGCTCGAATCACGAGAGCTCCTCGACACCGCTGTTACGACCTCAACCGCGGTGATTCTAGCGGCCTCAGTGTTGTCACTCTATAAAAGCGAGGTTTTTGAACGTCTACGAGGCTGCGCTCATGCTTTGAGGCAGTCGAAGCAGTGACTGTGTTCGGCTTCGTGACCCTGCTCCACCTGAATCGTCGAATGATGAATATCGAATTCGCGCTCAAGCATCGTACGGGCGGGCAATAAGACCGACTCGTCTTGAACGGCTACAAGATGCACACTGAGCGCAGGCTTTCCACTCGTCACGGACCAGATATGAAGGTCATGAACACTCTTCACGCCCGGAATGGACTGTAATCCCGAACGTACTTTTGCTGGGTCAATATGAGACGGTGAAAATTCCATCAAAACAGCGGTCGCTTCAGACACGAGTTTGAAGCTCGAAAACAGCAATAATCCAGCCAGTACCAAGGTTGCTACGGGATCCACCCAGTACCAGCCGAACTTCCAGGCGGCGATACCGCTGGCGATCGCACAAACGCTCCCGAAAAAATCACCGAGGACATGAAGATAAGCACCGCGAACATGAAGTCCATGCCCATGCCCGTTCCCATGCGCATGATGCGTCCGTCGACGAAGCACCAAAATCAAATACCCATTGATCAAGAGCCCCAGTACCGCAACAAAGGTCACCAAGTTTCCACGCACCGGCTCGGGATTCTGAAACCGACCGATCGCTTCGGTGACGAGCGCTCCTGTCAAAAGCCAGATCAAGAGCCCGCTCACAAGTGCCACGAGAATCTCGGCTCGATGAAAACCAAAGCTACGCTCCGGTGTTTTGGGCAACGACACGAGCCACGCCGCAAACCAGCTCAGACCCAGCGCAAACGTGTCGGTGAGCATGTGAGCTGCATCGCCCATGAGCGCTAGACTCTGCGCCCACCAACCCACGACCCACTCCACGATCATAAAGCCAGCGGTCAGACCAAATGCGACTTTCAGCTGAGGAGTCTCGTGATGGTGATTCAAACCCATGCGATTAATTTATCACGTTTGGTCGCCGACACGGCAAGGGCCATAACGAAGACGGACGGTTCTGCGAAACCTGTATTGATTTCATACAGCGCAAACCGAAAGCGCTTCGAACCCAAGCGAGCATGCCCCTGTCGACGGACAGGGTCCCAGGTTTGAATGGATACTTCACTCACGGTACGTCTCCGTGCCGCCTCCGCGCCTCCAAAGGCTGCCTTGAAAACAGCCTCCTTGGCCGACCAGACCTCGATCGGCGTCAAGCCTAGCCGCCGCTCGGCCGAACGGACAAAACGTGCGATAGCGCGTTTTGAAATGTCCCGGTGGCGCGCCTCAAGATCCACACCAAGACCCCGCGAAACTGAGCTAGAACGAAGCGCAACCGCCACGGCGTTTCCCGAATGGCTCAAACTCCAGTCGGTAGGTCGACGACCAACCTCAGCCTCAAAATCCCGCCAAATCGTGCGAAAAACTCGTCTCGATCGATTAAATTCTTCTTTCCGACGACCACGAACGGCCGCCACGCGAAGTTCGCTCCAGAGCCCCAAACGGCTCAGAAGATCGATATCGGCAGGCGTTATTATGCCCTTGATATCATGTGAGTTTTCCGGAAGTGCAAGCCCCACGAGTACAGCTTCCGAAGGTGACTGAGCGATCCAGAAACGAATCATTTCTAGCGATTTTCTCGCAAAAATCCGCACTCTGGTCAACATTGACACATTGCGCTGCACGTCCCGGATTCTATAAGATGAGGACTAGGAGTTCGAGTTTTGAAAGTATCTAAGTCCGACCGGCGCAATACTCAAGGAAGAGCACAGATCATCTGGTCGAGTCTCGTCGCCCTATGCGTCGGAATTCTTGCCATCATGAATCTCGTCGATCCAACGCCGTTTGTGGAAAACGAAGCCATGGTCGCCGACCGCGAACTGCGCTTCCGCTCGCCAGCAAGCACCGAAGCCCGCGAAGCTTTCGCTCGACAAACGGGCCTACAGAACTCCTCGCTCAAAGTTCCCGACTGAAAGCCATCGCACTCCCTCTACGTGTTGCCGATCTGCAACCCTTCGTCTAGAAAAGTCGTATGAAATACTGGTTATTGAAGACCGAGCCGACAACGTTTAGCTACCAACGCCTCACCAAAGAAGGTTCGACGTTCTGGGATGGAGTGCGGAACTTTCAGGCACGCGGCTTCATCCGTGAGATTGCTCCAGGCGATGCCGTGCTGATCTACCACAGTGGAGAGGAACGGGCGGTTGTCGGCGTTGCGCGCGTACGTGGAAAGCCAGTACCCGATCCGGACCCTAAGAAGAAAGGGGATTGGCTTAAGTTCGAAGTCGCGGCCGATAAACCCCTCAAACATGCCGTTTCACTTTCTGAGATTAGGGCCGAAAAATCGCTTGCCGGGCTGTTACTCCTCAAACAACCCCGTCTGTCGGTCATGCCCCTCCAGGAACGCGATTTCAAAACACTGGTCAAGATGGGGTCGGGCGCATGAAAACTACTTCGCAAGATTTTCACATCGCGAGCCCTAAAGACTGGCGCCCCTTCGTCGTCACCGAAAACGGCAAACTTCCGCCCCAACCGCGCGCCGTCGTATCGCGCGAAGGCGTTGCCGACCGATTGCGAGCAGCAGCTTTTGCGGAAGTCCAGGCTCGCGACGCGTTTCTTTGGGCGGCCGACCGTTTTACAGATGCCCCTTCGGACCTGCGACAAGCTTGGCGAACGCTAGCGATCGAAGAGGACAAGCACTTGGGTTGGTTGCTGATCCGGCTGGAAGCCCTTGGGTTTGCGGTCGATGAGCGACCGGTCAGCGACCGTCTTTGGCACTCGTTTCAATCGTGTTCGACGGCTTATGAGTTTGCTTCGTACATGGCCAGCGCTGAAACGCGCGGTCAGGCCGCCGGCGAGAAGTTCTTTCGGGATATGAACGCGACCGATCCAGTGTCAGCGAAGATCTTTGCGCAAATCGCACTCGAAGAGAAAGCTCACGTCGAGCTTGCCGCTCGTTATCTGCCCGTACTGCCGAATCCGCCCGTACCACGTGCAGATGTCGACAATCCTGTGACTTCTTGAACCTGCGGCGTCGCGATCGGAAGAATCAGAAGCTGCGCCAGGCGTTCGCCCGCCTGTAGAACAATCTCTTCATTGCTTAGATTACGAATCACAACCATCACTTCGCCCCGGTAACCGGCATCGACAATTCCGCCGGCCGTCTTGAGACCCTTTTTTGCCAACGATGAGCGATCGCAGATCATACCGACATGCTGAGGCGGAACCGCCAGTGCGACGCCCGTGCGCGCCATCGTACCTTGTCCTGGCCCAACAACGACCTTTTCAAAAGCGTAAAGATCCAAACCCGCGTCTTCGGGATGCGCACGCGTTGGAAGAACGGCTTTGGGGTCGAGACGCTGGATTTCGATGGATGTGACAACGGACATAACTTGAACTCCCTTGTAAATGACTATGACGAAAACTGTTTTTCGAGATCGCTCAACTTCACTTCGGACTGTTTCTCAGAAGCCAGGTCTTTGACAAGGACGTTTCCGGCCTGAACTTCCTTTTCACCTAGCAAAATGGCAAATCGCGCACCAATACGGCTGGCCAACTTGAGATGATCTGAAAACTTTCCGACTTCGAGAGGCGTGATGGTCGAACGTCCAATTTTTCGCAAACGTCGCGCGATATCGGACGCAATTCCCACCATAGCTTCACTCGGAATCGTTACGAGAACATCGATCCCCGATGTGAGCTTCGGCATCAGGCCGTGCACCTCAAGAAAGGCACGCAGGGTCACATCGCCCATTCCAAAACCAACGCCCGAAAGCTTGTTCTTTCCAAAAAGTCCGATCAGATTGTCGTAACGACCACCACCAAACATCGCGCGCGTGTTTTCTGGGGAGGTGTCGTACATCTCAAACACGGAACCCGTATAATAGTCCAAACCCCGCATGATGCGTGCGTCGAACCGTACGAGCTTCTCAACGCCTGAACCCTTGAGCACACTAAAAAGACGATCGAGTTCCTCAACCCCGGGACAAGGGAGTTTCTTCTTCAGATCACTCCACGACCAGCTGAAAAACTCTTCCAAAGTCGTGATCGCTGATTTTTCGAGCCCGATCTCACTCAACCACGTCGCGTACTTTTCATCACCGATCTTAGATTGAGCATCAATCGCCCGAACGACTTTCAGAGCCTGGTCTTGGTTCAGACCGAGCTTCTTAGAAAAAAACTCGTCCATCAGCCCACGATGGTTGACTCGAATCTCGCAGTACTTTTCACCACCGAATTCGGACATCAAATGAAAGGTCAATTCCATCAACTCGGCGTCTGCTAAAACACGATCTCCGCCGAGAACATCGACGTTCAACTGCCAGTGCTCTCGCAAGCGTCCACGTTGCGGACGCTCGTAACGCCAAAGATTTGGGATGCTATACCAGCGAATCGGTCGCGGCAGCTCCATGACTTTCGTTGCTACCATGCGCGCCAGTGTCGGAGTCATCTCGGGGCGTACCGCTAGCTTCCGCTCGCCTTTGTCGACCAACCAATAGAGTTGCTGGTTGACGATCTCCTCGCCCGTTTTTGCTGCGTAGAGCTCAAAAGGCTCCAACATGGGACCGTCATAACGTTCATAACCAAAGCGTTCGGCTGCTGATGCCATCCTCTCAAAGATAAAACGCTGGATCCGATAATCCTCGGGATAGAAATCACGTGTGCCTTTGTAAGGTTGAGTCGAAAGCGTCATAAAAGGAGCTTTCCTCTGTGATACCCTATCCGCAAACAATGAACAAGAAACGGCTGCGCGTCGCACTCGCTCAAATGAACAGCTCCGATAGCCTGACGGAGAACTTGAAAACTATCGCGCGGCTAACGAAGGCAGCAAAAAAACGGGGCGCGAGCCTGGCTGCTTTTCCGGAAAATGCTCTGCTCATCGCGGCCGATGGGCGTCGTAACCTCGACATCGCTCTTTCCGACGGCTCCCCGCCACTGCAGTTTCTCGCCGATCAGGCGAAAAAGAATCAAATCTATCTGGTTATTGGAAGCGTGCCCTGGAAAACCGCGAAGTCTCCGCGGCCACGCGTTTATAATCGTACGCTTGTTTTCGGTCCAACCGGTCGTTTGCTCGCGACGTACGATAAACTTCATCTCTTTGATTCCGTCCTGCCCGATCGGGTTTACCGCGAATCGGCGCTGGTGAAGTGCGGTGATCGCGTCGTTCTCTTTCGTACCCCGTGGGGTCCGATTGGACTCTCAATCTGTTACGATTTGAGATTTCCCGAGATCTATCGATGCCTTTCCGCCAAGGGGGTCCGAGTGGTTTTGATTCCGTCAGCCTTTACAGTGCCAACCGGCAAAGTGCACTGGGATGTGCTCACACGCGCCCGAGCAATTGAAAACCAAGTTTTCGTTCTCTGCCCTGCCCAGACCGGAACGCATGCTGGTGGGCGTAAGACGTATGGACACACGCGGGTTGTGGATCCTTGGGGTGAACTGATAGCTGAAAAGATATTGGGTGTCGGTCTCGTCGTTGCCGATTTGGATTTTTCGAAACAGGACGAGATTCGTGCTCGTCTACCGGTCCACGAACACCGGAGGAAGAGTTACCGGATACTCTAAGACCTCGAAGTAGCGGTTAGCGTCGGTGCCACCGTTGGCGGACGTTCCGACACTTTCGTTCGGATAGTAGGTCTGATCAAAAAGCCTGAAATTCTGAGTTCTTCCACGCTTCTGGCCTGGATTCTGGCGGAAACCCATTTCGTAAGGAACCGACGCCGGACGACGGAGCTGTTCCCGAAGGGATTCGGAGCCGAGCGCGCGGAGGCTGGCGGGCGTGCGATCTTGCGAAGTCGCTTTCAGCGAAAGTAAACTGAGGCCCATGAGAGTTAAAAACGTTACAAGAGCAATTTTAGCTCCACGCATACGTCAACGTATCGACGAAAAGCGGATAAAGCTTGAGAAGACCGCAGGACGGGCATCGAAAATGCCGAAACGTTACCGAAACACTCATGAAAACCATGTCATCACAACCCATTAACAACCGCTATGTCGCCACGATCGTTGCCCGCAAGAACGAATCCCAGCTAGGGCCGGCTATCGGGGCACGGGTACTGACTCTCTTACGCCCCGCTTTTGAAAAAGCTGGAGCGACACTCATACCGCGACCGCCGCGCGGAATCTCCCCCGAAGTCGTCGATTTTGATGTGACGTTTGAATCGTCGGAGCCGACTATCAGCCTACGACGAGCGCTAGAATCGACGCTCGCTTCGATCGACGCCGACCTCGCCCTTCAGCGTGAAACCGTGTTCTCGACGCGCAAGAAACTGGTCGTCTTTGATCTCGACTCCACCCTGATCGCCGAAGAAGTGATCGACGAATGCGCGCGCGAGATGGGTGTTTATGAAAGTGTTGCAGCGGTCACACGGGACACGATGAAGGGTCAGATTCCCTTCGCAGAGAGCCTTCACAAACGGGTTCGGTTCCTGAAGGGACTAACGCTGGAGCAGGTCGATGCCGTTCTTGCGCGTCTCCGACTCGCGCCCGGAGCCGAAGCCCTCACCAAAGCACTTCGGGAGCATCGCGTTCAAACTGCGATCATCAGTGGTGGGTTTACGTTTGGCGCAAATGCTATCCAGAAACGTCTTGGGACCGATGTCAGTTTCGCCAATGAGCTTGAGTTTGAAAATGGCCAGTGCACAGGTCGGGTGCTGGGGTCGGTCATTGATGCCAAAGGAAAGGCCGATAAGCTCGACGAATTGAGAAAGAAGCACGGATTTCAAATCGAAGAAACAGTCGCAGTCGGTGACGGCGCCAACGATTTGCCGATGATGGCGCTCGCGGGACTCGGAATCGCTTTTAACGCGAAAGCAGAGGTACGCGCGATCGCGCAAGTTCATTTGAACCAATCGAGTCTTACGTCTATCCTTTATCTACTGGGACCCTTTTCAAATGACTAGCGAAGCCTTCTTCTCTGTTTCCACTGAGCTGATCACCGCCGACTGTCCGGCCTGGTACGATCTTTACATCAACTCGAGCGGGGTCGATGCTCGTCAACACTTCGTCCGAGTATTTCAGAAAGGACAGTTCCTCACCGTACAAGACGTTCAGGAACTTAAGTCCAAGTACCACCAACTCTATGTTTCGGAATCTCAGCGTTCGCTCTATTTCGAAAGCATCACGAAAGCCCCTAAGTTCAGTCAGATCGAGAAAACACAGATCATCAAGCAAGCGGCGATCCAGCATCTCGACCATCTTTTCAATCACTCAGGGCCTCTCACAACCGAAGTTCTCAACGACACGATTCGCGGTTGTCACGATACCGTCACAGCGATTGTCGACGTCGTTCAGAACGATTCGATCGAGAGTCTTCAGAAACATATCTCGCAACTGAGTTTCCATGACTCCTACACGTACGATCACTCGATCAACGTTTCGATGTACTGTGTGGCGATTTTGAAAGCGTTGATTCCAAGCTCGGAGAACAGCGAACTGATCACCGCGGGACTGGGCGGACTTCTCCATGACTTAGGAAAAGTAAACGTACCGACCCATCTCTTGAACAAAGCGGGAAAGCTCACCGATGAAGAGTTCAACGAGATCAAAAGACATACCGATTATGGGATGGCTCTCCTCAACGAGAACGGCATTGAGATGCCGAAAGGCGTTCCGCTAACAACCGTCCGCGCCGTAGTTTACGAACATCACGAGAACTACAACGGCACCGGGTATCCCAGAAGCTTGACAGCAGAAAACATTCACATCTTCGCGCGCATCTGCGCGATTGCTGATTTTTTCGATGCGATCACAACGAAGCGCTCGTACCACGAAGCCATGCCGATTGATGATGCGCTTTCGTTGATGAGCAAAACAAGTGGTAAGAAACTCGATCCAAAACTCTTTGCCGAGTTCGTCAAATACGTTCGCAACCTTTCGAACGAGCAGCTCCAGAAGTTTCCAGCCGAACTCCCCGAAGGGTTTGACCCGTGCCAACCACACGATAAACTGCCGCTACTCACGCCTAAAGTCGTGGGCAACGCACCTGTTGTGAATCCTCAGAAAAAATTCGACAAGTCGCAGTTCAGCGCGCGCCCTCAAACCTCGAAGATCATCAAGGGTTCGAAATAAGTCTGTTTTTCATTTCAGGCTGAAAAGTAGCTTAATGTCCTCGTCGTCAAACGCCACGCCCGCTCCAAAGAAAAGATTTGCCTTACCGTCGACTTTTCGCCACGAATCAAGACCCGCGGTCATATACAACGTTCGCAAATACTTCGAACGACTCGGAAACACAGAAGCATAGAGACGATGATTGAGGCCGATACCCGACTGCTTGCCAACGCGTGAGTAAACATCATTCCCAATCATGAAGCGCTCTTCATCGAACTCGGGCCCAAGCAACAGCCCAACGTGCCCTGTCCCGTCTCCATATTTGACACCTGCCGCAAGATCGAGACGATTGAAAAGAACTTTTCCAAGCATCCCCGTGAGCAGAATTCCGCTCTCTTCGACTTGTGTGGTCTTGGTCGTCGTCGATGCTCCGGCCACCTCGGTCGTGGTCGTCGTATTCGCAACACGTCCGCGTGGATCGACGGATACTCCAATCAGGTAGTAACGATCGGGCGTCGGATAAATACCGACCGAAAGCCATCCGCGCGAGGCCTGATACGCGGTCATGCGTGCCACACCAAGATTGACCGCGAAGCGCATGCGATTGACCCGTCCAAGCAGACGGTTCAGATTTTCGAGGGCTTGCTTGATCTCGCTCGCGTAACTTTCGTCGTTGATCAGTTTTCCAACCGACCCATCGCCTTGATTGATGCGCGAAAGAATCTGTCGAAGCTGCTCAATAGAGTCTTCAAACTTTGAAAGCGCGCGCTGGGCGGTTGCCGTCAATCCGTTCTCCGGAGAAAGCGTGTTGGCCGCGTTTTCAAGCGTGCGGTTCAACTGGTCCATGGTCTTCTTCAGCTTCTCTGCATCGAAGGCCTTGTTCAAATTGCGCGCAAGACCACCGAGCTCTGTCACAAGCTCGTCGACTTTACGAATCACCTGGTTCAGGTTCTCGTTTCCCTCACCCATCGGGATCTCTTTGGGGCGATCGGCGGCAGGCACCGGATCTTGAGCGTACGCTACACCACCAAAAAACGACCAAAACGATGATGTGGAGCTCGGGGCATCGTCCTCACGCATGGCTTTGACCGGCTTGAGCTCAACAAACTGATCCCCTAAGAATCCTTCGGGCCGAATATAGGCTCGCGTTGTCGGTAACACCTCCACGGGTGCTGTCAGACAGATTCCGAGCTGAACGTGGGTCTCAAAGAGCTCGACTTTCTTGATGTAGCCGATCTGCAGTCCAAGACTTCGAACGGGGGACTTCATCCGCAATCCGGTCGCGTCGACGACATTGATGTGGACGAGATTGCACGAACGCCACCAAAACGGTCGGTCGTTCACCACGACGGTGACCCCGCCGATCAAAAGCAATCCAAGAAGTGAAAACAAACCGACTCGTAGCCGAATCGCAGCGTCGTGATCGTTTGGAGTTTTTGATTTCTGGTCCGTCATGGTTGCTCAACTCGCTTGTAATTTTTCAAAACCAAATGGCAATAGTGCTGTCAAAATATAATCCATAAGAAGAATCGTCACACAACTCGCAACAACGGTGTTTCGCGTTGCTGTTCCCACTGCTTGCGCACCTCCGTGGGCTCGATAACCACAAAAGCACCCAATCCACGTCAAGACCAGTCCGAAAACGGCTGCTTTGGTCGCGCAATGCGTGAGCTCGAGAACATCGACGATCTTCGAAAACTGATACCAGAACGTCGAAAAGCTGAGATTCAAAATACCGCACGCCACAAGTGCGCTCGCCAACGTTCCAACGGTCCCAAAATAAATAGCAAGAATCGGCATCATCACAACGCCCGCTGCCACCCGCGGAAGCACAAGATACTCGAGCGGATCGACCGCCATGATCTCAAGAGCGTCGATTTGCTCCGAGATACGCATACTCGAAATCTGTGCTGCCATCGACGCGCCGGAACGACCTGTTACCAAGATCGCCGCCATCACAGGCGCCAACTCACGATAAAGCGCCACACCGACTGTTCCGCCCAACAGGGCCTCGGCACCAAACAGCTTGAACGAAACATAAAGCTGATATCCAAGAACACCACCCAGAAACGCCCCGGCAATCGTCAGAATGCCGGTCGACGTCACACCGATGTACTCACACTGACGGATAAAAAGCGTCCGACGTCGCCAAAAATGGCGACCCGACCGGGCGATCTCCGAAAAAAAGACCGTAAAATCCCCCAGGACTGAAAGTGAACGCCCCACCCACTGCGGCAACCATATGGATTCCACGCTGGGGTCAGTGTAGTGCCTGGGTGTCGGGGTGACAATTGAAGAAAACGTCCCGGCGCACGAAAAAAGTTCTGGAAAAGCTCTGACAAAGAGCGAAAACTCAACCGATGGGTCGTGATGAAATTCCAACTGCCGTCACTAAGCTGCTGGGCATTCGCTATCCGATTTTCGCGGGACCGATGTTTCTCGTCAGCGATGTCGATCTCGTCACCGCCGTTTCGAACTCCGGAGCACTCGGCGCTGCCCCTTCTTTGAACTGGAGGACACCCGAACTGTTTCGGGACGCTCTGCGGGCGATCAAAGCAAAGACCAGCCATCCGTTTGGGGTCAACCTCATCGTCAACAAAGCCAATCCGCGACAAGTCACTGATCTCGAGATCTGCGTTGAAGAGCGCGTCCCGCTCGTCATCACATCGCTCGGCAGCCCAAAGCTCGTCATTGAGAAGATGCACGCCGTTGGCGGGAAAGTCTTCTGCGATGTCACCAATCTCGAGTATGCGCGCAAAGTACAGGACCTCGGAGCCGATGGCGTGATTGCCGTTAGCGCCGGAGCTGGTGGGCATGCCGGCCCCGTTTCGCCACTCGTGCTTCTTCCTTATCTCAAGCGCCATCTGAAGATACCGATTGTGGCTGCTGGTGGTATTGCAACCGGAGAACAAGTCTTAGCGGCTCTCGTTTTAGGCGCATCGGCCGTTCAGATCGGAACACGTTTCATTGCCTCTGATGAGGCCAAAGTCGTTCCGGGATATAAGAAAGCGATCGTGGACTCGGATCCCGAGGACATTGTTCTGACGCTTAAGATTTCCGGAACACCGGCGGCTGTGATCGAAACGCCCTATATTAAGCAGGTGGGACTCGGCCTCAATCCGATTGAAAAATTTCTTCTCAAAAATCCCAACACCAAGAAGTTTGCCAAGATGTTGCGTGCCTATCTTGGTAGCCGGCTTCTCGACAAAGCGGCGGCCACAACAACCTGGAAAGAGGTGTGGAGTGCGGGTCAAGGGGTTGGACTGATCGATGACATTGCACCAGCCGCCACGATTGTCGAACGCTTGGTCAGCGAATACTACGAAGCAAAAGCTTCTCTCTAAAGCTTACTTTTTCGTTTTTGGAGGGACAATGCGTTCGCAACTCATGTCCTCGTCCTTTTCGCCCGCGAGACGTACCCACCCACTGATCTCGACAATGTTCTCGTTGAGCTCCATCATCGACATACCCGGCACGTCGGGGCGTTCCTGTTCGAAAGTGCGCCAAGCCAGGCGCATTTTACCGCTCTTTTGGTCAAATCGTACGACGGGCAATAGTGAGAACTCTTGATCGGCCTTGAGACGATGGGCCAGTAGTTGGCGGTTTGTATCTAGCAGATAAGTGCCCCCGTCCGGATCCCCACAAAGAATCATGTCCACTTGTGGTACGAGACGTACAGGGTGGTCCATCAACTCGCGCACGACGGCATCCGACACCAAACACCGCCCAATCAACTTACCGCCGTTCGACATCACTAAGTAAGCGTCCGCATAAGGAGAACAATACTTCGGATCCGCCACCAATCGCGTCAGCTCTGCGTGCCGGTTATCGACGACATGAAAATTTCTGGTGGGATGCGCGTCGGCGGCGATGGCGTCGAGCTCCTCATCTTGCACTCGCACAAGTTCGAGAAATCGATCTCGACCTGCTACAAACGCTGATCCGAAATACAGAGAGACAAACTCAACGCGTTTGGTCTCCTCTTTAGTCCCCTCCCAATAGATTCCATAAATCGCGCCTTCGCGTGTTTCCGGAGTCATATGAAACTCGGTATCGGTGGAGTGGTATCCCATCGGGTACCAATGGATCCGATAATTCCTCGATGTCACGGGGAGCGAATCATCGATGCGTTCCAAATGAATGGCCAAAGCACTCCCGCGACTGGACCCAGCCCCTGTAAAAAACCATCTGTACTCTTCTTGTACTTTCTCGCCAGCGAATGCGTTCCACCACATGAGACCGCAAACAGTCAGAACCAAAAGTAAATCGACAACCAAAATGCGACGCGTACGAAACTCCTCTCTAACTCTACGAACGAGGAGAAACTTACCACCACGCCATAGAACAGCAAGCGTGCGTAGGGGGCGCCATGAGGTCGCATTAATAAATTGATATTATAGAATAATATCACCATGCACCGCGTCGTAATCTTTGGAAGCTTCCGACCCCTAATAAAAAAAGCGAAGAACGGCGCGCGCTAGCGATGGCGCGAATGCGAACATCTGAGTCAACAAACGGGCACCTGGACCCACAAAGATCTCGACTCTCGAACGCGGAATCCCAGAAAAAATCTTTTCCGCCGCAGTGTCTGCGCTGATCACAAAGCGCTGAGCCCCGGGAGGAAGATCGTAACCGCGTGCAGCGCCCTGATGAATCATGTCGGTCTCCACAAATCCGGGCAACACGATCTTCACATCAAGCGGAAGACCCGTCATTTTAGCTTCTTCGGCAAGCGCGCGGCCCAGTGCAAGCACAGCAGCTTTTGATGCCGCATACGTCGCGATGAAAGGTGCCGGCAAAAGAGCCGAAAGCGACGAAATCAAAACAAGTTCGCCGTGCTTTTCTGGTCGACGTTCCTTGAGACTGTTCACGACCAGAGAGCAACCCGCAAGAACCCCACCCCAGTTGATTCGCATCACACGATCACGTTCTTCAGAGGTCTGCTTATGAAACGGCCCGACGACGGTCACCCCCGCATTGAAGATCCAACGATCGATCGGCCCCAGCTGTTTCTCTGCTTCGATGAGCGTCGCTTTCAAAACGGTCTCATCGCTTGCATCCCCTACAAAGGAACGCATTTCACCGCTGATGGCCGCGGCGATCTCAAGATCAAGCACACTGACTCGGTAACCTCGCTTCAGATGTGTGCGAACGAGGGCCGCGCCAATTCCACGCGAACCACCCGTAATGAAAACGTGCTTCATACGGCATCCCCGACTTTACGATGCGGAACATCGTCGTCTAACCACCGCGCTTCCCCGTCGGGACGGACCACAAGAATCTCTTCGAACTTCGCCCCAAATCGTCGTCCACCATGACCCCCACGCGTACCCCCGTGTGTACCCCCACGTGTACCCCCACGTGCACCAAGATGCGGCTCGATCGCCCAAAGGCGTTCGGTCCCACCGGGAATCACACCGGACTGCTTGGGCCCAAGCAACGCAGGCCAAATACCACGACCCAACACCATAGCGTACGCGTGCACCGAAAACGGTCGCAACAATCCCGGAATTTTCTGAAAGGGTGTTCGTCTGAGTTCGTGACCCAACACATGAAAGGGATAGCGCCGGTGCGCGCAGTCCATGTCGTTCTTCTGAAACTCTTGATCGACACGATCCCAAACAGCCTTACGCGTTCGAAGTGTCTGCACCCAGCCCGGAAGCTGCGAACGCATCTCGGCGAGGAGTTTTTTTGCTGCCAATACCTCAGTATTCTCACCAAACGACGTCGTGTAGCCGATGTCGGCCATGAACCCATCGACCATGGGTGCGCAGTCTAAGATCACAGCGTCGCCGACCTCAAGTTTTCGTTCGCTCGGCATGAAATCCCAGTACCATTTCATCCCGTCAAAGCGCGTGCGATCTCCGAACCAAGCAAACGGCGTGTGAAAATACCCACCTGCGCCGTGGTCCTTTAAAAACGTCTCCATGAGCTGAGCGACTTGACGTTCGGATATGCCTTCGCGAAAAAACCCCTCGGTCGTTTGCGCGCATTGAAACGCCAAGCGCTGCGTGCGACGAAAACCGTCGAGATACTCTTCAGACTGCATGAGCCACCTCATCGCCAATCCACGCATGAAGAAACCCAGCGACCGCCTTGGGTTGATCTTCATGCATCCAATGACCGCCCGGTACGATGCGCACCACCGGATGCTTTGAAACACGAAGCGCTTCTTGTTGCGTGACCGGCAAGACGAAAACATCGTCTTTGCCACAGAGAAGAAGTGCGGGTGCCTCGAGTGGTTCGGCCTTTCGAAAAGCGTGCAGAAGCTCTGCAAGACTGCGTCGGTAGTGTCTGAGCATCCCGTAGCGCCGATTCAGAAGGGACCGCTTCTCAGGGGGCATCGGAAAAAACTTACGCGACAATAGTGCCCCCGAAAAACGTAGCAAGTTCTCACTCAGCACCGGCACCTGAAAGAGCAACACGTACGAACTGCGAACGATCTGCTTGATCTTGAACCAGCGATGTAAAAACATCGGCAAGGTCATGCTATTGACCAGAACAAAACCGGCGAGCTCCCGTCCAAGATGCTTCGCAAGTGCCCACGCATAGATTCCGCCGATGTCATGACCCAAGACAATCCACCGTAAACAAGAGTCGGGATCCTGCTTTTGAATCTCGGCAAGACAGTCGTCGACCACTTGATCGCTGCGAGAACGTTCCGGAGTGAGCGAGAGACTAATCCATCGAAGGCCTTGGAGACTTTCCTGGCGCTTCAAAGCCTCAAACGTCGACGCGTCGTCAGGAAAACCGTGGACAGCGATGATACCGAGCGATTCGAAAGGTGACTCCACCTGAGAGATTCTAGCTCACCTGAGTTTACGCGTCTTGAGTTTTGGTAGTGGGAGAACAAACGCTCCCTGCCGCTCTGCAAATCGCAGAACCTTCTTATGCGCATTCAAGTTGATCAAAGAACTAACATAGGGAACCTCGGTCACGAGTTTCCAGAGCGTGGTGATCTTCGGTTGCTGTTCTAAGAACGGTAGGAGCTCAGAGATCTTGGCAAACATGGGATGCTTGTCTCTTAAATGCACAGCATTCTGAACACGACTGAGGGACGACATCGTCCAGAGTATTTGAACCAGCTGTGCTGCCAGGACATCGACTTTTTGAAGCATCCGATTCGAGAATCCAGTCATGAAACTCTCTTGGCAGACCTCGAGTATCAGATAGGGAAACGGACTGTGGCGGGCTTCTTCTTCGAAATGTTTCTGATGAATCTCGGCATAAAGAGGTTCGAGCGTTCCATAAAACGGCTTCATGGCCTGATGAAGCAGCAAGAATTGCTGCTCAACCGTCGCTACCACCCACCAGAACACATGGCTACCGAGTTCAAGACTCTGTTTGAGCAGCCACTCGGTATTCGTATGATTGATTTCGGGCAGGATCGACTCGAGCGTCGGTCGGTCGACGCCCAGACTGTTTGCGAAGACCTCGACGTAACGCCGAAACGTGTCGGCGTGCTTTTTTTCTTCGAGAAAGAACTGCTCGCCAACCGCGCGGAACTCGGGACTGATGGGGGCCGCCTCGAAAAGTGCGTCCCACGCTTGCGGGCGTAAGCGGATCAGACACTCTTCCATTTCGTAAATACTGCGCGCGATGATCAACCCCATGATCTGTGAAATCAGAAGTCGATGTTCGACACCGGCACCGGGGAAAACGAGGGCGTCGTCATCGAGAGGCACCAAGGGCTTTGAGAGATCGACTCGATCACGCCACTGAATTGATTTTTCGATATCCCAAGCGTGTTTTTTTTGCTCAGCAAGAAGTTTGGCTAAGGATTTCGCGTCAAACGGCGAAAGGGCCATGCGCTTATAAGTGTAACCCAGTCTTACGATGCGTGCGACACGACAAAAAGATTGACGGCGCCGAACGCTGCAAGCGTTAACCCCGCCAAAACATCGCCGTAGTGCTCGAGCCATACTTGGTCGAGCTTCAGAAAACCTAGGCGCACGAGTGTCGCCGCGCCTGAGAGGGCGACGATCACACCGGTCACAAAGGATATCGACGTCAGTATCAGGGCCGATGTCCCGAAAGGTGCCGCCGCAAGAAATGTCGGCAAAGCCCCCAAGCACGGTGAAAACCCAGCCACGAAAAGAAAAGCGTACGGACGCCCCGCGCGCCCAGACTCTGGCTCTTCGGGCCCGTGATGCGAGTGCCCGCGACAACGATAGTGTTCCCGGTAGTTGATCGCTGCGTACGTAAGGCCAAAAACCAAAAGCACGATGCCTGCAAAACGTTCAATCGACTCATGGTGGTCTTCGATCAAACCACGTCCAAAACAAAACAGTGAAATGCCCAACAGGAGGGACGTCGCGATATGTCCGCTCGCTGCCACCAACGACGCTTGGATCGTCTCGCGCACACCCCAACGGCGCTTTCGTGAGACCAAAACGACTGGGAGCCAATGAGCCGGTGTCACCGAGTGCAAAAAACCCATTATTCCGGCGGAAAGTATGACGAGGCCCATGGATGTTCTCTAGATTGGGTTTTAATCGACTTTCGAAAGAACGGAAACCCGTAAGCCGCAGAATTTATCACGCACGCCTTGTAGGCGCTTTTGCACACGATCCAGCGTCTCGACCATTCGGGGAAGGTTTCCAGCTTCGGCATACCCATGAAGGGAAACGAAATCGTCGGCGATCCTATAGAGCTCGGGGCGCAAACCACGAAGAGCCGGATCTTCATCCGTAATGTCCAGATACTCCTGCACCGTCGAAAGGGAACGCCGCGCCCACGTCGCCCAATCGCCACGTTGATCGTCTCGGATTCGCGGGACCACGCGCTCGGCGGTGTTAGCTCCCTGCGCGTGTACTGAAGCCAAGCCGCGCACTGCGGTCACTTCACTATAGACCGAGTTAAGAGCAGCGTAGGCGTCGACGACTTCTTCGTGCAGCTTCGGCACGTCGTGGTTACAGACCTCGGCAAAGTCATGGTCATTGCAGCTCGAAGCGATCACGGCGAACAAAGCGATCCCTACGAGTGCTAGAAGTCGAAGTTTTGGACAAGGCACGACCATTGTCTCCGCTTCGGCATTTTCCGAACACTCGGCAAATTTTTTAGCATCTCTGAACTAGGTCATTAATTTGCCACGTGAAAAAATTCTGGACTGTTTTTGTCGTGTATAAGTACTTGAAATCATAAAAAAAATTTTAAAGTGGGAAAAATCTGCACCGATAGGTGGGGTGTCGTTAGGAGGCATGGAATTGCCAGATGCGAGTGAGGTTATCGGAACCCCACAAACATCTCGACGCGACGAAACTTTTTCACGGAGGAGGTCATGATGACAAAACGAGGAGAATAAAATGGGACTACGTATTGCAACCAATATCCAGTCCATGGCTGCTCAGCGCAGCTTGGCTGGAAATAAGATGTCACAAGACAAGAGTCTTGAACGTTTGGCGAGCGGTAATCGCATTAACCGCGCCGCTGACGATGCTGCTGGACTCGCGATCAGCGAAAAGCTGTACTCGAATCTGCGCAGCATGAAACAAGCAGAACGCAACGCCAACGACGGGATCAGCTTGATCCAAGTCGCAGAAGGTGGTTTGAACGAGATCAACAACATGCTCACACGCATGCGCGAACTCTCGATCCAAGCTGCTTCGGACACGATTGGTGATGCGGAACGCGGATTCGTCGACAAAGAAGTTCAACATCTCAAATCAGAGTTGAACCGAATTGCTGCGACGACAGAATTCAACGGAACAAAACTTTTGAACGGTTCCGTCGAAGAAGCGCTCGATTTTCAAGTCGGTATCCATAACGATCCGACGCTCGATCGCCTTCAATTCGACACAAAATCACTCATGACGACGCTAGACTCTCTCGGTTTGACCGAAGCAGCGACGACTTCAAAGCTTCAGGCACAAGAAAACCTGGGTATGTTGGACGCCGCCATGATGAGAGTGAACGAAAACCGTTCCTCACTCGGTGCTCTCCAAAACCGGCTCAACTCAACGGTCACCAACTTGATGACGTATCAAGAAAACTTGGCCGCTGCGAAAAGCCGCATTCGAGACACGGATATGGCTGAGGAAGTCAGCACCCTCACGAAGGGCAATATCCTGACTCAAGCAAATATCTCGACGTTAGCGCAGGCTAACGCCAACGCACAGCAAGCTCTGAGACTTCTTCAGTAAGCTCGCTCTGCCTGTTTTATCCTCGTTTTCCTGATGGGGGTTCTGTGGAAACAGAACTCCCTTTCAGGCCTCGCTTGTTTGTGCGAAGAGTGAGGCGGCATGGAAAACGATCTTCTTTCACCTCGCCGGCGCTACATTCGAGAACTTTATGATCTCGAAAAGCTGAGCGCTTTGGCTTTGTCAGCAACACACGTCTGAACGTCGAAATCGGCTGCAACGCCTAACCTGTCTTATTGGGAGGTTCACGGCGAGAGACGAATCACGCAACCGACACGCGCAAAGAGTTTTCGAGTGGTCTCGGTTTGCGCCGCCAGCACGCGCAGCGCTGACTCTCGAGCGGCCCTATAGGATCGGTATTCCGCCCGCATCGGGATGAAGGACCCCTTTTTAGACCACTCAGGCCGGTCCGGCCAGAATTTTGAGAACATGGAAAGAAGAACCGCAACGATGCCGACCGACGCTACCACAACCCAGGGAGCCTCGGATGGCTTATTTACCCCCACCACGCTAAGAACGATGGCAAGAACATCCACGGCAGCGAACACAGCCAGGACGGTTAAGTGAGTGGTTCTTACCGTGCGGGCATGCTCCAACGTATGTGCTAGATGAGAACGCGCTTGCGGAGCTTCGCCGTTACGTATCACTGTCGACTCACTCGCGAGCTGGTCTACTAATCTCTGTCCCACCCCACTTCGGATCCAGTTCGGAACTGTGGCCCAGACTCTGACAAACGGTACGAGGATTCCTTCATCGATGGTCACGGCCTCGGATTTCACTAACTCGGCGGTGAGGGCGCGTACTTCGTTCTGAATAATGCCCTCATACGCTACACGAGCGCCGCCTCGATAATAGTTTTCTAATCCTGTGTTACCGGTCTGCCCGTTGTAGTGAGCAGCAAGAAGAGCGGTCCACGCTAGATTGGACTGAACATTGGACTGAAAACTCGCCTGTCCAGAAACGTCCGACGGGGTAGTTGTGAATCGGGCCTCACCAACGTTCAGACTGTCCAAAACGGATTCAGAAAACCGGGGGTCAGAAACAAAACCGGAGAACCGGGTCCACTGTATTTCAGCATCGACCCTCTGACCGTGTTGCATATAAGCGGCAATTCGTTGTTCAACAAGCGCCTGAAAAGAACTCGGTAGTCCCACGACCGGATCCGCTACCGCAGAGAACGCTGCTACGAGGCCACAAATCATCGTACAAAGTCGTCGCATAGTTCGCGCAACCTGCCACGCGTGTCATAGCATGTCAACCGACGGGCGACTGTTCGTGCGCCAGCATGAACCGATGAATCGGCTTTTTTGCGTGGATAAAAATCCGCTCAAAAAGCGTGACGTCAGGAATGGTGAGCGTTTCGGGAGCTGGATGGGCGCCGTGCCGATTGGGCTCATAGTGCAGGAGTTTCCAGGCTGAGCTTCCACGAATCTCACGATCGATCCACGCGGCGTAGGCCAGGTCGTCGGTGCGAATCTCAAGGGTGCCGCCGGAGCGGACAAGAGGTGCGACCTTATTGAGCCAGGCGGCCGTCAACAGTCTATGTTTATGATGAACACGTTTGGGCCACGGGTCAGGAAAAAAAATCGAGAGCGTGTCGATCTCATCCGGGGCAAAGAGCTTCGTCAGATCGTTTGCGTTCGCTCGGACGAAACCGGCGTTCTTGAGACCGCGCTTCTGAATCTTCTCGCATCCACGGAAGATCTGCTTGTGCTTCCAATCGACGCCTAGAAACAGCTCGTGCGGCGCCCTTTCGGCAAGCGCCAACAACACGTGTCCGGCGTTGCAGCCGATCTCGACGTTCAAGCGCGTTCCGCTGGTAAAACCGAAGCGTTCGCGATGGCGCCCCTGAACGAGCGAAAGGCTTTTCTCGGTTATGAGCGCCGCGCACAGCTTTTCGAGATCATAAAGTTCTCGAATGTAACGACGGCGAGGTGAGGCAAGAGCTTGGGTTTGGGTCTCGGTCGGATCGTGCATCCAGCGCGTTTTCTCACAAACCCGGCGCGGGGGGAAGTTGACATGCGGCAGCACGTGTGTCAGGTTGCGCCAGCTATGCAACGATTTTATGTTCTGGTTGTCACTAGCCTCGTTTGGGGACTCTTTGGGGGGCTTTCGGGATTCGTGGGCTCTGCCGTCGCTGGCCCGACGATGGAACTGCCGACCGCTTATCGGGAAATTGCCGAAGGTCGAATCAAAGATTTCCTGAGAAATCCTGATCCGTCGGTCGACGCGGCCCGGACTTGGGATTCGTTCGACACCCTTGTTCTTGACCGCGATTGGCCACAGCCGGACTTTTTGAAGGGGTTGAATATCCACGATGCTGGATTTACAAAAATTCCGACAAATCTCCCTGAATCCGAACGATTGGCTTACCTGAGTGCCGAAGCACGCATTCGGACCAGCCTCGTGTGGATCGCTCTCCTGACTGCTTACTATAAAGAGACGGTCACTAGTGACCTGTCACTTTCACTTATCGCATCCCTGATTGTCGCCTATGAAGCCACTGTTCTGAACGAAGTACGCGCCCTCACGGCGGAGTTAGCAAAACTCAAGATCGTCACGATCGATGAAGGAATCCTCGTACCGTTTGCTAGAGTCTGGGCGACGGTTCCGGAGCTGTTTAGAAGTGTGGTCGGAGAGAAACTGGTGCATCATCTCGTGTCGGAATCAGAGACCATAGGCCTCGGCGAGGACCCGGGAACATCTCCTGAGTTAACGAAGGCTTCGCGTGTGCTGCGCCAAACAAAAAAAATATACGCGTACGTCTTGGCCGCTGTCGTTCTTATTGACGTTGTCGTCCTTGCCCTAGGCCCAACGACGTGGCAGCTACCGATCAAAGACGTACTTGTGGGCATAGCATTGGCCGACCTCACAATCATGGGTTCCTTTTCTCTAGCATCAATAGTCTCAGGCCCAGATCTTTCCGCTATTCCCCTTCGGGCAGAATACCGATCCTATAGGTCCATCCGAGAAAAGGTGCTTCGAACGATCGCATCGCAAACGGACGCCACTAAGAAACTCTTTGCGCACGCTGGCTGCGCGCTTCGTCTCTTAGATCTTAAGCCGTATCAATCCACCCAATCGCAAGTCGATTGAGCTTGTTTCAACCGAACGGGGTCCGTGATCGCATGTCCGAGCGGGCGATGACTGAGCTGGGATGCTCCGAGCTGGCTGGATCCACTCGCCACGTTTTGCAAATCGTCGAATGCCGACAGGATCATGTACGGCGTCGCGTGAATCGCTCCGTCCTTTAGATCCGCAAGTTTCACGGGAGCCTTAGGCGCCTGAGGAGTGTTCCAGTCTAGTTCCATCACATGGACCATGACATCGTCCACGCCCGCCGCATCACCAGCCCCACCAAACGAAGCGTAAGCGGGCTTCGCGACATCGTCGATCTTCACGACAACCGGGCACATGTCTTCGTAAGCACGATCCGAAAACACGGATCGTGAAACAAGAAGGACAACCGATAGCCATGAGCTGTCTGAGATTTCGTTTCGACGAACGGTGTCCAGGAACGAGTCAGCGCCGGTCGAACCTTTGATGCGTTCGCCACCGTGAAACTCCTGCGTGCGTTCGAAAAAAGTCTTTCCGAAGTCAGCAAATTTCCAGCCGGTCTTCCCCGCCGGATTTCTCATGACCGTTAAGTAGGCGTCGATACTGGCGCGCGAAGCAGCGAGTTTCTCGCCTCGCTTTTCAAACTCACGCTCGAGCCAAGCGTCGGTTACAAGATCGTGCGGAAAACCACGCCCGGCGGCCACGGCGTCGACGAGAGCACGACGAGCAGGACCGAGCGTTTCACGAACGTCAGGGGTTACCGCGAGCGTAAGACCGGCATAATAGAATCCGCGCGGTTCAGGTTTGCTTGTGGGATCGGCTGCAGCAGGCTCTGGCTGCGTGCCCGGTTGTGCATCGGGTTGGGCGCCATTTTTTGCGTTTGGATTTGGAACCAAAGCTGGATGGGGAAACGTCGTCTGCGCCGGCGCCTGCGCCTTGGGGATCTCGACATCTTGCTTACGCTTGATCCCAACGGATTGGCGGCATCCAAGCGTAACCGAGAGGAGCATAGCGACAGCGATAACTGAAAAAAGGTTTTTCATCCCAGCCACTTAGCACATAAGCCGCTATGCGTCTAGACCAAACAAATCCCTCGACATCTTGGGATGTAAAGGCCATTTCCAGAACAACGGGGGTATCTTATGACAAGCGACTTCTTTTCCAGACCCATCACCCGGCGCACGGTCCTGACTTACGGCGCCCGAACCGGGGTGGCCCTCCTCTTGAGCCCCCTCGCCTGCACATCGCTCGGCCGTCGCGCTCCTCTCACCGAAACAAGCCCAACCACGGAAGGCCCTGTCCCACCCATCGTTCGGACGCTGGGGGATATCGCACCCGCTGACTTTTTCGGTGACCAACCGATGAAAGCTCACGCGTTTGTACGCGATCATAGTTTAACAGCATCTCGAGCCCTCACCGAAACCGAGGAACATGACCTTGTCATCGTGGGTGGAGGCATGAGCGGGATGCTCACAGCCGCGCGATTGTCGCAGTACCGTCCCGTCGTTTTAGAAATGAAACGGCAGTTCGGTGGCAATGCCAACGGTCAGTCCTGGTGCGGTGTGGACTTTAGTTTGGGTGCTGCGTATTTCATGAAGCCTAAGAAGGACTCGCAGCTCGAGCGGTTCTTTGCATCGATCGGGTTCACGGAACACTGCTTCGAAGACCAGTCCGGTGTCACGCGGCTTGCGCCAGCCGCTGAACAGACGCCCGCAGATCGTCTGATGCAAGAGTTTTACTTCGGTACGCGCGGGTACCCGAATCTCCCCTATCTTAACGACGGTGACGAATCGACCGTTCGACTGTTGGACGGAACCGACTTCCATTCTTTTCTAAAAACTCAGCTGGGAAAACGTTACGACAAAGAGTCCCAGGCATCCGTCGATGGTTACTGTCTGTCGTCGATGGGTGGTCTCGCAAAAGAGATCAGTGCCGCGGCCGGCATCAATCTGCTGGCTGGCGAAGAAGCAGGCCGCCTCCTCGCACCGGGCGGAAACGCAGGCACCGCGGACCGTATTTTCAGCACACTGAAGAGCCGCCTCGGAACAGAACGCTTGCGCGGCGGACACACCGTGACTTCGGTCGAGGTGCGCAGCGAACACGTACTGATATCAGGAGTCGATGATCGTGGTTCGGCGTTTGAGATGCGCGCACGCGCTTGTGTGCTTGCGATTCCGAAGTTCGTGGTCAGACATGTTTTAAAAGACATGGAACGCCAGCGCCGAATAGCAGCGAAACGACTCGAATACCGGCCCTACTTGGTGGGCGCAGCTCTCGTACGCGGTGAAATGAAAGCTGACTTCTACGATATGTATTTTGAATCCTCACAGAAGATCGCCAATCCGGTGACCGACGTGATCAGCGCAAACTTTGGAACGGACGTACATGGAAACTCCGTTCTCGTCGCCTACCGCCCGATGACAGGACCGGCCGCACGAGCTCTCATACTTGCGGATGGTACCTACCCGTCCGTAAGACGCGAGTTCGAGAATGTCATTGTTCACGACATCCTACCCAAAGTCGGAAAAACGGCTGACGACTTGGTCGATCTTCGGATCGCCCGTTACGGACACGCATTACCACTTCCGCGAACGGGGCTTTTCTCCGATGGAACACTCTCGATGCTGCGAAAACCGTTTCGCGAACGCGTGTTTTTTGTGGAACAAGACAACTGGGCTCTCGCTGCGTTTGAAACATGCGCTTACGAAGCGCTACTCCAAGCACCGGCGATCGAACGCGTGCTGGGTTAGGGCACACTTCGAAACGCTAAAAATGTCTTCGTCTTGGCTTGAGACTGAATCTCGCGCGTCGCAAACGGCTCCGTACGATCATCTAAGAATACCTTAACGACATGCGGACCTGGTTTCGTTCGTACGCGAAGCACCTGAAAGTTTTTCGGCAAAAGCTTCCAATGTCTTAGATCGGCTTGGTCGGCCGCATGAAGTGCGATCTTCGTGATGAATCCAAGAAGCGGGCTATCCGTTTGCCGAGCGACGACTTCGCCTGCGACTTCTTTTGCGACAACACCAGCGATCTTTTTCGCAACAATTCCCGAATACTTTTCGTCGAGCGTCGCGATCGCGGTCGCTTCGATATCGTCCATAATCGTCGTTCGACCCACATCGACACCGTCGATCGTCACGCGCGCATGATCGATGGGATTATAACGAGGGAAAAACTGCGGAACTTTTACGAAGTTCGGATTGGGTCGCTTCTCGGGTCCAATTCCGTTTTCGAAGATCACCACGACCTCGGGATCCGACCGCACAGCCTTCGCGTCTTTCGCGCGGGCCTTGGCTTGCTCGCTCGACCAGCCAAGATCCTTCTCCCAACGCTCTCGATCGTCGTCGAGTCCAAGTAAAACTGACATTCGCCATCCATCTTCGCGAATCCTGACATCGTCGCCACGCAAGGCGTACGCGCGCTTGTAAGAGACATAGGCGTTGTCGGGTTCGCCCATCGCCTCGTACACGGCACCCGTCAGATAGTGCGCAAACGGATTCTCGTCGTAACTGCGCTTCCCTTCCGTTTTCATCCTGTAGAGCTTGTGATTGACCCGCTTGGTTTCAACGAGCGTGCCTTCCCAGTCACCCAGAGCCGCATAGTTAAGTGCCATGTATTCACTGATCAGAACATTCTCAAAATCTTCGCCTTTGTACTGTGTGATGTTATCGGAAACGAGCAGTGTCGAAGCCTCGGTCGATAAGCTCGTGTAGTCTTTAAGGTCGGCAGTTTTATCAGCCTCCTGAAAGTACCGATTGGATTCTTGAAAGTTTCCAGCCACACGATGAACCAGTCCCAAGTCCATCAGAAACAAGAGCTGATCAACTCCATCACCCTCTTTCTTGAGACCTGTTTCGAGTTCGGAGATGGCACGCGACCAATCGCTGTCACGAAAGGCGTTGTCTATCGTGACTTGCGAGACGCGCGCCGAGGCGCATCCCAAAACGAGAGCCGTTGCGATGAAAAAAAACTTTTTACGCTTAATGAGCGTGGGGGTCACATCCGGACGCGCTTCTTTTCAAACTTTTTTCGGATTTCGCGCTCTTCCGTACAATCCGTCACGGAACTTTCCAGATTGGTGAAGTTCATCGTGAGTTTGTAATAGATCAGTTTGTCGGCGCCCATCTCTTGAACGTTCGTCGCCAGAGCACCTGCCATCATGTAATCGGCACCGATCTGCTTGCCACGTTTCTTCTGCGAGATTTCAGAAACGTAACCGCTCTCGTTGTACTTGTATTCTTCTTCGAGAGATTCGCGCAGCTTCTTGTTCACAAACTGAACCTTGCGCGTTTTACCGAGTGCTGTTTCAATTTTTTCCGTGAGTGACAACGTATCAATATGCTCTTCCGTTCGGTTCTGAACGCGCTCAAGAATCACGACCGGAGGTTTTTTTGCATTCGCGATGTACGGACAGGCAACCATGGCTTGCACAATCGTATCGGCCATCTGCTGCATGTCGGCCTCGTTGAAACGATCGTCGAGCAACTCGACCCGTGTCGGATCGTCGTACTCACCCTTCGTGAACTGCTTGTTGCCACCGCAACCCACGACTGCAACCCACGCGATGACTGCGATCGCTCTCAAAACGACTTGCCCGAAACGTGAACCATGCATAGTGTCAGCCCCTTCAAACGCATTTTTTATGTAAATCATCATACCGTTTCGAGCCGTTTCGTGGAACATCGAACCCGGGCCTAATGTGAAAAACTCAGAACGACTCACCTTACTTGACCAAACTCGTCTTGCCGATTACGCGCGTCCGTTGATGTTTGTTTCTGGAAAAGGCGGCGTCGGAAAGACATCGATTTCCCGCGCATTTGCTGAAGCGTTAGGCCGAAAAGGAAAACGCGTTCTTTGGGTCACGTTTGAGGATCCATCCATGAAACCGGGAACGATCTTGAAACGCGGCGAGAGAGCACACACGCCGGGGTCCATGCCTTCCTCGGCAGCCTCCGCACCCTCTTTTGACGAGCTGAACTGCGATCCCATGACGAGCTTTGAAGAGTACATTCGGATCAAGATTAAACTGGGCCTTTGGGTACGACTCTTTGTCGACAATCGCCTCATGCGTTTCCTGGCGCGTGCGTCGCCTGGACTGCCGGCACTCTTCATGATGGGAAAACTTGTTTTCGAACTGAAAAACTACGATCACGTGATTGCCGACTTGCCAGCCGCGGGGCACGCGCCCGTCTTTTTTCGTGCGCCAAAGAGTTTCTCAAACGTGTTTCGCGAAGGAAGCGTGAGCCACGATGCTCAGGCGATGCTTGAAACAATGGCAAACCCAAGTCGTTGTTCGCTTTCGATTGTCAGCCTACCGGAGGAGATGCCGTTGCGTGAAACGCTCGAGTTTCGAGAAATCTGGCGCGATCTCTTTCCCGGCAATGAACCCCTTTGCATCGTCAACCGCCTGTTTCCAGGAGTTGCTGACGGAAACACGGCCGCGGTCGCACCGATCGTCGGCGCTCTTACGACCGACGATGGCGCCCTCTTAGCACAGTCGAAGCGTCACCAAGAAATCGTCAATCTCGAGGTTCTCGCGTCCGTAGGTGTGCGCGCCGATTGGTTGCCTTATCTTACAGACTTCTCCGTGGCTCAACTCGCCGGGAGGTGGATCTGAACAGTCTTGATCACACGCTTGCCACGCGACGCACATTGATTTGTTGCGGAACAGGTGGCGTTGGGAAAACGACGCTCAGCGCGGCACTCGCGCTTCGCGCTGCTCGCTCCGGACGTAAAGTCTGCGTGATCACGATCGATCCATCGCGCCGCCTCATGACGGCACTTGGATTGTCCGCATCGCATGATGAACCGCAAGAGGTGCGACCCGGGCTCTGGGCGCTTGTGCCTGAAGCAAAACGCACGTTCGAACAGATTCTTGAGGAGCTAGGCCCGAATCCCGAATTCGCTGCACAGATGAAAGCCAATCCGATTTTTCAGATGGTCGCGCGCGATTTTTCGGGTGCGCACGAATACATGGCACTCCTGAAGCTTGCACGCGTTATGGAAGCGGGAGTTTTCGATCTTATCGTTCTTGATACCCCTCCGAGCCGAAATCTCGTCGGGTTCCTAAACTCGCCACTCTTCTTAGAAAAGTTTTACTCCGATCCGATTTTCAAATGGATCTTGATGCCCTCGAATCGTCTTCTCGGCGCTGGCGTCGAAAAAATCATGGAGCTTCTGGAGCGCCTTACAGGCAAAACGTTTGTGAGTGATCTTTTTGCTTTCACCCGAGGTCTCTTTGCAATCCAACAGGGGTTTCTTGCAAAACTCGCTACCGTTTCCGAAATGTTTGCCTCCGCGCATACCGGCTTTGTTTTCGTGACGTCGAGTTTTCAGTCGGATCTTACAGAAACTGAAGCGTTGCTGCATGAACTGGGCGATCGCCGCATGAATCTCGATGTGCTTCTGATGAATCGTTCCTTGGCCAAACTGCGGATCGTAACTTCGACCGCGGACAGCGCTGTGCTTCGGGACCTACAGAAGCAAGAGCAACAAACCGTTGAAAAACTCGAGTTGGCATTGCGCAGAAACGCCCCGAACGATGATGTACTTTTTAGCCGTGTTCCAGAGCTTCTTCGTGATATCCATGGGATCGATGATCTTGAGTATCTTTCGAAAATACTCTGAACTGTGGTGGGTTGTTATCGCCTTCATTCCTTGCACCCTGGGACCTGTCTCCGCATCCGAGATCACACCGACGATGACAGGACCCAAGAGCACGCAGGAAGCACAACTCCTATGGACACAAGGTCAGAAGGCTTTCGGTTCGGGAACGTGGGACGACGCTGTCTACTACTTGTCGCGTCTGACGGAGCAGTATCCGGCCGGTCCCGGAGCGCGCGAAGCGCATCTTCTTCTAGGAATCTCATGGTTGCGAAAAAACGCTGCTGAAGAAGCACTCAAGCCATTAAAATACTATATCGAAGCATCCCCTATGAGCACCGAGGCAACGCGGGCACGCCTTCTTCTTTCACGTGCCTACATGGCACTCAAACGTTTCCGTGAAGCGAGTTTGCAGTCGGTAGAAACACTCAAACAATCCTCCGCGCAGGGCGAGTTACGATGGGAAGCCCTCGTCCTATTCGCTTGGGCGCAAATGGGATTGAATCAAGAAGAACGCGCACGACGTACCCTTGCAACGATTCACAAGGAGATCTCAGACCGCGAGAGCAATCCCAAGCTCAACACGGAGACACTACGACTCGAAACGGAACTTCGCATTCAGAGCTGCGAGCATTTTGCTGAAGGGGCGAAACTCTCGGAGACACAAGCGATGAACGCGATTCGCGAGCGCGGTCTCTGTCTTCTGGAGACACTTCCCGTTGTGAAAAATGCAGTTCTTGCAGGCGACCATGACCACGCCGTGGCAGCTCTTGACGCTGTCTCGAAAGGTTTTGTGGCTTACCAACGCCGTTGCGAAAACCCTCCGCTACCGAACGATTCCAAAACCAAGCGCGAACTCCAGAGTTACTTGAGCGAACTCCGGATGGCGCTTACGAAAATCTGCAATGAAACGAAAGCTCAGGCGACCGCAGCGCTCGCGGGTTGGAAAAAAGAATTAGGTGAGGCTCGCTCAACGGAAGTAAGCCGACTCCGGGAACGCCTGGAGCAGCTATGAAACCGCTTCGCCTGGAACTCGCTGAGAAGATCCATGCCCATCGCGATCAAGTAAAGACTTGGTTTCAAGCACAAATCCGCCTCAACACACCGCCGTTTTATTCTTCGATCGACCTGCGTAACGCCGGTTTTAAGATTGGTCCCGTCGACTGCAACCTATTTCCAGCTGGTTGGAACAACGTGTGCGAGCAGGATCAGAACTCGATCCGCGGCCCTCTACTCAAGCAATTACCTCCAGGAACGAAGCGCATACTTTTCCTGCCCGAGCTGAACACGCGCAATCCCTTCTATCTCGAAAACGTTGCAAGCTTTGTGGGTTTTCTTGAAAAAGCAGGACTTGAGACACGGATCGGCTGGCCGGACCCGTCTCAGACGCACGCCCTCGATCTCGTTTCTCAAAGCGGAAAGAAGTTTCGAGCGGAGCCCTTGGATTTTTCGGATCCCACGGCGCTCAAGATCGGCGACTGGACTCCCGATGTCATTTTGTTGAATAACGACTTCTCCAGCGGCGAACCCACGTTTCTCAAAACAGTGCAGACGCCGATTCTCCCGCCCTACTGGATGGGTTGGTATCGTCGGAAAAAAGGTGCGTTTTTCAAAGCCTATAACAACGCCGTAGCTGATTTTTGCAAGATGATCGCCATGGATCCTTGGCCGATCTCGATCGATACGGTTGAAGTCGCGCCCGTTAACTTCAATGAATCGCAAGGACTTGAGAGCGTCGCGCAGACTGTGGATACGATGCTCGCGAAAATGCGGGAACAGTATGCACAGCGTTCGATCGATCTCGAACCACAGGTTTTTGTAAAAAGTTATCGCGGCACGTATGGAATGGGTGTTCTCGTCGTCAAAAAAGGCGAGGACGTGCTGTCGCTGAACCGCCGCGAGAAGAACAAGATGTCCGTTGGCAAAAATCGTTTGGCGATCGATGGCGTGATCGTCCAAGAAGCGATTCCGACCGACACAAAGTTCGAAGAACGCGCCGCCGAACCTGTTATTTATCTTTTAGGATGTGAGCTCGTAGGCGGATTTTTACGCACGCATCGCGATCGCGGTACGGTCGCAAACCTCAACTCCGAGGGAATGATTTTAGAGAAGCTCTGTATGTCGGCACTCGAGTCAGAACTACAGAAAGGAATCGACCCTCAGCATCCCCAGCATGACATGCTTCTTAAGCTCGTCGTGGGATCGATTGCGCGACTTTCATCATTAGCCGCTGGGATCGAAATCGCGGCCTCGCGGTCGCAAACGCGGGTGTCTTAGCTCAGTTTCTCGTGTATATTTCTTGCCATGCAGGTATTCAACAATGTCATCGAAACCATCGGAAACACTCCGATCGTTAAGCTCGGCAAACTCGCTAACGGCCTCGGAGCCAACCTTTACTGCAAGCTCGAGTATCTGAATCCAGGCGGATCCATCAAAGACCGCATTGGATACTGGATGATTGAGGACGCCGAAAAGCGCGGCGCTCTGAAACCGGGCGGCACCATCGTTGAATGCACGAGCGGTAACACCGGTTTTGGATTGGCTATCGCGGCAGCGATCAAAGGTTACAAATGTGTTTTCGTTTTGCCCGATAAAATGTCGGATGAGAAAATCAAAGCCCTTCGTGCGTTCGGCGCACGCGTCGTGGTCACACCGACCGCGGTCGAAGCCGACGATCCGCGCAGTTATTATTCGACAGCACGACGAATCGCACAGGAAACGCCCAACTCCGTGCACTTGCACCAATACAACAACCTCGCCAATCGCGAATGTCATTACAAAATGACAGGACCAGAAATCCTGCGGCAAATGCCTCAAATCGACGTTTTGGTCGCGGGCATTGGAACCGGCGGAACCATTTGTGGAGTCGCAAAGTTTCTAAAAGAGAAAAAACCGAGCGTCCAAGTGATTGCGGTCGATCCCATGGGCTCGCTCGTCTATGAGTATTTTAAAACTGGAAAGATGGGTCCGACTCATCCCTATGTCGTCGAAGGCATTGGCGAGGACTTCATCCCCGACAACTACGACATGAGCGTGATCGACGACATCGTGCAGGTGAACGACAAAGAGTCTCACCTCATGACTCGTGAACTGTTGGCGAAAGAAGGCATCTATGCGGGGACTTCGACCGGAGCAGCCGCAGCAGGCATGCTCAAATGGGTTCGCTCGCAAGGCGCAAAACTGGCAGGCAAGAATGTTCTGACCATCGCCGTCGACAGTGGCGGTCGTTACTTGTCGAAAGTTTACGATGACGAATGGATGCGGGAAAAAGGCTACTTCGAAACGCCTGCGATGGGAACCGTGGCCGACCTTCTTGCCGCGCGCGGACCCGCGACGGCACTCATCACTGTGAAACCCAGCGACAAGGTCAAAGCGGTGATTGATCTCATGAACGACAAAGGCATCAGCCAAGTTCCGATTGTTGACGAACGTGGCTGGGTCAAAGGTATCGCGACTGAGAAGACGCTACTTGGAAAGCTCTACTCCGGTAAACTGGCACCGTCGAATACGGTCGACACCGCTCTCGATTCGTCGATGGAGTTTGTCCGACTCGAAGATCCGATTGAACGCGTTTCAAAAATGATGACAGAAGGAAAAGTTCCGTTGGTCGCCGACCCTAAACAAGACGGGAAGCTATTGGCGATCATCACGAACATCGACTTACTCAAGTTTCTAGGGGGACGTGCTTGAATACGGAAACGATGGGATTTGGGACACGCGCGATTCACGCCGGGCAACCGCCTGAGAGCACAACCGGCGCGGTGATGACGCCGATTTTTCAGACTAGCACCTTTGCGCAGAAGTCTCCGGGACAGCATCAAGGTTATGATTACTCTCGCGCCGGAAATCCTACGCGAACCGCTTATGAGGCCTGTTTAGCGTCGCTTGAGAACGCGCGATTCGGGATGGCTTTTTCCTCGGGCTTAGCCGCCATCGATGCACTGTTACGACTCTTGAAATCGGGTGATCATGTTCTGTGCTGTGACGATGTCTACGGCGGAACGTTTCGCTTGTTCACACGTGTTTTTTCGAAGTTTGGTTTGGACTTTAGTTTTGTCGACATGACGGACCTCGGAAAGATCGAAGCTGCATTCAAACCCAGCACCAAGATGGTTTGGATCGAGTCGCCGACCAACCCGACGCTCAAGATCTGCGACATCCGCGCCGTTACGGAGCTAGCGCGAAAAAAAGGCGCACTCAGTGCCGTTGATAACACCTTCATGAGTCCGTATTTTCAGCAGCCGATTCGCCTCGGCGCAGATCTATCCATGCACAGCGTGACCAAATACTTGAACGGCCACAGTGATGTCATTGGTGGTGCCATCATGACGGACCACAAAGCGCTCGCTGATGAACTTCATTTTCTGCAGATGGCTGTCGGAGCCGTACCCGGACCCATGGATTGTTTTCTGGCTATGCGAGGAATCAAAACCCTTCATGTACGCATGGATCGCCATGCTGAGAATGCGATGGCGCTCGCCCATTTTCTAGAAAAACATCCGTCGATTGAACGCGTGGTGTATCCGGGGCTGGAAAGTCATCCCCAACACGCGCTCGCTAAAAAGCAGATGTCGGGCTTCGGCGGTATGATCACAGTTTTTGTGAGAGGCGGGCTCGAGAAAGCACGTACGGTCTTAGAGCGTGTTCGCGTGTTCACACTGGCTGAGAGTCTCGGCGGCGTCGAGAGCTTGATCGAACACCCGGCCATCATGACTCATGCGAGTGTGCCGCCAGAAAATCGTAAGAAGCTTGGGATTCATGACTCTTTGATTCGCCTGAGTGTCGGTATCGAAGAACTCGGCGATCTGAGAGCCGACCTTGAACAAGCGCTCGAGTGAACTACTGAGCTACTCGTCGCTTATTTCGTAGCAGACATCAACCGAGGCACCTGCGACCGAGATCGGCGATAACTCGTTATGGACTGAGCTATAGACCCATCCTGAATTGATATCTGAGTCGTTCGACTGAACGATGACCTTCCACGGTGCGCTGCTCATGTCGAGGCTGACGTCATAGAGTGATGTCACGTCAACGCGACTGTAGACCGTGCCGTTGATGAAATTCGCACCCACACGCACCCAGTAAGCGCCTATCTCGGCGTACGAAGCCGTGCTCGGAAGATCAAATTCCCAGCGTAGATCGGCAACCGAAAAGACATAGTGCGGGTTCTTGAGACTCACACAAGTCATTCCAGGCACAGACGAACCGTTCGAACCCGTGCTTGGACCGAGGAGATCGTCAGGCGTCGAGGCCGCCGGCTCTCCATTGATCATTCCAAAGAAAGGTTTCTCGTCATTGTAACAGCCCGAAAGTGACGCTGCGAGAAGAGCCCCGCCGATAAGAATTCGATAAGCCAACAAACGTTCCATACGCATCATAAAACTAAACTCCAAACTCCCCTACCAAACCCACGCCGTGCCAGAGACACGGGTGCTTTCAGTAAGCAAAGCGACAAGTAGATTTAATTAAAGATAGTGTCGCATTCATGACTCAAATGGTCAACAATCAAGGAGCTTTACCCCCCGGTCGAGACCCATCATAACTATTTGAAATTAAATGGATTTCAAGAACACCGCAGGGAACTGTTAAGCTACCTTTACGAAGGTCAAACAGCTTTGAGTTTCGGCGCCTTAGCAGCGATGTCGATGACCATCATGGAACAATCCTGAGCAGGAATAGGGTCTTCGCGGTTGAGCTGACCCTTAAGCGCCATCATGATCTCATTGAGTACCTGGTCGGGTGTCGCCTTAAAACTCTTGGTGAGTTCCCGCTCCAGAACCACACGCCCCCCCAGACTCTCAACAACACCATCCGAGAATAGAGCAATCCGGTCACCCTGTTCGAGTACGATCCGCCGTTCGCGGGCGGGATGAGCGGGCTCGTTCGGGCCAAGGGCTTCGGACTGCAAAGGCAGGTCCTGCACAGTCTTCTTCGCGGCCTTCAGAAGGAGCGCGACCATTTTACCTCGTCCGACGTAGCGAAAGATGTGGGTTCGCCGAGAGAAAACGGCATGAAAAACCTGAACGCTGTCCTGAGGCTTTAATGACCGAGCCAGCTCTTCGTGAACCAACCGGATCACCTCGCTCGTCGGTCGGGGCGAATCCGCAGCCAAGCGACTTGCGATACTCACAAGAACAGAGACCAGGGCGCTCGAAATCCCGTAACTCGAGCAATCGGTCATCCATACCGAAAGCTGTGACTTGTCTTTCGACTCGGCGAGATCAAAAAAATCACCCCCGGGCCTAAGGCCAGCGAGATAGCGCGAGCTTGCCTGAACACCTCGCATTTTTGGAAACCGTCGCTGCGAGAGCCGAAGCTGAATCGCCTCCATAATCTTAACATCGCCCTGAAGGCGTTCTCCGAGCCCGGAGGCGTGCTCTGCCAAACGGTCGATCTCCAGGAACGAGAGCGCGCGTTGAACCTGTCGGATCTTTCCAAGCACATCCATGGGTCGGATAGGAATCGTGAGAACATCGAGAACCGACGTGTCTGAAAACGCCAGATTCATCATCTCGGTTGCGTCGATGTCTTCTGGATACACAGGAAAAACCCACGCCCCCAAGGGTAGATGTGACGTCTCGAGAGGCCACTGATCCGTGAAAAGCACGTGCGTACTTGCGGTTTCGTCAATCGTGCGAACCCAGGCCACGTCGGCGACGGCGTGAGCTTCGATGATCATCTTAAGCTCGCGCGCCCAGAGCGCATTGCCGGTCCGATCGAGAATCGCGATTTTGAGATGCATCAGAAGACCCTTGCTTGATACTGCATCATGTATTTCAGATCGCGAAATCCATGATACGTCGATGTTGTTTCTTCACTGAAGACAGCTGCGCCAAATTCGGCCGTGGGACTTTTTAAACCAAATCCAAAAGATGGATAACCGCTGCCGAAACCGGCACGCAAAAACAAACTATCTGCAAAAACAAACTCTGCCCCAAAGGCGGCACGCATAATGGGTGACGTCGACGACCGATTGGTAAAATCGCGTGCAACGAATGAAAAATTAATATGCGACCGACCCGCAAACTTCACAATCATGTTGAAAGCCGCATCCAAGGTCATGGGTTCCGAATTCGGTGTGCCTTGATTGGTCGTACTTTGGGAGAGCGGCAGGAGTGAGAATCCATAGAAGCGTAGATTTCCAACATTGCGGGCAACCAGATTGAACTCAGGCAGAAACCGAAACGGAAGAATCACGGAGAATGCTACATTGTGCGAGAAACCGGATCCTTCGCGGGCATAGTGGGTGTAACCGATATTGGGGTCGGTCGTGCGAATCGTCTGATCCGCAACTGTTTCGTGAACCCATTGAAGCGAGTAACCGAAACGCAAAATCCCTTGGGCCAGACTAAACCCCGTCCCAACGGCCGGGATCAACTGGTACTGGGTCCGGTAGTTGATCTCGTTTCCAACCTGCTGGGCTCCCTGCTCCCCCTGCAAAAGCAGTCCCATGGCAAAACCGCGAAACGAAACGCTTGGAAAGTAATGGCCGCCCAACTTGGGATACTTGCCCGGGTTTTTTGCGAGTTCTGCTTGATAGTTTTGCAAGTTCGGAAACTGAAAGAAGTTGAGACCGTTCATTCCAAGAAAATGCGCGTTCATCTTGAGCGCAATATTCATGGGCTCGACTTCAAACTCGGGGCGGGACGCGATTTCGGCTGGATTGTAAAAGAGAGAACTCGGCCCGTCGTCAGCCAGACCAATAAAACTGTCCCCTAACCCGGCACCACGTGCAGACGTGTACCTGGATCCCGGAACGTAATCCTGTCGAGCAATTGATTTGGGTGTGAAGGCCAGAACCCCGAGCACGATCCCACATGCTCCTACGAGTCTGACCCAGGCCGGTCCCTGGCTCATACACCCCCTATCGGTTTTTCGACCCGGAAACTTAGGGGAAATGCAAAACCAAGCCGTTGATTTAACACGTGAATCAATAGCTACCGCGACATGGGTGGTAGGCAGAAACTGCTCAAGGACCGTCAATACCTAACCGATAAAGTAGCGCATGGAACGAAAGAAGCCCAAGCACGAGGTTTCCATTATTCCTGATTGGGGCTTTGCCGTGGCCGAGACCCTGCTACGCGCTATTCGCGAAAAGGATCCGTACACCTTCGGACACTGCCGCCGTGTAGCTCACATGGCTGCCGAACTTGCGCGAGCCGCAGGCCTCAGCACTTACGAACAGAAAGTCATCGAAGCTGGAAGTCTGTTCCACGATCTGGGCAAGATGGGAATTCCTGATCAGGTGCTTCTCAAGCCAGGACGCCTGACGCTCGAAGAAGCTGAACTGATGCGCGCGCACCCTACAAAAAGCGTCGAAATCATCTCGCCGCTCGCTTCCATTCCGTTTTTCAAAGACACGATTCCAGGCGTTCAAGACCATCACGAACGGATCGACGGCTTAGGTTATCCGAATAAAATTCCTGGCGACAAAATACCACTCGCGGCGCGGATCATCGTCATCGCCGACACGTTCGACGCGATGACCTCGAACCGTCCCTACCGAAAAGCACTCTCTCAGGAGGTCGCGTTCAAGGAACTCAAGACTTTCTCGGGCCGACAGTTCGACGCTCAGCTGGTCAAAATCTTCCTAGAATCGTATTCGAGCTGGAAACCCTACGGTGACGAGATCACCGATCAGTTCCTCCTGCCGTCTTACCGTAAAGTCGCGTAAAGTGGCGCGGCGAGAAGTTTCCGGTTTCCTAATAAGAATCCCTAAAGTTATAATCCTAAAAGAAAGTTAAATGTTTCGTCAGTTTTTGACCAATTGCATCAGAAGTACGGCGACGCAGGACTTTCCACGAACACATGACGACAGCGACTACCCCCCCACGCCCTCGCATTCTCGTGATCGAAGACAATCACGACACACGGCGTTTCCTTGAAGTGATGCTCGGAAAAGAGTTCGAGGTGATCTCCGCCGAAAATGGTGTGATCGGGATCGACTTCGCTCGCAACAAGACTCCTGATTTGATTCTGCTCGATATCATGCTCCCCATCCTGAGCGGGTATGACACCTGTAGTCTGCTCAAGAAAGATGAGCGGACGCGGCACATTCCTGTGATTTTTCTGTCCGCTAAGAACACCGTGACCGATATCACGCAGGGACTCACCACCGGCGCTGACGACTACATTCCGAAACCGTTCGACTACAAAGAACTGCAAGCGCGCGTGAAAGCACGCCTTCGTAAGTCAGCGACGTCAACCAATCAGCCGATTCAAGTCGGCGACCTCAAGATTGATCCGGCAACACGCGAAGTCGTGTTTGGTGACAAGCCCATCAGTCTGACGTTGACCGAGTTCGATATCTTGAGATTTTTAGCTGCCCGCGCCGGCCAGGTCGTCACGCGCGACGAGATTTTGGGTGAAGTCTGGAAAGAGTCCGAGAAAAAAACCAACGACCGAACGATCGATGTCCACGTTCGGGCGCTTCGGAAGAAGATTCCGGCTCTCACAAAACATATTATTTCGATCTATGGCGTCGGTTATAAATACGAGAAGTAAACCGTCGCTATTGTCGGTTGCTGCTTTCGCCGCGCTTTCCTTTTTCTTTCAGAACGTGCCTGCGAGATCGAGTCCAAACGCTCCGCCAGTGCCGAAAATAGCTACCAAGAAGCCTGTTCCTCCGCCGATTCGAAAAGCAAAACCGCGCAAAACGCTGGCGGCTGAACAGCAAGTGACGTTAGTACGACAACTTTATTTCAGCGGGTCGGCTACAAAACGCGATCGAGCTCTGCGGTTTTTAGAGCGCACAGAAGATCGCTTCGGTAATCGCCCCGACTTTCGCGTCGTACGTGCCGAAATATACTTATCCGAAAAGCGCTACGATCAGGCGCTTGAAGACCTCGAACAGGCCAGCCACTTCGGAGACGCTTCAAAACTCATCCAGTCGCTGGTTCGACAGTTCAAACTGCGAGTACTCCTCCGACGCAACCATGCGGGTGATATGGATACGGCCGTCGATCTTCTCAAAACGATGCGAGATCACCCGGATCTCGAACTCGGCATGATGGAGGGCGAAACAGAAGCCGAGACATGGACCGCGCTCGACAACGAAGTCGTTGTCCGCTTTGAGAATCACGACTACGCCGGTGTGTTGTCTCTGGCCGACAAGATACGCGCTATCGAGCTTCGTCCGACACCGCAGTTCTACCGAGTGCTTTCACTCGTGGAGACGGAAGCATTCGACGACGCCCATCGTGAGATGGATGTGATGCGAAAGGACTTTAACGACCCGGAGATCCTGTCACGCCTCGACCAGGTGACGAGTTTTTTAGAGAAGCGCGAGAAAGAACCCAGCATTCGTGTTGAGCTATCTCAATGGGCTGGAGTCAACTCGAACGTTGACGAATCCGGACTCGCGACCGCGCGCTCAAAGCCATTTCTACGATCGGTTGGCTACGCTTCTTGGCAGACTCCTCCCGCTCATCGCATGTACCTTGCACGAACGGCCCTCTCTTTCGAGGAGACCGTCGGCGTGCCGGATCTTCGCTATCTCGTGAACGAGACGCAGGGTGGGATGCGGACCTGGTATCACGGTTTTGTTTTCGAGGGATTGCCAGGGTTTCGTTTTGCAAATCAGAACTTGTCGAACCAGAGTCTCTCGGGGCTTCTCGAGCTCGTCGCCGGTCGCGACCTTGGTTTTGCAAATGTCTTTCTAAAATATCGCGTCGATCGCGAAGTCGCACTCGACGACACATTCGCGTTCTTAACCGGAAATCATCACTTTCTGCAGGCGGGGTCTGACTTTTTCCTAGGCGAGTTTCATCTGAGACCTTCGCTCGCTTATCAGCGCCGAGGAAGCGGCCCCCCGGTGGCGTTCAAAGGCATTCTCGCTGAGATCGAAGCCTCGCGCACATGGAACCCACGTGTCGCAACCGATCTTCATTGGTCGTATTACTACCGAAACTTTGATGACGCCGTGGAACCAGGAACACAGGAGCGCGTCGATGCGGCGAACACATTCGGTGCGATCGGCCGTTTTTTCTGGAAAGAAAATCTGGCGCTTTCTGCTGCTCTTTCACTCTCCTTCAATACGTCGACTCTCGGAAACGGCAGTATCATCGATAAGAATTTTACTCGAAGTGTGATTAGTTTTGGTGCGACCTGGTATTCAGGATTTTAAACAGATGATGAAACGATCGAAACCTATGAAGCAGTTACAATCCTTTCTCATCGTGAGCCTGGCCCTTAGCTCGACTACATGGGAAGCCGGACTCCGAAACATGTACAACGCACGCGAAGGGACCCATGCGCCCGCACTCGCACCCGACCGAGGTGGCCAGGTCCTGAGCTCTCCAGGAACAGCCGATCGTGCCATTCGTAGAATGCAACGCGAGAGCTCACGCCGCGAACTGATTCGAGACTCGAGGGAAGCTGCTTCAGCTGCGCGTCCGGGCACACAACAGCGCGGCGATTCGAAGCCGGTGATTCGCTAAAGCGAAGGTTTACTGATTTCCTGCTGCAGGAGCTCGCAGCTGAGAAGCCTCGAGACGCTCCTCTATCTTGACCGATCCATGTGATTCCACGGATTTGATGAGAGTCTTCTCCATTCCAAGAAGTTCGTTCTTGAGTTCGATCTTGTATTTGCCCACCGGAATTCGAATATTTCGAATCGGTGTCTGAAGCGTAATCGCGCGTGTCGGTGTCGGGTCGTCGATCTTTGTCAGCGTTACTTGAGCACTCGGTGTCGAAACGACAGACAGTGTTCCAAAATTCAAGGGCTCGAGCGGAACATCCATCACCCACTCGGATCGACCGCCGATCTGCTGGGAATTGACACTGAATTCGCGTTCAAAGTCTTTGAAACCGTCACGTTTAACTCGAAGTATGAGTGTCGTGTCGATCGGAACTTCGACAAGAGGATTCTCCTCAGGAACGTTACGACCGTTGAGTTCGATTTTTGCGGGTGTGAATCCCGGAGGAATATTCAGCATGAGACGGAACTTTGGTACCGACTTAGCTTCCGCACTCGCTTTAACTAATGGCACCGGGGGAACGTTCGCCGGCGCTCGCGACGCGTGACGCTTCTTGTAGTTTGCGTACAGTTCAGGCCCGAAGACGACGAGTACACCAACAAAAGCCATGAAGATCATGGTCTGCATCGAGAAGCGGCGACGCTTCGGAAGGTCAACCTTAGGTCCAAGGCGCGCCGGAATCGGATCCTTCTCGGGCACGAGGCGGGGGTCAAAATAATCGCCGCTCGACTCAAATGTTGCTTCCGACATTTTGTTCACAGAGCGCACAACCGGAGTGGAAACCGCATGATGAGCGGGCCTGATGGGCTTTGTGATCTGAACCACTTTCGGCGCCGTGGAAGAATCTTCAACCGTGATATTGCGACTTTCGGCAACACTCGATGAAACAGGTCCTGGGTGAGGCGTCTTGTTCTGCGTGATCTCGATCTTGTGTTGAACTTTTTTGAAAGGATCCGTTTGGTCTTTGATCTCTTCGCGCAGCAGTTGTTCCGCTTTGCCGTTGAGATGTTGGATACGTTTGCGATCTTCGACAATGGAGTCTTTGAAGATCACTTTAAACGAATCGGAAAGCTGACTCGGACTGAACTCGGGGTAGTTTTTATTCAGAAAGCGTCGCAGTGCGAGCTGCATCTCTTCAGCCGTTTGAAACCGCTTTTCGCGATCTTTGGCGAGCGATTTCAGGACAATCATGTCGAGCTCTTCCGGCACTTCTTTATTAACCTGCGAAGGTGGCTTGACCGTCGTTTCTGCAGCTTCGATAAGCTTCAGAACGGCGAATTCGTTTTCACCATTCTGAGGAGCAAACAGTTTACGACCTGTGAGGATTTCCCAAAGAACGGCTCCGAGCGAAAAGATGTCGCTACGGCCGTCGAGCTCCTTAGCACTCACCTGCTCAGGTGAGAGGTAGCTTGGTTTTCCTTTGATCACACCAACACGGGTAGCTTCGGAGTTGGTCGATGCTTTCGCGATACCAAAGTCGATCAGCTTGATGTTCCCATCATACGAAATCAAAATATTCTGAGGACTCACATCGCGATGAACAATGCCGAGGTGATCGCCCGTGATTTTGTCTTTGTACTGATGGGCATAATAGAGACCGGCCGCCGCTTGCTCGATCACGTACGTCGCGATCTGAATCAGCATGGACTCTTTACGTTCGTTCAACTTTGATAAAAACTGTCGTAAGTTTTTGCCGTCCACGTACTCCATCGCGATGTAGGGCTGGCCCCTAGCTTCCCCGAAATCAAAAAGTTGGATGACGTTAGGGTGTGTGAAACCCATCATCACTTTGGTTTCTGAGCGAAACATCTGGATGAACTCTGGATTGCGAGCGTGGTTCGCCAGGACGCGTTTGATCACCACGAGCCGGCCCGTCGAATCGGTCGACGCCGGTCGCGCACGAAAAATTTCCGCCATTCCGCCCTGGGCGAGACAATCCAATAGGAAGTAGCGGTCGAATTTTTGTAGGACTTCTTGCCCCATGTGTCGGGAAAACCCCCTCAAGGGCTTTTCGACCCGATCTACTGAGACCTTGACTGAAGAAGCTCGTCCGGCGTTTTTACCCACCGAACGGCGAGGCCGCGCGTCAAAACCTGGCCTTCGGACCCATCGTCAAAACACTCAGGATCCTTAAACGTTGCGGACTTACCGTCCATCATGAACACAACGCTTTTGACGTCTACGACGCCGTCGCCCCCTGCCTTCTTCGCGTACTCGACCAGCTTCTGGACAGCTCGATTGTAGTAGTTCTGACAAAGACCCTTCGGGTCACGCTCGGGGTCGAGCGTCGGAAAATTGACACGACTTCGAACCGGACCCAGAACTTCATAATGACGCTCCGGCGGATCGGTGTAAGCGTCTTTGGGAAACTCGTATTTTTTAAAATCGACGCCTGGCAGAGTCGCGCAGGAAAAAAGCGTGGCTCCGAGAAGAACCGCGAGCGGCATTCGCCTAATCATTCGTTCACGAAGCACTACTGCTAAAATGATCACCCATAAACGCTGATGCACCTGCTTTTCAGATTACGTGATCTCCGAAACTAAAGAAACGAGTTTCAAAACTGCTAGAAAAGCTGGCCCGGCATCCCAGCACGCGCGATTTTTGCACAGAAAGCGACGATCAAAACTCTGGTGACATACTTTACGTAAGTAATAAAAGGGCTCCCATGAAAGATATTTCGAACGATGACTTACACAAAGAAGTTTTTAAAGCCGCGCAGACGGAAAAGCGGGCGACAGTCGTCCTACTAGACTTCTTACATGAGGTAGATCGGCGACAACTTTATCTGGAGCGCGGCTACGGAAGTCTATTTTCTTACGTCAAAGATTATCTAGGTTACAGCGAACATCAGAGTGTCGAGCGGGTAAGTGCGATGCGACTTGTTTTTCGAGTGACGGAAGTCAAAGAAGCGTTACACCTAGGAAAGCTCAATCTGACAACGGTTGCACTGCTTGCGTCGCATGTTCGAAAACACAAACTAAGCGCAAAGCAAACGGCAGCCCTAGTGCCGACCGTCGAGGGGAAATCAAAGCGTGAGATCGAAAAAATACTTGAGCCCGAAAAGCGGTCCAGAAGAATAGAAATTGAACTGGATGAAGAGTGCGAGGCACTGTTTGAAAGATTTCGCGAGCTTGAGGGAAATCCAGGACTCACAGCAAGCGAGTGCTTCAAGATGACATTAAAAAGAACCGTCGCAGCAAAGGAAAAGAAGCTTGGCTCTCCTCCGCCGGACCATGAGGCGGCGCAACAGAGCTCTTCCCAGAATCCAGAACAGGTTGCAAACTCGTCCCGCTATGTTTCGATGCGTACAAAACATAGCGTGCGCCAACGCTCGGGCGATCAGTGCGAATATGTCGATCTAAAAACAGGCCGAAGGTGTGAAAGCCGATACGGGCTTCAATTCGACCACAAGATTCCGTACGCGCTCGGCGGAGAAACGAGTACCGAAAACATGCGACACCTCTGCGCAGCTCACAATCGGTGGTTTGCCGCAAAGCTGTTTGGCAAGCCTTATGAACCCGACCTAAACCTTTAAAACGAGAACGTCGCCTCACTCTGAAGAAGTGAAAGTCTGCATCTCAAAAGATACGAAAATTGGGACGAAAACCGAAGAAAGACTCACGGATCCGTGTAATCAAACGTCTGATTACGGAAGTTCCTGAGCTTCCACTTCTTACCTTCAACTCCACGAACGTACTGCGGAATGATCGGGATCTTTCCGCCACCGCCAGGAGCATCAATGACCAAATGAGGAACGGCCATACCACTCGTCCAGCCACGAAGACCTTCAATGATCTGAATGCCACGTTCGACTGGCACACGAAAGTGAGTCAAGCCCTGCGACATGTCACAGAGAAAAATATAGTAAGGTCGCACGCGCATCATTAAGAGTTTCTGATTGAGCTCTTTCACGATCGCCGGATCGTCGTTCACGCCCTTGAGCAAAACCATTTGGTTGTTGATCGGACATCCCGCATCCGCCAGACGCGCACAGGCATCGAACGCTTCCTGCGTGCATTCTTTCGGGTGATTGAAATGCGTGTGAATGAAAACCGGCTGATACTTTGAAACCATCTGCGCAAACTGCGGTGTCACACGCTGCGGAAGCGTCACGAGATTTCGCGTGCCGATACGAAATACTTCGATGTGCTCCATCGCACGCAAACGCGACAGAATATACTCCAGCCGATCGTCAGAGTTCGAAAGTGGATCGCCGCCGGAGATCACGACATCGCGAATCTCTTTGTGTGCTTCGATGTACTTCAAACCCTCTTCAAGCTGTTTATTCGCCGCGGATGATCCAGGATCCGAAACCTTGCGTTTGCGTGTGCAATGCCGGCAATAAACAGGACAATTGTGGGTCGTGTAGAAAAGAACGCGATCCGGATAACGATGCGTGATACCCGGAACAGGCATATCTCGCTCTTCCGCGAGCGGATCTTCCATCTCAAAACTTTTGACATCGAGTTCGCCCATCTTCGGAACGGACTGCAGGCGAATCGGACAGTTCGGGTCGTTCGGATCAATGAGCGATGCATAGTATGGGGTAATCCCCATATGAAACATCTCGTTTGATTTTTCGAATGCTTCGCGCTCGTCCGGCGTAACATTGATCACGCTCTGAAGCTGATCCATGTTCTTGACGCGTTTTTGTTGCTGCCAAATCCAGCTGTTCCACTGCTCGCTGGTCACGTCTTTCCAGACATCCGGCCGCGCAGCAGGACGAAACCGCGACCGAATCAGACTCGTCGGTCGCGCAGTCGTAGCCGAGCCGGCAGTAGCCGCGGCAGCGGTAGTAGCTGCGCTCGTCATACCCGCGCTATCGGTCGCAGCTGCTCTGGTGTTATGGGATTGTGAATGCGAATGGGTGCCGGTAATCGTTGTTGTTTCACTCATTTGTCATGGGAATCTGAACCTTAAACGACGCGACTGTCAATGCTCAGTCAGCCAACGACGCACACTGGAGGCTAATTCCTCGTTCTGAAGATCGAACTCCCCATAGGCTCCGTAGAGCTTTTCATCCTCATGGGTCCATGTGTTGGAAACGTTCACTAGAACGGTGGGCTGACCTGTGAGTTCTTGGATCCATTCTCCGGCTACGCGAAGCGCCGTACCCTTGGTGATCATATGAGGCCCTACGAGACTCAAGCCAAACTCGTCGACGGCCTCGATCTCGAGACCGCACTCGACACTGGCCGAGCGATCTTCGGCTGCGACTTCGTACTCACGGTTCTCGACAAAGTCTTCGAGTCCCGGCGAGGAAACAAACCTTTTCAGCTTTGCTGCGAGCAGTTCCTTGTCGACCGGCTTCAACAGATAATCATTGGCTCCGAGCTCGAGCGCGTGCGCGATCGCCTGCGGATTTCCGGTAGCTGTAATGACCAACACCGGCAGTACCGGACCCGCTGCTTTCCGAACTCGCTCCACGATCTTGAAACCTTGGCCGAGCTCAGCAAAGTTGAGATCGACCATCACAAGATCAGGCTTCTTCTTGACGAGGACCTCGAAGAAACGCTCGGGTGTGACATATGTGGTCAGCTCGACTCCTAGACGACCCAAAACTACGCGAAGAATCTTACAAAACTCTTCATCGTCATCAATTAGTACGACTTGCGGAGACCCGGCCATCTATTTTCCTCGGAGTATCTGGCGAATATGCTTCGCGATTTCCATGGGAATACCGACGACATCGACCGTCGTCAGAAACAGCCCCGGCCCACCGGGACTACCCGTGCTCTTCTTGGTGCGCAGATGGCACTCGTTCATACGTAAGCGTTGCAACACTTTTGACGTCACGCCAATTTTAGAGTCAGACGCAAGTTTTACCGGCGCCTCCAGCAGAAATCCGATTTCACTCGTATTCATCACACGAGCAGGCGCCGAAACTTCAACGTCCGGCCGATCACCGGCAGCAAAATTATGTGTCCCGAACTCACGGTCTTTCATAATTTTTCGGAGTTTTTGCAAAAGAATTTTGGCATTGAATGGCTTGACGAGATAGTCGAGTGCCCCTAGCGACATCGCTCGAAAAACAGATTGCTTCTCACCGATCGCACTCAAAACAATGACAGGAACTTTTTTAAGGGAATTGGACTCTTTTCGCTTCTCAAGAAAAACAAAACCGTCTTTCTCGGGCATCATCAAATCCGTGACAACCACATGAGGCCCACGAACTTCAGCGATCTTAAACGCTTCATCGACGGATTCGGCTTCGCTTACGGACAGGCCCGATCCCTCGAGAACTTTACGGACGAGCTTTCTGATCATGGGATCGTCATCAATGATCAGAACTTCCCGATTCTGAAGCGCCATATGACATCAGTGTCCCGTCAGGGGTGTGCAAAGTCAATTACTCGAACGGTCCGAACGGTAGCGACCACGCGATCCGAAACGCAATCGCATGGCCAACGCCACGTGACCGCGTCGCAAAAGCACTTCACTCAACGGACGTGCCAAAAATGGGAGCGTCCAACGCTTCACCCAGTAAAGAATTACTAAAAGCACGACACCAAAAGCCAGAATGTCTTGTAATCCCATCGCGAATTCCTTAACCGCCACCCAACAGAATGGCGACACGATATGTGATCCAAGCCGCGACATAGGCAAACGCTGTAAGAATCACCACAGTGAACAAAGTCCACCGCCAAGAAGCTGTCTCCCGACGGATGACGGCGACTGTCGCAAGGCACTGGGGAGCAAAAACAAACCAAGCTAAAAGACTCAGCGCTGTCGCGAGCGTCCATGAGCTAGCGAGCACATCGTGAAGCGCGCCTTCGGATTCTTGTTCTACCGAATAAACAGTCCCCAGTGCGCTCACGAGCACTTCACGAGCTGCAAATCCAGGAATCAAAGCTAAGGAGATCTTCCAATCAAAGCCAATCGGTCGCATCACCGGCTCAAGAAAATGCCCCATGCGACCGGCAACCGAATGCTCAATCGCTGCTCCAGATGAAACGGCGCCTTCTGGCTTCGGATAACTGGCCAGAAACCAAAGAATCACCGAAAGACTCAAAATCACGGTTCCCGCGCGCCGAATAAAAATCTTTCCGCGCTCAAAAAGTCCGAGCGCAATGTTGCGTACCGACGGCAAGCGATACGACGGCAACTCAAGCATGAGTGGTGCTGGCGGTCCCTTGAGAACACTGCGCTTAAGAATCCAAGCAAGACCCAAGGCTCCGACGATTCCCGCCACGTACAAACCAAACAGAACTAAACCTTGCAGCTGAAACCCTCCAAGCACGGTTCGGCCAGGAATAAACGCTGCAATCAGAAGTGCGTAGACAGGTAAGCGCGCGGAACACGTCATCAAGGGTGCAACAGCGATGGTTGCAAGACGATCACGTCGGTTCTCGATTGTTCGTGTCGCCATGATGCCTGGAATCGCACAGGCAAACGACGAAAGTAACGGAATGAATGCGCGTCCATGCAGGCCAACACTCGCCATGAGACGATCCATCAGAAACGCAGCACGAGCCATGTATCCCGTATCTTCCAGGACAAGAATGGCGGCGAATAAAATTAGAATTTGCGGGAGAAAAACGATCACCGCACCGACTCCAGCAATCACACCATCAACAATAAGATCGCGAAAGGCTCCAGCGGGTGCATGATTGGAGATAAGCGCCGACAACCAACCGACCATCGCTTCAATTCCGTCCTGTAAGGGACTCGCGAGTGTGAATAACGCCTGAAACACAAAGAGCAACACGACTGCTAAAATCAAGAATCCCCAAACGGGGTGCAGAAGCACCCGATCGAGGCGATCGGTCCAGACCGAAGGACTCGGAAGCCGACGAGCCGAAGCCGCTAAGATCGCATCAACCCGGTTGTACCGCGCATGAACCGCTTCGGCGTCCAGCCGCACCTCGCGAATCTTCTGCGTCGCTACAGCCTGACTTCGTTGCGTAAAAACAGCGTGCTCCACGCGCTCAATAAGATCTTTGATCCCGCCGCCTTTGACAGCAACGGTCGGCACGACCGGAATACCCAGCTCACTCTGCAAGCGGGCGACATCAAGATCCATTCCGCGCCCCTGCGCGAGATCCATCATGTTTAACGCTAGAACGACGGGAATTCCTGTCTCGCTGACTTCGAGCACCAGTCGCAAACTGCGCTCGAGACCGGTCGCATCGGCCACGGCCAACAACACATCAGGCACGCCGACATCTTTGCGGTGATTGAGTAAAACATCGCGCGTGATCGTCTCATCCGGCGATCGCGGATCAAGACTGTATGTCCCCGGCAAATCCAAAATGCGAATCCTGAGGCCACTCGCCGTCTCAATAAACCCTTCTTTGCGTTCGACCGTAACACCGGCGTAGTTTGCAACACGCTGGCGTGAGCCCGTGAGAGCGTTGAAGAGCGATGTCTTTCCGCAGTTCGGCGCGCCCGCTAGTGCAACAATCGGCCCGTTTTCCATCTCACTGCTCCTGTACTTCAACCCAGACGAGATCGGCTTCGGCTTTCCGAAGCGCGACGATCGACCCACGAATACGGTACGAACACGGATCCGCAAACCACGGTCCCTCGATCAATTTTTCAATCGCAGAACCATCTTGGAATCCCATATCCAAAAGGCGCTTGGCCCAACTCGTTTCTTCGAGTTTTCGCACCCGTCCTCGTTGTCCAATCTTTAGTTCACTCAAACGCAAAACACCGCTCACTCAAGTGCTCCTCATGAAATCTTTGACGTGTTCGAGACCCTCTTTGAGAAGACGATCAATGTGCTCGTCGTCTAATCGGTAAAAAACCTCGCGCCCCTGTTTGCGTGCGTTCACGAGATGAAGATTTCGTAACGTGCGCAAATGATGACTCACGGCCGGCTGGCTCATGGCCAGCGTCTCTGCAAGCGCACCGACCGAAATCTCTCCGTGCGAAAGAGACCAAACGATGCGAACACGCGATGTATCGCCTAACGCTTGAAAGGTTTCGGCCAACCGTTCGAATACTTCACGGCCCGTATAAGGACGTTGGCTAAGGTGATTTCGTAACTTAGATGCGGTCTTATAAGAGGACCGAGCAATCATATAAATGAATGTTTATGTGTTTATAAGTCCGCCGTCAACAGCAATTGCGAAGCATCAAAAACCCTTGCTCCTATAAGGCTTTAAACGATACATTCAGGCTGATCGGGGGAATTTATGCTCAACGCAAGGACACGCGTTTTGTTCGTTGTCATCGCACTGTGCTCGATGGCTTTTCTTTCCATTTTCAAGGCTCAGGGCCAAGATGGTGGGCTACCAGACTCCGAACTGATTCCTGGTTTACGCCTGATTGAAACCGACGAAGGCGAAGTCGAATGGATGAATCAAGAAGATATCTTCAACTTGATTCGACAGTCGCATCGGCGCGGCGTGTGCGGCAGCTTCTTTGACGTCACCGATTATCCAGAATTGGACTTAGGTTCCTTGCCGGATGTATCGGTCATCCTTGATGAAGACAGCCTCTTTGAAAACACGACCGAAGTGGAAGACTTGCTGGGTCTCATCAACACAGAGAACGTACTCGAGACCGTTTCAGAACTCAGTCAATTCCATAATCGGTACTACGAATCCGATGAAGGTGTTGCAGCCGCCGAATGGCTACGCGATCGATGGACGAGCTACGCCAACGGGCGCTCCGATATCAAGGTCGAATTGTTTCAGCATGCATTTCGCCAGCCGTCCGTTATCGCAACCATCGAAGGAACCGAACTTCCTGACGAGTACGTCATCATCGGCGGTCATTTGGATTCGATCAACCAGGGTTGGATTTTCAGCAAAAGAAAAACAGCACCCGGCGCGGACGATGACGCCTCCGGTACGGCTACCGTCACCGAGACATTCCGCGTTCTTGCCGAAGGATTGTTTCGACCGAAGCGCTCGGTGGTTTTCATGGCCTATGCGGGCGAAGAAGTCGGTCTGCGCGGCAGCCAGGACATTTCACGCAGTTTCCGTGAAGCAGGCCGCAAAGTTGCCGGCGTTATCCAGTTCGACATGACGCTCGCTCCAGGAAAAGAGCGAAAGATCACCATGATCCGCGACCACGTCGACGAGGGACTCTCAAACCTCGTAGAACGCTTGATTGACCAGTATGTTCACATCGAGTGGGATCGCGAAACCTGTGGTTATGCCTGCAGTGATCATGCGAGTTGGACCAAAGCTGGTTATCCATCGGCCATGCCGTTTGAAGCGCCGATGAAAGAGATGAACCATGACATTCATTCCGAAAGAGACACCATCAACCATCCTGACGGATCACCGAAGTTAGATTTTGAGTTTGGTGTTCACTTCGTACAGCTGGGTGTCGCCTTTGCGGCTGAGCTATCAAACGTTAAGGCGCTGTAATCGCTGTCAGGATCTGCGCGAGCTCTGCGTGAACCCATTCAGCCTTGGTCAGTAAAGCGTTGTAGCGATCGAGTACAGCAAACTCCCAACCGCTCTCGCCACGATCAAGAATCGCCGCCAACCGGTCGCTCCCGCCCTTCGGACCGAGCTTTGCCACATGATCGCTTCCAAACCGTTCGACCAAGAACGTCTCGAACGCTGGTATCTGATCTCTACTCCACGCTCGCCCGACAACACCGACGAGCTCCCAGTGAATCCGGCCGTCACTTCGAACACCCGACAACCGTCTCGCGCGCAATAAGCTCAGCGCTCTGGCTAAATCCTCCGGGCACCGCGCGACCGCAGCCCAGTGATCATCGCGATACACGGGCATACAGCCATGCTCGATCGCCACCGCGAGCAGTCGAATCTCGGACGAAACAGTAACGTCTAACCAGTGTGAAAAATTCTGCAGATTCAAACTCGATTGTGAAACAAACGAATCCTGTGACAGCGGAACATGCGAAGCGACTGACGCCAACTGTTGTTCGCTGACCTTCAAACGGTCACGCAGACTCTTTCGCACTAACCCCGCCCAAGCATCCGCCGGAACAGCTTCGCCAGCACGAACTGCTTTCACAAACCTTTCAACTTCGCCCGTAACCGTTTCTAACTGTTGGATGTGCTGACGAAACACTTTCGGAAGACTTCCCGCTAAAGAAGCGTCTGCGTCCGATGTCCCCGCCAAGAACCAAGAGACCCCCGGCATGCGTGCGATCGCCCGCGCACAACGACTCACGCGATCCATACCAAACGGCGCTGACACGGCCGCCTGTGATCCACCGGTGGTTATAAGTATGCAAAATATAAAGAGATTCCTAACTTTCAAGCAGCCACCCTCGTCATATGAATGCGCCATGTTAATACTCTTACAGAGACTCCGCAACCTTAAAAGGGAGAGCCGCCCATCGCGCCTCAAAAGCACCATATTCCTGATCCAGTAACCGCCGAAAACCACCCGACGTCACCATTCGGCGTGTCCGAGCAGGCGCTTCGCCGAGAACCTTTTCGAGCCCTCCACGCACCGTCTCGCTCATCCCCTTCACTGCTCGGGCGTATCCCACCGGTGCGTCGGACGGATCCGTCTCAAAACAACGCAACCAATACGTCGCCAGCTCATCCACCAAGAGACCGAGCTCACGCGCCGAGAGGTCGCGCCCAAGCTTCGTTCCCCACGCATCGAAGAATGGGCCAAGCCCCAAAAGGTGCGCGCGAGATCTCCGCAAGAATTTTAGTTTTCGTAATGGATAATGACGATGATTCTCACGAGCGAGGTCACGCTTATAGATCATCGCAGCAGCTTCGAGCTCTTTCGCAACCGAAGCAAAAAGGGGCTTCGTGATCTGGCCCACTTTGTAAACCGCTTTTCGAAGGGGGTCTTCTGTCGGAAGAGCCCAAAGATCAATCACCCGATCCAGATCTCCGGAGTTGTGCGCCCAAAGCGCGGCGGCCTTGAGAAACCCGATTCCGTCACGACTACGAAACAATGAAGCCACGAGTTCCGATTCGCGAACGACTTCTCCAACGACCGCATCATAGATCGCATCCTTGAGAACAACATTCTTTCGCAAACAGGCAGCATAGGCAGGAACGGCGATCGTCAACCACTCGCCATCGTGCCCCGAAAGCACATGACCAGTCTTTGTGTCGCGGACCCAACGTTCGGACACCTGTTTCGAATCCCAGCTACGTGCATCGAGCGCAAAGCTCGCGAGCGCGTGGATCAGCTCGGGAGCATCCTTTTCATCGAGCGCCGCGAACCAAAGTTTGTGTCGAATGTGCACATCAAAATCCGTAGGTACGAACGTCGCAACCGTCGAGAAATGTGCCGCATAGAGCAGCTGAAAATATTCTAGGAAATCGCAAGACTGCTCCGGATCCCGTTGCAAAATCTCCCCGCAAGGACTCGCGAGAAACTCCGGCTGATCAAAAAGAAAATCTGCAGTGTTACGAATCTGCTCATGCACCAACCGAGGCAGTACGCCACGTCTTCCGTCGGACAGATAGGTGCGGTTGAGGGTATTCTCAGAAACCGAAAGCACGGGAGCGCCAACCAGCAAGTCGTGAATTCAGAAGCTCGAGCGCCCGCCCCCCTGGCTTCGCACGAGCTACAGAACGTTTCGAAATTTGAAACCCAATCGTGATCTCCCCAAAAACCGGGACGTTCACATGTTCAGTGAAGTCGTAGACGCTTTCGGCGTTGTCGGTCAACAGATCGACGAAGTTCTTCACAGGATGTTTGACCGTTTTTGACAGCACGAGAACATCCTTCGAAGGTTCGACGCTATTGAGATCGATCAAGATAATACGAAACGTCAGATCATCACGCGAAGTCTCGTAGGCAGGAATACGCGACGCGCGCGCCTCTTTCGAAGGAGCATAGTCGATTCCAGCCGGAAGCTCCCAAAATCCATTGCCGTCCGCCGCAGCCACCAACGGCTCCGGATGTCCCTGAAACTGAAATTCTTCACTCCAGCTCAAGAGAGGCAAGATCTGCGAAACTTCTTCAGCACTCGGTCGCAGACGCTGGATGTAGAGAACCATAGGTTCGATCTCGTATTCCCCATCGCGTTTTGGTTTTAGAAGTAATGGAGCAAATGCTCGATCGTCCTGAGCTCGTTCTTCGAGATCTTTCATGACGGTTTCAATATTCGCCGGTTTACGAATCGCTGTCGGAGACGTGCTATCCACCCAGCTCACCCGAAATTTCATACTCCAGGAATCGCCCGATCCAGTCATCGTGCCCGCTTCCGTAAAGTCCCATCCACCTTCGGCATTGGCGTGTGCCTGATCCAATGGCAGATCTCCGGCAGGCCCGTGAAATACGAGATCGTTCGGGTCATTGTCTAGGTCGACAAGCGTGATGATGGGATTGAGTAACTTACGATCGAACTGTTCCGACGGAATCGGAATCGAGCGAGCATACGTCCGTTTTCTCGGGTCGGCATTGAACGGAACTCCGCTGTCCACTTCCCACTCCGTAAAGCCCGTCGCTAAAAACGTCTCAGGTTCACTGATAGTGTCTCCAAAGCTCCAATGGAGAATCGGAACAATATTGCCATGCCCGGTACTGTCGCCGTCGTCAGGGATCGTCAGCTCAATGAGTTCGAGAACCGGAACCGCCGTCGCGGGACGCTGTTCACTACGCTGCGCATGTGCATCTCCCTCGTCCTGCTTCACAGGAGGTTCTTCCATCGGACGACCGCGAATATCACTTTCGGTTTGTTCCGGCCGAGTCGCACCCGACGTTGAACGAGTGCCTGCACCCGTCTTCGAACGTTCCGCTCCGCAACCGGCGAGAAGCACTCCCCCAGTCAGCAAGATGCCAAAAAGCCGAAACAATCCACTCCGTCTCACCATGAAGCATTGGGTATAGCGAGGCCTGTGCTTTGAGTCAAATCTGAGAGATTAGGAGCGATTGCGTTGCACTTGAAGCTATGGGATTTATTCGATTCGAGGAGGGGGGAGATGCAAAGAAGTCCAAAGTCCCAAAGCTCATTTTTGCATACACTCGCATAGAGATTCAAATGCCTCAGGTCACTTATTCGCACGATCTGAAGGATGCAGCGTGAAACCAACTCTCAGCGCGCAGGGAATGAAAGGGCGATTCATCCACCTACTTAAAATCCGTCACTGTTTCAGTTCGCAGTGGTTTTTCATATTCCCATACGACAACGGACACACCGTCGCCTGATAACGAAACTTCCTGGCAGCAGCCCGAAATCCGATCTGACTTCTTTACGCTTCGGTCTTGATTTGAGACTTTCCAAACTCGAAACCCTGGATCGTTATTGGGTCTATCCCAGACGACCACAAAGCAAGTCTGACCATCGATGCTCACAGCGCATCTGTCTTGAAATGCCTCGTCCGATACGTTCTCTGGAAAATACCCGCCTATGACATGAATATCGGCAATGTTATAGGGCGAGCCCATATGTATATCAACCAGGCCAGAAAAACGGATTTTGTACATTAGAATGCGATCTCCTCTAATACTTCTTCGAGAGGCACGCCTTCCGGTATGAAGAACTGGTGCCCAGAACCTCCCGAAATTTTTCCGGCGTACCCACTTACTGGCTCTTTGAGCCTGATAAACTATTTCTCCTTCGCGCATGGCCCCCTTAAAAACACGACCTTCAAAATCTGGTCGATATTTTTCGGGAAGATCGGGAAGCTCTCTCGTTTGTCTCCACTTGAACTTGATGGTGAATTTCGTGCCCGATCAAACAGGCCAACTCAGCTTTGCTCTCCATGAAACCGAGCATTCCTAGAGTTATGACAATAGCTCCGCCCAATTCGGACACGGCCTGCACAACCGGCGTATCGATGATCGTGAAATCCACAGAACTAACACCTGACTGAACGCTGACTTTCTTTCCTACTGATGAAACATAGCCCCGCAGAGCTTCGTCATGGAGAATCTTCCAATGTTCAATTCGGTTTGATTCCTCTTTTAAGAAGAGTGCGTCCTTTGCATCTCGGATGACCGAGCATAAAAATAAAACTCAGACCGATGACGAAGCCACTTTTTATGGAGGTGGACATTGAAGTGCGTATTAGCAGAATTTAAGCCAACGCGGTCGAGATCATGAATATTCTTGATCGCTTAGAGCATTCAAACGACCACTTATTGGCAGACTAAAAACCCCTGCCATTCTCAGATAACTCGTTGTATTCAGACAGTACGCAATTTCAAGGAGAGGTGGGTGAGTGGTTGAAACCGCACGCCTCGAAAGCGTGTTTGGTGTAAAAGCCAACGAGAGTTCGAATCTCTCCCTCTCCGCCATTTTTAAAACTCAGATCTAAAGCGAAACGCATACTCCGTGATTCATGTGCCCGTTTGGATCCCGATGATTGCTGGGATAATCAGTGCGAATTTCATTTTTGTCGCCGAGCTTTGAAACAGTGTCGCTCCCCAACCAGGTGGTGGCGCGAGATAACTCTGAAGTCCAAAAATATCCTCCGCCGTCAATGCTCCACCAATGCTTCCATGTCGTCGGCACTTCCTGTATTCCATGCTCTTGGACTCCCCTGAGCTCCCCTAGAGATGGTAGCCGACGGCCCAATCTGTTACATCCATTGTTAACGGTGAAATAATCAAGATTGACTTGAGGCTCATGGAACCAGGTAAGACCGGTCTGACGATCCCTCCACCCCTCACGCACGCCTTCAAATCGAAAACCACCACTAGTAAAACAGTTCTGTCCTAGATAATCGTCGTTAAGTGAGAAGAGATCCCGACAGGTGCCATCGACGGCCATTGCGAGAAGCGTGGCAAAAGCAATGTTAGTGCCTTCAACTGACGGTTGCAGGATCTGCATAACGGTCTCTGATTCCATGCTTGCGAGAAGACTATCGATAGTCTGATCTATTTCGATTCGAGCCGAGGCCTCCGACGCGACCTTCTTGATCTTGTCTTCAGTGGCTTTCAGCCACATCGTAGAGTCTTCGGTCTTATCGCCTCGAAAAGAGCGCACGTCGTCCAAAAGCGCATCGATTTCCTGTGACTCGCGTGCGTATCTTTCTAACAATGTTTTGTCCTGACTCCTCAGATCTGAAAGCCGGAGATGAGCAAGCTTGTTACGAAAGGCTACTCGAAACTCATTATCTGTCAGTTCGATAACTGTGTTTAACGGAAACTTCCGAATACGAACGGTGTCACCGATTTTTTCGTAGGTGAATCGAGCACGGTCCGGTCCCAAGAGACCGATCTTTGCCGCCGAAGCAGAGACCGCCGAAAGGAAGATCAACACAAGCACGCTGAATCTCATAACTTACCTCGCATTAACCAGAAGCTCTAACCCATTATGATGCTACATGTCAACACGGGTCAATGACAGGACTTGTCGGGCTTGAGTCATCTATTCGTTCACGCGAGCCAGAACACAAAGAAGAAACCAAGGATTACCTTCGGCAGCAGTATTCTATTCGGCATCCCAGGTGAAAGGACCGGCGTTCGCCCGCGCTCGGAGCTTGCAAATCAAATTTACGCAGTGTATAAAAACGTCGTGTTTTCTATAGCAATGCTGACCGTTATTTCCTCGGCCTTGGCCGACGGCTTACCTACTTACGAGAGCTCAGGGTGCTCAGCCATGTTGCGCGACGAGCGACGCCTTGCCGCCGAAGCACGGGACTTGGAGGCGCGGCGCAGAGCCTGGTGGGATCAGCAACAGGCGGAAGCAACCGCGCGAGAAACTGAAAGACGCGCAAACACTTTGGCGCTCTTGGCGGAGATGCTGGATAACCCGGGATTCTTCGGAGAGGGGTTCCAAGCTTCATTCAGCGCCGAAGAAGAGCCGAATCGGTTGAACTACACTCATCCGAGAGAACAAGAAGCACATCAGCGATCGGCTGGATTTCCTGGATACAGGACAGAACTCAGGCCACGCAAAAGCATTCGAGTAATCAGTCTAACAGACGACGTACTTGCCACCGAATCTTCGATGCCTGTTGTACTGATTTCCGATCGTAGCGGCGAAGTAAGATTCGATGGCATTCGGATCGGCGGGCATCTGTTTCTAGTTGATGCCTGGTTGGTCGACTGGAGCACCGAAAGTGGTTCTTCGGTCATTTTGGTCCCTGCTGGTTCAAAGGCAAGAAATCCACAGGAGCTTCTTGTTCCCACTGCTAGCGAGACCAGAGACCCACGTCTAGTATTCTTAGTCGAATATTTGCCAGACAGCGGCAGCAGAAACTACGGCTATACCCTGAGACTTCTAAACGCGGCCGATCTTCGGGGATACCTCGAAAGTCACCAGTAGATACGACGTACTCATTGTCGCTTGACTCATACTGTCAACTGATGATAGCCACGCCGAAACCTTCCACAAGTACGGAGTACAAACTATGAAAACAAACTATGCTCTTCTGACGTTTGCTTTGGTCCTCGGCTCTGGTTTCAATTCTTACGCTGAGAATCCTAACAAAAACTATTGGCGTAAACCGACCGGTGCCAACTTTTTTAATGTCCAACGCCTTTCTTTGTCCGAAAAGATTACGGCATCTATCAACTACTCGGGAGCCTTCGAAAGTGCTCAACCCGACGTCATATTCCTTCTGTCCGACGGAAATGAAGGATTCGTTGCAGAGTCGTTATTGGGATGTGTGACAAATGTTAAAACCGATGACCAACAACGCGTGAAAAGTTTTCGTTTACGATTTCCACTCCCTCACCCTGTCACGAAAGAACTCACTGGATCTGGTTTCAAATTCTACGGCTACACTCTTATTGTTGATAATGATTTCGAGCACAGAGAAGAGCAGTCTTTTAGAACCACTAAAGCATTCGTTATTGGCGGGGATGGACACGGGATTCTCTTCGAAAAGACAGAGGCTGCTACCGAGGCTTTCGGACCACAGTATTTGCCCAATACAGCGTCGAAGCTAATGGATCCAGATGCTCAATGCTCGTTTTGATTATTAGAAGCTTCCTTAAAGGACATCCGGCGATTCTACTTTTCTCAGACTGGTCCTTTGAAACAACTGCGGCGTAGCTACAAACTTGAACGACCTGCGGACCACTTTCTGGTTACGCAATGCACTAAAATCTGATAATACGTCGCATCATGAGTCCGGGCTACTCCAGAGTTTTACTGATCGCACTCCTTCTACCGACTGGGTGGCCATCGAATGTGTCGACCGCAACTGAGGACGACCCGAGCAGTTGTCCGAAGCAGATGACTCCGGATACTTTCTTTTACGGTCCGGGAAGGGGCTCAAACGAGTGGTTTCGTTGGTGGAACGTTCGGCACAACGGAATCATGGGTTTGGTCGTGACCGTGAACGACGACGGTCCCGTTCGCGGAAAACACCCCAAAGAGGCCGAAGCTTTAACGCCAAAGAACAGCGCGTATGCATATGAACAGATGTACACCGTTCGTCGCACCGGATGGACGTTAGTACCGCTCGCAGAGGCTAAGAAGATGCGACGCTGGATGGTGCAACAACAGGGGACGATCCTCCGTCAGGTTCGGCCCAGTATGTTCCCGTGTCCTCTTCGACCGCCCGAGGCGTCCGATTCGTTCCTTCACATCGCAGTGGCCGGCGTCGAGACACTTCTCGACTACCAGGCTCGGAACGACAGGATCCCAATAAACTGGTTTCTGATGATTGGTCGCGAGTTGATTCGTCTCCGCGATGCCAAGCAACTCGATTTTCACGGAAACCTTAAGCCCGAGAACATCGTCATCAAAGGAAGCAAACTGACGCTACTTTTTCCGGCGTTTCGGACCATGAACCCCGACGGCAGCATGACGATGACAACATCACCCACTTTTAATCCTCTCATCGCCACAGGAGAAAAGGCCGACCTCATGGCAATCGGGATCATATTCTACAGCATCATTACGGGGCGGACACCGTTCGAAGGCACGCCGATCGGTACCGGACCGATCTCTCGAACCAACCGCATGGTCGAAGAGGCTCAGATGCTTCTCAAAATCAAATCGGCTCGGCAGCGCCGCATAGACAACAATGATCCAATGCCAGCGGAGGAACTGCCACTCAGTGACATTGTCGACGATTGCATCACCAATCCGGACTACACACTCGAGAAGCTGGTGGCAGCGCTGACCGCGTTTCTTCAGTCAGATAGTGGTCCACCGACACCCCAGAAACCCACTCAACCTACGCTGCCTACCGCGCCCGCTGCCGCACCGGTTGCCAATGGTGTTGCCCGAGCTGCCCCTACTGCAACGACGACCGTACCTGCAACCGCGGCTACGGCTGTTACCGCGTCTACTGAGTCCACCCCGCAAGCGGCCTTTCTAAGGACAGCATTTTTGGGGCTTTGGTCACGCGTTCGCGCCGTCGTGACAGAAGTGCTTGATAGCATTGACGACTAATCTTCGACCGCTACCGTGGTGGTGACATGCCCACCTAAAACATGCTTGCCTAAAAGATGCCTAAATGTTCAGGAGCGAGAAGTGCCGCACAGCCCAGGGTCAAACCCGTCAGCGCTTCTGAACCCAAGAAACCGACTGCAAATCTTTGGAGCGGACTCCATGCTCGAATTGAAAGCCGCTTCGCTGGAGACTGAAGATGTTCCAACGTTTTCACGGTGCGATACCCGGTCGTAAGCCCGATCAGTCCGAGAGCGGCAAAGGTTTCACCGACGAACAGTGATCCGTGTGACGTATGAAACAGCTTTGGATAAACCACATGATCCAGTCCAATCATCACAAGTACGCCAAGCACAGCCCAGGCTTCGGCATTTTTTAGATCGGAGCGCAGCTGTTGGGCCACTGCATACTGTCGCGGTGGCGCCGCGTGGTGCCCGACCTTCGCGAGTACGCCGAGAATGCGCGCCATCGCTCGATCGAAGACCTCAGCTTGAGTGAGATTTTTCTCCGAAGACAGGATCTCGCCTGCAAGCTCCTCAAATCCGATTTCACTCCACGCTTGAGCGCGCATCTCACGACCCTTGAGATAGATTTCCGGATCGATTTCGAGATTCGGATTGAGCACGCGATACAGTGCCCACTCGACACCGTTCTCGCGAACAGACGGAAACACCTTTTTCGCAAGGATTCGCAGGCGCGTCGGATCGATCTCATGTGGAGCTAATCGGATTTCCTCACCATCTGGAAAACTGAGAACCATACCCGTTTGCGAGTACTCGAGGCTGTAATGCACCTGAAATTCGAGACCGCCGAACCGAACGGTCATTGTGTCCTCTAGCGCATCCTCGGACGTACTCCATGGTTCGTGATTTGGGCTCCGCAGTTTGAAAAGAGCCTGGAGTTCCGAGGGTAAGAGATGAGACGCCCGATACAGCTGCCCGTACAGGTGTTTTTCAGATGGAGGCAAGGTCGATGCGTACGTCTCGAGTTTGCTGTCAGAAGCCGTGAAAAAAAGAGTCAGCCAACCGCGAAAAACATCCTGTCCGTCGACGGAGGACGGGAGCTCAGCGCCCAGGGCTAAATTCGATAACAGAAGCAAAGCCAACATGCTGCAGACTCTTACGCGTTGCGTGACGCTAAATCAAGCAAGGAGATCGCTATCGCTTTTCGGAACTCTGAGTATGATCGGTCCTATGACACACACATCGCGATCCTTCACCTTGGCACTGTCGACCTTGCTACTTTCGATCCCACCGGCTTTTGCAAACGAGACCCCGTCTTTCAATGCGCAGGGGAACGCGCAGTGGAATGCGCAGATGGTGCGGCTCGCAAGCGCTCTTCGTGAGTTTCTTCCCGACCTCTACAACAAGAAGCGTTTTAACGATCCCGAGCAGGAGGCACGTCTGCGAAAAGAGGCCGAGAAGTTTACGAAAGCAGCGCATGATCTCGGCCCCATGGCAAAGAGTGCTGACTTTGATCCATCGCTTACGATTTTGTGGGACAGTTTTGATCGCGAGATGGGACGCGGACTGACCGAATTGAGACGTGGCAATCGGGAATACGCTCGCGGCGTGTTTCGCGGCGCCACTCAGTACTGCGTGGCCTGTCACACACGAGACAGCAGCGGCCCTAGTTATACGGGTTGGGATTTTGATCTGTCGGGTCTCGATGAATTCGAAAAGGCGGAGGCGCTGATCGCAACACGTCAGTTCGATTCGGCTATGAAAACGATCCGCGGTGTGCTCGCACAAGGAGACTCGGCGCGAACGGTTCCGATTGCTTGGCAAAAAGCTGCACGCCTCGGACTTGCCGTGGCCGTGCGCCATCTCGACTCGCCCGAAGAAGCTGGCCGCACCGTAGAGCAGGTTCTTGGAACCGCGTCGCTTCCTGGTTTTGTTCGTGAAGATGCTCAGGCATGGAGCCGCTCCATCACCTCTTGGAAAAAAGAAGGTAAACGAAAAACCACCTCGGATCAGGGACTGCTGACCGAGATGAAACGACTGCTCGCGGACGCACAGAAGCAGCAACGTTATGTGGCCGATCACGCTGGCGATATCAGTTACTTACGTGTCACTGCGGTCGCCCACCGGCTCATGCGCGAATATCCGAAGAGCAAACTCGTTCCGGAAAGCTTGCTTGCTGCCGGGATGGCTTATCAAGCGCTTCAGGATCTCGACCTGTGGTTTTTGCACGAAGCGTTTTATGAGAACTGCATACGCCGAGCTCCGAAAACAATGACGGCTCGGTCCTGCTTTGTCCGACTCGAGGAAAGCATGGCAGTTGGTTATTCCGGAAGCGCTGGAACTGAGATACCCGACGAAGCTCAAGCAAAACTGAACGAGCTTAAGAAGTTAACCGGCACCTGATCCCGCTATGGAAGTCTCGATCAGTCTTTGGGTTGAATATCTTTTACGCTTCTCCCACCTCGTCGCGGGTATTGCTTGGATCGGCAGTTCTTTTTACTTCATCTGGCTCGACAGCAGTTTTGCACCGCCTGAGTCCCCACGCCGCAACGTCGAAGGCGAAGTCTTCATGGTCCACGGCGGGTTTTACTATCAGGTCGAGAAACGAAAGATTTACCCTGGGGAACTGCCCAAGCTTTTGCACTGGTTTAAATGGGAAGCAACGCTCACGTGGATCACGGGATTTCTACTCTTCGTTAATCTCTACTTCCTTCGCGGCGCCAGTCTTCTGATCGATCCCGGTGTCATGGCGCTCACGCAGGGACAAGCGGTTGGAATCAGTCTCGCGATCATCGTCGGAAGCTGGTTGGTTTACGACGCGATTTGGACCGAGCGCTTTATTAAATCAAAGTCGGTGAGCACTGTGCTGTCGCTGCTTTTCTTTGGTGGCCTCATCTACGCGCTCACTAAGGTTTTCAGCGGACGTGGCGCCTTCATCACGATCGGCGTGATTTTTGGAAGTGCGATGCTCCTCAATGTTTGGATACGGATCCTACCCGGACAGTCCAAGATGCTTCGCGAAGCGCAGGCCGGCCAGGTTCCCGACTATTCGGTCAGTCTGCGATCGAAAACACGCTCCGTGCACAACACGTATTTCACGTTTCCGGTGTTGTTCATCATGCTGAGCAATCACTACGCGATGGTTTACAACCACCCGCTCAACTGGTTGCTATTGATTTTAATATCGATCACAGGCGCACTCACACGACACGCCATGGTCACTAAAAATCCTATCGAACGCTGGGCTCTTGTCCCAGCTGTCGTCGGACTTTTGGCGACTGTGGGTCTGACCGGAACCAGCGCGAGCAACCAAGCGACAGCGGTTCTATCGGAAACTCCCGTCGAGTACGCACGCGTTCATGCGATTTTTCAAGCACGCTGTCTCAGTTGCCACTCGTCACATCCAACAGACGACATCTATCGAGCTCCGCCGCAAGGAGTGATTTTTGAAACCGAAGCCCAGATTCGCGCGCGCGCTGATAGGATCTATCTTCACACGATCGTGGCTAAATCAATGCCACTGGCAAACAAAACCGGGATGACCGAAGACGAGCGCGGCCTACTTGCGCAGTGGCTTAAACAGGAACGCCTCTCACCGTGATGCGGTTGATCCCGCCGTCCGGAAACACACGAACGCGCATCTGATCGATCACGGCATCGTCGACACGAAACACGCGCTGATTTCCAGAAAATGCTTTCACCCGTGTCTTGGGAACTAAGATACGCCACTTTCCTTGAAACAGTCCCTCAAGCTCGACATCCATCGGGCCGTTGTTAACGAAAAACTTAAAGTCGAGCAGAACCGATTCAACACGAACACGCTTTCCGAGCTGGATGGCGACCTCTTCGAAATGCCCTGGTTTTCGACTCCGCGCCGACTCGAACCCGTCAAACATGCTGAGCGCCGGAAAAGGCGAAAGGACCTGAACCGCTGGTCCATAGTGCTCGTTACTCGCCGACACGATCGATCCCCCAAACGCAAGACTCGCCCAATCGACGCGTTCTCTCGAAACGGACTTCAGATTTCGCGTCACCTCGTCGCTTGCCAACTGATAGGGGATCACGAGCGGTTTCAGCGGTTTTGGAATCGGTTCGGGGAAACGCTCCGGCTTCGCTTCGGTGATCGGAGCAAACTTCGCAGCTTTGTCGCCACTTGACTCTGGTAACTCGGGCAACTCGCGATACAAACCGAGCCGAGAAAGTCCACCGTCTGGAAAGATCTCCACGACGACCTCAGAGAACACCTTGTTCGTCGCACCGAGATCCACGCGTAACAGTGCATGGCCCATGAGTGCGGACTTCGGCAAAATCTCGGACCACGCCCCGTTTGCCCCGGTTGCCCCCATTTCTTGATCACGGGCACTCAAGCGAACAAACTCTGGGTGGTTCCCGTCATGAAACTGTGTCGAAAGACTCACGTAACGAATCACCGAAGGCCGTGCGAGCGCAAGATGGAGACGATCGCAGCTTTCGGGACTGTGACGAGCGGTCTCCCAGCTGTCCATCACCTTGCCCTGAGCCCCGTAGAGTTCCGGATCAAAGACGGGGAGATACGGACTGATCAGATTTTCGGCGCGGGCAAACTTTTGGTTACTGACCGCCACGATTCTTGCGCCGACCGCAAGATTCGCAGAGGCCAGCGGATCGCGATCGCCGGGTTCGCCACACTCGATGATAGCTTCCGGAAGGTCGGGCTCAAAAGCTTCAAAAATGAGTTTCTTGTAACCAAGATTTACAATCTGCTCTTGGGGAAGATCCGCGTCGTCGAAGGCTAGATCGAGACGATCAAAATCGATACCGGTTGTACCAAGTGCTGACAATACTTCACGAACAACGTCCGCTATGAGGGGCACACCTTGATTGTCGCCGTTGCAAAGCACGACACATCCGTGACCGGCATCGGGTCCTGAAAAACATTGTACGAAAATCGCGCGAAACCCTTCGTTCGAACCTTGGTGAATCGCCAGTCGATTGGGTCCCGCTTCCGCGACAAAGACACCGAGTCCCATATCGCAACCCATGAAAGCGCGACTGCCTCGATCGGATCCCCATAGCATCTGTACGGCGGTGTCATGCGAAAGCACTCCCGCTCCGTCGATCGATTGAAAAGCCGCTGTCATCTTCGCTAACAACTTTGCCACCGCACGTGCCGTTCCCCACGCCCCCGCCGCGAAAGCCGGAAAACACAGCGGCTCCCCCAACAGCTTCGATGAACCCCGAGCGGTACGTTCCGAGGGCGGCATTCCAAAACAGAGATCCGGTATTTTCAGGTCCGCTAGAAACTTCTCGGCCAGCTCGGTCGCGCGCTTCCCAGAGAGTGCCCCAGCAAGTGCATCCACGAGATGCTCAAGTACCAGAAAGCCACCGCCCGAATACTGAAACTTTGTACCCGGCTCTGCGATCACGCGAACGGGTTCGTAACGAAGCTCAGGACTCCCGCGAATCAGCTCGAGTGTTTCCGGAAGCCGACGCGCGTCCGGCACTCCGTTCACGTAGTGCATGTTCAACGCCGAATGGCTCATGAGATCGGAGATCGTCACGCGATCCGCGCAGCTCGGATCCAGATCAGACTGCTCCGCCACACGCAAAGTGAACGGCGATCGGGCCCGACGAAGAAGCGCATTCACAGGCGAATCCAAGGGGATCTCCCGACTTCTAAAAAACTCGATCGCAAACGCGCTTGCTACCGTCTTGCTAAGCGAAGCGATCTGAAAAAGTGTTTCCGCAGTCACCGCGTCCTTCGATCTGCCGGTCTCACCAAAACTGAGCGTCTGCGTTTCCCCACGATAATTGACGGCGACGGACAGGCCGGCGACACGGTGGCGGATCCGTGCAGCTTCGATTCGAGCTTTTGTGCCGCGCGGAGATGCAAGCATGCGCTTACGAGTGATCTCCCAAAGAGCCGTGCGCGCAGCTTCGAGTTCTTCCTTTGTAGTACGAGCGATCCGTTCCTTCAGCGCCGTCAGGAGTTCGGCCGCCGACTTTCCTTGCGCCGAAATTAAAAACTTAAAACCATGCTTGGTCCGATAGCGTTCGCCGAGCGATCGCAACTCCTCAAGAACTCGAGCGTCGTCTCCATCGCGGCCTACACCGGACTGCTCCTGAGCGGCTCGTCCATCGAGCGTTTTCTTAGACTGTCCGATATCTCCGTGAAAACTCGCAGCACTGAGAACCTCGTCGAGCGCGAAGGATCGAACGATCGCTTCCGCAGTCGTCTCATCCTCGACGGCTGCATTCGCCATCGTCTGCGCAAACCGCCGACACCCGCAGATCTCAAAATAGTGATCAAAGTCTGCGACGTACTTTGGCAGACGATACTTCTCAGGATCGATTTTCTGAACCGCCGCCCACGGATCTTCAGCATCGCGGATGGACGGATCCACAAAGGGCATCAGGAGTTCCGTTGCAAACTCGACCGGCTTGGGGTCGGTCATCAGCTGCAACATCAATCGCATCGCGATCGGATACCATTTTGCATTTTTCTCGTTCGAAAGATCCCGCCGGATGACACCCATTTCCTCGTGCACGATCTGCAAAAATGCCTCGACCGAAACACGACCGTGCCGTAACTCATGCCACACTTCCCAGCGCGACCGTTCCGTCGTGGCAAGATCGTCCATCACACGAACGGGCACACCACCGATCGACGCCGGCAATGCCACGCAACCGTTTCCGCTCAGCCAATCCGCGAGATACTGAAGCGACTGAGAAACATTGTAACGAATCTCACTGGGATCGTGGTTCGGGACAAAGTCGGACTCCTTGAGGTCAGCGACGATCAACGAACGCACGTAGCCTGGACTGCCGGGATCGAGCGCAGGAACATCAGGACCGTTGGCAAACCGGAACACTTCGTCGTGATACTGCGACTCTAACAGCGCACGCACCAGCGCTTCGAACGATTTGGTCTGGTCGGTGGCGCGTTCACTCCACGCCTGCACGATCGCGAGTCCCAGTCGCACAAAGTCGGGGTGTGCAACCCAAAACCCCGTGAGTCCACGCTTGAGCTGCGTAACGACATCTTTGATGAAACCCTTGAGCGTGATCTGCAAAGACCTGTCGTGACCCGCGACTGGCAAAATACCGTACATTCCGCCAATCTTGATACCGCCGCGCGACCCGACGACATCCGCCAGGAGTCGGTGAGACGCCTGAACATACTTGATGACGATATCGGGATCGGCTTTCACCGGAATACGATAGTTCGGGTCTTCTTTGAAAAGACGCGCCGTCGACGCCAAGTAGTCGTGCCAACCCAGCGACGCGCCGGCAAAGTACGGATGGAGCGCGTCCATTATTTCATGCGTTCGCAGAAGTGCGCGCGGGTTTTCGAGAACGATCATCAGACGAACCGTACCGAGCGCATACTCCGGATGATCTTTCTGAATCATCGCTTCGGCGAGCGCGATCATCTTGTGGATGTAACGAGCTTCCTCTTCGTTCTCGAGTTTTGGAACATAGAAGACCAAGGCTCGCGGGTCACTCCAACAATGATAGAGATGAAGCGCAAAATCGTAGAGATGCAGAGGAATAGGATTCTTTTTATAAAAAAGAAACGTCGAAGGAAGCGCCAGTCCAGGGAAACGCTTGATCGGCAACGAGAGGTGGTCTGCGGCGAGCTCATAGGTCTTTGCATCCTCTTGCAGCGAGAGGTCTCGATCATGACAGGCCTTGAGGTTGACCGCTGCATCGATCAAATCAGCGCGGATCGGTGTTTTTGAGTCCTCGTCGTCCGCGCCCCAGATCGGCGCAGCCGACTGGCGCGCGAGTAACTCACTCACGATCGCCGACTCTGCGGCCGGTCGCCGATGGTACGCGTTCATCGCGTTGATCGCCATCTTTGCACTGTCGGGCGGACCGAAGAGCGTGACGTGCGGTCCCTTCAGAAACTCGGGCAACGGCGCGACGGGTTTACCGCCAGCGCGCGCAAACGCATCATTTTTCGGCTGGGGCTTGGGACCGAAAACGATTCGGCCGTTTGCGTCCGCCAGACCTAATACTGTTTTATAGTCGGGATCGAGAAAGTCGCGACCCATTTGAGTATTAAACTGCGCGATCGAACGAACACGCTCGTCGATGAAACGACGATCCTTGGTCCGCTGCTTGAGAACACGGGCGAGATCCTCTTCGAGCGACGCATAGAGCGCTGTCAGAAACCGAAGCGCATCTGCTGACTCGAGCCCGCCACCCTTTCCGACCTCGACGAGATCGGAAACACCTTCAACCGGACGCGCCTGACTCAAGAGATAGTGGGCCAACGAAGGGGAAATAAAATCGTGATAGTAGCGAATCGAAAAAAAAGGGTCCATCACGTTCCGTCAGGTTCTCCGTCAGGTTCCACGATACGTACTGTAACCATAGGGATTGAGAAGAAGCGGGACATGGTACTTTCGACTCGTGTCCGTGATCTCAAAAACGACAGGAGCCGAAACAAAAAATGGCTTCAGTTTGTTCCGCCGAAAATATGCGTCGATTTCAAACTGCAATCGATACGTGCCCGCTTCTTTTGGGCACTGAAACGTGATTCTCCCATCAGCGTTCGTTTTCTCGTTCGAAACAACCGACCATGCGTCGCCCGCTTTTTTCTCAAGCGCGACGGTGACGCCCTCCGCGGGAACTCCAAGACTGGTATCGAGAACGTGAGTGCTGATCATAGTGACGAAAACGCCTCCTAAAAGTCTATTTTACGCATGAAGTGGCATGTATACCCGTCCGGATGCTTGGTCAGATAATCTTGATGATACTCTTCGGCGCGAACGAAGACTTTCGACGGTGTGATCTCCGTAACAATCGGCTTGCCCCACTTGCCCGACTTATCCACGCGCTCCTTCACAGCTTCAGCGGTCTTTTTCTGATCGGGACTGTGAAAGAAAATCGCTGACCGGTACTGCGATCCGACATCGTTTCCTTGGCGATTGGCCGTGGTCGGGTCGTGCATCTTAAAAAATCGAATCAAAAGCGCTTCGTAGGAGATCTTCCTCGGGTCGAATAAAATCTGCAAGGACTCAGCATGCCCTGTTTTACCGGTTTTGACTTCGGGATACGCGACATTGGGATTCTCGCCGCCCGCATAACCGACTTGCGTTTCGATGACACCATCCAGACTGCGAATCAGTCCTTCCATCCCCCAAAAGCAGCCACCAGCCAGTGTTGCGACTTCCCAGTTCTTCTTTTTCGAAAAATCAAAAAGATAGCGACCCAGTCCTTGCTTACGAAGATCGGCGAGAGGAACAAACTTCAGTGATGCAGAGTTAATGCAGAAGCGCTTCTTCGTCGGTCCAGGTCCGTCGTCAAAGACGTGCCCGAGATGCGACGCCCTCGAACGCACTTCGGTTCGCACCATCCCGTGACTGGTATCGGTTTTTTCCGAAACCGCCTTGTCCTCGAGAGGTTTTGTGAAACTCGGCCAACCCGAGCCTGAATCAAACTTATCGATCGAACTGAAAAGTGGTTCGCCTGTAGCAACATCGATGTAGATACCGTCTTCGTGATTATTCCAATACGCATTCTCGAATGGCTTTTCGGTCCCTGACTCCTGCGTGCACTGATACTGCTGGGGTGTCAGTCGTGATCGCAACTCCGCATCGGTGGGTTTCTTATAGTCCGAGTCAGCCATAGCAATGCTTCCTAACAAAATGAGCGTCAGAGGCAACATCAATTGCTAAGGGTATCACCGGTTTGAAATAATTTCGCGAATACGATCAGAAACGGCGATGGAAACCAAGTATGACAACTCTTCCAGCTGGGGTACTTTCAGCCGTGACTCGAAGCGATCCAAGTACGCGTTCGCGAGCTTCTCGGAGGTATCATAAGTACCCACACGCTGGATAAAGTGAATGGCGGACTCAAATGTAAAGTTATCGCCGCGCGCCTCGAAGACGGACATCATGATCAACTCCTCGGTATCAGGCGTGGAGTAATCGAGAAGCTTATCGACTTCAAAGTCCTTCAGGTCTGTCGCACGCTCACTCAAGAACACTTGGAAAAGGCTTCGTTCGCCGCCGGAAATACTGGAGAAGCTGGTCTGTTCGAGAATTTCCACAAAATCATCAACCGATAAGTCAGCCGCACCCCTTTGGACGTATTCAAAAGCCAGTCGAGCCGCCTGATTCGTCGAGGTGAATTGCAACAGACTGTTCAAATCACTCGCATCCATATCCGGTTTAACTTCAAGAATAGTACCCACAGCCTGATCGGCCACATCCGGCCAGGAAAGTGCGTTCATCCATCGTCCGTGTTCGTCCGGGGACATGGCCGCCGCAGAATCACGCAAAACATCTAAAATACAAGCATCGCGCGCCTTGACCGTCATCATCTTGGTTATGATGTTTCGAAGAACTTTACTCGTGAGCGCAGCACGATGCTTTTCTATGAAACGCTTTACGAGCGCGTCTCCATGCGCACTTGTATGAACGAACTGAATGGGCAGCGGAACGACCCGTAGCGAAAGATCAAAAAACCGACTCCATTTGGACTGCTTTGCCTTTCCAATCTCGTCGACCAAGAACTGAAGATCCGGCCGCTGAAGGGTATTGAAGTTCGAGTTCGAGTTGGCATAGGCCACAAGTCTGCCACGCAGATCAAGTCCTACGGAACGATTCTTCATCGCCTTCACGTCTTCTCGAATATTCGGAGCAACACCGGGGACTCGACACATCAGCCGATCGCAGAGACGCGATCCAAGCGACCCGTGACCCTCCAGCGAGTAATCAGTCAGCGCAGCGCTTGAGAGCCCGCCCGCCAAGAAAAACAAAGTCGTTACGGCAGAAAATCCCGCATAGAATCCAAAGGCACGCTTCATCGCGATGACCCTACCGCAACCTACGCGCAGCGTCAAGACCGCGTCACACGTCCACCTCATTGCCCAGACGACTGTCCACGTAACCGGCCATTGGACTGTAACGACTCGCGCGCGCTAAGAGCCATTTTCAAGCTCTGAACTCCCTGCTCGAGATCGACCATCGGTCGAGATTTTCCCGACACGGCTTCGACAAAATCTTTCATCAGATCCAGAAACATCACATTCCGCTGAAAGTCGACCAGATGCACTTTCTCAACGATGGAACCTTCAAAATCATAAAGCTCCGCTAAGGTCTGCGTGAGGTCGAGACGGATCTTTCCACTTTCTCCAAGAATCTGCGCATTTCGAGAAGCGGGGCGCTGGATATAATCCTGATGCAGATGCACGGGAACACGGAGTCCGTCTTTCTCAAACTCCATCAACGTGCTGGCGATGTCCTCCACTCCGACTTCCAATGGACTGAGTTTTCCGCCAAAGGTCACGAGCTTGTGCGGCAGCTTTCCAAAGAGTGCGTACAGAATATCAAACTCATGGATCTGCGTGAGAATCACCCCGCCACCTAGAGACTCTAAGGCTGCGTAACTCTCGCGATAGTCTTCGTACTTATGCCACCCTGGCAGATACTCGCCGACTTCAGCACGTACCGAAAGAATGCGACCGATGCGACCGGCTGCTACCCATTTCAAGACGTTACGAATCGCGGGATGATACCGGAGCTGGTAACCCACTAGCGTCGTGAGTTTTTTTTCGCGTACGATTTTCAGAAGCTCGTCGACGCCTTCCATCGATGCGGCGACGGGCTTTTCTAAAAAGAGATGGCACCCTCTCTCTGCAGCCTCGGTCGCAGTCGGAACATGCAGACTCGTAGGATTGCAAATCAGCGCGGCGTCGGGCCGCTGGTCCAGCGCTTCATCGAGATCGGAAAAGGCCCGTATGCCGTATTTTTCAACAACGTCCGTTCCTTGTTCAACCTCGAGACGGTCCGTTAAAACACGCCCCAACCCTCGTGTCCGGAACGCCAAAAGTTCAATATTATCGCCGTAAAGCGTGCGGAGATTTCGAACATGGCGCTGTCCTATTCCGCCCAATCCGACAACGAGAAATTTGAGTTTCGGTTCACTTTGCAAGCGACTTAACATAGCATACCAGGCCGATGGATGCGACCGCGCCAACTAGTCTGAAAACGCTTTCTAATTTGTTTGATTTGAAAGACCGCTGGGCCGTGGTCACAGGCGGCGCTGGGTTGCTCGGTCGGCAACATGCGCAGGCACTCTTAGAACTCGGAGCTTCGGTCGTGCTTTGGGATTGCAACGCGGCTTCGTTGAAATCTGCTGAAGACGAACTTAAGAGCCAGTTTCCGCTTCAATCTACGGCTCAAGCGACGCCTAGAACCGCTAAAGTTTACACGAGCGAAGTCGACATCACCGAACGCGGCTCCATTGACCAAGCAGTTGCTCAACTGAGAACACTCACGCCGGCTCTTCATATTCTGATCAACAACGCAGGCCTGACGGTGGCGAAGGGCCAGGAGTCGTTTAAAAATTATTTTGATCGATTTGAATCGTACGAACTCGAACTCTGGGAGCTCGCCCTCAAAGTCAATCTCACAGGAACGTTTCTCGTCACACAAGCCCTGACGCCACTTTTGAAAGCCAGTCGTGGTGCTTCGGTTATCAACATTGCGTCGGATGTCGGTGTGATCAGTCCAGACCATCGGATCTACCAGAGCAATCCCGAACGCGGATATCCGGGCGTTGGTTTCAACACACCGTTGTCGTATGCGGCGTCGAAGGCGTCGCTGATCCACATGACCAAATACTGGGCCACGCTCTGGGCTAAAGAAGGAATTCGCGTGAACGCACTCTCGCCCGCCGGCGTCGCCAACGGTCAAGATCCACTTTTTGTACGCGAACTCGTAGAACGCATACCACTCGGCCGTATGGCACAACCTTTTGAATACAAGGGCGCGATTGCTTTTTTGGCATCGGATGCCTCTTCGTTTATGACAGCAGCCAATCTCATTGTTGATGGAGGACGTACATCATGGTGACGGCAACTGACGGCAGAACATCGATTTCGAAAAGTGCACGGGTCGTAGCGCTGATACCCGCGCGCGAAGGCAGCAAAGGGATTCCAAACAAGAACGTCGCACGGGTTGGCAAACACCCATTGCTCGCTTACTCGATCGCGACAGCCCTCAAGTGTCCGTTGATCGACGATGTGATCGTGAGCACGGATTCGGATTCGATCGCGGCCGTTGCGAAACAGTATGGTGCAGCGGTTCCGTTTCTCCGCCCAAAGGAAATCTCGACGGACACATCGTTGGATTCTGAGTTCGTTGCGCACTATTTGGAACATCTCAAGGAACGCGCTGAGCTTTTTCCGGGGCTGATTGTGCATCTGCGACCGACTACGCCGTTTCGACCCCTCAAAGCCGTTTCGGATGCGATCCGCTTCATGCTCGATCATCCATCAGCAACGGCGCTTCGATCGATGCAGCGAACGCATCTCACTCCTTACAAAATGTTTGCGAATCGCGACGGTTTTGCCGAAGCGTTTCTCTCGCTAAAGGACGTGAGCGAGTCGTACAATCTTCCACGCCAACGCTTCGAAGACGCTTTTATCCCGAACGGCCTGGTCGATGTTCTGAGACCCGAAGTTTTACTTGAAACAGGACTGCTCCACGGTGACCGAATGAGACTTTGGGAAACTCCGTCCATTGTTGATATCGATGACATGGAAGAACTCGAGCGCGCACGTTCGCTTGTTTCGATCGCACTGACGGAGTCTCATGACGTCACCGGAGTTTATGGCGAGATTGTGGAGCTTGTCAGCGCTCTCGACCAGATCGACCATCTTGGGCGATCACGAGGCCGACCACCGGAGACGTCGCTGTGACCGGCTATCTTGAAACGCATTACAAAGCTTCGGAAGCTGGCGTCAAAGACTATCCACAGCTGCTCTGTGACCACATCAACCGCGAGTTCTTTGCTTCGTTGGGTCCACTTCACGGAAAACGTCTGCTCGATATTGGCTCCGGCAAGGGTAACCATCTGCTCGGATTTTCTCGCGCCGGCATCCAAGTGACCGGTGTCGACAAACGCTCCGAGTGTGTTTCCGTCTCCAAGGATCTCACCATTGTTCAGTGTGATATCGAATCCGAGCCGCTCCCGTTTCCAGATGAGACTTTTGATTTTGTTTATTCAAAGTCTGTCATCGAGCATGTTCAGAACACCGATGCTTTTCTCGCTCAGTCGTTTCGTGTACTGAAGCGTCCTGGCATGGCGGTTGTCATGACACCGGACTGGGAGAGTCAGTACAAGCACTTTTGGGATGACCATACTCACGTCCGGCCGTTCACACGAAAAAGCTTACAGAACGCATTGGCGCTGAATGGTTTTACAAACGTCGATTGCCGGTTTTTTTATCAACTTCCGTTTCTATGGAAGTATCCTGCTTTCAAACCTCTTCTGACGCCGGTCACGTGGCTACCTGATTCGTTCAAGTGGAAAGACGCCCGTCAGAGCGAGCACCGTAAAATCGTGCGCTTCGCTAAAGAGAAAATGCTCTTGGCCGTCGGCTACAAGCTTTGAAACTTTGATTCGATCGCTGCGGTGATCATCGTCGCCGGTGCTTGCGACGAAAGTGAACCGTAAGCCTGCTTTGCTTGCAACGTCAGACCCGAGAGCTTTCCGAGCCGATTTTCGAAAACTCCGGGCTGTAGAATCGCGCGATAGTCTTCATACGTGCGAACAAAGAGATCATCGAACATTTCGAATTTGTTCGCGCGCTCTTCGGTTAAAAAACTACACGCCACGACGTTCGATACACCGGCGGCAAAGAGTTCATAAAACCCCGACGATCCAAACGTCACGATCAAGCGGCTACGATAGACATGCGACCAGTACTCAAAACGTGCGACGTCGACTGAAGCGTACCTGGAATCCCGTGCAGCCATCTCGTTAAGAATAGCGCGCACGTCACCGGCCGAATGATAGTTGGCATGCAGTGGGTGGATCTTAATCACAGGCTTTAAACCGGCTTCGAGAATGGGATCACAGATCTTCTCAAGGAACGCGCGCTGCCGTTCGTACGATTCTTTTTTCCCGGCACCCGGATTGGTGATCACTTTTCGGTAACCGCCGGGATGCATGACCAACACACGGTCACGTGCACTGAGCTCTGTAACTCCCTGACGTTCGGGCTTTGGATCGAGATGCGCAAAGTTCACGAACCTGTGATCACAGATCTCAGCACCCTGAACAATGTCTCGAAGCTTATGGACCTCGGCAAATCGATTGCTTCCTAAAAAAAACGCCGCGGCCGTGTCCGACACAGGAACGCCGGAGATCGGCTCGGTGAGTGACATCAGTACAGGCAGGTGTTCGTACCCCAGAGCCCACACGTGCGGAACACCGCGATGTTTGAACTCCGCCAATACCGAAAGATCCTTCGTGGTCCCGACGACAGCATCAAAACGCTGGATCGGCGAGAACCAGGTCGATCGAAAACATGCCTGCCTCGCCTTCTTTTCATCGGGCAACTCGATCGCATCGGCCACATAACGAAGACCGGCGCGATTGACGAACGTCGCTCGCGTCGGTTTTCTTCCAAAATAGCGCGGCGAAAACCCGAGACAGTCTGGACGCGTCTTCTGAAATCGAATCATATGACCGCGCTCTGCCAACGACGCCATCACAGGCAGGAGAACTTTAAAGTAAAGAAGATGGGATCCGACAAAGAGGATCTTCATTCACGAAGCGTCGCGCTTCCAATACGCACTAAGAAAACTGAGATTCTTTCGCGTCCAAGGGACTTCATCGAGCTCAGCGCCACGCGCTACCTGGAGAACAAAGTCGCCGTGATACGCAACGTCTTTGAGGTTACGAAAGAGCGCAACAAAATCGGTGTCCCCTGTTCCAAGAGGTACGGTTCCGCCGCCACGAACACGATCTTTGATATGCACACTGCCGATACGGTCTCCGTACGCTCGGAACTCGTCGTCGGGATGAAACCCAAGCGACGTGCTGTTTCCGGAGTCGTAGTTTACTAAGATCATTGGACGGTGTTGGGCACGGTCGTGGGCCCGACTTGAAGCGGTTGAGCCTGGTACGAGATCTAAAAACTCACGAAAAGCCGACGGTCCGAGTGCGGTTTCAAGATGCAGTTCGACGTCCAACTCCCGAAGCCAGGGTGTAACCGAATGAAGCAATCCGACGATCCGTTTGACATCCGAGTCGTCGCGAATCGCCGCGTGGTCCACAAGGGGTAACACCATCCGCGTGATCCCAGCACGCTGACAACGTTCCAAAACCCAACGTAACTTTTCGGTACGCGTTCGGAACTCAGCCTCCGTCGCGCTCACGAGCGGAAGATCCATGAAATAATCCGCACAGAGCGAACGCACCGTCACGCCCGTCTCTCGACTGAGCGCGAGCATTTGCTCGACGCCGACGTCTGTTGCCAGTGGATTGATGTCTTCGCCGTACTGATCAAAGATCCATTCGATGCTGTCGAGACCGGCTTCTTTTGCAGATGCGAATTCTTTTTCCCAACCGACACGAGGAAACGACTGAAAGCGACCTTCTTGTGGCGGCAAAAGCCGCCCTTGCATGATGGCAACACACTGACCACTCGAAAGCTCACCCGATGGCTGACCCGACATCGGCCTCGCAAGGGGCGTCATGGACTGCCTCATGGACCACCGCCTCGTGGACTGGAAACTCCGGATTCGAGTTTGCCGCTCATCCAATCATGGGCCGAAACAGCGCGGTCATCGATATACACATCAGCTTCGGGTTTTCCCAAAATCAGCTGATGGTAGGGCACACCCCAGTCTTTCATTTGTTTTTCTGTCAACGAACGCCAGTCGATGCCGGTCGTTGTACCGCGAGCGGTGAACAAAACGATACGATGTCCCGCTTCGTAAAACGCGCGAACACGTGCGATCGCAGCAGGAAACGGTACGGCACTTTCATACTTTCCGTGCGTGATCGTGCAAAGAGTGCCATCGATATCGATACAATAAGTCATATCAAGTCGTGTTACGCGTTTCGAGTTACGAGTTATGAATTACCAGTTACCAGTTACGAGTTACGTGTTCCGAGTTAAATGCCGTTAGGCCTGCGCCTCAAACCAACGCAACTTCTTGGCGACGCCCTTTTCCGCGTCAATGAGAACCTTTTCGCCCCCGCCCAAGATCGTACCCACACGACGACAGTCGCGAACTAACAGCTCCATCCCGCGTTTTTCAAGCGAAGCTGCTTGGTCACTTCCGTACATCGCGCGATCAAGCGTCACGTGGCGTTCGATCACCACAGCACCCAAACCCACCGCCACCACACTCGGCATGACACCTGTCTCGTGGCCGCTGTAACCCACAGGCGCGCGGTAACGTGTGCGCAGTGTTTCGATACAACGCAGATTCAGATCTTTTTCTTGTGCTGGATAGGTCGAAACACAATGAAGCAAAATGTACGGACAACCTGCCTTATTAAAAATCTCTACAGCGCGATCGATCGCCGGAAACTCTGCCATTCCTGTCGAAATAAAAGTCAGGCGTTTTTCTTTTGCGATTTTTTCGAGCAGCGGCTCGTACGTGATCATCGCCGAAGCGACTTTGTTGTACGGACAGTCGTAGGCAGCGAGAAAGTCTTGGCTCTCTAAGTCCCAGGCCGATGCAAACCATGCGATCTGTCGGTCGCGGCAATACGTGTTGATTTCGTCATACTCGCGTTTGCCGAACTCGAGCCCTTGCTTTTGCTGTCGTTGCGTCGTTCCCCATGGACTCTCACGAGCGCTATCGAGAACATCTTTTGTATAAACGGTGTCGAGCGTTCGCTTCTGAAACTTCACGGCGTCAAAGCCGGTTTCTTTAGAAGCGTCGATCAGTTTTTTTGCGATCTCCATGTCGCCGTTATGATTGATACCGATCTCGGCAATCATAAAGGGAATGCGTGGAAGCAAACTAAGTGCGTCAGCTGAAGCCATGAATCTCTCCTCCAAAGCCGCAACGTAGCATGGAGTTCGCGGGTCTCCTAGGGACGGACGCGTTGACGCCGACCGTCGATGCGTGACCCGCGTCCTTTGAGATTCGCCCGCTTTGCGGGCGTAATATGCTGGGCGAAAGCCCCAGAATTTTTTACCTCAGGATTCTTTGCCTCAGCATCTCCATCCGACGCGTCAGCAATGCTATCGAAGACCTCAGCCGCGAGTCCGTAGATTCCTTCAATCGTTTCCTCGTCGCCTTCATCAAAACTATGGGCGTCTGCCCTCGCGTCGAGGCTCGAAGCCATTACCAACACGAGGAGACTCGTCACGACCCCCAACTGCACCGACCACCGCTCCCGAAAAAGAACCCGTGTGCTTATCGAGAGATAGGTAACACTTTATTCCGGACACATAGGTAACAC
>CAZJVD010000014.1:0-70077 GCA_964549505.1 uncultured Oligoflexia bacterium
GTGAGAAATTGATTCTATGCAAAATCGAGATGCCCCCCGTATTGGGGAAGATCCCCTTTTTTTAATGGAGGTGACGGTGAGAATCGAACTCACAAAATACGGTTTTGCAAACCGTCCCGTTAGCCATTCCGGCACGTCACCTTTGGAAACCGATCCACTATGGTTACCGAACCAGGCAAGAGGTTGTCAAACGCCCACGCATGTTCACCGCGAACTCTTTTATGTGGCCGAACCGTCCAAGAGCTGCTGGCAGCGCAGGATCGCAGGGAAAGCTTGTCCTAAGGACGTCTTTCCAAGTGCCAGTGCACCCAGTGTTGCTTCGAGTTTTGCTCTTTCGTCTGCGGGCACCGACGAAGTGACTTGTTTGAGTTTAGTAAAAAGATCGAGTCCAATCTGCTTGACGGCTTCGGGGTCGTTCAGGGCTGTATTCGAGAATCCCGCTGAGAGAAGCGCCAACCAAATCTTCGGTGAGAGGCCTTTCGGTGTCTCGATGCGATGTCTCGTGCGCAAAAAGCTCATGAACAAACGCGCGGCCTGGGGTGCTGGAATCAGCGCTTCTTCTGTCTCGTAGGCGAGTTCGCGAGCTTTCATGTGTGGAAGCGGGATAGCTACATCGGACGAAATGCGATCGAAGAATCCCAATGTCATGTACTGAAGAGCCAGTCCAGCAGCGCGCCAACCGATCACGGTTCCGGCCGCACCTAGGCCGGCACCGGCGGCGACGCCGTGGTCGATAAAGTAGGCGCAGACTCCTCCGGCCACAGCGCCGAACGCGCCCAGCAGGAGCGCGTCGGGGACCGTGACGGTATCCCGCCACGCAAGGCTTCGTCTCGGTTCGAGATCGCCGGCCTGACAGGTGCTCATCTGCGTCTCAACGATCGACCAAACGGACTGATTGGCGATCTCCGAGAGCGGCTTACGATCGTTCACAAACGCAGCGAAACCATCGGCCGCGTTTCGAACATCGGCGACAGAGACATAGGACTCTTCGGCGCGGGTGATCGGTTCCACCAACACGCTCGTAAAGCCGAATACAGACACAACCAACAAAACATCTTTTCTCATGGGGGACTCCATTTCGAAGCGGGTTTTACAATCGCCACGATCGAGACGCACGCTCAGGAGCTGACGGATTGACGCGGATTGTGTCAGTTTGTGCTGGTCAAGGTCGTACAGGCGTTAAACACCCGTGCGATTTCCCCAAAGGACTTTATGTGCCTGAAGTTGAAATCGAAACGGTAGGCCGTCTCGTAACATCGATTCAACGAGGGTCTGTGCGGTGATTCCATGAAACGTTCCGGGCGAAGTCTCATGAGGAAGAGCTGTCGAGAAAAGAATCTGCGAGACGGGGACGCGCGTTTTGGAGAGATCGGTTCTCCATCGCTTCGCCCATTCGTAATCGTCGTTTGACGTGATGACGAATTTGATTTCGTCGCGCTCATCGAGAAGGCCAAGATTGGCACGTGTGGCGGCTTCGACTTTTGTGTTCCACATCCCGCTACCGGGAGTTTTGATATCCAGGACGACGCGCGCCCAGGGTTTTACAGTCGAGATGTCGCGACCGCCGTGTGTTTCGATGTGCACGCGTTTTCCGAGGGCTGCGAACCGACGAACAAACTCGGGTAGGTTGATCTGTAAAAGCGGCTCACCTCCTGTGAAGAGAACATCGTCCGGAGTATTGGATGCAAAGATCGTTGTCGAGAGGGTTTCGAAATCGATGCGTTCGCCGCCGTAAAAAGCATGAGTCGAGTCGCAGTAAACACATCGGAGATCGCAACCTGTCAGGCGAACGAACCAAAACGGAAGCCCGGTGAGCGAGGTCTCACCTTGAATGCTTTTAAAGATTTCGGAGACTACGAGGGAAAGCACGAAAATGGCTTACCAGAAATGGACAGAGCCCGGAACCGACGTCCTGTCGGCCCGGGCTCTGTATGGATTTAGAAGAGAAGGGGTCTGTAGGGGACCCCCCCTTGAATAATTATGGCCTGAGCCGTTCGTGGCTCTGAAACGGTGCCTCCGTAACACCGACCTTTGGCAACCCGGCTGACATAGACTTCGGGGAGCGAGTCTTTAGTCCCGTGGCTTTGCGTGTTCGGCCTTTCGGCCGACTTGCCTTTTTCAAAGGGGGTAGGGGATTTACCCACCTCTTCACGGTTCACCTCGTGTGAGCCAAATTTTGTAACTTTTTCGTCTGCCGTTGCCACTTCCACACGTCCTGCTTCACGTTCCACTTAAGACAGCCGGTTCTATAATCTATTATAGCGCATAGAGTCATGCAGTTACAGGTTGAGAAGTCCTGTAATATTGAATGGATACATCTTAAATAAACAAAGTCTTAACAATTGATTTTCTAGGCTTTTATCGTGTACTTATGAAGGTAGGTGATCTGTTTAAAACGTACGATAGGGGCTCTTATTCTAGCGTTGTGCTCGAGCTGGGCGGGCGCGGCCGAAGAGGAGAACAGCATCGATCCGCAAGTTTTCAATCGAGAAGCGGTCTATAACTTTGCGCTCAAGAGTTTAAAGCCCCTCCGTGTACAAAATCTCAGAGGTCGCATTTTCGTAAAGGCCTGGGCTCAGGAAAAAATTCGAGTCAAAGCTCTTTTACAAGTCGAGACGCTTCCGAACGGTGCGGACGCGGCCTTTCAGGCTATGGATGTGACGCTTCGAGATCGTCCCGGACGCTGGGAGTTGCTCGCGGTTTATGGCAAGGGCTTGCCGATGCGCCGGAAACTTGAGGAACGGAAAAACCCTGTGGCTTCGATCGATCTTGAAATCAGCGCTCCCGGTGGGTTGCCGCTTGAGATCGTTCAGGTAGGACAGCCGGTTGAAGTCGAGGGATGGAACGGCCCGATTGGAATTTTTGGTCCAGAAGGACAGGTATTTTTGCGCAACATCGATACACCTCTGGCGGAGATTAACTGTCCGGGTTGCAGTGCGACCATCAGTCGATTCAAGGGCGAACTCAAAATCATGGGTGGCGAGGGAACCGTGTTTCTCGAAGAGGTTTCAGGTCGTGACCTGTTCGTGCACACAACAGGCGGAAGCGTATCGGGTCGCAAGCTTCAGACGACGGGGGTTTTCGATCTCGGCGGAGGTAATCTCAAGTTAACCGATGTGAGTGGGTCCGTGCAGTTTCAGACGAGATCGGGAAGTGTCGAACTTGAAGGAGTCAGTGGTTCGCTGAGTGGACGCACCGAGACCGGTAGCCTGTCAGCGTTTGTTGAAAACTGGAAGTCCAGTGGTCGCGATTTTATTGAGAGCGACACAGGGCCGATCACACTGCATGTTGGAAAACTCGAGGCGATGGACTTTGATGTTCGGCCCGGGTTGGGCACGCTCGATCTCGATCCTATTTGGAATCCTGTCATAAAAAAAACCGAACGTAAGAGTGAGAACACATTGCGTGTGCACTCGCAATCCGGGGCGGTGAAAGTACTTTCGTGGAAGCCCGAAAAACGCGGCTAATCGTTCGTCTTTCGAGTTTGGGTGATGTTGTGCTGTCTTTAGCAGCCGTCGATCCAAGTTGGAAAACGACGTATGTTGTTTCGAAGCCCTATGGCGCGCTGATTCGAGGGCATCCGCATGTCGCGTCTGTGGTGGAGTTTGATCGTGCCGGTGGACTGCGGGAATGGTGGAGGCTCTCTCGAGAGCTCGCAGATCGGAAGTTTGATCAGGTTCTTGATCTTCATCGCAACTTGCGGTCGCGCATTTTGCGCCTGGCGTTTTTCGTCAAGGGCGCTTCGTCTCAGTTCAGAACGGTTTCGAAACAGCGGTTTCGTTTCTGGGCTTTTCTTTTTCTGAAGGAGAAACTTCTCCCGAGCTTGCGTCCGACCCGCTGGGTGGAGCGCTATTCTGAGATCGGCACGGGACACGCCGGTACTCGACCGTCGCTTGCGCATCTTGTGAAATCTTCGGACAAGCGGGTCGCTGGACGGATGGGTCTGATGCCGTCGTCACGATGGCCGTCGAAGGAGTTTCCACTTTCATTGTGGAGGCAAGTAATCCAGAGCTGGCAGGGGCACGAATGGGTGCTGTTTGGTTTAGCTGACGATAAGGGTAGTCGATTGCTGAGTGCGGCTTTGCGGGCCGAGAATGCAGTTGTGATTGACGGTGTCGGGCAGTGGGATCTCGCGCAAACAGCGGAGAAGCTTGCGTCGTGCGAACGTCTTGTGTCGATCGACACGGGGCTTGCTCATATTGCGGAAGCGGTGGGCACTCCTGTCGACATGTTCTTTGGTCCGACTCATCCTGATATGGGCTTTGGCCCGTGGCGCCCCGAAAGCCGCGTCTTCGGTCACGCGCTCGGATGTCGCCCTTGCGGGCGGGATGGACGGCGGTGTTATCGTTTTTGGAGTAAACGAGCGTGTACAAAAAAAACTTTATTATTTGTTTAAAGGAAGCGAAGTTTTAAAGAGTGAAACTCAAGGACCATTATGACTGGGTCGTGTTAGGCGACCATCCAGCGGCGCTGTTGAGCGGCAACCTCATGGCGAGTCTTGGATTTTCAGTTCTCATTTTGCCGACTCAGTCTCCGTTTACCAGTCGCCTTTCGAGGAGCGGTCAGTGCTTTGACCCAGAATCGAACCTGGTACCGGGTCTCGTGCGTGCGGCATCGCAAGGTGCGGGTACAGGTGTTCTTGCGCGCTGCTTGGGTCGCGTCGGCATTGCCGTTCAGAACGGCCCCGTGTTTGATCTCAGTCCCTACGCAGTTGCAGAACTGATCGGTACGGATTTTCGGTTTCCCGTGCAACGTGATCTCGCGCGCTTGCGTACCGGGTTGATATCGGAGTTTGGTGCGAACGACGCGAGTGTCGACGCGTGGATGCAGCGCCTGTCGCTTTCTGATCAAGAGACATTCGATTATTGGAAAAAAACTCTCACCAAGCCAGCGCGTATCGCGCGCCCCTTAGTGGAGCGATTCTTTAGGGGCACGCCTTATGCTCTAGGCCCCGCAAGTAAGAAGCACGATAAGGTTTTGAGGCCCGATCGATTCATCGGGGAACATGGTTCTCAGTTTCTTGCGACGCTATTGGCTCAAGGTGTTGGCCTTGCGCCAGGAAAAACGATGTCGGCGCGCGATTGGCCGTCGGCTCTCGCGTGGTTACGATCATCCGGACGTGTGCGTGGAGGACTAACCGCGTTTCGTCAGTTTCTGTTTAGCAATGCACGCACTTTAGGTGCGATGGTGCCTGCTGAAGTCGTTTGCCGAAAAATCTTCATCGAGAAGGGACGTTGGGTCGGAATTCAGGTTTCTCAGCACGGACGGATCGTGAGTGTCGGAGGAGGTCTCTTGGGTGAGGGGCTTTCAGAGGCCTACCGGCTTGCTCACTTTTCTCAGGCGCCGACGTACCGAAAACTCAAACCTATTCCGGAACCTTCCGCGTGGATCATGACCGCCGCGTTTTCGGTCCACGAAGAAGTGCTGCCGCCCGGCGCGTCTTCGCGAATCATTTGGAGTGACGGGAGTGCGTGGCCCATTGAGATCGAAACTGCCGATCCGACTGAGTATCGCCTTGGACCATCAAAAGAGCGGCTGATCTTTGCGCGTGTGCAGGTGCCGTGGAGTGCGCACACCTTGGAACCTGCGTTTCAGCGGCAGCTGTTCTCGCGTCTCTTCACGCAGCTCTGTCAGATCTTTCCTTTTTTGGAGTACCATGTCGTGCGCGTGTTTCCGGACTTCAGAAAACCGCTCGTGCCGCCGCCTCAGAGCGATGACGAAGTCGAGTACCGTGGAGACGCTTCGAGTGAGTTTCAGGAGGCATTTCCGTTTCGTAAGCTTGAAGACATACCGATTCAGCTTCGTGTTTATGACGGACGTGGCATCGGCTATCGGTCCGGCGTGAAGGGTCTGTATGTGGCTTCAAAAGAATCTGCCCCAGAGCTCGGGTTTTGGGGGCCTTACGTCGGTGCGCTTCGGTCTTGCGTTGCGTTTGCGCGCGAGTCCGGTCTGATGAACGAAGGTTTGCGCGCCGATATCTGGGATTTTTAAGAGTTTCTCGCATGAAGGTGTTGTTGTTTTATCCTGAGAAGCTGCCTCCAAAAAACTACGGTGGCGTTGAGCGCGTCGTCCTTTGGTTAGCGAAAGGACTTCAAGAGCTCGGACACGCAGTGTCCGTAGCGGCGCGCGAGGATTCGGTTCTCCCGAACGGCGCTTCGCTGGTGGGACTTCCTGCGAACGAAAAGAATGCAGCCGACGCCGCTCGCCGGGCTGGAGGTGCGTTTGACATCCTTCATGTTATGGCGCCACTGAGTGCGATGCAGGAGCAGGAGTTGCGGAACCGGTTTGGGTTACCCGTCATCACCACGATTCATGGTAACGGTCGCAGCGGAGAGACATACTCGAGAAATGCAGTGTTTCTGAGCCGGAACCATGCTGAACGGCACGCTGCCAGTGAGTACGTTCATAACGGTGTGGATCCCGCAGAGTGCCGGTTTCGTCCTGTGCGTGCTGCAACCGATCCACTCTTGTTTTTTTCTCGTACGCATCTCAAAACCAAGAATCTTCGCGGCGCCGTGACGCTTTGTCGCCGTCACGATCAACCGCTGATCGTGGGCGGTGGACAGCGACCGTATGGGTTGCGCGGGCGATTGGCTGTCGAATCCGCATGGAATCGATGGACGGGAAACCGGCGTTTTCGAGTGATGTGGACGGGCGAAGTGTCGGGCGCTCGCAAAGCAGAACTCTTTGAGCGTGCGCGGGCTTTTCTATTTCCAGTCCTGTGGGATGAGCCGTTCGGTTTAGTGGTTGTTGAAAGTCTTTTGGCTGGTACGCCAGTGATTGCATCGAGGCGCGGGAGTCTGACGGAGTTGATTCCAGACAGCGAGAAAAAAACTGGCCGTCTCTGCGAAACGCCTGAGGATTGGGATGCGGCTCTCCGATTGCCATTGGCCGACTTTGATCCTGAAGCGTGCCGCGCGCACGCCTTGAAAAGTTTTACACATCGAACCATGGCGGAACGGTACGTGGCGCTGTATCGTAGAGTGATCGCAGGAGAGTATTTGCAACCCCAGGCACCGGAGGTCGTTCCGTGATCGCGCGTTACAGTCGTTCTGAAATGAAGTCGATCTTTGAGGGGCAGCGTCGGTACGAACGCTGGCTCGAGGTTCAGCTCGCTGTTGGTGGTGCTCTGGCGCGCAAGGGATGGATTCCGCGTCGCGATTGGATCCGTGTTCAGAAAAAGGGAAACGAGATCTTAAAGCGCCATCTCTTGAAGCCTTCGCGCATCGAAGCCATTGAAAAAACCACGAAACACGATGTGATTGCGGCGACGACGGCTTCGGCTGAGCTCATGGGCCCAGAAGGACGTTGGTTGCACTTTGGTCTCACGTCATCCGATGTTGTCGATACGGCTCTGTCGCTTCAACTGGTCGAGGCCCTGGAGTTGATTGAAAAAGATCTGATTGCGTTGATTGCTGTACTCAAGAAACGTGCGCGTGAGTTCCAAAAGCTACCGGCGATCGGTCGGACACACGGAATGTTTGCAGAGCCCACATCATTTGGTCTTAAGTTTCTCAGTTGGTTCGCTGAGATGACCCGAAACCATGAACGTGTTCGTACGGCGCGTGAGACGATACGGTACGGAAAATTATCAGGTGCCGTTGGGGCCTCGCCGCACTGGGGTCCAGCCTTCGAAGCGGCTGTTTTGAAGGGTCTAGGTCTCAAGCGTGAACCCGTGTCGACTCAGGTGATTCCACGTGATCGCCATGCTGAAGTCGTGGCCACTCTAGGCATTGTCGGTTCGTCGATGGAGCGTATTGCTGTGGAGCTGAGGCATCTTCAGCGGTCCGAAGTGGCCGAAGTGACAGAGCCATTTTCTAAGGGTCAGAAGGGTTCGAGTGCGATGCCTCATAAACGTAACCCCATTGGACTCGAAAACCTCACGGGTTGTGCGCGGCTTCTTCGGGGTTTTGTAAGTCCTGCGCTCGAGAACATTGCGCTTTGGCACGAGCGCGATATCAGCCACTCTGCCGTGGAGCGCGTGATGCTTCCCGATGTGTTTATCTTGCTAGACTACGCACTCGATCGTCTTACGGGGATTGTGCGCGGGTTAAAAGTTCATCGTGACCACGTTAAGAAAAACCTGGACGCAGCGGGCGAGACCGTGATGAGCGGGCACGTGCTCCTTGCGTTAGTGAAAAGCGGTCTGTCGCGCGAAGAGGCGTACGCGATGGTCCAACAAGCCGCCCATGAGGCGCTGGATGGTTCCGTGGCTTCGTTCACCGAGGCGCTTTCAAAGAACCCAGAGATACGAAAAAGGTTTACGCCGAGCTCTCTTAAGAAGCTCGTTCGTCCCATCGAGGCGCTTCAGAACACAAAAGCCGTGTTTTCCGCCTCCTTCAAGACCTAGACGGGCTCCGGGTGGGCCTAAGCGGACTCGAAACCCTGTATAATCAACAAGATATATAGATTTAATCCACCGATCGATTGAGGTATCGCCGATATGTCCTGCTATCGATCGGGCGCCTCTCGGGCCCCTTCTGTATGAAGCAGGGTAGGGCGTCACGTTTTCTCTGGCCCCCTTGTTAAACATTTGCTATGTAAAACATCGAAAATTTATATTTCGAGAGAGTGTAAAAATTACGTAAAACGTCCTCAAGAGCAAGAAGGTATGGAGTGTTCTGGGGCAAACGAGAGAGTGAAGAGGTTACACGTGAGAAATCAGAACGGGATTAGTAAATCGTTTTTTAATTACCTTCTGGTGTTGGGGTTTGTCGTCACAAGTACAGTCAGTTCGGCACGAGCCGCGATGGTTTACGACGAAAACACAGCACCCGATGCGTCGGCTTCTGCTGCTCCGGCACCGACCGAGCAGGAAAGTGCACGCACCCAGCTTCGTAAGGAAGTAGATCAGGAAGCTAAGCTTGCTGATCCGGTCGCGCCGGCCCCCGCCGCTCCAGTTCCAGCGCCTGCTCCTCAGTACGTGCAACCTGTTCCAGCTCCAGCGCCTTTAGCGCCACCACCGCAAGTGATTGTAGTTCCTGCTCCGATGGCACTAACGGGTCAAACAGTTACCTCGACGGTCCCTGCGGCTGTGACTCCGCCGGTGAGCTCCGTCGAAACCCAGCTCGGCGCTCAGTCGGAACTTGAGAAAGCTTCGGGCTCCGAACTTTTGCGTCGCAAACGTGTTCGCGAAGAGATTAAGAACGAAGACGCGCTTCAGACGCGTATGGAAGAGCTGCGCTTACGAGACGAATCACGACGTGGTGAAAAGGTTCTCGGCGCGATGCCGGTCGACGACAGTCCGACGCCCGCTGACTTGAAAGCTCCGGCTGTAGGAGTGGCTCCGGCGGCAGGTGCGATGTTGCCGATACCCGTTGGACCGCAGGGCCCGCAACCTGTTCCTCCGGTTGCGCCGATGCTCCCTGGTCAAGATCGTCTCATGATGCAGCAGGCGGCACCCATGGCTCCGATGGCGGCAGAAACAGCGCCGTACGGCCAGCCTTATGGTCAGCCCTATGGAATGACGGGATCCGATCTCGATCGATTCGATACTCCACGATCGCTTTTCGTACTCGCGCCAAAGATTGGAACCAGCGGCTTTTCGGATGCGAAAGGTTACTCGATTAATAGCTTTGTAACGTGGGGAGCGGATCTTGGGTTTTCTGTAAACGATATGTTCTCGGTGATGTTCGGCTACTCGTATACGAAGTTTTCTGCCGGGATTCCGAACTCGAATCCGTATCTTTACAACTACGGATACTCCAACAACTTCTATGGATACGGCGGCAGCAACTACAACCGACCGATCGATATCAAACAGAACGTTTTTGACGCCGGTGTGCGTTTGTATCTTTTGAATCGTAAGGCCACGTTTCGTCCGTTCATTGGTGGAAGTATGGGATTTGGTCGATCGTTCATTAACTACAATAAGGACATTCGAAGCTATTGGGGCGGTTATGGTGTCCAGAATACGGACCAGGATTTCACCCTTGATCAGTTTTTCGGAGGCGTTCAGGGCGGGTTTGACATCGTGCTGACGAAGGCCATGTCGTTTGGTGTGACCGGGAAGTACTACGGCGTCCTCAGTTCGCGCTTAGATAACAATTACCCGAGTAATCAGTTCTACAATAATCCGTATTTTAACGGATATAACTATTACAATCCTTATAACTTCATATATAACGACCTGGATAAACAGGGTGTTGCCAACGCTATTGCCGATTCTGGCGTCTATCAAGTTACAGGCGGTATAACCTTCAGTTTCTAAAAATTTGCCCCCAAAAAGGCAATTAAAGGAAGGCAGGCTTTCATTTCTTACCCCCCCCAATGTGGAAGCCTGCTTTTCTTTACAATTCTTTACTCCCGCCACTCGAATACCATTTGAACTGACCGATCGCGGCAGTCTAAAATTTCTGCATGGCATCGATCGAACCTGTTTCCAGGGGAATTACCTTTAAGGACACGTCTACGCCGAGTTTCCGTTTGGAAGACCATACGGCGCGTTTCGGACGAAAGATTTGGACGCTCACGCTCGATCTTCCTGGCGAGAAAGTGAACAAGCTTGGAAAGCAGGTCCTTGGCGAGCTCGAGGCGTTGCTTCCGGCGCTCGTGCAGCTGGGTGAGAAGAAAGCGATCGAGGCACTCGTGTTGGTTTCTGGAAAGCCGGCCAACTTTATTGCTGGCGCGGACATCAGGCTGATTCAAGACGCTAAGACACCCGAAGAAAAAGAACGGATGTCTTCGACCGGACAATCGCTTCTCAATCGTTGGGAAGATCTACCCTTTGTGAAAGTAGCCGCAATCAGCGGGATGTGTCTGGGCGGCGGGTGCGAGTGGGCGCTCGCGTCGGATGCGATCGTCATGTCCAGTGATCCTAAAACGAAGATTGGATTGCCCGAAGTGATGTTGGGTTTCATACCGGGTATGGGTGGCTGTGTGCGTTTGCCGTGGAAACTCGGCGTGGCGCAGGCGCTTGATTTCATCTTGAACGCGAAACAACTCACGGGTGATCGCGCCTACAAGCTCGGAATGATCGAAGCGTGTGTGCCGCGCGAAAGTTTTACGGACGGTGCCCTTCAGTGGGTTTTAAAGAATCTTTCCAGGCTTCAAAAAGGTGAGCGCTTGTCGCTGCCACCGAAACTTGGCGGAATGGGCGGCGTAGCTGGAAAACTTCTCGAGTCAACGCCGGTGGGGCGCGCGGTGATTTTTTCAAAAGCGCGTGACGGAGTTCTGAAGAAAACGCGGGGTCACTATCCAGCGCTTCTCGAGGCAATTGACGTCGTTCGAAGCACGGGGACAGGTCTTGGGTCGAAGTGGCGTGGTTCGAAACGCGAAAAAGCAATGAGGCGCGAGGCTCAAGGGTTTGGTAAGTGTGCCGGGTCGAACGTTTCTAAGAATCTTGTTCGTATTTTCTTTCTTACCGAAGACGTAAAAAAATCGAACGGCCTGAGTGTTGGTGTGAACGTTAATGCGAAGCCGGTTGACCAGGCCGGTGTTCTGGGCGCTGGAACCATGGGTGGTGGGATTGCGCAGCTCTTTGCCGACAAGGGTGTCTTGGTTCGCATGAAAGACCTGAACGTGAAGGGTCTCGAGCTCGGCATTAAGGCCGCGCAGAGTATCTTCAAAAAATCGGTCGAAACACGGCGGATCACGCCTCGTGAGATGATTCAAAAACTCAACCACATCGCACCGGTTCTGGATTACACGGGCTTTTCGTCGCTGGACCTGGTGGTCGAAGCGATTGTTGAGAAGATGGAGATCAAAAAGTCTGTCCTGCGCGAAGTCGAGGGTAAGGTCCGAAGTGATTGCATTCTGGCCACCAACACCTCGTCACTCTCGGTGAACGAGATGCAGACGGCGCTTTCACGCCCTGAAAACTTTGTGGGTATGCATTTTTTCAATCCCGTACACAAGATGCCGTTGGTGGAAGTCATTCGTGGTGCAAAGACATCGGACGAAGCGGTTACGACAGTGTTTGAGCTCTGCAAGCGTATCGGCAAGACTCCCGTTGTTGTGAAAGACGGGGCCGGATTTTTAGTCAACAGACTGCTTGTCCCGTATCTCAACGAAGCGATCTATCTGTTGAGCGAGGGTGTTCCCGTCGAAGAGATTGACGAAGCACTGTTGAGTTTCGGAATGCCGATGGGCCCCATGGAGCTCATCGACGAAGTCGGGATCGATATTGGCGATCACGTTCTGAAGATTTTGTTCGAAGCGTTTGGAGATCGTATGACTCCTGCGTCTATTACGAGTCAGATTGTAAAGTCGGGACGGCTTGGAAAGAAAACGGCGAAAGGCGTGTATGCCTATGAAGGTCGCAAGAAGACGGTCGATCCTGAGATCTACAACGTGATCAAGGTGACGCCAGAAAAGGGCAAGATGAAGCCCGAGGTGATCGTCGATCGCTGTGTATTGCCGATGATCAATGAAGCCGCTCGTTGCTTAGCTGATCAGATCGTGATGACTCCGGCTGATGTCGATCTTGGGATGATCATGGGTACGGGATTTCCTCCGTTCCGCGGCGGACTTTTGCGTTATGCCGACGATCGCGGGGTCGCATCCGTCGTGAAAACGCTGAGTGAACTGGCCACGGCACTAGGTCCAAAGCACGAAAAGCGTTACGCCCCTGGTGACGCACTTAAACGCCTTGCCTCGGAAAATCGCAAGTTCTATGACTAGAGGGAGATGCTCCTTCCGTCGTTAACAGCTGTTCTTAAGAGTTCGTGGCCTAGCTGGGTGGGCTATCGGTATCTTCGTTCTAAGAAAACATCGCGGTTTGTGAGTTTTGTAACGATACTCTCGCTCTGTGGAGTGGGGCTTGGAGTGGCCGCTCTCGTTGTTGTGATGTCGGTGATGGACGGATTTCAAGGCGAACTCAAAAAACGTCTCATGAACTCCGATCTTCACATTCTTATTCAACCAAAAACGACAGCGAAGACGTTCGAAAATGGTTTCGTCGAGTCTCAAGAACTCGAGCGCACTGGGTTGACAAAGGTTCTTCTCGAGAACCCACTGATCGAAACCGTCTCTCCTGTGGTTGCAACCGATGTTCTGATGCGCGCCGGAAACAAGGTGTTGGGAGCAGTCCTGAAGGGCGTCGCGAGCGATCGATTGACGGGACTCACCCGCGACAAGCTCGTTGAAAAAGTGGACGAGTCGATGCTCTTCGAAACCGTGGATGGCGAGGGGCTGCGCTTCCCAAGTATCTTCATCGGTAAAGAAATGTCGCAGATGTCGGGACTGATTCCGGGCGATGTCGTAACGATTATTTCGCCGACGGAGACCCAGGGACCGCTCGAAGCGGTGCCTCGGTTACGAAAGTTCGTGATTGAGGGCGTGTATTCCTCTGGAACCCCCGAACAAGAACTCCACGTCATTTTCTCGTCGGATCTCGAAGTGCGACGTTTCTTGCGTAAAAAGAACGTTGTGTCCGCGTGGGAAATCGCACTCAAAGACTTCGATCGTGCGCCCGAAGTCGCAGCCAGTCTTCGATCGGTGTCCGAACAGTACCAGGTGCGTGATTGGATCCAGCTGAACTCGAGTCTGTTTGCGTCGCTCAAGTTAGAACGCCTCGCGATGTTTGTGATTGTCGCGTTTGTCGTGATCGTCGCCAGTTTTAATATCGTAACAACTTTGACTCTCATGGTGCTTGAAAAGAAAAAAGAGATCGCGATTCTCAAAGCTATGGGCGCTGACAACAGCGCGATCGCTGGCGTGTTTCTGAGCGAGGGCTTAGCGATCGGGATGGTCGGTGGTGGCGGTGGCGTCCTGGTCGCGTTTCTGATCTGTCTTTTTCTTAAAAACACGAATTTGATCAAACTGCCGGACATCTATTTTGATCGCACCTTGCCGGTGACATTTGATCCGTGGGTGTATCTTGCGGTTGGTGTGGCCGCTTTCGTGATTGTGCTGGCCGCTTGTGTTTCTCCCGCAAAGCGCGCGGCTGGTTTGACGCCGCTGCAGGGAATGCGAGGGTGATATGAAAAAGAGGAAAGTGACACGGTTGTCGGGTTCGACGCTGGTTCGTCAACTGTTTGATCCCGTATCGTCGACGTTCACCTATCTTGTGATTGATTCGAAAACACGAGAGGCCGCCATCATTGATCCCGTTCTTGAAAACTGTGACCGAGATCTCAAGCTGATCTCAGAGTTAAAACTGAAACTACGATGGGTGATCGACACACATCTGCATGCCGATCATGTGACAGCGGCAGGACTGATTCGAAAAAAGACGGGAGCTAAAACAGCGATCGGAAAGAATGCTGGTGTCGAGTGCGTCGACCGAAAATTGTCCGATGGTGACGCTGTGGCGATTGGAGCGTCGAAGCTACGCTGTCTTGAAACTCCTGGGCACACAAAGAGTTGCATCAGTCTGTTGGGTGATGGATTTGTCATGACGGGAGATTCGCTCTTAGTGCGAGCGTGTGGACGAACCGACTTTCAAGAAGGATCGTCTTCGACTTTGTACAAAAGCATCATGACGAAACTGTTCAAGCTACCGAAAGAGACCGTTCTCTATCCTGGTCATGACTACAAGGTCGTCACGTCATCGACGATCGGTGAAGAGCGGCAGTGTAATCCGCGTATACGAGACGGTGTCAGCGAGAAGAAGTTCGCAGCGACAATGGCCGCACTGAAACTGGATCCACCCAAGAAAATAGCGGAGGCTCTACCCGCTAATCTGCGCTGTGGGCTGGTTTCGGGCGTCGTTTAGCGCGGAAAGTCGTTCACACCTCTGAATGGGCCTGTGTGCGGGCATACGTGCGCTCATCAGTGGTTGCCATCTGGTTTAGTAGGTGTTCCGTTTCCGCCGATTATACGTAAACACGCGTCGAAAACTTCGCTTTTGGGGTTCGCCTCAGCGGGGTCATCGGGCATGGGCAGTCCGTCGAGAAAGTACTGCATGTATCGGTTGAATTTTGTTTGGAGCGAGGCCTCGGCTTTCAGAGCGTCCGATACCTGCTCAAACACCGGTGTCATGTTGTAACCGGCTTTCGCGAGAGATCCAATGATCGAAAGGCTGGTGGTTTTCTCTCGGTCTCGAACTGACTTATTCAAGGACCAGGTTTCGCCGTTGCGTGTGCGTCCCCCGAGCGCGCGCTCGCGTACTGTGGTGTTCTCGGTTCGTAGATCTTCAAGAATAATTGCTGCCAGCGTCTTCGGGGTGATTTTCGATCCGAGGGCGAGGATCGCATTGCGAGCGACTCTCGGGATGCGTTGTCCCAGAAGACTCCTCTGATGAGGGAAATGATCATAGAAGTGGTAGAGCGCTAACACGAGTTCGTGTGTGGGTTGAAAACCGTCGAATCCGGCGACTAAGCGTACGAACTCAGCTGCACTCGGACGGATCTCGGGAGGCGCGATCTTTCGAGCGAGATCATGATAGTCAATCGCATCCAAACCCACCGTTCCATCGGTTGCCACGATCGCTTCACCTAGATCGACGAGCTCGACATCGGAAAGTTGCGTAAACTGTGGAGCGCGCGAACTGATCGCGATAATCCCGTTCACCATGAGCTCACCGTCGTCGATCAAGAGGGCGCCCTGTTGCCGTCCGATTGCTGAGAGTGTGAGAAAAGCGTCGAGGCGGCCACTCTGGGCGGCCGTCATAAGATCCTGTTGAAAATCGGGCTTTCGGTACTCTTCGAAGCCGCGGCGGATGAGGGTCTGATGTAAGTTGCTTCGGGGCTCGCGAGCGAGGCTAAACCCCTTTTCAAGTGCCGCGAGGCGAGTTTTGAGCGGCGCGGGTATACTGGCAACCGAGGCGCCTGCCAGAAGCACAAAGGGCCCAAATCCAAATATGCATATGAATCGAAATGCGACGAAGCCAAAACGCAATTGCCACCAGCCCTTAACGCACCGTATAGCGCATTTCATATAAGATTGTCAAAGATAACGCAATGGGCTACATGGGTGGTTATGTCTCTGATTTTGGCGTTGGGTAGGGTTGTACTCCTCTTAAATCTTTTTGCTTCGTTCTCGACCGCGGGCACGCACGATAGCCTCATTGCGCTCTGTAACGAAGTCCTCGGACGATCGCAGGCGAATGGCGAGATCGCAAAAACGTTAGGTTTGAGTCGCGCGGCACGAGTTGCGGCAGCTCAACGGACGTTACGTGATATGCCGGCGCGCGATCGGCAGAGTTATTTCGCGGTTTATTTTGTGTCGAATGGACCTTCGTTTCGACCTACGGAATTCGGTCGTATTCTGGACAGTCTGACGGTGAGGCAGATAAGGGTCATCGAGGACCTCGGTTACGTCACCACCGGCACGCAGCAGGCGTATTACACCGTGGTTGTGCAAGCTACTCCCGCGCAGATGGGTGCCTACATCGACGCGATCGAACTCTCGCCGAACACGCAGCCGGGGCAGTTTGATTTTGGAGCTCTCACGCGTATCGAAGGTCGTTCGCCCGCATTGAGAATAGCAAGCTTGCAATCAACGACGGAACCTAGTGTTACGGGGTTAGCTTCGTTGATTCGCGAGTACACAGCGACCAAGCGTTTCGAATCGGAGCCAGATCTAACGAAGCTTGCCGTCACACTCAACGACCCGTACAGCGGACAGCATGTGGCACTTATTCCTTACGCGCTCGTGAGCGAGATTCCGGGTTACCCCGAGGTTCTCAGAAGTGCAGGCTATGTTGAAAGTCTCGAGGACACCGACCTGTTCAAACTGGTAACCGAAATCAGTCTGGGTAATCATCCCGGTGTTGTTCTGAATACGCGCTTAGAAAGCGGTCCGAGGGATCCTCAATGGGTGATGCTCTCCATGGAACGATTGACGGACATTCAGCGCGCGTATGTCACGCATGCGTTTGACTTGCGGCGCGCGGTCGAGACGATCGCCAGAGATTCTGGAGCACATGAAGCCATCGCCACGCTACCTGGTTCGGTCGCTGTTGAGCCCGCACTGGCGCCAGCGGCGCCTCCTGCCGATACCAGCAAACCAAACGCCGCTGTAGCTGAGGCGAAGAACGATGGCCCTGACGAAATCCCTTCGCGCGTGGTGACGTTCACGGTACCAGCCGATTTGGCTCGTGCTGGTTCTCAAGCGACCCAGATACAGCGTTCGATTTACACCGAAGGGTTTGGAACGTTTCGTAGAACCTGGACACGCTATGGACAGCGGAGAGTGGTTAGTCATCACCCCCTCGATAGCGAGACGCCTGGTGTGCTCGTGACCCATGAAGAAACACCCTACATCATGGCTCTTTCGGTAGCCTTCGTTCGAGCGAACAGCGTCGACACGATTGAGAATTTTATCCGTGCGGCAGCCGGTCACCCCGAATCATGGAGATTGGCGGCGAGCACGCGAGATGGTTTGAGCCAGTACAAACGTGGTGGGCGACTGAATATCGTGCAACGACATGCGCGTGGGGTATTCGCGCTGGAGTCTGCGAAGTTTCTCGAAAACGTTGGAACGTACGGTGCGGTCACCGTTGTGCAGATCTCGCACTCGGAAGAAGACGACCTGGTCTTCGTCTCCGCGGTATTGGATGAAGCGACAGCTTTGGGTGTAGCAGAGCGTCGCCAAGCTCACTTGGAGACATCACCCTATGCGCCCGCTCGGAGAGCGTCGGGTCCAGCCGTACCATCGGCACCGTCGGCATCGTCAACACCGTCAGCACCACCCTCGGTTGCGGCAGCGAAACCAGCGGTCGCCACCGCTGTCGTGGTTAGCGCTCCGCCTGCTGTGGTTGCGCCACCAGCGATACCGCAACACCCGTTCACGACGGTTAGTCCATTGAACAACAGGGGCATGGACCCCGATGGTTCAAAGGCACTGTTTGGCGCATTTGTCGATCGTATGCGTGCAGGCGGCGTCCTTCGACCTGAGCCAGAGATACAGAGGCTGATCGCCGCGCGTACTTTTGTACTTCCAGGGGCAGTGGGTGAAATCGTTGGAGTAACGGATCCCGCCATAAAGCGACAGTTCCTTTCGGATCTATGGACGGTGCTCGCGCAAGCTGCAGAAGGCCGTCTTGAAAGACGCGACTACGAACAAGTACGGCTTCAAGGTGGTACAGGTACGGTCAAGGCAGTGACACTAGGCAGATCTCATTACGTCGCTTTGTTCAAGGATTTAGACGGCCGAATCTGTCTCATTGGGGTGGTGACCGATACCAAGATTCGGAGCGGTGACTTGATAGACGGCGCCACTATGGCGAGACGTCTCGACGCTATCAAAAGTCAGGGCGGTGTCCGTTACTACACTTACGACGACTGGAACAGGCGACCCTAGGTCGAAATTCAATCGAGATAAACGTTGGCGGACGTTCGCCTGAGAGCGCGTCGTAGTGCAAGATCGCGCGAACGGGGTAACGACGTACGACTTCGTGGGCTGCTTTCAACCATACCGTTTCTGAGATGTCGTGGTCATGCCAAGGGCGTCCGTGCAGTATCGCAAACGCAGCGGGGTTGCGTTTGTTAAGCACGCGAGCGACCTCCGAGAAAAACTGAACCGCCGATTTTAACTTTGTTTTCACTCCTCCACATGTCGCGGCGGCGTTCCTACAGAGACAGAGCACTCGCTTCGCCACGATAGCGTCGAGCTGATCGGATTCGATCGGGAAGATCGCACGGTGATCGATCTTGATCCGACGGTAATGTTCGTCAAGTGCCAGCGTATCGCGAACACTGAGATCTGCACTGATCACATCCTTCTCGGGAAACGCTAGATGTATCCTGTCAGCGAGCGTCGCGATTTCAAAGAGTCGACGACTGCTTTCGATGCGATCGCGATCATGTCGTTCGAGAAGCGACGGGCGTGATCCGAGAACGAGGACACGATGGATCTCGTCGGATGCGTAGGCGTCCATTTGATAAAACGAACGCCATTCGGGTTTGCGGTGAAATACTTTCTCAACAGCCGCACGACTTGGACGCGCGAGATCGTCAGGACAGCTCGCGCGCGCTGGTGCATACCCGGCGACGATAGAAAAAAGAAAAAACTGAAGTCCCCAGACTCCCCCCAACCCCATTCGGGAACGGTAGATTTCGGGGAGGTGGTTTGTCAATTGTGCTAAGGAATTCTTAGGTGGATTTTGGAAAACTACACAGTGTCGATCGCATCGACTTCACGCTCCCCCTCGACGACCCGAAAAATGCAGCGCGCTTAGGCCTTTCACTAGAAAACGAAAGGGAAGGCGAAGTCCGACGAAAGCCGCGCGTCTGGATCGGCGGCCCGGTGTGGTCTTGTCCGCAGTGGTTAGGAAAAGTCTATCCGAAGGGGACGAAGCCGGCGGGTTATCTCGAAGCGTACGGGCGGCAGTTCAATGCGGTTGAGTTGAATGCGACGTTTTATCGGATACCGAGTGTCGCGCAAGTAGAGACCTGGGCACGGGCCGTGCCCGATGATTTTGTTTTCAGTCCGAAGCTTCATCAAACGATTTCGCATGTCCGTGATGTCGAGCTGGCCAAAGCTCGTCTCAAGGAATTCTGGTCGAACGTCGGTCATTTTGGATCGAAACTTGGGTTGTGTTTTCTCCAGCTGCCTCCAAACTTTACGATTCAAGAAGGAGAATTGCTCAAGAAGCTGGTCGCAGAAGTCCCTCAGCCAGAAGGTCTTGCGATTGAGTTTCGTCATCCGAGTTGGTTTGTGGACCAGAAAATTCATCCGAAAGTATTCGACTATCTCCGTGCGCACAGAATCACGTCGATCATCACTGACGTGGCCGGGCGGCGCGATGTCCTTCATGGATCGCTGACGTCCTCTAAAGCATTCATTCGATTTACCGGCAACGAGCTTCATCCCAGTGACCTCACACGCATCGCGAGCTGGGTGGAGCGTGTCAGTTCCTGGATCGCTCGTGGTTTAGAAGACGTGTATTTTTTTGTTCACCAGCCGACTGAGGCTGAGGTGCCGGAGCTCGCCCGTCTTTTTGCTGACGGGATCTACGAACGGACTGGAGTTGTGGCTCGCACATGGTCCGCTCAGCAGATGGAGTTGCTGTGAGTGAGAGATCGGTTTACCGCCGGGCTTCTTCAGGGTGGTTCGCAAAATAATCATAGGCGTGCCCGAGAAACTCGGAGCGTGTCTCTGGACTGAGAGCTTCCAATGCTGAGAACTGTTTCTTGTAATCATGATCCCGTTGAATGCGAGACTCAATGTAACGAATCCAGCGAGTCTTGAGATCCGGAGCTTCGACAGAGCTTCGCTCGTACTGTGCTCTCATTTCCGCAGTGGTCAATGACGACAATCGGGCGCTAAAGTCAGGCGCCGTGAGCGCAACGCCTGCAAGCTCGGCTGCACGTTCGGGTTTCAGTTCATGGTACATCGTAAACAAAAAGGCTTCGCGTGCCTGGCGGTTCTGATCATTGAAAACGCTGGGGACTGCGCCCAAAAGAATCCGTTCGAGGCGCTCCAGTCGGCGTAAGACCTCCCGCAGGAGTGGAATCAACTGTGTTACCGAAAAAGTCGCGAACGTCCAGGGTTCCCAGTTCTCAAGATACATACGTAAGTGAAAGTCCGCGTCGTGGTTCCATGTATTGAGTGGATCCCAGAATTCCAATAGGCCATCGAATCGTGACGGCTTATCAGAAGCCGCGAGTCTCGAGATCGGAAGACCGAGGATCGCTACCAGTTCGCTGATGCTCACGCCTTCCGGTCCGACAGATACAAAAGACGCTGGCGCACTCGCTACCGCGCGCGCGATTATCGCGATCTCCTCCCGTAGTGCCTGTTTGTCTGTGAACATGCGGGTTCCGGCTTCTGTGACGTTTTGACCGAGATTTGAAAACTGAAAAGCCAGGCTAAACGCCGTAGCGTTTTCGCCGTAATCGCGCAGTAAGCGAGTAAGGATTGGGGCTTCTGACTCTTGCAGGCCCCAGATGCCACTGCCCGCCAGGTTTAACCCAAAAACTGCGTCGTAAGTTAGAGCAATGGCCGGTGCGTAACGAGGGGCCTCCTCGGATGATAAGGATATGCTCAACCGAGACTCAATAGCATCAAGACCCTCCTCAACATCTGTAACATCAGATGAGTAAACAAACAGTTCTCGAGGAATTTGAAGCGTCGTACGTAACCGTCGCAGCTGTCGGATTTCACTCAACGCTGAGCCGAGAAAAGCTCGCACGTCTGGATAAGGAGCCTGCGCGGGGTTACCGGTCAACGCATGTCTCAGAAACACGATGTAAGCGTTCACCATGCCCTGAGCAACCGGCATATTCGCCACGAGTTTCAAAGCTCTCCTCTCAACCTCGTCAATCAGTCCTTGAGCTTCGTCCTTGAGGTGTGGAGCTAAGACCTGCGCCGCTAACCGCGTGGAACAGTCCCCAGATAAAAGTGCCAGTCCCGGAAGTTGAATCCCTGCCGTCGCTTGCGGGCCCGATATCGCAAAGGCCAGGAAACACCCCAGGCCCCATTGGCCGACGCATCTCAATTGGAGATAGGGTGAGCGCATATGACGCAACGCGTATCACGGTGGTGTCTAAGAGTCAACTCGATGTCATCTAATGTCAATTGTTCTCAAGGAGGGGCGCGCTTCTGGATGTATCCAAGAGTGAGCGACCTTGCCTTCGAAGGTGGGGCGAGAGTATCGCATTAAGCCCGAGGATCTGAAGAAGATCGCACAATGTCCCGGAGTTTGGACCGCAGTCGCTCCAGCTCTACATTGATCGAGTGAGTTCGAGCTTCAGAGTTGTTAAGCAGATCCAATTTTAGATGTCTTCAGCCTCGGTCTGGAAACTTAGGGAGTAGGTGGGTGGCACGTGTCCGAGTTTTCGCGCTATTTCGACGGCTGCAGCTTCCAAGGTGTCAAAGTTTGGATTCTTTAGTTTATCAATTTTTTGGATGGAAAATATTGGTCCACAACGAGAAATGCCTCTCCGGTTTCGGAGGAATCTTTACTGTAGATGACGGTAAAATATCCGGTAAAAAGTTGGCCTTCACTGTCGCCAGGAAATTTAACTTCAAAAGAAATATATTTGCGCATTTCCTTAACGAACTCAGGGCGTACTTTTGAATATTCACTTGATTCGGTTAACGAAAACCCCGTAGAAACTATTAGGTTTGAAATCGTAACATTTTCTAAGTCGTGCTGTGACTTTTGACTCGTCCAAAATGGGGGATGAAAAGATCTCTTAATTTGAAAAGGAAGTACATTTTCCAATTCGTCTTTAAAGGCGTTGTAGGAAATCAACTCAACATCACGACCGTAAATATGGATTGAGGAAATTTTATACTTTTCTTCATATGCGTTTGCTGAAGTAGTGAAAATCGTGAGTGTAAAAGCCGCAAATAAAAAATTATAAAATTTCATTTATATTTCCTTTCAAAAATTCAGAAAAATGACGAAGAAAGGGTATAAAAGTTAATGCGATAAGTCAATGCGCAATGCTCGGACATAGCGATAAAACCCTCTCGCCGCCGAGAGAGCTCTGAGCCATAAATACGCGCAAATTTGAGCACATTTCGGTTAAATCGACTTAACAGAAATCAATAAACTCTCATTATTGTTACACATAATATATTGATTTATCTGGTATCTGATTTGTCCGTCTGAAATTGTTGAAAACGCAAAAGGCCTTCTCCAGTCTTTGAGAAGACAAAATTCAAAACTTAGACTCCCGTTTAAAGCACCTCGAAAGTCAGTAGAGAGCTTTGCGCGGAGTGCGTCCTCTATCCCAGCGTCTGCTTTGATGCTGGCAGCTCGCCACCTGTCGAGCGGGCGAAGAGCTTCAAGAGTCGTCGAAAGTGATTATGGCATTCCCAAGCGAAAATGAATGGCGCGCTATAAACGAGAAAATGATCGGAATTTTGGTGGCTGAGGGCGGAGTCGAACCGCCGACCTACGGGTTATGAATCCGTCGCTCTCACCAACTGAGCTACCCAGCCACGCCACGAACTCTAACGAATTCGAAGACGACAAGTATCACCACAAAGCAGCTTTTTTGACAATCGCCAAGCCGCGGCAGTAGGTAAGGGACGTGGCAAATACCTTTCAGAAGCCTGGCCCAGCGGGCGGAACCCTAGCTCGGATCATCGTTAAAAGCTTTCGGGAGCTTCAAACGGTTCGACCAGACTCTTGTTCCTATATCCATAGCGCTTTTTCTGGAGGCACAGACTCGCTAGCCCTCACTCACTTGTTGGCCCACCATCTTAAAAAGAAAATCCCCCTTCAATCCCTAATCCATATCAACCACTCCTGGAGGGGTTCGGATTCGGATGCTGATTTTTTGATCGCGAAGGCGACCGCGAAGGAGTGGGGACTACAGTTCTTTGGAAAGACAGTCCCACCCGAGAAAAGTTCCGGAGAGTCAGCCGAAGCGCGCGCACGTGCGGTTCGAAAGGGTTTCTTTCGTGAGGTGGCCACGTCGACACGTCCACTGGGCACCGTACTCACGGCGCACACAGCGGACGATCTCGCTGAAACGGTTCTTTGGCGCATTCTGACCGGTACGCAGCGCACGCACGGAGCCGGCATTCTCACGTACTCGGGCGTGGAGTTTCGACCGCTCTTAAGAGTTCGCAAGAAGATGTTGGAAGCTTATTTGAAGGAGGAAGGTCTCGTCGCACGTACGGACACGACCAACAGCGACCCACGCTTTCTCCGCAATCGGATTCGTTTGCAGTTGATGCCTATCGTAGAGCAAATTTTTCCGCGTGCGATCGAACACCTTGTCGAGCTGGGGCTCGGACATCCCGCGAGCATGGGAGAACACGGTCCGGGGCAAGGTGACTTTCTCGAAGGCCTCCGCCAGGGATTGGCTGAAGAGAAAATAAAGCTAAGAAAATCCCACTATCAGGCCCTGGCAAAGTTTGCCGACCTCGAAAAATCAAAGGGAAATCACGCACGCTCGCTGAGTCTACCGTCAGGTTGGGTTTTGAAGTGGAATTCAGCTAAAAAACGCGTTTCTGTGAACCGATCTTAACTCACGCTGGGGCTTGGACCGTGAGTTCCTGACATGATACGCTCGTCCTTAGTTATGGTGGAGAAACTATGAAGGCCTCTCATAAAACATTCGCTCTGTGGCTCGTAATCATCCTCGTGTTCGCGGCGCTCTTTCGCGTGTTTGACCCGGGCAGCCGTGGTCGCAGCGAGATCAAGTTTAGTCAGTTCATTCAGGATGTAAAAGAAGGCAAGATCGAAGAAGTCACGTTTAAGTCCGACAACATCATTGTTGGAACCTATAAGGAACCGCACTCCCCTCCAGCGGATGCCTTAGCACCGGCAAATCCTGGCAAACCGGCACAGAAGACGCGCGAGTTTTCGACCGTAGGCGATACATCGAACGCAAAAGTTTTTGAGATTCTCCAGGCCAATGGGCTGACGCCGAACTATGAGCGCGCCGAGAAGACGCCGATGTGGCAACAGATCGTGATCTCGTGGTTGCCGATGATTCTTTTGTTTCTGCTCTTTTTCTTGTTCATGCGCCAGCTTCAGGCCGGCGGTGGCAAAGCGATGTCCTTTGGTAAGTCGCGCGCGCGCATGCTCACCGAAGGAAAGAATAAGATCACGTTTAAAGACGTTGCTGGCGTCGAAGAAGCCAAAGAAGAACTCGAAGAGATCATCGCGTTTCTAAAAGATCCAAAGAAGTTTACGAAACTTGGCGGACGGATTCCTAAGGGCGTTTTGCTCATGGGACCTCCTGGAACAGGTAAGACGCTGCTGGCACGTGCGATTGCGGGCGAAGCAGGGGCTCCGTTTTTCTCAATCTCCGGCTCTGACTTTGTAGAAATGTTCGTTGGTGTCGGCGCTTCACGCGTCCGCGATCTTTTTGAACAAGGGAAGAAACACGCACCGTGCATTATCTTTATCGACGAAATCGATGCGGTCGGGCGCCATCGCGGCGCGGGACTCGGCGGCGGGCACGACGAACGCGAACAGACGTTGAACCAGCTTCTTGTTGAGATGGACGGTTTCGAGTCAAACGAAGGCGTGATTTTGATCGCTGCGACCAACCGTGTGGACGTTCTCGATCCGGCTCTCTTACGACCAGGACGTTTTGATCGTCGCGTCGTGGTGAGTTTGCCCGATATCAAGGGCCGCGAAGAGATCCTAAAAGTTCACACAAAGAAAGTTCCGCTCACACCGGGTGTCGATCTCTCGATTATCGCACGCGGAACACCTGGATTTTCGGGCGCGGATCTCGCCAATCTTGTTAACGAAGCAGCACTGATCGCGGCTCGAATGAACAAGCGGTCGGTTTCGCTGTCCGATCTCGAAGGCGCAAAAGATAAAGTGCTCATGGGTGTGGAACGCAAGAGCATGGTTCTGTCCGACATGGAAAAGAAGACGACGGCCTACCACGAAGCCGGACATGCGCTGGTCGGTAAGAGTCTCGAAGGCACCGATCCGATCCACAAAGTCACGATCATCCCACGCGGACGCGCTCTGGGACTCACGCAGACGCTACCGAAGGAAGATCGCTTGAGCCTGGACAAGGTTAAGGCCGAGAACATGATCTCGTTCTTAATGGGTGGTCGAATTGCCGAAGAGCTTGTTCTGGACCAAAAGACGACAGGAGCTGGCAACGACATTGAACGCGCGACGGAGATCGCTCGCAAGATGGTTTGCGAATGGGGCATGAGTGACGTCCTTGGACCTCTGTCGTACGGCGCGAAGGAAGGCGAGATCTTCTTGGGCCGCGATATGACCCAGAGCCGTGACTTCTCGGAGCAGACGGCTCAAGTCATCGATCGCGAGATCCGAACCATCGTGGTTCGAAACTACGATCGCGCACGCAAGATTCTGGAAGAAAGACTTGCGACACTACACGCCCTTGCTGGAGCGTTGCTTGAATTTGAAACATTGACGGGTGACGAAGTGGATACGATTCTTCGCGGCGAGAAAGTCGTACGCAAGGAAGAGCCATCCACGCCAGAGGATTCGTCGTCGGGACAGATGAGCCCTGTCGGTGGCTCAGGAAACCCCACGCCCGTCCCGGCGTAAACGTAGTCAGGAGAGGGTAGCTCGAGGCGCGTGAAACAGCTCCTGGAACTCATCTCGACGAATTTAAGACTGATCGATCTTCTCGACGTCGTTCTCGTCGCGCTGATTATTTATCGTGTGTTGACGTTGATCAAAGGCACACGTGCAATGCAGATGATTACCGGCCTCGGTATCCTCGGCGTCGCGTTTCTGCTTTCCCAGAGCTTCAATCTTTTCACAACCCATTGGGTGCTCGGGCACTTTTTTGACTATCTCATTTTGATCGTGATCGTACTTTTTCAGGACGATCTGCGACGCGGACTTACGTTTGTCGGGAGAAATCCGTTTTTTTCAACCGCGACTCAGGTCGAAGAGATCGAACTCATCGAAGAGATCACGTCGGCATCGATACGAATGGCATCCGAACGGCGTGGTGCTTTGATTGTTTTAGAACGTGAGACAGGGCTCAAGAATTTTATCGATACGGGTTCGCAGATTGATTCGCGCGTGAAATCTGAACTTTTGTTTTCGATCTTCTCACCGCATTCTCCGATTCACGACGGAGCGGTGATTATTTCTGGTGGGCGTGTGGCTGCAGCAGGATGTTTTCTCCCGCTTTCGATGGATCCCGGTATCGACAAACGCTTCGGAACACGTCACCGCGCGGCTTTTGGAATCACGGAAGACACGGACGCGATCGTCATTCTGGTGAGTGAAGAAGTCGGCGCCGTTCATCTTATTAAGAGCGGAAAGATTACGATGAATCTCTCCGAGCAAGATCTCCGACAGTGTCTGACAGCACTCTTAGACGTCCACGCCGGCCCAAACGGACTTCCCAAGCGCTTTAAAGGTTGGATCCAATCGTTGCGAGGGCGGCAGTGAAGTTATTTTCTTGGCTCACCGAAAATGCTGCGCTCAAGATCGTGGCGTTCGGAATCGCCTTTTTGCTTTGGGTGATTATTTTGCGCAGTCAGAAGGTCGAGATCGAAAAGGAAATTCCGATTCGTGTAACGACGGCCGAAAACGTGATGCTTGGAAACGATGTTCCGAAGAAGGTGACCTTTCGCCTGCTCGGTCCGAAAGGGTTTCTCCAGCAGATCCTTGAAAAAAATGTCCGACCGATCGAAGTGAACCTCAAGGCGAGTCAGCCCGGGCTGATCACGTATCGCTTTTTTCCTAACGATATCAGTGGGCTCCCGGCTAATGTTGAAGTGACTTCGATCAACCCAGCGACGCTCTTTGTGAGGCTCGAGGAAGCGCAGAGTCGCGAGCTTCCGGTGAAGCCAGAGTTGCTTGGAACCTTGCCCGATGGCTACCGGATCAAGCGCATTGCGGTTGAACCGCCCCTCGTCCGTATTCGGGGACCTCAGTCCCGGATTGATCGCATCAAGGAGATTCATCTTAAACCACTGGATGTATCTGAATTGACCAGCCGATTTGAAGGCGCCGTCGAAATCGACGCGGAACGCGCCAAGGTAGAACTCGAAGGCGATACGCCACGTCTCATCGTGGAAGTGGAAGAAGTCGAGTCCACCTTCAAAATCCGAAACGTTCCGGTCACGGTTCGTTCCCAGCATCAGTTTTCGATCAGTGATCCGAAGGCCATTTTGTTCGTTCGTGCAACTGCCGGAAGCCTGCAGGGCTGGGATCAGACGAAGCTATCGATTGAGCTCGACTTAAAGGCGCGAAAAAAGGGCCGCTATCAGGAGAAACTGAGGCCGGAGCTCCCGGCTGGAGTAAAGCTGGTGCGGACGGTCCCGGAACGCGTCACGGTCACTCTCTATTAGGTTACGCTCTATTAGCGAGCGTTTTTCTGTGGTAATCACGAACTTATCGATATGAGCCGACTTTTTGGGACCGACGGCATTCGCGGACTTGCCAATGAATATCCGATGACCGGTGACTTAGCCATGGCTGTGGGACGCGCTGTCGCGCTCATGCTCCGTGAGCACCCCGAACTGTGCACGAAGAGCTCCTTGCCGGTCGGACTCAAGCCGCTGGAGTCACGTAAACCTGTCCGACGTCCCAAAGTGGTCGTTGGAAAAGACACCCGACTTGCGAACTACATGATCGAGACAGCGATTGTCTCGGGGCTCTGCTCGATGGGTGCCGATGCGATCATCATCGGACCGCTGCCTACGCCCGGCGTTGCGTTTGTCACACAGAGTATGCGTGCGGACGCGGGTATCATGATCTCGGCATCGCACAATCCGTATCATGACACGGGTATTAAGATTTTCGGGTCGGACGGCTACAAGCTACCCGACGCGTATGAAGAGAAACTCGAGAAGCTCGTTCAGGATTTCGATCTCAAGGGAGGTCTTCCGACGGGCGATCTCATCGGAAAAGCGTATCGGATCGAAGACGCGATCGGACGATACATTGTCTATCTCAAGACACTTTTACCGCGCGAACAAGATCTCTTGGGCATGCGCATTGTCGTCGATTGCGCCAATGGCGCCGCCTACAAAGTCGCTCCGCTCGTTTTCGAAGAGCTCGGTGCTGAAGTGATTCGCAAAGGCGTGGAACCCAACGGCCTCAATATCAACGAGAACTGCGGTGCGCTTCACCCTGAAGCTGTGGCAGCGGCGACAGCAGAGTACCGCGCTGACCTCGGTGTAGCACTGGACGGCGATGGCGATCGTTGTATCTTGTCAGACGAAAACGGCGAAATCGTCGACGGCGACCAGATGATTGGATTATGTGCGATCCAGATGCATCGCGAAGGACGTCTTGCGGGAAAAACCGTTGTGACGACCCCGATGTCCAATGTCGGCCTCGAACTCACGCTCAAGGATCATGGGATTCAGATGTTGCGCGCGAATGTCGGCGATCGATACGTCGTCGAAACGATGCGAAAGCACGGCCTCAATCTCGGTGGTGAGCAATCCGGACACTTGATCTTTACGGACCATGCTCGTACGGGAGATGGAATCGTAGCTGCACTCAAGGTGATTGAAGCGATGCGCACGACAGGAAAAACTCTATCGGAACTCAAGCGCGAGATTCGATTGCTACCTCAGTTTCGAACGGACGTACGGGTCTCGAAAAAACTTCCTCTCGAAGATATCCCGGACATTCGCGCTTCGATGGACCGCGCACGCAGTGAGCTTGAAAACAAGGGACGGATTTTTGTTCGGTACTCAGGTACAGAGCCACTGGCTCGAATTTTAGTTGAAGGCGAAGACGCACTCGCCATCGAGCGGATCGCCGGGGACGTAAGAACCGTCGTGCAAAGGCACCTAGGGGTGTAGTCCGATGAGTGCAGCTGAGCCCACTCCACAGTCACCTCGGCTTGGCGTCAATATTGATCATATCGCGACGTTACGAGAGCTGCGGGGAACACCTTATCCTGATATTCTCTGGGCCGCACGCGCCGTTGCCGCTGGCGGTGCTGCAAGCTTAACGATTCACCTGCGCGAGGACCGACGACATATTCAGGATGCCGACGTAAAACTTCTCCGCGAACAGAGCCCTTTGCCGCTCAATCTCGAGATGTCCTGTGATCCCGAAATCGTCTCGATCGCACTGAAGATTCGCCCCGAGTGGGTTTGTCTTGTTCCCGAACGGCGCGAAGAAGTGACGACAGAAGGTGGTCTCGATCTGAAGAAAAATCGTCTGAAGATTCTCAAGACGATTGCTCGCCTCAAGAAGGAGAGAATCAAAACCAGTCTCTTCGTCGAGCCGGCGTTACAGGCCGTACGCTCCGGACAAGCGCTCGGAGCCGATGCGCTCGAGTTTCACACGGGACGGTACGCAAAAGCCTCGCAGAGCAAGATGGCAAAGAAAGCCGAAAAAGAACTCGAGCGGCTCCAAGAAGCCGCTGGTTTTGCGGAACAGCTCGGCATGGGAGTACATGCGGGACACGGCATCGACTATGTCAACGTGCGCGATCTGGCTCGTTTGCGATCGATCAAACATCATCTTCTTTTCCAAGAGTTCAATATCGGGCATAGTATCGTCTGCAAAGCCACTGAAGTCGGACTAGAAACAGCCGTTCGTCAAATGAAAGTGCTCATTACCGCTCCATAGGATGCTTAGGGACACTTAGGAAAACCATCATGATTCGAATCACGACTGCTAACGAAAACCGCGAGCTTGATCGAATTGCTGATCAAGAATATGGCATCGATGTACCGATGTTGATGGAAAACGCAGGGCGCGCGGCGGCTTCGGCGCTCCTCCATGACTTTCCGGGAGCGGGTATCGACACCGAGGTTCTTGTTTTTGCCGGCAAAGGCAATAACGCAGGCGACGCGTTCGTCGTCGCGCGACGCTTACTCTGCCTCGAGCGCAAAGTACGGATTTTCACGCTCTGTCCTCCCGGGTCTTACAAAGGGGCCTCGCGACGCAACCTCGAGATCTTAGAACGTCTCAAAGCCAAGATTGTCGCGCTCGAAACGGGTACAGAACTGGCGTCTTTTTTTGAGAAGTCCAATCGCCGCTTCACGATTGTCGATGGGATTTTGGGCACCGGACTGAAGGGCGATCTCGAGGGGTTGTTCTACGACGTCGTTCAGGTCATCAACAAACAAGGTTTTTCTGAGGTTGTCGCGCTCGATATACCTAGCGGAGTGAACGGCGATACGGGAGCCGTGCACGGAGCGTCGATTCAAGCCACGCTCACGGTGTCGTTTGGGTTTCCAAAGGTCGGACACTTCCTGCCGCCCGGCGCTTCTCGCCGGGGCCAGCTGGTGAACGTCGATATTTCGTTGCCTCCTCGCTTCCGCAAGGAAGGCGATAAGTTTCTCGTGACGATGGAGCCGATTGTGGCTCTCCTGAAGGATCGCGATCAATACGGACACAAGAACTCTTTTGGACACACGCTCCTGATTGGTGGAAGCCCTGGGCTGATGGGCGCGATCGCCATGTCCGCGCGTGCTGCTCATCGCATGGGTACGGGTCTCGTAACGATTGCCAGCTGGGAAGACTGTATTCCGATGCTCGCTCCCCGCATTCCTGATGAAACGATGGTGGTGCCGATCGTCACCGAAGGCCCCGCTGTCGAGACGTATAAGAAAATTCTACCGCGTTACACGAGTCTCGTACTTGGACCCGGTCTCGGAAAGCGTGAGAAGTCAGCTACCGTCATTGCCGGCGTGCTCGAAGCGTATCGCGGACCGATTGTACTCGATGCCGACGCTCTCAATGTTATCGCAACGAATAATCTCTTCGATCATGTGCGCGATCGCCGCGCCCCCACGGTTCTAACACCACATCCGGGCGAGATGGCGCGTCTCCTCGGCGTTGAAAAAGCAGAAGTGCTCGCAGATCCCATCGCTTCGGTTCGAGCGCTGGCTGCTAAAACGCACGGAGTAGTACTTCTCAAGGGCGCCTGCACGATCATGGGGACGATCGACAATGTCGTTTATCTCAATCACTATCCCAACGACGGGATGGCGACTGCAGGTAGTGGTGATGTACTTGCCGGAATGATCGGCGGACTGCTGGGACAGGAGCTCGAAGCGCTGGCCGGAACACGTCTCGGGGTTTACCTACACAGTCTTGCGGGGGCTCTGGCGGCTGATCTCAAAGGTCACCGCAGCATGACGGCTTCTGACATCATCGATGGTATTTCGAATGCCTTCCTCAAAATCAAAAAAACAAAAGAGAGCCAGCAACCGGGACCGGGCGCTGGCCGCGTTCGACTACTCTGAGCACGAAACTCGAGAGGTAGCTGATCGCATTCTTGCGAAGATCAACGTTCCTGCTGGAAACGCGGCGTGGATTCTGTTGCAGGGCGAGCTTGGCGCCGGCAAGACGACCTTGGCTCAGGCATTACTGGAGGCACTCGGGGTCACGGTTTCGCCAGGAGGAAGTCCCACGTTTCCGATTGCGCATGTGTACACGACCGGGACTTCGCTGCCGGTGATTCACGCAGACTTCTATCGCCTGGTACACGAAACCGAACTCGCCGAACGCGGCATCTTAGACACGATGTGGGATCCCAGCGCCTGGGTCCTGATCGAGTGGCCGGATCGATTTCCGGGATTTGTCACTCAGATTGCGAAACGCTCTTTGAAATCGAGCTTTGTGATCGAACTACGAGAAGCGAGCGACGATCGCCGACATCTCGTTTTGAAGCGAAACAAGAGCACGCCTTAAGCTGCAAGACCGATCGGTTCGGATTTGGCAACCGAGAGAATCGATAGAATCTCGGCGTTTTTCTTTTTTGCGGCCTCGCTGGTGAAAACGATCAAAAGTCCGCGACAGGCTTTTGTCGTGCCCACGCGAAAGATTTGACCGACCTCTCCGGAACGCAAACCAAGGCCGGAGCGTATCCACACTGGAGCGCCCTTCGTGAAGTCCGCAACACCAGTTTCAAGAAGCGCTTTCCAGATCTCTTTCGAAAACGCTGGATTCCATGCGAGTCCGCGCCAGAACGGTTCTAAAATCCTGTCCCCATAGAAACCGGAAGCCAGAAACTTGGGAAGATCGCCAGAATTCTTGGGTTTCTCGAGTTGAACATACACGGCGCGATGCAGCCCTGAGGTTTTGAGAATCTTGATCGTCTGGGCGATCGGATGATCGTTGCCGTCAATCTTTGCGTCAATCCAGTGATGAACCGGCCCCTGCTGGCCGGTAGCGGGCGTTGACGGTGGCACGCCAGCAAATGACTTCGTCTTCTCTTCGATAATCTTCGAGATCTCACCGATCGGAATCTCGGGTAAGACCGGCGGTTTCTTCTCCTCAGCCACGGTGAGCTGCGTGCGCTCAAACTCCGGGTCACCTGGCGCCGGGAGCTTCTTACGTCGCAGCAGGGACGTGATGGAAGGAATCGTGTTACTCGTCTTATCAAATTCTTCTTTCGCCATAACCGCACCTTTTCATCGTTTTCAAAGCCGACATTTTCGGTTGAAACTCAAACGAATCATGTCGCAGAAAACTTCCTTTCCGCATCGGTCGGTGGAGGCAAACACTGTAATTCCTGACAGTACGTTCTTTTATAAGTACTTTAATTTATTGTATTTTAATAAACGCCGCTGTTAATTACCGACTGGTTTTATAGGAAATAAGTAGTTGACGCGTAAACTACAGCATGATAATTCCAAGCTAGGTTTTTTTGAGAGGTGATGGGTCAGTTGGTGGATAGGAAGGGAAGAAAATGCGCTTAACATCAAAAGGTCGGTACGCAGTTCGAGCCATCTTGGACTTGACGTTTAACTCCAACGGTCGACCGGTCCGCCTGCAAGAGATTTCGGATCGTCAGGATATTTCGCTCCATTATTTGGAACAGCTTTTTCGCCGACTCCGCAAAGGATCTGTCGTTAAGAGCGTACGCGGTCCTGGCGGTGGTTACGTTTTGGCCCGATCGATGGACGAGATCTCGATCAAAGACGTTCTCGTGAGCGTCGGTGAAAACATCAATCCGGCTCGCGACCTGATCGGTACAGCCGATCTCAAGAGCGACACGGTCGAGTTTGTTTTAACAAAGACTTATTTTGAGAACCTGGGCACGTTGATGCAGGAATACCTGACAACAACGTCCGTGGGGGATTTGATCCGCAAGGCGCGTGGCAAGCAAGACCTTCCTCGCGAGGCGATGGCTTTCGAGACAGCTTTAGGCCAGACAGGTACGACCGGTGAAGCCAACCCACAAGCCCATGCAACAAAACCGGGCGATCTACCTCGATCATAACTCGGCGACAGAGCCTCATTCGACTGTCCGAGCTTTTCTAAAAACACTAGCCGATCAAGCGGGAACACCGCTTGGGAATCCGTCCAGTATTCACGCCCATGGCCAAGCTTCGAAACGCTTAATCAACGAAGCGCGCGAACAGGTTGCGCGGTCCTTAGGAAACCCGGCCCACGAACAATTGATTTTTACGAGCTCAGGAACAGAAGCTAACCAGCTTGCAATCCGATCGGCCCTCAGCCGGGCGCGAGGCGAGAGCGCCGGCCCCAACTGGGTGCTTTCGGCCATTGAACATAAGAGTGTTCTGGATCTGAAGAACGAGTTCGTGGATACCGGAGGCGACGTACGCACGCTTCCAACCAGCTCCGATGGTCGCATCCAAATGGATCGCCTGACGGACTTTGTCGACAGCGGTTCGGCGCTTGTGAGCGTGATTTGGGTCGGCAACGAAACCGGTGTGATCTCCGACGTAGCACCCCTGCTCGAGGTCAAGAGGCGCTACCCCGACACGTGGATCCATGTCGATGCGGCTCAGGCTTGGGGAAAGACCCCGATTGATTTTGGGAGTCTTGGTATCGATTCACTCAGCTTATCCCCTTATAAGATCGGCGGATTGCCGGGAACGGGCGTTCTCTGCCTCGCCCCCGGACGAAGCTTGAAGTCGTTAATCCTGGGTCATCAAGAATTGGGTCGGCGAGGGGGCACGGAAAACCTTCTTTCCATCGTCGCAGCGGGCCTGGCCGCCCAAGCGACCGCGCCCGAGGACTACGACGAAACACTTCGTCCACTGCGCGACCGGTTTGAGAGCCTTGTGCGGGCCGAAATCCCAGACGTGCGGATCAATGGCGCCGAAGCTCCGCGTGTCGCCAACACCTCGAATCTCTCGTTTACAGGAGTTCAGGGCGAAAGCCTGGTGATGAGCCTGGACCTAGAGGGCTTTTCAGTCAGCGCAGGTTCTGCTTGTGCCAGTGGTCTTTTGGAGCCCTCACATGTGCTGCTTGCAATGGGACTTCCTCAGGGTGAAGCCATGGCAGCCGTACGTGTTTCTATCGGACGGACCACGCGATGGGAGGATCTCGAGGCTTTTGCCAAGGTGCTCCGACTTATTGTAGAACGACAGCGAAGGAAATCCGATTCTTATGGCCGGTAAAGTTCTTGTCGCAATGAGCGGTGGTGTCGATAGTTCGGTCACCGCAGCACTGCTAAAAAGTCAGGGCCACGATGTGGTGGGAATCCACTTGCAGCTCTCCAACCAAACCGAAGCCAATCAGGCAAAGTTTGGTTCGCGCTGTTGTTCGATTGTGGATTCGAACGATGCTCGCCGAGTTTGCGAACGCATTGGTGCGCCGTTTTACGTGATCAACGCGCAGGAAGTTTTTCGCGAGAAAGTGATCGATTACTTTGTTCACGAGTATCTGTCGTTAAGAACTCCCAATCCATGTGCTGAGTGCAACACGAAAATCAAATTCAGTTTTCTATTTGAAAAGGCAGACGAGCTCGGATGTGAGTTTGTGGCGACCGGGCACTACGCCCAGGTGGACCGCAACCCCGTCACGGGCGAAGTCCGTCTCCGAAAAGCGATCGATCCAGCGAAGGACCAGAGTTACTTTCTCTTTGGTCTGACGGCAAAGGCGCTCGCGCGAACCATGATGCCACTGGGTGGGTTCTCAAAAGCTATGGTTCGGAAGCTGGCGGCAAACTTCGAGCTCACCAATGTTGCTGAAAAGCACGATAGCCAGGAGATCTGTTTCATCGGCTCCGATGGCTATAAGGGATTTATCGAGAAGAATACGCCGAGCGATTTGCGACCGTCCGGTCGCATCGAAACCGTCAGCGGCACGGTTGTGGGATCTCACTCGGGGCTCTACCAGTACACGGTCGGCCAGAAAAAGGGCCTGAACTTTTCGAAGGGTGTGATGGACGCCGACAAGTTTTTCGTCGTCGGATTTGACCGCGACAAGAGCTCGCTCATTGTTGGTGACGAAACGAAACTCATGCAGAGCGAAGCGGTCGCGTCCTCGGTAAACTGGATTATTCCCGTTGATCCGCTCAAGCCGTTCGCCTGTTCGGCAAAAATTCGTTCGCAGCATCCGGGTGCCGAGTGCACCGTGATGCTTTTTGAAAACAATACGGTTCGCGTCGCGTTCAAAGAACCGCAGCGTGCGATCACACCGGGGCAAGCCATTGTCTTCTATCAAGGCGATGTGGTGATGGGCGGAGGCTTTATTGATTCCGTACGCGGCAGTCTCGCAAACCCAACGCCTGTTTTGGAAGCCGATTACGTTGAAAACGCCCGATCGCTTCACCATTAAGACCTTTGGTTGCAAAGCCAACACGCACGATTCCGGTGTCCTCGAAGCTGATCTTGCGCAGCAAGGCTGGGTTCACGCACGGGCGGCATGCGACGCAGGTGTGGTCATCGTCAATAGCTGCGGTGTCACCGACGAGGCCGAACGAACATCGTTTCGTTATGCGCGCCGAGCGCTTCGCGACGGTAAGCGCGTTGTTTTAACCGGTTGTGCGGTGGAACACCGACCGGACGTTGCAAGACGGGCGGTTCCGGGCGCGACTGTCATACGAAAGTCGTGGGGAAAATCGCATGAGTCGTTGGGAACGCTGTTGAATGACGACGAGGACGACGCGGTATGGGTTCCTGCGTCCGACCGAGAGATCCGCCACTGGCCCCCCGTTCGGGCGGTTGGTTTGGTCAACGGTCGAACGCGCGCGTTTCTCAAGATTCAAGAAGGTTGCGACGCGTTTTGTACGTATTGCATGATTCCGTACGGTCGTGGTCCGAGCCGAAGTCTTCCGCTCGACGACGCGTTCTCACAGATTCAGAAACTTCAGGCACTCGGCGTTCAAGAAGTGGTGCTCACGGGAACAGCACTTGGATTTTTTGGAGCCGAGCAGGGCCCAAAGGGCCACGCGCTCGAGACACTCTTGGATCGTATCGCTCGCTCTCAGAAACCGATCGATCGGATACGCCTTACGTCGCTTGATCCTTCCGAAATCACGCCGGGTATTTTGAGACATCTTGCTGCGAGTGACGTGCTTTGCCCGCATATCCATCTTTCCGTGCAGAGTATGAACGATGTCATCTTGAGACGCATGAAGCGGACCTATCGCACCGAGGTCACCACGGCGACACTTCGGGCGATTTATCAGATGCAACCCGAGGCGTTCGTCGGGATGGATCTGATCACGGGTTTTCCAGGTGAAACTGAAGAAATGCATCGTGAAACAGTGAAGCTATTGGGTGATCTTCCATGGACACGACTGCATGTGTTTCCGTACAGCGAACGGTCGGGAACACCAGCGACGAGGCTTAAAGATGCAGTTCCTGTCGCAGTACGTAAGCAGCGCTCGATGGAACTCAACCAGCTCAGTCTCACACGTTTTGAAAGCACCCTGCGAGCGCGTCTCACCCAGCACGGCGGTGGGCTTGAACGCGCTGTGCTTTTCGAAAATCCCGACCAAGACGGTGTTGTTTCAGGTTATTCGCGATTCTACGAACGGTTCCGGGTGCGTGCAGGGACGGAACACGAAAAGATTTCTGGCACGGTACGAACGGCTCGGGCCGTTCGCTTGGGAGTGGATCCCACTTCCTTTGATGTCTTTTATGAAAGTACACTTGTTTAGTTGATTTGACAATAGTTGACTATAAAGATAGTTTGAATCGGGTTTTCGCGGATGGACCTTGAAGGGCTTCAAAATAAGCTGGGCTATTTTTTCGGGGAGCGGCGAATCCTCATACAGGCGCTTACCCACACATCCTACGGACATGAAAATCTTAAAGAAAAAGCTTTGGCATTTCGCAACAACGAACGCCTGGAGTTTCTCGGTGACGCAGTTCTCGGCCTCATTGTGTCAGATCTCTTACTCGAAGCGTATCCAGAAGACAGCGAAGGTCAGCTGTCTCGGTTGCGTGCTGCTCTGGTCAATGAGCGCACGCTGTCGGAGATCGCGCGCTCCCTCGGACTTAATTTTCTGATCCGCCTAGGTAAAGGTGAGACGCAGACAGGCGGGCAGGGCAAGCCGTCGATTTTATCCAGCACCTTTGAAGCGCTCGTCGCGGCTGTCTATTTGGACGGCGGCGTGACGGGTGTTTATCCGGTGATACGAAAAATCTTCGCGCCTCTTTTGGCGCAGGATTCACCGATCGCGCTCGCGCATGACCCCAAAACACGCCTCCAAGAACAGGTGCAGGCGCGATGGAAAACAACACCGGTTTACCAATTGATCCGCGCACAAGGGCCGGATCACGCGAAAGAATTCGAAATCGAAGTGTCACTTCTCGGGAACGTTCTGGCACGCGCTTCTGGATTTTCAAAAAAAGAAGCTGAGCAAGAAGCCGCCCGTCGTGCGATCGAACACCTCGCATCCGATCCGCACGCGCTGTCTCTTGGAATTGCGGGCGGAGTTTCCGGAGTTTAACAATGACTGCGCAGTACCCACCCACACAGTCCAAGAACTCCACCCGTGTGCCCGCTCACCGAGCAGGTACGGCAGCGATCATCGGCTTACCAAACTCGGGCAAGTCCTCTCTTTTTAATGCACTCCTGGGTTCGTCGCTTTCGATTGTGACACCCAAACCTCAGACGACGCGTGACCAAATCCGCGGTGTACTCGATCGCAAAGAGGGACAGATTGTTTTCATCGACACGCCAGGGTTTCTACGCGAAAGCGCTGAATCCTCTGGAAAACGTGATGGTCTGGCGTCGTACATGATTCATCAAACGGAACAAGCGCTCGAAGGTTTAGATGTTCTTGTGTATCTCGTTGATCCTGGTTCAACGCTCGAGCGCGAGACGCTCGTCGTCGACCGCCTTGTCTCTGGCATCTTAGATAAGAACACCCAGATTATCCTGGCGGTCACCAAAGCGGATCGCGTGCACGACGCTGAAACGAAGAGCAAAGTGGGAATACTCAAGTCAAAGATCAAAAGTCGTCTTGTTTCCGAAACAGCTTCCGAGGGCAAGCGCGCGGTTCATGAAACGACGGTTTCCATTCGCAACCTTCGACAACTCGGCAGTTTTTCAAAGCTTTTGTTTTCGCTCATCCCCGAAGGACCCGCTTTGTTTCCAAAAGACACGCTGACCGATCGTCCGACCCGGTTCTTTGCGTCGGAGTACATTCGCGAACAGCTTTTCCTAGCGACTCATCAAGAGATTCCTTATTCTTGCGCGGTCGTTATCGACGAGTTTCGTGAGTCGACGAGTGTCACGCATATTCGGGCACGAATCATTTTAGAACGCGAGAGCCAGAAGCCGATTGTGATTGGTAAACAAGGCTTGGTTCTCAAACAAGTTGGAACGCGCGCACGAAAGCGTATTGAAAAGCTCATTGGTGGAAAAGTATTTCTCGATCTTCATGCTACCGTACGACCGGACTGGAGTCGTACGAACGGTGGCCTGCAGTTTGCCGGTTACAAGGAGCATGCATGATCCGCGTTGCTATTGTTGGACGACCCAACGTTGGAAAAAGCACTCTGTTCAATCGCCTCATCGAGAGACGTAAAGCGATCGTGCACAATTCGCCGGGAATCACGCGCGACATCAACGAGCAGCTCGCCACCTGGTGGATCGAGGCGAAAGCCGTTTCGGTTCTCATGATGGATACGGGTGGAGTAGGGGGCTCGGTTCTCGATGCCGAGATTCGTGGCAAGGTTTTCCAAGCCTTACGACAAGCTGACATCAATCTCGTTGTCGTCGATGCGCAGGCCGGGATTACGGATGCTGATCACGAGTGGATCGGAGAGCTGCGTAAAGCTCACTTCTTCGACCAGCCGAACACTTGGCTTGTCGTGAACAAAGTCGACACGGAAGCCGGCGAGTCCCACGCGAGCGAGTTTTACGAACTAGGCGCAAAAGCCGTGTTTGCTGTGTCGGCGGAACACAATCGTGGAACGGAGACACTGAAAGAAGCGATCGTTAGCTACGTTCGAAAACACATCGGCGATCAAGCGCTTGAAGCCGACGTAGTCCAAACCAAACACGATAACAAGACCACAGAGTTTCCACGTATTGCGATCGTTGGCAAACCCAACGTCGGTAAGAGTTCACTGGTGAACGCGATCTTGGGCGAAGACCGTATGATTGTCAGCACACTGCCCGGTACGACGATCGATCCGATCGATAGTCTCGTGTCGCTCGGCGGACGCCCGGCGATCTTGATCGATACGGCTGGTATACGTCGAAAAGCAAAAACGGAGCAGGACCGCGAGGTTTTGAGTGTGGTGCACACCAAAAAAGCACTTGAAACAGCCGATCTCGCACTCTTTGTGATCGATGGAGAGACCGGGATAGCCGATCAGGACGAAAAGATTGGTGGCCTTATCACCGACGCAGGTTGTGGCGTAATTCTTGTGATCAACAAGTGGGACCTGCAGGCAAACAATCCAAAATGGAATCGCAACTACGCGCGCGAGTTCATTACGGACAATATGGGATTTTTAAAGTTTGCTCCGATTACGTTTGTGAGTGCCCTTAAACGAAAGGGACTCCGCGAACTCGGCAAGCAGATCACGCGATACCTGGACCATTCCGCTCCGAAAATTGCGACTCATGAGTTCACGCAATGGGTACGTCGGGCTAGCGAAGTCCATAACCCCAATCATATTCGATTTTACATGGGCCATCAGACATCACGCCATCCGCCGACGTTCATTCTCCACATCGACGATCCCAAGAAAGTTCACTACAGCCTGAAGCGACACCTGATCAACGAAATGCGAAAACGCTGGGATTTTGGAGCCTCACCCGTACGATTGCTTTTCACGGGGCGACGATCGTCACCAAGTGAAAAGAATGCTGCCCGTAAATGAGTAAAAGTAGCCCGTCAGATCCGGGATACCGGAGTCTTGATACTTTCGGGTCAGCCGATCTTTAAAGTTGACCGCTCGCAGCTGTCCTTGCAGGTCAAAGTACACTTTGCGATGCGAGATCATGAACTCAAGCCCAGCCCCCACACCCATACCGAGGGTGGAATCCCGATCAGGATCATCTGGGTTGTCCGACGACGTTTCAGTTTTCCGAAACTCGCCACCACCCACCAAGAGATAGGGTTGTGCAAAGGTGATCGCCGACGACATGTCCCGCGTATCGAAATAATACTTTAACCACACACCAAAGTGCAGGACGTTGACCTCCGCGAGGTCGTTGGTGAAAACAAAATCATGATTCGCCGTAAAGAACTGTAGCTGAAGCGCGAAGTTGAAGTTGAACCAGTAGTGAACGCGGAAATCCACCATCGGAAATCCGCCTTTCCAGAGCAAAGCGCGGTTACCGGTCACACCATGAAAGCCCGCTCCGATACTGACACCAAAAAAACGACCGTACTGAAAGAACTCCGTGATCTCGGCTTCGTCTTCGTCCTCGTTGAACTCGCCATAACGTGTGTATGGCGTTTCCGCGTAATCCTCTTCGCGTTCGCCAGCAGGCGTTTCCCGCGTCGACGCTTGTCCAGCATCATCGATCGGACCCTTTGAATTGTCTGCCGCAAGGACACTCATTGAAAACATGACGCTGGCGACGGCGCACGCGCGCAACCCACGCATGAAACTCAGCAATCGTTCAGAAGTAGAAGTGTATTCCGGCTTCAAGGAAACTCACGCCGATCGTTTTGAGAACGAATTTTCCACTAATATTACTCAGCGATCCACCCGTCTCCACCGAGAATCCCAGACTCTCAACTCCGGGAATGAAAAACTCCACGCCGGGACCACCCAGAAACTCAGAACCCGATTCGTTTCCGGCCGTGAGCAGCGCCGCTCCCATGAAGAAGTAAAAATTAAGATTGGTTTCGAAGAAAACATTCTTGAAAAATTTTACGCCAAGAACCGAGTTGTTAGGGCTCGCGGTCTTCACGCCAGCAATCACGGCTGCCGCTACATCACTCGTCATTCCATATTTCAAACTGATACCAGGAACTCCGGTGAGAACGACTTTGCTGTTCGAGAATTGCCCATTGTAACCAAGCCCGAGACGCCCATGAAGATCGCGAGCATGGGAGCTCTTTTCAGCGGCGAATGAAACGCCCAGAACCGCCATCGCGATGAAAAAAAGTTTTCGACAGGGACTTCGTTTGCCGGTGACATCAGCTAAGGACGGTGCTTGGACGAAAGCCATTGATATCTTTAGGTTAACCGTGGGCTTTCCTTTTGACAACCCCTGAAGACTTCACTATTCCTTTATGAAAATGAATCCCGAAGAACGAAAAAGCTTGAGGCGCCCCGATCAGTTCGCTGTTTGGGCTACGGAGACCATCAATAGTGTGGCGGGCAACCGCAAACTCGTGATCGGCGTGGGAGTGGCCGTCCTGATTTTCGCCGGCGCTTCATTGATGATGAGCTCGATTTCGGAGACAAAGGAGCGAGCTGGCCGCGACGCGTTGTTTATCGCTCAGCAAACCCTCGAAACAGAGTTCAAGGCTAAGGAAGACGCTGAACGCAAGCGCCTCTTTCCGGAGAAACCTCAAGTACCTCAAGTAAAGGACGAGAAAAAGAACGCCAAGGGTGACCAGACCAAGAAAGACATGGCGGCTGAGGCGTATTCGCTGCAGTTCCAGAAACTGGATGTCGAAACGATGTTTCCGAAAGCCGTTGAAGAGCTGAAGAAGGTCGACAACTCCTATGCTAAGACGCGTGCCGGCCGAGAAGCCGCGCACACACTCGGAAGCCTCTTCTATGACCACGGGCAGCCCGAAAAAGCACTGCCTTGGTTTGAAAAATCTCTTGCTGCTTCGAAGCGACCACTCGAGAAGACTCTGGCGCTTTCGGCAATTGCGTACACGCTCGAAGATCTGGGACGTTTCGACGACGCCCGTGAAAAGTTCTCAAAAGCGCTTGAACAAGGAGAGCTCGCCGTACGAGGTGATCTTCTCTTGGGTCTTGCGCGGACACAGCGAAAAACCGGCATGACGGCGGAAGCGACTGCCACTTATGAAAAGATTCTCCAAGAACTTCCAGGCACCACGTACGCCAAGAAAGCCGAGTCGTATAAGAATGCGCTTTAATCACGCTGCACCGATTGCCTTAGTAGCCTTGGTTTTTCTCACAAGCGGGTGCACGACACGCGAAATTCATCAGAACATCCATGCCGATAAGTCCGTTCTGACACGACAGTGGGTGATTCGCTCGGGTTTGATCTGGGATTCAGCAACCAAAGGCGGCGAGTTCTCAAATCCGCTACTCATCGACAACACGCTCGTATTTGCAAACCAAACTCAGGGCGTCGTTTCCGTTTATCCGGGTCTCAATCTCGTCCGCTGGCGTCTGTCGATCGAAGGCGGCGTGATGAGCGAAATGCTGGCCAACGGTCCGTATCTTTACTTTGGTGCAGCGGATGGAAACCTCTACCGTGTGCGTTGGGATAACGGCGCGGTCGAATGGAAGTACGCGCTTCGCAACACGGTTGTTTCGCAGCCTACGGTCTCCGAAGGCCGACTCTTTGTCACCACTGCGGATGACACGGTCTATGCCTTCGACGCAGGCACAGGCGAGTGGCTCTGGCACTACAGCCGACGTTCGGCTCAGACGGCATCGGTTCTGGGGGCTTCTAAGCCACTTGTGGACGGCGGCGAAGTCATCGCAGGACTCAGCGACGGAACACTCGTGGGTCTCTCAGAGCAGGAAGGTAAGCTCAAATGGGAGAAACAGCTTCACACAGGTCGAAAGTTCACTGATATCGACGCGCATCCCGTTCTTTTTAAAGGAACACTTTATGTTCCGGCTTACGACGGGAGCCTCTACGCGCTTGATCGAACCTCTCTTCAGATCATGTGGAAGTTTGATGCCGGTGCGAGCCGCGAGATCCTCGTCGATGAAGGAAAGATCTATCTCTCGTCGTCCGATGGCCACGTCTATTGCCTTCAGCGCGACTCGGGCAAACTACTTTGGTCCTTTGAGCTCGACGACGGTGTGCCCACACCCATTGTTCTCGCCCGCGACCTGATCGTCTTAGGATCGTCCCATCAGTATCTGTACGCCTTGGACCGTGTGACGGGAGAGCCCCTGTACCGCACGAGTATGGGTGACGGCAGCGGATTCTACAGCCGTCCGATCTACCACCCTGAGACCGCGAGCATCTACGCGATGTCCGCGAGTGGGAACGTGTATTCCTTCGGTTTAAGAACACCTCGGAAGAGGAAGTTTCTGATGGGGTCCAGTGACTCCTACGAGTTCTTTTATCGTTAACGCCCTAGGGTGTGTCTTCGATTTTTCGTCAGACTCTTGTCATTTAGCCTTAAAGCCCTCCGACCAAAGTTCCGAAAACACTAGGTGAGGAGTGCCTCTAAAACATTCTTGTGAAAACCCTTGTCGCAAAAATAGCACGTTTGCTCACGCGTCCAGCCGACGAGACCGCCCGTCTTGGCGATTGGTCCAGTACGTTTGCAAAAACGCTTCTCACGTCTGCAATCTTGGGATCGCTCTTTGGATTTTTTGTTCCTTTCTTTCTCGATGAAGTCGAGAGCTGGGAAGCGGGTCGTCCGACCGTCATGCTTGAGAACGTTCACTGGCGGACGTTTTATCCAGATTCGAGCCCTGAAAACTTCTGTCACGCGCTCGCAGCTGAGAATCCTAAGTGTCCAGCGAATCCAGCCAATCCCGATCTCTGGACAAGCCCGACCAATCGCGCTTCAGCATCCCATGACGACCGCGTCAAGAAGATGCGCAATGAGTTTTTTTGGGTCGGCACGGACATAGGCCCCGACACGCTGAAGAAGGCCGAAGACATTCAGGCCTATCACTTGCTCCTCGGACGTATCAATACTGCGTACAGGATCTGGATCGACGGAGAGCTGATCAAAGCCGCGCAACAGCCTGATCCATCACTTCCTGTCATCGTCGATCTACCTGCTTCAAAATTTCAAGGTTCGAAACCCATTCGTGTTGCGATGGAAATTTTTCAAGATCAGCCTGGAACACGACCGGACGAACTTGGTGGTCTCGAAGGCGAGGGGCTTGCCACCAGTGAACAAGTTCGAAACTACTGGTCGCGCACACTCTTTTGGCAGAACAGCGGTCCATGGCTTTTCTTCGGGTTGCATCTCGTCGTCGGACTCTTCTTCGTTGGGTTTTGGATGACGAGTCGAAAGAAACAAGAATACGCCTATCTCGCACTCTTTGCGCTCACGGGATCGCTCGTTCATGTGCTTCATATCGACATGATCTTTTCGAAGCTCGGCCCGCAGCTTCTTGGATCGATCACCGAGTGGTTTTCGTTTTATCACGCCTCATTTGGCTTGTTTCTCGGGCTCGCATTCGCGCGTACGCGACGTAGCCTCTTCACCTTTGGGATTCCAATCGCACTTGTTGCACCCGTGATACTGACACCGCTGATTGGCAAAAGGACTTTTGTCTCGATCGAAGCAGCGTTATTTGGTTTGGCAGCTCTTGTGTGTCTGTTGCAAGCGTCTTGGCTGCATACAGAGAAACGGCATCTTCCACACCTTCCGGTTCGAATTCGGAGACTGGCTTACTTTGGTCTCGGCCTTGCGGGCTTTGCGCTCGTTCAGATTTGGACAAAGGGCGAGGGCGCTGGAAGCAGCTTTCTTGAGTTCGGCTGTCTGATTTTCATCTCAGCACTCATGTTTAAAGAGTACCGGGAGGCCGAGAAGTTCTTTCAACGCGCTCCTGTTTCTGAGTTTCATCGACGACCGGAACTTCCTGCGCGACTCGAAGGCATCCTCATGGCTGTCGGCATCAAGGGCTCGGGTAGTTTGTATCTGCACGGCGCAAAGCGCGGCGACTCCGGAAAACTCATGCAGATCTGTCTTTCGCATTTTTCCACAGCGGCGCTGACCGAAAGTGGTGTCGTACTGACCACCGAAGAAGACAAGATCATGCTCTTCTTTCCAAAAGAGACGGTTGCCAACCCCTTGCAATCGGCGCTGAAAGTCGTCGAACGACTCGCGGTGGAGTTACCGATTCTTGAAAAGAGCTTTGTCGACCAGAGTTTTATTCCGCTGCGTATCGGACTTGGATTTCGCGTCGCACTTTTCACCGCTGCACTCAAGCCTGTGTGGCTACAAAAGACCGACGAACGATTTGCGGGATGGCTTTCGCTCGCGGGAAACACGGATATTATTTCAGAAGCCAGAAACACTCTCAAACTCGAGACCGAGCACTCCCGAAGTTCGCGTGATCGAGTGACGCTGGTGGCTCGCCACGAACTTTGGAAAAGCTCTGCTCACGAACTCGAATCGAGCGGAATCACCTGGGAAACATCGGCGGAAGCCGATAAAGACGGCGTGAAACTAGGCGTTTACCAACGCCCTGAAGCCGCCGTTCGCGTTTTCAAAAGCTGATCGTGAATTCGACCGTCTGAGGCGTGCCGGGCTGAAAAGCCGCAACCGATTTTTTTACGCAACGGATGAAACTCTCAGAATACACATGGTCGTTTTCCGGACGCTGAAGCTTGGAGAGCTTGTTTTGTTGGTACGTCGCCACAAACGTCAGCCGACCAAAAAATAGGGGATTGATCTTTCGTTCGCGCTGCACACACGGCGTGAGATCCGGCGACTCACCAAGACCATCGACCGCGGCTTTCTCGCCGCGCACACGAATGTCAGGAAAAATCCGCGCTTTCGGCGTGCTCAGAATTTTTTCGGTCAAGGGGAGGCCGGTGTAACCCGAAACAAGCTGCGAAACAAAGTCTGGCTTGGCGCTTGGACCTAAAAACTTTTTGAGCGTCTCGTAGTCGCGGTCAAAGTGATAGCCTAGCTTGAGTTCCGTTGCTGAATTTGAAAACTCAAGCTTCAGCATCCCCAAGTAAGTCACCTTACCGTCGTAAACTTTGAATTGTCCGGATTCGAATCCCGCCGGGAAGCGCCACATACGGCTCAAACCACAGTAAATGGAATCCTTCGTAAAATCTCCCGTAGCAGGCGCAGCTACGAGCGCCGTATCGGACGACGGGTCCAAGCCAATCTCGTAGATGTCTCCGGATTTGACCTCACGAAAGCGAAAAGTGCAGGGCTTTTTCGAGCCAATCTCATGATCGGATTTGATCTCGTACTGCAAAAGAATCTTGGCTGTCGAAGCCGATGGAGAAACCTCGGGAGCAGGGGACGAACTACTCTCGGCGGGAAGCGTTGCCGAGTCGATCTCCGATGATTGTTCCGTTGGAGCCGACGCGCATCCGATGCCAAGAAAAGCTAAAGTAAAGAGTAAACTTTTTTTCATGATGATCTTAACCGAATGATCACACACAAGGCCGTTGAAGGCTAGGGTCTCCCTGAGTTATGCAGTTTAGTATGTGGCTTCCCGTGTTCGTCGCATTCGTTCTCTTGAATGGGGAGCCCCCGACTCCTGGCTCCGTCAACGCGCCCAAAGATCACGGGGTCTACTTTGTAACGCCGCAAGGTGGTGCCGAACTCAAAGCTCCGGTTGAAGTTCGCATGGGAATCGTTGGCAAAGAGATTCGTCCGGCCGAAATATCGGTCGCAAACTCGGGATACTACTGCCTGATCATAAACGGTCAACCGTATCCCGTGGGTGTGAGAATTCCCGAAGATGATCGCCATATTCATTTTTCGTTAGGACAGTCACAAACGCGGCTCACACTACCGAAGGGAACCCACAGCCTGACGGTACAACTCAGCAGCGGCTCGCGCATATCGTTCGGGCCTTCGTGGTCAAAAACGATTACGATTAAAGTTCAATGAACGAGGCGCTTCCTATCAATTCGAATGTGACCCTACCGGCTGGTGAAATTCATTTCACGTTTGTACGGAGCTCTGGGCCCGGCGGACAGAACGTGAACAGGAGGTCCACCAAAGCTGTTCTAAAGTGGGACCTCGGTCGAACGCACGCTTTGGACCCCGAGCAGAAAGCACGCGTCGCTTTGCGCCTAGGAAAGCGTGTCAATCACCACGGCGAAGTCATTTTGAGTTCCGATCGGTTCCGATCACGTGAACAGAACGTGCGCGATCTTCGTGAGCGCCTCCAGACCCTCGTTGGACGTGCTCTGATGATCCCCAAGAAACGCAAGAAGGTCGGCGTGTCACGAAGATCGCTCGAAGCCAAAGAGCAGACAAAGCGGGCGATTTCTAAAAAGAAGCAGCTCCGCAGAAAGTCACTTCGATTCGATGGTTCTGAGCGTTGACAGCGCTGCCGCCATGCACTACCTACGCCCGTATGAATATGCCTCGTAAAACAGTTTCCGCTTTTTTAGCCTCACTCGCACTTAATATTGTGACCAGCACGATACTCTCGGCGTCCGCAGATCAATCCATTGTGGGGTCCCATGCCGCGCGCGTCGTGCGCGAACAGCACGCTCTGCGCTCTTTTCTGGAAACCTATACGCGACCGGTTCCACACCAAAGCTGTCAGCAGCTCATGACCGGAACCTCCACAGGGATCTCCTTTGTTACGCACGAGGCTCTGTTCCTGCAGCGCAGTCCCGTAGCGACGGCAGAAAAGACCGCGACATGGAGTACGAAACACGTCACTAGGCCACCGGGAGCACTCGAAACTCTCGCCGCCGCGATGGATAGAAATCAATCCGAAGTCTATCTTTGGCTTCCACAGTTTGGACGTTTTGTAGGCGAAGACCTCTTCGTTCAATACTTAGAACGGGTCCAAGAATTTCGGATCGCTCTCCACGCGGCTGAGAACGAACTCGCCATCGAATATAGTTGGGGCCATGCAAGCATTCCAGGCATTCATAACTTTCTACGCGATGCACGCGCCTGGGGAGAGAGTCGCCGTGTTGTCTTTAAGATTGATGCAATCAACCGCGATACGATCCCGACAGGAGAGTATTCAGGTCGCGTTTTTACTGCGACCTTCGCGATTCTGCCGTAACTTTACATAATATTCATTCTCGGAACCTCAGTTTTAGAAGAACGAGCCTCACAGTGATAGTATCATATGATACTATCGATATATGCGCCCTCCGTTCCATCTGACTCCCAAGATCCTTCAATTAGTCGAACAGATCAGCACACTTTTGGGACGGCTGCATGGTTTGAGGGTACCCACACCTCAACCTCAGCTGCGCAGAGCAAACAGAATTAAGAGCATCCAAGGTAGCCTTGCCATCGAGGGAAACTCGCTCAATCTCGATCAGGTCTCCGATGTTTTTGATGGCAAGCGAGTCCTTGGCCCCAAACGTGACGTGTTAGAAGTTCGAAACGCCATTCGACTTTATGAACTCATCCATCGTCTAGAGGCAACCGATGCCAAAGATTTGATGAGGGCCCATCGTGTTTTATTGAACGAGCTAGATCCTAAGGCAGGCCGGTTTCGTTCCGGCGCCGTAGGCATTCTAAAGGGATCCAAGGTCTCCCATGTGGCCCCTTCGGCTAAAATGGTGCCCAAACTTGTTGATGATCTTTTTGGTTTTCTTAAGCGCGACAAGGTGCTCTCGCCGTTAGTCAAAGCATGTGTCTTTCACTATGAGTTTGAGTTCATACACCCTTTCGCGGACGGTAACGGTCGACTTGGGCGATTCTGGCAGAGCCTCATTCTCACGAAGTTTCATCCGACATTTGAGTTCACGCCTATCGAGTCACTCATTAAGACGCGTCAAAAACAGTACTACGAAGCATTAGAATCGTCAGACAAGAGCGGACACAGCACGACCTTTATAGAGTTTTCGCTTTTAGCGATCCGAGACGCTTTGGATGATTTCGCATCAAAGATTAAAATTGAACCCGTTACGCCAGACTCGAGACTCAAATCAGCACAAGACTTTTTCGGTAAACGAGATTTTTCTCGTAAGGACTATCTTGGGTTCTTCAAAGGGCTTTCGACAGCAAGTGCAAGTCGCGACCTCACTTTAGGCGTACGTGAGAAGATTCTGAGTCGATCAGGGTCGAAAGCTACAACTCGGTATCGGTATAAGTAAGTCTTATACCCGCCCTTAGGCGAATTCCTGTTTCGCGTGTCTCGCGAAGTCCGTATAGTTCATCAAGAATAGCCAGACACAAACAGTCAGATGGCTTTGACTGCGACGAGGCAACTCATGAAACGGATTTCAATCGTTATCGGCACACGACCAGAAGCGATCAAGATGGCTCCTGTCGTCCACGCACTCCTTAGCGAAAGCAGTCGGAGTGGTTTCCATGTTGACGTGATCGCATCCGGCCAGCATCGCGAGATCTTTGACGACGTGGCCGATGAGCTCAAGATTCCGATCGCACACAATCTCAGAATCGGCTCTCCCGGAAAATCGCTCGGCGCGATGACGAGTTCTATTCTGACGGAACTCGAAAAGCTTTTCACAGAAGCTCGCCCGGATCTTGTCCTTGTTCATGGCGACACTGTGACGAGTTTCGCGACAGCTTTGGCCTGCTTCTATCTCGGGATAAAAGTATTTCATGTCGAAGCGGGTTTGCGATCCGGTGATCTGAGCTCCCCTTTTCCGGAGGAACTTTCTCGGCGTGCCATCGCTCTGCTCGCGTCGAAACATTTTGCTGTGGATACGGAAGCCGCAGACCATTTGAAAAGCGAGGGTACTGATCCAAAGAGCATTGTCATCGCCGGCAACACCGTGCTCGAGCATCTCAAGAAGTGGAAACAGCACACTCCCCGTCACCCTAATCTCATCATCACGCTGCACCGACGTGAAAAGGGTGTGGGCCAGATCGAGAGCATCTTGAACGGCGTAAGATCCTTTCATGAACGCAACCCAGGCGTTGAAATCGTCTTCCCGTTACACCCCAACCCTGCGATCCGAACGATCGCCACACGTGTGCTGGGTGATCATCGATCCGTACGGTTGCTTCCTCCCCTTTCACACACTGATTTTTTGAGGCGACTCGCGCGTTGCACGGCGGTACTCACCGACTCAGGCGGCGTGCAGGAAGAAGCGACCCACTTCGGAAAGCCTGTGCTTGTCGCTCGCGATATCACGGAGCGACGCGCGGGAGTTCGCGAAGGACATGTGCGCATTGTTGGAACGTCAGCACAGAGCGTTTCGCGCGCGCTTCATCGCGCGTTCGTCAAGGCACATGTCCTAAAACAAGGTAAAAAAGGTCCAGCAGGTGCAGAGAAAACGAGTGCGATCGTTTCGACCTCTCAGATCATCACCGATCACGTACGTCGCATGCTCGACGACTCGGATACTTCGACATGAAGGTTCTCGCCTTTGGTGCACACCCTGATGACATCGAGATCGGCTGTGGGGGCACGATCGCGGGACTCGTCGCAAAAGGATTCGAGGTGCATCACGCGCTCCTCACGTCGGGCGATGCCGGAAGTCAGTCGATCAGTCGCAACGACCTCGCTGAGATACGCGAACGCGAGGCCAGTGCGTCTGCAGAGATACTCGGATCCCACTCGGTGCATTTTCTTCGCGAACCCGACGGTCTGACAACGTTCCGGCGCGAAACGAAGATTCGCATCATCACGCTCGTACGAACGGTTCGCCCTACTCTGCTCTTTGTCCATGGCCCGAGCGATCAGTTTCCCGATCACAAACTCTGTCATCAGCTGGTGATGGACGCGCTTCTGGGAGCCAAGGGTCCTTGGTACCAAGAGTGTCAGCTTCCGGCGCACCAACCCGGTCTCGTTTTGGGTTACGAAGTTTGGAACCCGATTGCAAAGCCACAGCTGCTCGTACCGATTGATATCGAACCCAAGCTTCGCGCCCTCCGCAAGCATGAGAGTCAGCTGGCCGGAATTCGTTACGACGACGCGTTCGAAGGACTGGCTCGGTACCGGGGTAGTTTGAGCGGAACGGCACGCTTTGCGGAAGCGTTTGAGATTCTGGCCCTTCAGCCGTCCGTCGACCTCCATCACTACTTTACATAAAATAAACTGCTGAAATCATTGCTTTTAATGCGGAGGCGACATATACAGCGCATATAGTCATTAAATGGTACAAGGGCGGCTTATGTCGGGAATTCTTTTATGGCTAGCGCTTGGATCTTTGGCTGACGCCGAGATACCGACTCCCGCCCCCCGTACATTCTGCGCGGTCTACTTAGAGTTTCGACGTGACCTGGATAGCGTTCCAGGTCTAGCAAAACTGGCAGAACTGGACCTATTGATCGCAAAGGGTCACCTGAAAGAACTCTATAACGGTGTTGAGGGTAAGCGCGGTGCCCGCACCAGTTCAGAACGTTCCATCCGAAGACCGATGCTCATGAGCGCACTCTCCCACGCGTACCGAGCTTTCGACCAGCAGATCGATACCGCTGACGCCCTAACGCTGACTCACCTCGCTTGGATTTTTCAGGGCCGCTACCAATTGAAGGGACAAGAACGGGAAGATGCGTTTGCTGACCAGGCAATGATGCGAATCATGGCTCGAGCGTTAACGCTAACAACGGGCTGGACTCCTAAGGCGATTCGCAAAATCGCTTATATTTTTAAAGATTCTAGATTGGGCAGCACGCTTTTGGTCGAACATCTCGCCAAGGTCGCGACTCCCCTGGTGGAGGAGTTTGATCTCTCGGACCTGACTCATCTCCTTGAAATCGTGGTCGCGGCAGACTGCCGTTACCAGGGGTTCTATGATGCAGTCGCAACCCGCTTCAAAAACTACTCGTTTGCTGAAGCACCGAGCTTGACCGCTGACAGCGGCGGACAGCCGCCTCGACAGCCTCGTGATATACCCACCGATCTCCTGAGACTTGCGCGCGCCTACGCAAAGAGGGGCTACTTCTACAAAATTCAGCAGACGTTATCCAGTCGTGCACAGGAGTTCGCCCACCAGTTCAACCGTCAGCAGTCGCGGGAGCTTATCGATATTTACTCACATGCAAACCTACGACCGCCCTTTTTGTTTGAACGTTTCATGGAACTATGGAGGAGTGACACCAAATCGCAGTGGACATGTACCGAGCTCCGTCAAATCCTCTTCCCTGTTTTCAGAATGCGTGCCTTCGATCTCGAGTTTGCACGCTGGGCCGAGACACAGGCAAATGAATGCATGACGCGTGATCTTGACGTAACGTTACAGGACTTGGCTGGCATCACCTACGCGTTGGTCGGCGCTGGGTTTGAAGAGCAAGCCGAAACGATCAGATCGGTCCTCTTTGTCAGGGCGATAGCGTTCCCAGGGGACGTGAATGTACATGTCACCGGAGCGCTGAAACTCATTGCCACAGCGTATTTCGTACGACACGGATCCGTTCCAGAGGGATGGCAACATTTTCTTGATGCCCCGACGGAAAACGCCGCTCAGACATCAGATTTTCAGGACGAGCTTTTCATCCTTCTAGAGAAGATGCGCATACCTTTTGAAACAAACGTACCGTTCGGTAACTACCGGATCCACTTTGTCGTAACCTGGAAAGGACGCCGTATCGCACTCGACGCGAATGGCTCTACGCGATTTCTGAACCGTGGTTCGCAACTCGACGGACCCTCTCAGTTTCGCGCCGACACGTTAGAAAAAGCGGGTATTCCAGTCGCCAGTCTTCGATGGGTGGATTGGGTACGCTGCGCAGACGACGCGTGTCGAGAACGGCTTATTGTCACGGTTCTGATGCAAGCTGAGCTGCGCGCGACGAAACGGGCCACCGCTGTGCCCTAGATAAGGGCACGCGCGACGAGTTCTTTTGAAACCACTCCTTCTTGATCAGACGCTGGGCCGCACTCAATCACTACTTTGATATAAAATAAACTGCTGAAATCATTGCTTTTAGTGCTGCGGTGACATATACAGCGCACATAGTCATAACGTGGTAGAAGGACGTGGCTTATGTGGGGAATTCTTTTATGGCTGGCGCTTGGATCTTTGGCTGACGCCGAGATACCGACTCCCGCCCCCCGTACATTCTGCGCGGTCTACTTAGAGTTTCGACGTGACCTGGATAGCGTTCCAGGTCTAGCAAAACTGGCAGAACTGGACCTATTGATCGCAAAGGGTCACCTGAAAGAACTCTATAACGGTGTTGAGGGTAAGCGCGGTGCCCGCACCAGTTCAGAACGTTCCATCCGAAGACCGATGCTCATGAGCGCGCTCTCCCACGCGTACCGAGCTTTCGACCAGCAGATCGATACCGCTGACGCCCCAACGCTGACTCGCCTCGCTTGGATTTTTCACGGCCGCTACTATCTGAAGGGACAAGAACGGGAAGATGCGTTTGCTTACCAGGCAATGAAGCGAATCAGGACCCGAGCGTTGACGCTAACGACGGGCTGGACTCCCAAGGCGATTCGCAAATTCGCTTATCTTTTTATGAATCGTGAGTTTGGCAGTCCGCTTTTGGTCGAACATCTCGCCAGGGTTGCGACTCCCCTGGTGAAGGAGTTTGACCTCCCGGACCTGATCGATCTCCTTGAAATCGTGGTCGGGGCAGACCGCCATTACCAGGGGCTCTATGAAGCAGTCGCAACCCGCTTCAAAAACTACTCGTTTGCTGAAGCACCGAGCTTGACCGCTGACAGCGGCGGACAGCCGACTCGACAGCCTCGTGAGATACCCGAAGATCTCCTGAGACTTGCGCGAGCCTACGCCAAGAGGGGCCGACTCGACAGAATCCAGGATACGTTATCCCTTCGGGCACAGGAGTTCGCGCACCAGTTCAACCATCCGCAGTCGTTGGAACTTATCGAGCTTTTCTCGTTTGCGAACCTTCGGCCACCCTTTTTGTTTGAACGTTTCATCGAACTGTGGCGGAGTGACACCGAATCGCAGTGGACGTGTAACGAACTCCGTCACACCCTCATGTCTGTTTTCAGAATGCGTGCCTTCGATCCCGAGTTTGCAAGCTGGGCTGAAGAAAAAGCAAGTGCGTGCATGACGCGTGATCTCGACGTGACGTTGGAGGACTTGGCTGGCATCACCTACGCGTTGGTCGGCGCGGGGTTTGAAGAGCAGGCCGAAACGATCAGGTCGGTCCTCTTTATCAGAGCGATAGCGTCTCCAGGGGACGTGACCAGAAAGGCCGCCGGGACGCTGAAACTCATTGCCACAGCATATTTCGTACGACACAAGTCCGTTCCCGAGGGATGGCAGTATTTTATCGACGCACCGACGGAAAACGACATTCACACGTCAGACTATCAGAAGGAGGTCCGCAAACTCCTACAGAAGATGCGCATTCCTTTTGAAACAGAAGTGCCGTTTGGTAATTACCGCATCGACTTTGTCGTAACCTGGAGAGGACGCCGTATCGCGCTCGAAGCCGACGGCCCCACGCACTTTCTGAACCGTGGCCTGCGCGTCGACGGCGCCACTCAGTTTCGAACCGAGACGTTAGAAGAAGCGGGTATTCCAGTCGCCAGTCTTCGATGGGTGGATTGGGTACGCTGCGCAGACGACGCGTGTCGAGAACGGCTTATTGTCACGGTTCTGATGCAAGCTGAGCTGCGAGCGACGAAACCGGCCACCGCTGTGCCCTAGATAAGAGCACGCGCCTGCATGAACGCGAAAAACAGCGTCGCATTGGGATCATGGGCGACTTGATCGAGTTCCTTTTCGGCGCGCGCGACGAGTTCTTTTGAAACCACGCCTTTCTTGATCAGCCGCTCAGCCGCACTCAATAGAAGTCCTGAAAAGTAAGCGATGAAATCACGCCGTCGACCCGGCTCCCGATTGTCGAGGTGGCGAACTTTGACTTCTGTTTCGATGTTACGAAACCCTTGAGCGAGCAAGAAGTTCCCGAGTTTTGCACCGACGAAGGGATCGCCCTTGGCTTCGTCGATTTGATAATCGTTGTAGGCCATCCAGTATTTCCAAACATTGGGACTGTAGGGCTCGAGAAAGAATGTGAAGTTCATCACTTCGTTCACAACAACCGTCGAACCCGGCTTGAGCACGCGACGTACTTCGTTCAACACGCGCTCAGGATCCGGCACATGTTCGAGAACCCAGCTGATAAACGCACCGTCAAAACTTCCCGTCGCAAAAGTGAGCTTCGAGGCGTCCATCTTCTTAAGATCGTAGCGACCCTTCGTGTAGGCGATCGACGAAAGAAAATCCTCGGCGGCTTGCAACTGTTTTTCACTAACGTCGATACCACTCACGCGCAGCTCGGGAAAACGTCGCAATAGAATCTCAGTCTGCGCACCTACGCCGCATCCAACCTCGAGAATATGCTTTGCTGAGGAAAAGTTTACGTTCTGATAGAGAAAGTGCTCCCCTAAGCGCGCTTGCCGTCGCAAACGATCTTGTTCGACTTCTGAAAAGCCGTGGAGATACGGGGTTTTTTCGGACGACGACGCCTTTTTGCTTTTCCCGTTTTTCATATGCGAAACAAAGTCACTGCGTTGATGACCATACCCATGCACAATGCCGAGTTCGCCTTACAGGCGGTGCTGAAGGTCGTACTGACGTTAGGACTGAGTGCTTTGATACGACTCAGTTGAAGTGTTGTGAGACCCTGGTTTTGGCTGATCGGTAGCACAATGTCCTTCGTCTGAACGCCGAAACCCGCCTTGTTCCCAGTCGTCGACGACGACGCCAGTGTTGGCGGAACCAGAGTATAAAACGGCTGCACGACTTCCGATTCGTTTCGTTTCATGAAGAGTTGCCAGACAAGATCGGAGCATCCCGTTGCTGTTGTGTCAAATAGTCCATTTTTGAAACAAACCGTGGGGTCCTGCGGAGCAGAACTGACCGCCCCTACTCCATACTCAAAAACGGCCAAGAGATTTTCATGTGCCGCGAGCGTCTCGGTGCCACGATTCAATACGATGCGAAGATAGACGCCGTCACTGCCTCCGCCGTTGCCGTCGGTGATCGTTCCGTTCGCGCAATCTTTTTCGCTCACTCTGAAAAATCCGTTAGGCGCGCCACAAGGGACATCGGAAGTTCCGTCCAAGTCAAAGTCACATTGAGCGGCTCCATCGGTTGCGGCCGCTGCAAAGCGAGCGCAGTTGGCATCCGTCGCACTTCCGTTGTTGGCACCACTGATACCGATCTCGACGGACTTGATCCACTTTGGCCATAGAGCATCGGACATGCCGTTGGCGAGTAACGTGCCGTCGGTATTGAAAACCCGAACGGCCTGTAAGCCCTGTCCCGGTATCGCCGGTGTCGAGGAGGACGGTGTGTTGAACGAACCACTTGGGTTGGCTGCACGAAACACAATGCGCGCGGCTTTTGCCCCGCCGGGTGTCGTCGGAACTGCGTTCGAACCCGCGCCGAAAGAGCTGATCTTTTTGATGTCGGCATTGTTCGGCGTGATGCAGCCCTGAGCCATTCCAGCCAAGGCGAACACACTCACCCACTGCGCGAAACCCACCCGGTAATCCACAACCTCTTTTCGGGATAAGCTTATGAAAAGCTTAGAATCGCCTGTGTCATTACCGGCGCAGGGACGGCACAGGCTCGACCTCGGCAATCGGCTCAATAGAGAATGCGTGTTCGAATCGAAGTCGGCAGTGCTTGAATCTCTTTCTTCACAGAAGCCGAAACGTTCTGATCGATATCCATGATGAGATAACCGATTTCGGGATCCGTCGAGAGCACTTGTCCGAGAATGTTCGCGTTCAGATCCGAAACCACCTTGTTGATGTCGCGCAAAACTCCTGGAACGTTTCGATGGACATTCAAGATACGATGCGAATCCGGCACAGGAGGAGCTGCGATCTGCGGAAAATTGACAGCTCCTTCGGTCGACCCTGAGTTTGTGAAACGCAGGAGCGACGTCGCGACTTCGATACCGATCGCAGCTTGCGCTTCTTCGGTCGAACCGCCGACATGCGGAGTAAGGATCACATTTTTCAGCCCCTGAAGTTCTGACGTAAACTTTTCTTGGTTTGACGAAGGCTCGCTTGGGTAAACATCTACAGCAGCACCTTGGATTTTCTCAGACTTCAGTGCCTCGGCGAGCGCCTTGACATCGACAACACTCCCGCGTGAGGCATTTAACAGATAGGAACCGGATTTCATCTTCGCGATCTCTTTTTTTGAAATCATCCCTCGTGTCGACGGCAGATCCGGAACATGAAGCGTAACAAAATCCGATTTACCGAGAAGCTCTTCTAAACTCTGACAGCGTTTCACGTTACCGATCGCAAGCTTGGGAACGACGTCGTAGAAAATCACATGGAGCCCGAGCGCTTCTGCCAGGACGCCCACCTGACCACCGATGTGTCCGTAACCCACGATACCAAGAGTCTTTCCACGAACCTCATGACAATGCGTCGCTTCTTTTGTCCACGTGCCTTCGTGCACCTCGCGTGAACGATCGGTAAGCTGCCGAGAGAGTGCGATGATTTCAGCAAGAATCAGCTCGGCCACACTGCGCGTGTTACTGAACGGAGCGTTGAAAACAGGAAAACCATGTAGGTTTGCAGCTTTCGTATCGACTTGATTCGTCCCAATGCAAAAACATCCAACCGCCAGCAAGCGCGGCGCAGCTTTAAGAACCGCGTCGGTCACTTGAGTTTTGCTGCGAATCCCCAGGAGATGGACCGTCTTCACGGCCTCGACCAGATCTTTCTCTGAGAGCGAAGTCTTAACTCTACGAACTTGAAACCCTTCTTCAGTAAAAAGCTCTTCGGCACCGGGATGAATCCCTTCGAGAAGAAGAACCTCGATTTTCTCGCGCGGGAACGATGTCGGTTTAGTTTTCGATGTCATCTTTTTTTCATAACACAAAGCTCCGGCTCACGTCGGCTTCTCGAGCTTCAAACTTCTTGACTTATACCGGTGCGAATCCTAATTTTCCGTCGCCAGGGGAAAGTCCCGAGTGGGATGGGGAGTCGATGGCGGGGTGGGGAGTTTTCAACAGAGGTTTTTTCCTCGTTCTTATAGGATCTTTTGAGATCGCCGCAGCGGCACGCGCGGAAACCGTAGCTCCTCTCAACAGCCTGATTGATTTCCAATCGTTTCACGAGATCATCCAACTCAAGGTCAGCGAAGTTCCCGAACTCCAACGGCTTTGGGAATGGCAAACCGGGCACACGGAGCAAGTCTACCTTGCCGGCAGCTGCTTAGGGCGCTTGATCCAATGGATCGCGCGAGAACTGCAAACAAAGTCTGTCGAAGACCTACGACACACGCGAGCTCCATCACTACGGGAACTGACGTCGGAGTCTTCTGTCGACGTCGATTTGTTCTTGCCGAAAACCGTAGAGTCCTCGGTTCGCGCCCTCTTCGATCCAGCGCGCTCACCAGCGTTTTCGTCAGCGTTCTCACTTGATATCAACCATGAAGAAACCTACGCCGACAGTGTCGCTGCTGGTGGTCCAACTTTCGAAAAACTTCGCGCCGGTCCGTCGCACATAGACGATCCTCATGACGGTCTGCGCGCCTACTACGAAGGCCGCGTTGTTTTCCATCTGACGCCCGACGATGCGTACTACGCCCTAGCGATCGCGCGGAACGACGATCATTCGCGAGTCGCTGAAGCACTTCGCTTCATGCGTCTCTTGTTTCGCTATCCGGAACTTAAAGCCGATCCGCGCAGTATCGAAATCATTCAAGCGCTACCCGCTCTCGAAGCCGAGCACATCGTTCGAGCGGACCGCCGCGAGTGGATCCAGTGGATGCTCGACAAACTCTTCTATGCTGCCGGTCGCGATGTCGAAGCTACGGTTCGCGTTCTGAACCAGTATGGGTTCCTTCGCTTTCTTGGAGAAAGTGGCTTCAAGCTCCACACGCCACGCGGAACCGATACAGAATCGGTTCTCAAGCGCCTACCACTGAGTTCAGCGCCAGCAAGGGCCGCTCGAAAGCTTCTGGCTCGCCCGCCGTTGCATCAGCGTTTTTTGACATTGGCTATCGGTGTTCGAGACTTCTGTCTCACGAGGCTCGAGGGGGTTGCTCATGGTCGGTAGACTGAGGTCATCTGCCCTTTGGCTCCTACTGTTGGCGTCCGCAGCAAGCAGCACAGCTCGCGCGGGAGAGTTCACGTCGTTCAAGCAGAAAATACGCTATCTGACTTATCTTCGACGTACGCAGCCTGCGCTCTACAACGCCTTTGTGATCAGTTATGAACCCGTCCAGTTTCTCGATCGTATGCAGGAAGCGATCGATAGTGTTCCTCCGGCACAAGAATTTGTTCCCGGTCGACATGTGCGCACCATTAAGCGTGCCGAAGAAGCAGCGTTTGAGTTCCGCTGGGAGCCTTTTCGAGACGAACTCGAGCGGTTTGAAAGTGAGTACGATCACACCGAGTTACCGTTGATGGAAGCGATTCAGAGAGAAGCGACGCTTGCGAAACGTCTCGATGGATTTCATGCCTACTTAGCAAGGTCACCGATCTTCGGAGACACCAGCCTGTTGCGTAAACCGCAAGAACAGAGGCTCGAAGTCTTGTCCGAAAGGCTCGCTACGTCGTCCATCGTCCACGGTTTCAGTCCGCGGCGTGTCGGTATCGCGCAGAACCATCTGACGGGGCACGAATTTGTCGAACGGTATACAGAATCGGTCCGAGCACAGAGCGACCTCAACTGCCTTGTTTGGCTCTTTCTCGTGGCGCAGATCAAGGGTTTAGAAAAGAAAACGGTACAGGACCTGACCCAGTACATACTGGCTAGGTCCGACTCCGATCTTCAAAACCTATTGACGTCGGTACAGTTTAACGACGCCGCGACGAAGGCTCTGGCACGGTCGTCGATGATCACCAAACCGGACACGACGATGCAACACTCGTTTGATCGTTTTTCAGAACTCACCGGTGCGCAGCGTACAGCGAAAAGCCAAACGGTCCTCACGGTCGCGACGGAGCACCCTTACGGAACACCTCCCCGGGGAGAGTTGGCGGGCGACTGCGCCTCATTCAACAGCGCTGCAGTCCCCTTCGCTCGCGGCGAAGAAGTACTTTGGATCACACCGCGCAGTGGCCTCGGTCACGCACGGGGTTACATACAGTTCACACACCTCGAGACTGAAAACTCTGGAGCGCGCGAGAAGGCCTGGTATCTCCACACGATCTCCGGCGCTGGTATCACGCGCATGGACACACTCTACGCCGTGTTTGCGATGTTTCGCGCGATGAATGCAGCCGGTGTACAGCATCTGATCCTACCAGAACCCGCACGCTTGAATGGGCTGATCAATTATCCGGAAATCGCAGAAGTTCTTTACGCACTCGCCTCAAAGGGACGCTCTACTCCTCTCTTTTACACCGACGCTAACGACCGTAAGAATCTAGCAAAGTTCACGTTTGGTTCTCTTGATTCGCCAGAAGCCAATATCTCAGGACGCGAGATCCGGATCGAAGATCTCGAACTGGGAGGACTGGACGTCGAAGTCACCGACACAGCGATACCCACCACAAGTCTGTTTCCGGAACCGTCGCGCGAGGAAGCGATGATGATCGCTCTCGATTTACGAAACCGTAACACCGATATCGCTCCGATATTTCCGGCGTACGACATCGACTTGGAAGCTTTCAATCGTTTCTGGGAATTGACCCAGAACACGGATCAGCGGACGATTGCCGACTTTCACTATGATCTGCAGGAGCAAGTCAAACGCTTCGGCTTACCGGTGACGTGGTCTGATTTAAAACGATCGACACTCTTGTTTCGCGGACACTTGGCTGCGGTCGACGGACTCGATGAAGGCCCCGGCCTGGATCTCGCCCTTTCCTACATCGAGACGTTCCTAAGCTCGTTCAGTGATTTAGCGTATGTGTACGACACGATCGGCGCTCACTTGTCGGTTCTCGAAACAAAGCCACGTTTCGTCAAGATCGTGAAAACACTCTTTCGAAGGCAGGTCAAAGAGATGCGCCGACGCCTGGACTTCTACGAGCTTGAGCACCGCTCGGCCTATCACACGCTTCTCAAATTATTTAAACTTGGACTCTCGCCGCAGCTCTTCGCAAACGAGCTCGAACAACTCGAAGTACCTCCGGAGGATGTTCAGTCTGGCAACATGACCGACTACACCTTTGTTCGCCGCGTGACGTTCTTAGGATTTGCACGCGGCTATCACGTCACTCAGTTTGAACAGCTCTTAGACTTTCTGGAACATCTCGAACAAACCGGCATCGATCCCGCAGCGGATGACGTCGAAATAGCGGCCTATTTTCTCGCGAAAACGGCGGCGACAGAACATGTGACTCCCGCACATATCACAAGACTCGAGCGCTTCCTGACCCAGACGAATCTCGGTCTCCGTTTCATCATGTATGTCGGCCGTCAGACCCCTCCCAAACTGGATGTCGGAAAACTCATCGACACACTCTTCGCGAAAGGAAAATACCAGTGGGCGGGTCGGATGATTTATATGGAGCCGTTTCCGTCCTATCCGCAAGCTTCGCGATGGATCGGAGAACTGTGGAAGCATCGCGACCACATTCCCGACGAACTGTTTCTCGAAGCGCTTGTCAAAACACCGTCCTGGCAAATGGTTGCCGGTATCCCGGAGATCACCGACGAATTGCTGAAGACGGCGCGAGACACGGTCGCTAACGAGACACATATGTTGCGCTTGCTCATTGCGCATCCGCCCCGCCTCACGGCCGCACGAATCGCCTGGCTAGCAGAACTCAGTTCACTGGATCTGGCACAGCTAGCGATCGATTCGATCGACGCAACATGGACGCGCGAGCTTGCCCTCGACCTGTCAGCACGCCTTTCGAAACGATTTGAACAGCTCGACACATCGGGAGTCGCTGCCCGATTAAAGCCGGGTGACTCGTCCAGCGAATGCGGGAGACGACTCGAAAAGCCGTAGCGCAAGTAACGGGGGGAAGAAAATGAAGCGACGCCTTGTAGCGGTCTCAGGTTTCCTATTTGGATTCGGCCTTTTTGCTTCTGCGGCTTCGATACCGTTGCCCGAAGGTCTGCGCGCTGTAAACGTGTTCTCTGGAATTCCGATGGCAGACGATGACAACCCAAACAAGACGGGTGGCTTTGGTGATGTCGCGGTCAATCTTGTCATGGCAGTCGAACTCAAGAGCCGCTACCCCAAGCTGCGTGTTCGTCTCTTGGTCACAAGTCTAGCGAAGCGTGACCAGCCTCAGATCCCCACGTCAAATGAGATCATCAAGATCATGGTTCCGGATCTCAACCCCGAACTGAAGCAGACCCCACAGATCTACCGAGGCGTAGAAGTCGTGTTTCTTGACTACGATATCGGACTACTTTTCGACACGAAGGCCCTCAAGCTTCCCTACGAACGCGTGCGTGACGATCTGCCACAGCTCGTTCCTCCAGCCGATCTCAATCTCAACTTCTCTCACTATGTCGGCGGCGGAGCGGTAGTACGTATCGGTGCGCCGGTGGCGCTTGCGTTTGAAGAGCAGTTTGGTGGACGTCAGTGGGTAAAAGAATCGGAAGCTCCCCAGCTCGGTCAAGGCGCGTTTCTCACTCTCAGCTCGGGACCGGGAACAGCCGGTTACGTTCTTTCGGAGAAAGAACGACCACGCGCTAAGGATCTTTCGCTCATTCGAAACTGGCTCGCGTCGCAAGGTAAGGTGATGGACACACCGTTTGATATGGCCTTTGCGTACACGTCCGAATGGCAGAGCACGCAGATTTACATCGATACGATTTCGGCCCTCGGTCGGACTCACGGCACACGTCCGCTCGTGCTGCTGATCAAGAAGTTTTCAGAACTCGATCTGTCAGATCTGCCTGATAACGTGCACGTCATCCAAAGCAGCGCCGTCCCGCATGATGTCATGGCTGCCATGATTTGGCATTCTACCGTACCGCCGCTTGTTACCGGAGACACGTCGCTTGGATTGGCGCTGAGTTCGACCACACCGACCAAGACCTTTGCCTACGAAGCCCCACCTTGGAAAAATGGCAATGCCGGTTCGATGAAACAGATTTTAACCGAACGAGCGGGCGTGGGTGCGCGTAAACTAGATGCGATGTTCTTATATACACAGAAACTCGCTGACCTCACGCGTGAGGATCTGCGTCGACGCGGAAAGAAACTGGCACGTCTTTTCGACGACACGGAGACACAGACTCGTCTTTATCATGCGCTCGAATCCGTTCATGATCGCTGGGACCTTCTCGGCAATGCGCTTCGCATCTACCGGCGCGTGAAGGGAAAAACAGAACGGACGGCACTTCGAGACGCCGTCACATCATGCGCCGCTGCACTTGCTCTGAAGTGAGGGAAGAGACGCTCGGGTTTTCTGATTTCTTTCTAATTTCACAATGAGACTGCTTGTCAACCGAGATTACGTCTTATAGTGTTTCATTGTTTTCAATCAGTATCGAAAACATCACAGTCAACACGACATGAATGGGGAGGGTTTTCACTCATGTTTAAATCAAAGTATGTATGGGCGCTGTCGGCTTTTATCGCCATCGGTGTTTCAGCCCATGCTGATCGTGAATCGATCAACGACGTCTATTATGGCCAAACCAACGCACTGAAATTTTGCGGTGGTGCTGGTGGCGGTACGATCAGCACGGGGTGCAACGACCACGGCGAATGTTTCGTCAACATCAAGAACTCGCAATGCGCAGGACTGCGTCTTTATGACTCGGTTGTGAGGAAAGATGGCGACGACTTCTACTTCCAGAAGACACTCTGGACGGAACAAAAATCCATCAATGGATCCGACGGCAGCTACACTCAAAACTTCAAACTGAAGACCTATGAGTGGGAGCGCAACAGTGATCCCTTTAGCCGCTACAAGTATTATGTGACGGCATTCTTACACCGTACGGATCGAGAACGTCCGTATGAGAAGGTTCTCCTCTGGTTCACACATAAACCAAGGTAGATCGAAGAGATTCGTTAAGTCGAATACCAGAGGCGAGTGGCGCGAGCTCCTCGCCTCTTTTTTTGTGAAACGCTTTCCGGGGGGTAACAGTGTTTCGTTTAGCTCTTGTGGTGTTTTTAGCGGTGGCGGCCGCATGGGTGTTCATCGGTCGGCAGTCGCACCGAACGTCTTCGTCGGATGTCACGATTGAACGCGTGCCAGACACGTCACCCGATATATCGCCAAATGCATCACCACGTGTATCACCACACGTATCGCCATCGCCACCTAGGTCGGCCGACGTCACACCACCGGTTACACACTCAACATCCACCAGTACTGAGAACACGAGCGGCACTGGGCTTGAAGACCAACTCGTTCGACTACTACGCGACAAGTATGGAGCCGATCCCAGTCGCGCCCACGAGGCCTATCGGTATTTTGTGGATACCCACCGACGTCTGAAAGAACTCGCCGATCAAGGAACACTGACCGACAGTTCGGACGTCGCAGAGAAAAGCCTGCAGGAGCGCGAAGAGCTCTGGTTCCAGTACAGCGAAGATATGATTCGTGCCTTTGGTGAGACGGCGTTTCTAGAGTTGAATGACCGTTTTGGGATCGCAGTAAGTCAGTAACTGCTTGCCCCGGGGGAAAGTGCGACGAATTCTAACGCTTGAGATGTTTTTCTAGTTTGGCGGTGTAGATCTCTAACCGAATGCCAAAGTAGACGAACTTTAAAAAACTCCAGAGCCCACGCGAAAACAGAGACAGCGTCATCGCTTGAAAGAGGTCAAACTTTTTCGGCGTGTACGGATACCAGTTCACTTCGATCTTGGAGGAGTTTTTGTCGACAAGGACCGCTTTGACGTTCGTAAACGCGTAGAAGCCAAATTCCCCTTTATAGCGCCCGATCCCGCTCTCTTTTACTCCACCGAACGGAAGATAAGAGTTACCCTCGGTGAGCATCACATTGTTGACCGACACATTACCCACGTGCAATGCGCGTGTGACACGGTCGAGTTGCGCATCATCGCTGCCAAAGACATTGGCCGACAACCCATAGCGTGAATGGTTAGCGAGACGGATCGCTTCGTCCTCCGAACTGAACGTCATCAATGGCAACACGGGACCGAACGTTTCCTCGTTCCAGATCTTCATATCGGGGAGCACGCCATCGATCACCATGGGCGGGATTTTGCGGGACTGTCCGTCCCACGTCTCTTTCGCGACGACCGTCGCACCTTTCGAACGCGCCTCTTCGACATGTTCCCGCACGACTGAAAGCTGAAAATCAACCGCCATCTGGCCGACTTCGGCGGCACCATCGCGGTCCGTCCCCTGTTCGATTAATTCCAAACCTCGAATCAGATGCGATTTGAATTCGGCAGCGATCGATTGCTCGACCAGGAGTCGCTCGACCGACGTGCATGCCTGTCCGCAATTGGTGTATCCACCCCAGAGTGCCGCGCGCGCAGCACGCTTGAGATTGGCTCCGGCAAAAACAATCATGGCGTCTTTGCCGCCGAGCTCAAGCTCCACGGGAGTGAGATTCTCAGCGGCAAGCTTCGCAATCGCACGCCCAGTTTTCGTACTCCCCGTAAAAAATATCTTGTCAGGTTTACCTGTCACGAGCGCCTGGCCCATCATCCCTTCGCCATAGGCGATCAGGACAAAGCTCGGGGGAATCCCGGCTTCCAATAAAAGCTCTTCGAAAACGCCTTTGAGTGGTGTGTGCTCGGACGGTTTATAGACAGTGACGTTACCGCACACATACGAAAGCGCGATCGGGACCAAGCCTTGGAAAAATGGATAGTTCCATGGACAGATGATCAAGACGACGCCCAAAGGATCGAAAATGACTTTCGATTTCTTACCAAAAAGCGCAAGCGGCGTAGCGACCGATCGATCCTTTAAAAACTTTGGAGCATTCTTCTCAACGTAATCAAGAAACTCGAGCGTCGAAAAAATCTCCGAACTCAACGCATCCGTCCGAGCTTTCCCCGTTTCAAGCTGAATGCGATCCATAATCGCTTCAGCACGCGTGACGACGGCCGCTTTGAGCTTTCGGATGGCCTCGAGTCGCGCCGCTAGCGGCACCGCCGCCGCTCTCGCCGTCTGGTCACGTGCTTGATGGAGAAAGGCTTCGGCTTGTTTCCGCGCAATGTCGACGCTGCTGCTGTTCATGATGTTTGCGATACTACCAAATATCGACTTCCGGTGATCGCCAAAAAACCGGCGGTCAGGCGGCTCATCTCTCCCCTGCATTACTCCGAAACGTACCCTGATGGACCTCAGTCGTTTTCGTCGCCTTCATCGTCTTGTTTGGGCAGCACTCCTAGCGACCGCTTGCCTCTGGGGGGTGGACCGAGCTCTTACGGCGACCGTCTGCGATCGACTCACAACCGAGTCGACGTTGGTTGACGCCCGCTTTCTTGCGCGCGATTTATTCCGCAGTTTTCAGCCTCGCCCCGGGCTTGCTGCCGTTATCACAAGCCCTCTGTTTAAGTCTTTTTCTGGGTCCTGCCACGTCCAGTTTGCCGAAGATCGACAACTTGCTGTGCGTGTTTTGGACTCTCGGAACCAGGCTTTCTAGACCCTGGTTGAAACAAGCTTTATTCCTGATAACTTTAATTATCATGACTACTAAAGCCGATAAGACTGTGGGTATGTGTGCACGCACGGTCGCAAGAGTTACCGTTCTACTGTTCGCGACGTTCGGGTACGCCTCCACAGCGCTCGCCGAAAGCGTCTGCTCGCGCATTGGCGATCCCGGTTTTAGAAACTGCTGCCACTCTGCAGAGCGAGTGGATTCGGCACTCCAGCTCCTGTGTGAACACCCCCGCCCCGACCTGAGCGCCCGTCCGTCAGCCGCCGAATGCGCCAGGCTTCGCGTGGCAAAAGAGCGCGGGATGGCGTTAGCATTCGCAGGCGATCACAGCATTGGCGTACAAAACCACCGAAAAGTCGCTCAAGCTCGTGGCGAATACGATGCTTACAAAGATGCGGCTTACATCACCGGCGATCTTCGTAAAATCCGCAGGCTCTGTACGACAGAGCAGTACAAAGAGTGGCCCTTCGATACGTTTACACGGCAAATGAGCCAAGACTGGTCGACTATCGATCCAAAGATGGAGACCGAAGTCACGGCATGGGCCCGTGAAAACACCCTGCTGTTTTTGAATGGTAAGGAAAGCGTGGAGCTTTCCTTTTTTCCTTATCGTGCGCAGCAAGCCGGTATCGTTCGGTCCCAAGAGCGCACTGCGACCAAGAGTGAAGACCCACGCCGACCTACTCTCTATGATCTGGTTGCGAAACTGACGGATGAGCTCGAACCGCAGTGCGAAGCCCTCGGCCTCGGTCGCTACGACACGTGGATCGAAGAGACGAATGCCGAGATGCATAAGTTTCAAGCGGCTTTTGACGAGTTCCGAGCGCAGACCGATCCGCGCTTAAAGAAAAACTATCTTCAGAAAGACGAGATCGACGGGACTCGCCTTCGTAAAACGGACGATGCCGAAGGGGACCTTTTGAGCTGTGTTGGAAACGAGCCAGCTGCTCCACTGTTTGTAAGCTTCCGCATGTATCCAGCCGCTTGGCCTTACGGTCGGATCGCACAGCTCAAGGATCTACTCGCCTACGACACCCAGGGACCCTGCGCGGAGCATGTCAGTACGCTACTAGCGCTCTACTACGACGGTCCCCGATCAGCGGCAGAACAGCTGATCGAGCGTCAACGACAGTTTGAGGAACGGTACTTTCGTGAGTTCTCTGAGTTCGCGTTCCGCTTACAACTTGGACCCCCCGATACTGAAGGTATGCCTTTCGATCAAGTGATCCGGCAGATTGAGGCCGGCTACACCCAGTCGGTCGCTCCCCAGCTTCTACGAAATCTTCGCGAGACAAGCGATCCAGCATCGACTGCGTTCGATCCGGCCTTTTTCAATTGGCACCCGGACGACGAGTTTCCTGTTTTGGAGGAGCTTACCAACCGATCCGATCTGGTTTCCGAGTTTCGCCTGCAGACCGACACCGTCGCGGCCTGGACTGAGGATGTCTGCCAGTACTGCAGTGATCGAATATTGGGCGAGTGTAACTCGCCAGGTGACTCACGAAAGGTCGTTCCAGTCTGGCCCATCACTGCGACCGAGATACAAGACTCGTTCGACGGGCTTCGCGATGTTATAAAGTCCACACCGAACCTCCCATCTGTCCGTTACGCCTGGCCGCTTTCCGATGAATCGCTCGGTGCCTCGGTCGATAAACAACAGCTTGGCGACGAAAGCATCAATGCGTCGTTCGCTCATGCTGGATCAAGATACTGGTTGTGGCTCGATCTTCCGCCTTTGGTCTTTGCGGACGAATCGTGGAGTACACACGAAGACATCGTACGCCGTCTGGATTGCAAAGAAGTCATTCAGAACGTGATCGCCAAGCGCATCGCTCTTGACCTTCAATCATGGAAACCTCTGGTCACCGAGGCGATGGACACATTCCGGGAGCGTTACAAGGTCGAGCAGAGAAACCTGGTCTCTGCTTGTAGCGCGTCCTCACGTCGAATGACCGAGGCGGCGAGTTCCCTCGACGATCCTAAAGTCCAAGAAAACATAAGAGACGTGGTCGACCGCCTTAATAAGGGCGCCCAACGGGCTCGCTGAAATCGGGACGCAGTCGGCGTATTACCGCGACTACGGCACGATGTTCGTCAGCATCTGATACCACTCCGGTAAGCGCTTATTGAACGCAAGGCGCTGGTATTCTTCGCCGTACGTCTTCACCGTCGACTGTTCGAGCGGGAACCAAATCGCGACCCCTTGAGCGGCCGAATATCCATCGGTCGTACGATTGATGACGACATAGTTTTCAAGCACTGAACCAAGCTCTTCGAACTCGGCAAATTCAGTAAGATCCATGCTTTCTCGAAGCCGCGTTAGAAAGTCTCCGAGGTCCATGTAATCGCGATAGTAGAAGCGCTGGGCGTTCTGAGCAGCTGTCAGGATATCCTGCTTAGCCATCTCACCCACAAAGTCGACTCCGGCCGCGAGCGATCTTAGTTTCTCGTTGATCTGATCGGCATAAGCGAGATCGTACATGGCGAGCGTCACGTCGGCATAGCCTTGTGAACCATCTTGATATGATTTCACGTACTCTTCGACCAGATACGTGCCGAGTTCTCGAGGGGTCGCTTCTGGATTTTTTGCAAGCTCAGCAAGCCACGTATCGTACGGCCAACCTGGACCTGGCTCTAACTCTTCAGAGCCGACAAAGTAGTCAACCGCTTCACGCATTTCCTCGGAAACCTCGTGCATACCCATGAGGCAGGCGTCGCTTCCGTAGATATCAATACGATTTCCCGTCGTTTCAAAAACGGTTCTCATCGCTAATCCAAGCTGCTCGGTTGTTATATGATTACCTGAAATATCGTCGTGACTGATCGAGCGGAAGAGCTCTTCTTCTTCACGCAGATGCCATCCACTTCCATGATTCCAAACATCGACGAAGTAATGCTTCGCTGGGTACTTCTCCATACCCCACTGTATGAACTCGATCAGAGCTTGATAGTCGCCCATATCGACGCGAGGCATTTCCTCGATAACCGGAGAAGACACGTTAGTTGGATTGCGGTCCTTACGAACCAACAAACGCTTGGTCGTGTCGGATTTCATGCTCGCCCACTGGACAACGATCGCGCGTTCCTGTGAGGAACCTACCGCTTCCATCTCGTTGATGTCGTCCGTACCGAAAGAATCGAGGTTGTTATGGCCGTTCAAGAAAACAAGAATGGTCCATTCGCGAGCTTCGGCTCGTGACATCACCCCAAAGCTCAACAGCATCCCAGCAAGCACAGCGATCGTGCGCAATTTCATCTGAAACCCTCCGTAGTGTTCCAGACTATTAGAGACGATCGCGATTCACATTTCAATCAGATGAGGGCGCGTGCGTGTTTTATAAGAGCCGCGCTAAGACCGTTTAAAACTGGCCCACTTGAGTGAGTAGACTAGCAGTATGATTGTAGTGCAACTCTTTGGAATGGAATGAGATTTGCCTTTGCTCTGAGCAGTGCAGCTCTCTTGTCCTAATCAGACCTGTTCAATCC
>CAZJVD010000015.1:0-62645 GCA_964549505.1 uncultured Oligoflexia bacterium
GTGTTACCTATGTGTCCGGAATAAAGTGTTACCTATCTCTCGATAAGCACACGGGAGCTGGTTTGGTGGCTCTGAGCGTAGCGACGCAGTCGCGGAGCGGAAGAGAAAACGCGAAGCGTTTTGTACCTATCAGCAGGGATAGCGAAGACAGGATGTCTGAGCGGTGAAGGGCGGAGCGAGGCGGGAACCCGAGACCCCGCAGTCGCGAATGCGACGAGGAGTCCGGGTGCCGAGTGAGCCCCGGCCGGAGGTCTAGCGCGTTTAGCGCGAGAACCGAGGCCAATCCTCTGCAGCGGCCCCTATTCAAAGGGAAAAGAGAACTCGGGCCATTCATCACGGCGTTAGTGGTAATTCACAATAGAGTTAAACAGTTACCGCAACCACACCGGATCACATTGTCCAACATGTCTCACTGTGTTACAAAGCGCGGCATATAGAGGTAATAATATGAAAACTGCGTTTTTGGTCGTTCACATGATCTTGGCTTACGGTTTTGCAACGGCGATCAACATGGCAATTGCCGATGATCGCGCTCCTCAAGTGATCAAGATGGTCCTAGGAGCCGAATCGGTTGAAGCCGGCGCACCTGTTGATATTTTCTTTCAAATCAACGATCGAGGCGCAGGTGTTGGCGGCATTCCACCAGTAGTTTATCCCCTTTATAACGAGGGCAGTAAGGAGTCGGGCGACGTTCGCTGTTGTGGCGTCTTTTCAAAAGTTCCGGCTGACGACGAAAAGTATACCGGTGGGAACTGGTACAAAAGTCGGATACATACCAACCGTCATGCGGAGTCTGGGATCTATGTATTACCTCGAATCGGATTTGATGATCTAAAACAAGAGCAGACAACCTATCTTGATGCTACACGAGATGCGAACACAGGAAAGTATAACGCCTTCTATAGGGGCACAGAGATCCCTTTAATTAAACTGACGGTCGTCAATAAAGACCCAGCATCGGTAGATGTTACTCGTCCTGTGATTCATGAAATCTTGGCCGAACCAGGCCACTGGAAAGCCGGAGAGACGAGGAAACTTTACATTCGCGCGACCGACGATATTTCCGGGGTCAACCTCTGGCTTGGTAGCAGGCTCACTTTTGAGAAGGTGGCTCCTGCGTATGATCGAACAGGTAATGACACTTTGTTCAACAGTAACTCTAATTACGTCCGTACTGAAGGACTCGAGTCGTTTGTTGACGAAGGAGACGATTGGTATTCGCTTAAATTCCATGTCAGCAGTTATGCTCTGCCTGGAGAATATTACTTATTATCGCTGCGAATGGACGACGTAGCGGAGAATGGCGATTGGTACTTCACGAACCAGTCGAGAGACGTTTTCGATAATACGACGCTCAAGGTTCCTCATATAACCGTTGTCAACGAAGGAACCGTGGACAACAAGGGACCAGAGTTGCTTTCTTTTGAAAAAAAGGAACTGACTTGGAAGATCGGCTCGGAGCAATCGATTGTGTACACCGCTAAGGATGATGTTTCCGGCGTTGCTGATCTCAGCGGAAATGGGTGCGCACACTTTGCTAAAGTCGGCGTTAAAACCGAAGCGACAATGGATCTTCTCGGTATCTTCCTGTGCGGAGACGCTGTTGCTGTTGGAGATCACAAGTATTCCACTAAAGTCAGAATAGAATCGACTGCTGAGCCAGGAGAATATTATCTTCAGTGGTTTTGGTTAAATGACGTTGCTGGTAATCAATCGTCTTATTCTACCGATGATAGCCATTCGGGCACACCGGGCGAATACTACAGCTCTGGGTGGGACCAAACAACCATCCCTGTACTCAAAGTGAAGTTGGTTGAGTAAGCTTTCATTCTGGTCGAACCATACACCATCAGTTGACCTTCCCCTCCCACACTCTTTCATAGGAGCGCGCGTCTTCCATGGCTCGCCCTGCCCGGAAAATGCCTTCCTGGCATTTTCTCGGGTAGCGCTCTGTGAAAGAGTGTGGGAAGGGAAGGTCAATTTGTCTTCAAGGCGTCTGCAAATAAAGATGGTTTAAAGTATCAGAGAATCATTCGGGAAGTTCTTAAGAGTTATGCAAAGAAATACGGATAGTTTTTAGATGCCCGAAATAAAAAAACCTCCTGCGTCGGAGATGTGTCCTCCTGGCCACCATGTTGTAAGAGGGCATGAACGCGTATGTCATTCGGGAACGACCACTTGGGTGGACGCCCATATTCGCAGGAATCGGGGCTCGATTCCCACGATTCTATTAAGTGAGAACATCTATTTTCTTTTTTGGTCCGCAAAGAAAAAATACGGAAAGATTGGGAAAATCTACGGTTTTCCTGAAACTTCAGAACTCGATTCAGCAGTTCAGTTTTGGCTGGATTATTGGAAAGAACAAGGAATTGAGTTTCCTTCAGACCTAGATCCCTTGCTCATCAAGACCCTGATAGCTATTGAGTCTGGCTTTGATCCGAAGGCTAGATCAAAAGTAAAAGGAAGTTCAGCAACTGGTCTCATGCAGGTTACCGATCAAACCCGTCGTATTTTATCTGGGCGCCCGAATAAGAACGGTTATCGCGAAGTTAAATCCGAATACTTAGAGATAAAAAAAGAAGAGGCAACCGACTCACTGGTTAGTATTGCTACCGGAACACGTTGGCTTGCTCACAAATATCTAATAATTCCTAAAGCCGGAAAAAGAAATGTGCACAACATGATCAAGAATTACCACTCCTGGAACGAGGACGGTGAAGTTTATGCGAAAAAAGTTGAAGACCTTTACGAGAAGTCTAAATAAATTGCATTTGTTCATGTCCGGATTTTTAGCTCTGCTTGGTTTTCAAGCTCTGGGCGCTAAGGGTGTCATGCCTATTGATGATACGGAAATCACGTTACCCGATGGTAGAATTATCAAAGCAGTCCGTTGCGGTGTTCATTGTCACTGCTTGGAGGTCACAAGGGCTCAAAAGAAGCTTCGCCGACAGTGCTACCAAGAAGAATTCGATCGACTGTGGGATTACACCTTCTTTGTTCCTATCAAAAAAGGCGGGTCGTATGCTGTAGATATTAACGGAGATGGAACTCTGGAAATAGGGATAGCAACTTGGGACGGCGGAAATAACATTGCCGACAGATATGCGATGGTTTTTTCTGTTCGTGGTAATAAATTGGTTTATATGACTCGAAAGAAATTCAACCTTGAATATGGAGAATACCTATTTGAATAGTATCATTCTTGGATTTGTATACCTTTTCAGAGGGGTCTAAAACAGCACAAAACATCAAGAATCCATGGCTAAAATCATTTAAGCTGTGTTCATGAGTGACTACATTACCAATCTACAAAGTGCGATTGATCATATTGAAACAAACCTCAAACGCACATTGAAGATCACTCATATTGCAAAAGCAGCTGGGATTTCTACTTGGCATTTTCAAAGAATGTTCAGAACCGTTACTGGTGATTCCGTTCATAAGTATGTGCACGGGAGAAGAATGACCGTGGCTGCAGAAATATTGCTAAATACCAATCTGTCCTTAATCGACCTTGCCTTAGATTTACAGTTTGAAGGACAGGAATCATTTACACGCGCATTCAAAAGATACCATCACTGCACTCCAGGACAATTTAGGAAGAAAAAAGGGTCAAACCAAAAATCAGTCAAGAAACTTCGTATAACGAAAGAGTATCTAATACAGATAGTGAAAGGAAGTACCATGAAGCCGCAAATCCAGGAGATTGAAGAAATAAGAGTCATAGGTTTAAAAGCAAAGTTTATCGGAGCCATGGCTGAAAATGCCAATAACCATGAAATCATTCCTGATCTTTGGAAAAGTTTTTACAAAAGAATTAATGAAGTCAAAAACCGCGTCGGTGAAGAAACCTATGGCGTCATTATTATTGATCCGGAAAAACAAGCCGACAAAAAAGAGAACCTTCATGAAAACTTGATTTATTTAGCGGGCGTGAAAGTTGATTTATCCGCCAAGGCCCCAAAGGGAATGAGCGCATACACGGTACCAACCGGCAAATATGGATGTTTCGAACATTCCGGACCTATAAAAAATATTGATCAAACACTGAACTACATATTTGGAACTTGGTTGCCCCAATCTAAATATGAAACGCCTGACTCGGCCAATTTTGAAAGATTTCCAGCGAACTATGACCCACATTCGGAAAAGGCTCAGATGGAATTCTGTTTGCCATTGAAATAGTCTGCCGTGGGTCAAATTTGTTGAGTGAACCTCGTTGGTCTAAGTTCCGCAGAAAGTCCGGTAGGGTTCGCTGTCGACAGGCCTTGGCTCGAGATACAGACGATGTTCCCGGCGATCTTCGAACGGGTGTTGCAGGGCCGTGAAAAGTTCTTGGAAAGAAGATAGGTCTCCTCTTTCGGCGGCGGCCAGCGCGTCCTCGACATGATGATTGCGTGGGATCAGATTGGGGCTCGCGTGTCGCATGAGTGTTCGGGTCTCCTCGATGGGGCGTTCCTCGAGACGCCGACGTCGCGCGAGTCGGGCGTTCCAATTTTTTAGAATCTGCAAAGTCGGGTCGGACTCAAGGTGGTCTCGAGTATCCGCCAAAGCAATCAAACGGAACGTGTTTGTAAAATCCAGCCGGTTCTCATGCATAAGGGTCAATAGGTCCGCAATGAGCGACTCATCCTCGGGTACCGATTCAAAGAGTCCGAGTTTGTTCCGCATCCCTTCTTGCCACTGCTCTGAGAATGCGATCGGAAAATCAGCCAAGCACGTTTCGGCGGTCGCAACGGCCGCGGCCTCACTCGAGTCAAAGAGTGGGATGAGGGTCTCAGCGAAACGGGTCAGGTTCCAGAGCGCGATCGAAGGTTGACGACCGTAGGCGTACCGGCCATGACGATCGATCGAACTGAAAACGGTTTCAGGATCATAACGATCCATGAAGGCACAGGGACCGTAGTCAATCGTTTCGCCGGAGATCGCCATATTGTCCGTGTTCATCACACCATGGACGAATCCGACGTTCATCCAGTCGGCGATGAGATGCGCTTGTCGACGGATGACTTCGCGAAGAAGGTTTTCGTAACGACCTTCGGAGTCGGTGAGTTCGGGGTAATGTCTTTGAATCACGTAGTCTGCAAGCTTACGGACGTACTCGGGTCCAAGTGTCGCTGCATATTCAAACGTCCCGACACGTACGTGGCTGGCGGCGACGCGTATGAGGACGGCGCCCGGAAGGGTCGTTTCTCGAAACACAGGTTCGCCGGTGGCCAAGACCGCGAGACTTCGAGTGGTTGGAATACCAAGTGCGAACATCGCCTCGCTGATCAGGTACTCGCGGAGCATCGGTCCTACAGCCGCACGTCCGTCTCCCCGTCGAGAGTAGGGCGTCTGTCCGGAGCCCTTGAGCTGAATGTCCCAGCGTCGACCGTGAGGATCGATCTGTTCGCCGAGCAGGAGCGCTCGTCCGTCGCCTAGCATCGTGAAATGTCCGAATTGATGTCCGGCATAGGCTTGAGCAAGCGTCTTTGTGCCGACTGGTAGAGGGTTTCCAGACAGGATCTGAGTGGCGTCGGTTGAAAGCAGCTCGGGGTCCAGCCCTAAAGTGACTGCGAGTGGGTGGTTGAGTGCGATCAAGCTTGGCGCAGCGACCGGAACAGGCGGTACGTTAGAGAAAAATGCGTCGGGTAGCTGGGTGTAAGTGTGTTCGAGTTTCCATCCTGTGGACATGCGGATTGAATAACAGAATTCACCCATGTGTTCTACGGACGACTATTCAGACTCATCGGGCGAATCGTCCGACGGATCTACCGGCCGCATACCGAATTCTCGTCCTACTTCATTTATTCCGGCTGTAGTCTCGCGGTCCCTGTACTTGATGTATTCAGGATCAGATTCGAGGTGATCCAGAAACGGAACATCGATGGTGATTCCGCGATACGATAATCCATTGACCATCGCAGGCGAAAACCTAGATCCAAAGATCGCACGTAAGTACCTCAAGGAGAGATAATCTTTTGGGTGAAGAACGATCTTTACGCCCTCGTAAATATCATCACCCCACACAACCTCTACCTCTTTTACCCCAGTCCAGTCTTTCAAGTCTGCAACAGCGTCAGCGGCTGCTTTTCTCGCATATCGCCTCCAAGCCTCGTTTTTAGCGCTGCGATTGAAAACACCGATACCCAGATACTCCAAATACAGAGCCGTCAGATCCTTTCCATCAGACTGAATCCCGAAGTAATGAGCAAAGCCAGGACCGCTCTCATGAAGCGAAAAGAAAACGCGCTTGCTTCCGTTCTGGGCATCAAACCTCAATGGCACGATGTCTTCGGGTTCACGACGGTCGTCGGGCGATAACCGGTAAGCGTCGATAACGGTCGTCATCAAGCGCAAGCGTGTGAGGGCGATCTGACACGTCAATGCATTCGGACTTTTCAGATCAAGGACGTGCGACAAGGTCGTTGGTCCGTTGAGCAGTTTTCGATAGTCGTCGATGGAGGTTTGCGGCGGTATATGTAAGGGTGACGGACGGTCGCCACCGTAGGCAGACTGTACGATCAAAGGTAGTAACAACGCTAAGGCAAACATCCCATGCACCCGGCTGGGGTTCTAACAGGCTTGATTTTATTATACAATATCTATTTATACCCACCGTCTCTCTGGACCTCTGTGGTAAACTGTCTCGTTCATGAATGAAATAGCTGTTATTAGCGACATCTTTCTCCGTAAAATGACATCGATCCGTGCCGTGGGGGATCTGTGGCTCATACATGGGTTTCCGGAGTCGAGCCTCTGTTTTAAAGAGGCGTTCTCGATCCTTTCGGATCGTTACAATGTGTACGCGCCGGACCTGCCGGGTTTTGGTGTGAGTCCGACGCTCCCGCATCAAGATGTTGAGCAGGTGGTCGATCGACTTGCCCAGCTGATCCAAACTATTTCGTCCGGTCGAAAGATCGGCATTCTGGGACACTCTTGGGGTGGTATCGCCGCCGTGAAGTTGGCTGCGCGTCTGGAGAGTGTCGTGCAAGGGTATATCGATGTCGAAGGATCGATTATCGATTGGAATTTCTTCTTCAAGCCCATGGCTCTCGACCCGAAAACAGATCCGAAGGGGTTTGCACAGTTTTATGTCGATAAGCAGCGGACCTTTTTCGACAAGTCCGAAGTCTATGGTCGATACGATGCCAGTATTCGATTTGCGGACGCTGACAACTTTTTGCCGTGGGCGCGATCGTGTCTTAAGGCGATTGATGAGGGTGCTTTAGGACTCGAGTTTCAGGCGCTGCAGTGTCCGAAAACGTACTTCTGTGGCGCTCGAAGTGCGAAGTACTTTCCCAAAGAGTTTTTAAACCAGCATCAGATTTCGTACCAGACGTTCGAGGGTTGTGGGCACTGGCCGATGGTCGAATCACCGGATGCGTTCTATAAGGCGGCTCTCGAGTTTTTTGACATGGCCTTTTCCGCCAAGTAGTTCGAAAGGTCAGCTCTGGCGCACGATCCAGTTTCGTGCATGGCTGACGATCTCGGCACGGCTTGGATCAAACTCTGCGTATGTGACGAACCGATTGCTATCGCGCGCAATGGAGCTCGATACGGCTGTGACGAGGATTTGCGAAGGGGTTTCCAGAATCTCGTCGAGGATCGCTCCACTCACAGACAGAACCGTTCCCTTTGGGATGAGGTGAGAGCTCGACAAGGTGAGGCCCATTTCGTCGATGCCCACGAGTTGAACCTGAAGTTTTGCGGTGACCTTGAGAGCGCCTTCAAGCGAACGAGCGCCGGTTACTTGTGCCATATCGAGTTCGAGGGTGTTCACATAGCTGGTCAGTTTTGAAAGCAGCACGTTTCGATCGAGGGGCTTTAAGATATAGTCATTGGCGCCGATCTCAATCGCGTGTGCGATGGCAGTCAGGTCTGTGTTTCCGGAGACAACCAGGATCGGCACTGTTTCCGAATATTTCGCACGTATCACTTCGATCAACTCGTAACCTTTGTTGAGTGCTTCAAGATTGAGATCAAGCATGAACAGCGCTGGAATCTGAGTTTTGATTCGGTTTAAAAGACTATCAAAGGTCGTGAAGGTTTCTCCGCGTAAACCGTACTTCTTCAGAACATGATTCATCAGTGTGTTGTGGGCAGGATCGTCGTCGACGACAAAGACCAGCGTCTTGGAGACAGGAGATTTCATGCGCGACTCTTGCCGGGTTTTAGAGGGATGGCTTTTTTTAGGCCAAGGGCGTTGATCTTACCTGTGTAGAATCCCGAGAGCGCGCGCGTGAAAGGAACCTTGTCGGTCACAAAGAGGCACTGCTTGAGTCCAAGCTCGTCGAGTCCGGCGCCTTCGAGTTCGATTTGAGTTTCGGCACCGATCTTAAGAGGAGAATCCAAGTAAAAGCTCGTAGCGGAAAGTTTTGTGATCTCAGAGACGATCGAAACCGTTAGCGCCGGAGCCTCCGGAGAAAACGTGTGACGGTGAAACTCAGAGTCGCGGAGATTTTTTCGAATTTTCTGCAGCAGCAACGGGACGACCAACGGTTTGACCACGTAGTCGGACGCACCCAAGCTGATTGCGCGGTAGACGGACTCTTTGTCTTGCAGACCGCTCACGACGACGATCGGAACCATCGCGAGACTCTCGACCGTTTTCTTTTTCTCTAGCAAGGCAAACCCGTCGACCCCTGGCATCCGTAGGTCGAGCAGCAGTAGGTGAGGGGCCTTTTTAGCGAGATATTCGAGCGCGGACGCGACAGAGTCGGCCACGGTCACGACCGCGCCCGCGTTCTCAAGAATCCGCTTGATCAATAATCGTTGATCCTCGATGTCTTCGACGACCAGTATCTCTTTGCCTGTGATCGACACGTGTTACCCTTGTGCAAAGTATGCAACAGTGTCTGGCTTCGATGCAAATGTCCCTTACTTAGCTGTGGCGCCTGCTGCTTGTTCGCGAGCCGGAGCCTTGCACCGCTTGCCAGCGGCGTCAGATCCCGATCCAGTCATCGACGAACAATCGTCACTAGCTTCCCAACAGTCGTAGAACAAACCATCGGTGTAGTTCCCGTTGCTGGTTCCCCAGCAGACATTCTGGTCATAGGCCACGCATCCACCTTGAGGAACGCCGCCAGCAACGTGTGTTGAAGAACCGGTGCTGTCCTTCAGTGGTACCCAGACTGTTCCTTCCTTAATGCCACAAAGACAGTGGCACTCCGGATCGGCAAACGCGTTTTGAGCTTGAACCAAACCAAGAACCAGAAAGAGCGCGACGATAGAAGCTTTCATTTTTCCCCCAAAATTTTGAATCCCAGAAATTTATGGAACAGGAGAAGGTAGAGCAACTTCAAGGCCACGCGAGAAAGACGGGATTATGCCGAGAAATCAATGAAAGAACTAGACATAGGTCGCGGGAGACACTCTTCTAAAAATCAACAGTGTCTAGAGAGTCAGCACGCGGCTTCCGCCTAAAAAAATCGACATTGTTTAGTCTTGACCGTTTGCCCACGGGACCTGTATTTAGGCTCTTTCTTGATCTGAAAGAAGGGGTACATATGTCAATGAGTGATGTGAAGATAAGAGGTAGTGCTTTTTTGTTTTTCGCTGCCTTTGGAATTCTTATGAGTACGGCATTTGATGGGGCAGTTGTTTCTACTGGTTTTGCCGACGAAATGAGTGCTACGAGTGATGTGAATGGAGATTGGCTTCGTCCAGTCGTGTTTGGATCTTGTGGGTGTGCGCAGACGATCGGTCACTGGACCTTAGTAGGTCAAACTTGTGGTGCATTGTTACCTTGCGAGGGAGAATCCACCTGGGATTGCGACGGCAGCACCGTTACCAGCCCTTGCACGAACGATCCCCAAGGAGGAACAGGCTGTTTAACCGAGGAGCCAGATGTGCCGGTAGGTAGCCCACCGTGCAAGCAGACAACTGCATGTAGTCCAAGACTGTGTGATGGAGACTGTAAGTATGCCGATGGCGGACTGACCCATTCCCGACGGTGCACTGTACAGTAACCTCAAAACTTAAAATCGTATTCCGCCGTCTGAGCTTGTTTGCGCTGTCGAGCAAGCTCAGACAGCGCAAACAAAAGTCTCGCTGCTATTTTATGAGAACCGTGTTCGTCTGATTTGGAACCTTCTTATTAAACTTGTCCAAACTGACGTTGAACGAAGTCGTACTGCTTCCGGCTGACGAATCAATCGTTAGGTTTTTCGTTTGACCGATAACTCCGACGGGGATCGAGCTACCCGTTGGGAGTCGAATTCCATACCAGTTCTGAGTTTTTTGAGTCGACTTGAGTATCACGGTGTCCATGGAACCAATGACCTCCGTGACGGGAGCGGAATTCAGCATTTGAATTCCGGCACCATGATTGGTCCCTTGGTTCTGAAGCGAAGCAAGGGTCACCGAGAACATCGATGCGATATGCGATGTCCCGAAGAGCCTAATGCCAGTTTCTGCTTGAACCACGGAAAGCCGTAACGTCATCTCCGAGTCAAACAACTCGAAGCCAGCATCAAATCCAGCCGTGGCAGGACTTTCGAAAACCTTCAAATCATTGAAATCCACGATCGACTGATGTAGCGAACAGGCCACTGGGTTCGTTCCTTTTGGTGCCGCCGATCTGAAGTCGGTGGCTAAAAAATCACCTTTTACATTGTACAAAGAGAGCGCCGGGCTTCCAGCATCGGATAAGGTGAGATGTACCTGGACTGTGTTTACGGTAGGGTAACTGCTTGGATCAGTGCCCGAATATTGAATCACGACTCCGTACTTAGAATGAGCAGCTAAATCGGCGATATAGATCTGAGCATCATCCTTAGGCGTGATCATAAGAGCCCGTCCATATGGCGCCACGATATTAACATCGGCAAGTGAGAGATCATTTCCTCTTACTGCGATTCCCTGATTGTTCGAAATGACTTGTGCGTTGCTGAGTTTAGAAGCAACGTAACTGGGCATCTTGAAGTTAGCATTCCCAATCAAGATGAGAAGCGGCTGATTCTTGCTGAATCCTCTCAGCTCAAAAGGGATACCGCCCGGTGTTTGAACATCCCCGAGATTGAGGCTCCCTTCGGCGCCATCAGCTACAATCATGGTGACTGGATCCGCGCAGACGATGAACTTTCCATCTTGGTTAGGGTCGGCAAAGACAGAAGTGCTGTCGTTGATCTGTTGAACAACGTCTCCCGCAGCCAACGGTGATGTACCCGTGAGGACGTAATCACAAACCCCAACGGACTCTTGCCTGGCTGAGGCTTTGGACATCACTAAAAATAAAAACAACGCAAGCGACCCAAAACGTTTCATACGTCTCCCCTTTTAAATGTGTAACTCGATGGCTTTAGACGTGTGCAACTAGCTCGCCACTTGGATTCCCCCGTGGTTTCGAGCCGAAGTATCCGGACTGCCCGAACGGCAATGTCCAGCCGCTCGACACTGATTTGAGTTTAGACAGAGGTGTGGACTGGAGTGTCGGGGATGACCCTGTCTTGTCCGCGGTTATTTTAGCGCCGTCAGAACTTCGTTCAGGAGACTCTCCGCTAGAACTGCATGACCCATCGGATTGAAGTGAATGTCGTTTTCGATGTAGAGGGCCTCTGCTGACGGGTGATTGAGGATCCTGGGAAATAGGTCAACCACCGGCACCTGTGCCGACCGCGTCCAATCAACGACAGCCTTTTCGAAGATCATCGTGCGCGGCATGGGCTCCTTCTTCGCGATCAACTCACGTGTCTGGAGAACTTCGGGGAAGCGTTTTTCGAGACGATCGTAGAACGCTGGATCGTTTCGAACGTAGAGATGGTTCGGCCATGGATAGAGAACGACGATGAGTGGTATTTTATGCGCCTCGCACAGTACACGAAGGCGCTCGAGGCCATCCAGCGTGTGACGAATACCGAGCTGAGCCCAGGAGCTCAGGCTTGGTTCGTGATAAACCCAGTTCGCGCGCAAAGCGCCCGCGACGCCATCGGGGAGCAACCAAAGCTGGTCCGGACGGTACGGATGCGCAAGAAGTTCGCGCCACCGTGCGGTCGGAGTCGAGACGTTCCTATTGACAGGCCCGTCTTGGGCGGGCCGGATCGAATCGTTTTCACGCGATGTCTGGAATCCCTTCAGACCGCTTCTCAATTGTTTGAAGACGCGCGAGAGCGCAAAAGTGTTCCAGAGAAAAACAGCGAAGGGACGATACTTTAAGCCCAGAAACCCGTCGGGCTCTCCGTCGTTCCGGAACCGCATTCGAGATCGATAAAAAAGTTCATCATGCGGATCGGAGACATCCGGGAAAACGGCAACGACATCGGCGTGGTACCCATCGTCCAAGAATGTTTTGAGACGCTGGTATTCGAGGACAGGCGAATACGAAACCATACCGGCGTTCAGGACTTCGACGTCCCGCCCGCGCTCGCCGAGGAGTCGTTGCAACTGTCCTGAAACGGTCTCGCTCTCGTTATAGCCCACACCTTCGACGAACGAATCCCCGAGAAGAACGACACGTTTTTTCTGTGACCGCGTCTCGACGATGTGATGGGGGCGCGAGTCGCGCCATCCTAGAGAGTTCGTTCGTAACTGAAACGCTACGCCACTTCCCCACGAGCGGGTCACATCGGTGAAAGGTCGTCGACGATGTTCGACGTTCGAATCAACGAGCGTGAGAAATCCGTCGCCGTAAAAGCGACGTGCGGCAAACTCAGCGGTTGCGAACAGAAAAACCCAAAATGCCGCTAGAAAGGTCCAGCCTTTAAGGGACGAGAGTTTCCGCAAGCACGCGACCTTCGTTCTGGGGTGGAGCAACGATCCCAAGCAAAAAAGACAGTGTCGGAGCGATGTCGACAATATCAGCCTTTTGAGGGTATACGCCTGGACGAAACCTCTTCCCAGCGAAGACCAACGGAACTGTGCGATCGTAGGAGTAACCCGTCATATGGATCACGTTGGGCCCTTCTTCCATGTAGTACGGTCGCGGAATCATAACGACGTCTCCACTGCGCGCAGGAAAGAACGACTTCAGAATTCGGCGCTCAATACCGCCGCCCGCTGGAAGTGTCCGATTGAAAACATCGGTGCGCGAAAAGACAAAGGCGACTCCTGGAACATCGCGCAGGATGTCTTTTGCTGCATCTTCGATCTCTTTGCGAGACTGACTCGCTCCCGCAAGAGCGGCATCAGCCAAGAAAAAGTTGAACTCTTGCTGACCCACGAACCATCGGTCGCCGCTCGCTTTGCCAAAGCGTCGATTGAGGCCCGTTTCAAGTTTCTCCAATAGTTCGCTTCCTGACATCCGAGCAGAGTCGATGCGGTTGGCCGTTAGGTAACTCGATAGGGGTGGTGTGCCGTGATCGGCCGTGAGAACAAACACGACTTCATCGAGACCGCCAGGAACGCGGCGGCGCACATGATTGATCAGTTTTGAGATGCTTCTGTCTTCATAAACGGTCATCTCTTCAAGGTCGCGCGAGTTGGGTCCAACGTCGTGGCCCATGTAATCGTGGGATGAGTAGCTGACGGCTAAAATGTCGGCGCCCTGACCATGGCCGAGTTTCATTTCGTCCACCGAGTGCATCGCTACGTCGGTTGTGATGTCGACGCCAAGAGGACCGGCGAGTGCCTCACGAGAACCGATCGTGTAATCCCGCACAAACTCCTTATCATCTTCTTTGCGCGCGTTGATCGTCAGCCCCGAACCCTTGCCTTTAGAAACCCACGAATACTTTTTACCTTTTTGCTTTTTAAGATCCTGGTTCACACCATTGATCCATGCGGGCCATTGGTCGGGTCGCATGTAGAACGAGCTCGTTGTCCACGAGAAGTGCTCATCGTTAAACCAGAGGGCAAGATCGGCGCGTTTCCCACCCATCAAAACAGACGCGCGATCCTTGAGAGCTACGGAGACGACGGTGCTCTTAAAACCAGCATTCTTGAGTTCGTCCCCGACAGTAGTCGAAATGAGATTGCGGGGAGAAATTCCTTTACCCGTGGGCGCGCCGACCACGATGGCCTCGGGATCATCGGCACAGTACGCACTTTTTCCAGTTGTACGATCCACGCCACTATTAAGCGGAATGCCCATTTGATAGGGATACGCGCCCGTCAACAACATTGCGTGTCCCGGCGCCGTGAGACTCAGGAGCGTGTCGTACTCAGCAAACGGAAAATAGGCTCCGCGGTTCATCAGGAAATTGAATCCACCCATTTCGCCGCCAGCGGTCTGCGGTGGAAGGAATCGCGAAGAAAACTTCGTGAGGTAGTCGGATCGCAACTGGTCCACGACAATCAGAACGATGAGCTTTGGGCTCCGTTTGAATGTCGAATGCGTAAGGGGTTCGGCTTTTGCCGGGGGGAGAGCGCTGGTTGTGGCCGCGAGCAGAAAAACTGTCGCAAATAGGGTTCTAATCTGTCGAGCCGCCACGCGCGACTTTAACTTCGGTCCATGCACGGTCATAGAGAGCAATCGCATCACCCAAATCCTCCATCATTTCGCATTTCTTAAGAGCGGGGGGTGCCGGAAGCAAGTTAGGATATTCCTTTAAAAATGCTTGGGCGAGAAGCGGAATCGCATCTCGGTTGGCGGGCGCAGTCATAATTGTGGATGCCGTCAGGCGACTGTTTTCAGCTCCAATGAGAAAGTTGATGAGGCGGTGGGCGGTCGCGATATCGCGCGCGCCCTTTGGGATCACAAGATTGTCGACCCAAAGCGTGCAGCCTTCGACGGGAATAATGAAGTCGATCTTGCCGCCGGATTTCTTTTTTGCCTGGTAGGCATCGCAGCTATACGCCTGCGCGGCAGCGACCTCGCCGTTCACAAGCAGATTGAGCGATTCGGAACTGAAGGCCTTGATGCCTTTTCGTACGCTCAAGATGGCCGATTTCGCCCGAGCAATATCGTCTCCCGACCGGCTGTTGAGGCTGAGGCCATGGCGCTTGAGACCTGCTCCAAGCCCCTCTCGCGCGTCGTCAAGTAACGAGAAATGGCCCGAGAGCTCTTTGTTCTCAAAAAGGTCCTTATAGCCGCTGATCTTTCCTTTGAAACGGTCCGTTCTGATCGCAATCCCCGTGGTGCCCCAGGTGTAAGGAACCGAGAACTTCCCCTCAGGGTCATAGCTTCGGCCAGTGACATCGGAAGAAAGATTTCTTCGGTGAGGGACCAGTTCGGCGTTCAGTTCTTCGAGGAGGCCGAGCTTACTCATTGCGTAAACCATGTAGTCCGACGGAATAGCCACATCGAATCCGGTGGCCCCCGCCTGCAGTTTGGCAAGAAGCTCTTCATTCGAAGAGTAATTCGAGATTTCGACCTTCGTCCCGGTCTCGGCTTCGAATTTCTTGAGAATGTCGAGGTTCACGTAACTCGACCAGGCAGCAAGATGCACCACCTTGGCATGTCCTGACCCTTGATCGCTCTGCGAACTGCTGGTATTCGGTGTCTGAGAGACGTTGTTTTTTGAACAGCCTCCACCGATCAATGCCTGTAAGGCTACAAGAGCGGAGATAGCGAGAGACGTGAGAAGCGAAGTATTTCTGAGTTGCCCAAGGTGTTGCGCGATCTTTAGCGTGAGCTTTTGCATTGACTCGAGCGTATACACCCCAATCCTCTCACCGAAAAGCGCAAACTATCTCAATGCTTGAACTACGAGCGGTCGCAAAAACTTTTGGCGCAAGCCAAGTGCTCGCGTCGGTCGATCTGACGATTCGCGAAGGCGAGTTTTTTTCTCTGTTAGGTCCGAGCGGTTGTGGAAAGACCACCCTTTTGCGGATCATTGCTGGCTTTGAAACCCCGAGTTCGGGGCTCGTGCTTCATCGACGTGCCGATATCACTCAGAAGCCACCGCGAGAACGTCCCTTCAACCTCGTGTTTCAGCGTTACGCACTTTTTCCACATCTGAACGTCGCGGACAATGTCGGCTTTGGACTTCGGGTCAAAGGCATGACCCGATTGGATACAAAAACCCGCGTTGAAGAAGCACTCGATCTTGTGCAGATGGCGGACTTCTGCGGCCGAAGCGTCACAACCCTTTCGGGTGGTCAACAGCAACGCGTGGCTTTGGCGCGCGCGTTGGTCAACAGGCCGGAGGTTTTGTTACTTGATGAACCGCTGTCGGCGCTTGATCTCAAACTTCGGCAACAGATGCAGGTTGAGCTTCTGTCCTTGCAGCGACGTCTGAAAACGACGTTTGTTTTTGTGACTCACGATCAAGAAGAAGCCATGACGATGTCCGATCGGATCGCTGTTATGAATGGCGGAGTAGTCGAACAGATTGCGTCGCCTCAGGAGCTCTATCAGAATCCGTGTCATCCGTTTGTTGCGAGCTTCATTGGTTCCGTCAACCAGATCCCTGCTGAGGTTCAAGAGGTGCGGCCTGATGCAATCGTTTTGAAATCAGCGAGTCGTCGGTTGCTCACGGTGCGGGCGCCTCGGGATGGCTCGCGACAGATTCCACGTGGGGGCACTTCTGGAATGGCCGTCAAAATGATGGTCCGACCCGAAAAGTTGCGGGTTCTCAAATCGCAACCTCCGCTCGATCAGAATACAGTTCAGGGAACGATCAAAGAGATTCTTTACAAAGGTGCGGTCACCGAGTTCCTAGTGCAGTCGAAAGAGGACCGTGTTCCTTCGTTAACAGTCCTGCAGTCGAACTCCTCCGAAAGTTCGAAGCGTGGTTTTTCCAACGGTGACCGAGTGTTCGTAGCTTGGCATCCCGAAGATGCTTTTTTGTTTCCAGAGGACGTCACCCAAACACAGGCATTTTTTGGCGAAACACCGGGACTTCGAACGACTGTAGATCCCAATCAGATGACGTTTCCCGATGTGGGAGTCTTGCGTGCCGAGACCTAAATCTGTTCTACCTTGGTTACTTTTCCCCTGTCTCTTATGGGTCACCGTTTTTCTCATCGGTCCCTTGCTCATCGTTACGGGTTTTAGCGTTCTGAAAAGGGGGCCTTATGGGGGCGTCGTCTTTGATTTAAACATCCAGAGTTTCTTGCGGAGTTTCGATCCGCTTTACCTGCGCATCTTACTGTCGAGCTTTCAGATGGCGGCACTCACGACGTTTCTGTGTGTGCTGCTCGGCTTTCCCTTGGCTTACACGATTGCGACAGCGCCAAAGCGTATGCGAAACCTGCTATTGACCTTTGTCATGGTTCCGTTTTGGACGAACTTTATTATTCGTGTCTATTCCATCAAGCTTCTTTTCAGCGAAAAAGGACTCGCTGGGCTCCTGACGGAGTGGTTAGGCGTTACGGGAACGCTTCCAAGTGTCATTCCTGTAACGGTCGCGATGGTTATCAACTACTTGCCGTTTCTCGTCCTGCCTCTTTACGTCTGCCTTGAGAAACTCGAGTTTGTTCTCGTCGAGGCGGCACAGGATCTCGGCGCTCGCCCCTGGCAGGTCTGGACGCGCGTCATCCTTCCCCAGTCGCTACCCGGTCTTGTAGCGGGATCGATTTTTGTTTTCACACCGGCGCTGGGTGAGTTCGTGATTCCGGACCTTTTGGGTGGAGCGCAAACGGTATTTATTGGAAACGTGATCTCTGAACAGTTTTTAAAAACACGGGACTGGCCGTTCGGGAGCGCACTGACCCTAGTTCTTTTGGGGCTTGTTTCGGTGTTCATCGCCGTAGGTCGATTGGATCGTGTTTTGGGAGAATCAAAACGTGCGGTCGGATGAGACTCCTCGCCCAAGACCTGGAATTCTCGTCCGCGCTATTGCGTGGACTGCGCTGATCCTATTGTACTTGCCGCTCCTGTCTGCAGTCGTCGTTTCTTTTATCGAAGGCGACCGAGCGAATGGTTCTATTCATTATGGTTTCGGAGCTTATCAAAGATTGATTGAGAACAAGTCGCTTCTCGAGGGTCTTGTTCTCAGTGTTGAGATCGGTCTCCTGGTAACGGTGATCAGCGTTGTTCTCGGTACCGTCCTGGCACTCGGCCTTGAGCGCGTTCAGTTTCGTGGGAAAGCAATCTTTGATCGCCTCATGATGTTGCCGCTTGTTGTGCCTGAGCTGGTCTACGGCCTTTCGCTTCTAGTCTGGTTTGTCGCACTTCGGGTGACGCTCGGGCGTGTGTCGATTGTGCTCGCACATGTGACGTTTTGTTTGACGTACGTGGTAATGACGATTCGATCTCGTCTCAAAGAGTACGATCGAACGATCGAAGAAGCGGCCGAAGATCTCGGGGCAACAGGGACGCAGATCTTTTGGAAAGTCACGTTGCCGTTGATTGCGCCAGGGATTCTTTCCGCTGCACTCATGGCTTTTACGCTCTCGTTTGATGATTTTCTGATCACGTATTTTACGGCCGGTGTGGGTTCGGACACTTTGCCGGTCAAGATCTACGCGATGATTAAGTTTGGTATCAATCCGGAGATCAACGCGCTCTCAGCCGTGCTCTTTGGCGGAACACTGATCGCCGTCTTTGTGGGTCAGATGTTGATGGCTCGAAAGCCGGCTAGCAACCGCTGATATTGACATCGTACTTGATGCCTAGGTAACAGCTGAGGGCTAGTGCTTCCGCAGCACTGAGTTCCCGTCCATAGTAGATGAACTCGGCGATGGTTCCGTTCAATGGAGCAATGGCGCAGTTGGGAGCGCGACTTCCGATCGTCGGAAGGGCACCGCCACTCAGGTCAAGGATCGGGATCACCGCATTGGTTTCGTAAGCCGTGACGCCGTCATAATACAATGTCGCGGTCGGGGCGTTCTCATCCAATACCCCAATCGACACGTTAGGCGTGCTCGCTTGGAAGGACGAATGCTCCGCTGTGAGTCCAGCTCCGTTGAAATACTTTGCGCGCATGTAGTCGCCACCAACGCCACCCAAACTGATGAGCTGAAACGCTTCGCCGCCGCCGGCACTTGTATTGTTGTAGAACGCGCCGGCGTTTCCGTCGCTGTTTCCAACCATCGCTACGGTAAAGGAAAGTTCGTTATGAAAATCGATAGCCGAGGAAAGACACTGTCCTCCGGAAAGCGTTATCGTCGCTTGATTGTTGTAATTGGTATCCGACGCGTTCCAGATAGGTTCCTTGGCTACTGTTGGTACGAAATCGAAACCGTTTCCCGTAGCATCGACCATCGTTGGGACAATGAGTCCGTCGGTTGCGCCAGCTGCGACACCATCTCTGTTTCCGTCAACGTCATTAGCGTTCACCCAAACTTCGGGGTCGCCAAGAGCTGCGACGTAGATATCGCCATGATAACCTTTAGCATCGGTCGCACGAAGCTTTGCGTAGCTGACCGTACTGCTTGCCGTAAAAACACTTCCGGTAATCGAACCGGAACCTTCGGCGATCGAATAGGTATAAGGAGCTGATCCTCCCGAAGCCGAAAGAGTGACCGACTCACCGCTGAGGAGGCTAACAATGGATTCTGCCGTGGTGCTATTGGTCGTTACCACGATGGTGGGCGCGGGTAGAGCTCCGCCACCTAAAGTAGCTGCGACCTCTGTGGATTCGTTGCCAAAAAACTTAGGCGAACAAGCCGACACGACACCACTCAGGGCAAAAATGAATATAGTTACACGACTGCTGCGAAACTTAGTGAGAAGCACAAAAACCTCCAACGGACTGCGAGAGCTTCTCTTAGTTCTCTCTCTAGTCATAGTTTAACCAGTCCTAACCCCTCCGTAAATGTGTCACCGTCGACCCTGCGGGGGGCCTTGGTAACGCGTATAATGACGGATATGTTCTATTTGAGTTAATTGTTCTCCATGACGAAGACAGTCCTTATAGAAGAGCCGGGTCGTTGGTACGTAGGTCGGTGGCCGGTTCAAGATTCGTCGAAAGTTCTTCGTAGTCTTCGTAAGGCAGCAGTTTCAGAACCACGCTTCGTTTCGCTTTCGATTTCTTCCAACGAGGTCTCACTCGTGGCCCCAGCCGGTCTGCGCATCCGTCCGCGCCCCAAGAAAACTTCAAAGAACTGGTCGTTGCTGCGTTTTGAGGGAACCTTAGACTTTGCCTTAGTCGGTGTACTCGCTCGTCTGACCAAAGTTCTTGCAGAGGCATCGATCTCTGTTTTTGTCGTCTCGACTTACGACACCGATTTTGTTTTATTGAAAGCGAAAACCATGACGAAAGCACGACGCGTGCTTCTCAAGGCTGGCTATGCTCTTAAAACTGGTAAGAGAGCTGTACGGGATTCAAAATAAAACCAAACGCTCCCACCAGCACAAGACCGACATTGGGTCGGTAGAGAACTCCCGAAAAAAGCGGGAAACGCTTTCCAAAGAAAAGGGCTCCTCCAATTCCGTCCGGATTGTCCGTGGTCGTCGTAGCCGGATCCGTGGAAGAAGATGACGATGATGACGTCGTGCTCGTGGTTGCCGTGCTGGTCGAATCGGTCTCCGACGTATCGGAAACCTTTCCGGATCGGTAAGCAAGAGCGAGCTGCATAAAGAAAGCTTCGGCCGGAGCTCCAAAGTTTGCCGTTGGTCCAACGAAAAGAAAGATCGAACGCACTTTGGTGGTCTCTTGTTGTTTCGCCTGGTAGTTAAAGGTGACACCACCTTGAAGCCAGGGGAGCACAGGCAGGTGAATCCCCATGGTTGCGTCGAGCGCGTTTCCTCCGCTCAAGAATGTCAGATTACCGGTTCCCAACACCGCTTCGAAAGCCGCACGCGCTGACGGTGCGCTCGCATAGCCCAATGTCAAGGTGCTCAGAACTGTGAGTATTCTTAAATTTCGTATGTTCAAAAAGCGGCCACCCCTGCTTACTGGCTCATAACAAGGATAAGGGGAGCCTGAAGGTGAATCAAGCGTCTGTTTTCAGGTGCTGCGCCAGCGTTTCCACGCATAGAACAAGCGCATTCTCAAAGTGTGTAGCGTGGAGATCCTGACAGAGAGTTGCCGCGATCTTCTTTAGGAGGTCGGGTGCAAAGAAATGCGTCGCCACGGGGTTGGCTGACAGACATGCCGACCTACGTTTTAGATTGATGTGAATCTGCAAGAAGAAATCCTTCTCTCCACCACGACTCTGAAAAGCGGCCCGGAGGTGATCCAGAATGCGAAAGCCTATCTTCGAGCTTCGTCGAGAAACGGCAACGGTTGCACGGCCATGAGTGTGTCCCTTGCGCGCAAGCGCGGTTTCAAAGCGTGCGAGAGCAGCCACGACTTTGGGATGATGCGTTCCCGAAGCTGTGATCAACCATTCTTCGCGTGTGGTGATGAGGAAGAAAAGCAGCGCTAGACTGCCGGCAGCGGTCCACAGAATCCAGACCCAGGAACTCGAAGACGTTTCGATGGTTCCTAGTGCGTCGACGATCGAATCGCTCGGCCCGTCAGTCAAGAGCGGGCTTTTAAGGACCGTTAAAGCCTGTCGGACACAGACGGCGAGTGGTCCGATGCCATCCAAATCAGGAGTGCGTAGACACGGTTCGATCGCCTGCGTGTGACCTTTGTCTTCAAAGTAGGGATCGAGTGCGATTCCGGCCCGTGCAGCGATCGCGGAGATGCGAAAGGACTGGGCGCTTTTCAGAACGAGAATCAACGTTAACGTCATGTCGGGAGTTTCGAGTTCCGTGTCGTAGAGTGCATCAAGACGTGCTTTCGGGGCGTCCTTTTCAATAGGGCTATCCCAGATTTCGACCCGCAGGATCTGCGATGTGGCCGTTTCATGGCTCTGTAACAGGTCTCGTAGGTGAGAGGTCTCCGCGGGTTCTTGCCGTGCGCTCTTCCATGCCCAATCCGCATGCGCATCGGTGCCGACCCCAAGGGCAGATAAGTAGGCGAGAAAGCAAACAATTGTGGGGCACTGCTTTCGGTAGAACCGCACGATCTAGACATTATATCGTTGATTTTGTTAAAAAAAATGTTAAACCCCAAGCACTAGAGTTTTAACGACGCACACCTGTTATTTTCGTGGTGCTCAGATCTCAGACGATATTCGAATGAGTTTCTGAGTTAGGACGGGTGGAGGATTAACCGCGGAAAGACATTCCAGAGCTCGTCATCAAGCGAAACGTGAAAGCGTAAGCGCCGTGAGTGCGATGTTCCTCGATGTTTTCCGCAGACATTCGAAGGAGTAACGAGTCAAAATGCCAGCGATTACAATGAAAGAACTTTTAGAGGCCGGTGTTCATTTCGGACATCAGACGAGCCATTGGAACCCACGTATGAAAAAGTACGTTTTTGGGGCTCGCAACGGAATTTACATTATCGATCTTCAGAAGACGGTCGATCAGACACGCGCCGCTTGTGATTTCATCAAGCGTTTGTCGAGTGAGGGGAAGCGCGTGCTTTTCGTTGGAACGAAGAAGCAAGCGAAGACCATTATTGAAGATGAAGCAAAACGTTCAGGCAGTCCGTTTGTTTCGAACCGTTGGTTGGGTGGCATGCTCACTAACTATCAAACCGTTCGCGCATCGATCGACCGCTTGAAGAAACTTGAAGCCTTGAAAGAGTCTCCCGAATGGCGAGAAACTCCAAAAAAAGAGCAGTCGAAGATTGACCGTGAACTTGCGAAACTCAACAAGTCGTTGGGTGGTCTCAAGGACATGAAGAAACTTCCTGGAGCTCTTTTTGTTGTCGATACCAGTAAAGAACACATTGCTGTGAAGGAAGCGCGCAAACTCGGTATCCCAACGGTTGCTGTTGTGGATACGAACTGTGATCCAACTGCAGTCGATCACGTGATTCCGGGTAACGATGATGCGATTCGAAGCGTGGGACTTTTTGCACGTCTGATTGCGGACAGCTGTCTTGAAGGTCAGAGAGCGCACGAAGAGTCCTTGCGTGCCGCTGGTAAAACAGCTCAGCAACGCGAAGAAGACGAAGCTTTAGAGAAGAAGGCGTCGCGATTTGAGGGCGATATCGATCTTAAGGGGGAAGACGAAGTCGAGGCTGAGGTACAAGAAGGTACTGAAGAAGTCGACGCTGAAGCACCGAAGGAAGTATAGTTTATGAGCATCAGCGCAGAAGCCGTTCGCGATTTGCGAGAGAAAACCGGCGCCGGAATGATGGATTGTAAGAAAGCCCTTCTTGAAACAGGTGGCGATTTCGAAAAGGCCATCGAGTATTTGCGGAAGAAGGGTATTGCATCGGCCGAAAAGAAGTCCGGTCGTGTCACCAAAGAAGGTGTAGTCGGATCCTACATTCATGGTGACGGAAAAATCGGTGTCCTGGTCGAAGTTTCATGTGAGACCGACTTTGTGGCTCGCACCGAGCAGTTCAGAAACTTCGTCAAAGATGTCTCCATGCACGTTGCTGCGGCCCAACCGCGATGGCTGAGTCCTGAGCTTGTTCCGGAGAATGTGATCGCGAAAGAGAAAGAGATCGCCATCGAGCAGATGCGCGCGTCTGGTAAACCAGCTGCTGTTCTGGAGAAGATCGCAGAAGGTAAGATCAAGAAGTTCTACGAAGACTACTGTCTGACGAAGCAAGCGTTCATCAAGGATCCTAATAAGACGATCGAAGGTCTTTTAAAAGAATCCATTGCGACGTTGGGTGAGAATATGTCGATCCGACGTTTTGTTCGGTTTTCTTTGGGCGAGGAGCTATGACGCCAAAAAGTACTCCACCCAAGGGGTACAAGCGAATTCTTCTGAAGATCTCCGGAGAGTTTTTGGCCGGTGATCATGGCTTTGGTTTGCATCCCGATACCCTTCGTATCGTTGCCAACGAAATCGCAAAGGTCGTGGAAAAGAAAATCCAAGTCGCCATTGTTTTAGGTGGCGGGAACATTTTTCGCGGAATGAAGGGCGCCACGGATGGGATGGATCGGGCGTCAGCCGATTACATGGGCATGCTTGCGACCGTTCTCAATAGCTTAGCTGTTCAAGACGCGCTCGAGCGACTTGGTCTCGAAACACGTGTTCAGTCTGCGATTGAAATGCGCGCGCTCTGTGAACCTTACATTCGACGACGAGCGATGCGACACCTTGAAAAGGGTCGTGTGATTATATTCGCAGCCGGTACGGGTAACCCTTATTTCACGACCGATACCACCGCCGCCTTGCGAGCGATGGAAGTCGGTGCGGATGTTCTTTTGAAGGCAACGATGGTGGACGGTGTCTTCGATTCGGATCCGAAGAAGAACCCGAAAGCTAAGAAGTTCGATGAACTCAAATACATTGAAGTTCTTCAGAAGGGTCTAAAGGTCATGGATTCCACCGCGATTTCGCTTTGTATGGACAATCAATTGCCAATCGTTGTTTTCAATCTTCATCAGAAGGGTGCCTTGCAAAAGGTCATTGCTGGTGAGCGTATTGGGACACTCGTTCACTAGGAGGCTTCGATGTCAGAAGAAATCACACAGAAACTTTCGGTCGACATGAAAAAGAGCTTGGAATCTTTTCAGCGTGACCTCGCAAAAGTCCGAACGGGACGGGCGTCGCCGGCGGTTCTTGAGCCGATTCAGGTTGATTACTACGGTTCTCACATGCCGATTCACCAAGTGGCGAACGTGACCACTCCGGACGCACGCACGATTCAAATTGTCCCTTGGGAAGCAGGGATGATTGGAGTGATTGAAAAGGCAATTCTTGCCGCAAATATCGGCATGACCCCGCAGAACGATGGAAAGGTCATCCGAGTCCCGCTTCCGGCGCTGACCGAGGAACGGCGTAAAGAGATGGTCAAGCTTATCAAAAAGATGGGCGAGGAAGCGAAGATCGTTATTCGAAATCAGCGGCGCGACGCGAACGAGTTGATCAAGAAGGCAGAGAAAGACAAAGGAATGTCTCAGGACGAAGCGAAAAAGGTCCTCGATAAGGTTCAAAAGGAAACTGACGCTCATATCGCGCAAGTCGATAAGCTGGTTGAGAACAAAGAAAAAGAAGTTCTTACGGTTTAGGTCGGCATGACGGAAGCAGTGGTTCCGCAGCACATCGCGATCATCATGGATGGGAACGGTCGCTGGGCCGCCCGCCGTGGAAGGCCGCGCATCTTTGGTCATATTCGTGGTGCAAAGCGGGTTCGCGAGATCGTCGAGAGGGCGGGTGAACGCGGAGTAAAGGCACTGACACTTTTCGCCTTCTCCACAGAAAACTGGACACGTCCTCAGGGGGAACTCGATGTTTTATGGAAACTTCTTCATAAATTCATCGTGCGGGAGGTGGATCGCCTCGATACAAAGGGCGTGCGTTTGCGTGTGATCGGCGAGATGGAGCGGCTGAACCCAGATCTTCAGGCCTTGCTGACACATACGATGGAACGTTTATCCCAGAATACCGGGTTGACGCTGACTCTAGCGCTCTCGTACGGCGGTCGTTCAGATATTTTGCGCGCCGTTCGTTCTCTTGTGAACGATGCTGCGAACGGACGTCTTAAAGCGACCGACATCACCGAAGAGTTATTGACGCGTGAAACGGCGGGCGGATTGCCCGAAGTGGATCTTATGATTCGCACGAGCGGCGAAAAGCGAATCTCGAATTTTTTACTTTGGCACCTGGCTTATGCAGAACTGTTTTTCGCAGACGTGTGTTGGCCTGATTTTGGGACGACCGAGTTTGAGAAGGCTTTGAAGGACTTTGAGAAGAGGGAGCGTCGATTTGGCTCGGTCTGATGTTTTGATTCGTGTGGGCACGGGAGTCGTAGGTGGCGGCGTTCTGCTGGCTGCACTTCTGTGGGGACGATCCTTTGAGTGGGCGTTTCTCACCGCGCTCCTGAGTTTCGCATTAGCGAATGAGTATGCCGGGATGGTTTTCGGTCTTAGAGATTCTGCGATCAAGCGTGGCATCTTGATCGTGGGGGCTATTCTCTTGAGTTTGGTGAGTGGGGTGTACGGGCAGACCGAGGGGTTATGGCTTCTGAGTGCTTTGATCCTCACGAGCACCGTCTGGGTTGTGATCATTGCATCCCGGGGACCGGTTTCCCAGCTCAAGGCACACTCGACGGAGACAGCAGCGCTCGGTCTTGGTTTGATTTATGTCGGATACTTCCCGGGTTTCGTGTTGGCGATTCGAAAAGAGTCGGACTTGATTCCATGGTTACTCGTGTTCTTCTTGATACAGTGGGTGGGTGACAGCGCCGCTTATTTCGTGGGGCGATCGTTCGGGAAACGGAAACTAGCGCCGTCGATTAGTCCTGGTAAGTCCTGGGAGGGAGTTACTGCAGGCTTTGTCGGTGTCATGGTTCTGGGGATGGTCGCACGAGTTCTTAGTCCGGGTTTTTACCAGTTGCCCGCGACGGGATTCTTCTTTTTGTTAGCGATCGTTTTTCTGGTGTCTGTCGTCGGTGATCTCTTTGAGAGTCTGATCAAACGTGCCGCCGATGTTAAAGATTCTGGGCATTTTCTGCCGGGTCATGGTGGCTTCATGGATCGCTTCGATGGATTAGTATTGAGCGCACCTGTGATGTATGCTGGAATCAAATTCTTGAGCTCCGTCAGTTGACGCGATTCATTGAACACAGTGGCAGAAACAGAGGGAAATAGCGTGCTGTCTATCTTAGGTTTTCTCGTCATCTTGGCTCCCTTGGTCATCGTTCATGAGCTGGGCCATTATTTTTTTGCGCGACTCTTTGGTGTGAAAGCCGAGGTTTTTTCCATCGGGTTTGGGCCTCGTATTTGGGCAAAGAAATGGGGCGAGACCGAGTGGCGTTTTTCAGCGATTCCGCTGGGTGGATACGTCAAGCTTCTTGGAGAGGATCCGAGTTCCCCGCTAGCTCCCGAAGAAAAGGCGCGCGCACTTCCGAATCAATCTGCAGGCAAACGTTTCTGGATTTTTTTTGGTGGACCGTTTTTTAATTTTATCTATGCCGCGTTTGTATTCATGGCGATCATGGCGATCGGCGAACCAAAAATCGCTAATCAGATCGGACGCGTGATCGGTGGTAGTCCCGCGGAACAAGCAGGTTTTCGCAGTGGTGACAAGATTCTCGATGTCGGAGGCGTCCCAGTTCAGTTTTTCTCGGACGTTCTCGACGAGTTTGCGAAGTTTCCCCTTAAGCCAGTCGATGTCAAAGTTCATCGTCTGAGTGGCGCTGACGAAACGGTCACAATTACCCCAGAGGGGGCCGTCGGGTTTACGAAATTTGGTGAAGAGCAACAGGTCGGACGTGTTTCAGGTCTTCTGCCATTTCCGCGGGGTTTGCGATTGGGTGTTTCCTCACCTGACACAGCAGCCGCCCGTGCCGAGTTTCGTACCGGCGATGAGATTGTGAGCATCAACGGTGAAACCGTGAGCTCTTGGGAAGAGTTCGAGCGAAAGTTCGCCGCAGTCGCGCCTCGTAAGGAGACGACGATTGCTGCTAAGAGTGAAAAGGGAGCAACCACCAAGACGCTCAAGGCAGTTAAGAGCTCTGCAAAGGATACGCTAGGTTCGTTACTTGGCCTTCACTCATCGGAGCTTTTCATCGAGCAAGTGGTCAAGGGATCACCGGCTGAAAAAGCAGGAGTCGATGGCGGCGATCGGATTCTTGCCGTCGATGGGACTCCTCTTTCCAGTTTTTATTCGCTTAAGGATCTGATCCAGGATTCTGCAGCTAAAGACGGCGAAGTCATGTTGTCTTGGGAGCGTGCTGGTAAGACCGTTACTGAAAAGATCGTTCCTCATCAGCACACGGAGCGCGATCCGGTGCTTCGCGAGGTCACTCAGTTTACGATTGGGATCGTGCCGCAACTCATACTCCTCGATGCTGAGATGATTATCGAGAGGACATTGAACCCGATCTCCCTTGTTGCCAATGGATTCGCCCGTGTGTGGGACTTCAGTTATCGCAACGTTGTTTCCATCGGGAAGATGATTATTGGTGATGTTTCGGTGGCCACACTCGGTGGTCCGATTCTCATTGGTAAGATTGCCGGTGAATCGCTTGAACGAGGACTGATTTCGTTTTTGACAACGATGGCGATCCTTTCAATCGGTTTAGGAATATTGAACGTACTTCCGATTCCGGTTCTGGATGGTGGTCATTTGCTTTTGCTTGGGATCGAAGTGATTCGCGGTCGGCCGCTCACGCTACGACAGATGGAAGTTCTACAACAAGTAGGGCTGTCGATCATTGTTCTCCTCATGGTCCTGGTCATGAGAAACGACATTTCGCGATTATCGCTTTTTAATTAATTATATTTGAGGACGAAGTGAAGTTTTTGGTTTGGGATACTTCGAGCACAGTCGGTTGTGTGTGTGCTGCAGAAAGTGATTCCTCTGGCCGAGGCTTCGTGCGTGTGATCGCTGAGTGTACGTTTGGCGCAGAAGCGGCTCACTCAGAGCGTTTGGCTGCGACGATTCATTGGGCCCTGGGACAGGCACGTTGGTCGCTCGATGATCTGGACTGGTTTGGAACCACCGTTGGACCTGGAAGTTTCACGGGCGTGCGGATCGGTTTAGCGACGGCACGCGCTTTTGCATTTGCTACAAAAAAGCCGTTGATTGGTGTTTCGAGTCTTGCGGTTCGAGCACGACCAGTTGTTCTTGCGCTTGAGGCTGGACGCGATCGCACGCGAGGACGTGTGGTGATCGGTGTGGCGATGGATGCCTGTAAGGGCGAACTCTACGGTTTGATGGGAACCACCACGAGTCTGCGAAGTATCGCAGCATTCTCGGAGGGTCCCGGTCGATCACGTGATCGTGGAGTTATCGAGCGCTTGTTTACGCCAGAGTCATTCTCGAAAGTGTTTCTGCGAAAGTTTTCGCAGTCGGGTTCGGAGGCTCGCTGGGTTCTGGTCGGTGATGCTGTTGAGAAAACAAGTGGTGCGTGGAAGTTTCCTCCTCCGTCAAAGCGCCTACCCATCGAAGGAACCGGGCTCACAGAGCCTGCTGGTCGTTACGTAGCGCAAGTGGCGTGGGAAGCCTTCCAGACGTCCGGAGGGACGGACTGGTCACGCGTTCAGCCTCGATATTACAGAGAATCTGATGCTGAGCGAAAACGACTTCAAAAAAGAATACAGCTTTGATAACCAGTAGATGCAATGCGAAAGGTCTACCTGCTTCCAAACTTCCTTACGACGCTGAACATGTTCTGCGGATTTTATTCCGTCATCAGTTCCATTCGTGAGGAGTACACAACGGCCGCGTGGTCGATCATCATTGCAGCTTTTTTTGACATGATTGACGGACGGGTGGCTCGGCTTACAAAGAGTACCAGCAGCTTCGGAGTCGAGTACGACAGTTTGAGCGACTTGGTATCTTTTGGGTTTGCTCCGTCGATGTTGATCTATCTCGGCGCTCTTTCGGGGTTTGGTCGGTTGGGGTGGTTGGTCGCGTTTTTGTTTTTGGCGTGTGGAGCCCTTCGTCTGGCTCGGTTCAACGTTATGGCCAATCGGTATTCGAAATCATTTTTCATGGGTTTACCGATTCCCGCCGCTGCTGGCATGGTTGCGACATTTGTGATTTTTCGAGAGGCGATAGGCTGGCCGGCGTCCGAAGTGTGGCCTGCGTGGATGATGGGTTTGTCTCTCGGTCTTTCGTGCTTTATGGTTTCAACGATTCCGTTTCCTTCGTTCAAGGAGTTTCACGGTGGAGCTCGAACGACATTTGGAATTTTACTTCTAGGTCTTTTGGTTCTCATTTTGGTTTCGATTCATCCCGAGATCACGCTTTTCGCACTGGGTATGACCTATGTGTTTGCATCATTGGTTTGGAACGGGCTCCGTGTTGCGCGTCGGGGATCACGTCTGAGCCATCGGATCAAATCCACCGATGAGCGGTCGTCGCATGGTTAACCTTGGTATTGTTGGAGCGACAGGTGCGGTCGGCACCGTTTTGTTACGTGTTCTCGAAGAACGAAGTTTTCCTGTCCGAAATCTGCGTTGCTTCGCTTCGGAGAGATCACGAGGGAAGCAGCTGACGTTTCGAGGTGAGCCGCACGAAGTGCATGTCATCACGGGGGGGCAGGCCAACAGTTTTACAGATCTCGACCTAGTATTCTTTGATGCTTCCGATGACGTTTCGCGCACATGGGTTCCAGCAGCACTGTCTTCGGGTGCGTGGGTCGTGGATAATTCGGCCGTTTACCGCATGGATCCGTCGGTCCCACTTGTGGTTCCCGAGATCAACGCTGTGAAGAGTTTCGAGCAAGCACGGGCGAGCCGATTACTTGCGGGGCCGAACTGTTCAACCGTTCAACTGGTGATGGCTTTAGCGCCCCTTCGGGATTTAGGACTTAAGCGGGTTGTCGTGACAACATTTCAGAGTGTGAGCGGAGCCGGTGCGGCCGCCGTCAATGAACTGAAAGCATCGACGCGTTCCTTTCTGTCCGGCGAGCCAGTGGTACAATCCGAAAACTTTGTCGATACGATGGCGTTCAATTGCATTCCGCAGATCGGAAAATTTCAAGCTTCAGGGTTTACGAGTGAAGAAGAGAAAATCATGGGCGAAACTCGGAAGATTCTAGATCTACCCAATCTTCCCATTGTGGCGACCGCGGTCCGAGTTCCGACGCTGTCGGCACATGCGGAAAGTGTGGCTGTAGAATTTGAACGGTCGTTCAGTTTGTCCGATGTTCGCGCACGTCTTGAAAGTTTTTCGGGCGTTGTTGTTCTGGATGATCCAAGCCGTTCGCTCTTTCCGAAGAACCGAACGTCGTTTGACAGCCCTCATCTAGCGTCGGAGGGTGCTGACGCTGTCTTTGTCGGGCGGCTGCGCCAGGATCCAAGCATAAAGAATGGGCTCTGCTTTTGGGTGGTTTCTGATAACCTGAGAAAAGGAGCCGCACTGAATGCTGTTCAAATTGGAGAAGCGTTGGTTCGTCGCGCTGATCTTCATCGTACCGGTAAGTTTCGTTAGCGCGACGTACGCTGATGAACCTGCGACTGCGGACGTAGTCGATCCCTATATTTCCAATCTAAAGCGGGAGCTCGAAACTGAGGACGTCGCCGACGAAAAGGGACCTCCAAAGGGTCAGTACATACAGTCCATTCGTGATGGTCTCGGTGAGGTCGAGGAAGGCCCTCCGCCCGGCGGCTACATTGAGTCGGTGAGAAATAGCGAAGAATTCATCGAACGCGGTAAAAAGAAAAAGCCGAAGCCTGAGAGTTCGTTTCTCGAGGACCGTCAGGGTGCGATTCATCTTGAAGAAGAGAAGCGTGCCAAGGACGAGGCCGACGACCCGTATCGCCCCGAGAAGGACAGCGCGATTGAGGCCGTGAAAAAGGGACAGTCCGAACTGCAGCTCAAACGACCCGGAAAGATTCGGCACGCACTTGGATTTCGTTTAGGTGCGTCCCTGACGCGAAATATTCATGTACAGGGAGGGAGTGGAAGTTCTTCGTTCAAGAGCTTCTATGGCGATCGCTGGAACCCGGATGTCGCGCTCACGTACGAAATCAAACCTTTTTATAGCGAGTGGTTTGGGAGCTTGGGTTTTACGCTGAGTCCCGGTCTGTGGTACTTCGGCGGAAAGGGTCGCTATCGCTTCAATCTGACCAATGAAAAAACGGGTCAGTCGTTCGGCGACGTATCCGGTACGGAACTTTTTCTCAACGTCGTGACGGTCAGCACGGGCGCGATCTATCGATTCAATCTTCCCTATGTCATTCGACCTTTAGCGAGTGTCGCGCACACTTGGTTTCTCTACTATGAGGGTCGGAACGACGGAGGAGAAGGGCGTCGCGGTTATTCCACTGGGATGCAGACAAGTGTCGGTGCCGCACTTTTGCTCGACTGGCTTTCGCGCGAATCAGCATGGAACTATTACCAAGATTTCAATGTGAAGCACTATTACTTCCAGGTCGAGTACCAGAAAATATTTCCCCTCGTGGGTGATGTTCGCTTTGATGTCTGGGGTATCTACGCAGGCGCGACCTTTGAGATATGAAGCAGGTCGTGTTTCGCTGCGCTTTTCTCGGAACAGAGTATTGCGGTTGGCAGGTGCAAGCACATCGTGTGCGCGGCCCCAAGAAGAGTGTTCAAGAAGTTTTCGAAAGCTGTCTTTCAAAGATCTTTGATACGAGAATCAAAGTGCGTGCAAGCGGTAGGACAGACGCCGGTGTTCATGCACTGTCACTCGCCGTCCAGGCCACACTTCCAAAAGCGATCGAGCTTGATAAACTCGTGCGTGGACTCAACTCGCTCTTGCCTCATGACATTCGCGTTCTCGAAGCGCGGTCCGTTCCCGAGCACTTTGATGTTCAGAAGTCGGCGAAACTCAAGCGTTACACGTACTTTCTCCAGCAGGGGCCTTGCGAACTACCACACCTGGTTCCGACGAGTTGGTGGATTCGAAAGAAACTCGATCTGCCTGCTATGAAAAAGGCGCTTCGGATCCTCGAGGGTCATCACGAGTTCAGGGTCTTTCAAGCCTCTGGAGGAGTCACGAAAACGACCGATCGCACGATTTTCAGGACGACCGTCCAGAGAGTTCCCGTGCGTTGGCCTCCCGTTGCGTCCACCGTTCTCGGTAAGGATTTCTCTCTCATCCGCGTTTCGATTGAGGGATCTGGCTTTCTAAAGCAGATGGTTCGGTCGATTGTAGGTACGCTCGTTCCGGTCGGTGAGGAGCGAAAACCGGTTACGATCTTTAGATCCCTTCTTGAGAGCCAAGATCGAAAGCTCTTAGGGCCGACCGCCCCGGCCCGTGGCTTGTGGTTGGAGTGGGTGAAGTATCGTGATTGACAGACCGAGTCTTGGTCGCATAGAAAATCTCAATGAGTTTTTCAGTAAAAGTTGAAAACACCGAGAAGAACGTGCGTCGTCTTACGATCACGGTTCCCAAAGACTTAGTCGACCGTGAGTTCGGCCGAGTGTTTGCCGAGACCCAACAGAAGGCGAAAATCAAAGGTTTTCGGCCTGGGCAGGCGCCAGTCTCCATCATTCGACAATTCTATTTTAGCGATATCATGCATGAGGTTTCCTCTGCATTGATTGAGAAGTCCTACGCGTGGGCCGTAGGAGAGCAAGGACTTCGTGTGGTGAGCCGTCCAAAAATAGAAGCCCCAACCGAGCAGAAGAGTGATGGCGCATCGACGGAGCATCACCATCACGCGCATCCGCATGCTACGGAAGGCCAGCCAATGACCTACACAGCGTTGGTTGAGGTTTTTCCTGAGTTCGAGATCAAGAACTACAAGGGATTGAGTCTCAAGCGCGAAAAAATCAAAGTCGATAAGGACGAAGTGGAAAAGGTGATAACGAACCTCCGTGAGTCGCGCGCGCAACTCGTGCCGTCGGAGAAGTCCGAAGTGCAAAAAGGCGACTTCGCGGACATGGAGTTTGACGGCAAGGTAGTAAAGTCCGATGGCACACTCGAAGCGCTCCCAGGTATGAAGGGTGCGCAAGTTGTGGAAGTCGGGTCGGGTTCTCTTATTCCGGGTTTTGAAGATCATCTGATTGGAATGAAGGCGGGTGATTCGAAAACTTTTCGGATCAAGTTCCCAGAAGACTACTCCGAAGCCAAGCTCGCCGCGGCCGAAGCTGAGTTCTCGGTTAAGGTCAACGGCATGAAGACCAAGCAACTGCCAGGTCTTGACGACGACTTCGCAAAAGAGCTCAATTACACCACCGTCGCCGAGTTACGCTCGAAAACGGAAGAGAATATTACGAAGTATAAGAATGATGAAGCTGACGACAAGCTTCGAAACGACGCGCTTCAGACGCTGATCGAAAAGAACAAGTTCGAGGTTCCGGGTTCAATGATCATGGCTCAAGCTCGCATGATTGCGGAAGACTACATGAAGACGCTCAAAGACCGAGGTGTTCCGCAGGAAAAGGCCCAAGAACTTCTGATGTCCGAGCAGGAACAGATTAAGACACGCGCGGAAAACCAAGTTCGTGCTGGATTGATTTTGGATGCGATTGCCAAGACAGAAAATGTCACCGTGGGTGAAGCCGAAGTCGAGGACGAGGTTCGAAAGATGGCCGAGAGCAATGGCCTCGAGTTTTCGCGCCTTCGCAAGATGTACCTAGACGATCCGGATCGTCGCGAGAACCTCGAGTTTCGTATTAAAGAGAATCGGACGCTTAAACTCATCTTGGATTCAGCGACGATTAAAAACGTCTAGGGTGTCGAGCGTTCCGGGGGCAGATACGCCCTAATAACGCTTAAAAATCAGCTAAAGCTCAGCCGTCATTTTTCCGATACCCATGACATGAGCACGAAAAAACGTCGTCGTTACACGAGCAAACCGAAAGCGCGTTCACGTAAGAAAGCCGAAGAAGATCAGTGGCTTGTCGCCTTAGTTTCGGGAGCAGTTTTCTTGGTTTTTTCAGTGTGGTGGGCGAGCTCACAAAAGCCCCGAGCGGCTGGCGAGTTTAAGGCCGCGGAACACTTAACGATGGAGGAACGCGTGGACCACTGGAGCAAGCGCGTTTTTGAAGTCGCTCAGAAAAAAGAAGACCTGCGTTTCTTGGGTTCCGTTCCAAAAGTGGAAGATACGGCACCCCTCGTTCCTGACAGCTTTGATTGCACGACCTACGTTGAAACCGTTGCGGCTCTCAGCGTGAGCTCAGGCACGGACAGTTTTTTTAGCGCGCTCAAAGGCATTCGTTACAAAGACGGCGTCGTTGGGTTTTTTACACGCAACCATTTTCCTGAAGTGGATTGGCTTCCGAACAACGAAAAAGCTGGTTACATCGTTGACGTCACAGAAAAAGTGGCTGATAGCGCCGGCGCCGATACGAAAACGGAAAGCAAAGACATCAATAAAGCGAAGTGGTACGCGCGAAAAAAGTCGCGCTTCGAGCAAGATGGCCGTGTACCCGCTTCAGCTATTCCGGAATCGTGGCGTGGAACTCAAGAAGGAAAAGTTCACTACATTCCGCTCGATGACCTGGATAAAGTTTACTCAAAGCTTCCAAATGGCGTGATCATGAATCTCGTTCGCAAAGACATTGGCGGACAGGATGTGATCGTGTCGCATCAAGGTTTCTTGATCCGTGAAGGTAAGCGCGTGATGTTCCGTCATGTCAGCCTCAGCGGCCGTCCTCAATACATCGAGTTGAAGAACTATCTTCATCGACGATCTGAGAATAAGGACTGGCCTGTGCTCGGGATCAATCTGAATCAAGTCAAAGGAATCTAGGCCGCGCCCTAGAGTTCCACCCGCAAGCCCAACTGTGCGTTGGTGCCTTGTGCAGAGATGATCGAATCGCCGCCGCGGATGCTTCGGCCTTCGAGTGTCAGATAAAATCTTGAGATGTTGGTAAACTTGTAGACACGTTGAGCGGTATCCGACTCAATCGCGCTTAAAAAAATCCAAAGTCCAGCACCTGGGCCCTGCGCGAGAAAGTAACCTTTCTCTCCCGACTTCAGCGAGTACGACATATTGTACAGCTGGTAGAAACCAACGGGCACCAACCACTGGCGTTGACCGTACTTCATTTGGTAGATGACGCGTCCGCCGACCAGAAAACCTTCACTCAAGACGTACTTGGGGTAACCCTCTGATCCAACGGGCCCCGAGAGCTGTGATGAAAACTGATACGCGGCCTCAGCGCCGATACCGAGCACACCGAATGTGTGCAGCGGTTGAAAGTCGACATTGAGCGAAAGCGGATTGAAAGCAGCTTTCGCTGGGCCGACGCTTGATGCGCAGTCGAGGAGGCAACCGGGTGAGCCCGAGATCTGGATTCCCCACCAGGGTTGTGCGTTTTCAAATCTTCGACGAAAGGGTTCGTGTTTCGCGCTGGAGGTGGAAGCCGGTGGAGCAGCCAAGGTCGTGGTTGCACCGGAAACCACTGTTAGGGCGGCCAGCAAGACTGCTGAGAGATACGCCTTTAAAACTGTTGGATACCGCGATCGAAGCATGAGAGGGCATTTTTACTAAATCTGACAATACGTGTCAATAGCGGATAAAAGGGGGATGAAAGGGGTCACGGAGCGGCGACGCCGAACCCTCCATACAGTCTCGGAGCGATGATATGGGTGCCGAGATGATGATCGGAGGAAACAAGTGATTCTCCCTCGAAATCGACGTCGTAGAGGACTCTTGCGCCAGGTGTGACGTCATTCGTGTAGGCCGTAACGGTAACGGTCGATCGAACGCCGAACTGCTGCGAAACAAGTTTGAGGCGCCACGCCTTCTCGGCTTTCATGAAGTGTAGAAGAGCATCGTTCGAAAAGCTCGCGAGGCGGACGACGTAAGCAAGTGTCGCGGTGTCGTAGGTCGTGAGGATCTGATTGCCATCAACGGCGATACGATAGTCGCGCAGTGACGCATCGGGGACACCCGTCAACTCTGCCGATGGTTTTCCCGAAGCGATACCAGCACGTATCAGTGCTAAAACAGCTTCGATGTTCGAAGGTGGGCGTTGGATGGAGTCGACCCCGGTGATCGGCGGACGACCGTACATTTCAAGGGCACAACGTTTATAGAACTGAACGCTACGAGCGATCGACGGTAGAAGCAGCACGCCGAAGGCAAAAAAGAGCGCATTTTTTGAAAGACGTGAAACACGTCCGCTATATCCCCAATGCTTTCGAGCAACCCACACCATTGCCGAAGTCTCCCGTTACGTTTAAATAGATGCCCGTAACCCGGCCGCTTGGCAAGGTATAACGCCATGCGTTTCAGGTGTCAAATCGACGAAGTGGCAGGCGTCGGGGCAGACGCAATCGAACTGATTTCGATCACTAAGACGTGGATGGGTCGCGGCACCAGGGGTTCAATAAAAACAAGGCATTCTCGATGGTCCCGTGTCTCGTACAGAAATGTTTCTCCGGAACGGAGTTGAAATTTCCGTTCCTTGGGCCCGACGGTCAGTCGAAAGTCTCCGTCCATCGAGAACAGCACGGCGACGGTTCCTGAAAAACTGAGTGAACGTGGTTTCCCAGAGAACGCCATGGTTTGGCAGTCCGCAGTGACGTGGGCGCGCGAGAAAATCAGCCCGAGATCGGTCACGGGATTTCGGCATCCGCCTTCGATCTGATCCTCGCCCGGGAAGCGTGCGATCTCTCCTCGTTTGAGTGCAGTTACCTTCTTTTGAGTTTGATTGTGAAGCGTGAGTTCTTCGCCTTCGATCAGCGTTAAAATGCGATCACAGCCCGGAAAGTTTGAAAATGGAGTGGGCTGGGTGAGTACGGCGGAGCTGAGACGCCAATGAAACGAGCTCTCGGTCGCCAAAGTGCTTTGGGTAGTATTTGGAAAAATCGCTATCTGCGATGTGGTTCCTGCGCCGTTTTTCCACGGCACGGTTACGTAATCCTTTGGCTTCAGAATCACGGAGAACGCTCCTCCCGGAATCGTCTTGACGGCCAAACCGCCGATCACCATATAGTGCGATATGGACGCTCGTTTCGCAAAGATGAAGTGCCGGATTTGCCAAGCGGAGCTAGAAAGCCGCGTGCTTCGCGTACATGAAATGATGTTTGGTACCCGCGAAGCGTTTGACTACGTTCAGTGCTCGAGTTGTAAGACACTCCAGATCAAAGAGATTCCGCACGATCTCAGCCGCTTTTATCCTGGTGACTACTATTCCTTCTCGGATGGCGCGTCGCCAGTTCCCCCGTCGTTTTATGTACGTCTTTTGAGAAGGTTGCGGGCGGAGCATGTCCTGAACGGCAGCCGGAACCCGCTGGGTGTCGCTGTCACGAAATGGAAGGGTATTCCGGACTATCTCCAATGGTTGCAGCGTGCGGGTGTCCGCACCGGCTCGTCGCTTCTCGATGTTGGTTGTGGTCGTGGACACCTTCTTCGCGAGCTGAGTTATTCGGGGTTTACGGATCTACGAGGTGTTGATCCGTTTCTCCCGGCGGATCAGTTCGTGGGTCGGGGTGTTCTCCTTGAAGCGAAATCCGTTCATGAAATCGACGGCCAGTTTGACTGTCTCTTGCTCAATCATTCGTTTGAACATGTTCCGGATCCCGTTTCACTTCTTGAAACACTTCGTAGACTCCTTAAGCCGGGTGGGACGATGATATTGCGCGTGCCCTTGGCGTCGAGTAAAGCGTTCACCGAGTATGGTGCCGACTGGGTTCAGCTCGATGCTCCGAGGCATTTGTATTTACTCACGCCCGCGGCGATTGAGAGTCTCGCACGTCGTGCGCATTTTAGTGTTTCGCGTGTGGACTTTGATTCGACAGGATTTCAGTTCTGGGGAAGCGAACAGTATCGCAAAGGTATCCCTCTTTTTTCAGAAGCCTCGCATCTCAAAACGGGGAACGTTTTCAATCAGTCCGAGTTGACCGCATTCGCGGATAAGGCCAACGAAGCCAATGCGCAAGCTCAAGGCGACCAAGCGAGTTTCTATCTTTCGTGAGTGATCGTAGAACCGAACCTAATCTGGCCTGAATGATGGTGGGTTGGGACGGAATTGAACCGCCGACACACGCCTTTTCAGGGCGTTGCTCTACCGACTGAGCTACCAACCCGGACCGGAAACGGATCATTATTCGGTAAACTGTAAACAAGAAAAGAGCAACGGATTCTTCTACTGTTGTGAGCGATCCTGTTCATCGAGCGAACTGAGAATTGCTCGAAGCTCCGCTGTTTTGTAAGACTTGTAGTCATAAGCGCGTCCGTGGCGTTCGACGAGTGCGCGTGCGATGTCGAGACGTTCGCTGATGCCTTTACGATACTCCGGAGAGACGAGGTCATAATCCGAATGGGTCATGTCCTCCGATTTTTCCGCAGCGGCCGCTTCCGCAGCCTGAGTTTCTGCGGGACTGATCGCGGTCACCGTCGTTTGTTTTTGGCTGATCTCAGCGGCTTTCTCGTAGAGGTCGGACTTTCGAGCTGGAGCAGCACCTGAAAAATCAGTTGATAGCGTGAGGGGGAAAGGACCACGATCGATGCTCGAAAAGGGGTCGATGCTCGGAAAAAGCCGGCGTGCCGGAGGATCTGCCGCAAGGCTGCTCGTGATCCAATAGGCCACGAAAAAGGCAATCCAGGCACCCATGACAAGTGTGCGATGTCGAACTCTTCGCGTCGCGAACAAATAACCTCTCTCTCGAGGAGTGGTTATTAACTCCAAGCGTCTATGTCAACTAAATAGCCTCGTCGAGAAGATCTAAGAGAGGGGCTTTTCCGGTTTATTACACTCAACTAATATAATTTTTTTTCTTTGACGGTTGATCAAAACCGTCATATATATTGCGAGGCTTTGTTGCGGTGGTGGTTGGCGAACCCTAATCAAAAGCTAGGCGTAGATTTGACAAGCGTCCATCCGACCACAAGTTTACAAACAAACCTTACAACAGTTCCTTAAGGAGGAAAGTTATGGAAGTCAGACCGCTGCATGACCGGGTTCTGGTCAAGCGTTCCAATGAAGAAGAAAAGTCAAAAGGCGGAATCATTATTCCAGACACGGCGAAAGAAAAGCCTGTGCAAGGAAAAGTGGTCGCTGTGGGCAAAGGCCGCGTAGCCGAAGATGGGACCGTTCGTCCTCTTGAAGTGAAGAAGAACGACACCGTGCTTTTCGGTAAATACGCCGGCACTGAAATCAAGATTGATGGCGATGATTTCTTGATGATGCGTGAGGATGACATCCTCGGGGTCATCGGTAAGTAACCAGTAGAACCAGAGGAAGAAAGAAAATGTCAGCTAAAGAATTACGTTTTTCAACAGCAGCTCGTTCGGCGATTCTGAACGGTGTCAACGTTCTCGCAGATGCGGTGAAGGTGACGCTCGGTCCGAAGGGTCGTAACGTCGTGATCGAAAAGTCGTTCGGTGCTCCGAATATCACCAAAGACGGTGTGACGGTCGCAAAAGAGATCGAGCTCTCAGACAAGTTCGAAAACATGGGCGCGCAAATGGTTCGCGAAGTCGCTTCGAAGACCAATGATGACGCTGGTGACGGCACAACGACAGCAACAGTTCTCGCGCAAGCGATTTATCGCGAAGGTGCGAAGATGGTTGCTGCTGGCCACAACCCCATGGAGCTGAAGCGCGGTATCGACAAGGCTGTCGAAATCGTTGTGAGTGAGCTCAAGAAGTTTTCAAAACCAGTGAAGGGTAAGAAAGAAGTTGCTCAGGTCGGCACGATCTCGGCGAACAACGATCCGGAGATCGGCACGATCATCGCTGAAGCGATGGACAAGGTTGGCAAGGAAGGCGTGATCACCGTCGAAGAATCCAAGACGGCCGAAACAACGCTCGAAACGGTTGAAGGGATGCAATTTGATCGTGGCTATCTTTCGCCTTATTTCGTGACGAATCCTGAGAAGATGGAAGCGGATATCGAAGATCCGTTCATTCTTCTTTACGACAAGAAGATCAGTTCCATGAAAGACCTCCTTCCGCTCCTCGAGCGCGTGGTCCAAATGGGTCGTCCTCTTGTGATTGTTGCTGAAGATGTTGAAGGAGAAGCGCTGGCTACTCTCGTGGTCAACAAGCTCCGTGGCACGATCAAAGTAGCGGCTGTAAAGGCTCCTGGCTTTGGTGATCGCCGTAAGGAAATGCTCGAAGATATCGCAACGCTCACGGGCGGAACGGTGTTGTCGGAAGATCTCGGCCACAAGCTCGAGAATGCGACGCTGGAGCACCTCGGACGTGCAAAGAAGATCACGATCGACAAGGACAACACAACGATCGTCGATGGCGCTGGTAAAAAGGCAGCTGTCGAAGGTCGCGTGAAGACCATCCGTTCGCAAATCGAAGAAACGACCTCTGACTACGACCGTGAGAAGCTCCAAGAGCGTCTTGCAAAGCTCGTAGGCGGTGTGGCCGTGATCTATGTCGGTGCTGCGACCGAAGTCGAGATGAAAGAAAAGAAAGCCCGCGTGGAAGATGCCCTGAACTCAACCCGTGCTGCGGTTGAAGAAGGTATCGTTCCTGGCGGTGGAACAGCTCTTTTGCGTGCCGCACGTGCTCTTGATGGAATCAAGAAGCTTGGTGGTGAGCAACAAGCTGGTGTGAACATCATCCGACGTTCGCTTGAAGAACCTCTTCGTCAGATCGCAGGCAATGCGGGTTACGAAGGTTCGATCGTTGTCGACAAGGTGTCGAACAACTCTAGCGACACGTTCGGCTTTAACGCGCTTACGGAAACGTACGAAGACTTGATCGAAGCAGGTGTTGTTGACTCTGCGAAGGTCGCTCGTTGTGCGATCCAGAACGCGGCCAGCGTTGCTGGTCTCATGCTGACGACGGAAACCATGATCGCTGAGAAGCCAAAGACTGAGAAGTCTGACGGTGGACATGGCGGCCACGGTGGTATGGGCGGCATGGGCGACATGATGTAAGAAGCCTTTTAAAAGGAATTGGTGCCTTTACTGGTACCGATCAGAAAAAGCCCGGGACGACTCACGGAGAGTCTCCCGGGCTTTTTTCTTTGATGCCCATTTGCGATATAGCAGCAGCGGCAATATTAACTTTATTAATATTATTTAATTATTTATCGTCTGTAAGTATTTGATATTGTTTAATATTTTTCAATATCCACACCCTGAGTATTCAATGACGCATTGAGTTACATGAGCTGAAGCGTACACTGAATTTATAGAGTTACAGAGCTATGTCTTGTGTCTCTCGGAGGTGGTGTATGAAGTACCTTTCAAGTCTGAGGGTATTATTGCTTGGTGTGGCTTGCGTTTTAAGCGGCTGCAACGAAGACGGATCAACGAGCAGCATGCCTGCCTCGATGTTCTCTTCTATAGACGGAGGGAAACTTCGCGTCGAATCGTCGAGCTCCTCGGCGCCCGATTTGAACATGCAGTCGGCGGTTATATCGATCGTGACTGTTCAGGTACGAGCGGCGTCGGGTGGGTACCTAACGTTTACAGAGCAGAACTTCCCATTCAACCTCATGGACCTGTCGAGCAGCTTGTCGCTGCTTCTGGCTAAAGCGAAGGTTCCTGTTGGGGACTACAATCAGATCCGGCTGATCACGGCTGAGAGTGGGGTCATTACGATGGCAGACGGTTCGCAGAAGACCCTCATTGTTCCAAGTGGACAGCAAACTGGGATTAAGATTTTCGGCGACTTCTCTGTTGCTGAATGCAGCATTACGACGGTCGATCTTGGCTTTGACCTCGCACACTCATTCCATCAATTGGGTGGGCCAAATGGCGACACCGTCCACCTTACACCAGCGATTCATCTCAGTTTCTCCGCGAGTGACGACTCCAGTTGTCAGGACCCGTCCGGCGGTGGCGGAAGCGGAGGACAGGGTGAGGGTGAAGGAGAAGGTGAGGGCGAAGGAGAAGGTGGCGAAGGCGGCGGCAGTGACCCCGGCAACCAAGAAGAAGGATATCCCTGGATAGGGGTATAACCGAACGACGGACTAGCGAAGAGCTAGAATGTCAGCCCGGCGTGTAACAAGAACGCTGTGAACGTGCCTCCTGCTTCAATTGTTTTACCCGAAGGCGTCGTCTTGTTCGTTCCGAAGATGGAATGGAACTGAAGGCTCGTACCAAAGAAAACCCGGTCGTTGAGCTCGAGATCTACACCGGGGCCGAGGTCGAGCCCAAAAAGAACGGGGCTAATAGAGTCTTCGCCGGTGACGCCGAAGCTGTAACTTGGCTTGTAGAATCCAAGACCGAAAACCAAATTGGGTACGATCTTGTCGAACCAACTCAGATTCATTCGCAGCCCCGCATTGAGCGTTGTCATCGAGAACGCTCCGTCGGAGTGACTCGAATAACCAAAACTCGAATGGAAACCAAAGATATCGCTCACGCCATAGGTGTAGTTGAGAGCGCCGCCTAAGTTATCGTTGTAGCTTTGACCAAGATCACCCAGGAGAAAAACCTGTCCGACACTCAGTGAGAAGTTATGACTGTCGGGAGAAAAAGGACGGATCTTTTGTTTTGGTCGGTTGTCACGATCCGAGTAGATTCTCGGCCCAACCGGAGTCGATCCGATCGCGTCGCCAGCGGACCACGACGGACGTCCGCCCTGATCACCCCATCTGGAGGAGCGATCCGAAGGCGCTGCTTGTGATATGGAATTAAAAAAGAAAGCTAAAGAGAGGGCGCTCATCGTGAGCAGAGTACGCATCATGTGTAAATTCTAAACTGACTGAGTGCGTCCTGCAAACTCTTGGCAATGGATTGCCAGGCAAACTCTTCCTCGTCATGTCTATTTAGTGACGAGAAACCCTCTCTCAGAAAAACGAACAGAGCGTCAAAACTTTACTGGTTGAGACTTTGGCCGGCGGAAGCGCCTGCACCACTCTCTTCATATTGAGCAGCTTCTGGTCCGAGCTTGCTCGAAATGAAGCCAGAAAACGAACCGTCTCCGTGTCGGATGATCTCTTTGAGAAGATTGACAGAAGGTTGCGTCTTTGACTTTCTCTCGCTCTCATAAAGCAGCTGCGTAAGAGTTGCAGCTGTGATGTCATTTTTCGTTTTATTATCGATCACGCGGAGGTCTTCGCCATTCTTGATCATCTTGGCGATCTCATCCAATGTCACGTAACTTGACTCGTGCGTGTCGTAGAGCTTTCGATTTTGGTAACGCTTAATTATTTTTACTTCCTTCATATAGCCCCCTGAACCCTTTCTCCTGTCTCTTTCCGTTGTTTTTTGACTTCTGGTCAACCAGAAGCCGGCCAAAACTCGAGAACTAGTTTTCTGTTTCTCGGGAACGTTTAATCAATCATGTCACACTACGCAACTGGGTTTTTACCCTCCGCGTATGCTCAATGCGACCAAATCCCTAATCAATCATGACACACATTGCCATACCGATCTAAAGTAGTGAACTATCAACACCTTGCGCTAAAGTCAAGACAGCAAACACTAACTCCAGTGAACCAAGAAGTTGACTATTTTACTATGACAAACTTTTAACGTTTTGAAATCATAGAAAAAGACTGAAATCTTCGTTCAGTTTTTCAGATGTTTCGTCGATGCGAAAGCTGGAGGTCTGAGTGCAAAGCGACCTAGGTCAGCGATACTTTCTTCGAGTGTTTCTCGTTGTCAGTCAGATGCTTCTGTCGTCGTGCGCCACCTCACGTTTTCGTTCCGAGAGCGTGGTGCCTGCGGACGCTCCGGCAAAAACAGAAATGCCAGCCGGTATTGTTGGGGGAACGCCCGCAAACGCGGAGTATCACTTCGCGATGGCTCAGGCTTTCTCTCAGGAAGGGAACTCAGATCGCGCGATCGAGGAATACAAACTCGCCACGGTCTTTGATCCAAAGTCGGCGATGATTCACGCACGACTGGCGGCGGAGTATGCCAAGAAAGGTTCTCTGACGCTTGCGCTCGAGGAAGCAAAGGAATCACTCAAGTGTGACCCGCAGTTCATCGACGCACGCCTTTTGCTCGGCGGGATTTACTCAACATCGCAAGAACACGAAGCAGCCCTTCACGAATACAACGCCGTTCTCAAGCAAGACTCGGATCACGAAGAAGCGGTGGTGTACAAGGCGCAGGTGCTCTTGGAGCTCGAACGGAACAAAGACGCGATTGCGAGTCTGAAATCGTTCGTTGAACGCAACCCCGAGTCAACATTGGTTTGGTACTACCTTGGCCGAACGTATCAAATTGACGACAAGTTTCGCGAGGCCGTCACGGCCTATCGCAGAGCGCTCCAGTTAAACTCAGGATTTTCGCAGGCGGGTTTAGCTCTCGGATTCCTCTACGAAAGTAAGAACATGACGGATGAGGCCAAGCGCATCTATCTCGACGTTTACAACGACGATCAAGATTCGACGGCCGCACAGCGTCTTTCAACGATTCTACTCAAAGAGCAGAAGTATGGCGAAGCGCTTCCGTACCTAGAAAGTGTATTGGCCGGGGAGCCTGACAACCTCAATGTCCGTCTCAAGATTGGGCTCATTCAAATGGAGCTCAAGAAGTACCCCGAGTCGATCGCGATGTTCCAAAGCATTCTGGCTGTGACGCCGGATTCGGATCGCGTTCACTACTACATGGGAAATATCTACGAGGAGACCAAGGACTATCCGAAAGCGGTCGAGTCATTATCAAGAATTCCGACCGACTCCAGTTTCTTCGAAGACGCTACTCTTCACGTCGTTTTTCTAAAGCGTGTGATGGGAGATGCGAGCGGAGCCGAGAGTCATCTCGCAAAAGCGATGAAGAGCGGACCGAAGTACGCGTCGTTCTATCTCTTTCAGACGAGCTTGTATGAGGACTCCGATCGAATGGAGCTTGCAGTGAACACGCTCGAAGAAAGTCTCGAACATTTTCCAGATCACGAACGCATTCGATACTACTTAGGAAGCTTGTACGACAAGCAAGGCAAGTGGGAGAGAGGTGTTGAGCAAATGGAATCCGTGCTGCGAATGAACGCTAAGCACGCGGACGCGCTCAACTACATTGGCTACACGTTTACGGTGAAGGGTATCCGTTTGGATGAAGCTGAGAAGCTCATTCGGCGTGCCCTCGAGCTCAAGCCCGAGAGTGGTTATGTTCTGGATAGCTGGGGTTGGTACCTGTTCACGACGGGCAACGTGGGTGAGGCGATCGTTAGTTTGGAGAAAGCCGTGCGTCTTGTCCCGAGTGAGGCCACAGTTCTCGATCACTTGGGGGATGCGTACTTGCGAGCAAATCTTCGTGAGAAAGCTCTCGCTCAATATCAAGAAGCACTTCGCAACACGAAGGATACGAAGCTTAAAGATGAGATCGAGCGCAAAGTGGAAACGTTGAAAGTCGAGATCGCCGATCGCAAGACCCAGCGTCAAAAAGAATCCAATCGGATTCCGGCAACCTCGGAAAAGCAGTCCCAGCGCTGATTTACTTGCGCGCCTCGTCTCGTGTCCTGCTAGAATAAGAAATCATGAATCAATCGTTTCGTTGGCTGTCGCGGTCGTTATGTATGACGGGCGGGATCAGTGGTGTCTTGGGTCTCGCGATGCTGAGTGGTTGCGGTACGGGTCAAAAGAAAACAGACAGCGCAGAGTATGTGATCGATCCACGTCGCGCCGTCGAGCAGGTCTGTTCGGTCGGACAGGGTGTACATGAGATCACGGGGTCGGTTTGGATTCAGGCCGACTCGGTCGAAGCTTCGGGAAAATTCCCGGCCGAAGTGCTTGTGCGTGATGACCGTTACCTTGATCTCGAGATTCTGAATCCTTTGGGTGGTACCGAAGCGCAGATTCAGGTGCGCGGTGAACGCTACGACGTTCGCATTCCTGGAAAAAAAGACAGAGACCGAAAGGGTGTCGGTTCTTGGGGCGGCATTCCGCTCGACTGGTCGCACGAACTGTTTCTCGGGCGCGTTCCATGTCTGGCGAAGGACCGTCGCGACGCTGCAAGTACACGTTGGATCAAGGTCGGAGAAGAGCTTGAGGTTGTTGGTACAAATAAAAGTGGCGACAGCGAGACTTACCGATACACGGTAGAGCGGACGGACGAACAGTTTTGGCCGAGACGTCTGGTCTGGGAAAAGAAAACGGCGAAGGGCCCTGTGGAGGTACGCTTCGCATTTGATCAGCCTACCGAAGATGCGATGCGAAGTCCCCGAAAGTGGGAAGCGAAGAGCCGTAAGGGTGAAGTCGTGATCCGCTGGCGTGAAAGAGCAGTCAAGACGCAGTGAAATGGTTCGTTCTTTTCTTGATCGCTCCCCTTGCGGCGTGTGCGATCGGATGCACGGAGAGACGTCTTGTTTTACCGGTAGGTCGCGAGATCCGTTGGACGATGCACGCACCGGTTGCGACACTCGATCCGATTCGCGCCGGAGACACAGACTCACTTCAGCAGATTCGAATGACCTACGAGGGTCTGTACGCGCTCGATCCTTCAAAAACATCCGCCGACCTTGTTCCTAACCTGGCCGAAAATCTTCCGGAGATCTCGGACCAAGGAAAAACTCTTAAGATTCGTCTTCGAAAGGGTGTGCGCTTTCAAGACGATGCGATCTTCCCAGGCGGAAAGGGTCGTGAGGTGCGCGCTCGTGACTTTATCGAGTCTTGGAAACGGCTTGCCGATCCCCGTGCGTCGGCACCGGCTTATTGGATGATTCAGGATCAAATCGTTGGTCTCGAAGGGTGGCGTGACAGGATCTTCGAAAACCCGTCCGCCTACGACGCCGAGATCTCGGGGTTGGTAGCGCCGGATGATTTCACACTCGAGATTCGTCTGATGGCGCCTAGCCCTTCACTTTTGCAGTTTCTTGCGCATCCGGCCTCCTACGTCGTGCCGATCGAAGCCGTGACGAAGTACGGTCGCGCGTTTGCGTTTCATCCGATCGGTACGGGACCTTTCATCCTACGTGTTGAAGAAAGCTCGTTGAATCGTTCGCTCGTTTGGGTACCAAACCCAAGCTTTCGAAATCCGGGAGTAAACCTAGAGACAAGTCCCAGTGTTATTCGGTTCGACGTGGTGACGGCACCGGAACTCGAATGGGAGCAGCTGGCTCGCGGCGAAAGCGATGGTCTTGAGGTTCCGGCCGACCATCTCACAAAGATTTTAAACTCTGAGCGGCGTCTGCGAAAATCGCTTGAGAAGCGAGGCTTTCATCTCGAGATTGCGCCTCGCGCGGAGTTTTTGGCCCTCGGCTTCAATCAGAAAAGCGCTTGGTTTGCGGGTCGCAAGAACGTTCGACAAGCGTTGAGTCTGAGTTTGAGCAGCGAGCTTTTCAATCGAGCTTTTTTTCCGGAGAACGCGCTTGTCGCTGAGGGGCCATTGCCGCCCGCATCGGAAGGGTACGACGCTGGATTTCGAAATCCTTTTCGTCAGTTTGGTCTCGCGCAGGCGCGGGATCTTTTAGGAAAGGTGGATCGCAAGGAGGCCGTTCTCGTGATTCAGCAGGGAACGGTGGAACATCGTATGGCTCTCTTTGTGCGTGATGCACTCAAGAGTCTCGGTATTGATGTGGAGATCCGAACCGTTTCCGCCAGTGAATGGGCACAGAAAATCCAGAGCAGTTCAACCGATCTTTTTTTCTTTTCCTGGCGTCTCGACTATCCTCTTGCGGAAGCGGCCTTTGCTCCGTTTCACCCGGTGGCGAACGTTTTACCGATCGGTCTTACAGGGACGCCGGCTGCTTTGTTTGAGCAAGTTTGGACCGAGTTACGCCGTGTATCCGATGCACCCAAGCGAAAGGAGCTTGCAAAGCGGCTTATGGAATTCGTGACCGACGAATGTCCGGTCATTTTCCTGAATCATCCTGTCTCCTATGTGCTTGTTCAGGGTCGTGTGGGGAGCTACCGCAATCACCCGTTTGACTTTGCTGCTCCTCCGCATTGGACGGTTAATCCAACTCAACCACGGGAAGTGGTCAGTGCCGATGATTTGCGATAAAAGACGGACAAGTGTCAGAGCTTTTTCGAGTCCAAAACCTTTCCGTTGTTCGCGGGTCTCAGTATCGACCGGAGCCGATTCTCGAAGATGTCGCGCTCGAACTCAGGGCCGGCGAGGTTCTGGGTGTGATCGGCGAGTCGGGCTGCGGGAAAACGGTGCTGCTTTCTTCGTTGCTCGGGATGCTTCCCGAGCCAGAGCTGCGAGCCGTTTCGGGTAATTTCGTTTTTCATGGAGAGCCGTTGCCGCTTCAGGGAAGCGCTCCGCGATGGCGTGATGTTCGAGGTCCTGGCATCACGTTGGTTTTTCAGGATCCTCTCGGATCTTTGAACCCAGTTCTTCGCGTGGGGAGTCTTTTAAGAGAGGTGCTGTCCGTCCGACAGAAGCTGAGTGGTGAAGCTTTAAGAACCGCTGAGTTGGGATTATTGAAGCGTGTTGGACTCGATGATGCCGAACGCGTTTCCCGGTCGTACGCCTTTCAATTGTCAGGTGGGATGAGACAACGCGTAGGTATTGCGCTTGCGCTGGCGTGCAAGCCGAGTGTGCTTCTGGCGGACGAGCCGACATCGTCGTTAGACTCTGTCGTTCAGCGCCAGATTCTCGATCTTCTTCGTTCGCTTGTAACATCAGAAAAGTTAGGTCTTGTTTTGGTGAGTCACGATCTGCGCGTGATTCAGTCGATCTCGGATCGGGTGGCCGTTCTGTATTCTGGTCGAATCGTCGAGAGCGGAACAACCGCGCGTGTTCTTTCAGAGCCCTTTCATCCTTACACCCGAGCTCTCGTTCAATGTGTGCCCGAACGTCGACAACAGGAGGAGCGTCGCGCACGCTTTCGCGTGATTTCAGGTCGTGTTCCTGCTCCCGGTGAAATAACTGCAGGGTGTCGCTTTGCCCCGCGCTGTCCGCGAAAAATGTCGGTCTGTGTGGAGTCCGAACCAAGGCTCGAGACCAAGCAGTCGCGAAGTGCTCGCTGTGTTCTTGACGATCATTGGTGGAAAGACGGGGTGAGGACGTGAGCGCCCCCATTCTCGAAGCGCGTGGCTTATGTCGTCGCTACACTTCTGGGAGTAAGGAGATCATCGCGCTCGACGGAGTGGATCTTGAGCTGTCATCGGGAGAGATTTTGGGTGTGGTCGGTGCGTCCGGGTCGGGAAAGAGTACGCTTGCTCGGTGCCTTGTGATGCTCGAGAAGCCAGATGCCGGATCGATTGTTTATCGTGGAAACGATCTAGCGAAGATGTCAGAGCGACAGCTGCGACCTTTGCGCAGTCGTTTTCAGATGGTGTTTCAGGATCCAGGATCTGCGCTCAACCCGCGCATGACCGTGCGACAAGCATTGACTGAGCCGTTTCGTATTCATCCCAAAGTATTTTCTTGGGACGAGGAAGTGAAACGCGTCGATGTGTTGCTCGAGTCGTGCGGGCTTTCAAAGCGCGTCCTCGAGCAAAGAACGCACGAGCTTTCGGGAGGGCAGAAGCAGCGTGTGTGTCTCGCGCGGGCACTCGCTCTTCAGCCGGACTGGTTAGTCCTCGACGAACCGGTAACCGCTCTTGATGTCTCGGTACAAGCGCAGATTCTCAATCTGCTGGTCGATCTTCGTGATCAGTGGAAAGTCGGTATGATTTTGATCTCACACGATCTGGCTGTCATACAAGCTGTGAGTGGTCGGATTGCTGTTCTCGATCGTGGAAGATGGGTGGAGGTTGGGCTGGCTCATCAAATAATTGACAGCCCGAAGTCGGATGTGACCATGCGCTTGCTCGAGGCAAGTGCGTTAATGCGAACCTAGATCGCTCTCCTGTCTCGATCGTCAAATCCCTGTCGAACCCCGTAAGTATCTTTACTTAATGGTGTTTTTTTCCGAAACGATGGTTGAGGTGAACTGAAAACCGCATGGCGGACGACTATGTTCTTTGATCAGAAGAAACTTCCGGCGGAGGAAGGGGATTCGTTACACGCGTACCCGGTTGGGGATGTGGTTCCGTACGTCCCACTTTGGGGACCGCCGTATGTTTTCTTAAAAGAGAATCGAAAATTTGTGGCGATCAAAGAGCCACTCGATTTTTTTACGCCAAGCGATCTCGAGCGGTACGCTAAATCCGGAAATATTTATTTTCCACGCTTCATCGATCGCATCAAGCCGTTTGAACGTTGTGCTCGTCAAGTCGCTGCGCTCTTGGATCCGAGTAAGGCCGTCGCTTCGCTCGGTGGAAGCGATACCGAACCTGCTCCGTTCGAAGTGTCCGACGCAGTAGCGCGTCTTCTTTCAAAGCTTTGGTCAGCCTCTGAAGGAACGAATGCGTTCGTGGAGCCTTTTTTCTTGGCCGCTTTCGCTGAGACATTCTGTGGTTCGCTACCACCGAAGGCGCTTGTGCGTGCACGCGAGCATTCTTTTGCTTCTTATGAACTGTCGCTCCTGCGAGCGGCGTGGGTCGTGTTTCATGCGTTGCTATTAGGTTGTTCCGACTACGCATACCTAGTGCGGCTACGTGAACGTGTTTTTGAAACAGAATCCTTGGAAAACACCGAACGTTTAGGGCCTCTCGCGGATGAACTCGTGAGGTCGGCGCGTTGGGTGATTCAAGCGAATCATGTCATCGAGCCCATCGACACCAGTGTGCTTCGTGTGGGTGAGGATTCGGCCCTCCACCGAGTGTACGACCGACTGGATCGCGTGCGATTCGAGCTTCAACAGAGCGAACGGCCGGTCGTGGCTTCTGTTTTTGGTTTGGGCGGCTTGATCAGTACTGAGGTACGCGCTTCACCACGAAAGCGACAAGGAGGCGGTGTTGGCTAAGTTCGCAGCACTCACTCCTGAGCAGCAAAAAGCGTTTGGCGTAGCCAGTGTGCTGTCGCCAAAAGCGCATGTGTTCTACCAGACGCTGCATTCGATGCGGCATCTCGGAAGAGTGTCGGATCTGGTGGTGGCTCGTCTGCGCGAGTTGGGTGTCGATGAACTCAAGCTTCGTGCCGTGCTGCTTTTCACGGGAGTGCCCTGTCTGCGTAGTCATCTCATGAGTGCCGAGAGTGGATTGCAGTCGCGGGAGCCGATGATTCTTGAAATCGGTGTCGATGGCGACGACATCGTGGTCGGACTGTCGTTTGAGTTGAAGTCAGACTTCGAGGTGGACTTTGAGAAGCTCCAGGCCGATGTAAACTCAGGTTCGGATTCGGCAGCTTCAGACGAAGGGCTCGCACGTCTCGTTTCTCAGTTAGCAGAGTTCTCCGAATCGGTGTTCGTCCGCTATGAAAGTTCCACACGTCGTTTCGAAGTCGTGAGTGCCGTGACCGGTTCGAACGACGGTGAGAAAGTCAGTTTCGCGCTCATCGATGAACCCGCTCCCAGTCCAAAGCCCGAGAAGTATGTCGATCTCGGAGACACCGACTACGCGGAACTTCTGAAGCCCGATGTCGCGAGCGGTAAGACACCTGTCAAAAAAGCTGGCGAACTGATGGCTCAAATCGTCGAGTCCAGCGAGGCCGAACCAGAGGTTGAGACCGTTGTTTCGGGAGCGGCTGATTCTGACGAGCCGGAAGTTTTACTGATATCGAAACCAAAGCTTGTTCCAGACGAGGACGAACGTGTGGTCTCCGGTGCGGATATGGCTATCGATTCGACCGTCACCCGCGTGAAGGGTCGACCGGATGTCGCGTCGGAAGAAGTGATCTCGATCAAAGGATCACCTCAGGACCAGTCGGACGACACCGTTACGCGCGTGAGTGGTAGTCCCGAAGCACCCCTTGGTGACGAACGACGGGTTGTTAAGGGCGGGCCCTCCGAAGTAAACAAGGATGAGGTTTTTCGCATTGGCGGTTCCGGTGAGAAAGCGGAGCCCGACGCACCCAAGAAGGGATTCTTGAATCGTCTTGCGACGATGTTCTCCGACGACGACAAAAAAGTGGTTGCGGGAGAGACTGCTCAACCGGCGAAGACCGTAAGCGAACCTGTTTCTCCTTTGGATGCAGCCGTACCGAGCGTCGATGTTAAGGCCAACGTCAAGTCCGCTGCGGGGCCAGATCGTCTCGCCATCGAAGCGAGCATCCGCGAGCGCCTACAATCAGAGTTCCAACGTCGCGAACAGTTTCTGCGCGATCAAATGGGTGTCGTACAGGGAAAGTTAGCGGACGCCGAAAAGCGTCTTGAAGCTGAGGTCGAACGTGGTCGGAAACTGCGAGCAGCTACGAAGGCGCCCGCAAAGCAAACGGACGAGCAGACGATTCGTGTCGCAGGTAAAGCCGCCGAAAAGGAAGTCGAGCAGCCCAGTGTTCTCACACGCTGGTTAAAGAAGACGTTCAAACTTGATGAGGCCGACCCGGTAGAGAGCGTACCCGAGAGTGCGACCGAACCAGCTCCGTCGTCAGCGACCGCCGCCGCGGATGCAGGCGCGGAAAGTGAACTAGAGTCGTCTACGGAATCCACGCAAGAGAAAATTCTTGAGGTCAATCGGGCTATCGAAATCGCGAGCGAAGACACCGAAAAGCAATTGCAGGAACTTGAAACGAAGACGGAGTCGATCGACGCCGCGGTTGAAAGAGCGAATCAGGAATCGGCCAGCATTAAGGACCTGCTGCAGGATCATAAGTCAAAAGAGTGGATCGATTCGCTGATGGCAGAGTTAAGAACGGAGAAGAGTAAGATCGTCGAACTTTCGAGGCGCCTCAACCAATCGATTAAGCAAAAGGAGCTCGAATTCAAAAACAAAGTCATGACACTCGAGGAAGAGCTCAATCGTCGCGATGAGCAGATGCGACAGAAGAGTGCTGCACTCGCACACTCTAAAGATCAGTTGACTCAGATGACGCTCAACATGACAAAATTCAAAGATACGGCGAAGACTGCCGCAGCAGACTCCCATTTTAAAAAGAAATACACCTACGCACAGAACACGATCAACGTTTTGAAGAGTGAGAATGTGGCGTTGAGAAAGCAAGTTGAGGATTCGTCGGGGGCCAAGGGCAAGAGTGGTGAGGGTGGCGGGACCTCGAGCGCCGAAATGACTTCCCTTAAGCAGAAGATGGACCGGTCGCAGCGCCAGATCGACGAGATCAAGAAACAGTCGTCCGCTGTTTCAGAGAAGTTGCGCGAGGCCGAGCGCCGACTTGTTTCATCAAGTGCAAAGCTACAGGAGATGAAAACCAAAATGGATCAAGCCATGCGTGTGGCGGTCCAGGAGCGCAAGACCACCGAGAAAACCAAAGAGCGTGTTAAGGAACTTGAAGCGCACGAACTCAAACTCAAACGTCAGGTCATTGAGCTCGAGAGTCGTTTAAGAAGCGTGGAGAGCCGTGCGCGCGCTTCTGAGAGTCGCCAACAAGTGCGCGAGAAGCGTGAAGAGGCGGGCGCGAAGGCCGCCGAAGCGAAAGCTGCAGAAACGCAGGAGTCTGCGCAAGGGTCGCCAAACGCCGCGGCCACGCCGGCCGCCGCAAAGCCACCGGTTCAGACTAAAGCTCCAGCAAAAAAAGCGTCTTAAACAGCTGCTCCCGTTTACAAGGTTTCGCTTTGTCGGTAGAGATTTAGGTCTCAAGCTCGCGTGGTGGAATTGGTAGACACGCTGGTCTTAGAAGCCAGTGCCGTAAGGCGTGGGGGTTCGAGTCCCTCCGCGAGCACCAATCCGGAAAATTTCAGGACGCGCGGGTACCCATCCATGGGTCATCGGATCGCATCCTGCGATCCTCTTCAGCGCGTCTGAAATTTTCCGGATTGGTGCTCTCTTAAAGAAACGACGATCCGTCGGATCGTCGTGTACCTTACGGAGGGATGAGAAGGTCGGAACGAGCGGGGTGCCCGAGGCACCGCAGGCGCTTTGCGCCGAGGAGCCCGGGCCGCGAGTGAGACCCGGCCGGAGGTCGAGCGCGGTTAGCGCGAGAACCGAGGCCGAGTCCCTCCGCGAGCACCACGCACATCCGCGGCGAAACGACACTAAAAGTGTCGTTTTGATCGCGGTGCGTTTTCAACGACAGCAAGTACCTTGAAATTAAGCAGCTTTTCGTTTCTCCGGTTGAACTCGAATTTCAAGTCAGGTTCTTCTGGACACAATGGGATTGAAACTAAACGTAGAGCCAAAAGTGAGGAAGGCTTCGTAACCCGCACGCGATCACGGTCGGTGCAGCAATAAAAAGTCGGCGGCTTCCCAGGTTCCTAGCTTGGCTGCGCCGATGGCCTCAAAATGTCTAAACCAGTCGTCGTAAGCAAACTTTGAGATCGCAATCTGAGGCGAGGGTGACAGAAGAGTTCGACAGTGGACGTCGACCTTCGGTTGATAGCTGCATGACTCCATCGTTCCGGTAAACAGGGAACCAGGATGTGCGAGGTTATCCACGATCACGTTCGTGGACGTAAGATCTCTGCTTTTTAAATGTTCTTTCAATGTGCGAAGTCCCAGTGCAGGCACACTCCATAAGTTATGAAAAACGCCGGAAAACAAGAAACCTTTTTTGCAATCTCCGTTTTGAACGGTCTCAGCAATTCTTTGGGTCATGTGCTCCGTGCGTTCGTTAACGTGATGCAATTTTCCGAGCGGATCTTTCTGCGGAGAGACGGATTGGCTCACGACAGAAAAAGGAGCGTCGACGAAGTACGTTTTGATTTTTGATTTCTTGGCCCACTCGTATTTTAAACGATCCCAATTTGTATACGTGGGGACGTAAAAGCTGGCGCATAATCCCTGCGGATCGGCCACACCTTTGCATAGATCACTTGCCATCTGTTCGATCGTGACGGGTTCATTGTCTATGTAGTCCGCCAGAGCCGCTGAATTGAGATCGGATGCCATCTCTAGAAAGAGACAATCATAGTCTGGGTCGATGGCCCGAATCTCACTCATGAGCGACAATGCTCTTTGCTGAGACTCGGTATCCCCATGGACCTCACCCAACAAAAAAACACTCGGAGACTGAGAGCTGTTCAGTATCTCTGCGGCACCGAGGCCGGGTCGAGACAAGACAGCGTCGAAGTACCGTGCGGTTTCTTGGCAAACCGACTCTGCCTGGGGATGGGCTAAATCAGGCCATAGAAGAATGAGAAGGCATAAAAATCTAAGTTTCATTGTGGTTGAGGCGTAGTTGAGACGCGGTTGGGGTATTTCTTCGCTCTCGAGACTGAAAATGTCAAAGGGCCGAGCGGGTCTCATTATTCGACTTTACGCATTAGATGCGCTAATACCGCTTCACATGGAGATTATTTATGACCACTCAGTTTAAGGCATTCGTAGCGATCTTGGTTGCGAGCTTCGTGTCTCAGTCGATCTCGGCGCTGGCGAAGAACGAGGAAGTTTACACGCGCATTATCTGTGAAGGCACAGCACAGACCCCGAATTCGACGGCGGAGGGGAGACTTCAGCTCATTTTTGCAGAAAAAGGCGCGGACCGACTTGGTAGAACAATACTAAAGGGGTACGAGCTGCAGGATGGGGTTGTTTATGCGAGCGTCCTTCCCCTGTTATTTGGTGGTCTAGAAAAAGGCACGATTGAAAAAACCGTCATTTCGACTGACGGCACGGTTGTCTATCGTATGTCAAAAAAAGGCGCTGTAAAAACTGACTTGGGACCTATCGAAACTGTGGTCGAAACGGTTGTTTCGACGTCCGATGGTAGAACAGCAAAAGCGATTGTTTACAGCGATCTCAACACCATTCAGACGGATAAAATGACGGTGCACGTTCCAACCTGGCTCTATCCGACCTGTAAAATCGAAAAACTGTCCGCGTATGAGGGTGAAGGCTACATCGTGTCTTTGGAGAAAGCCGATGTCGAACTTCAAAAGGCTCTAGAAGAGCTTAGAAAATAAAGACCCGGCAGTCGACTAGCTCTATCTCGGTTGGAGTAACGGCCGAAAACGGTCCCAGTAACCGCGCGCGGCCACAAGATGAACGACAAAGATCACGGCCGCAATCGTCCATTGTCCGGGCGTCAGAAAGAAGTGAAATAAGAAAATCTGGATCGTGATCGGTGCCAAGATAATGAGCGCAAGCGGTGCGAAGAAGCCGCTGAGAAGTGCAAGGCCGCAAACCACTTCAGTAAATTTCAGTACTGGAAAAAAGTATCCGGCAGCCATGAGTCCGCCAAGATAGGCCTGGGCCCCTTCGGGCATTGGGGGCGGAGCCGGCATGAAATTGAAGAACCCGTTCAAACCAAATACAAAAAAGTTCAATCCTAAGAGAAGACGTGCAACGAGATAGACTTTCTGTTTCATTCGGAATTCCCCCTTGATTCTTTGAGGATAGCACAACGCAAAATGAACCGGCGCGTCAGTGACGAGAGCGAGGCTATTTTTTGTGGGGATGAGGGTGATCGTGCGCTTCTGAGGGATCGTGATCGTGGCAGCCGTGAACGGTGCTTTCGCGGACATCGCCGCGGCCGGCGACACGAAACGCGGTCGCTAGTTTCTCGGTCTGTTTGTTCCCGCACGTGGGACACATTCCATAATCTCGGTCACGTGATTTCGTGATCTGTTCGAATCGGGCTTTGCATTTTGAGCAGTAGAACTCAAAGAGTGGCATCTCCATATGATTCTAACGAACTCTTAGTTATGTTATTCAGGTAGGCAAAAGACTCCGTAGCTCAGTTGGATAGAGCAATTGCCTTCTAAGCAATAGGTCGCAGGTTCGAGTCCTGCCGGAGTCGCCAAGTTTGAGCGTACAAGCTATACTGACAGCGCGTGAACTCCAACTTTGCATCGGCCCATCACACGATCGTTCTCAGCGACATTCATCTTGCCGACGCGGAACCACCGCATCCGTCAAATCCACTCTGGAAACGTTTCAAGCGACCGAAGTATTTTATTGATCGGACGTTTGGGCGTTTGCTGGACTATCTCCATGAATCGGTCAATGAGCCGATCGAGCTGATCTTGAACGGGGATATTTTCGATTTTGATTCGGTGATGGTGATCCCCGAAAATCCGAGCTTTCACGTGAGTTGGTTGGAGCGAAAACGCGGGCTGGGATCGTCCGAAGAAAAATCACGCTATAAGATGAGTATCATCCTGCGTGATCATCACGTCTGGGTTGAGGGGATCGAGCGCCATCTTTCGCGCGGGCACAAGTTGATCTTTGTGATTGGCAACCACGATGTCGAGTTGCATTGGCCCTCGGTACAAGGCGAGATCCTCGATCGTATCGATCCCGAAAGCCGTTACCGCTCCAGTGTTCGTTTCTGCGAGTGGTTCTATGTCAGCAATGCTGACACATTGATCGAGCACGGAAACCAATACGATTCGTTCTGTCTCTGTCAGAATCCGATTCATCCCGTCATTCGGTCGGGCGCCAATGTTCACGTGCGCTTACCGTTTGGTAATCTTGCGGGCAAGTTCATGACGAACGGGATGGGTTTGTTCAATCCCCATGTTGAAGCGAGTTACATCAAAAGTTCGTTTTGGGAGTATGTGGTTTTCTTCTATAAATACGTGATTCGTGTCCAACCGTTTCTCATCTGGACGTGGTTCTGGGGAGCTGTGTTTACGATGATCTACTCGGTGGGAGAGGGGCTCCGTCCGGCGCTTAAGGACCCGCTCACGGTTGAACAACGCGTCGATGATATCGCGGAAAAGTCGAACTCCACGCCGCGTGTGGTGCGGAGTATCCGTGAGCTTCATGTGCATCCGGCGATCTATAACCCTTATAAAATTTTGAAAGAACTTTGGCTGGATCGCGGTCTCATGCTGATCGGTATTGCGCTGGCTTCGTTTTGGTTTGTGTCGGTGACTAATCTTGTGATTCCGGTTTCGTTCTGGAAGTTTTTCTTGATCCCATTTGTTCTCTTGTTGCCGATCTTTGTTTTTTACGCTCGCTCCGTAGGGTCGGAGACACTCGAAGTGCAGAAAGTCGCGTTTAAAAAGATCCCCTTGAGCAGTCAGATTGTTGGAGTCGGTCGCGTGGTGCATGGGCACACTCATCGTGAACTTCATGCGCAAATGGGGGGCGTTGAGCACCTCAATACGGGGACGTGGTCGCCAGCGTTCTACGACGTCGAATGCATGCGCCCCTACGGTCGGAAATGCTTCGCCTGGATTAAGCCCGATGGCACAGGTAAACGCTCAGCCGGTCTCTACGAGTGGAAAGACGCCGACGCCGAGTTGATTAAGCCCCTCGACTAAGGTTTGTTTAAGCTTTGTTGCGGCGACTGTAATGCCACTTGATAGAGTGAACCGAACCATTGTACGACCTAGTGCATGGGACAGGTCGCGCCACTGTTTTCGGTCGAAGCGAAGGACATTCTCGCAGCGGATGCTGTTCTATCTAAGATTCTTCCGCCGAGCCCTCTGATTCGGAACAACTGGATGTCAGAGGAGTTTGGTTGCGAAGTGTATCTCAAGCTCGAAAACATGCAGCCGATCGGGTCTTTCAAGATCCGCGGGGCGACGTACAAGATTTCTCGCCTGTCGACTGAAGAACGTAAGCGAGGCGTCCTTGCGGCTAGTGCGGGTAACCACGCTCAAGGTGTTGCGTGGGGCTCTCGAAACTTTGGTGTTCAGGCGACGATCGTGATGCCGGTCGGTGCACCACTCACAAAGATCAAACGCACTCAGGACTTGGGAGCGAAAGTTATTTTCAGTGGTGAGAACTACGATGGAGCGTACGCGGCCGCACGCAAGATGGCCGATGAGACCGGCCAGGTTTATGTCCACGCGTTTGAAGATCCTGATGTGATTGCCGGTCAAGGATGTATTGCACTTGAGATTTTAAAGCAGCTTCCCGATGTCGATGTGGTGATCGGATCGATGGGCGGCGGCGGTTTAATGACCGGTGTGTCGATCGCTCTTAAGAACGCAAAGAAAGACATCATGACAGTCGGTTGTCAGGCCCAAGGCTCAAGCGCGTTGGTTCAAGCGCTACGAAAAAAGAGCCAAGTGACATTGTCACACTCGAAAACGTTTGCGGACGGAATTGCAGTGGCTAAGTCGAGTGAGAGTATTCGGGCCCTTTTAGAGGGAGTTCTTGATCAGGCGGTCGAAGTCGACGACGACTCCATTGCTGAAGCGGTATTGGTTCTCATCGAGAAAGCTAAGACTGTGGCAGAGGGTTCGGGCGCCGCTCCTTACGCGGCACTGGATCGCGTCCGTGGAGAAATTCGTGGTAAAAAAGTCGTCGTTATCGTTTCGGGCGGAAACATCGATCTGAATTTGATGAACCGAATTATCGATCAAGGTCTCATCCGCGCAGGTCGGCGCCTACGCGTGAATGTGCAGATCTCCGATCAAACAGGCTCGTTAGCTCGTTTGACCAAACTGATCGCTGAGAGTCAGGCCAATATCATTCAGGCGATTCATGATCGTAACTCACCGACCATCCGCATGGACGAAACCGGCGTAGAATTGACACTCGAAACGCGTGGGTCCGATCATAGTCGCGCGGTGATCGAGTCTTTAAAGCAGCACGCGATTCGCGTTGAGGTTCTCACCCCCTGAGGCTGCTTTGCGCAGGGCCTTCTTTGCCTTTTTAAATACGCGTAATTGAATCATTCTCACTTTGTCCCTAGACTAATACCTGATGCCAAGGATGGCTTGGGCGGTTCTCCCGCTCGTATTATCGGTCCTATCAGCGGGATGTCTCGGTGGTGGTAAAAAGAAAGCCCCTGAGCCTGTCTCGGGTGCACCCACGAGTTGCTACGATCTTCCGTCGACACCTGCGAGTACAGTTCAGGGAACGGGGATGGTCTTTGACCCCGACCCGGCGTCATCTTCTGGAAATCCTAATCTTCCACCAACAGCTTCATCACTCGATAGTACGCGCAAAGAAGTGGCGCTCGATTTTCTCAACGGTCGAGGTCTTCTCGAAGGTCGTTACGTTGACGTTCGTAACCGGCTCGAATGCAACGATCGCTACGGGACGCTGTCACCTGATCACGTCTTTTCGTATCCACACTCGGAAAGCAGTTTTCAAGAAGTGATGACCTACTATCAAGGGACGGCACTCCGGCGACGCCTCGACGAAGCCGGCGTTATGCTTCCGAATTCGCCTCTGAAACTCGTGGCCCACTGTATGCGCGACGATAACGCTTACTACATGCGGCAGCTGAGCACGACGGGGCCAGCAACGGAGTACGTTTGCATGGGAGATTCGATCGAAACTCCAGGAGCGAGTTACGCTGACGACGCTTATGTGACGTTGCACGAGATTCAGCACGGACAGACGGCTAATCACTATTCGTCATTCGATGATTTTGGCCAGTTCATGTACGACGAGGCCGGTGCTCTCAGTGAGTCTCTTTCGGATTTTGTCGCCCTCATGATGGAAGCTGACAATACGCTCCTCGATCCTCGCGTATTCAGTCGATGGGCTCTCGGACTTTTTGTGCCGGGACGTAGTGGGGCGCGCGGTGCTCATCGCTGTCCGCGCTATGATCCAGGTTATCCGGACTGTCCCGGGTACCAGAACGGACCATCGGGTTTTAGTTCGGATCTTGGTCGCGTGAGTTACTCGTATCCGGACGGTATGGGATTTCCCATGAACACAAGTCATCAAGGTCCCGGAGTGATGCAAGGAATTTTCTTAGGCGACCCGATTCAGGAGGAAATTCATCGCACGGGAATACCCATTGTCGGCGCGCTTTGGGAAGCGTTCGATCGTGTGGTGGCCAATCACCAAGGCAACTACGATCTTGTGCGCGGACTTTTCTTTGTGCTGATTCATCGCGTGCTGGCAGCGATGCCAAAGCCGAATGCCCTTCTTGCGGTCAGTCCCGTCACATTCCGAGGATTTGCAGCAAAACTCGTCGAGTGGGCTCCGAGTTTGGGATGGAGTACCGAGGATCAGGCGGATCTTGTACAGGCACTCACCGATCGCGGATTTGTGGGTGGACCTAAGGTCGAGGGCAGTTGGGTTCGCGTGACACCACAAAGTCTTGTGATCCAGGATTCACCCGCAACCCTGAAGCAGTGGTTCGGTCCGGTTCTAAGTTCGGTTGTCACTCAGAATGCGGGCAATCTGAAACTGAGCCGTGGCGACGCGGCTGCCATCTGGTTTGATCTAGAAAATCTATCGCAGAACACAGCCGGAGGAGTTCGCCTTCGAGTAAAGATCACGCAAGGTGATGTTGATTTTCTTTCGTGGAACTTCAACTACGGGCTCGTGTCCGCCAAGGAAGCGGAGATCATGTATTCAAAGGTCAACGGTGCACTCATTGTTTCCAGTCTTCAGAGTTCCAACACGCTTCTCAATGTTCCCGCGACGACGTTCTATTCAGGAACCAATCGCTACTTTGCGACAGGTCCGGGAGGAAGTGCTCCTTACACTGCGCTCTACATAAAAGTACAAAACTCAGCACCGTCGGGTCAGATCGTTCATTTTGATGTGACCGTTACGCCTTCCAATGGTGATGCCACGGTGGTTTCTCTCGAGGTCCCCATTGACTAAACGACGAGGTTCTCTGGTTATCGTAGCGTTGATCGTTTCGATCGTGCTCTGGACACGACATAAGACAGAAGAATCCACAGAAGAGTCGTATGACGGCGCCGTGCGTACGATCACACATTCTTCGGATACGATTGTTTCCGAGGAGTCGGCACCCAAACGGAGTTCGGTCGTTGTTGAGCGTGTTCCGGCGACGGCGAAGAAGTTCGAATCACTCTGGCGTCGTTTCGATGCAAAGTATGGTCCTGGGCTTGAGGCCGAAACAGTCGATGGTCGAAAACTCGCCCGTGTTTTAGGCCGGCCGGGGAGTCGCAGTCATCGGAGTGCCTCGGGATTTCGTCTGAACGATGGTCGTACGATTCTGGCTCTTGGTGCTGAAATCTTGCGTGACGGGAAAGAGATGATTTGGGGATACTCGGGAGCAGAGTTCCTCACGCCGATCGTCGAGACCCGAGGAACGTTTGCGACGGTGACCTGGCGACAAGTCGTGGCCGGTGTTCCGCTTCATCCGGCAGCCTATATTGAAATGCAATTTGGGGAATATGGCGAACTTCTCAGTCTACACTCCAGTCTCCGACAACTACCCACGATCGAAAACGAACCCAAATTGTCAAAGGACCAAGCTGCAGCTCGGGTCCGTTCGATCAGCCCTTCGTCCGGAGAGGCACAAGGTGGCGACCTCGTTCTTTGGATCGATGCTCTGCGATCATCGAAAAACCAAACGACGCTGGCGTATGCGTACGGCTTTTATCAAGGGACCGAAGAAGTTCTTGTGGATGCAGCGACAGGAGCAGAATTACTTCGACGAAAGCGGTCGGTTGAGTAGAGCACCGGACCAAGCTGCGCGACGTGTGTTAGCGCTTTTCGTGGGTTTTTTTAAAGATCGCTTTTAAGCGCGTTCGAGTGCGTGCTTTTAAGCGGGTTCTTGAGTTCAGTTTTGAGGGCTCAGTGTTGAGCGTGCGATCCGCCCGATGCGAAAGACGGACTTCTCAGAGTAAGACGCTGCTTTGAATGCGATCTTGCCCCCTCGGCCTAAGGCGCGAACGGCGTTAGGCGGTCGCGGATTGCGGCGCGCGAGGCGATCGCAGAGTAAGACGCGAGATGCGAATGCGGTAAGTGCGAACACTGCCTAAGTTTTTCAGCCTGTTGCCGTAAGACTTTGGATCTGCGCGGTTGCGAATTTGTGGTGATTTGTATACCTTCGCTCACCGACGCATGACGCCCAAGTGCAACACCTGCATGGATAGGTAACCGATGAAACAAACATCATTTCTCAAACCCGAAAAAAGCGACTACGGCGGAAGTCTTTTGAAAACCCGGTTCGGTCGCTCGCGTCCACGCCCGCTCGACACCCGCAATACGATGCATCTGGTTCTGCGCTCGACAAAAGCTCGCGGAGTGTGGTCGT
>CAZJVD010000016.1:0-62613 GCA_964549505.1 uncultured Oligoflexia bacterium
GAGGCTCACTTAGCCGGCCCATGAAAATACATTTCACAGTCCTCCACCGTCACGCGCGCAAAGGACGTTTCATCAATAGTCTTACAGATCCTCGCGACAAATGTGCGAGCACTGCGCTCTTTCCAGGCCTCTGGCATGACGGCTGCAAATCCGATCACGCACTTTTCGGTGTCCTGAAGGTCGGCAACTTCTAGAATCGATAAATTGTAAAGCTTTCGCAAGTCGGCACAGAGGGCGTCGAGCTCCGTGCGCTTTTTCTTGATGTTCGTGTTGTTGTAAAAGTCGAGGACGATTCTCCCCACACCGATCCACATGGAAACGCTCTCAGGCGGGAAGGGGTTAGCGAACCGGCGTCAGCCAACCGCGCGCGTAACTCGGAAGATCGCCGCGGACCATCGAGTTGTACTCTTTAAAGAGCTGAAGCGTCACGGGGCCTGGTTTTCCGGCGCCGATTTTACGATCATCGACCGACTGTACCGGCGTGATTTCGGCGGCTGTTCCGGTCAAAAAGACTTCGTCAGCGCAGTAAACCTCGTCACGGGTAAAGAGTTGTTCTTCAACCGTAATGCCTTTGTGACGGAGGTGTTCGATGACAGTGGCGCGCGTGATGCCCGCCAGGATTGATGTGAGTGGCGTGGTTTTCACGACGCCTTTGTTCACGATGAAAATGTTCTCACCGCTACCCTCGGAAAGAAAACCGTTGGTATCGAGCAAGAGCGCTTCGTCATAACCCTTTGCGAGGGCTTCGCGTTTCGCGACGACGCCAGTGAGATACTGACCGGTGGCTTTTGCCTTTGTGAGGGAGCTGTTGACGTGTGGACGCAAGTAACTGGAGATCTTGAGGCGCGCACCTTCTTGAACGCCGCGGTCACCGAGGTACTTTCCCCATTCCCAAACGAGAATCGCGACATCTAGTGGGGGGTTCGGGCCCGGATCAACTCCGAGCGGACCGTTTCCTGTAAAGACGATGGGTCGCAGATAACATTCGTCGAACTTGCACGCTTTTGTCGTATCGATCGCAGCCTGCACGAGTTCATCGACTTTGTAAGGGATCTCAAAACCAACGATTTTCATGGAATTAAAAAGACGCTCAATATGTTCGCGCAAGCGAAACACTGCTGAGCCGCCATCGTTCTGCCGATAGACTCGAATGCCTTCGAAAGCGCCCACTCCGTAGTGAAGTCCATGCGTGAAAAGACTGATGCGCGCTTTTTCTTCAGGTACGATACTGCCGTTCCACCAGACCATTGATCCACGAGCCATTGTTTCGGATCTCCTTAGCTATAGGAAGGTTATGACCTGACTTTTCAAAATTGACAACGGTTGACGCAAAAGGGCACCGGCTCAGGTCTGGGCGAGCGAAGCGGGGAGAAGCTTGCGAGATTCCATGAGTTTTACGATTTCAAAAGCGGTCTCTTCCAGGGCTTTTCCAGTCACATTGAAAACGGCCCATTTTCGATTTTTTCTAAAGATATCGTTCACAAACTCGATCTCTTCGGTCACCCGCTGGATGTCGGCGTAATCACCACCTTGCCGACTGCCAAGCCGCTGAAGGCGGTTGCGCCGGATCTGAGCGAGCTCTTCGGGGTCAATCATGAGCGCAACCACGCGACGTTGGTCGAGCGTGAAAATCTCGGGTGGAACATTGTACCCGCGAATCAAGGGGACATTTGCCACTTTCCAACCTTGATGACCCAAGTACATCGAGATCGGGGTCTTTGATGTGCGGGAAATGCCTAAAATGACGAGATCGGCTTGATCGAGCTTCGTTAGATCACGGCCATCATCGTGAGCAATCGTGTATTCCATCGCTTCGATTCGACGGAAATAATCGTCGTTCACTTTGTGAAGCAGTCCTGAGCGAAAGATAGGTTGATCATCAAAATACTTGGCAAGCCCGATCAGCAAAGGACTGAGGATATCAACAGCCGGGATTTGCTTTTTGGTTGTGGTCTTAACGAGAAACTGGCGCAGCTTCGGTGAAACAATCGTGTAAACGATCAGGGATTCGTTCTTCTCCGCATCGCGACAGATCGCATCGATTTGCTCGTCGCTATGAACCGACTTGTAGCGTGTGTAGGCCACACCCTTGTGTTTGAACTGCACCATCGCGGCCTTAACCATTTGGTGCGCGGTTTCGCCCGTTCCGTCGGACAACAGAATAATGCGAAAACTGCGCGACGGTTTACCCGTTTTCTTTGTTGGGGGGCGCTTGCTCATCCGTTCCACACCTAAGACCGAAAAATATCATGTTTCAGCTTCTCGAGATCCGCTAAATCACGGTCGAGCGTAAAAAATCGCGCAGGAACCTGCGATCGAAACCAGGTGCGTTGGGCTTTCGCAAGCCTTCGGTGTGCCAAGTAGATCTCGTCCTCAAGACCTTGGCGACCGGGAGCAAGTTTGCGTCCGCGAGGAACACGCTTGTCGAGCCAATCGATGATCTGCTGATAACCGATGGCCGCAAGACCTCGGGCTCCGGGATACCCTTCGCGTAATCGCTCTGTTTCTTCGATCCAACCGTCGTCGAGCATCTGGCGAATCCGTTCGCGCAGCCTTTTTTCAAGAATGTCTTGAGGGCGATCGACAAATGCGACGCTGAAACGCTCGTCGTGTAGTTTGTCCTTCATGCCTTCTTCGAGTCGCGACGGAAGCGTGCCGGTCGCCTCAATAATCTCGAGTGCGCGGATCATGCGATAGCGATCCGATGGACCTATTTTCGTTGCGTGATTGGGATCGACCTTCTGCAGTTTTTCGAACAGCTCCGGAGTGCCACACTTTTCAAGGTCAGCTCGGAGTTCCGGATCGGGATCCGGGGTTTTCCAAAGTCCTTTCGTAAGGGCCTTAATGTAGAATCCTGTTCCACCGACAACGAGCGCGCGTTTCCCGCGGGCGTGAATGTCTTCGATCGCGGCCAACGCGCCGTCTCGAAAGTCGGCGGCTGTGAAGCCGTCGTTCGGATCGTGCCGGTCGATCAAGTGGTAGCGAAAATTCTTCTGACTGGTCTTACTGGGCTTCGCTGAACCGATATCAAACTGGCGATAGACGGTGAGACTGTCGGCGCTGATCATCTCGAGTCGGGGGTCCGCGGCGCACCATTGTTCGGCAAGCGTCGACTTGCCGCCAGCGGTGACACCGCTGACTACAAGGATCGTTGGAACCATTCTTCAAACCGTGCGCGTGGGATGCGTGTCGTTGTGGGGCGGCCGTGAGGGCAGTTCCACGGGTGTTCTGTTTTAAACAGATCGGCGATGAGGGCGTCCGCTTCGGAGCGTTCTAAGCGATCACCCGCGCGGACCGATCCGTGGCAAGCCTCGCTGGCGAGGCGCTCGAAGATCTGTTCGTCGAGTAGGGTCTGCGAGTCCGTAGCGCCCGTGAAAGTCATGTGGGCAAGTGCTCGATCTAAGAGGCCACTGAGACGCGTCCGAAGGTCGAAGGATCCGAACCCTTGTGGAAGCGCTCGAAAAATAAAACTCTCGGGACCAAAGCTTTCGACTTCGAATCCTAGTTTTCGGATCCAGTGGAGTCGAGTTTCCAGTGTGACCGGATCCAGTTCGTGTACAAAACGAAGGGTCTCTGGAAGAAGCAAGGCTTCTTGAGCCTGTGGCGCTTGTTTCAAAAACGAAGCTTTCAGCTGTTCGTAACGAATCCGTTCGTGAGCCGCGTGTTGATCAATGACAAGCAGTTCCGAGCCTTGGTCAATCAGAATATACGTTTGAAAAATCGTTCCGATCACGGGCAGGTCTCTGGGTAGGAGCGGTGGGACCGTTCGCTCGGGTTGCGTCTCAGGGTTAGGTAAGTCTTGCGGACGAGTATTTGAAAACATCGGCAGTGGGGCCGCTGTGAACTCCAGCGGAGCTTCGCGTGCGGTCCACGACGAGGTGCCAGCTGCGTGGCTCGGTCCGCTCACCCAAGCGCTTTGACCTTGCGTCGCAATCACGCGCTCGAGATGCGATGCCACCATTCTAAAAACTTTTGAACTTTCACGGAACCGAACTTCGAGTTTTGTGGGATGAGCATTGACGTCGAAGTCCGTGGGATCCATTTCAAGCCGCAAAAAGATAGCCGGGTACTGTCCCGGTAAAAATGTCTGACGAAACGCCTGAACCACGGCTTGATGGATCAAACGGTCGCGAATGGGACGACCATTCAAGGACATGAGAACGCTTTTCGAGTTTCCGAGGCTGAGCCCACGAACCCAAAAAGAACGAAGTCCTTCGGACTGTTCTTCGTGGATTGGAAAGTCTTGTCCGTCGGCGAGCACACGTCGAACGCGCTCGGCTTCGGATTCAGGGCGAAAGCGAAATATCTCTCGATCGTCACTGTGAAAAACAAAACCGATCGAAGGCTTTACGAGCGCGAGGCGCTCGAGTGTTTCGCGAACGGCGGCGGTTTCGCCACGAGCTGTTTTCAAAAACTTGAGCCGCGCGGGAACATTCGCAAAGAGATCCGATACGACCACGCGTGTTCCATGAGGCGACGAGAGAAAATGTCCGTGCGTGATCGCCTCCACGTTTCCGGCACTCCACTGAAAAGCGGTGCTCGCGGAACGAGGCGCAGCGCGTGTCACAATGGCGAGTCGTGAAACCGCCACAATACTCGGCAGCGCTTCTCCGCGAAACCCCAGCGTGGTCAGTCGCTCGAGATCGTCGAATGTTTCGATCTTGCTCGTGGCGTGTTTCTGGACCGACAAGGCGAGGTCGGTCGGGCTCATGCCGGTTCCGTTGTCTGTAACGATGATTTCGCCGAGTCCGCCCTCGCGGAGGAAAACTTCGATCTCCGTCGCTCCGGCGTCGCATGCGTTTTCAATGAGCTCTTTTACGATCGAAGCCGGTCGTTCGATCACTTCGCCTGCGGCGATTTGATCGGCTACGGCAGGAGGGAGCACGCGTATGTTCGCGCAACTGATGGACACTCCTCGGTGTTAGAGTAAAAGCCCTTGATTTTAAATAGAAAAATATCATATGGCGCTAGTTGGTTTTTTAGGGCATAACGCATAGCATCTTTATGACGGGTGCGGGAGCAGGGCTTCGTTTCATCATTATTTTTCTAGGGTTGTCCGCGTTCAGTGCGAGCGCAGAGAAGTACACCCATATAGGTCAACTGGCTCAGTCGATCGGCACGATTCCAGGTGCGGACGGTGCGAGTAGGGATTCGAGCGTACGCCTGGCCGCTGAAGAACTCTTATTAAAACTTGCTTCGCCCAGATCCGAAGAAGCACGAAGCGTTGCAAACCTGAGTTGTCATGGTTCAGAGAATGCCCGGGCTTGTACCTATATTACGAAGCGCGTTTTCGAGCTGGCTACTGCGGAAAGAAGCTCTGGCGTGCGCACGCGCGCGTCCCACTTGTTGCGTGCGTGGTGGGTTACGCCCGGTGCGTTTCCGTTTAAGCGCTACAAAGAAGTCGTTGTCTATGCGTCGCTTGAGTCGCTCTGGACGCGTCGACCCCTGTTGCACACCTCTGAAGAGGCTCGTCAGTGGGATGTCTACAAAGCTGCCTTGTCCCGTCGGGAGTACCGGGTCCATGACGTCATGAGCGACTTGAAACTACCGACCCGTGACGAAGTATTCAGGTATCTGCTCGAAGCCGAAGGTTTGACAAACGCGACGTGGGACGCGTTGATCACGATGTCCGTATCGACCCGCGAGACATGGCGTGGTGAGCGCGCAGCTTCGCAAGCCGTTCTCGACACACACGGTATTTTCGACATGGACAGCGACGACGAGAACGAGGATGCCGGTCCGCCCATCGCGATGTTTTTGAAGCTTCGGGCCTTGTCCGTCGCCCTTGCTGAGGGTTTGGGTCGAACCGATCTTATAAGATTACAGGTGCTCGAAGCGCTCGATGTACTCGATCGCTATCTGACCCGGGCTCAAAGTGGATGGGTGACGGAGTTCGAGTACGGGGAGGTCGTACGTGCCGTTTTTGAGAGTGTTCTGTGGCTGTCCCTAAAGCAGAACGATCCGAGTGTCCGCGCCCGTGCGAACGCGACGTTAAAGAGTTTAGTGGCGGTTGCGACGTATGAAGACGCCGAATTTTATTTAACCTGGGCTCTGGATCGCGTGACACTACAAGATTCCAGCGAGTCCTTAGAGGGGTTGCGGGTAGCCCTGATGGCGACGCGTGCCCGAGCTCCGAGTGTATGGGATAAGGCTTATGCAGAGAATAAACCCGAAAGTGTTTTGCATCAGTTAGAGCAACAGGCAGATCGCATTACTCAGGTTCGTGCTTTGATTCGAGCGCTTCTTGATGATCCGGCGGCAACGGCGGAACATCCGAACTATCGATGGGTCGAAACCGTTCGCATTCTTTACCCGGTCGTTTTTCGAGCTGCTTCTGCAGAGGAGCTGTTAGCAACGGGTTCGGATCCGGCAGCGGTTCCGGCTAATCGGGAGATGTTTAAAAAAATCGGAAACGCTTTCTGGTCGCAGGCCTTTGACGAGAGTCACGGGCTATCAGCAGCTGAGGCGCAGGAACACCACCGAATACTGGTGACCGCTTATGTGACTCGAGAGCAGCCTCTGCAAACAGAGCTGATTCGCCTTGCGCTCGAGCGCTTTCAGGAGGCTCATGTCGATGCATTCACCGATGCTGTCCTTTGGCTGACGAGCTATGCAGGAGAGGTTCGGGTCAGTGACGAAGCCCAAAGCCCCATCGTGGAAGCGGGCAAGCTCTGGCATGAACCGGGCCGATTGTCGCGTATCATCAGTTTGCTGGAGATGGTCGACCTCAGTCGCGTGAAATTCAACGTTAGGGGTCTGGAAGAGCGCACAAAAGCCTTTCTCCACACGTTAGTGCGGCTGATCGTTCAAAGGATCCGAACGACCGTGTTTCAAGGGGACGATATCCAAACTATGGACGCCCGAATCGAACGTCTGATCGTGACGTTCTTCGATCGATTTGAAGGCTTCTCAAGCGACAGCGCTCTCCTCACCTTTTTTCAAAGACCGGCGATTCAGGACGTGATGACTCTTGGAGAGGGTGACGCGTTAGGCGTGCGTGCTCGTGGGCTGTTCCGGCTCCTGCTTGATCGCGCGAGTAAACGTGTTGCGGTCGGCGCGTCAGCCGACAAATGGCCACGTTATGCGAGAGCGATTGCAGCCTTCGTCAATCAGCAGCTTGAGACGGCTTCCAAGCAGGCACGCCCACCGGGCGTGACAGGTGTGGCCGGTGTGCCCGACGTGATCAACGTTTGGGGCGTGACACCTCCTGTGCAGTGGTACGGTGCCATTCAGCTCGTTGGTGAGCTGGGCGCTAGTCTTGATCGGATCTCGCGTCTCCCCTACGACGCGCTTTCGAAACTGTACGGAATGGGCACGCATCCCGAGCTGGATGCAAAGGTCCTTTGGGCTTTAGAACAGCTCGATCCCCATAAGAAAAAACCACGGCCGCCGGTGCGGTCGTCGGCTGCTACCAGGGCGGCCACCGGGGGTTCAATGAACATGTGGACTGCGTGTACTTTGCGTCTCACACCCGAACACCTTACAAACGACGCACTAATATCGCCACGCCCTGACCTCCGCTCACGCAAAGAGTAGCCACGCCCAACGCGCCGGGCTTCTCACGAAGCGTGTTGAGGAGTGTGACCAAGATACGAGCGCCTGTTGCACCGATCGGGTGTCCAAGGGCAATCGCTCCACCGTGTGGGTTGAGCTTCTCGTTAGGAATTTTCAGTTCGCGATTGCACGCCAGAACCTGTGCCGCAAAGGCTTCGTTGAGTTCAAAACTCTCGATCGCATCAACCGTCAAATCTTGTCGCCGTAAGAGAGCGCGTGTCGCGCCCACGGGACCGAGTCCCATCTGGCGTGGATCAAGAGCGATCACTTCATAGTCGAGCAGCTCGGCGATGGCACCCGACGGCGAATCACTCAACGAAAGAAAAGCAGCGCCATCAGTGATGCCGCTCGAGTTTCCAGCCGTGACCGTGCCTTCCTTCGAAAAGACGGGCGAAAGTTTTGCTAACGACGCGAGTGTTGTGTCGGGGCGCGGATGTTCATCAGTTGCGAGCGCACCGTCAGCGGTCGTCACAGGTTCGATCTCTTGAGAAGCGGACCGCGCAAACTGCGCCGCCCGTTCTTGAGACTGAAGAGCATAGGCGTCTTGCTCTTGGCGCGAGATCTTCAGATCGCGTGCAAGAAACACGTCGACCGTTTCGCCCATGAGCATTTCGGCCATCGGACAGAAAAAACCGTCTTGATGCATTCCATCCAAAAGTTTCTGATGCCCCATCTTGAATCCGAAGCGCGCTCCGGGAAGCAAAAAAGGTGTCATCGACATGCTCTCCACGCCACCGGCAAACGCACGATGGATTTTACCGAGCGCGATTTTTTCGGCTGCTGAAATGACCGCAGCCAGACTCGATGCGCACGCTTGATTGAGTGTGATGGCAGGAGTTTCGATACTCAGGCCTGCTTTGATCACCGCTTGTCGTGCAGGGTTGGGACCCGCTCCGGCTTGCCGAGCGTGACCAAGAAAAACGGTCTGCGCTTTTCGATCCGGTCCAACACGTTTGACAAGCGCACGCAGGCACTGAGCGGCAAGTTCAGACGCTGGAGTTTTTGCAAGGGCACCGCCGAACTTTCCGATGGGAGTGCGCACTGCAGCTTCGATGGTGATAGGTTTTGGAAAAATGCTCTGACCGCGAGAACTCATGGCTTCAAAAAGCTAGCACAAGTCTGGCAAACGTGCCTCCGTTCCATTAAGCTCGGACCATGGCTCGTTCTTCCGCCGGGTATCCGCACGCGAGTGGTTTGATCTTTAGAAACCTGGCGCGCGACTACCCCGTCATCACACATGGAAAAGGTGTTTTTCTTTACGATCAGGAAGGGACCGCCTACTTCGATGCGCTCGGCGGAGCCTTCGTTGCGAGCATCGGGCATGGCAATGAACGCGTGGCGCGTGTCATTGGTGATCAGTTGGCCAAAGTCGCGTACACGAACGGCTTGCAGTTCGTGACGGAGCCGGCGTTACGGTTGGCATCGCAGCTCTCTCGCTATGGCGAAGCGATTGGGGTCACGTGTTCAACTTTTTTGAGTTCGGGAAGTGAGGCTGTCGAAGCAGCGATCAAGTTCGCACGTCAGATCGCGGTCGGAAGAAAACAGACCAAACGCTCCAAGATTATCGCGCGCCTTCCGAGTTATCACGGCAACACGTTGTACGCGCTTAGCGCTTCTGGACGGCCGTACTATAAGACGGTGTTCCAGCCGATGCTTGCTGAGGTGCTCACGATTACGGCTCCGTACCGCTATCGTCCCGAGACACTCAAGGGGTATCGTTCGTACGAAGACGAACTCGAAGACGTGATTCGCTCGAGCGACCCGGAATCGATTTTGGCGTTGATCATTGAGCCTATTGTAGGTTCGGCACTGGGGGCGGAGACGCCACCGCAAGATTATCTCAAGAATATTTCTAAAATCTGTCGCGAGTACGGAATTCTTGTGATCGCCGACGAAGTGCTGTGTGGAGCCGGTCGCACAGGACGGTTCTTTGCGAGCGAGCACTTTGGATTTCGCCCGGACATTGTGACGCTAGGAAAGGGGATCTCGGGTGGGTATGCGGCCTTGTCGGCGGTGATGGCGCGCGAAGAGCTCGTCGCAGAGATGTGCGAGCAGACCGGAAGTTTTCAGCATGCTCAGACTTTCATGCAGGCTCCGTCGATGACCATTGCCGGTGTCGCTTGTCTTGAAGAGTACGAGAAGCACGGTCTCGTCGCAGCGGCCGAGATCCGCGGTAAGGAGTTGCTTCAGTCGCTTCAGACGCGACTCGCGTCGCATCCCCATGTTGGCGATGTGAGGGGAGTAGGATTGTTGTTGGCGATTGAGTTGGTTGCAGATCGCAATACCAGAGCCCCGTTCGCGCGATCGATGAAAACGGCCGAGCGTCTTGCCGATGAAGCCTTCCGAAACGAGAAAATGACGGTGTGGGCGAGTCACCATCAGATTGATTCAAAAGAAGGCGATTTGCTCGTGTTTGCGCCTCCTCTCACGATCACGGCGGCCGAAGTCGAAGATTGTGCCGCACGGTTTGAGCGGCTGCTCGCTCAGGGGTTTTCGAGTTAGGATACGCTTAAACGGGTCTAAAGCTGAAAAGCGACGTGCCGTTGGTCGTCGTACGGACCTTGAAACATGACGCCCGCCTTCGTCGTCGTATCGAAGATCAATCCACCACACGTATGGCCCGAATGTGGGTCGTTCGCCGTCCCGATCACACAGGTGTTGGCGACGCAGTTACGACTGCAAAGATCGCGTCCTGCGCGCTCGATCGTCATCGTGTCGACCATGCTACTCTCAAGGTTACTTTCAAAATAGTTTTCCATACCGTGAAAACGTGCGTGCGTGGTGGGGCTGATGCGAGCTGTATTTTCGATCGCGACAAGCTCACCGAGATAGTGGTTGGTGTGGTAGAGCGAACCACGCTCCTCGAGACGGCCTGACTCTTTCATCCGAGCGCCCGATGCTTCGATGTTTCTGAAGCCCTTTGGATCCGTAAGTAAGTAGTTGTGTCCCGCCGACGGCGGGTGTGCGTGCATGAAATCAATCGCCTCATCGACGGAACCTTTTTGTAAAAGTCCGCGTACGACTGCGGGCCACATCAAACCGATCACAGGCTCTTTCGAGTGAAGGTTATTGATAAAAACACCAAGGCCCTTGGAGTTGACTCCGGCAAGCGCGAGACACCCGGCGATCGTGAAAACTTCGATGGGTTCGGGTTCCCCTGCCCCAGTCACACGTAAGCGAAAGACAAAGGGTTCAGCGCTCTGATGCATGTCCCACGTCTGACCGACGATCTGTGTTTTTGAAGCCCAGATTCCAAAGGTGCTGCAACCCTCCTCGCGAGCGGAGGCTTTCTTGGGGGGATCAAAGTCGCGAAGGTCGGTGTAATTGTTGAGCAGCACGAGGTCGATGGGATCGATACCGGCTGCATCCGAAATCCCCATGAACTCTTCATGGAGATCCGGCACGCGTTTCAGCGGACCCAGGTGCTCGCGGGCTTTTTCGCGCATCTCTTCGCGCGACAGCGTCTCGAGTTTCTGCAAAAGAAGCTGTTCACGAATCTCAAAGAGCTCGTGAATGGCTTGTTTGAAATGTTCTCCATGCATCTGCCCACGTTTCCGTGGCGAACCTTTGACCGTCAGGGTTTCCATTCGAGAATCCTGTTGCGTAGAAGATTGAGGCTGTGCTCGTCTCCATCCCAAGTCGAAATCAGTTGCAAGGGCGTCTCGAGAAAGAACGCTTCGGAGGTCGCGACCACGCCGAGCTGACCGCCCGGATAAAAGTAAAACAAATCGGGTTTTAGTTCGTCACCCGTTGCAAAGAGCCGATCCTTCTCAAATCCACCAAAGCTCGACGCCGTCTCGTGAAACACCACGGGGATCGATCGTTTCCGGCAGAGCGTGATCACGCTTTCAAGCCACTCTGAGCTACGACGTTCGCGTGAAAGTTCCTTCGTCGGTTCGATGAAAAGACCCAAGACCTTTTCTTGGTTGAACTGATCCAGCTGTTTTTCGATCGCCGCTATCTGCGCAGACGGTTCAAGGAGTGGCCAGTCGTAGTAACTCGGTCCACCCATGCCTCCGAGACTGCGCGCGCATGCGGTGGTCGATCCAAAGTAGTCACCCTTAAAACTCAGTGCAAACGTTCCTTGGGGTCGCTTGCTGCGAAGGAGCTTAATGACCTTGTCGAGTGCCTCAGCGCGGCCGCTCGCCAAGAAAAGATGCCGATACGCCTCCGGTAAAACGTCCCGCAAGATCATGACATTGTGAATGTAGGACGGACTCACAAAGTTCGAGAGGGTGCTCTTGTTTTTCAGAGCCGGTAACATCGGGTCGTTAACGCGAAACTCGGGATGAATGCCATCATGGGGTGGCGAAAGTTCAATACTCTGATAGAGCGCCGTGCTTGATCCGTCGTAGTCGTGATCATTGCGTGCAATGATCACGGATCCCATCGAACGGTTGATGTGAACCATGCTTCTCGCCTCAGGGAAACGATTGCGGCTCCGAACATGCCGTGTTCCCTGGCGGAGACATTCCATGTATTGCTCGCACTTCAACCGTAGTCCAAGACCCATTCCCTGAAATTCCGGCATCACGCTGATATCAGCGGAGTAGAGCGCTCGCGGATTGTGGATCTCTGTGTCGGTATCCACCAATGCACGATTTTTGAAATGCCACAGTGGCGATGTCACACAAATGCCTGCAATCGTATTCTTAGGCGTGACTGCCGCTAAGAAAATACTCTGCGGGTCCTTGGTGACCTCGATATACATTTCAGGATCATCACGCCGTTCGGGTTCGTAGGCAGCTTCCTGAAGTGTCTGGATCTCTTTTTTGTATTTTGCGAGCGTTTCCGCATCGAAGCGAACGACAGAGAAACTGAACGCGCGTGAGGATTGCCAGAGAAGATCCATGAGTGTGAATTCGCGAGTCTCTGTATAGTGTTTCCAGAAATCCTGAGGTTTAAACCGATTCAATGTGGCGAGATCGGTTTCGAGACTCACGCTCGAGCGAAGCATCTGTGGGCACTGACGAAACAAGATCGCAAAGATCCGTCGCCACGAGGCCGAATCAATCGCCAGATATTGCTTCTCGGTTCGTGGAATCCAATCTTCTTTCCAGGGCAGTTGAAAATCCGTCGTGGGTTTTTCTTTCACCATCGAGCGAACGTTTTCGGGAAGGGTATCGGACCATTCCGTCAAAGTGGGGATTTTTCCAATGAGGCTTTTCTCGGCAAGGCTGACGAAGCATTTGTAAAGCGTGATGAACACATGGGCGAGCTCGCGATGATCCGTGTTGTAGAGAAGGCGAAACCGCGCCGTTCGATCGCCAGCCGGATAAAACAAAATTCCAGACTTGAATCGTTCGGCCACAAGGGCGTCGAGAATTTTCTTATCCGGAAGGTCAAATGCGAACGCGAGCCCTTGTCCTCGAGGACTCTGCACGAGCTCAGAACCGAGCGCGTCTTGTAGGCTTTGGAGATAACCGCGCACCTGTTCGGCCAGCAGCTTGGGGTTGAACTCCATTGCGGCAACCGCATGCAGATACCCTCGGTAGAGCGACGCTGCGGACGTTTCAATCTTATGGTCCTGCTGAAAACGCGAAAGGCAAACACCGATCTGCGACTTCTTGGCCGTGCACACAGCGTCGGGCGGTTCGGTCATGTCAAAACTGCGATGCCAGAAGAACGAGTTTCCTAAGTGGAAACCCGTTTGCACTTCGTCAATCACGAGCGCTGTATCGAACGTGCGCGTGAGCACGCGAAGGGCACGGTAAAAACGCTTGGTTGCGTAACGGTCGCCGCCTTCGCACTGCATGGGCTCGATGATGACGGCAAGGCGTGGATCAGAAACCAGAGCGGCTCGGAGGCGCTCGAGGCTCTGAATCTCTGCTTCGAGCAGAGGGTCGGCCGCTGGTACGGTCGCGCTCGATGAAACGGCGCCACCCGAAGCTTTTCGGATAGCATCGCACTGGGAGCGAAAATCCTTATCTTTCTTAGTTTTCCAGAGTTCGAGCCAACCCTTCGGTTCGGGGCACTGAGCTTCCGGATCCTTGGTTTCGGGATAGGGCATGAACTCGACTTCACCGGGATAGATTTCAAAAGGCACGCGCTTGCTCGGACTGTGCGTGCAGTGAAGTGCTAACAACGTTCGGCCGTGAAACGAACCCTCGAAAGCAATCACACGTCGGCGTTCGGGGTAGCGCGACTGACAAGCTCGAAATGCGGTTTCGATCGCTTCGGCGCCCGAGTTGCTGAAGTACACATGCGGAAGTCCAGCGTGCCTTCGGAGCAGCTGCGAGAAGGCTTCTGAGATATCCCAGGTGCTGAGGTTGAAATCTTCTTTTCCAATCTCTGGCCTGAGCGCCATACAGTTTTTGATCGGATCGTTGTAACCGAGCGCGAGGCTCGCTATCTGTGAAGCACCGTCGATAATTGATTTGCGTTCTGGACCGACCGACACGAGATAGCCGCCACGCGACTTAGCAAGGTCCACGACAAGCGTCTTTTTCTCTTTAACCATCAGCTTGTCTTTGTAGAGCTCTTCGAGCAAACGGGCGCTTTCGCCGGAGTCTTTGTCTGTCAGAGAGTCACTGAACCCTGAAGGACTCAACCGATGAGGTTCGCCCCAGATTTCGACGTGATCGAGATTCTCTTTGGCGATGATTTCTGAAAAGTCAGCAAGGCGTGTATAGGCGACTTTCGCTTCGGCGAGTGTCAGTGTGCCTGGGAACTTGATCGTCTCGTCTTTGACCTCGAGAGCTGGAATACTCGTCTTCAGCTCTTCAAACCAATCTTCAAAAAGCTCGAACTTAAAGCGCCCTGTTTTCCAGCGAAGTCCATCGTCTTTCGAAAATTCGATTTGGACTTTTCCGTCTGATTTTTCTAGGATTGTTGCGGGAATACCGCCGAGTGCCTCCCGAACCACGGGCAGGGTTTTGACGCGGATCATTTGAAGAGGTTAACCATTTTCAGTTCAGAACGCACCCAAAATTCGAAACTCTGCTCGATGCGTGAAGCGGTTCGGGATGCCGTTCGTTCGGGTGACAAGGTGTTGGTGGAGGGATTTACCCATCTCATCTCGTTTGCGGCCGGACATGAGATCATTCGGCAAGAAATCCGCGATTTAACCGCTGTGCGCCTGACGCCCGATCTTGTGACCGACCAGCTGGTCGAAGCGGGCTGTATCAAAAAACTCGTTTTCAGTTGGACGGGGAACCCGGGTGTAGGCAGTTTGCACTCGGTACGCCGCGCGGTCGAAAAGAAAAAGTCTCTGCTCCTTGAAGAGTATAGTCATTTCGGAATGGTGAGTCGCCTCCAGGCGGGAGCGCAAGGGTTACCCTTCGGAATGCTTCGTAACTACGCGGGGACCGACTATCCCGAGATCAATCCTGAGATTCGATCGGTGCTCTGTCCGTATACGGGAGAGATGCTGACCACCGTTCCGGCGCTTCGGCCGGATGTTGCGATCATTCATGTTCAACGTGCCGACGTTCAGGGCAACGCCCAGGTTTGGGGGCTCCTTGGCACACAGAAGGAAGCTGCCTTTGCGGCCGAACGGGTTGTGATTGTGTGCGAGGAGATCGTTTCGACGGAGAAAATCCGCTCGGATCCGAATCGAACGTTGATCCCGGGTATACGTGTCTCTCACGTAGTGCACGAACCGTGGGGGTGCCACCCCAGTTACGCGCAAGGTTTTTACGATCGTGACAACGATTTTTACGTCCAGTGGGATGAGATTTCACGTACCGAAGAAGGATCGAGAAAGTATCTCGACGAGTTTGTTTACGGTGTCGCCGATCGCGCCGCTTATCTGAAAAAGTTACCCGAGCTTTCGAGACTGAAAGCGAAACCTCGCGTGAGCTCAGGGGTCGACTATGGCTACTAGCCCAGCGACACCGAATGAACGGATGGCTGTGCGCGCGGCGCGAGAACTGCGGAACCACGAGGTGGTTTTTGTGGGGATTGGTCTACCAAACCTCGCGTGCAATCTAGCGAGGCGAACACACGCGCCCGATCTTTTCATGATTTACGAATCGGGTGCTGTGGGAACGGTCCCTAAGCGTCTTCCGATATCGATTGGAGATCCGGCGTTGGTCACCGATTCGCTGGCCATTGTTTCGCAAGCCGATATCTTCTATCAGTTTCTTCATCGTGGACTGGTCGAAGTCGGTTTTCTAGGTGGCGCGCAGATCGATCCTTTCGGAAACATCAATTCGACCGTGATTGGATCGTACGCTGATCCTAAGATTCGGCTTCCCGGAAGTGGCGGTGCGTGTGAGATTGCGACGCACGCGAAGCGCCTTCTTGTTGTGATGAAGATGTCCCCTAAATCTTTCGTCGAAAAAGTCGATTTCATTACGAGTCCAGGTCACCAGATGAGGGGTCGACCGCGGAGCGAGATTCCAGGGTTGCCAGGGAAAGGGCCAGAAGTCGTTATCACGCAGTTTGGCGTGTTTCGTTTTGAAAGCGGGCGCATGGTGCTGACGGAGCTTTTTCGGGACGTTTCCGTCGACGATGTCAAGAAAGCGTCGGGCTTTGAGATTCAGACAGCGCGTCAGCTTGAAACTACTGCAGATCCAGACGAAGGCGACTTGCGTCTGATCCGAGAAGAACTCGATCCCTCAGGTTTGTTCCTCTAGGACGTGACGTCGTTGGTGCTGGCAGAAACTGCCGAGACCTCGCACTCATTGTTTGTTCCTCGGCTACGTCTGAAAATAGAAGACGATGCGGGTGTGCACGTCTCGAGCGCTTTTGCTCATGGTCTCAGTCTGTCTCTTCCTGACAACATTTGCACCCAGCCACGCTCGCACGGTTACCTATCAAGTTTCGTTACCGTTTGATCTCGAGCCAGCGCGGGCGCGAATGATCGGGTTTGTGAACGCGCTTCGTGACGAGGTGAAACGATCTTCGTATGTAGGGCAAGCCGCGAAAGGCGGCGGCCCTACGCCGGAGACCAAACAAGTGATGCTGCTGATGGCCCGCTTTTTACGGGAACATCTGGAGCGGGAGTTTCGTAAAAACTACCCGGCTGCCGACCTTGGCCTGAAAGCCATGCTCGTGAGGGTGAGTCCGACGGATGCCAATGTCATGTTTGAGTTCTACGGCAATGGTTCCGATCTTAAACACTTCTTTGACCCACAGTCGCGCAAAACCTTGGGCCCGCCCGCCGATCAAACACGTCTTTGGCGCGAAGCCTTTTCCTCGGTGGGAGTAGACGCGAAGACGCGTGCGTTTTCCGTACGCGATTTCACGTCTCAGGATCCGATTGAAACAAGGCGCTGTCCTCGCGGCGTTGTCATCGAAGATCTGGCTCGCTCGCCGCTAAGAACTCAGTCCGATGTCGATTCTATGATCCGCGACTTTGGAAGTCGCCTGCGCGATCGCGTGCAGCTCCGGTTGGACGAGAATCAACTGATTCTCGACTCGCGTCTGGGAGGCGGACGCGACGAACCGCGCGTGGATCCTCGAGTAGAAGAAGCTGTGAATACCGCTTTCACCATGGAAGCGGCCGATTTGGTCTTTGAAGACAGTGAGGACCTTGCCGCACGTAAAACGCTTTTCTTTGCGGCGCCTGCAAAAGGCGTCGCCTCAAGAATCGGTCAGGATCTCGACAAGAATCCGTCTGCGAAAAGCGGCATGCTGATCGCGGCGCTTGATCTTGAGAGTGGAGATCCGAAGTTTCTCACAGGCCTCGATTTTTCGAACCCGGATGACCGAGCCATTTTCAGCCCGAGCGGCACGCAGGACGACGCCGCGGCTCGCTTGCTCGCCCGGGCGACCGCGGACAGCAAACCCGCCGCCGCCCTCAATCCTCAAATTGTCGCTGAGAAGTCCGATGAAACCGGCCAGCCGTTTGTGTTGGCGCTGCGGTTCGGGCGCGGGTCTCGCGGGTCTAGCGACTAGCAAACTGGCGATTAGCAAACTGGAGACTAGAAAACTGGCCCACGCAAGTGGGCCAGGTCTAAATCTGTGCAAACCTTAGACAGCCATCGAGGCCGGCGACATCACAGAGAACTCACCGGACGGGATGACGGTCGTAACTGGTAGAAACCATATGACTTTTTAGAGAGCCCCTCCGACCAACAGTGGTACGGCACTTGAAATACCACCTCCTGAGAGAGAGTGGTTGTGTGCGGAACGTATGTAGTTTTTTTATATCCATTGGTTTGATCTTTTTGGTCTTGTCGCTCAGTAACGTAGGCCGTGCGGCCGGCGATGAGAACGTCTTGGTTTTACCCCCTTCGATCGGGTCGCTCGGTTTTGCGGACCCCAATCAAATCACGTCTTATTTTGCGGATCGATCCCATCACTACAATCGGGTCTCTGACCCTGACTTGATGTGGGCGTTAGCGCCCAATGGTTATCCCGAGATTTCAAATCAGCTTGGACTGCCCGCTGGGACAAAAGCGTTTCCGATAATGGGAATCGCCGATGGATCGCGTCCCGGATTTCAGGCCAAGGTTCTAGGACGTACGCGGAGAGGGCTCTAAAAATGTTTTTCTCAATTCATAGGCGAAATCGTTTGGTAGTTTTAGGCGTCTTGCTGGCGCTGATGCTTTGGATCTCGAACGCGCTCGAAGCGAGTGCAGGAGATGAGGAGATGATCGGCGGTTGCGGCATCATCGTGGCCTGCGCGTCCCCTTTAGGGCAGCAAGGCAATCCTATAGAACAGTTAAGACAGTACTATGCCGAAGCCGGCGCACCTCCTTGGGACCCCTTCTATGGACAAGCAAACTATTGGGGTGCAGTTGGAATGCGTGGAGCAAAACCTTTGTACACAGGATATGGCAGCCCGGTGGGTGCGGATCGCATCATGAACCGCGGTGCCGCGAACTTCATGCTTGGCGACTGAGTTTCTTGAAATTCTAGACATTCTAAGGCAAACGATTCTGCATGAAGAAAAATGCGGCGTTTGCTCTTTGGATCACGTGCTTCTGCGCGGGAATCGTCTTTTCTGCTGAGGCAGCCCCACAACGCATCACGATCATCTTTTCGGTGGATGGCGTGGGTTACGAGCAACTCAAAACGATCGATCCTGACTTCGTCCGTACTCACGATGTGAGGGGTATTGTGCCGCCGTTTCCGTCGTACACCTTTCCCAGTCACGTGACGCTTGCGACAGGCGTAGAGCCAGAGACCCATGCTGTTTTGAACAATGAACCCCACCGCGAGGAAAGAGCTGCGGGCTTTCCGACCAAGGAAGATCGTAACTTCGCCAGTCGTATCAAGGCAGAGCCCCTGTGGACCGGCTGGAAAGAGCGTTCGGGTGTCCACACGGAAGTCTTTGATTGGCCCTGTAGTTATGGGCCTTGGAACGGAAAGCACGCGGATCGTTCCGAAACTAAGTTTGTCGTTAAATCGTTTCCAGAGATCGCTGACGTTCTGATGAAACGACTCGAGGATTGGGACAAGAAGGACGATTTTCTTTTCATGTCTTGGACTCCTGGACTCGACCAGGTCGGTCACGTGTCTGGACCGCTTTCGACCGAAGTGCGCGAGGCTTGGAAGACATTGGTGCGTGACAAAGAGAATCTTCATTCGCGCATCGCCCAGTTTGGTGAGGCGATGAAAGCTCAAGGGCGTGAGATGCGTATCAGCTTTGTTACGGTAGCCGATCACGGGATGCTCGCCATCACAAAGACGGTCCATCCCAAGGGTTTGATCGATGCGTTTGCAGACGCTCCGACAAGTATCGAATGGAAGGAGGCTTCGCCCGTAGTCTACTTTCACAAGGACGTGCCGGCAGATTTTGAGAAACGCATCGCTGACTTGAAGATCGGGATGAAGATCAAGACGATCAGTGATCGCTTCTACGGCGTTCGTGCGATGGGTTCGCTTCCGCCTGGAGCGATTTTTTCGCAAGAGACGAGCGGTCCTCTTAGTCGAAAGGGTATGCATGGATACCTTCCGTCCGATTCAAAAGATATGAAAGCGAGCCTGTGGGTTGATCGGTGGGAAAACGGCGGTTGGATCAAAGAACCCAAGCGAGCGTTCCCAAGACTTTCGGCTATCAAACGTTCGACCGAATTCCGTCGCGCGCTCGAGCAGGATCTTGGTTACGGAAAGTGACGCCGAGCTTAACCTAAAGGTCTACCGTGACCCGTTCTTACAGAGCGCGAGTGAGGCTTCCCAGTTTTGCTTCGAACCAGGTAAGTCAAAACTAACGTATTGGCGGTAGTAGGGATCGGCACCAGAGGCTCCACCAAGCTGAAAAATCTCCTTTTGAGACCAGTGTGTAACCGTCACGATGGTGTCGGATAGTGTGGGTGGCGTTTCATATCTGTCGAGAGACGGACTGAGTTTAAAGATAATTCGTTTTGCTGGGTGCGAACGAACGGGCGCCGAGATGAAAACCCCGGTGGGATGAACCACGCAGATGGGTAACCCGATCAATCGCCCATGGATTTCGCTGGGTACAGCGTCCTCGTAAACCGTATCGGGCGGTACGAATACATACTTATGGTCGCCAATCTCTTCGGTCACGGGACCGTCATGGAGCTTCTCTCGGAACGCCTCCATGGCTTTCTTATACGAGCGGCTCATCCGCAAGATCTTGCTGCTGTCGACGGGTCGCCAAGCCTCTGGGGACGTTTCTCGACAGTGGTCCGATGGACTCAAGATGCAACCCATATTGACCACACCAGCCGCTGGAAAAGCAATGTGGGTACCCTTGGGCTGCTCGACGCTGATCGAGCTCGTGATGATCGCATTCATGCGACCTGTTTTGGATAGAACAGGACCTCCTGAGAAGCCCGGTTGAACAGGACAGTTTGGAATTTCGAGATAAGGGTGACTGCGATTCGTAAACTCGGGAGCAAAAGCATTGGGGTAGTGGACATCGCACTCCAGTTGCTCAGCTGAAAGAACTGCGACGTCCTGTAGCGGGTGTGCGCCCTCGACCCAGAGGCTCGAATGGTTTTCGATCCCGTCCGTGTCTTCAAACGAAACAAAGATCGACTTGTCAAAGGGCTCACTCGGAAAAGTCAGTTCGAACATCGCCCAATCGCCAAGCAGAGTCTCACGGATGCGTGGTCGTTCGTCGTAATTGCCGAGTCCGATCGGGAAGTCACCAGTCTGAACAAGGCGTTTGCAGCGTGCATGAGCAAGAGGGGAAGACCTCGCACGTGCATCGGTCGGGAGATAGAACACGACGTCTTTCGAGCAGTCGACAGACTGTGGGCCTGCGCGAACCCAGTCGGGTACGCAGTGGGCCGCCGTTACCACACGTCCTTGCGAGTCCACCGAAGCGCTGCACATCGATACGCCCTCCGAATGGACGGCGGCCATCGTGATCACGTGTGACGGGCACTTTCCACTGCACTGGCGCACCCATGGGTAATCGATGATGGCACGGATCTCCTCGAGGGTGTCCGCGGGCAAAATCTCTCCGGCGCCGAGTAAAGGTTTGAGGGACTTGAAGTCAGGGGCGATCGCTGCTGTAGCCGGCTCTGGATCCGAGTTCGTGCCGCAGCCCGCAAGTCCTACGAGCGCTCCAGGTACTCCAAGTACAGTGATCAGAACGCTCAGGGCGCAAGCAAGCCATCGACGGTGCGGCAATCGGTTCAGCATCGATATGACCTATCGCGACATGATCGCGATGTAAAGCGCCGCGAAAACGCGGTTTCTGCTATGGTTTCGCAGCCTTCTCGAGTTCGACCCAGACGTCAGCAGGCATGGCCATCGGACGGTACTTGTCGCTCAGGCAGCCGAGCATCGTGTAGCCTTCGGCAACGAGGGTTCCGTCTTCTCGAAGCATTTCGTAAGAGAAACAGATCTTCACTTTTCCGAGCTCTGAAACCCAGGTTTTGATCTTTAGAACTTCGTCGTACATCACGCGGTTTTTGTAACGTACGCGGACATCAATCACCGGCATGCGAATACCTCGGGTCTCGAGATCGCGGTACCGGTAGCCGATCTCGCGCAGGAAATCGGTACGCCCGACTTCCATCCACATGATGAATTGCGAGTGATGGGCATTACCCATTTGATCGGTTTCTGCGTACCGAACGCGAATCTCGGACGTCGTGATTTTCACAATGGCGCCGAGCTTAGCCTACGCTCATGCTATTGCAAAGCGGGCTTTCGCTACTCGAGATCGTTACTCAGATGCTCGTCAAGAGAGCCGCCGAGGGTGTCGCCAAAAGTGTCCGTAGACCCGTCCTCGGAGGACTCCCGCGAATCAGCCCCTGTCGCCAGTCCCTGTCGACGGTTCTCTGCGCAGTACCGGTCGCTGGCTTTTCGAAAGTTCTTGAGATCGCTCTTTCGTCCAACGTAGGGCACGAAGTGATCATATTCTTTGAGGTAGATCGCGTCGTCGCCAGGATAGTAGTAGAAAACGCGTCGGGCCGTTGGGCGGTTGCTGTCGATGACTTCGAGATCGTAACGGTAAGGCCCGCGCAGGACGTCCGTGAAAAGAGCGGAGTGAGAGCTGATCCCTGGAGTTTGCAACATGGCCCAATGGACTTCGCTCTTGTCGTCGACAAGATGGTGGATGGTATCGAGTCTTTTTTTGATTTCGCCAGGGTCCACGCGCGGGTGTCCTTGGAGCCCTTTCAGCCAAGCGAACTTCAGAAACCCGTCTACCCGTTGCCACTCTTCGAGTTTGCGTTGAATAAGATCTTCAAAGTCGTACGAGAACGTCCAGAGATGTCGGTAACCGGGAATCTCGACGACCTTTTTCCCGGCGGCGATACTATGAATCAAGGCCTTTGCTTCGCTCTTTGTCGGACGTGGGAGGTCCGGACGAAAGACTGCTAAGTAGAGAGCGGCGCGCTGAAAGAGTGAGTGCCACCAGCAGACGCCGCCGTTGAAGAGGCCGCCTTGGTTTCGAAACTGCAGTCGATTGTATTCGGATCGCGCGAGCGACTTAAAGTATCCGACTTGTTTTCGGTACTGACAGTACTCCGCACGTGATCGTGCTGCTCGAGTCGGAAGAGACTCCGGTTCTGCGGAAAAGGATGGAGCAATGCTTCCAGCCCAGAACGCCAGAAGAGCTAGGGCGTACATTAATAAACATATTATGTATAATTAATGCTTCTGTAACGTGTCAGTGAGTTGACGTTAACAGTAACGTCAAAACGACTCGTTAAAGGCCACATGACCCGTAACGCCGAGCTGGTAGGCCGACACACGTCGTTCAAAGAAGTTCGCAAGCTCCTGCACGTCTTGGAGTTCCATGAACGGAAACGGATTCTCGGACCCGTAACGTGGCGAGAATCCAAGTTGGATCAAGCGTTGATCCCCGATAAACTCGAGATACTTGCGCATGTCGGTCATCGAAAGCCCCGCGACCCCTTGTTGCAGCAGATCCTCTGCGAACTGTGTTTCACACTCGATCGCGTCGTGGATCATCTCATGGACCGAAGTCTCGAGCTTCTTATCAAAGAGTGCCGGTTCTTCATCACGAACGATATCGATGAGTTTGAACGCAAAGTTCATATGCGCACTTTCATCCCGGAAAACCCAGTTGGTTCCAGCCGCGAGGCCGTTGAGCAATCCCTTCGATCGTAAGAAGTAAACATAGGCAAACGCGGCAAAGAAAAAGAGTCCTTCGATGCAGCTCGCAAAGCAAATCAAGTTGAGCAGGAACCCGCGGCGATCGTCCTGAGTCTTGAGTTGGTTCAACTTATTGATGGAGTCCATCCATTTGAAACAGAACTCTCCCTTGCGGCGAATCGAAGGGATGTTTTCGATAGCCGAAAACGCTTCGCAGCGTTCTTCGGGGTTCGGCAGATAAGTGTCGAGAAGCGTGAGGTAGAACTGAACATGCAACGCTTCTTCGTAGAGTTGTCGCGAGAGGTAGAGCCGTCCCTCAGGTGAGTTCACGTGTTTGTACAGATTCAGTACGAGATTGTTCGCGACGATGGAATCACCTGTTGCAAAAAACGCGACCAAGCGCTTGATAAGATGCTGTTCCGCCGGGGTCATCTTCGACCGCAGATCGGTGACATCACCTGTGAAGTCGATTTCTTCGACCGTCCATGTGTTCTTGATAGCGTCCCGATACATATCGTAAAGCATCGGGTACTTCATCGGACGCAATGTGAGATCAAAACCTGGACTGAGTATCATGACTTCCCTCCTTGGTGTCTTAGAACGGTGTGAGCAGTCATCACTGGCACGACTCACAAGCTTCTGGGTTTTCAATCGAGCAAGCGATCGCTTCTTGGATGTCTTGAGCGGTTTCGGGTGCCGAAACTTCCTTGACGGCTTGAGTTGCTATTCGATTGATCTTCGTAGCAGGACGGGAGCGAAGATAATACGTCGTCTTCAGTCCCTTTTTCCACGCGTACATGTACATAGACGAAAGCTTTCCAATCGTTGGGCTTTCAATAAAAAGATTGAGCGACTGACTCTGGTCGATGAAGGCACCGCGGGCCGCACCCAGGTCAATCAAAGAGCGCATCGGAAGTTCCCAGGCTGTTTTGAAAAGCAGCTTGAGATCTTCTGGGATTTCAGCAATCCCTTGAATGGATCCTTCCGCTTCTTTGATCTTGTTTCGAACTTCAGCGGTCCACAGGCCGCGCTTTTTAAGCGCGTCGATCAAGTAACGATTCACCTGCAGAAATTCTCCTGACAGAGTTTCGCGTTTGAAAAGATTCGAAACCTGAGGCTCGGTGCTTTCGTAGCAACCGCAAATCGACGCAATCGTCGCCGTCGGAGCGATGGCGATCATCAAGGAGTTGCGTAGTCCGTGCTTCGCAATCCGCTGACGGAGTTCGTTCCAGCGTTTTGTCTCCTTGGGTTGCACATTCCAGAGATCGAACTGGAGGTAACCGCGTGACGCCCGCGTTTCTTTGTAACCCGGATGAGGTCCTGCGGCTTCGGCAAGATCCGTCGACGCCGAGAGCGCGTGGTAATAGATCTCTTCCTGAATCTTTGTCGAAAGTTCGAGCGCCTTCGCAGATTCAAAAGGATAACCGAGTTGGAAAAACGCGTCTTGAAGACCCATCACGCCGAGTCCGACCGGCCGCCACTTGCGGTTGCTCGTTCCAGCTTGTCGAATGGGGTAGTAGTTGATGTCGATCACGCGATCGAGAAACTTGATCGCCGTTTTTACGGTGCGGCCAAGTTTCTCAAAGTCAAAAGCTCCGTTGAGAATGTGTTGCCCGAGATTGATCGAACCCAGGTTGCAGACAGCCGTTTCCTGGTTCGATGTCACTTCGATGATCTCCGTGCAGAGATTGGACAAGTGAACAACATTGCCTTTCTCGAGGGTCTGGTTGCACTTGAGGTTGGCCTGATCTTTAAACGTCATCCAGCCGTTACCGGTTTGTGCGAGCGTTTTCATCATGCGTGCGTACAAGTCACGAGCTTTGACCTGTTTGACGTAGGTTTTCTTGGTTTCAGCTTCGGTATAAGCACGCTCGAACTCTTTGCCGAAGAGATCCGTGAAGTGTGGCACTTCCTTCGGATCGAAGAGGGACCAGAGTTCGTCGGCTTCGACGCGTTTCATGAAAAGATCCGGCACCCAGTTCGCCAGATTGATGTTGTGTGTTCTGCGTGCTTCGTCGCCGGTGTTATCGCGAAGTTCTAGGAAGTCTTCAAGATCCGCATGCCAGCTTTCGAGGTAAACGCACGCCGCGCCTTTTCGTTTTCCGCCTTGATTGACGGCCTGAACCGACGAGTCGAGCGTCTTTAACCACGGAATGATGCCGTTCGAATGTCCGTTCGTGCCTTTGATCAACGATCCGCGTGAACGCACGCGATGGTAGGCGAGCCCGATACCACCCGCAAACTTCGAGAGCATCGCGACGTCCATGTACTTGAAATAGATCGACTCAAGATCGTCGGATGGTGAGTCCAAGAGATAGCAAGACGAAAGCTGACTGTGTCGGCTTGCGGAGTTAAAAAGCGTCGGCGTGCTCGCCATGTAGTCAAGACTGGACAGAAGGCGATAGCACTCGATGGCTTCGTCCGCGGTTTCGGACAGTCCCGCGGCGACACGCATGAAAAAGTACTGAGGGTTTTCAAAAACGTCGCGCGTTTTGGGGTGCCGAAGCAGGTAACGATCGTAGAGCACGCGCAGCCCAAAGTATTCGAAGGCTCGCGTACGCGTGCGGTCAATAGCCGCGTTCAGTTTTCCGCGGTGAGCGGCAACAAACTTCGCTGTTTTCTCGGAAAGGAGTTCCGCGTCGAATCCCAATGCGATCGAATCCGAAAAACTCAGAACGTTCTGGTTCTGAACTTCTTCTTCGATAAACTCGGCAAGCAAGCGCGCGGCTAGCTTGGAGTAACGGGGTTCTTCGGCGATGAGTAGAGAAGCCGTTTGAATGCAGAGCTGGTCCAGTTCCTTCGTGCTGGCGCCGTCATACAATCCGCTAATGGCTTTTGTCGCCACTCGCATCGGATCCACCGAATCAACACCCTCGGCGCACGCTAAAACACGCGCAACGATCTTATTGACGTCGACGGGTTCGAGGGCGCCACTGCGTTTTCGAACGCGCATCACGCGACCGGTTTCAGACTGGACCGTCTTTGTGGTTGTGGGTCCTATGGGTGTGCCCTGAATGGGGTCGGTGTTCAGTACAATAGCGGGTGGCGCTTCTTCTTCAGAGAGCCAACCCAGCGTGGGTTTCTTCTCTGTTTCGATCTTTTGCATCGTATCCTCCGTGATGTTGCTCATAAGCGAAAAGTTCTCCTCTGATGCTAAACTCAGCAGCGTCGTTGTAATGGTTTAGGTCTGCCTCGGGGCCCCCCCTCTAGGCGTCGCTTTATTGACGTCTAATGCACCTTGCTTGTTCTTACAAAGTGGCGCTCGACGTCATGTGGATCCGTGACATCGCACGCGAGAGCAAACCCTTTACTTTTTTCACGCCTAACCCGTCCATGAGTCGTTACCGTGAAAAAATCAACATCCTCCTGATGTCTGAAGAATGGGTCCATTTTTCCATAAAGTCAAAAAACACTGCTATAGCTAGTAGCGGTGAAGGCGGACACCACTAGGGATAGTGGTGCTTCAGTTTTATTAGGAACGCGTTAGGTGCGGCGAGATTCTTAGATTTTCTGGTTTTTAAATTTTATATGGATGTTGTTTACAAAAATGCTGGAGAGAAACAGCTCGCCGCAGAAAACGATCATGTCGTTGACAAAAAACACTGATTGAGAAACACCGTCCATGAAGCTTTTGCGTCACGAAAACTTGTCTTGAGATCTCGATCCACCGTTAAAAGTTCCATTTGTGCACATCCAATTTGGGACGGTGTCCAGGAACCCAGCACCGCTTTGAGACGTTTTTCAGCCTCGAAGGGCAACCGTACAGGTCGGTTTTTCTTGAGAAGCCACAGCTGTCGCAAGTTCCACCCAAGTAAACCCAGCGTCTGAAACATGTTTTCAGAAGACTCGCAGAGCCAATCAAGCGATTCGAGAAGACGAGCGTGTCGTCGGTTGAGAAAGGCGTCACACCACAGACCACCGGACCACGCAGTCGTTCGCGTCAGCGGCGCTGATGCGTCCACTGACGCTTCTAGTGACGCTTCCAGTGCCGCTTCATCAAAGATTTCGATTTTTTCGAGCTCGCGCTCGACAATCTCTAGCGACCAAGGATCCAGAAAGCTCAAAGCCAATACACGATCGGGATCGAGTTTGAGTTTTCGGCGTTCGGCTAAGAATTCGATCCACCGCGCACGGTCTCCCTCTAAAACAGGATCACAGCGCACGACGGGAGCTCTCTCAATAACTTTTTTGACCCAGGTTCGGCGTTGGTCGAGCTCGTCAGTAAGAAACACGATCACACTTGGGAGGGGATCCTCGCTGGGGCCGACGGGTTCTGGTTTCATCCAGTCCAAAACCGTTTCGATACCCTGGACTCGCGATGCGTTCTGCACAACCAGGAGTCGCATGCCGCCGAAGAGCGATAAGCCTTGAGCTTGTTCGAGGAGCGCCTCGCCCGATATTTCGGCACCATCGAAGCGTTCAACAGCCGCCGGCTCTAAAGCGCGTTCGAGTCGCAGGGTGAGCTCGCGCGCCTTCAAGCGCTCAGATCCGACCCACCAATACGCCGGAAAAAAGCTGCGCTTCTCAATCAGCGTCTGAATATTCTTTGCTTCGAAAACTGGCACTGCAACCCCAAACTAAAACATAGCGAGCATGGACTCGTGAACATCTTCCATCATGGCATCGGCGAGATCTCCGAGAGCACGCTCGAACTCACTATCATTGATGAGTGCCGACGTCGTGCCGGCAGCGCCAAGCTGCGAGTTCGCCGGAAAACGTTTCTGTCGGTCAAATCCCGAATACCAAATATTTCGACCCTTGGTTTCACCTTGCAGGACGAAAAGCCTGAACGTGCAGCCGAGATTGGCATCGTACACCGTCGTTACGATGACATCTTCCGGGCCGGATCCCAGTGGACTCAGTTTGTCGGCGGTCGTCGAACTGTGTTGGGACAAGGAAGCCATGTTGACCGAGCTGACCAGCTCAGCGTCCGCGTCTGCGCGCGTGGTGACGATCCGAACACGCTTGTGGTGTCCAATGGTTCGTACCAACGCGTTGAAAACAAGATTCTCGATGCCAGCTTTAAAGGTCTCGTTACGCACTGGAGCGATGTAAATCTTCGAAACCCCGTACTGTTCTCGTAATGGATTGTGCGAATTCTGAAGCGAGTACCCGCAGCCGGCGAGCCAAACTGTCCAAAGCGGAAGTAACCAAAGTCGAAGTTTGCGTTTCATGTCTTCACAACGAAGTTCACGATCTTTTTAGGCACAAAGATCGTTTTCACCAACTGACCCTCGGCCAGCTTCGAAGCGACCTTTGCATCGGCCTGCGCCGCTGCGATCACTTCTGCCTGGGACGCGTCGATCGGCATCTCAACTTCGCTCCTGAGCTTGCCATTGACCTGGACAATGTACAAGGCTGTGGTCTTTACGAGCGCCTGTGCGTCCGCCACAGGGAGAGGTGCGTCGAGAAGACGCGCTTCGAATCCAATGCGCTCCGCCAGCTCTTCGGCGATATGCGGAGCAAAGGGGTAAAGCAAACGAATCGTCGTTTCCACGCTCTCGCGAAAAACAGCACGATCGTCCGGTGTTTTGTTGTCGGCAGCCTGAAAAAGATACGCCTCGTTAACGAGTTCCATAATGGCCGCAATCATCGTGTTGAACTGAAAGCTGTTTTCAAAATCGGTATGATATTTTAGCACCGTCGCGTGCGTCTTCGTTCTCAGTTTCTTGGCGGCCGGAGCGAGTTTGTCGTGAGCCGTCGCCGGCTTTCGCGGCGCTGACTTCAAGGCGTCGCTGTTCTGATCCACAAGGCGCCACACGCGGCCCAGAAAGCGGAACGAGCCTTCAACGCCCTGTTCAGACCACTCCAAAATCTTATCCGGTGGAGCGGCGAAAAGAGAAAACATGCGTGCCGTATCGCAGCCATAGTGTGCGATCAGGTCCATCGGATCGACGACATTGCCTTTGGACTTACTCATCTTGGCGCCGTCTTTGTAGACGATGCCTTGATTGAAAAGGTTTCGAACGGGCTCATCCCGATCCCGAGGGTCGAGATCGCTTGGAAAGTAACCCAAATCCCGAAGTACTTTATGGAAGAAGCGATAGTAGAGGAGGTGCATCGTCGCGTGTTCGATGCCGCCGATGTACTGATCGACGCCCAACCAATACGAAAGCGCTTTCTTGTCGAACGGCTCGTTCTTGGAATGGGGTGAAGTGTAACGCAAGTAGTACCACGACGATTCCATGAACGTGTCCATGGTGTCGGTCTCGCGGCGTGCGTCCTTGCGTCGGCACTTGGGACAGGTCGTCTTCGCAAAAAACGGATGTTTCGCAAGCGGCGAGATGCCTTCGCCTGACAGATCCACGTCACCTGGAAGTACAACCGGCAGTTCGCTCTTCGGAACGGCTACAGGACCACAATCCTGGCAGTGCACAATCGGAATAGGAGCGCCCCAATAACGTTGCCGCGACAGACCCCAGTCTCGAAGACGATATTGGACCGCCGCGCGACCTTTTTTCAGCTTCTCAAGAGCGAGCGTGATCTCGCGTTTTGCTTTCTCAGAAATAAGGTTCGTGTACGGACCGCTTGCGATCAGAACACCAGGCTCGACAAACGGGGCGATAGAAGTTTCGAGCTTCCCACCGTCCGTCGGAGCGATCACTTGTCGAATCGGCAGACCGTATTTTTTTGCAAACGCATGATCGCGATGATCGTGCGCGGGTACAGCCATCAGGGCTCCGGTGCCATAGTCGAGCAATACAAAGTTTGCGAGGTAGATGGGGATGCGTTCGCCCGTTAAGGGATGAAGAGCGTGTGATCCCGTGAAAACGCCTTCTTTAGGAGTGTCATCCGCAGTTCGCTTAAAACGATCCATTTTGCGGCAGCGTTCGATGAACTCCGTCACTTCGGTCTGCCGGGTCTTCGAAAGCTCCAGAGCCAGCGCATGTTCCGGGGCGAGTGCCATGTATGAAACACCAAAGAGTGTGTCAGGGCGCGTGGTGAACACCCGAATGGTTTCGGATCGACCTTCGATTGCAAATTCGATTTCGGCGCCTTCGCTCTTACCAATCCAATGTCGTTGGGCCGTCTTGATGCGTTCCGGATATCCGGGCAACTGATCAAGGCCCTTGAGCAGTTCTTCAGCGTAGGCGGTCGTCTTGAAGAACCACTGCTCGAGTTCGCGCGTTGTTGTTTCTGAATCGCAACGCCAACAGTGGCCGTCTTCGACTTGCTCGTTAGCGAGGACGGTCTGGCAACTCGGACACCAGTTGACGGTCGAGGCTTTGCGATAGGCGAGGCCTTTCTCAAAAAAGTCGACAAAGAATCCTTGCTCAAATCGATAGTACTCGGGAAGGCACGTCGTGACTTCGCGCGACCAATCGTAACCAAATCCAAGACGCATGAGCTGAGCCTTCATGGTCTGAATGTTTTCAAGGGTCCACTTCTCCGGATGGGTCTTGTTTTTAATGGCAGCATTTTCCGCGGGCAGACCAAAAGCGTCCCAACCCATCGGATGCATGACATAAAATCCCATGGATCGCTTGATTCGAGCGATCACATCGCTGATCGCGTAGTTGCGCACATGGCCCATGTGAATCCGGCCGGACGGGTAGGGGAACATGTCCAGCATGTAGAATTTTTTCTTTCCAGGGAGTTCGCTCACTTCCCACGAGCGCTCTTTGCTCCAGCGATCCTGCCACTTGGACTCGACGTCCTGCGGATTGTAGTCCATTCCCGACATACTGCTTCTATATCATAGGGGAGGCGTATGCTAAAACTCGGAGCTCTATGGCGGCTCATACTTTGGCAGAAATCCTTGCTGAGTTTCTCAAAAAGCGCCCCGATACGTCGGCGCGACTCAAGCAATCGCGCGCCGTCAAACTCTGGAGCGAAACCGTAGGTCCGTTGATTGCTCGCCATGCCGAAGCGCTCTTCGTGAAACAGGGTGTTCTAGTGGTCTCGGTCGACTCGCCTGTTTGGAAGAACGAGCTGTATTTTCGTCGGCACGAGATCTTAAAACTTCTCAACGCTAAACTCGTCGCGGTTGAAGGACCGGCCGATGTTCAGATACGCGAACTGAGTCTCGTCGATCGTGGAAAGAACTAGGGTGACCCCTAGATTCGGATCACACGCAGAATCGCTACGAGCAGACCGGCGATAACGAATAACAAGAGGACGATGGCGGTTTTCCAAAGAGACGCGCGCTCGAGATTCGCGAGCTTGCCCATGATCTGCGGACGAAACGGCTGCGACGGTTTCGTTTCTTCGATGTGTGTGTTCTGAAACTCGAGGAGCGCACGGTTGCGAACAGGATCGTCGGGTTTGGAAAGTATCGGCTGCAAATCGGGTATGGACGGTTGACTGGGAAGAGACTTCTCAATCTCGGTAGCAGTGAGGTCATCATCGGTGTTCGGAATGGTCAGAAGTTCGGGAGATATTTCGATTCCTAGATGTTTCTGAACCTCATCGGATTCGTGGAGAAAGAACCAGTAGCCATTGGCTCGGCAGACTTCATCGCGGTGGGTGAGTTTGCCGCTGATGATCAGCTTTTTCAGATCGGTCTCGGGTGTCGGAAGGCTGATCTCGTTTCGAGCGGTGCGTATCAGCCAGAGCGGCTCACGGTAATCGATCGACATTAGGGCGTGTCCTCATTTTAGACGCGTGACTCCGTTAAAGATCGTAACGACATGGACTCCGCTTCAAGAAAACCACGTATGGTCGGATGGTTGGAATTCCAGAGTTCGCTTGGCTTGCCGGTAAAGACGGCCGTGCCGCCATAAAGAAAAATAATACGATCGGCCAGGCGGAGTGCCGCCGGAATATCGTGGCTAACGACGATCGACGTGAGCTTGAGCTTGTCTCGAAGTGTCGCAATCAGTTCGTCGACCGTCGAACGTGTTACCGGGTCAAGACCGGTCGTCGGTTCGTCGTAAAGAAGAATCGAAGGTTCGCGCACAATCGCTCGCGCCAGTCCCACACGCTTACGCATTCCGCCCGACAGTTCATTGGGAAGTTTGTCATAACCGGACGTCATTCCCAGCAGTCCAAGCGTCGTCGTTACTTTCTTTTCGATGTCGTCGTTCGAGAGATCCGAGTGTTCCACGAGCGGGAACGCGACATTCTCGTATACTGTCAAATCATCAAAGAGTGCCGCACTCTGAAAAAGCATACCGAAAACGCGGCGAGCATCGGCCAGGTCAGCTCCCCGCAGCAGTGACATGTCTTTTCCATGCACGTGAACCGTTCCGTGATCGGGCTTCAATAAACCCAGAATATGTTTGATGAGTACGGATTTTCCCGTGCCTGATGGGCCCAGGACGAACGTCAGCTCGCCTTCGTAGAACTCAAGCGAGACACCTTTGAGTACGTGATCGCGTCCGCCCCGAAAACTCTTATGCACATCGACGAGTTCCACCGCAACTGGTTTGCTCATGTCCTCACTCGTAATAACGGGCGACTCTTGTGCCGACGCTCGTGAAAAGTTCGTAGGGAATTGTACCTGCACGTTCGGCCTGTACCCAAGGCAGAAGATGGGGTCCAAAGATCTCAACCCAACTCCCGACAGCAAGCGATCGTGGCGCAGCGAAAGCCATCAAGTCCATGCTGACACGCCCGACAACGGGACAGGTTTTCCCTTTCCAATAGACTAGCCCACGACCGGAAAGCTGTCGATGGATTCCATCCGCATATCCAGCACCTAAAATCGCAAATCGGCGGGCAGTTCGCGGACTCTGTTTTCCGACTCTGAACTGTGCGCCATATCCAATGATATCCCCGGTTCTCAGTTCCATTTGATGGACGGTCTGCGCTTCGAGAGTCATAACCGGTCGCAATCCAGACGATGCGATATCGGATCGCGGAGCAGCTCCATAGAGCGAGATCCCGGGGCGTGCAATCTGGCTGAGGGTCTGGAGTTTCCAGCCTTTTGAAAACCAGAGTGCGGCGCTGTTGCCAAAGTGAAAGGGCCGTTCAGGAAGACGTCGTGTCCATTCTTTTAAGAGTTCGCGCGCGCCACCATGCTGTCGACGACTGGCGGCGCGATTCGGGTCATCCGCGACGGCAAGATGAGAGAGAATCGTTTCAGGGAGTATCGCTTTTTTCCTCAGTAAAAGATCCACAGTCGCACGCACCTGATCCAACGGAATCCCCAGTCGATTGATGCCGGTGTTGAACTTGAGATGATAACGGAGCCGACGGTCGTCCCCGCGCCCAAGAAATCGCTTGAGATCGTCCCATGTACTCACGACCGGTTCGAGGCCAGAACGTCGCATCGCTTGCGCCTTTTCTTCGGTCCAGATCGGTGTTCCAGAGAACACGATGATGGGTACACGGCTTCGAATCTTACTCCGAAGTGCGATTCCTTCTTCGGTAGTCGCCACGCCGAAACCTCTCAGGCGTGACCAGTACGGGCGCAATGTCTGCGCAACCCATGCGTCGCCATGACCATAGCCATTGGCTTTGATCATGGGGATCAGTTCCAGTCCGTTCGCACGTTTTTCAAGAACCCGAAAGTTATGGAGAAGCGCCGATGAGGAAAGTCGTGCGCGAGCGGTAGCTAGACTTTTGGAGACGCGATCCATGGGCTTTCCAAGCTAGCATCTTTAGAGGTCTCCACAAATGACAAACCGCGTGTTAAGTCCAGAACGCTTGGAAAAACGCGTGACAAACAGCGTACGAAACCATGAAACGGATGTGCTCGTTGTGGGTGGCGGGATTGCTGGACTCACGGCAGCGCTGAAACTTGCCCGCACTTATCGCGTGACCGTTCTCACGAAAACCGATCGTCTTGAGAGCAACACGCGTTATGCGCAAGGCGGTATTGCATCCGTTTGGGCAGAGGGCGACAGCTTTGACGAGCATCAGGCCGACACCCTCCGTGCGGGTGCGGGCCTTTGTCATGCCGAAGTCGTAAAACTCTGCGTGGAAGAAGGACCGGCGCGCGTTCAGGAGTTGATCACGCTCGGTGTTCCCTTTACGCAGGGGACGGACCCTGTCGAGATTTTTGATCTGCATCGCGAAGGTGGGCATGGAAGGCGTCGTATCCTGCACGCGGATGATCGTACGGGTTACGCGATCCAAAAGACGTTGGTGGATCAGGCGAGTGCGCATCCGCATATTACGATTTTAGAAAACCATCTCGTTGTGGATCTCATCACCGAGGCGAAGTCCTCAGCGCTATGGCATCGACCTGGAGGCTGTATCGGCGCTTATGTCCTCGATACGACTCGTGGTGATGTCTATCCCATTGGCGCTTCGGTCACGATTCTCGCGACCGGGGGTGCGGGGAAGGTCTATCGTTATACTTCGAATCCGGATGTCGCGACAGGCGATGGTATCGCGATCGCACATCGTGCGGGTGCTCGTGTAGCGAATCTCGAATTCATGCAGTTTCATCCGACGTGTCTCTTTCATCCCGGCGCTAAAAATTTTCTGATCTCTGAAGCGTTGCGAGGCGAGGGAGCCGTACTTCGGAACATCGCCGGCGACGAGTTCATGTCTCGTTATCATGCGATGGGTTCGCTTGCCCCGCGTGATGTCGTGGCCCGTGCGATTGACCAAGAGTTGAAGCGCTCCGGTGATGCGCATGTATGGCTCGACGCTCGTGGGATGCCGCTTGAGGAGTTTTCAAAAAAGTTTCCTGGAATCTTAGATCAATGTGGACGCTTCGGAATATTTCCGCCCAAAGACATGATCCCTGTTGTTCCGGCCGCTCACTACATGTGTGGCGGAGTGGTTGTGAACCACGACGCCGAAACCACGGTTCCGGGCTTGTTTGCAATTGGCGAAGTGTCGTGTACAGGCCTTCACGGTGCTAATCGCTTAGCGAGTAATTCGTTGCTCGAGGCTGTTGTCTTCTCTCATCGCGCCGCTCAGAAAGCCGAACGACTTTTGGCGGAGCGACCTTCGCTATCGGATCCGATGCGACTCCAGCCACCGCCGTGGCAAGTCGGCAGTGCTGTGCGGATCGAAGATCGCATCGATATTGCGGCTCTCTGGGACGAGGTTCGTCGCTTGATGTGGAACTATGTCGGTATTGTTCGAAGTAATCGTCGCCTGGAGCGTGCACGTCGACGACTTGAGTTGATTGCGGCGAATATCAACGAAGACTATTGGAATTTCATTCTCACACGCGACCTCGTCGAGACGCGAAACCTCGTCCTCGTCGCGCAACTGATCGTTCAGAGTGCGCTGATGCGAAAGGAGAGTCGGGGTCTACATTATAATGTGGACTATCCAGGGCGGCCCGGGAGCCCCGGGTGCCCAGGGTGCCATGAGGAGCAGGAGCGTCCTATGGATACGGTGATTTAGGGGCTTAGTTTCTTTACTGATTTTTGTCGTGACGCATTGCGTACAGTTTGCTAGTAAGAGCCCATGTTCGTTGCTCGACTAGGACTGTTTCTAGCGCTCGTTCTCTCGCCCACGGCGGGGGCTACTGGGCATTCTGAGCAAGAAGCAACCATTAGACAGATTCTAGTGGTGGGAGATTTTGCGAATCAGTGCAGTCACGCACTGGAAGCCAGGGATCTTGCCGCCGCTCGCGCCGCACTGGACACGATGTCAAAGCACTTGGGTGACTTGCTGACGGCCCAGCTTACCGGCGCGCGAACATCCATTGAGTACGAGGAGGGCATACAGCGTAATCTCATCCGATGGCTTGCCGGTCGGCGGTTCAACTACACCAGGGGAACTTTCGAGGTTTTCGAAAAACATCCGTGGGGAGCGCAACATTATGTCTCGTTTCGAGAAGAAGACGGCCGACTTTTCTTTACGCACGAGCTTGTAGCTTTGTTCGGTCGTGGACAAATTTTGGAGAGTTTCACTCACCCCGTTACGATTGTCTCCGCTGAATTCGACACTTTGTTTCACATGGGTTCTCTGCTGGGTACGGTCACCCGTAATGATGAACTGGTTTTTCAAGAACCGAGCGCACCGGAAACGGTTCAGAGGTACAAACTCAAGTCATCAAGTCGCCAGAATCGTCAGAATCGTGGAGATAGCGGGGATGGGGACTGACGGGCGCTCAGCCGTCTTTGCCGATCGCTTCGACAGGACAGGCTTCAAGCGCAGCTTGGCAGCGTTCCGTCTCAGCGTCGTTTGTGGGTTGATGAAAAACGAATGAATAACCGTTGTCATCGTTGCGCTTAAAGTGATCGGGCGCTTCTGCACGACAGGCGTCGCAATCAATACACTGATCATCGACGTAAAACTTACCTGCGGCATTATCGGACCAGCGTTTTTCTCGATTCGCCATACAGACACAGTTTTACGGCTACCCTGCACCACGTGTCAATTCCGTAGTTGGAGCGGCTGGGCATCCACCGTCTCAAAGAAGAGCTCGGCTTGGCGCTCTGGACCGCTTGCATCCAGAGGCAGTGCCAGGAAGTCGTTGAGCGCGCGACCCCATTTCGTACGTGCTTGCGGATAATCCGGATCGAGCTTTTTCGACGCGGTTCGGGTGGTGCGCGCAAGGCGTGTCCAAGCGGCGAACAGGTCCTGCGCTCCAAAAAATGGAGGTGTCTCCAGTTTCGACAGGCGTTCCGGAAAAAACCCCGATGTCATCTGTAGTTCACTGAGCCGCTTCGGTTCGGTCAGTGCTTGGACAAGTTTTAAGACGCTCGGACGAGGATGGATCACCCAAAGATCCGTCTCCCGTATAGGCGCGCTCTCGGCGGTGTCCCATGTCGGAAGCGCGATCAGATGGGTGCGAAACTCAATCGGCCGTCCAAGCAGTGCGAGTCGATGAGCTGACGTCACGAAGAAACAGACCTTTCCATCGAGAAAGAGATCGAGCGCGGCCTCTGGGGACAATTCAGGATTCCAGTGCGCATGTTGCTGCAAAAGCTGTTTCAAGGCGCTCGCACGTTTGGGGATCAGGCGATGGGTGCGGAGTCCACCGTCGGTGCGTTCCCAGGGCTCGCGACCGAGGAGGCTCGTGAGAATCCAAAAACCTTCTTCATCGCGTGTCGACAGCGTGAGACTCCTGGTGGCGCCCCCGGGCGCACCGCTCGGCTTCTCGGCCAGTTTTGCAAACGTTCCAATCCAGTCTTTCATTGTTTTAGGCGTGACTGCGGTATCCAAACGATGTCGAAAAAGAATTTCGTCATTCACGAGAATCACCGGAACGGTACGAAGATAGGGAATCACTTTGAACGTCTGATTCTTTCCAAGGGCGTTGCGTGCCAGGAGACGTTCCTCGTAGCTGATCCACGCGAGATCGGCGCCCGTGCCGGCCATACCCATCGTGAGGACATCGCGGAGGCCGCTTTCGGACGACGTGCTGGAGGTCAGTCGAACGCGGATGTCGGCATTTTGCTTTTCGAAGTCCTCGATCGTGGCGCGGATCCCACGGATGAGTTTTCCGTCGCTGCCGGCGAGGCCTTGGCCAGGATCGGGTAGAACCACACGGATCGTTTCTTCAGCAAACACTGCGGTGATCGCGCTGGTCCCGAATGCAGCCGCAATCGCCACCGCAGTCGTTACAGCGGTCACTAGGCCGGTGACTCGTCTTGCTGCTAGCGCAGATCGCAACCCCATGACATGATTCTATTCGGTTATGAAGCGATGGGACAAGGTGAAACTCGTCATCAGTGATTGCCATCTCTCGGCCGGTCGGTTTTACGAAAGCAAACTCAATCCGCACGAAGATTTTCATTTCGACGACGAGATGTGCGACATGTTTAACTATTTTTCGACCGGTCCGTTTGGAGAAGTCGATGGGCAGTCTATCGACGTTGAGCTCGTGATTGCCGGAGATTATCTGGATTTTCTCAATGTCCCCATCATGGGTGAGTTTGAGGATGCGATCACGGAAGAAAATGCTCTCAAGAAACTTCATGCGATCATGAATGGTCATCCTCACGTGATGGCCGCACTGAAACGATTTGCTGGCCTGCCGGGAAAGACCATCACGTATCTGATCGGTAACCACGACGCCGAGTTGTTTTTTCCAAAAGTCGCCGAGGCGATTGTTCGGGCCTGGGATCCCCAAGGGCGTTTTCCAAGTGAGAAAGTCAAAGTCGTCAACGATCGCGACCGACTCGAATACGAAGAAGGTTTTGAGATTCGCCATGGCAACCAAGAAGAGTCGGGAAACGAACTAGATTTTGAAGAGCCGCTGGTCAAGACCGACGACGGACGACAGGTGCTCAATATTCCGTGGGGGAGCGTCTACGTTCTAAAGATTATCAACCGCCTCAAGTGGGAGCGTGAATACCTGGACAAGATTCGGCCGATTCGCGTGTTTTTCGTTTTTGGTCTTTTCTTCGACACCTGGTTCACGATTCGTTTTGGGCTGCTGTCGTTTTTCTATTTTATTCGAACGCGCTTGCTCGCCAATCCCGTCAAGCGCTTCAGTTTGAAAAGAATGTGGCAGCGTTACCGCGAAGAGAGTGCGTTCTTTCTGGATCTCGAGCGATCGGCGCGACGGATGCTTGATGAAAACCCCAAGATCAAGACGATCATCATGGGGCACACACATCGACCAATGAATAAGGTTTATCCCGACGGCAAGCAGTACATCAATACCGGGACATGGACGAAGATGATCGACTTGGATTGGCGCGGGCTCGGGCAACAGTTTCGACGTACGTTCGCACTGGTTTTAGTGAAAGACGGACAAGCCGTATGCGATCTCAGACAGTGGATGGGCGAGCACAGCCCGCACAAGATTTTTCAAGGTTAGTGTAGTTTTTAGTTCGAGGGCGTTCCGTCAGCAGGCGGCGCCACGATGACCGGAACGTCATTGCCGTGAAACAGTCCCGTCCCGTTGAGCTCGATGACCCAACCGGTTTGCTGGTTCATGGGTATGGGATAGATGACCGTGTTCAACGTCTGCGGTCCACCGATGTACGTCCAACCGTTGGTCGCGTTCTGTGGGATCACCACAGCGTTGTCAGGATCTCCGCCAATCAGTTTTGTAACCTGAATCTGGCTGGGGTCCGGTTCGTAACCGAGAACAAGATATTTTGTGACGAAACTTGTTTTGGTCGCTTGAAGATCGTCATTGAGGGCTGTCAAAGCAGAGTTGATCGGTAGCGAACAAATATCCGACTGCGTTCCGTCGAGTGCGAGGGCCATGTCGAGGTACCGGTAGCCGCGATAAGCGTGATCGTTAGAGGCCACGCAGCCCCATTCGTTATTGAACGCGACGATCGAATGAAACTGAATCTTTGCCGTTTGTCCCGAAGACACCAGTGACAGAAAATCGTTACGGTACTTGTCAAAGGTCGCTGCACGATTGTCCAAGTACATTTGTCCGGGTTGTGTTCCTGGTTCGCCGCAAGGGATGTACTGCGAATTGTTTCCAACCGTCAAACACATGTTGACGTCAGACGTATCGTTACCGTTACCGATCACAATAACCGCGAGCATCGCGTCCGGACGCAGAAACTGCGACACCGGCGATTTTTCAAAAAGGGTTCGTTGGATTGTTTTGAATCCGTTTTCTTGCGAATTCAAGAACGGCAGAATATCCGCCGTTGTCATATAGCCTCCGAAGTTCGCAGGCGTTCGAAAAAACTGCGGCATGATGTTGTTGAGTGATGAAGGATCAACACCTGGAAACGGTTCCCACCATTGGTTGAACATCAACCAGTTAGCGTCGAATCGCGATCCGACGATTTCATCGAGTTCGCGGAGACTGTCGGGGTTTTCATAGTGGGCTAGGGGTGTGACCGCTAGGCGATAATCCCAACCCGAATTCTGGAGTTGGGTCATAAAACCTGGAACTTGTGCCTGAATGGCGCCGAGAGCTTCGTACATCGAAGACGTGTTGTCTTGGGCGATGAGAACATCGACCTTCGCGGGGACGCTGAACGTACCGGGAGCGGCAAGTTCACTTTTGACTTTGCCCACCGTGAACGGTTGTTTGCTGCAGGCTGAAAAAGCCGGACCTGCAAGCAGTACAAATGAAAGGACAGAACCTATACCTTTGCGCATACACTTCTCTCTCGTAAGCGATTGATTTCAAGACTGGTGCCAAAAAGGCACTATGCGTCAAGCTTAAAAGTCCATTAAAATTAAGTGTTTGTATGTGGATCCCGATACGCAAGAGGGCGTGTCGCGCGAGACCTTGGACGACTGACTAAGGCTTAGGCAGGGTTTTGACGGCGTCCTTGTGGCGACGTAGCGACGAAGACCTAAATGTTTTGTCCTCGAGTGTCGATCCGTACACACGGATGGACACTGAAAAGCCCGTTGAGGGCGCGGAACCGGCCGCAAATGCAAATCCAGAAAGTGATCTTGATAAGCTTCTTGCTGAGGCCGAAGCCTTGACCAAAGATCTCACGAGCGAGATCGGGGAGAGCGACGCCTCTGCAGAAAGCACCGCCGAAACTGTCAGCGTTGGCGAAGAGAACGAGTTTGGTGAAGTCGATCCCAAGCCCTCGAAGCTTGTGGAGTTGCGCCTTAAGCTCGCCAGTTTAGTTTCCAAGTTAGTTCCTACAAAAAAACAACTCACCATGGTTGCGGGGTTAGCCCTAGTTGCGGGTATGGGCGGCGGATTCTTCTACTGGAATTCAAAGTCGGGAGGCGGTCACGATCAGGGCAGTGGCCATGGCGATGACCATGGAGGTGCAGCGAACCAGCACGCCGACCGATCGATCGCAAGTCACCGAGAAGAGCACCAAGAAGAGCATCCGGCCGATGAGCATTCTGACGCCTCGCCTGTTGCCACATTTAACGACGACAACTGGCCAGGATCCGTGCGCGAGTTCGTCACGCAGATTGTCTACAAAGTCAAAGAGCTCTCGCACGCTGACGAGGAAAACAGAAGACTCGTTTCTGAAAACGCCAACCTCCGGCGTTGGGTCGAAGAGATTCGATTCGAGTGCAGTCGCAACAGTGCAGAAAAAGAAACACAAACCACGGGCGTAAAGCTTGCTGTTGAAACAGGCGCACGGCTCGGGATGGCGCTCAATAGTATTGACTACCGTCCTCCGTCGAACTTACTGCCCGAACAGCTGTTCACATTGGCCGTAAGTTACTTCAAAGCCGAAGAGTACGAGAAAGCCGCCGTGCTGTTTTCCTATCTCACCGGCATGGACGAAGACACGAGTTTCAAAACGCCGAGCAACTATCTGTTGACGGGTGTGTCTTGGTACCGTCTCAATCATTTCAAACTGGCGGATGAGTTTCTCGATAAAGTGCTTTCGAGCCCAGCGGCCGAAGGCACGCAAGAGTTCAAGGCACAGGCGACCCTGTGGAAAGCGCTCGTGGCGCAGAAGACAGATCAGTACCGCGTTGCTCAGCAGTGGTTGGTCCGACTTGTCGATCGGTTTCCACGCAGACTCGAGGCTCGCTGGGTGAACCCGGAGCTCGATCCATCGCGTACACCCGCTTCCGAAACTTCGGCACAAGAAACGGTAAAGCACGAAAAGATCTCGCCGCCGGGTCAAGCGGAACTTCATCCGAGCGAAGAAACCAAGAGTGAAAATGAAAAAGAGCATGCGCCACATCACTAACAGCGCATGGTTCGCGCTTTTGACTGTGTTCGGAGCCGGTGTCGCCGGTCTTGCGACAGCTAGCGAACCGCAGAGTGCGGCTTCAAAGCCTGTTCCTTGCGGTATTCTCAAAGAGTTCGAAGGCGACGTACAGATTTTTGATTCTTCCCGAAACGAACTCATCGATACCGACGTCAACGCGTCGATTCCGTGTGGGGCTTGGGTGACCGTTCGGTCCGGTTGGGCCTTAGCGACCCATCGACAAGGATACGTTGCTAAGATCAGCGACCACACGTTTGTTCAGTTCTTTGATCGCGAACCAAAAATATTTACGGGTGAAGACCAAATCGTGTTGTACCGAGGGCAGATCTTTGTCCGTGTCGCTCAGGGCAGCGAACCTCTTCGAATCGTGACGCCCAATGCGCGTGTTTCGGTCGATCGCGGTGTCGCTGTAGCGCTCTACCATCCCGACGAAGAAGAATCCCAGCTTTTGGCTCTCGAGAACACTGCAACACTTGCGAATCGATTCGAGCCGCAAGCTTCGCAAATGATCAAGGCCGGAGAGATCACGTCACTAAATTTCAAGCGACTGCGTATCACGCCAAGCACACCACGTGCTGTCACCATGGCGAGTCTCAAGGAGAGTCTGCAAAGCCTTCCGCTCGACAAGCATGAAAAGAAGTTGGCGCTGCAGGCGGTTCTCACGCGCAGTGCACGTAAGATTCCGGCAAACCTAAAAGACGCCGCTCCAACAGAAGACTCGCAGCCTGAGCGCAAACTCGCTTCGGCGATCGATCCTAAGACAACCCCGAAGCCACATCGCAAGTCCGACTGGAAGATTACCAAGCTAGCAGGTGGCGTTCCTGGCGCGGCCGATATCTTGTATCCAGGCCTCAGACGCTCGAAGAATCTTGATCCGCGTTACAGGATTCAGGACCCATCAGACGAAATTTTAGCAAAGGAACACAAAGCCGAACTCGCCGAGAAAACACGTATCCTCGAGGAGCTCGGAAAACTCAGGGAATGATCGAAGGAAAAAACACCCATGGATCGGGAAATAAAAATAGGCCTTGTGGCCGCATTGGTAGTTCTAGTGTCCGCCCAGTCAGCACTGGCTGGAATGTTTGAGGTCTCCACAGGACTCTGGTACCAGCGCTCGAACTACTCCGATGAAAGTTACACCTGGATTCGTCGCATTGGACTATCGGGAGCGTATTACTTCACGTCGGTGTCAGGGGTCGAGGTGGGCTTTCAGGATGTCCGAACGCGCACCAAGATCAGCGACGAAGCCACTCATTTCAATCTGCAAGACAGCACGTACGTCGATCGTATCTACAGTGTGAACTGGGTTCAACAGCTCGCACCGCGGGACATGCCATTTCAGCCCTACTTTAAGGCTGGAGTCGCGCAGATCAATCGCGATATCCAAGGCACGTTCTACGGCAATCCATCTAAGCTGAAGTCTGAGGACACGCTGACAGCCGTTTTCAGTTTTGGCTTTCGTTTTTTTATCTCGCAGAAGTTCGCTTTTCGCGCCGAGGGTACGACGTACATTGGCGCGGGCGGTTTAAAAACCTGGCAGAACAATATCGCCGCTAACGTCGGGCTGTCGGTCTTCTTCTAGTGAGCATGGTGTGAGAAAACGTTCGCACCTTTTACTGCTTCTTCTGACTCTGGTGACCGGATCCGCGGTCGGAGGCGAGTCGGCCCCGCTGACGGCCGATCTCTCTGAGTGGGATTCTGGAGCGCGCCTGGATTCTGTTCTGTCGTTGATGAGTCCGGCGAGTCCGGTCTATCTCGCGCTTACTCCGGAAAACATTCCTCTTTTGAAAGAATGGGACAAGCAAGCCGCGGCACTTCTCGACGGCCCCAAGGCTTCGGGCGACGAAATCCTTGAAAGTTCAAAACTTGACGAACTCAAACTTCAGCGCGGGCGCGTGCAGTTTTTTGTAACGCTCTATCATGACCTGCGCAGCTGTGTTCCGAAAACGCCCGAAGAAAAGACAGCTTTCCTACAGGATCAGACTCCGCGCACACGAGGCGAGCATCTTGCCGTCGAGATCGCAACCGCTGCGATCTCCGCTCACTGTGTTCCCTCGACCAATCGGTTTGCGAGTCTCGAAGATCTCGGTAAGAATCTTGAGGCCGTCACAAGCCGTCTCGACGCTCAACAGAACGATCTGAAGCGTTTGAACGACGGAACATTAGCGCAAGCTTACGATGACCATGCTCGCGAGCTGGCGCGTTCGGCTTATCTTCTCGATGTTGGCGATTGGTCCGATGCGAATACGGATTCGATCATTGAGGACGTCTGCAAGCCGACACGAAATGGATACACGCTGGGAGTCACCGCTGACAACGACGGCTGTACATCGGACCGAAAAGATCGCTTGAAAAAAGTAGCGCGCGACGAGATCGACCGACTCAGGAAAGCGAAAGCGGGTCGCTTGGGCATGAAAGAACTGACCACTCAACTGGCAGCCATGCGCGACCAAGTCGAGTCACGTCGTGCGGCTGTACCCTACGTACGAGTCGCGGAAACCACGGGCAATGAGAGGGGAACGGTATGGCGCTGGGAACATCACCCGGACCGTAAAAGAGGATTCTCGCAAAAGATGGAGGAGTACCGTCGTTCACTCTACGCGACGCTGAACCATCCTATAGGGTCTCTCTTTAGAAGCGATGAATTTTTAGGAAGTCGCTTTCGATCAGCCGACAGCACGGCGAATGCGTGGAACGCAAACATCGCGTCTGTGAGTGTGCCCACCGTCGAACGCGTCACGGCGGCCGTCGAAGACAAGCGTGAAGGCCTCACGGATCAGGTTCACAAGCTCAATGAGATAGCCAATAACAAGGATGCCGACGACTTTTCTAAAAACTTTCAGAGCCTCACGGGGCTCAACCCGACATCGATGGGGCGCTACATTGGCGGCGTGCACAGCAAGGACGCAGCTCAAGGTCGTGCCAGTGCAAAAGCCGCTTGCGAGGCTTTGAAACGTATCGATCATATCGAGGACGTAAACTTGCTCACGAGTCCCTTCACGTGGGTAACGCTTGTTGGTGGTCTCGGAGCGGTGGCACTCGGACCCGCGGCGATTGTCGCTGTCGGAATGGCGACCCTCGCCGTGGATGCGGCGATTTCGGTTCCTAAGATCGCAAGCGATGTGCGCGAAAGTCAGGAGCTCTGGGCGTCTTATCAAACAGGTTTTCAGACGGGAACGAAAACGGGCCTCGAGGCCTCGCAGGAAAAAACAGGTTCCGCGATGACAGGCTCGGCGCTGTTAGCGGCATCGGCTCTCGGAGAGTACGCGGGAGCTGTCAAACTTTTGCGTGGGTTTGAGCCAAAGGCTGAAGCGGATCAGATGGTCAAGGCGTTCACCGCAGCCGGAAAGCGCACATCCGCGCAGATCGCGCGAGCGGCGTCGATCGCACGAAGTTTTTCCGAACAACTCGGTCGTGAGACCGTTGAAGGGATGATCCGTATAGGCGCGCGACTCAAAGCGGCCGGCGGTGCTTTGCTTCACACATTCAAGCGAGCCGTATCCTCTGGAGTGATCACGCAGGTACACGTCGAAAGATTTATCGCAGCGCTCTCGCGTGCTGGTCGTAGTGAGGCCGCAGATGAAGCACTCCGGGCGATACAGAATGGGCAGATACCGATGGAACAGCTGTCGAAATTCATGAACGACGTGATCGAAGGCATACCCGCTGCCATCGCGGCGTGTGAAAAGGCGGCTTGTGCCGCTGCTGTCGGGATGTAGTCTCTGTGCTAAACTTCTTAGTTCATGATCTCTCTTAAGATCTCTGCAGTGGTATCGATCTTGGCGGTGACTCAGCTCGGCTGCGCAACGGTCCGCTACATCGCTCAGGCCGCGAAGGGTCAGTTCGAAATTTCGAATCGTACGAAACCCATTGCGGATGTGATCAAGAGTCCGCAGACGTCGGAGAGTCTCAAGCGTCTGCTCCAGGAAGTTCCTGCCATCAAAGCATTTGGGGAATCCAAGGGACTGAAAGCGACGAAGAACTACGAGTCTTATGTCGACCTCAAGCGTCCGTATGTCGTTTGGGTCGTGTCGGCATCTGAGAAGCTCGCTTTCAAAGCTCGCAGCTGGTCGTTTCCGATTGTCGGGAGTTTCACCTACATGGGTTGGTTCAGTGAGGAAGCCGCGGCAAAGCAGGCGCGTTCCTTAACCGAAGAAGGTTTCGACGCCGATGTTCGCGGTGCGAGTGCGTACTCCACGCTCGGTTGGTTCAACGATCCCATTATCAACACGATGATTCTGCCCGGCGACAAGGCCGAAGGGGGACTGGTCAATCTCCTGTTACACGAATCGGTGCATGCCACATTCTACAGGGACGGTCAGTCGACCTTTAACGAAGGACTAGCTGTCTTTGTGGCCGATCGGTTGGCTCCCGAATATCTTGCAGAAAAGTTTGGCAAGAACTCTAAGGAACTGGCCGCGTACCGCGAGCACGAGGAGCGTGGTGATGCGTATGGCTCCAAAATGAAAGCGGCCTACGAAAGCCTCGACGCTCTTTACGCCAGTTCCGTGCCCGACGCTGAAAAGCTCGAGAAGAAAGCCGGGATCTACGAAAAACTGACGAAGGATCTTTCGGCGCGGCGGACGCTCAATAATGCGAGTTTGATTCAATACAAAACGTATGGAACGGGACTCAAGGAGTTTCAGTCACTCTTCGAACGTTGTGGCGAAGACTGGGGGCGATTTTGGTCGGCCGTTCGAACCATTGATAAGAAGTCTTTTGAGTCCGAGCAAATGGACGCGATCGGTTCTGTGATCGATCGCGTACGCTGCTGATTCGTATCACGTGTCTGTAAGAGTTCGGCTGCGATACTCACTGCGATCTCGCTCGGGTCGTTTTTTCCAAACTTCAGTCCCATCGGACAACGAAGCGCGAAGACTTTTTCCTCTGAAACCCCGGCTTCGCGGAGGTCCTTTCGTAGAACTTTTGATTTCACCGAGCTCCCTAGGACACCGACGTAGGGTGCGTCGCGGGTTTTCATGATCTCGATCAACACAGGAAGGTCCGTCTGATGTCCTTGAGTCATGACGACGGAAAAGCAATCATGGGGAAGTGTCGCGACCTCTTTTGGAAGATCTTCCGATAGAACTTTTGTCAGTGCCCTGTGTTCTGGCAACCGATCCAACCACTCACGGCGTGTGTCGAGACAAATGACCTGACAATCGAGCGTCAGCAATAACCGAACGGTTGCCTGGGCGACGTGACCCGCACCAAACACCGCGATCGTCCAAGCGTGAACAGCCGGAAACACTTCAAAGAACAAGGTCACTTCGCCGCCGCAGCTCATGCCGATATCGCGCTGAAGATTCCAAGTGATCATCTCGGACAGCTCGCCGCTTTCGGTTTTGAGAAACGTTTGAGCGTGGAGAATCGCGCGCGCTTCGATCTTTCCTCCGCCCACCGTTCCGTGAGAAAGGCCACTTGCTGTCACGATCGCTTTCGCACCGGGATCTTGTGGAGCGTAGCCACGTACACCGACCATCGTGACGACGACAAAGGCTTGGTGCCCGTCGAGGAGCTCTTGGACCTTTGAAAAATGCTCGATGTGGTGATTCCTCATGGAGTGTCTGGTGCCGCCTCTGGATAAAGGTGTGTGAAAATCTCTTCGTGAGTAGCCGGCAAGCGCAGCGCGACGGGTTCTTTGCTTCCACAGAAGCGCTCCGACTGATGAAGTGCGTCTTTGACAGCCGTCCACACCGAAACGCCGAGGAGCAGTGGTGGTTCACCGACGGCTTTCGAGCCACCGATGTTCTTCGTGTTGCCGAGATTCTCGATGAGATCGACGTTGAAGACCCGAGGCGTGTCCTGAATATTTGGAATCTTGTACGTGCTCGGCGAGTGCGACACGAGAAACCCGTTCTCGTAATGGAGTTTCTCCGTCGTCACCCATCCCATGCCCTGAACAAACCCGCCCGTTGTCTGTCCGATATCGAGCCCGCGGTTGATGGGGCGACCCAAGTCCATCAAAATATCCACGCGTTTGACTTTGAGTTCACCGGTCCAACGGTCGATCTCGACTTCGCTCGCGGCCACACCCTGAGTAAAATAAAAAAACGGTCGGCCCTGACCCGTCACTTTGTTGTAATGAATGCCCGGATACTTGAAGAACCCCGAGTCGCCGAGAGCGATTCGATTGAGGTAGGCTTCGCGTAAGAGTTCCGCAAAGGCGATGGAAACAGCCGGATTGGTTTTCGAAAAAACGCGTCCGTCTTTGAACTCAATCACTCCGGTCGAGTCGTTCAAGGTCGGCGCTGTCTCACCGATATCAATCTCAGGCTGTGTCCCTGCCGCAGCGGTGTGTTTCGCGCGCCGCTCTTCAGGAATGTCTAGAATCTTTTCTGCGAGAAGCGCAAGACGTCGTCGGATCTTTTCGCTTGCGCGCAAGGCGGCCGCTGCATTGATATCAGCTCCACTCGACGCCGCCGTAGGAGACGTGTTCGGAATCTTCTCAGTCGATGTCGGCATCACGCGAACGTCGTCATATGGTATTCCGAAACACTCTGCGACGACTTGAGCGATGCGTGTGTTCACGCCTTGACCCATCTCGGTTGCTCCGGTCGACACCTGAATCGTTCCGTCCAAGTGTGCGTTCACCAAAGCTGCTCCTTGATTGAGAAACCGTGTTGTGAACGAGATACCAAACTTAACCGCCGTGAGCGAAAGCCCGCGCAGATGGGTGGTCGACGTGCGATTAAAAGCGGCTGTTTCGGCGCGGCGACGAGCGTACTCACAATCGACTTCGAGTTTATCGAAAAGTGCCGGTAGCATATTGTTTTCAATCGGCTGACCGTAGGGCGTCGTGTGCTCGGGTGTGCGGTAACAGTTGAGCTTCCGAATCTCAAGCGCGTCTTTTTTAAGAACGTGCGCGATGTCTTCAATAATACTCTCGATCGTCGCCACACCTTTCGGTCCGCCGAAACCACGAAAGGCTGTGTGCGGATGGTGATGGGTTTTGCAGACTTGACCGCGGATGCGCGCGTTCGGAATGAAGTAAGCATTGTCCGAATGGAGCATGGCGCGTTCCATGATCGCCGTTGAAAGATCGGCATACGCTCCACCATCTGAGAAAAGTTCAACGTCGAGTGCTAGGATGCGGCCCTCGTCATCAAAGCCGACGTCGTAGTCGTTCTGAAAGGGATTGCGCTTTCCTGTGATGACCATGTCGTCGTCTTTGGTAAGAATCAGTCGAGCCGGCCGGCCGGTCTTCTGTGCGACGAGTGCTGCGATCGCAGCAAACGGTGTCGCTTGCGATTCTTTTCCGCCAAAAGCTCCACCCATGCGTTTCACGACACAGACGACATCACGAAAGGGCAATCCCAGCGCGTGTGCTACGGCGTGCTGGACTTCGGTGGGATGTTGCGACGACGAGTGCACTTCGATCTGTCCGGCCTCGCCGGGATACGCGATGCAGGCTTGCGACTCGAGATAAAAGTGGTCCTGACCTGCAATGACAATCCGTCCACGCAACCGATGACGTGCGTCTCGAAGGGCGGTGGCGACATCACCTCGTTCTATCTTTCGTGCCGGACCGATAAAAAGTTTCTGCGCTTTGGCTTCGTCGATCGTCAGCGTCGGCTTGAGGACCTGATACTTCGCGTGAAACTCGCGCTTGCCGAGTTCGAGTGCGTCGCGGGTTTCGGCGGCAATCGCGGCGACGGGTTCACCTGCGAACAGAACCATGTCATCAGCGAGTATCGGCTGGTCCTGAAAGATCGTTCCCCAGCGATTGTGGATGAGATCATGCGCGGTGAACACACCGACGACTCCCGGCACCCGGAGGCTTGCTTTGCTGTCGACCTTCGTGATCCGAGCATGAGCGTGAGGACTCCACACAAGACCCACATGAAGATCGCCCGAAAAAGGCCTATCGTCGACGAACTCGGATCCGCCGCTGACATGTGTGCGGGCCGAGTCGTGGGGTGGACTGGTGGGCTCAGGAGTGCGGGGTTTTCGCGTAAACTTCTTCGACGTCACGACAGGTTCTCTGAAAGGTCTTGAGCGAATCGTCGAAAGAGATTCTGGCTGAGTACCCGTCGGTAGCGATCGGATCCGCGAACATCGGAGCGGGGTTTGAGTTCGCTGGCCAGTATCTCGCCTGCTTTTTCAATCGTCGCGTCGTTGAGGGGTTTTGATTTTAAAAAACGTTCGGTCTTCGGCAACCTCAAGACCGTGGGACCGTTACCTCCATACGCGATGTTTGCGCTCGTGATCACGCGATTCTTGGTGGAGATCAAAAATCCAGCTGTCACGCAGGAGATATCGAGATCCTTTCGTTGCGACACCTTGTAAAGACGCACGTGTTCGGACTTATCGGGAACCCGAAACGAAATCCCGACGATCAGCTCGTCTTTAGCGAGTGCCGTTTCTCGATACCCTTTATAAAACTTTGAAAACGGAATCTTTCGGGAGCCGCGTGCATTCACGGCATGCACGGTCGCATCCATGACCAGCAAGAAGGGGAGAGTATCGCCAATCGGTGAACCATTGGCCACGTTGCCGGCGAGGGTTGCGACATTCTTGATCTGAAGCGAGGCAAAGATCGTGAGGAGCTTACGAAACTCGGGTGCCGCGGCGTGTGTTTCGAGAAACGTTTCCAGTTCGGAAAGCGTGACCTTGGCGCCTACGTACGCGTGACCGTTCTTGAGATCCAATCGATACAGTTCTGGGATTTGCTGAACTGAAAAGAACTGAGCGAGTGACGTCCGACCTTTGTTCACTGAGACACCGAGATCCGTTGCCGAGGAAAAAAGCTGCGCGGAGCGGTTCGCTCTTTTAAACGCGAGCGCCTCGCGTACGGTCGTCGGTGAACAGAACGACTTCGTCCCGTCGTCGAGCGAGACGGGAATTTTCGAAACGCGCGCCCATTCCTTCTGAAAATCGCCCGAGGGGTAGCGCTTACGCAGGGGCGGAACGCTCGACGGATCGACAGCCAGTGAAGCTTCCAAAATGGGTTGGTAACCGGTGCAGCGGCAGAGATTGCCAGTGAGATAGTTTTTTGCTCGCTTCTCGGTGATCTCGCGCTTGTCTTCGAAAAGCTGAGAGAGCGCCATCACAAAACCGGGTGTACAAAATCCGCATTGCGAGCCGTTGCAGTTCACCATGGCTTCTTGAACGGGGCCCAGATTTTTACCTTCGCTCAAACTCTCGACGGTGAGGATTTCCGACCCGTCGGCAAGCGCCACAGGAAAGATGCAAGCATTGATCGCTCGAAAGGCAGGTGGCAGGCCTTTCCCTGCTCCGGATTTCGCGACCGATTTGGTCGCTACGCCGGCGGCTGGCCCCGGCGGCACATAAGCGCGCAACACGGTGCATGCCCCACAGTCACCTTCGGCACAAACGATCTTCGTCCCTGTCATGCGTCGCTCGTAGCGCAGAAAATCCGCGAGCATCATAAAAGCCTGCGGACCGCGCACTTCGACGCGTTTGCCGTTGATCGATAAAAGAACATAGTCCCGAGAAAGCCGCTCTTTTCTCATGGCAACGGCAACGATTTACTGCGGCGTGCGATCTGTCAAGCGTCGTGCAGGCCCACAATCAGCGCTTGACTCGCGATGACACGTTGTGCTAAAAAGCATTCGCTTTTGAAGAACGGTCAGGCTTTTTTTAGGTTTTTTTTGGAGGACGTATGAAGAAGTTTTCGTTGTTGTCGATGGTTTCTGTGTTGTTGTCGCTCTCGGCTTTTGCTGAGAATTTTGGCGACGCTACTCATCATCTCTACCAGGTCTACCAGGACAGCGGTTGGTACTGCCGCGTCTTCGACTTGAAGGAAACAAACGCCGGAGCCTACTTGCGGGGAGACGAGCTTGCTAGCGCGGGGCCGGTCGAGAAACTCACGGACATCGGACCCTTGGACGGTGGTGTTTTCGTGTACCGTGTCGGCCCCAGCGACGAGGGCAATGGCTTTTCGATCCAGTTGCATCGCAGTGGTGATGAGATAGTTTCACGTGCCGTGACCGAGTCAGGTAGCGATGTGCGGTTGTACAACTATGGAAACATTCGGCAAGAGGTGGAATGTCAGCGGTGGTCGACAACACACATGGCGAAGCGCGATAGTCACTACTTCAGGTTGGAACACCCTGCTTTCAAGGCGCTAAAAACCATACGCGCACTTAAAAAAGATCCCGAGCGTTTCAAGGTGAGACCCTCTGATGCTGAAATGATCCGTTACTTGGAAACGGATCCTCGGACTTCAGGTACGATAAGAGAGCTCTTTGAAAACAGTCCCGAGTTACTGAAGAGAGCGCAGCAACGCATGTTGAAGCTCGATGATCTTGAAGAAATAGTGACTCGTTTTCTGGAAATGAAGTCCCGCAAAAAGCTGGACGACGCTTCGAAGTACTGAGCTTAATTCCCCGTACTCGGTCCGTTAGTGTCGATCTGAATCGAACCCGTTGCCATGTGCGAGTAGTGTAGCGGTCGCATCGCATCGCCCGTACAGAACTGTTGGAACCAGAACAACTGTGGATTCCAAGGTTGCGTCGCGTACATCGAGCAATGCCAGTTGTACCGACCGTCGCGCACTTCAAAGAAGAATGGCAATGAGTTTCCGCCGTTCGTGAGAACGCTGAAATCAAAAATATGCGTCGATTCGGACGTGTACTTCTGCCCGGTCAACGGGTGACGACAGTCGTCCGCGTTGTCGACGGCGAGTTTCGGAGAAACTTGCGGGTAGTTGGTCGAGTCCGGTTGGTGGGTCACCGGATCAAAGCGTCGTGCGACGATCGTGAAAGCGCCACAGGTGTACGCATTGAAGTAGGCTTCGTAGCCCGGAATCGTCAGTGGACCCGCTGCTCCCATCGTGAGCTTCACGCGTAAGATACTGTTCGACGCGATCAACGTGGGATTGTTCGGATCACCGAGTGTTGAAAAAACAGGGTTCGGACCTTTGTTGCTTCCGACCGAGTTTCCTGAAATCGAAAAGTTAAAGATCGGATCGGTAGGATCGAAGCCGTCAGGGACCGTGCCGCTTCCGCCACCGCCGCCTCCGTTATTATTGTCGCCTGGAAAAAGAGGAGTCGAGAGGCCTCCACTCGCGGTCTCCTCTTTGTACAAGCTGCCCCCGCAACCATAAAGATCTAACAATATGACTGCAGTGCCCAGAATGATTAAGAATTTTTTGTCACTTCGAGTTTTCATAAAACCTATCCTGTTATTAAATTTTATTTATGGAAGAGTTGTCGTGTCTTCCGTCTCGACGATGAGTTTCACCCACCACGGATGGCCGTTTTGAACATGGGTCCAGCCTGGATTGCAGCCGAGTCCCCAGTACAGACATTCGTAGTCGTAGTTTGGGCGATCGACTTTGATCGTGACCATGCCGCCAGATCCTGCGCTCACATAAGAGCTCAGATCGCGATCGATATGTTGCGCGGTCGTGATGTAACCGTTGCTGAGAAGGGGCGTGAACTGCGCACTACCGCTAGCGTTGACGACCGAGACTTCCGCAGCCAAGCGCGAGTAACCGACATAGTAACCTGTGTTCTGAATGTTCATCTGTTGCTGTTGCGGCTCGAAACGAATGCGCAAACGAACCGATGCCGGAACGTCGATCGTGACGGGGTTGTAGCCTGTACCGTGAACGTCAAACTCGTAGGGCTCTAAAAGATTGTTACCACCGCTACCGCCGCCGCCATTGCCGCCACCACTACCACCACCACCGTTGTTGTTCGTTCCTCCATCGTCTGGCGGAAGAATGTCGTGTTGCTTGAGGTTCGTCGTCGAGCGTTGGCTCATTTGGGACCCCCCGCACGAAGCGGTAAGTACCACCACAAGAGCCAGAACAGAGGCGGTGAGTGCCTTCGTTCGAAACGTATCAGCTTGAGCAAACAGCATGTGCTTCATGTGGGGGGTCTCCTCTCTCATCCAATGAGGAGGGGTTTTGCAAAGGTAGGGCCAAAATGACACCCCGAGCCGTTTTCGTGCCAGCGCCCAGCGGGATTCACGCTCAAAAACTCAATGAATACAAACTATTGTCATGCGCGTACGTTTGGGGGACGCTTATCGGGTAAGACGTGCCCTGAGCAAGGGTAACGAGGGGGCTGTCAACGAAGTCTTCAGCCACCTGCACGAACTTTAGACAGTCACAACAAGGAGGTTCGACTTGAAAAAAGCGTTCATTCTCGACACCAACGTTCTGCTGTTCGATCCCAACGCGGTTCAGAAGTTCGGATCCCATGACGTTATTATTCCAATTGTTGTTGTAGAAGAAATCGATCGCTTCAAACGCGATATGAGCGAGAACGGTCGGCATGCCCGGCACTTCTCTCGCCTCATCGACGGCCTTCGTAAAGAAGGCGGCGAACTCGCTAAAGGCGTGAAACTGCCAAACGGCGGGACGCTCTTCGTGGAAATGGGAGCGAACTCCCGGGCTCTACCGCCAGAATTTAATCTCGAAAAAGCTGACAATCGTATCTTGGCGGTCGCTATATCGATGCGCCACGATCAACCCCGGCGCCCGATCGTTTTCGTTACTAAGGATATCAATCTTAGAATCAAGGCTGACGCTCTCGGTGTCGTCGCCCAAGACTACGAACCCGAAAGTGTTGAAATCGAGCAGCTCTATGCGGGAAACACGGTTCTCCAGGTCGGGGCGGCGCTCGTCGACAGTTTTTACTCACAGAAGCGCTTAGCGATTTCAGAAGAGATACTAGCCGCGCATGGCGGAAAGCCTCTGTTGCCGAACGAGTATGTGATTTTACGAAACGCTTCGAATCCGAACCACACCGCACTCGCCCGTTGTTCGAAAGAGTTGGAAGCCTTGGTTCCGATCTTTAAACCGACGGAAGGTCTTTGGGGGATTTTTCCAAAGAACGTCGAGCAGTCGTTTGCGATCGACGCCCTTATGAATGATGACGTCAAGCTAGTGAGCTTGGTGGGTAAAGCCGGAACGGGGAAGACACTGCTTGCGATCGCGGCCGGTCTTGTGAAAACGGTCGACGAAAGTGTCTATCATCGCCTGCTGGTTTCGAGGCCTGTGTTTCCCCTCGGAAAAGACATTGGATTCTTACCGGGAGACATCGAAGAAAAGCTCAACCCGTGGATGCAGCCGATTTTCGATAATATTGACTTCTTGTTCGGTGCGACGGGATCGAAGGGACGACGGGGCGCCGGGCGTGGATGCCAAGAGCTCATGAACCAGGGTTTGCTGCAAGTCGAGCCGCTGACCTATATTCGCGGTCGCACGATTCCGCAGCAGTTTCTCATCGTCGACGAAAGCCAAAACCTCACCCCGCACGAAATCAAGACCATCGTCACGCGAGCGGGTGACGGAACGAAGATCGTGCTGACCGGCGACGCGTATCAGATCGATAATCCCTACGTCGATAGCGCCAACAACGGGCTCGTGCATCTTGTCGAGCGCTTTAAACAAGAGTCGATCGCAGCGCACACGACCCTCACCAAGGGCGAGCGATCCAAACTCTCCGAGCTAGCAAGTAACTTGCTTTAACCAAATAGTGTCTGGCTACAATTGGTAGGGGTACCGCGTCGAGGTGCGCCGAGGTGTGAGTGAAACTCTGCTGTTTCATCTTTCGTCTGCATAAAACGTAAACACCTACGACGGGGACGGGGTCGCAAGATCACCGCGCCGTCGATTTTATCGCTCACGTGGCTCGCCGGCTGTGCACTTCAGCTGGCCCACGCCTTGCTCTAGACTCCACTTGGATTTTCTACGCGTGCGTGCACAGGCCGAGACGTATGCGATCTTACAAAGGCCGACGCTGCCACTGTATGGCTGCTATGGACTGTTGAACGTTAGAAGGAGTTGTCCATGTTATTTCAGAAGTCTTCTGTGTCTTCAAAACCGATTACCGGTCATTTAGTTTCAGGCCTCTTTCTTTTGGGTCTTATGAGCCTGACGGCAACCCCGTCGTTTGCTTCGCGACAAGACAAGCCGTCCCCTTCTCAGATCGCCGCTCAAAAGGAAGATCTTGGTTACCTCCGGCAAGCTTTGAGCGACGCGCATGGTGATCTGGATCGCGTGATCGAAAGCCTCGAAAACTTCGACTCCAATAAGAAGTCAGATAAGAAATCAGAAAGTGCCGCTATTCTTGAGGCGCGCAGGGACCTCCAGGTCATCGCCGATCATCTGTCGAATCGCCTGGACGCCGTTGTAGAAGGACGCAGTCCTGAAACGACGAAGCTCTACAAAGATCTCGAGGTATTACGTGACCGCGTTCAAGCACTTGCAGACGACTCCGGGAAGGTAAAGGTCGCGGATCTGAAAAAAGAGGCTGTGACGATCAAAGAAACTAAAGTGGCCGCAGTTTCGTCCGACACAAAGGCAGTCGCTAGTACGGTGAAGCCGGATGCTGTAAAGACTGGGAGCGTTTACGGCAAGTACATGAAACTTGTGGGATCTGATCCCGAAAAAGTTGCTAAGACCCGTAAGTCCCGTGTTGGCGACGACAAAGCTGTCGAAAGTCAGCGTGGCGCGATTGCAGGATTGTTTTCAGATTTCAACGTCGAGCGCCACACGGTAGCGAAGTTTGAGCGTAACGGTCGTAAAGTCGAAAATGGTGAGTTCCGGGACGTCGGAAGTCATTCAACGATTGATCGTGCTGTACATATCAACCGGATCGCTTCTGGCTTAGGCGAGCGTCCCAATGAGCAGTACACGCCGATAACATACTTTGACCTTTTCCATGATCGCTTTGTCGCCGTCGAAGTGACGGGCAAAGACGGTCAGAAAAAATGGAAACTTGGCGAAGGTCGAGCGATCGAAATTGTCGACTTCATGCGCGACGAAGGCAACCGTAAGGCTCTCGGTCTCGACGGTATGCCTAAGGATTTCTTCGAGGATCTCGACGCTGTCGCGAAAGCTGCCGCTACAATGACGCCTGACAAGAACAACGACCCGTTGGCTCTTGCGATCGATGCAGAAAAACTCTTAGAGAATCTTCGTTCGGACGGAGCAACCGTATCGTGCAAGCAGGTTCGCGACGCGAAAGCAAGCAGCGCCACGGACGATCAGCTTCTTGCTTATCGAAACAAGCTGATTACGGAACTCAACTGGAGAACCGAGCTCGCTCAGATCTCGAAGGAAGCGACGCTCTCGAAATACTTTGCTGACGGCAAAGAGAAAGAGTTGAGTGACGAGCTCACGCAGGTTGCGGCTTCGAACAATGGAGAGGTGGCCAGTATCTTAGCTTGTCTCGAAAATGAGTTTGGCTTTGAAGTGGTACGTCGCGATTCGCGCGGTGTTCGCAAGGCAGCTGACTCAGAAGAAATCGATGTTGATGCTAGCCATGAACGTATGCGCGGTCTTCCGTTTGCTTACGACGGAAAGGTCGATGCGCCGGAGCCTCGTCGAGTGAACCATCCGGTTCCGACGGCTCCCGCCGCTCCGGCAACACCGGCGAAAGAGCAGGCTAAAGGCCAGCCGATTCCGGTCAAGAAGGCATCTTAAGTTTTACGAAATCGAAAAAAGGAAACTGAGCCATGATGTTGTTAAAAAAGTTGGAATGGAAATCAGTGAAGCAAACGAACGAGTTTCGGTTCTACGCGCGAGCGCTCTTTATCGGTGCGGTCGTAGCGGCGGTACTCGGACTCTTCGCCGGTTGCGGCAAGTCGACGACCGAAGCCGAAGACAAGCTCAAAGGCAAACCGAGTCCGCTTGCAGGACAAGGTTGTAGCGGCGGAAATGAAACCGTTTGCGAGTTTGTTCACCAGACCGGTTTTCTGCCACTGTTTCAGTTCTCGGTACCTGTGTCGGCTTCGAATACGTATCGTTTGGACTACTGCTTAGGGCAGACGGCCGGCGCGACCTGTACGCCGATGTTTGAAATTGTTTGTGGCGGCTCCAATAACTGTACGGGAACGTACACCTCATGGACCGGCAATCTTCAAGTAATGGTGACGGTGGAAGCCGGACAAAAAGTGGTCTCGTTTGTCGATGAGATTTTCTACTGGGATCCCCAAGATCTTTCAGGCGGACAATCGGTTCGCAACACCCCCAACGGCGGACAACCGGTCTACGGTACGCTCATCGAGTAACGATTCACACACGTTCGCCGCTACTCCGTCGGAGTTGGATTCGCGGGCACGCGCACGTCGACCACGATCGGAAAATGTGACGACGGGTACAGTCTGTTAAATGAGGTGCGAGTGCGAGGTAGTCTGGGTAGAGCCAGACCGTTGGAATCCACGAACGGCGCGACGAAAGCTTTCATGACCCGACCGCGATGAGAACGCGATAGTAGTATCGAGTCGGTGGAATGAGTACCGATTTCCATGTCATCGAAATCACCAGACGAGTCACCAGACGAACCAGGGGGTCCAAAAAAACAAGATGTCGTACGATCCTCCAAACCGTCCAGAACATCGACAAGTCCGGATCCATTCAAAATTGAAAAGTCGTTCGCGTCAGAATCGTCGAGAGCATGACCGAAAACTCCGCCTATCACTACCGGAACTCTTCCGCCGAACGCGACATCCTTCTCATGGAAAATAACCTTCGTTCGCTCTACTTCGGCGCGGCGCAGTTCCTTCGACCCCGAACGGGCGAGATCGTTCTGCTCGCTCGGATTCTCACCTTTGAGGTGAGCATTCCCGACCACCAGGACGGGACGCCCCTTTTCTTGAGGGTTATCTAAGTTGCGCTCATAGAAAGTAATGATCGGAAGATCTCGAGTAAACAATGGAACCTCGGGACCGGTGTTACCGCGTTCGACCTCTCTTTGCGTAACGCGGCTGAAGTCTGTCCATCGATCGCCGCGATGAGTTTCAATCTCCACTTGGTACGGGAGATCGCGCGCGATCAACACTCCCAGGTGTGAGAACGGGTCATTGCCTGCAAATACAAGCGGAAAGTACTTCTGACCGTCTTCGAAGGAGAGTCTGTTCATGGATACGAGCATGTTCGCGATTTCGACACCCTGAACAAGTACGATGTCGGGGTTCTGCGATTGGATCGTACGTACCTGGGACTCAATCTGAAATCTGTTTTTCTGGTAGCTGGTTCTGTTTGGGTGCCTTGGGTCGGACTCCTTGCCTGGGAAAAACACAATGCCATTGATATTCCAGCTCATCACGCGTAGCTGATCAACGTGTTTGCGGCGTCGCTCGGGGTGATCGGTTGGAATTTCGGAAAGAAAACTCGGTGGGTTTCCTCGGATCAAAGTATCGCATTTATAGTTCGGCGTGCGATCGTGCGGCAAAACGTTACTGCGTAGCGTGGGGTTCCCGGGGAGGGGGTTCCCGGCATGAGTGGCTGTCTCAATAAGTGCAAGGGCCAGCAGTAATATCATTCGATCTAATCCTTCCCAAAGATGCCGCTCGGTATACCACAGTCGAGTCAGAAGCTGACCGAAAAACTTTCGTCGGCATCCGGCCGAATTGCAGGCGACCAAGCCTTAGACACCCACCCAGTTTAACGACGCTGCAAAACGCTCCGGAAATGGCAGCGGCCAATCTGGCTCTAAGAGGTTTCGCCAGTTAGTGGAGTTCGCGAAGTCGAAAATACTTGGCCTAACCGTTGCTGATGGTGCTTGGAAGCATGGGTGCAAAAGTGATTAAACTAGATCGTTTCCGAGAATTCAGAACCATGAACACTCAGGACCTCGAATACCGGGCCGTCTACGAGCGCATGGACAAGGTCTCGCTCTTAAATGCCATGGTGGACTTTCAAGAGGAACGCGCTCAGGCGGGTCAGCTGACCCCGAGCCTCATGATTCGTGGAAAGAGTCTCTTTGGTCTTATTGAAAATCGCGCTGATACGGACGCACTTCGTGCACTCGCGCGGTCGTACCGCCGTCATCTTGAGCACGAGTACGAAGAGTACATCGTTCATAAAAGCTTGGGTTGAACGTTCGTCAATATATTGGCAAACCGGCTTTCTTTAAGCATTTCCGCGACTCCTGCCGAAAAGAGCTCTAGCAAAGGAGTGTTCAGTCTATGGCACGGAGAGTGTGTTTTTTGATTCTATTGTGCGCAGTGAATGCGCAAGCTCGCGGAGTCGTTCTCGTTCCGCAGCGAGTGGAAGCGGAACCCGAAGCGCGCGCTTATCCGGTTTCAAAATGGGGTGCTGCTCCGGCTCGTCCCGTTTTTAAATCCGGTGAAGCCGAAACGCTGACCGCCACCATGGCGCAAGTCGAGCAGACGCGTCCGACTGAGAGCGACCCCAATCAAGCGTTTTTAGGTGACCAGCGCGAAGCACTTCGCAGTCCGGCCTCCGAAGAAACAAACGGCCAAGCGCCGATCACAAAGGCAGATCCTCTGCGACCATCGCCGGTGGTGGGTACCGAAACGGCGTTCAGCAATCCAGCGGCAGGAGCGCGTTTGATTCCGGATAGTAAAAAGGGAATCCAAGAAGTCTCTGTGATCGCCGGTGACTTGGGATATTTTCCGCGTACAGTTTTTGTGAACCAAAACATTCCGGTGCGCATGTACTTAATAGGAGCGTCACGTCAGACACTTTGTTTGATGATGGACACGTTCAATGTGCGCAAGCAGGTGCGTTCTGAACATATTGAAGAAGTCAGTTTCACACCGAACGCTCCAGGACAGTATCGATTCCATTGTCCGGTCAACGGCATGGAAGGAACATTGGTCGTAAAAGAAATCTAAGAATCGATTTGGGACGGCAACCGTGTCGGGGATTTTCGAAGACTCACTTGCATCATTTTTAGCTCCGGTTCGAGTATATCTCGAAGATGAGAGTGTGAGCGAAATCCTGATCAACGGTCCCGAAGAGATTTTTGTCGAACGTGCCGGTCGCCTCGAAAAAACGGATGCAAAGTTTCTGAACGAACAAGCTCTTCAAGCAGCGGTTCGCAATATCGCGCAGTTTGTCGGTCGTCGCGTCGATGCCGAAAATCCGAGACTCGATGCCCGTCTTCCGAACGGAAGTCGGATTCATGCCGTGCTACCTCCGGCCTCAAGAAAGGGAACGGCCCTTTCTATTCGTAAGTTTAACAAAGGAACGTTTAACTTTAGCGATCTGATCAAACGCGGAAGCATCACAAAGGATGCGGCACGCTTTTTAGATATCTGCGTTTTTCTCGCAAAAAATGTGATCGTGTCCGGTGGAACGGGTTCTGGAAAAACGAGTTTTCTCAATGTTCTCGGCGCGCGGGTTCCGGGTAACCAAAGACTTCTGATTATCGAAGACGCTTCGGAATTGAGGATCAAAACAGAACACACCGTAAGTTTCGAAACCAGGCCACCGAATGAAGTGGGTAAGGGCGAAGTGACGATTCGTGATCTCGTCAAATCAGCGCTGCGGTTACGGCCCGATCGGATTATTGTCGGCGAAGTTCGCGGTGACGAAGCACTTGATCTCATTATAGCGATGAACACAGGCCATGGTGGATCGATGGGAACGGTGCATGCGAATTCGCCCGTCGACGCGCTCGTGCGTCTTGAAACCCTAGCAATGATGGGTGATTCAAAAATTCCGACCGTGGCTCTCCGGCGCCAGATATCCTCGGCGATTCACATCGTGGTTCAGATCGCTCGCCTTCATGACGGAACACGTAAGATCACGCATATCTCGGAGGTTGCCCCTGATACGGATGACAGAGGCAGGTACCAAACCCATGATCTCTTTGTGTTTGTGCAACGTGGGCGAGGGGAAAAGGGAGCTGTTGTCGGGGAGTTGATCCCGACGGGGAATCTTCCAAGTTTCATGACCGAGATCGAAGTGAATCAGATACCGTTCGGACGCGATCGATTCCAGGCACCTGCGTGGTATACTGAGATACAGAAAAAGAAAGCAGCTTAGGTCATGTCATCACAAACAAACGGCGGTACCAGTCACTGGGATTTAGTCGTTATCGGATCGGGGCCGGCGGGAACGCGCGCGGCGATTCAGGCCGCGAAGTCCGGGAAACGCGTCGTCGTCGTCGAAGCTTACTCAAAACTCGGTGGCGGTTGTGTTCATCTCGGAACGCTTCCTTCAAAATCTTTTCGTGAGTCGGTCTATCGCTGGTCATTGGGATCTCAGGGGCAGCTCGGTCAAGTTCTCAATCCCGGCGAACGGAAACTCAAAAAAGACACGTTCTTTTCAAAAAGCGGTGTCGTTCTTCCCGACATGGCCCGCCTGCTCCAGCGCACGGCTCGTGTGATTCAGAAAGAAACTGAGATCGTGACGAACCAGTACGCTCGTAATGACGTGACGGTTCTCCATGGGTGTGCGCGTTTTGTTTCGAGTACGGAAGTCGAAGTGCGCACAGAAAAAGAGACAGTGCGCTTGAAGAGCGATCGCTTTGTGATTGCGACAGGCGCTGGTCCGATCGCACCCTCCAATGTTCCTGTCGACGGCGAACGTGTCTTTGATAGCGATACGATTCTTTCCTTGAAACAGACTCCTGAGCGTCTGGTCGTTCTCGGTGCGGGCGTGATTGGTTGCGAGTACGCGAGTATGTTTTCAATGGCCGGTACGAAGGTCACTCTCATCGATCGCCGCGATCGTATTCTGGCTTCTGTTGATCGCGAAATCGTGGACCATCTTGTCGAACGTTTTGAAGACTTCAACATGGATATTATTCTCAAGTGCGAAACGCAGCAGATCGTCGTTGAGAAGAAACCCGACGGCGTTGTTCTCAAGCTTCCGACAGGACAGACGCTGGAGGCCGACGGTGTGCTCGTGGCGTTGGGGCGCGCTGGAAAAGTGGAAGGCTTAGGTCTAAAAGAAGTCGGTGTTGTACACGATGATCGCGGCACGATCAAAGTGGACAAGGAGTTTCAAACAACCGTCCCAGGTATTTTTGCCTGTGGCGACGTGGTCGGGTCGCCTGCACTGGCGGCAACGAGCATGGAGCAGGGGCGCATCGCGAGTATCTCTGCCTTTCGCGAATCATATGTCGGAAAGCATTCCTTTCCCGAGATCTACCCGGTCGGCGTGTATACGATTCCGGAGATTTCGACCGTGGGATTGACCGAAGAAGAAGTCAAAGCCAAAGGTATCGAGTACGTCATTGGGCGCGGCCGCTACAAAGAAGTCGCGCGCGGACAGATCGTCGGCGATCCGTGGGGGCTTTTGAAACTGGTGGTCGAAAAGAAAACGCTCAAACTTCTCGGCGTTCACATCATCGGTGACAATGCCGCCGAGCTCGTCCATATCGGTCAGGCTGTTATGACGTTGGGTGGAAACGTCGAATATTTTATTAAGAATGTTTTCAACTATCCAACGCATGCGGAGGCGTACAAGTCGGCAGCGTTTCATGCTGTGAATCAGATTCACGGTCGTACGAAGAGTCTT
>CAZJVD010000017.1:0-52210 GCA_964549505.1 uncultured Oligoflexia bacterium
TGCTCAATCTGCGGGATTATATTCGAATCAATGGCCTCGAAGGCCAGGGCTTTCATCGAGAAGAAGCGCGATGGATGATCGCGCAGACAAAGCGGGGTTGGAATACGAGTTGAGGTGAGGGGCGAGAGAGGTCGGGCCACGGGCTGCCGGTTTCAGGTCATGGGCTGCCGTCTTTTGTTTAGTTCGATCAATCAGCTAACTCAGCTACCCGATGCCTGACACTCGGCCTGCAGCCTGAAACCGGCAGCCCGCTTGCCTGAATCCGCAGGCCAGTTCGCCCGAATTCAATCTCTCTTCTACCGCCTCGGCGGGATCACGAGCGATTCCATCATTTCTTCGAAGATGCCGTCACGTAAGGAATACTCGGTCGTGTAAAATTTCTTGAGATGAAACGCGCGGCCGAATTCTTCGAGGAGAACTGTGCCGGCCAGCATGATATCAACACGTTTTGGATCCATTCCCGGAATTTTAAGCAGTTCTTTCTGGGTAAGCGGGACAAGTTTCTTGACGAGGTCGCCGAGGGCGTCGACTCGAAAAGGATCGACTTTCGAGTCTTTCTTTTTGAGAATTTTTTCAATGGCGCGTGCAGTTCCGCTGGATCCAATACCGATCATCAGCTTGGGCCAATTGCGTTTCTGAACCACCGGCTCGATCACGGATCGAATATGGGTTCGCAAAGGCGCTAACAGATCCTCGCCCTTCCCGTTTCCCTGGGGAGGACTGGATTTAAGAAACATTTGATGCAGACGATTGGCGCCGAGTTTGAAGCTGAAGCGATCGAGAATTGTTTTCTTCTGACAAATCGACACTTCGGTCGAACCGCCACCAATATCAATCAGCGCAAAAACACCGCTCGGCGTGACTTCGTTATTCAGGATGCCCTTTGCAATCAAAAGCGCCTCTTGATCACCACTGATGACTTCGATCTGAATGCCAGCTTTCGACTTCACTTCCTTCAAAAGGTCCTGGGGATTCTTCGAATCCCGAACAGCGCTCGTTGCAAACGCTCGAACATCCGAAACACCAAGTTGCTTGATCCTCTTTGAAAAACTATCGATGGCATCAACCGTACGCTTGATAGCGGGTTCGCTGAGTACGCCACGATCAAAAAGTCCATCGCCCAAGCGCACCATCTGCTTTTCGCGATGAAGACGACGAACTTCGCCGAGTTCCTTGACCTCATACACATCGAAACGGACGGAGTTCGTCCCTAGGTCAATGACCGCAATGCGCACTTGAGTCCTCCCAAACAGGCCTTTCAGCTGTCGGAATCGAGTACCGCGGCCAGTTTTTTGAGCTGTGAAGGTTGGATAAAGCATTGAACTTCAGCTGTCTGAAACTCGAGCTCCCCTTTCTTTTCATCGACATTTTTAAATTTTAGCAAACAAGCGCCACCTTTTTTCAAAGAAATGCGACCGATCCCAGTATCTCGCGTGGCAGCCTCAATCAATTTGCCCAGCATAGGTTCGTGTCCAATCACGCAAACCGAGGCGGAACGACGGGTCTGAGCACTCAGCCACTTGAGAATACGTGCCGGTGCTTGCAGCGGCATGGCTTCGCGTCGTTCAACCAAACGAGCGCGGGGGTAGTTTTTTGCAAGAATCGTCGCGGTTTGCTTGGCACGAATGTACGGACTCGTCACAAGAAGATCGACTTCGGGCAAAAGTGTGCGTATCGCCTTCGAGTAAGACTTGAACTCTCGCTCACCTTTCGAAGTCAGCGGTCGCAGCGAATCGGGCTTCTTGGTTTTCTTAAAATCGACACGATCTTCGGCCTCAGCATGCCGAATAAGTAAAAGTCGTTTCACACCCAGCGCCCCCCGCCCGATCGTACAACGGAATCACGCGCATGGTTCATCCAAACTTCGTGAACGCCGATTTCTCCGGAATCCGCCCCACCACTCGTCGTCGCAGCGCGATGCACATACGTTCCGTCCTGCTGCAATTCCCAAGATTGCGCTTTGTCGTTGAGAAGCGCTTGGAGAATATCCCAGCACTGTTTTCGCGGAACCTTGTCTTCGATCGGAACCATGATCTCAACCCGTCCGTTCAGATTGCGTGACATCCAATCAGCCGATCCCATGTAGAACTTGCCCTCTTGAGGCGTCTTAGCTCCCGCGCGAAAGTAGAAAATCCGAGAATGCTCCAAGAATCGACCAATCACCGAACGCACACGGATCCGCTCGCTCAATCCCGACTTTCCGGGAACAAGACAGCAGAAACCACGGACAATGAGATCGATCTCAACACCCGCATTCGACGCTTCGTAAAGTAAATCAATAATCGCCTGATCCTCGAGACTGTTCATCTTTGCGATGATGTGCGCAGGTTTTCCCTGCTGTGCAGCCTCGGACTCTTTCTGAATGAGCTCGACAAACTTCTCACGCATGTTGATGGGTGAAACGAGAAACTTCTTATAGTTACGCTTGAGCGACAGACCGGTGAGATAGTTGAATATCTCAATAAGCTCAGAATTCACTTTGGGATTGGATGTGAAGAGTCCCACGTCGGTATAGGCTTTCGCCGTCAGACTGTTGTAGTTCCCAGTTCCCATATGCGCGTAAAACTTAAAGTCCCCTTGCTCACGACGCACGATCAGCGCCATCTTACAATGCGTCTTAAGACCGACCACTCCATACACAACATGAACGCCAGATTTTTCGAGTACTTCGCCCCAGTAGATATTCCGCTCTTCATCGAATCTTGCCTTCACTTCGACAACGCAAACCACTTGCTTACCTTCTTCGGCCGCACGAATGAGCAGCGGAATAAACGGACTCTGATCTCCCGTACGATACAATGTCATCTTGATCGCAAGCACCTCGGGATCTTCAACCGCTGCGTGAATGAAACGCTCTACGCTTGTCGAAAAACTTTCGAAAGGATGATGAACAAGAACATCGCGTTCCTTGAGCAGGCGAAAGAAGTCGATCTTCTCTTCCGCAAAGGCCGGCGATGTGACCGGGACCCAAGGACGATACTTGAGGTCTGGATAGTTGAGCGCAAACACTTCTTCGAGAGGTTTGTAACTGAGCTCGCCCTCTGTTTCGTAAAAGTCTTCGGGCCCAAGCGAGAGCTCGGTCTCGAGTAGATTGAGCATCCAGGGATCGGGACCCGCGCTATGTTCCATGCGCACGATCTCGGCAACACGTCGTAAGCGCAGCTCTTCTTCGACAAGATCGAGAAGATCTTCGACGTCGTCACGAACCTGATCAATGTCGGCATTGCGTGTGATCCGAAAAGGCATGACCTTCTCAACCACCATCTCCGGAAAAAGCTCGGCCAAATTGCTCTCGATGATGTCACGGAGACGGATCAGTTTGACACCCACAGTATGCGGTTCTGTTTCGACGCGTACCCATTGCGGAAGCACATGAGGAATCTTGATGCGCGCAAAGAGACGATCTTTACTTTTTGGAACGTGAAGCTTCACGCCCAGCGAAACAGAAAGATTCGAAAGAAACGGAAATGGATGCGCCGGATCCACCGCGAGCGGTGTCAGAACTGGAAAAACTCGGTTTCGAAAGTATTGAGCGCAGAACTCTTTTTCGCCGGCCCCAAGATCTTTCCATTCGGTGAGGTCGATTCCCTTGGCACGCAGCTCAGGAACCAGGACACCATGAAAACACTGTCCACGTTCTTCTTTCAGTTTCAGAACACGCGTTCGCAACTCGGATAGAATACTCGCAGATCCCGCGGCTGCTGGGAGCTGAGTCTGTAGCGCGACACGTTTGAGATAGCCGACACGCTTCATGAAAAACTCGTCAAGATTCGACGAGAAGATGGAGAGAAAGCGCGCGCGCTCTAAAAGTGGAATCTTAGAATCCTGTGCTTGATACAGAACACGACGATCAAACTCGAGCCAACTCAGATCGCGATTAAAGTAAGTCTTTTCCATCTCTCGACGCCAAACGCTCGCCAGCCCGATCAGCCAGGAGGCCAAGCAAGCGTGCGGCCCCCCAGAAGATGCAGATGGATGTGCGGAACGGCTTGACCAGCGTCCTCTTTACAATTGATCACGACGCGGTAACCACGGTCCAAACCGAGCTTGCGCGCGATCTTCGGTATCGTTGCCAGCAAGTGTCCCATCAAAGCAGCGTCCTGGGGCTGAACATCATCCAGCGTCGGAATCTCGCGTTTCGGAATGAGAAGCACATGAATAGGGGCCTTAGGATCGATATCGTGGAACGCCAGGCACTGCTCGTCTTCGTAGACAATCTTGGCGGGGATCTCTCGATCGAGAATCTTTTTAAACACCGTCATGACGGGCGTTATGATGCCATGCCGCAGGCGTTTGTGCCACAGGCGCGAACCCGAAATCGTGTTAAAATTGGATGCAATGGTGGACATAACGCGCTTCGAGGCGTGGGATAAACGACTCTTTGATCTGAGCAAAAGCATTAAGGTTTTGGGCATGTTGGGCTGGCCCCGCGATACGGCTCAGAGCTTCATCGAGGCCTATCGAAAGGGAAAGGACGGGATTCTCCCGAATATCAGCCACCCCAAGCTCGATCTCAGCGCGACGATTCATGGCCTTAAGACATTGCGGTCCGAGATTCCGCGCACCGAACCGATCGGCTGTTTTCTATCGGACACGGCCGAAAGTTACCTGCAGGCAGCCGATCTCCTGAACAGCCGCGGCACCCCAGAGTTCACCGAGATTTCAAAAATAATGTACGGAGCACCTGGCGACAAGATTCGCGGTTCCGAACTGAGTAACCTCGATGCTGCGGAACATTTTGTCCGAGCCACGCAGGAGTCTTTTGGGCTGAGTCCTCTGCTCGGAGACGATTTTTGCCTACGCCCCGAAGCCGTACGTGACGATCTTCAAAAGCGTGTGAACGAGTTTTTCGTGGGTCAGTCGATTGAGATCCGTCTCGATCCATCGTTGTCAGCAAAAGCGGCGGCAGGTGCCGATCGTATTTCGATTCGCGGTGGATCACCGTTTAGTCGTTATGACTTAGATCAGCTTTGGTCGCACGAGGCGCTCGTTCATACGTTGACCGCACTGAATGGACGTTCGCAGCCACATTTTAAATCGTTTTCGCTCGGTGCTCCGCGAGCAACGGCTACACAAGAAGGATTGGCAACATTTTCGGAGCTGCTGACAGGCGTGATTGATCTCGATCGTCTCAAACGGATCGCGCTTCGGATTCGTGCGATTGCGATCGCAGAGAGCGGTGGCGATTTCATGGACGTGTTTCGTTTCATGCTCGATCAAGGACAAACTGAAAACGAGAGCTTCTGGTCTGCTCAACGCGTGTTTCGCGGCGGGAATGTTAAAGGCGGATCGTTTTTCACGAAGGACGTTGTTTATCTTGAGGGTTTGATCTCAACACACACGTTCTTTCGTTGGTGCATGCACACCAAGCGCCTCGACACCGCTGTTCGGCTCTTTGCCGGAAAAATGACTTTCGAAGATGCTGTCCTGCTCGGGCCTACGTTTGAACGCGGCTGGATCAAACCACCGAAGTTTCAGCCGCCTTGGCTCCAGAACTACCACTGCCTCGCCGCCCACTTGGCGTTTTCGATCTTTACCCAAACGATTTCGCTCGACCGCTTTCAGGAAGTATTTCTCGAAGCGCTCGCCGCCACTTAGTGTCCGGCTATTTGGTGAACAGCAGACTGATCTTGAGCGATCGGCCGGCGACAATCTTGGGAAATGTGATCCGGTCGAGCACGCCACGCAAGCAATCTTGAAGACCGGCCACACTACCGGGCGCTGCGCCCTTCTGTCGATCGAACGCCACTCGCAAATCACCAAGGCGTCCGCTCGATGCCACGCCCATCACCAGTTCGGCCTTACCTTGGAGTTTTGAGTCCAAGAAGAGAGCACGTTCATAACATTCCCGAAAGCGCGCCTGATTTTTTCCCAAGAGCGCCACCACGTCGTTGAAATCTTCGTCAGCCTGCTCGGAGTTCTGACCGCTGAGCTCGAGACTCTCCCATGCGAAAACACGCCCCTGTTGACCTGGGCTTGCGTCGTTAAGCTCGGACAAAAGAGCGCGAGCATTGAACTGGGTGCGTTGCCGGCTCCAGTTCTGACCAACGGATTTCTTCGAACGAAACGCGGACACGTCCATTTTCGCACCACGGGCGACCTTGACAGAACCTTTGAGCCCACCACCCTCAGGACGAGAAGCCAATTTAAGAAGGCGACTGAGACCTGCGTCTTTTTTCGGATCGGCCTTGGGAGCGCTTGTAACTCGCGAAGGCGCGGGCGTATGCGGTGCAACCACCGACTTCGATCTCGCAGGCGACGCCAATGTCACGGTGATCGGCGGGCGCTCTCGCCTACGATCACGATCGAGAACCTGTACAACGAGCAAGCCGCAAATCAGACCGCAGTGGAGTCCCAGCGAACCTAAAAATGCGCGTGAAGGCGAATGTGCGAGTGTCATCGACGGACCCTCGCTTTCTCGGGCACTTTCTTAGGTGCCAACAAGCCCTCTTCAAGATCCGCAAGCGATCGCTCTGCCGCCTTCTTGAGTAGCTCGATTTGAACACGATCCGACTCGATCATTTGAACCGTTGGGCGCCGGATATCGCCTTCGATCTCGAGATCTCCTAGGTCAACCACAGTACCTTTTGGTGCTTTTGTCACGGCGTGTGCGACGCTCGGAACGTGCGCCAACAATAAGACTATCAGGAAGCGTGTCATACACCACGCGTCCAATCTCGCACCGCTTCGGCAATCTGCTTAAGACCCGATTGGGTGTCGCCATCCACACCCGGAACGGTCTCAATCTTCGTCGCGAGTGCACGAATCGCATCCTCCGCAATTCGCTTGGACTGCTGTCCAAGTTCGGGATCGTTCCAACGATGCGAAAACACTGTGTTCCAACACTGTCGCGTGACTTGTATCTTGGAAGAAATCTCATCCTCGAGACGCCGACCCTTTTGAAACTGCGTGCGTTCGATCGCCTCGCTAACGGACACACATTCGCGCACACGCCCAAGGTCAGCGACCTGAGGAGTAGACTTAATCCATTCCCAAAAAGGATTCTTCTTCAAGGCGGCGACCTTCGTAACCGCGTCCTTAGGGGACCTCAAAGCCGCACGCAACGTAAGGGTGAGTTCGCGCCACCGGGCGCTTCGCTCATCGGCATCATGTGCACTCTGAAGCTCCGAGTCTCCAACTGAACTGCGATGAAGAGTCGTACCCAAGAACGCAACTGTACGCATCCGTTCTTTGAGTAACCACGGACCGACGATCCTCCAGTGTTTCCAAACCCACGTCTCGTCACTCGTCATGAGTTTCTTTCTAAAGAAAATCTCGCGCTGATCGGGACGAAGAAACGGTTTTGAAACACTGTCGGATAAATCACTCGGACGCCCGGTCGCTTCGTAAAGAGCAATCCACGGATCGAGTCGACGAGCTTCGCTCACTTCGTTCAACGGGACAAACTCTTCCAACGCAGGTTCGAGCACATCCCACCGCTTGCTCGCTGCTTGGTTCTTGCACCAGTTCTCGAAATACGGCCAAAATATCGGACGCATCGGCTCGCCACCGAATCGTCGTACGAACAGAAAAAGGTTCTCGTCTCGAGCGGCACTCGCATCCAAAACAGCCGCTGCTAACTCAGGCTTGAGGTCTTGTCTCGCAAGGACGACTTCTTCCGCCCGACCGCTTTCATTAAATTTGATGAGTGCAGCCACCGCAGAGGCGACCATCTTACCGGAGTCCTTGGTCCTCATGCTCAAGACCTTCGCTGCATAATCGAATGCGTGACGCCGAAGCTCAGGATTATTACTCCGACCACACGCTTTCATGGCTCGATCAAATGAAGTGTCTACGATCTGATCAAATGCGGTCGCATCTAAAACGAACAACCACTCTCGACAGAGTCCCTCTCCATCCGAGAGCGTTTCATAAATATCGATGCGCGCGAAGCGCTCGCTCAAAACTCCATCACCACCATCATCCGTTCGGAACCGATCCGAAATCTTAATGACACGCTTGAGATTCTCCAGATCATGCGTCTGCAGCGCAGTTCGTGCACAACCCCAAAGCATCTCTCGACCCATTTTGGTTTGATCCAACCGAACGATCCCGCGCTCGCTCCAGCTGAGCACTTCGCAAGATCTGAGGGGGGTGATGAGTCGAGCGAACACGGACCCGGCTAGCACCGGATCACCGCGCAGCGACTCCACGGACTCAAACGATCGCTTTACGATCTCAAGCGACCTTTGAGTCTCAGCAGACTTGTCACCAGACTTTCGACGAAAGCTTCGCGCAAATCCCTCGAAAAACCCTTTCCAGTCCACCGAAGAAAACCGAAGCGAATCCAGACGACGAACCGGCCCCTCGATCTCAACACCTTCATCGGCCAGCTCAACCCAGACACGGCCTAAACCATGGACGATTTCGGGACGCAACGACTCGCTATCAGAACGCTCAAGCTCGCGGGTCCACAGCTTCCACGTCTCGATCTTCTGATTCTGATTGATCTTAACCCACCCCAGCTTGTACGCGCCGTAAGTCCGATCGGACGAAGTTACGGATGATGAATCGAGCAGTGCGCGAAAGTACTTTTCCGCAACCTCAAACTGAGCCGAGTCAAAACTACTGTCACCCGCCACGCGATTGAGGCGATTTCGATCGGCGTCCGACAACGTTTTCGATCGCGTGAGCACATACCAAGCGTAGAGATGAAGTTTCTTCTTTAGAATGGATTGATCGAACGACGAAAGAATCGACGCGATCTCGACCCGTCGCTCGCCATCGGGTTCCCGATCAAAGGCCCGTTCGAGATCACTCGCGGCACGCTCTTTCTCACCCGCAACAAGATGAGCAAGGCCGGTTCGAAAGGATGCGTCCGCGGCGTACGCACCGACACCGCCAAAGAGAAGCGCAACCGTCATTGCGACCGTCATGGCGACCGTAAGCGCGACTTTCATGGGCACTCACTCCCCACGCTCACACGAAGCGGTTCCGCAGTTGCAACGGAACGAATGCGTTCATTCCGGATTTTCCACTTCGCCGTCTTTTGAAAAACAAACCCAGCTTCGACATTTCGCTCTTTAGATTCGAAATCCGATTGAAAGCGACGTTGAACCAAAAGATGGTTGTGGATCTCTTCTAAGAGGGGCGACCGCTGTTTTCCAGCGCGATCACGGTACTCGCCGAAGACGCGACTTACGTCATCCCATCGACAGAGTTTTCCCAGAGCCAATAACTCACGACCATACATACCCTCGCGGAAAGGCATGCCATGCGCCCGATAGAAAACTGCGATCGCAAAAAATCGATCCCAAGTCGCACCCGCATAGTAAGATTTTTCTAGTTCTTCGAGCGCATCGAGCTTTGTTTCAATCGGCACTTTAGCATCCGACTGAAGCGCCCAGAGATCTGCCTCGCCGGTTTTACCAGGCTCCGCTGCTTGACCCCACACCGTCGTGAGAAGCAAAGCTGTGGCCATCAAAGCACGTAGCACGACTCAGAACCTCGCTATCACTCCAAGACTCGTTAACAAATGGAACGCACGATCATCACTGAAGGGTCGAGCAATCTCTTCCACTACGCCGAGTTCGACGCCCCAGTGATCCGAAAAGTATGCTCGTGGAAGAATCGCCCACTGAAGAGCCGGTAAGGTCGAACCATCGGAGACACGCATGGCACCCGCACCGAGATTCAACGCAGCCTCGAGTTGCACCACGCGACCTCCGAGAACATTGACATGACCATAGAGTGGCAAAAGACTGATCACCGCGTAGTAAGAACTCTCGGGATGTCGAAACGATTCACGAACATCATTGATACGAAATTCTTTCGCTAATGTTTTATTGAGAGTGGTCGCCCGTCCGCGTGTGAACTGCGCGGTGGCTCCGAGCGCCCAAAAATCACTCATCGAGCGAAATGCTCCCACACCGACGGAGTCCAGCTGAAAGTAAGGATTGTCGAGTTCATGCAGGTAGCGAACGACGGCTTGCCAGCGGCTCGTGCTCCACTCACGCTGATCTTCGAGATAGACGTCGCCATAGAATGCGACCGGTGCCCCATCTTCGACTCCAGCGAACGCCGCAATCGGCGCCACGGTCGATGAAAATCCAACACCAGCGGCTAGGACTATGAGAGAAAATGTACTCAAAAGCCAACTACGCGACACGATCGAAACCCTCATTGAACCTATCTGCAAACCTATCCGCGCTTCTGGCGCGCTAACACGGAAAGGGCGTAGCATAATTTTTGACGATGCGCACTGTGCGATCAGGTAACGAGACCCCGGCATCTCTGCTTCTTGACTCAATACGTCAATCTTGTCCACGCCTCCAAATATCCGTATTCTATTTCTAAGGAGACCCCATGTTGAAAAAAGTCATGCTCGTCGTTGCTGCTGCTATCGGAGTTTTTCTAATTTACGTTGCGATGCAACCGTCGGAATTCATGGTGGCGCGCGAGACCGTCATCGCGGCTTCTCCCGAAGCGATCTTTCCGCACGTCAACAACTCCCGCAAAGCAAACGACTGGATGCCATGGAAAGACTCGGATCCCGGCGCCGTCATGCAGTACTCCGGTCCAGACGAAGGCGTTGGGTCGACGTCAAGCTGGGACAGCTCCGGAAAAATGGGAAAAGGCCAGGCCGTCGTTGCTGAGAGCATCCCCGGGAAATCCGTAAAGACACAGCTCACCTATTGGAAACCGATGGAGATGTCTCAAGTGGCTGAGATTTCACTGAGCCCAGCTGCGAGTGGCACGACTGTGCGATGGACTGTGAGTGGTCGCAACTCGTTTGTCGGCCGGATTTTTTGCACGTTCATGAATATGGATAAGATGGTCGGCGGAGAGTTTGAAAAGGGTCTTGCGAGATTGAAGCAGACGGTGGAGTCGCGCTCTTAGTTAGCCTGCACCAGTAAGACTTGAAACGCTGGCCCGGAAATTTGACATCACGCATCATAATGTAGTAACTGCTCATGAGTGAAACCAAACCGCGCCGCCAGCCTTCCGGCTCTTATTTGCCTCATACTTTGGAGTGGGCTGTTTGCCGAAGTCCGCTGTTTTGCAAATCAAAACGCGGCTCTTTTTATCGATGTCGCCCCCGATGCACTATCTCGTCGGCAAACTAACTCGGCTCGCAATCGCATTCAAAGCGCATTTCCAGATTTGAAATTCCTTACGGTTAGGTCAACGCACGTCCCGAGATTGCTTGAAGAGCTCCAGAACCTTCGAGAAGCCGGTATCAGAGTAGAGCGTCTCATTTGGCGCGGTCACGGCAGTGTTGATAGAGAAGCGCCAAATCGTGTGGTGCTTTTTATCGGAAGAAGTGAATGGTTGACGCTGTCGAACGATCCTGCCGAAAATCACGGCGGATTATGGCGCGATGGAAGTGCGGTATTTAGTTTATTGGGAGAACTGCTCTCCCCCGATGCCGTTGTGTATTTTGAATCCTGTTCGCTATTGTCAGACGGACAGTGTACCCAAGCCTCTGCAGTCAAGGCGGAAGCTCTTGCCTCTAGTCTCGGGATGTACAACGAATCCGGGCACGGTCGAACGGTCTTTGCTTTCAGTGAATCGGTTCACTTTGGTTTAGCCGAAGATTTTGAAAAGAAGAAACCGGATGAAATCAAATCTCGATTCAAATGGAGACACCTTGCTTCTTCAGTTTGCGGTGTTCTTGGTTGTATTGCGGCATTTAGCGATGCGCTTTCACCTGCAGTCAGAGTTTTCGCTGGAACTCTTGGCGTCGCAAGTTTTGGGGCTATGGGAATGAATCTGCGGATGACACGACTACGAAGAAAGGATTTTTCCGCAGTAGGAAGCGAAGGTCACGCCGGATTCTTAATCTCCGTCACAGCTGACAAAGTGATCAAAGTAGAACCTCTTTCGCTTTACCGATTTTTTGACAGTAAACTCTTTAAGCCGTGTCAGCGGGCTCTGACCTCGGAAGCTACGGCGAAGCTGGACGGGGGCGTGGGTTCGTTATGAGAAGAGTTCCTGCGTTTGCTGGACAAGCGGAGTGCTACTCGAGCGCCTTTGATACTGAGTAATAGCTTCCATCATTCTTCATAAACATCCTTCCGATGCTTGATAAAGACGACTGTCACTACGCATGTTTTGCCATCCACTCGGTACACAATTCGATAGTCTCCAACGCGAATTCTTCTATGCCCAACAAAGCTGTATCTCAATGGTTTTCCGAGTCCGATCGGCTCGACAGTCAACCGGGTCTCTATGGCTCTTTTAATGAGCTCCCGCATTGTCTTTGGTAGGGCTGGGATGTCATCCTTAACGACATTCTCGAGGTATTCAATTTTGTATGGCTTACTTCCAGGCTTTGTCATGAGGAACGGTTTTCTTGGACTTAGCCTCACGTTTCATGGCCAATTCCGAAAGAAGCATATCCTCGTGTTTCTCAAGAGCGTCTTCCATGAGTTCCTTTGCCACTACGGACATAGACTTGCCTTCTTGCTTGGCAATTTTTTCAATTATTTCATATAGCTCATCGTCTAATACGACGTTTAGTCTGGGATTCTTGGTAGGCATTTCTTAACCTCGATATGAAGTGTATCACTAGTGATGCACCACAGTCAAGCACGGGTATCTCGCCAGCACTGGGAGTTTCTTAAGACAACGCCTAAAACGAATACAGTTCGCAGGACGCTGGCATGTACCAGTCTCTACCCTCGAGGATCGCATCCACTGCTTTCACAACGTCTGGATCATTCCCTTTGTTGCTTTTCAATACGTCCTCAGACAACTGACGAATAAAATGTTTTTGTCCCTTTGCCAAATTGAATTTGAAATACCCCAGAACTCCTAACTTGTTACGAAGAGGGAAGTTCGCGGAAAGAAATTCTACTTTACGTGCAAGCCAACTTTTATTCACCGTTGCGACTAACTTCTTTCGCTCCGGATGCTTCAATTTCAAAACGTATAAACCGGCGTGATAAACTTGTTCAATCGAAACAGCTTCCAGGTTTGCAACTGCATCTTTTTTCCAGTCGCCGGAAACATCGAATTCGATGACTGGTTTTCCAAGCTCACCACGGAGATATGTTTCTTTCGCATCTCGAATTCTCTGACCTTTAAAACTCGCTCCCCCAGCGATCGGTGTGGGAAGTCTGAAAACTTTTGCCGAATCAAGACTCTGACGATCGTATGAATAAGAAATTGCTAAAAAGTACCCAAAGTCAGATTGGGAGTCAGCGATAATTGCATAGTTCCAGAGCTGACCATTTGGCCGTTCCTCTGGATAGCCGTGCATAGCACCTACTTCACGTCGAAATCGATAGTCTCCGCATGCAACGGCAAGGTGAGTAAATCCGCACGTAAGAACCTTGTCTTTAAGGGCATGTATGACTGCCGTTTCGATCTCACTAAGTCCGCTCAAATCTCCGAGCGTAGCGCTTCTCGGAAGGAACTCTAAATCAAGGCCAGGAACAACCATGCCAGGGACCGGAACAGGTTCCTGAGCTTCCACGCGGAAAGAAGCCGCACTAAGAACTATGAGACTCGAAACTGCTAATGCTGAAATTTTCATACAACGGACTCCTGATATTGCGACGCATGGTACATAGAATAACCCAGGCGTGCAACCGATAATTATTACACGTATATAGTTTAATGCAGAAATCCACGTTGGCGCGGAACCTGTTCAGATCCCTTTTGAATTAACGATCGGATTTTGATCAGCAAGCCTAGATAATCCGAGTGGAGATAATCTGCACGTCAGGGCGAATTCTAATAATAACGACGGCTCAGGAGTGTCTATTCAAGTAGAAACTGAATAATTCGTCACCTGGAGTCAGGAAGCCTAAAGAGTTCATTCGTTAGAACGTAATTGACAAATTTGTCAATTACGAATATTCTCTAATCCGATGGATCGCCCCGAGTATCCGCTCCGGTGTAAGATCAATGAAAAGCAGATCAATCGAGTGGGTTCTTTGGAAAGAGAAACCCTACCGTCTGATTCTAGTGCTTTGTTTAACCGATGACTTCTTGGGCGTGGTGAACGCATTCAGAGTTGACCGGAGGAATGATGAAAAAGAATTGGCGGAAGTTCGTGCACTATTGTCTGAAGGACCGGCTGCGCGACCTCTTCAGAAGAACGCAGGCCCGGTCGAAAGGCTCAAACATTCCCTCTGTGCTGAGTTTGTAAAATATAAAAATCAAAAAGCGCTCTCTCAAAAAGAATTGGCTTCCGAACTTGGAGTCGACGAAGCCCTCGTGAGTAAGATCATCAATTACGCGTATGAGGAATTCACAGTCGATCGACTCGTGAAATATCTGGCTGTTTTGTATCCAAAAGTGGATTTCAGTCTGCGTGTAGCTTGATTCTATCAGCTGAATGTTGCGGGCATTTCTCCTCTGATTACCGCTATGAGTCTATGTAGTTGACAAAATTAGTCCATATTGCTACTTAAGCGCTCGCTATGCCGATAGTTGTCTTATCCTATTTCATCTTGACGATTTCCACAGTCATTGCGGGCCCTTTGTATGGAAATGTTTCGTTTTCGCGAGAGGACTGTTTTCGTACTCCTGAACAATGGACTGTTTGGCGGGAACAGTTCATTACGACCGCAATGACCCAACGTAAGAAACTTACTGATGAAGAACGCAGGCGATATTGGGACACCATCATCAACGGGAGAAAATTATTTGAATTTTGCATTGAGCAGGAAACGCGTGCGGGACGAAAGTATACGGTGCCAGCCTGCGTCGATCGCACCTATCAAATGTTTTTGAAATCCTTTGCGGATGATCCGACCGTAGAAGCGAAGTATCAGGGACTCAGTGACATACCCTCGTTCCTATTAGATCAGAATCTGTTAGAGGCGGTAGCTCAGACAACATCCGTGAACCAACTACGTGACGTCATCAATGCCTATCAGGCGCGAGGAAGTTTCCCGAAAGACTCGATTCACTTTGCGTTTGAAACAAAGATGATTCGTGATGAAGGCGGTGTCCCGTTTAAAGCACCGCGATGGTTTGGCTTTCTGCCGGGCCCCCAAGGCGAATCAGATCGATATCTATTGATTCATCATCATCGCAATTTCGCGGTTATTGTAAATATTGGAACGGTGTATAGAAAAGCCGACGGATCGAAAGCGCTTTTTCTATCCAGATTTGATCGCCCTGTTTTGAAAGAAGGAAAAAGTCTGAAAATTGATTTTCATAACTCTCGAAATGCTCAGTCATGCACCGTTTGTCATAAATCAGGATTGATTTTTCCAAGTCCAACGACGAATGGGATTCACGCAGCGGACCTACCCCTTCTCGCTCAGATCACCCGGGCAATTAAAAAGGAAGGGAGGCTACCTGTTTACGCGGAAAAGTGGGTCGGTCCACGCTTGGGGGAGGTTGATGAACAAATAGCCAAAGGACGGACCGATGAATTTTTTGAGGGCTGCAGCTTCGGAACTGGTCTGAGTAAGTCCCACTTTCCTCTGCTGCGAGAATCCATGAAATGCGCGAAATGTCACAACAATGTGGATCGAGGAGAACTGACCGAGGGGATAGGCCTTGATGGCGGGGAGTTTTTGAGGTCAGCCATTCAATATCCTGGGGTTCTTACGATGATGCCCCCTCGGCTCGATAGCCATTCATTTGTGAATCAGAGTGATGAAGATTTGTTTCGTGAAACGCTCTATGAATGTCTTATGGACGAGTTTTACGGGACAGGTACTCATACGGGTACAATCGAACAGTGGCTCCGGGAGATTCAATGTACCTCAAGTGTGAAATAGCCGCAGGGATGGGTTCTGCCTCTGAGAAGTCATAACGAAGCCAAACGGAAGCCACAGCTCGTGATTTGCTGTGAAGAATCGTAGAATCTGAATTCACGTATTCACGTATTCACGTATTCACGAATTCTCGAATTCCTGTTTTGTGATGGTGGGCCGTGCAAGACTTGAACTTGCGACCAATCGGTTATGAGCCGACCGCTCTAACCAGCTGAGCTAACGGCCCGTAAAGAAGAAAACTCAGCTCAGTCTACGAAAGCTTTGAGAAGTTTAGCGCGCGACGGATGTCGAAGTTTACGAAGCGCTTTCGCTTCGATCTGTCGAATCCGTTCGCGAGTGACGTAAAAATCCTGACCGACTTCTTCGAGCGTGTGGTCGGACTTCTCGCCGATTCCAAAACGCATGCGTAAAACCTTTTCTTCGCGCGGTGTGAGCGTCGAGAGAACTTTCCGTGTCTGTTCGGACAAGTTCACGCTGATCACAGCCTCGGTGGGATGAATGACCTTCTTGTCTTCGATGAAATCACCGAGTGACGAGTCTTCTTCTTCACCGATCGGTGTTTCGAGCGAGATCGGCTCTTTTGCGATCTTGAGAACTTTGCGAACCTTATCGACCGGCATCTCCATCTTCACAGCAATCTCTTCTGGAGTGGGCTCACGACCGAGCGATTGCACGAGCATGCGTGACGTGCGCACGAGCTTGTTGATCGTTTCAATCATGTGCACAGGAATACGAATCGTACGTGCTTGGTCAGCGATCGCGCGCGTGATTGCTTGCCGAATCCACCACGTCGCGTAGGTCGAAAACTTATAACCCCGTCGGTATTCGAACTTATCGACGGCTTTCATGAGACCAATATTGCCTTCTTGAATCAGATCCAAGAATTGCAAGCCACGGTTGGTGTACTTCTTCGCGATAGAAACGACGAGACGAAGGTTGGCTTCAACAAGCTCGCTCTTCGCTTGGTCGGCTTTACGTTCGCCAACGAGCAATGAATCATTGATGTTCTTGAGCTCGTCGATCGTGACACCTGCTTCATCCTCAAGACGCTCGGAACGCTTGTCGAGCTCTTGAAACTGCTGAACCAGCTGCGTGAGCTTCTGCGCGGTCGCATCGAACTTGCGCGCGAGCGCGTTCTGACGATCGGGACCTTTTGCAAAGTCTTCGCAGAGAGCTTCCATATCGCCGCGAGCTTTAATACCCAGATAATCAAAAACTTTTTTACGCTCGAGGAGCACTTCGCTGGCCCGGGTCCAGTACGACTTGATCTCAGCTGAAAGCACATTGATCGTCTTACGGTTAAACGCAATGTTTTCGAACGCACGCTCAACCTGCCGTTCACGGCGGCGGATCTCATCACGGATACGCTCTTTTTCTTTGCCTGGAGTCTTTCGTGCTTCAGGACCGACGAGTTTCTTTTCGCTCTTCTCCTGATACCCGAGAAGCGTCTTAACCTTTGCGATCGCAACAAGAACTTTGTCTAAGAAAACTTTTTCATCTTCTGGAGAGACTTCGTCTTCCACACCCCGAATAACATCTTTTACTTTCGTCTTCGCAGTTTCGAGTCGCGTTCCGAGCTCGACGATCGCAAGCGTTCCAAGCTTCGAAGCGAGGAGTGCGCGCAGAATTTCGATTTCACCTTCTTCGATGCGCTTTGCGATTTCGACTTCGCCGTCACGCGTGAGCAACGAAACGCTGCCCATCTTTTTCAAATAAAGTTTTACAGGATCCGCTCCACGTGCGGTTTCCTCGGCCGGCTCGGCCACTTCGCCTTCAGCACGGGGCTCAACAGCACCTTCGACAGCGACTTCCCCTTCGACGCCGGCGGGAACAGGCTCCACCAGTTCGTTGAGGCCCGCACCTTCGAAATCATCATCTGTTTTGAGAACACGTTTTGGATCGACGACTTCGATCTCGTTCTCCGCGAGCATCGACATGACCTCGTCGACTTCAGCGGGTGTCACAAGTTCGGGCGGTAAGAGATCGTGAACTTCTTGGTAGCTCAGGTATCCGCGTTGCACACCGAGATCGAGCAGCTTCTTCATCTCTTTGCTGGTTTTGTCGATCAGTGGCTTGGCAGGTTTTGCAGGCTTCACGTCTTTCGGTGCAGACGGAGCGACTTCCGAGACAGAAACAGGAGCAGACGCGGTCTTCCCGACCGGCTCCGATTTCGTTAGTTTAGATTTGGTCATATGAGCTCAACAAATTCCTTCAGTTTTCGCTGAACGTCAAGGTATTCTTTGAGTTTTTCGTCATACCTTGCGCGGTCATCGCTTCGTGCGAACGCAGCGACTTCTGATTTCAAAGCTTGCGAGAAACGTGCCCAGACCTCGCGTCGTCGTGCCACCAAGATTCCTCGCATCACCTGTAACTCGCGCTCACTCGGTGGCGTGACCAAGACCGCTATGAGGGCCCGGCGAACGCTCTCTAAATTTTGATTTTTAGGAATGTTTTCAAAGAGGAGGTCGAGGTTTCGATCTGGATGTTCGCGCAAATCGCTTAAAAAGGCCGGATTACCAGCAACTTTAGCAAAGATCGTGCCTCCGACTTCTTGAAGACTGGGTTCCTCAAAGAACAAACCCCAATTTGCCCCCGGTGGCAAATCTTGCCCCAGCCTCCCGAGCATTTCGGCGAAATCAGGCAGAACCACGCAGGCTTGAATCAATAAGACGTCCCGCTTAAGACTCATCGGGCCGCGCTTTTGCGCGACAGGGCGCTGCGGAGCTCGGTTCACGGACTCAGGACTTTTCTTCAGAAAAGGTCGGAGATCGATCTGAAATTTCAGGCGCACTGCCTGTACACGCAATTCGCGACCGATCGGATCTGTAAGCGTATTGAGCCACTCCACCGCTCGCCGAGCGGCTTGCGCACGCGCTTCGGTATCACTGCCCGCTTGCTCAAATCCGCGCTCAAGAGCCAAGTCGAGAAGCGGTCGCGCACCGGCAATCTTCTCGCGAAATGCATCGGCTGCCGAACCGCCTTCTTCCCAAGCCGCAGCCGGATCTTTCGTCACATCGGCGGAACCGGATCGCGCCGGTCCGTAAACAATCACATGGCTTTTAAGCGCCAGTTCCATCGCGCGCTCGGTTGCGTCCTGGCCAGCGCGGTCGGAGTCGAAAACAAGAACGATTTTCTCAGCAAGGCGCGATAGGACCGCCAAGTGCTGAGACGTGAGTGCCGTTCCACAGGTAGCAACGGTATTGGGAAACCCCAGTTCGTGCATGGCGAGCACGTCGAAGAACCCCTCGACAACGTAAACCTGATCACGCTCGCGAATATGTTTGCGCGCTTGGAAGAGGCCGAAAAGGGCCCGCGACTTACTGTAAATCGCTGAGTCCGGTGAGTTCAGATACTTAGGCGACGTGGTCGTATCGGACGTCTCACTGCCGGGCAAAAGACGTCCTCCAAAACCCTCGATGCGTCGTGCACCATTGACGATCGGAAACATGATACGCGCACGAAAAAGATCGAAATGCTGGCCTTGAGTTTTCTGTGATGGCCGTATGAGACCCAGACTTTCCGCAGCGGTCGCAGGAACTTTTGTTTTCTCGAGATACTTCGAAAGACTGTCCCAACTGTTCTCGGCATAACCAACGAGAAAAAGTTTCTGAACGCCGTCAGAGATTTTCCGTCGTGCGAGGTAGGCTTTTGCAGCTTCGCTTTTCTCAAGCTGCGCGCGAAAAAAGCGACTGACGAAGTTACCGATGCGATAAAACATCTCATGCTCGGAGGCTTTCGCTGCGCCTTCTTCGAGTCCTTGCAGAACGCCGCTCGGAATAGCAAGCCCCGCGCGCGCGGATAGATCACGAATCGCTTCCGTAAACGACAGCCCCTGCGTCTCCATGACAAACGAAATGAGATCGCCGCTCGCTCGACATCCGTAGCAGTGGTACAGATTTTTTGTGTCCGACACACTGAAGGACGGCGAACGTTCTTGATGGAATGGGCAGAGACCAACGAGTTGCGAACCGGACTTTCTCAATTGGACAAGTTCGCCCACCACTGAAACCAGCGGGACGTTTGTTTTGATTTTTCGAATCCAGTCTTTTAAGTCCATTACATCTCGAGCGAAATCCCGCGCTTGTTTTCCGGAACGGGTGTCACAGCGTTACTCCCGCGCACGATAAACCGCCACGGTAACTCCCGGCCTTTTTGAATCCCCACACGTGGTGTCGCAAGGATTTCGCACGGACGAAAACCATCGTCCCAAACTGTGATCTTTGGCCCCCTTAACGAAGCCCGATTCCAGCTCATGGTAATCCCCATCGCTTGCGCCAAACGGCCAGGTCCTGAGGCGAGTTTCGCAACCAGCATTCCAGCCAACGGATTGACCTTTTGGGGTATGTCGCGCACACGACGTAAAGTAAAGCTGCGGCGCTTGCACATGAGCTCAATCCCTTCGAGAGGTTCGACGGCACGGATCAAAACGGCGCTGGGACAACCCGCTGGCTCGGTTACAAAGTTGAGCAAGGGGTACATTCCATAAATAAAGTAGACATAAGCACGTCCTGGATCTTCGAACATCGGTGCGGAGCGGGGGGTGCATCCTCGAGCACTATGCGCGGCCGGATCGACACCACCTTCGCTCAAGACTCCGCGATAGGCCTCGACCTCGACGATTCTACCCGCTGTTTTTTGACCCCTGACCGAGGTGACTAGGATTTTTCCAAGTAAGGCGGGAGCGACTTCGAGCGAAGTCCGATGAAAGAACTTTTCGGAAAGAAGCTTGCGGCGCGGCCTAGGCTCCGCCGAGCGCTTTCTTGACGAGCTCGCTAACCAAACGTCCATCCGCACGTCCTTGCGTCTTCGGCATCAGTACTTTCATGACTTTGCCCATGTCTTTTGCCGATGTGGCTTGCGCTTCTTGAACAGCAGCTTCGACAATCGTTTTGAGCTCAGCTTCGGAGAGCTGCGCCGGCATGAAGCTCATCAGAAACTTCAGTTCGGCTTCTTCCTTGGTAGCAAGTTCTTCGCGGCCGCCTTTTCGGAACTGCTCAATCGACTCTTGTCGCTGTTTTGAAAGCGTCGAGATCAATTGGTGAATATCCGTGTCGGTCGCGTCTTTACGCGTGTCGATTTCCTTCTTCCGAATCGCGGCAAAGAGATTGCGCGCAAACTGAAGCAAGTCCTTTTCGCCCGCTTTGAGCGAAGACTTCATGATTTCGCTAACTTTGATCTTGATAGGGGACGGATTAGATTCCGCCATAATTCACTGCCTAACTAGTAACTGCGGCTTCGACGTGGACCGCTGGTTTTCTTCAGAGCGCGCTTACGAGCCGCAGCCTGTTTTTTCTTACGTTTCACGGAAGGCTTCTCGTAGTGCTCGCGCTTGCGTGTCTCGGAAAGAATCCCTGCTTTTTCACACTGCTTCTTGAATCGTTTCAGGGCTGTTTCAAACGAGTCACCTTCGCGGACAAAAATACCTGGCACTAGTTACCTCCAAAAAAAATGTTGATGCATGCAGGTATAACCCCGGAAAACGCAGGCTTCAAGGCCATAATGCCACCAAAAACCCACCCCTACCTGCCCCTGTCATACGCACGGCTACCGCGCCTTTGGCTTTGAGTTCCTGGTAAAGAGTCCGAGCTTTCTCGGGAATCAGACCCCAGATCTCATAAGCACGCCACGAACGGTCCAGACTTTCAGCTAAGCGGTCTCGGTTACCCTCGATAAGTCCCTGGCGAGCCCATTGAACCGCCTCGATCATGGCGTCGTCAGCGGTCTTGCCATCACGCGATCCCAAACGAAAGGCTTTGACCTTTTCGACAGCGAGCATTGTTGAGCCGCGAAGGCCGGTGTCGTGTAAAGAAAACTGGATCGGACGAGACGTCGTCGCGATTTTTAGCGGCTCCCAAGGCGTCGGGAGTCTTCCACGCTGGAACGTGAGGGGTACGCCGATTTGAACCGCGGCGATATCCATACCGCTACTCTGACCGTGAAAATGGCATTCGAGCGCGGTCGCTAACCGCCATGTTTCTTCCGGGGTCCAGTGACAATCCAGCTCAAAACCCTTCCACTCGACGAATGCCGAGCAAAGTGCGGCCGATGAGCCTAAACCGCCGCCTTCAGGAATCGTGCTCTCAAGAGCGACATGACCGTAGGGAGTCGCGGCACCTAAACCTTTTTCGACCCAGGCGCTATCCAGTTCACGCCAAATCGACGGCCATTTTGCTGGACCGCTCGAATCAAACGTTACTTTGAGACGATAGTCGGGCCACGGCATCACCACCGATGGATGCCCGTTGAGAACCGTGTGCTCGCCGGCGAGGACCCACTTTGCCGGTCGTTCGATCGTACGCGTTCGACTCATGCGAGACCTCCGTGGGCGAGGCGAGCCCCGGACCCGCTAGCGTCGGAAAGAATCAGAAGACCTGGAAAACGTGTTTGGATCCGATCGCGCCAGTCGCTTGCGTCTTCCGGCGCGCAGATGAGGTGAATATTCGGTCCCGCATCCATGGTGATCCAGGGAGGATTTGGATGCGCGGGCGTCGACCGGACATAGGATCGCAAGAACGTTAAGATCTCGAGCGTCTCTGGCATCCAATAGGTGAACGGTTCGGGTAACGTGTGAAAGAGACTGTGCATTTCCCAAGCTTCGGCCCAAGTTTCAACGGCGACTGTTTCTCGATCACCGATCCGGAGCGCTCTCACCACACGATCGATTCGGGCCTTTGCGCGCTCTACTCTTCCCGACCAGAGCGGACTCTGGGTGACGAGAGCGTGCACGTCCGAAGACGAAATCTTCTTTTCGCGGGCGTCGGTAACGAGAACGAGTACGGAAGACTTTTCAAAAATCGGCGCGACGTCGAGTCGTGATGTTTCACGAACCGGATCTCTGGGGTCCCACAGAACAAAGGGACCATCAAAAGACCGTGCGCTGCTGCCCGATCCCTGACGTGAAAGCGTGGAAAGCCGCGCGCGAAACTCTGGATCGCGGGTGTACAACGCTTGAAAGGCTTCGGTTTCCTGCGCTTGCGCTGCGATCACCGCAAGCGTGAGTGCAGCGAAACTGGAAGCGCTCGACGCAAGTCCGGCCCCCTGCGGAAAACGACTAGCGGACCGAATGATCAGATTTTTTCGGGTGGACGAAGCAATCCCAAACTGAGCCAGTAGCGCAGGTGCACGGTCCACCACCCGCGAAGCGTGCGCGAGAAAACGCGATCGCGACTTTTCCGACAACTCGGGCACGATGTGCGCTGGAAAGTTCGAAACACTTTCAGAAATCCACTGGATACCGGACTCGCCGGATTCGACCGATGCTTCACGCACATCGACGACCGTGGAAAGTGTGTTCAGTGTGAGCGAGAGACTGGGATTAGCTGGCAGGTTTTCGCGTGGATCATCCTTGCCCATGTATTTCACAAGGGCGATGTTCGATGGTGCTTCGGCGCACCAGCGCTTCATGGACGCACACCGGGTGCGAAATCGAGTCCTTTCGAGACAAGTTTGAGGCTCAGCTTCGAAGCGGTCTTCATCAGCTCTTCTTCGTTTTCCGAACAGACAAGGACCAGGTCCGCGAGCAATGCACCGGAACCCTTGACACCATAGACGCCCGGGAGAGCTTCGATCGCCAAACGATCGCGTGTGGCTTCGGGATGTTCAAGCTCCGCCTTCTCTAAAATGCGCGCATACTCCGAAAACGCACGCCCTAGTTTGGTCAAACCGAGAGTGGACGAATCCCCTTCACGCACGACACTGACACCGGATTCAAGCACCTGCCGCAAGTCACTGGGGACCATACTCTCTCGAAAACGCTGAACCCCTGCTGCTCCAAAAGTTTTCAAATACTCATGCGTCGGAACTTTTCGTTTGTGGGCTGCAGAAAAAACATAAACCTTAGAAAACACGCGTTTCTGACTTTCCGTTCGGAACTCCGTCACCGAAGGAGCCGACAGCGGAAGCCCCATGAGGCCCGAAATCAGCGCGGCGCCTCCGGTCCACTGAATCGCGACGTCGGCACCGCTGGGACGCACACCCCCGACGGTCGCTAGCTCGATGTATTCGATCAAAATCTCTTTCAGGCTCTCAAAACGCCGCTGTCCCACTTTCGCAGAGAGACTCAGGATCTGCGAAAGCGCGAGAAACTGAGCACTCGAAGCTCCCAACCCGCCCACACCACGATGGGGGTCTTTAAAAATCAGTCCACCGTTCGGCTCACCGGCGTTGTCCCGCAATGCTTGGGAAAAAAGTTTACCTGCAGGCGACTCGGGATCGAACGGCATCGGAGGAAGTCCCTGAGCGTTCTCACTCCAGACAAGTTCAAACTGAGGGTGAACGGCAGCAAGGAGAGCCGGACCACCGGCTATGACAAGGTATTCTCCTAAGAGAAAAATTTTAGAGGGGACTTTAATACTCAGCGTACCCGGACTCACCACGGATCGACTCCAACACCTCTCGCGCCAAAGAGAGGCTTATGCATTTATTCTCCTTTAGCATCTGTGTCAATCGGAGCCTAACCTGAGGAATCTCATGGACTTCTGCGCCCGCTGCAATCGCGAGATTGGCAGCGTGCAACTGCATATGTCCTTTCACAATACCGACCGTCGAAAGTGCGCGGAGAGCGCCAAGATTCTGCACCAAACCAACCGCTGCGCAAATCCGAGCAAGGTCTTCGGCACGTTCAGCGCCTAAAATCTTGAGTGCGATGAGCGCAAACGGATGACTCCGAGTCATTCCGCCCGCTGTTCCCAATGCCATCGGGACTTCGATGCGACCCACGAGATCGCGACCTTCCATCCGCCAGTCGGTGAGGGGCCGAATGCGTCCCGAAAGAGACGCAAATGTGTGAATCCCGGCCTCCACAGCACGCCAATCATTGCCTGTCGCAATCAGAATGGGATCAATCCCATTCAAAGTACCTTTGTTATGAGTAGCCGCTCGATAAGGATCGCGCCGAGCAAAAACGACGGCTTCTTCGATGCCACGACCGACAGCTGGATCCACATCGCGGACGACCACTTCAGCACCGGCTAGGCGCCCGTCGACCAGATTCGATAAGATACAGAGTCCAACCCGCTCACCTGTAAGTTCTTCGATCTTTGGTTTTAAAGCTTCGCAGACCTGATTGATCAGGTTCGCACCCATCGCATCGCAAGGATCGCAGAGCACGTGGATCACGAGCATCTTGCCGGGATCGATTCCATCGTCGGTGCGTGTGATCTCTCGAAACGCAAGATCCTGAATACCGCCGCCACGACGAACAAGGCCGGGAACACATTCGTTCGCGATACGAATCAAGAGATCACGATTCTTTTGGAGAACCGCACGCGTTCCAACCGGATCCTTACTGACGGGAATCTGGATCTGTCCAATGATCAAACGACCTTTCGCGTACGTTGCGATGCGACCCGACTTTCGAATCCATTTTGCGGTCGCGCTCGCAGCAGCAATGATCGATGTTTCTTCGACCGCCATCGGGATCAGAACATCACGCCCGTCAATATTGAAGTGCGTCGCGACTCCCAGAGGCAACGGAAAGTAACCAATGACGTTCTCGATGAAATTTTCAGCTAAACTGATCGGCAGCGGACGATCGCCGCGTAAGACAGCAATGTCGTCGTCCGAAAGCCCCGAAATCTTACGGAGAGCGAGGAGTCGATTCTCAAACGACTGACGATGAAAACCACTCATGTGTTCTAACTTGATCTCGTCTCGATAACGGCTCATTTTACGAAGATCCCCTCGTCTCTCACCACGCCTCTTAAACGACTCGCACTACGGTGTCCGGTACAGAAAAGCGCGATCGTCATCTCACGTTCGATCGCTTGCATCCACTCCAGCAACGTCTCTCTTGACTGTAAGGCTGCCGCCAAGGCCGGCTGCGCAAATCCAACCCGACGCGCACCGAGCGCGACACACTTCGCTGCATCGACACCCGTTCGGATACCACCGCTCGCCCAGACTTCGGTTGGAGTCTCATGAAACACGCTCGTAGCATTCACAACGGACTGCGCAGTCGAGACACCCCAGTTTCCAAATGTCGACTGGAGACGCAAAAGCGGATCGCCCGATTTCCTGCCCATGGCGTTTCGCTCAGCTTCGATCCGGCCCCAGTGTGTTCCGCCGAGACCACTCACATCAACCGCGAGCAGCGCTTTCGAAACAGCGACCGATCGCAGTCGTTCCAAGGTCGATCGCGAAAAACCACATCCCGTCTCCTTGATGATCACGGGGACAGGCAAGGCCTCGATCCACCGACGAAGACTCTCGAGGGCGCCTGAGAAAATGGGCGTTCCTTCTTTTTGAATCGCTTCCTGAAGTGCGTTCAGGTGGACCACCATCGCTTGAGGCTTGAAAACTTGAACAAACGTCTGCGCCCAATCGATCGCAGCGTTCGGATCCGACGCAATCTGTGTGATCCCCAGATTTCCAAAGTAGAAAAGCTTGTGAAACCGCTCGGCGAACGCTTTCCACTGATCCACGGTTTCGTCCCACTGCGGACCCCGACCGCGCCAGTTTTCATAGTCACGTCGCTGCGACCCGACGCCAAAACCCCAACCACGTGTTTCGGCCGACTCGGCCAAAACCGCATTGATCTCGAGGGCTCGGTCGTGACCGGCTGTCATGCCGGCGATGTAGAAAAGTCCGCCCCAAAGCTGTGGCTCCCGGAGATCAACGTCCTTGAGGTCACAATCAGGAAGAGCCTCATGGGGAAGCGCAAGACTGTCGAGCCCACCTAGGCCCTCGGCTTGGTTGCGCCGGTCGAGCGCCAAACGTATATGATCGCGTTTCCGATTTTCGAACTCTAGATCGTCCACAGAATTTCCACTAATTTCATGACACCCTATCCTAAAACCTCCTGTCCCGAAACCCCCTAGCGACCTCAACGGCCTGTCGGTATGCTTTTAGACTGCAAACCATGAGTGCTGTCCCAGTCGCCGAAACTCACGAACCCATTCACGGAAAGCCTTGGCTCAAGGTTTTGCTCTCCCTCATCTTGACGGTGCAGATCATGATCTTCTCGGCGGACAATCTCGAGTCTGATCTTTCCTCAACGGGACAGCGATCCATCAACCCGGACGAGCTCCTGGACGTGATCCTGCCTAAAGAGGCGCGACTCGCACCCGGAATTCCTGAAGATCGCATTCCCGACTACAGCATCGACCACTTTCACTTCATCGCCACGCGCGCTGGCAATCGAGAGTGGAAAATCGTTTCGCGATACGCGCATCTCTACTCAAAAGAAGACATCATTCATGGAAAGGAAGTCACCGCTTACCTCTACGACGAAGTGGGAAAGGCAACGCTCGTAGAAGGACGTGAGGCGAAGTATCGACAACAGGCTGGAGAACTCGAGATTTTTGGAAACGTAACCACGACATTCCCTGACGGGTTCAAAGTCTACAGCGACTACATGAAGTACTTTTCAAAGACGCGTTTCATCACCGTTCCCAACACGGAACGTGTCGTCGGTATCGGTCGAGTGAGTGGAGCTGATGAGTTCTCGTTCCATAGTTTTGGATTGGACTACGACCTGACGAAAAATCTGATCTTCTTGCACACCGAAGTGAACATGACGCTTCGAAAGCCTGCAACAAAAACCACACCGGAGCAAAAAACGACGATCGACTCCGATGAGTGCTCGATCGATCGCACTACCAAACTGGCCCATTTTACGATGCGACAAAACAGGCCGCTCGCCGAACGTTTTGTACGCTTGACCCAACCCAATCTCTTCGTACGATCCCGACGTGTCGAACTCTTTTATGGTGGCGAAAAAGGCTTTTTAAAATCCCTTTTCGCATATGACGACGTATTCATTCATGAGACGGACAGCAAAGACCAATCCCTGCGCTATGCCACATGCGGCCAGGCCGAATTCGATCAGAACAACAATTTGATTATTCTCACGCGCTATCCGCAAGTGTATCAAGATTCGGACACGGTCACTGGGGAGGTCATCGTGATCCATCGAGACACCGACGTAATTGAGATCAAGCAAAGCAACGCATTCAGCGAAGGATCCAAAAATAATCCCAAGGACAATCCCAGGAACCATTAACTTATGACAACCGTTGTGCGCCCCAAAGAACGCCTACTGCAAGCCGTTGGACTCAAGAAAGCGTTCAAAAAACGCCCTGTTGTGAAAGGCGTGAGTTTCGAAGTCAAATCAGGCCAGGTCGTGGGATTGCTCGGTCCCAACGGCGCCGGCAAGACGACATCCTTCTACATGGTGGTCGGGCTCATTCGAGCGGACGACGGTCGCGTCCTCTTAAATGGCGAAGATATAACGGGATTGCCAATGCACGAACGCGCACGCACCGGCATCGCATACTTGCCCCAAGAAGCGAGTGTGTTTCGTCGGATGTCAGCTGAGGAAAATATTTTGGCGGTGCTTGAGACACTCGACATCACCGAAGCGGAACGCCGCGATCGCCTCCAGCGTTTGATCGACGAATTTCACCTGAACGCCATTGCGAAACAGAAGGCGTTCACGCTCTCCGGTGGAGAACGACGCCGGGTCGAGGTCGCCCGCGCACTGGCTCTCAATCCTACGTTTCTCCTCCTCGACGAACCGTTCGCCGGGATCGATCCGATTGCAGTCGGCGATATTCAGAGGATGATTGTAAAACTCAGGACTCGGGACATTGGCATCCTCATTACGGACCACAACGTACGAGAAACACTAGAGATCTGTGACTTGGGATATGTGCTCAATGATGGTAAGATTTTAGAGAAGGGTACGCCCGCGGAAATAGCTAGCAGCCGCGCTGCGAGAGAGATTTACTTGGGCGAAAAATTTACTCTTTAAAGCGCCAAACAGAGCACCAAACCGAGCAAATGACAGAGTAAATGTACGATGGGCATTGACCTCAAATTAAACCTTAGGCTCAGTCAGCAGCTCGTGATGACGCCACAGCTGCAGCAAGCGATCAAGCTGCTGCAGATGAATCGGCTGGAGCTCACGCAAACAATCAATCAAGAGCTCGTCGATAATCCACTTCTCGAAGAAGTCATGGAGTCCGTCGACGCCGAGGGTGAGAGTTCCGAGCCGACGACCGATCAAGCTGATCCCGAGGCCGAGCAAAAGCGTGACGAAATGGCTTACGAGAAGCCGGCCGAAGCCGATGAAGCCGCCGTCAAGACTAAAGATGACTTTAACTGGGAGTCGTACATCGAGGACTTTAACTCGAACTATTCGACCTCCGCGCCCATGCGCGAAATCAACGACGAACTCCCGCAGTTCGAAAGTGTTTTAACGAAGACCACTTCGCTCGAGGATCACTTGTTGTGGCAGCTTTCGATGTCGGAGCTGGCCGATGATGAAAAGAATTTTGGTCGACTGGTTGTCGGCAATCTCTCCGACGACGGCTATCTCATAGCCTCTCTCGAAGACATCGCTAAGGAATCCAGTCTCGAGGTCGAAGACGCCGAAGAGGTTTTAAAGATCCTGCAACGCTTTGATCCGATCGGCGCATGTTCGCGCGATCTGCGCGAGTGCCTCTTGATTCAGGCCTCGTTCATGAAGCCGCGCCAGCCGCTCGTTGAGCGCATCATCGACAATCACTTGGCCGACCTTGAAAAACGCGCCTACAACGTCATCGCCAAGGCGCTCGAGATTCCGCTCGACAAGGTCATCGAGGCAACCAAGCTGATCATGGAGTTCGAACCGAAACCCGGTCGTGGGTTTCAGGCCGCCGACACGCAGTACATCACGCCGGATATTTACGTCTACAAGTTGGCCGAGGAATTCGTGATTGTTTTGAATGAAGAAGGTCTGCCGCGACTTCGGATTTCAAACTACTACAAAGAAATTCTTGCGCAGAAGAACGCCGATAACAAACAGACCAAAGAGTACGTTCAAGACAAACTGCGCTCGGCGCTTTGGATGATCCGATCGATTCACAACCGTCAAAAGACGATTTACAAAGTGACCGATGCGATCGTGAAACGTCAGCGTGAGTTTTTTGAGGTCGGTGTCCAGGCGTTGAAACCGATGATCTTGCGAGATATCGCTGGTGACATCGGCATGCACGAGTCGACCATTTCGCGTGTCACGACAAACAAGTTCGTCCACACACCGGTCGGGATTTTCGAGCTCAAATACTTTTTCAACTCGAGCATCGGTGCCGCCGATGGATCGGACGCCGTCGCGAGCGAAGCAGTTAAAGAGCGCATCAAAACACTGGTTAGTTCTGAAGACGCGCGCCGCCCGCTTTCGGATCAAAAGTTGGTCGAACTCTTACGGGCTGAAAACATCGAGATTGCCCGCCGAACGGTAGCCAAGTACCGCGAAATGCTTGGGATTCTTTCATCGGGAAAGCGCAAAAAAGTTTTTTAGCGAGTTTTTTAGCGTGCGGACCACCTTTCGTGGATGCTTCGCATCCACGAAAGGTGGTCCGCACGTTGAGCTTCAACGGAGTTTCATTGAGTTTTATGACTCTACGTGTTAATTAAACCGTGTGTTTTGGTTGGTTTTTAGCCTCATAGCGTTCGGAGCTCAGCATCCTTCCGTAGGATCGGGACCTGTCCGCACCGCACCCCCAAAGCCAAGTTCCGGAGAGCCGGCCGCATTCGTACGCGAAGTTTTCGATGCCGTGGGCTGGCGAAAAGACGCTCCCGAGTCCGACAAGGACTTCAGAGAGGGAGAGGAGCTGAGACAAAGCTTTGAAAAGCGCTTAGGCCCTTCGCGGTCGATCGACCCCCTTATGAGGGCAGCCCTCGACGAACGTTGGGATTCCATGCCCGACACCTCCGAGGCTGACGCTTGCCAGGCGATCTGTCGGCTCTCAACGGGCCTCTTAGATTGGGAGAACCCCAGCACCGCGACCGGCTGGCAAGCCAGTCGGCCACAGGTGAACGACAAGGAGGGGGTGGAGAACGGTCAATGGGCGGATTCTCGAACGTCGGTCTATTATCGCGGCACACGCGAACTCAGTCTTCTTTTTGCGCTTCGAACGCGCGGCATCTGTCCTCCGTCCAAGAGCATCGTCGAAGACGCCGTTCGAAAATTTCGCGGAATTGTCGAGGCAAAAACGATCTGTCCAAAGCCCAAACCGCAGGAGGTTGAGACAGAGTCGTGGGTTTTTGAGTCGTTTGAAAATCTTGCCCAGCGCATCCGAGACCCATCTTTACCGACGCTCTTGGTGCGACCGCTGGCCTTTCTCAATGTGCTGGCACTCCAAGAAGTGCTGGATGAGGAGGGAATCACGAACGATCTCGCGTTTTGGAGCATGATGTTTGCGAGGACCATCGACGCAGATCTTTCAGCGCGACCTCAGGAAATAAAAGGATGGGGAAGCCTCTACCAGGGTTTTTTCCTACCGTGGGTCATGGCTATTAGTCACGGAACTCGTTCGGATACGCGCTCCAGAGTGTACTCTGACATTCTTGAACCTTGGGCGAGGAACTTACTTGCTGCCGACAAACGGTTCGCGGTTCCGTATGGATTTTCAGAAAGCATAAACAGCAACGCGGAAGGTCGCGGATCCGCTGGACGGGCGGTGGGATTTTATGGAGCGCTTGCACTCAGAGCGCCGGGGTACCTCGGGGACCTCGCTGACGCACTCGAGTTCTTTGCGCGTCCTGAGGTTTTCCTTTCCTACCTCGTCGAACTTCACGGCAATGACAATCACAATTTCCCCGAGTATCTTGCGCCTTATTATGTGTACATCAATCTCGCGATCGCTTCTTCGTATGCACGCTGGTTAGCTACCCAGCCCGACTTTGAAGAGCGAGCCACCGCCGTAATCGCAAAGCTCCGAAAGTTCTCGATGCTCCTACTCACCCAGAATCGTGAGCACGCCACTCCTGATGGCTGGGTCGGCCTCCAGGCCTACGCCGACGCAACACTCGGACTGGCTCTGTCGACACAAGTGAAAAGCTGCTTTGGAAAACCGATCTCAAGTTCGGGTGTCTTGCCGGCGACGATCTACTAGGTGCGGACCACCTTTCGTGGATGCTTCGCATCCACGAAAGGTGGTCCGCACGTTGCGCCCTAGTCCGAAGAGATTTTGTAGAGACTGAGTTTCGAGAGATCCGACCCAACCCAAACCCAAATCGCACCGTCGATCTTCGCTGCCGTCGTAAGATACGATCCGTCTTGTGTGGGGACGAGGATTTCGCTCTGTATTTTTCCAGCCTGATCCAGCGACCAGAGATGCGAGTCCGGGAGACCCTCGACTCGCGTGACAACACTCGAAGGAGTGAAGCCCGCAAGCACCCGTCCTCCCACCGAGATCAGTTTCGGTGAAAAATCCGCAAAGTATGGGTCCGAATGCTTGAATCCGGGTTGAATATCGCAGTTCCCGTCGCTCTTAAATGTCACGCGAAATTCACTCAAACTCTGGCCCTTTGGATTGTTGCCGTAAACAACGACTGACATCGGGACAGCACCGCGTTCGAGTTGTTCAGAATACGAGTCCAGTTCGCGCTCGCCACACCGTCTGCCTTTGCCATCCAAGACGCTCAGCACCTGCTTGCGCGCGCGTGACGAGATCTTTCTCAGTTCGAGGATCCATGTGAGTTCGTTGTCGCCGACCATGCGAACGACTTCGCCCGAAATTTTCGATGTCCACGCGACCGTGTTTTTCTCAAAATGCGTGACCCCACCGCCAGCGCTGGCCACCGTCACGCCGCGCTTCGAATCTTCGGCGTCGACCACAAAATGGAGTGCCTCAGCCGAGGCGGGAACGGAGGTGACGGGCTTGCCACTCCAATCAAAAACGCGATACGCCGTTTTCGGATCACTGTCATCGTCGTGCAAACACAGAATCTGTTTATCGGCTTCGAAAATCACAGGTTCACAGTGTCCCGGCTGACTCCACTCGACATGACCGTCTTTGTTCCAAGCCACGATCTGCTCGTCGAAGGTGTTCGCAACCACGCGATCCCCCGATCGTGAGATCGCTTTCACACGCACCATCGCCCGCAACGGCTGTTTCCATTGAACGCTACCGTCGGAGCGAAACCGAAACATCCAGGGACGGTCGATCGTCCCTCCGTGCTCGGTGGTTTTCTGAATATCGGGATCCGGCACCAGAATCACGAGCGCCCCACCGTCAGAAGAAAAAATCTCGAGATCCGTGATTCGACCCGGTAACCGCGTGCTGACGCTTGCTCGCGGCCGCGGCAAACTGTCCATACTCGCATCGAGAAGCGGATGCTGCTCAAACGATGAGGAGCAGGCGACGAAAAATAGAAAAATGGCGGTCGCGAGGAGACGCATGAGTTCAGTCTATCAGAAATGGTGTCCGGCTACTTTTGTTGGCGCTACAGTGTCAGCCAGCGCGGGTCTTGAGCTTGTGGTACTGCCCCTCAACACGGCGCTTGTTTTCAGCGTCGGCTTTTTCTTTGTAGTCTTCGATCGAAACAAAGCCGTAGATCTTCTTGAGCAGCATGATGTTCACCTGCTCACCGAGCTCCTGAACGATGGCCTGTTCGTACACGGTCGGAACGGCGATCTTCATCTTGCGAATCGTCCCGATATAGTCTTTTACAACGGCCGCAATAAAGGTTTGACGATCGAGGCCAGATTCGGGGAAGTTCAAGAGATGCTGTTCAAAAATGACAAAGAGTGGATCGGTACTACCGTCGGCTGGGGCCACCACGTCGCTCGTCTTCTTCTTAATCGGGTTAATCGGGCGCTTTGACATAACGTCTAAAGAGATTTTCGGCGAAATGAGGATAAAACTTGAGGCGACCGCGATCCATTCAAAGCCTGAGAAGATTGATAGAAACAATCAAGAAATCCCGTCGTATTCTCGTCTCAACGCATCAACTCCCCGACGGAGACGGCCTCGGGGCTGAAACAGCTCTTTATCACTATCTTCGCAAGGCCGGAAAATCTGTTCAGATCTGCAATCCTGACCCGCCCCCAGGGCGGTACAAGTTCCTCGATCCAAGCGGAAAAATTCTAAAATCCGTCGGAAAAAAGCTTCCTTGGAACCGTTTTGACTGCTGGATCATCGTCGACACGAACGATCCGAGACGACTTGGCAAACTCTGGCCCGAGCTCAGTGTTCGCGCGAAAAAGATTGTCTTCCTCGATCACCATGTCGAACTTTCACAAAATGACAGTTACCCGCCGCATGCAACCTGTGTGGCCGATAAGACCTCGAGTAGTATCGGCGAACTTCTCGACCATGTGTTTACCGAATGGGGCGCCGTTAAACTGGATGCGAAAATCTCACTCGGTCTTTATGTCTCGGTCATGACCGACACCAACAGCTTTCGCTACGCACGCACGACACCGGCCGCCCACGCCATCGCGGCTCGGTCGATCGAACAAGGGGTGAATCCGGAGACCATCTATCAAGCCATCTACTCATCGAAACAAGTTTCTCACCTCAAGTTGCTCGGTCGCATGCTCGAGACACTGAAGGTCGATGGCCGCGGTAAAATTGCGTGGTTCGAGATGCCGCTGTCCGAGCGAAAGCGTTTCGGAGCCAGCGCCGATGACACGCAGTCGTTTCTCAACTTTCTCTTACTCCTCAAGGACGCGGAGCTCGTCTGCTTGTTTCGCGAAGAAGACGACCGGCGTATCCGAGTGTCCATCAAGTCCAAAGGAACCATCAAAGTCGAGTCGGTCGCAAGCGAACTCGGCGGTGGTGGACATGAGTACGCCGCTGGACTCTCGCTCGCGTTATCCATGCGCGAAACGGTTCGAACCGTCGTCGATCGACTGACGATGCTGCTGTAAGATGAGCGAGAAAATGTAAAATTTTTCATTTTCGCGTTCGACAAACTTTCGTGCGTTGAGGGCCTCTCAGGCTTGCGAAAAGCTGCGGTCCGAACTAAATTGATTCCTACAACTACTCTAAATATTATCGGTAAAATTTTCGAGGCAACTCATGATTCAGGTCTCTCATTTGTCGAAGATGTATGGCCCGCGACCCGCGATTTCCGATCTCTGTTTTTCGGTCGAGCGTGGCGAGATCATCGGTTTTCTAGGACCCAATGGCGCCGGAAAATCCACAACGATGAAAATCCTTTCGGGCTTCATGCCCGCCACCTCGGGCAGCGTGAGCGTCGCCGGATTTGATGTTTTCGAAAAGCCGCTCGAAGTAAAACGCCGCGTTGGATTCCTCCCCGAGAATCCACCGATCTATAACGAAATGTCGGTCGACCAATACCTCCGTTTCGTCGCGAAGATCAAAGGCGTTGCAGGTGGAAAAATCGGCTCACAAGTTCAAGAGACGATGGCGAAGACCGGCTTGACGGACGTTCGAAAGCGGCTCATTGGAAATCTCTCAAAAGGATATCGCCAGCGCGTTGGGTTAGCTCAAGCCCTGGTCCACAATCCGGAAGTTCTGATCCTCGACGAACCGACAGTCGGTCTGGACCCCAATCAGATTATTGAGATCCGAAACGTCATCAAAGGACTCAAAGGCCAGCACACGGTGATCCTGAGCTCGCATATTCTTCCCGAAGTGACGGCGACCTGCGATCGCATCATCGTGATCAATCGTGGAACCATCGTGGCCCAAGACACGCTTGAACAGCTGACGCGACGCCTGCGCAAAGGTCAGATTTTCACGATGACGATTCGCGAACCCAAGTCGAGCTTGGTGCAAACACTCAAGAGCATTCGTGGTGTCGCCGAAGTCACAACCGATCCGCGCGACGGACGTCAGTTGCATATTGAAATCCGGGCAGACGTCGGTGAAGTGCGCGACCAAGTCGTTGCGGCGGCCGTTCAAGCCGGTGCCGGCGTTCTCGAGTTTGCAAGCGAGAAGCTGAGCCTCGAAGAGATCTTCTTACAACTCACGACGCACGAAACCACACAAGAGACGAGGCACTGAGGTTGATATGAATACGATACGCAATATCGGGACAATCGCCGCTCGAGATTTTCGAGCCTTCTTTTCTTCACCGATTTTTTACATCGTGACGGCGGGTTTCATGGTCATCATGGGTTGGATGTTTTTCAACAACCTGAGTTACTTCAATCTCCAAAACATGCAGCATGCTCAGTATCAGTACGGTCAGAGCACGAGCATCACCGAAGGGATTGTTCGCCCTCTGTATGGAAACATGAACGTCATGTTCTTGTTCTTTGCACCGTTCATCACGATGCGCCTGTTCTCGGAAGAAAGGAAAATGCACACCATCGAGCTCTTGCTCACCTCACCCATCACGTTGGGTGAACTCGTGATCGGAAAGTTCCTGGCGTCATTTTACTTTGTCCTCTTCATGTTGGTGGCGACGATGATCTACCCAGTGATCCTTTACACCACAGGAAACCCGGATTTGGGTCCAATCGCGACGTCGTATCTCGGAACCTTTCTGATGACGAGTTGCTACCTCGCTCTGGGACTCTTCTTTTCGTCGATGACAGAGAACCAGATCGTGGCCGGCGCACTCACATTTGCGGCGGGGCTCTTTTTTTGGTTGATCAACTGGGCTTCGCAAATGGCTGGGACATTCTGGGGCGAGGTTCTACAGTACCTTTCGCTGATCCAACATTTTAACAACTTCGCACGCGGTGTGATCGCAACGAGCGATCTGATTTTTTACGTTTCGTTCATCGGACTGTCGCTGTTTTTCACCCATCGCGTGATGGATTCGTATCGCTGGAGATAGACTCATGAAGCTCAATAAAGATTCTTTGACCGCGCGCTTACCGGCCCTTTTGTGGACGGCCGCGGGATTACTCGCGCTCGGAACACTTTTCTCGTCCATCCTATGGGGAGATAAGCTTTGGATCGCCTCGGTCCTGGGTGGCTTGCTTCTCGTGGTTCTCGCAGCGCTCTTCTGGAGAAACCGACAGCAGCTTTCAGGTCGTTCGACACGTTTTGGGCTGTATTCATTGACGACCGTGATTCTGGTGCTCGGGATTGTTGGCACCGTCAACTTTTTAGGCAACCGCTACCAGAAGAAATGGGATTTAACGAAGAACCAGCTTCACACGTTCTCGGATCAGACCACGCAGACCGTGAAGAGTTTGGATCAGAACCTCACCGCCGTACTTTTTACGGATATTGAAGGTCGGGAACGCTTGCGTCCCCTTCTGGATCAAATGAAAGCAGTCAATCCCAAGATCACGGTTGAGTATGTGGATCCCACCTCCAATCCTTCGCGCGCCAAGCAAGCTGGCATCAAGCGGATGAACACGCTTTGGATCGAGTACGGGGAACGCAATTCGCGCATTGAGGATCCGACTGAAGAAAAGGTGACGAACGAACTCATCAAGATCGCGCGTAAAGACTCCTACATGGTTTGCAACATCGAAGGCCATGCCGAACGCAGCCTGGAGTCTAAAGAAGCTGACGGGATTTCGGGCGTTAAAGAAGGCCTCGAAGGACTGGCTTACAAAACGAAAACTGTTCAGCTCGCCCAGGAAGGCAAAGTTCCTCCCGACTGTACAACGTTGATTGTTGCCGGCTCGTCAAAGGGCTTTCTTCCTCAGGAGATCAAGCTCCTCAGCGATTACTTAGACCGCGGTGGACGCATGGTTTTGGCTCTTGATCTCAACGTCGAAGGCAAGGAGTTTACTCCCGAACTGATCGCACTCTCACAGAAGTGGGCTGTGAATGCGAAGCCTGCGCTGATCGTCGACCCACTCTCAAAGCTCTTGGGCGTGGATGCAGCTGTGCCTATCATTCCTCAGTTCGATACCACGCACGCCATCACCAAGGACTTCAAGAAGGACGTTCGAAACGCGAACTGTTTTTTCCCTTTCACACGACCGTTAGAAACGACGAAAGAAATCCCTGCGGGCCTAACGGCAACGGCTATCGCGCAGACATCGCCCCAGAGCTGGGCCGAGTTTGATCTCAAGTCCTTAGCATCGGGTCGCGTGAAGTTCGATGATGGTGCCGACCAGAAGGGTCCGGTGGCCGTTGCGATTGCAGTGTCCGGAAAAAAAGAAGGCACGACGGCGATTCAGGAAACACGTCTCGTCGTTTTCGGAACTTCGCTCTTCGCCGCAAATAATTACGCGCGCTTGGGTTTAAACCAAGACTTGTTTTTAAATGCCGTGAGCTGGACGCTGGCCGATGACAAGAACATTTCCATTCGCACGAAGGAAGATGACCCCGGTAAGGTGGAACTCACTCAAGAAGCCGGCTTGATCATCTTCTGGGTCTCTGTGGTACTAGCCCCAATGGCTTTCATCGTATTGGGAATCGTGGTCTGGGTACGACGCCGCAAACTCTAAGGGGTCTCCAAAGGAGTACTAGAGATGAACGTAAAGAGTCTTCGCAATCTTGTCATTCTCGCAGCGGTTCTAGGTGCTCTTCTCTCCCTTGCACTTTGGGACGATATGAAGCGACGACCGAAAGAGGAGCAGTCCGAGAAAGCTGAAAAGAGTCTTTTCAGTCTCGAGCAAACTTCATTAGAGACAATTCGGATCGTAGACGGCGCGAAGAACTTCTTGTTTCGCTGTCATACAAAAGAGGGTTCGCTCGCTCAGTGCCGCGCCAGTGACAACTCGGACTGGGAGATTCAGGAACCAGCCCCGTTTCCAGGCGACAAAGTCAACATCAGTTCGTTAGTGCGGGATCTCGACAAACTCGAAAGCTCCGAAACCATCAAACCTGAAGCCGGAAAAGACACGCAAGCATTCTTGAAAGAGTTTGGCCTGGATCAGGTGTCACGATCTACAGCGGGCGCCAAGCGTATTGAGATCACGTTTGTGGGCGGAAAGGTGCGAACCGGTTACTTCGGGCATGCGCATCCTTTTGGTGGAAAGGTTTACGTGCTGACCGCCGAAGGCGGCCAAGCCAAGGAAGATCGTGTGATGATTGTGGCGGACTCGATCGGTAATGCGATCGACCGCCCGCTCGAGTATTGGCGCGACAAAGCGATCACAAACTTCTTAGCTCATGATGTTTCAGCCTTTGAGCTCCGGTCTGCGAAAGGCAAGATTTCGGGCACCAAGCAAGAGGGCCTCTGGATGGTACGTGATGACCGTGGCCGTGAACTGCCTGCGGACGCACTTGCCGTGGACTCCGTGATTAATTCGGCCGCACAACTCAAAGCCAAAGAGATCAAATCGGACAATAAGAAGAATGCTGCCTCTCAGAAACTTCTCGCGGGAACCACGGCGGGCCCGAGCTTGAGTCTCACGATTCAGAAAAACGGCGCGGACGGCAAACCACAGACCGTGAAGCTGAGCATCGACTTTCGCATGAAGAAAGACGCCTTGTTTATCACCGCATCCGATCGCGATCCTCTTTTCGAGGGTTTTGATTATGTAAAAGAGACGTTCAACAAGAGCTTTAGCGACGTTCGCTTGAGTCAGCTGCTCTCGACCACGGAACGTTATGGATTCACAAAAATTAAGTTCGGCGGAACGGCTCTCGGTAAAGACGCCCCCGACCTGAAGCAGGTCGATGGCAAGTGGGTGTCGGTCACGGATGAAAAGAAAGAGATCCCGCTCGCACGCATCAACGCCATCTTGGATCTTCTACAAGGAAAGAGCGTTCGAGATGTTCTCCTGGCGGACCATAAGCCAGGGGCTAAGGATCCAACGCTGGAGATCATGCTCGGCGATGATCTCAACGCTGGAAAACGTAGCCTTCTCTTCTGGCGCCAGGGTGCCCACCAGAGCGCTCGGGGGATGGCCAAAGACCTCGGTGCGAAACGTCCGATCACCTACGTCGTCGACAAGAAGGTCGTGGATCAGCTCCCTTGGAAACTAGCTGACTTTACCGCACCCGTGCCTCCACCGGCTGCACCGCCGGGTGGGAAGAAGGCAGGAGGCGAATCGATTCCTGGGATGCCGCCGGATTTTACCGACCACAGCGACGGTACTGATAGCGGCGCTTAACGCCGCGCCACGTTTTCGTTTGACCTAAAACCTATCGGTCGGTAGCTTCTTTTGGATGTTCTTTCCTGGTGCGCAGGGCCCGATTGGGGCCGTAGAAGTCATCTGCGGCAGCATGTTCAGCGGTAAGACCGAAGAACTTTTACGTCGCTTGAAGCGCGCTCAGATCGCACGCCAAAAGGTTCAAGCTTTCAAGCACTCCCTTGATCAACGTTACAGCGCGACTCACGTGCAGAGCCACGACGGTTTTAAACTCGTCTCCGTTACAGCGCAGGCGCCGTTTGAGATTCTCGAACGCGTTGACCCCAACACACGTGTGGTCGGAATTGACGAGGCACAGTTTTTTTCAAATGAGATCATCGATGTTGTTCAGAAGCTCGCCTATCGCGGCGCGCGGGTGATCGTAGCGGGACTTGATCTTGATTTCCGAGCGCAACCCTTCGGCCCGATGCCCGGTCTTCTCGCGACCGCGGAGTTTGTGACCAAACTTTTTGCCGTCTGTGTGGTCTGCGGAGCGCCAGCATCGCGATCTCAGCGTGTCATTACCGATGTCGCTCAGGCCGGGACTTCCTCCGCTGAAGAGTCGGTGCTTGTTGGCGCACGTGAGACCTATGAAGCGCGCTGCCGCTTTTGCCACGAACCCACCGTCATCACCCGAAACCCCTCTCGAGAGTAGTACGATGCTGGATGTACAGTACGATCGCTTTCAATCGATACTACCGGAACTCGATCACGCTTACGGTCCAAACGTGCATATCTTGTCCGATCCCTTTCTGCTTTCACTGCTGGCCCGTCTGTGCGCACCGGAAACAGAACAGCCCTGGATCGGGATTCTCGTGCGGGAGATTTACGAACGACTTTTTGGAACCGTCATCGCTCATGAGGTTCCACTCGTTAAACGAGCGATCGCGACACGGATGAAAGCGCAGCACCCTGAAGCGGTCTTCGAAGGCCCCGTTCTGGATGATGCTCAGAGTTTCGTGACCGTCAACCTTGCGCGCGCGGGCACGCTCCCGTCGCAAGTCTTCTATGAAAAGTTGAATCTTTTTCTCTCCCCCAAGCGCGTCCGCCAGGATCACGTCAGCATCGCGCGAACGACGGATACATCTCACCATGTGACTGGCAGTCAGGTGAGTGGTCACAAGCTCGGAGGCGAAACCAAGGGTTCGACTTTGTTTTTCCCAGACCCCATGGGCGCGACAGGATCGACGATTGCTGAGGCCATGAAGCTTTATTCAAAAACAGGCAAACCCCGCAAAGCCGTCGGCGTCCACTGCATCGTGACCCCGGAGTTCCTCCGTAAAGTCAAAGCCGAATGTCCGGAAATGGTCATTTACGCAATCCGACTCGATCGAGGACTGTCGCCTCCTGAGGTTTTGCGTGAAAAGCCGGGTAAGATGTGGGAAAAAGAAAAGGGTCTAAACGATCAGCACTACATTGTTCCTGGCGGTGGTGGCTTCGGTGAGCTGCTCAACAACGCCTTTGTTTGAGAACTTTTTATGAACAAAGACACTCCAAAAGTTTTGATACCAGAGATTAAGATTCGCGACCGCATCCGCGAGCTCGCTCAGCAGATCAATTATGATTATCAGGACAAAGAAATCACGATCATTTGCATTTTGAAGGGCAGCTTTGTCTTCTTTTCCGATTTGATCCGCGAACTTGAAATACCACTCACATGTGAGTTTCTTGGCGTCTCGAGTTACTCCGGACAGACGAGTTCGTCTGGGGAAGTGAAAGTCACGCTGGATGTGACCGAACCATTGCGTGGAAAACATGTCCTGATTGTTGAAGACATTGTCGACTCCGGACTCACGCTCCAATTTTTGCTCGCGAATCTCAAGACACGCAGCCCGGCCTCCCTCAAGTGTTGCGCTCTTTTACTCAAACCCGATGCGCTCAAAACGCGGGTCGAAGTCGACTATCTTGGTTTTAAAATCGGTAACGAATTCGTTGTCGGTTACGGTGTCGACTTTAAAGAACAGTTCCGCGGATTGCCCTATCTCGGATACCTCGAAAGTGGCCACTAAATCACAAACCATCGAGGCCCGTTGTCCCGTCCGCATTGATCTTGCCGGCGGAACCCTGGACCTGTGGCCGATCTCGGTTCTGGTGCCGGGCTCACGCACGGTCAATCTTGGCATCAGCCTTTTTGCTAAAGCACGTGTTTCAGTCACGCCTCAACGAAAGAAGAAAAAAGGTTCGCCAACGTCACTCGTCCGTTACGAATCCAAAGATCAGAGTCACGTCTGGGAAGGCAGCATCGATGCGCTCGCGCAGTTCACGGTTCCGCCTGCGCTCGAGATCCATCATCGTGCGTTTCGATACTTTTCGGATCAGCAGCCGCGCACCGCCCGTGAGTACGCACAGATCACGATTCGGACGGAGGCCACAAGCCCAGCCGGGGCCGGACTGGGCGGCTCGTCGGCTATCTTGATTGCCACACTGGGCGCGCTCGCGGAACTTTTCATGGGCAAATCGAAAGCCGCAGGATGGATTCGCTCTGGAAAAGTGATCGAGGTCGCTAAGGATCTTGAGTCGCAAGTGCTGAGAATTCCGGCAGGTGTGCAGGATTATTTTGGAGCTGCGTACGGCGGACTTCAAGATATCGCTTGGATCCCGGGCGGAGAACGCCGTGGTGTGCTCCCAACCAAAACGTTGAAGGCGGTTGCTTCGCGACTGGTGCTCTTTTACTCGGGCCTCTCTCGCAACTCGGGTCTGAACAATTGGACGCTCTACAAAGACGCGATTGACCAGCGTGGACCGACCCTGAACCTTCTTCAGAACATTGCTGTGTCCGCACAAGAACTTTCGATCGCTTTACAGAAAGAAAACTGGGAAGACGTCGGGAAAGCGATCGCTTCGGAGTGGCGCTCTCGCAAGGAGTTGGTTTCGTCGATGGCCACTCCAGAGATGCTGAATTCCTTTGAACAGGCACGCGGCCTTGGAGCGAGTGCTTGGAAAGTGTGTGGCGCCGGGGGTGGCGGCTGCTTTTTTGTCTATTTCAATGAACCGCCGTCGGCAAAGACGATCTCCGATCTGAACGAACGCATTCAGCGCTTTGGCCCGAGGCGCTTACTCTTTCAAGCTGTAGCCGATGGTTTGATAACCACACGAAGATGAAGTCACCAGCACGCAACAAGCGGACCGAACAGTTCTTAGGTATTGACCTGGGAGGAGCAAAGAGCAGTCGTACCGCATTGGCGACGCTGGACTACTATCCGCGCGAAGAAAAACTCTTTCTCTTAGACATTGTCCTCGGCATTGGACCCGAAGGCGGTCAGACGGGCGACGAGGCTTTGCTCGAGATCATCGCTGAGTGCGAAGGAACGCTTGCGGCGATCGGTGTCAGCGCACCCTTGAGTCTTCCTCGTTGTTTCGAGTGCACCAGCGCAAAATGTGTCTCTTCAAAAAAATGTTCGGATCCCGGTGTAAAATGGGCGCAGAGTCTTAAGCTCAAGGGTTCGGCATTTTTGCCGTACACGCAGCGACCGGTTGAACAGTGGGTTCGTGCCGACGTTTTTCCGCGACTCAGTGCTCATGCTCGTTTTGAGGTCGATGAAGCTCTCGGTGCCAACAAAGCGCCGCTGGCCGCCCGCATTCGCTACTTGCGACGATTTTTTCCTAAGAAGACAGCACTCTTTGAAATCTGGCCGAAACTCACAGCAGGCGTACTCGGGACGCTTTTTCGAGTGCCTGGTTCGACACTCGCCAATCTTCGACAACTCGAAGTCGGTGAAGCGGCGCGAGCCCGATTTCTTGAGATCGTTCTCGATCGCTGCGATATCTTTGTTTACGATCGAGATCTCCGTAAACTCACCCAACATCTTTCGGCGTTCGACGCGTTTCTCATCGCATACACGTCGTTCCTTGCGAAAACTGGCCACAGTCAACGCCCCCCAAAAGCGTTTGATCCCAAGTGGGGTTGGGTACAGTTCCCTCGAGAATGAGATGGTGCTGATCCGACGCTTGGGAAGTGCTATTCTCATGCTTTTCGGTCTCGCAGCGCTCTCGTTCCTCATGATTCGGTTCCTACCGGGTGGCCCTTTCGACGGCGATCGCGCCTGGCCTCCTGAAATTCTTCGCACCCTTCAAGCACACTACGGTCTCGATCGTCCTGTTTTACATCAGCTTCTCACCTACTTTCTCAATCTTGCGCGCGGGGACTGGGGCACTTCTTTTCATTTTGTCGATCGGTCCGTCTCCGAACTGATCCGAGAAGGCGCACACGTTTCGATCGCCGTGGGATTGGCTGCGATGCTCTGGAGCATTCTCGGTGGCTTAGCACTTGCGATCGGCCTCACACGAGCGCGATGGCGATCGTTACGCAGCATCTGTTATCTGCTCTGCATGGCTTTTCTGAGTCTGCCCAACTATGTCGTGGCCGCCGTCTTGATCTTGTGTCTCGCCATCGGCGTGCCTGTTTTTCCCGTCGCACTCTGGGATGAATCGTCGTCATGGGTGCTGCCCTCGTTGGCGCTCGCTTTCAAACCGGCGGCAATGATCGCTCGCTTGCTTGCCGAGACGCTTGAAGAAACCGAGAAGCGCCTTTTCGTGTTCGGCGCTCGAACACGAGGCTTCTCTGAGCGCAGGATATTTTTTCATCACATCGCGCGTGTGGGAATTGTTCCGACGCTCACACTTTTGGGACCGCTAGCTGCCAATCTACTGACCGGATCCTTTGTGATCGAAACGCTCTTTCAGATTCCGGGATTGGGCCGACACTTCGTGGGGTCCGTCCTCAATCGTGACTATCCGATGGTCTCGGCACTTACGGTGCTCTTTGGAGCGATTCTTGTTTTCACAAACTTCGCGGTGGACGGGCTTACAACCTGGTTGGACCCACGCGTACGATTCGAGGACACCGAATGACTCGAAGCCAGTGGGCCGCACTCCTCTTCTTGATCACGGTCACGGCAGCGGCAATGACAGCGACGTGGGTTGCACCTTTTGGATTTGAGGAACAGTTTCTCGATCATCGCTTAGAATCACCCTCCCATCAGTTCTTCTTTGGAACCGACACACTCGGGCGCGATCTTTACAGCCGGATCATTTACGGCGCCCAGATGTCGCTTGCGGTAGGGTTCGTGTCCGGTCTCCTGTCACTGTTTGTGGGAGTCACGGTCGGACTGATAGCCGGTTACTTTGGTGGATGGATCGATACGGTGTTGATGAGACTCACAGAACTTCTGATCAGCCTCCCGACGTTATTGATCGCTGTCCTCATGACGATGATCGTCGGTCGCGGGTTTTGGGGACTCGTCGCCGCTATCAGTATCGGAAGCTGGTTTGTACCTGCACGACTCATCCGTGGTCTCACGGCACGCTACCGGCGTTCCCAGCTCGTCTCGGCAGAACGCGCTCTCGGCGCAAGTCATCTTCGAATTCTCGGTCGCCATGTTCTGCCATTGATTGCCGGTCCCATCATCGTGACGCTTCTTTTTCAAATTCCGACTCATATTTTGGCTGAGAGCTTTCTCTCCTTCGTCGGACTCGGACTCGAACCACCTTATGCCAGCTGGGGCACACTAGCGGCCGACGGCTTTCGCGCTATGCATTCGTACCCACACTTGATCGTGTTTCCCGGGGTCGTCCTTTTCCTCACGCTGTTATCGATCAACCTCCTCGGAGATGAACTTCGCCGGCGGTTTTTCCCAGTCATGAGCCATTCTTAGGCGTTCCCGGCGCGGCGCCGATGCATACGCCGGCGTATCGCCAACGTATAAAGACCGACTGCAGACGTCTAAACTTTGATCAACAAGCTCCGGTGGGTTTTAATTAAAGCTGTTTAATATCATAGTGATAGGTTGGTGCCATTGTGGCACCTACCTTGCTCTTACGTCCTATATGACTCAGTTTAAAAGTTTTTCAGAAGTGTTCACTGCTCCCATCGTTCGTCTCCTAACAGGCGTGGCAGCCGCCGTGGCCGTCGGTGCCGTAAGCAGTGCCGCTCGGGCAGATACGTTGATTTTCGATATTTTTGATTCGGCTCGTTTCCAAATCCATGGCGACGTCGCTCCTCCCACGGTACCGGTCGAACTCGTTGACCCGCAGACACACATTGTTCGACGTGTGGAGATCACATCACTCTTTCGCGTTCAAGGTTTCATCGGAATCGAAAACATGGGTACCCTGCCTCACGGTGATCTGACCAAGGCTTACATGTCCGTTGCCCTCGATCTAACGTCACCGGATTCTTCGACAGCTTTGTTGAATCATTTTGCAATCCACAACGTGCAGCAGTTTGAACTACCAGGTCCATTTGACGGTATTCTTGATTTCCTAGGTTTCTCGGGACGGTCATTTCAGTTCACGAAATGGGATTCGCAAACGGTCGTTTTTGACGAGAGCTCACCGGCAGTACTCGCACTTTTTCAAGGGTACGGACAAGCTCAGTTTCCGTTGCACAAGTCCGAGGACTCAGCCGTGAACAGCACCGGTACGGTGAAATCACAGCATGCGCTTCATAACTACGGAGCGAGCATCTTGATTCGAAAGACGATTGAGCTTCTCGACGACACGCAAGAGTGATCGGCATTAACTCAAAACGATCTCGGCGGAGAGTTTGACTTCGCCCGCTTCCGATACAGCTTCCGCATGCCACGTATCCCCACCGGATTTCTCGTTCAATCGCGCTTGAGCGAAAACCGTTTCATCCTGAAGGGTCATTGCACGAAACCGTAGCGAAATCTTACGAGGTGTCGCGTTGAGATTCTGCTTTTCGAGGCGGTGCAGTAACCACTCTGTCAGAAGATCCGCAACAAGCATCCCATGAGCAATGACACCCGGTAATCCCATCGACTTCGCCACGCTCTCATCGAGATGAATCGGATTGTGATCGCCCGAGGCCTGCGCAAAGGCACGAATGCGCGTGGCATCGACTGTCACCAGCTTCTCTTTTGCAAACTCTTTCACGCCTTCTCCCGCACAACCATCGTCGATCTGGCCTTAGCTACAGCCGTCGCCGCCAGTTTGAACTCCGTTTCAAAAACAAGGAACGTGAGCTTCCCAGACGCTCCGGACTTTTCGACAACATCCGAGAGAACCGTTTCAAACTCGATCGTATCGGCCGGGGTTGCTGATTTCAAAATCTCGTAGGTCTGTTCACCATGAAGGAGTTTGGAGATCGGAATACCCAGCTTCGAGAGAATCTCAAATTCTCCATGACGGAACCGTGTCCAACCGAGTGCCGGCACCGATCGGGCTTTCGCATTCCACCACGGCAGTAGCGCTGTTTCGTAAGCTCGGACATCCGCACCACCAAAGGTTTCGCGGAACATCGATGAACGCGTCCCGATTTTACTCTTAACTTCCGACATGAACCCCTCTCAGGTTGAGATAGTTTAGCGGATTGATCAATACGCCTTTAATGTTCGGCTGGATCAATGCTTTGTTGGGCTCATAATAGAATGGCAGCACAGCTGCCTCTTGCTCAACCAAAATCTTCTCTGCACTTTGGTAGAGCTCTTTCCGTCGAGCGGTTTTCATCTCCGCTCGGGCCGCTTGGACGAGCCGATCATACTCGGCGTTCTTCCATTGCGTTCGATTGTTCCCCGACTGACTCAAGAAAACTGACATGAAGTTATCGGGATCAGGAAAATCTGCTCCCCAACTCAGAAGAAACATCCCATGCTGGTGCAGATCGACCTGCGCACGAAAGGTCTTGTGATCGTAAGGCTGCACGGAGACACGAAGACCCAAGTTCCTTTGCAGTTCCGCTTGAACATACTGAGCGACCATCATCGGTCGATCCCAGTTGGGAACCACGAGCTTGACGTCCATCTGTAAAGGAGTCCGAAGACCAATGGTTCGAAGATCCGCTTTTGCCTTTTCAACGTCGTACGTGAGGCCGATACGATCGCTTGCTGAAAAGAGCGGCGGCGGCGTAAACGTCCGACCCGGTTTCTGATCGCCATAGAGCAGTTCGCCCATACGCTCTCGATTGATAGAACGAACAATCGCCCGACGAAATGCGGGAGAATCAAAGGGGTACAACCCCGTCGCGAAACCCACGTAGACCGTTTTAAGATAGGGAAACGTGTGCAGGTCCGCTCGACCCCGAAGACCCTTGAGCTCCATCGGCGGTACATCGGTCAGAATATCGAGTTTTCCAGCACGGTACAGGTTCATGGCCGTCGCATCATCTTGCAGAATGAGTGCTTCGGCGATTCGTACATTGCCCTTTTTACGATGATAGTTCGGGTTCTCTCGCAGAACGATCCGTGTATTCGTATCGTGCGACTCATAAACAAAAGGTCCGACCGTGACCATACGCCCCGGTCGCGTCCATCCCTCACCGTACTTATCGACCACATCCTTGCGCATCGGAAACAGCGGCCAAAAAGATGGTAGAAAAATCCAATGCGCTACCGGAGTCTTAAGTTTGACTCGAAGATGATAGCGATCCAACGCTTCGATACCGACACTCTTGAAATCTCCGTTACTCCCCTCGTGGTAGGCCTCAGCTCCCTCGACATCGAAGAGCATGTAAGCGTACGCAGCGGCCGTCGTTGGCTGTAACAATCGCTGCCAACCATAGATGAAATCTTCTGTCGTCAGTTCGCGACCATCGGACCAACGGACACCGCCCTTGAGCGTGAAATCAATCTGGCGACCGTTCTTTGAAATCTTATACGACTCCGCCAGACACGGGGCCACACGCAGCCGACCCGTCTTGGCGTCGGTCTCGACTTCGACGAGACCCTCCATCAAATTCATCAGAACATGGGTTTCGATATTCGTGTGCGCACGATTCCAATCGAGTGTGGCTGGCTCACCCAGCAAGCGATAACGAACGGTCGGACCCGTTTCGATAGCCAGTGAGGCGAACGCGGAAAAAATAGTCGCTAGGACCAGAACGAAACCGGTTGGTCGGATGAAACGCATGCTACTCCTGATTGACGACCAGAACCGTCACATCGGACTGAATCTTGGATTGGCAACCCAAGCGACTCTCCGGTTTGCGATCCGTCGCGCTCTCGTCGAGACGCTCGTTTTCTTCATCATCCATGGTACTCAACGCTTTTGGATCGGTCTGAACGCGCACTTCGCAGGTCGCGCAAGCACAAAAACCGCCGCATGCGTGTTGCATCGGGATTCCCTTTTCGAGAGCCACGTCGAGCACAGTCGTCCCGACAGGCACTTCATAGGTCTCGTTCATGGGCATGAAACAAATCTTCGGCACCGTTACAACCTTCCCACTCATCTCTTTCGAATGCTCTTTACCGCAGCGATCATCGCTGAGGCGAGCTGATCAACTTCTTCGCGCGTCGTCGGACGCCCCAAGCTCACACGAAAACAGCTACGCTGATCCTCCGACGAAAGACCAAGCGCACGCAAAACATGAGAGGGTTCGGCCTTTCCAGAAGCGCACGCCGAAGCCATGGAGAGACCAAACCCACGAAGCTCTATGAGAAGCCGTTGGGCATCGACACCTGGAAAACGAAGATTGAGGTTACCGGGCAGGCGCTCTTTCAAATCGCCTTGAACTTTCACATCTGAAACCCCCGACCGCACCGTACTCAGTAACACCGCTCGTAGCTCAGAAAGTCTCCCGCGCTCGGATATCTTATGCTCGCGGGTCAGCCGGCAAGCTTCGCCAAAACCCACGATTCCGGGAACATTGAGCGTGCCGGACCTCTGCCCGCGCTCTTGACCACCTCCAACAAAGAGAGGCTCGAGTTCGACACGCGGATCCTTGCGCCGCACGTACAGTGCTCCGACACCCTTTGGACCATAGAGCTTGTGCCCCGAGAGCGACAAAAGATCGATTCCGTCGCGTTCGACACCGAGATCGAGATAACCCACACCTTGCACGCCATCGACGTGAAACAGAATCTGGCGCCTTTTACAAAGTGCGCCGATCTCGGCCACCGGATTGATCACTCCGATCTCGTTGTTCGCCGCCATCACCGACACAAGAAACGTGTCTTTCTGAATCAACGACTCCAGTTCTTTCAAGTCGATGTGACCGTGTGAATCACATGGCACGGTCGTGACTGAAAAACCAATCCGCTTGAGACGTTCTGCGGGCTCTAACACACTGGCGTGCTCGATTGCGGAGACGATCACGTGTCCGCCGCGACGATTCCATATTTCAGGAAGACCCGAAAACACCCAGTTGTTTGCCTCGGTCGCACCACTTGTGAAAAAAATCTCGCGCTCAGAAGAGGCACCCACCAGCTCCGCAACTTTCTTGCGGGCGACTTCGACAGCAGCATCGGCCTCGAGACCCCATGTGTGTGTGCGGCTGGCCGGATTACCAAAGCACTCACAGAAAAAAGGCTCCATCGCCTGAGTCACGCGCTCATCGACGGGAGTCGTTGCTTGGTAGTCAAAAAAGATCTTCATAAACCGAAAACTTAACGTAACACCTGTTAACCAAAAATCTGACCGATCTGAGCCGGGAGATCCTTCGTGATATTTTTCTGATGGGCCTCTAACGTTCCGCCACCAATCTCAATCAGTTTCGAATCGCGCCACAACCGCTCGACCGTGTACTCACCGACATACCCGTAACCACCCAACACTTGGATTGCCCGATCCGTAACATTCTTCGCCATCGTTGCAGCGACGAGCTTGACACCATCGGAGTCTAAGCGACCGCCCTCACGCTCCAGCTTAAGACGTCGTGCCGTTTCATACGTGTAAGCACGTGCTGCTTGCAACTCAGCAAAACTTTCGCCGATATGACGCTGAATCTGACCAAAATGCGAAAGCGATTTTCCAAATGCCTTTCGTTCGTCAGCGTAGCGAACCATCACCTCGAGAGCGCGTCTGGCCATTCCGAGACTCATCGCCGCGAGCGTCACGCGCTCGATTTCGAGATTGCGCATCATGTGCACCATGGACTCGCCTTCGCCGCCAACGCGATTCGACGCCGGGACTTTACAGTTATCAAACACAAGCTCAGCTGTATTCGACGCTCGCATTCCGAGCTTGTCTTCGATTTTTTGTCCGACGCTGAATCCCGCCGTTCCTTTTTCGATCACAAAGGTCGAAATATTTTTTCGGTCGTCTTTCGGGCCGGTTTTCGCATACAAGAGCACGACATCCGCTGGCGTGCGCTTTTCGTCGATCGCTCCGTTTGTGATCCACATCTTACGGCCGTTGATCAGATAACTGTCGCCTTGCTTCGCCGCCGTCGTGAGCATGCCGAGAACATCCGTTCCCACGTGAGGCTCACTCATTCCCATGGCCCCAACCCACTCACCGGTACAAAGCTTTGGAAGCCATCTTGCTTTCTGTTCGCGGCTCGCGTTGACGGCGATATTATTGGCCGCCAACATCGCATGCGCTAGATACGCGAGCGCAAATCCCGGATCGGACGCCGACAACTCTTCGTGCGCGATAACAGCCGAAACAGCGTCGAGACCACTCCCACCAAACTCTTCCGGCACGGTGATACCGAGCAATCCCAATGGTCCGAGCCTGCGAAAAAGATCCAAGTTAAAATTTTCTTTTCGATCGTATTCCGCGGCCTGCGGCTCGACTTCTTTCGTGACGAAGTCGCGCACGGTTTTCCGGAGCATCCGATGCTCCTCTTTCGGGTGGAAAAGATCCCAATCCGCAGACGAATCATGTTTCATAGCGTTATCCTACTCAGTTCGATGAAAGTACGCGATAGGATTTTAAAACTGGCCCACTTGAGTGAGTAGACTAGCAGTATGTTTGTAGTGCAACTCTTTGGAATGGAATGACAATTGCCTTTGCTCTGAGCAGTGCAGCTCTCTTGTCCTAATCAGACCTGTTCAATCCCGAACTCTAGTCCTCGTTTCAAACGTGCTGTTCCGATTGGCTACTTCCGTAGAAAGTCAGATCGTCGTCTCATTAAGAGATGGCGTTGCGTGAGTTGCAAACGAAGTTTCTCGTCTGCAACCTTTGCCGCTGAATTCCGACAACGAAAACGTCACCTCAATTCCCCACTTAACCACTTCCTATGCTCAGGTGTTTCCATGCGACGCTCGGCTAAGCTTTTAGGTCTCCACCGTACAACCGTCGCACGAAAACTTAAGTTCCTAGCCTCACGTGCTCGCCTGGAACAACAAGCGCGTCTTGACGCATGGACGAAGAGCCCTTTTCACGACGTTCAGTTCGACGAACTAGAAACCCTCGAACACACCAAGTGTAAGCCTTTAAGTGTTGGGCTCGTGGTGGATCAAAAGAAGCGTAAGATCCTAGGTCATCAAGTGTCACAGATGCCTGCCAAAGGGCGACTAGCCAAGAAAGCCCTTAAGAAATACGGGTATCGCCCGGATCACCGAGCCCAGGGACTGGAGCAGTTGTTTGAGCGCGTTTCAAAGGCAATTCATCCCGAAGCACTCATCACCTCAGATGAGTGTCCGCGTTATCCGAGAGTCGTAAAGCGACGTTTCCCCCAGGCGAATCACAAAACCGTCAAAGGCCAAAGGGGTTGTATTGTGGGTCAAGGAGAGCTTAAGAAAATAGGATTTGATCCACTCTTTAGCCTGAATCACACGTGTGCAATGCTGCGTGCAAACATCAATCGATTATTCCGTCGCACGTGGTGCACAACGAAGAATCCGAGCGCTTTATCTGATCATATTAGTCTTTATGTGAACTACCATAACCGTCTGCTCACGGATCTAGTCTAAGAGTAAGGTTTGTTACAGAGCGCCGCTGAGTAGGGGAACACTCACGGCCGCGTAGAATTTAAATTCCACTCCATCGTCGCCAATCACTACTCGTACGCAGGGCACTCCACTCACGCAACAACACACTCAAGTGGGCCAGTTTTTAGGATTTTAAAACTGGCCCACTTGAGTGAGTAGACTAGCAGTATGTTTGTAGTGCAACT
>CAZJVD010000018.1:0-50586 GCA_964549505.1 uncultured Oligoflexia bacterium
CGAGTTGAGTTTAAAGCGGCGGAAATTGGGCCACGCGGTTCAGGCCACGGGCTGCAGGTTTCCGGCTGCCGGCCTCAGGGGTTCGGAATAAAGTGTTACCTAGGCGTCAATATGTTCAATGTTCGGGCGTCAGGTTTAGAATCGGGTGAGTATGTAGAGACAACCACCCAGACGATCGCGCCGCTTCGAGTACGGTGCTCAACCTTGCCGAAGGATCAGGAAAGTCGAGTCGCATAGATCGTTAGAGATGTTCAGGGCCGGTTTTATCAGATCGCGCTCGGCAGTCATCGAGCCGATGCCTGACACTCGACCTGCAGCCTGAAACCGGCAGCCCGTGGCCTGATCTTCACCGCTTGCCCGAAACCCCGAACCGCTGGCCGATCCCACGGCATGCCCGCTTGCCAGTCTGCCCGAACCCCAAGCCTGCGTGCCTGAATCCTCAGCCAAGACGGCCCGAATTCTCCCAAGCGCGAGGGCCGCCGGAAAACTTATTCCGAACTCTTCGTCGTCGTCTTCTTAGCGGCGGTCCGAGTCGTCGTCCGACCAGAGGAACGTCCTGGCTTCTTGGACATTTCTTCCCAACCAACCTGAGCTGCTCTTTCGGCTGCTTTACGCAAACGGCGAACAAAGCGTTCCGCTTCCGCGCGCTGCGTGCGCATGTAGCGTTTCAGCTTACCCAGTTCACCTGGAAGATCTTTTTGCATCCGATTGAAGCGCTTTTGAAACTCAGCGATGTCGGCGCGTTCCTTAGCAACGAATGTCTTCACTTTACCGAGATCGGTTCGAAGAATGCGTTTCACTTCCTTGCCTTGGCTTTCGGCGTACTTCCGCGCTTCTTCGAGCCACTGTTTTTCTTTCAGAAGATCTTGAATATGACCTTGGGTTTTCTTGATCTGACGAACGACTTTTTTCAGTTCGAGTTCTAAATTCATGACGCAGTTATGTCATAATTCGCTAGGAAAACCAAGTCGAATCCCGTCGTGAAGCCACTGGCATTCTGCGTCCCAATCCAAAGGCACGCTTCGTAACCTTCAAAACAATCGGGGCCTGTCTTCGTTTGTATTCACTCCGCTCGATACGAGCGACTTGTTCCGAAAGCCATAACGTGTCTCGCTCGCCATTTCGCGCAGCTTTCAAAGAAGCCCACGGATCTAACTTTTCAACATGATCTTCAATGAGCTGGTCGAGCTCCGCATAAGGAGGAAGCGTATCTTGATCCGTCTGTCCTGGTTTGAGTTCGGCCGACGGCGGTTTCGTGATCGAGTTTTCCGGAATCTGCTTTCCCCAGGCTGCGTTGATGTAACGAGCAAGATCGTAAACGCGCGTCTTCACGAGATCACCGATCGGACTGAGCGCACCGACCATGTCGCCGTACAGTGTGCAGTAACCGGTCGCAAACTCTGATTTGTTTCCTGTGTTGATCACGAGTCCGTCGATCTGGTTTGCAAGCGACATCAGAATCAAACCTCGAAGTCGGGACTGAAGATTCTCTTGAACGATCTCACGCAGCGAGCCGAGGTGTTCCGTCAGTTCACGAGTCACGGTTGCAAACAGAAACTTGATGGGCTTCACCTGACATACCATACCGATATTCTTAGCAAGAGCATCGGCATCCCCGAGGCTGTGTGAGGTCGAATACTGGCTCGGCATCGCGACACCGATAACATTCTCACGGCCGAGAGCGCGCACGAGAAGACAAGCCACGACTGCCGAGTCGATTCCGCCGCTCAAACCAATCACGGCTTTTCTGAATCCCGTCACTCGAAAATATTCGGCGATCCCCATCACAAGACCTCGCGACAGAATCTCGATTCCGTCTGGCGCCTGGTCCTCCCGAGTATCACCCGTTGCCGCACTCACAAAACGGGTGTCGGACTTACTCCATTCGACAATCGCCGACGCCGTCTTAAAAAAAGGCAAGCGACCGACAAACTTTCCTTTTGCGTCCACTACAAACGACCCGCCATCGAACAAGATCTCGTCCGTCGCGCCCGTCTGATTGACATAGAGAACAGGAGCCTTGAGACGTACGGCTACGGCCGAATGCAGTTCTTCGCGATGCTTGCGTTTGTCCATTTCGTAAGGACTCGCTGAAAGCGAAATCACGACATCGACGTTCGCCTTTTCAAAATCATCAATGGGATTGATATCGTAGCGTAGTCGACCATCGCGGACGTCTCGCGAATCTTGAGCCCAGAGGTCTTCACAGATCGCGACGCCGATCTTGGTGCCTCGAAAATTCAAAACCTGAGTCGTCACACCCGGCTCAAAGTAACGAGCCTCATCAAACACATCATAAGTCGGCAGCAATCGCTTATCGGAAGTAAAAATCACACGACCATTCTCGATCACCGAGACGCGGTTCACGAGATGTCGTCCATGAGGTTGATTGCTTCGAGCGCAGTGCCCGACCGCAAGCGCCGCTTGTCGACCTTTCGTCGCTGTTTTCAGGACTTCAAGAGCGGCTTCTGATTGTGCAACGAAATCTTCGGACAGAAAAAGATCATGGGCTGCATATCCAGAAACATAGAGTTCCGACGCAAGCACGAGATCGGCCTGGGAATCTGCCGCCTCGTGATAAGCCTTGATCAATCGATCGACGTTGCCTTTGAAATCGCCGGCTACCGGTGCAAGCTGGGTCAGGCCAAACCGCATACCAAAAAATGACTAGAGAATGTCAGCGGCATCAAAGAAGTACGCGATTTCGCGCTTCGCTGAATTGAGACTGTCCGACCCGTGAACAGCATTTGCCTCGATGCTATCGGCAAAGTCTTTTCGAATGGTTCCGGCTTCAGCTTTGGCTGGATCTGTTGCACCCATGATTTGGCGATTCAGCGCAACGGCGTTCTCGCCTTCTAGAACCATCAGAAGAACCGGACCGCTCGTCATGAAGTGAACAAGACTCTGAAAAAAAGGCCGGTCTTTATGTTCGATGTAAAATCCTTCGGTCTTCTCTTTTTTTAAACGGGTGAATTTTGCGGCAGCAACCCGAAGACCCTGCTTCTCAAAACGGGTGATGATCTGTCCAATGACGTGTTTTTTCACCGCATTGGGCTTAATGATCGAAAATGTTTGCTCTACTGCCATAACCGCTCCATGCCCCCACAGAGTTATTATTTAATCGCCTGGGCCAGAGTCTTCCCAATATCAGCAGGACTTCGTGCAATCGCCACTCCCGCCGACGCCAGCGCTTTGAACTTCTCTTCAGCAGTCCCTTTTCCACCAGAAATAATGGCGCCCGCGTGGCCCATTCGTTTTCCTGGAGGAGCAGTGGCGCCGCAGATAAAACCAGCGACCGGCTTTTTGAACTCCCTCTTGATGAAATCAGCGGCCTCTTCCTCAGCCGAACCACCGATCTCGCCAATCAGAATGACTCCGTGCGTATCTTTATCACGATTGAATGCGTCCAGCACATCAATAAAATTGGTTCCATTGATCGGATCGCCACCAATCCCCACGCACGTACTCTGTCCAATCCCCAGTTGTGTGAGCTGGAAAACCGCTTCGTAAGTGAGTGTTCCCGAACGTGAAACAACGCCGATATGACCAGCCTTGTGAATTCGACCTGGCATGATCCCAATCTTGCACTGTCCAGGTGTAATGATCCCCGGGCAGTTCGGACCAATCAGGCGTGATTTTGAACCCTGGAGGTATTTTTTAACGGCAAGCATATCGCGCACCGGAATGCCTTCGGTAATACAGCAAATCAGCGGAATCGCTGCATCGACTGCCTCACAAATCGCGTCCGCAGCTCCAGCCGGCGGAACAAAGATCATCGACGCGTTCGCGCCCGTCTTCTCAACGGCTTCGTCGACAGAATTGAAAACCGGAAAACCTTCGTGTGTTGTCCCACCTTTACCCGGCGTCACACCGCCCACGACGTTCGTGCCATACTCCTTGCAGCCCTTGGCGTGAAAACTTCCCGCCGAGCCCGTGATTCCTTGAACAATCAGTTTCGTGTCTTTTCCAACCCAAATCGCCATATGTTTAACCGCGTCCTTTACGACACTGCTTTTACGATTTTTCGAGCCGCATCGCCGAGATCGTCAGCGGGGGTGATCTTGAGGCCACTCGCTGCGAGAAGTGCTTTTCCCTGATCCACGTTCGTACCTTCAAGACGAACAACGAGCGGCACTTTTACAGAAAGCTCTTTAGCCGCCGCGATAATCCCTTCAGCAATCACATCACACTTCATGATGCCGCCGAAGATATTGACGAGGATCCCTTTTACTTTTGGATCCTTAAGAATGATCTTAAACGCCTGCGTGACTTTTTCTTTGTCCGCGCCACCGCCGACATCGAGAAAGTTTGCGGGCTCTCCGCCACTTAACTTAATAATGTCCATCGTTGACATCGCGAGACCTGCACCGTTGACCATGCAACCAATGTTGCCATCAAGGGCGATGTAAGCCAGTTCGTACTTGGACGCTTCGACATCCTGTGCGTTTTCTTCTTGAAGATCACGCATCTCAACCACTTCTTTTTGGCGGAAGAGTGCGTTGTCGTCGAAACCGAACTTTGCATCGAGCGCAACAAGCTTCTTGTCTTGCGTCACGATCAAGGGGTTGATCTCAACCAGTGCTGCGTCCGACTGCATGTAGCATTGATAGAGTCCGGAGAAGAACGCGTAAGCGTCTTTCAACATGTCACTCTCAAGCTTGAGAGCTTTCGCGATCTTTCGCGCATGAAACGGCATGAACCCCAGCGAGGGATCCACGGTCACTTTTGCTATTTTTTCAGGATGCTTGTGCGCGACTTCTTCGATCTCCATCCCGCCTTCGGTCGACGCGATGAACGTGACTTTCGAAACAGCGCGATCTGTGACGATCCCAAGATACAACTCACGCGCGATCGTCGAACCTTCTTCGATCCAAAGCTTATGAACGACTTTACCTTGCGGACCGGTCTGTGGCGTTACAAGTGTCTTGCCCATGATCTCTTGGGCAGCTTTCGCGACATCGTCGAGCGATTTACAAACTTTCACGCCACCGGCCTTACCGCGCCCGCCGGCATGAATCTGCGCTTTCACCACCCAGACGGTGTTCTTCCGTTCGCGCGCTAACTCTTCGGCGAGTTTCTTTGCACGACCTGGAACATCGGCCCCTTCGGGAACCAACCGCCCTTCGGGCACACGAACATTGAACTTCTTGAGAAGCTGTTTGGCCTGATACTCATGAACATTCATGGTTTAGGATTGCTCCCTAAGGGTTGCTTAGTAATCGAGTTTCTTCATCGCATCGACAAGCTCTTGAACAGCTCCTGCCGATTTTTGAAAGAGTTTCTTTTCGTCTTCGTTGAGCTCAAGTACCGGAATACCTTCGAGTCCTTTAGCACCCAGCTTCGCTAAAACGCCGCAGAAAAGCCCTTTCGTCCCGTACTCACCTTCAAGATAGACAGCACACGGTAGAATACGCTTCTTGTCACGAACAATCGCTTCTGCCATCTGAACCGCACTTGCCGACGGAGCGTAGTAGGCCGATCCGGTCTTGAGAAGTCCGACGATTTCAGCTCCACCTTTTGCTGTACGATCCACAAGCGCGTCGATCTTGGCTTTCGGAAGAAGCTGTGTGAGCGGAATCCCGCCGACCGTCACATAGCGAGGCATCGGCACCATCGTGTCGCCATGACCACCAAACACAAACGCCTGAACATCTTCGACACTTACGCCAAGCTCCATCGCAATGAAGGAACGAAAACGCGCGCCATCCAAAACTCCGGCCATTCCAAGAACGCGTTCGCGTGGAAATCCTGAAACATCCTTAGCCACGTGGCACATTGCATCGAGTGGATTGCTGACAATGATGAGCGTGGAGTTCGGAGAATATTTTTTTACCTGCTGCGTGCACTCTTTAACGATCTTAGCGTTCGTCGCGAGAAGATCGTCGCGTGACATGCCAGGCTTACGTGGCATCCCGGCCGTAATAATGACGACATCGGAGTTTGCCGTGAGTGCATAGTCGCTGCCGCCCGTGATCGTCGAATCAAATCCCTCGACAGGCGACGACTCAAAAAGATCCAAGGCCTTACCTTTAGCAGCGCCATCATTGATATCGATGAGCACAACGTCGCCGAGTTCCTTCGACGCCGCCCAATGAGCACATGTCGAACCTACAAACCCCGCCCCGATCACCGAAATCTTGCTGCGTTGAATAGCCATAGCTGCTCCTGTTTTTTTGGCCTGTCGTTAGTTGAACTTTAGTTTAGTGGAGAGCTCACCAGATCTCCACTCGTTTTTCAGGTGACAGCACCATTGGATGTTGTGGGTTCTGCGGATCATGCGCCTGACAACCGAAAACACGCGCAAACTCCGGCTGCTGCTTGATCTGCTCGTTAACGCGAGCACGACCCAACGCGTGTGGATCGGTCTTTAACTGAAGCTCCTCGGCTTTCGGACGAGTCACGTTGCACCAAACACGTGCGTAACTGTAAAAGAACTGACGTTTCAGCTCATCTTCGGAAGGCCCCGACGGCTTAGCCGAAGCGACTTTCCGGGTTGGATCAAACGCCGTCTGAAACGCAAACGTCAAACCCACCAAGTCTCCGATGTTCTCACCGAGTGTGAGTTCGCCGTTATGACCTGCAAGATTGAACTGATCGACCAAAAGCATCGTTCGTCGCTTAAACTCGGCAAAATCTTTTTCAGAAAACCACTGCACGAGATTTCCTTTTTCATCGTACCGGCCACCCTTGTCGTCAATGGCGTGTCCAAGCTCATGCCCGACCACCATCCCAACAGCGCCGAGGCCTGCTTCGTCTGGTAGCGAGGGATCAAAGAACGGCGGTTGCAAAATCCCAATCGGCATCACGAACTTGTTGTCTTGCGGACTGTAATACGCATTGACCGTTAACGGACCGGTCACCCATCGTGCCCGATCGCGTGGTTGATACAACTCCCGAATCTCTTTATCGATCAAGGCCTGCGAGAGTTTGCGCATGTTTTCATAAGGCGTTTCTTTCGAATACGTCAGCTTCGGATTGAAATCCCACTCGCGATTTGTTTTTGGACGAACAATCTGAAGCGTTGCGCTGGAAATTTTTTTCTTAGCAACCTCGCGTGTCTTCGCCTCGAGCCACTTGTTGTTATCCAAACCGCGAACGATCGTGGCTCGAACCCTTTCAACAATCTTGCGTACGCGCTGTTCTGGAAAATTCGGAAACATCTTCGGTAAGAGTTCGGCGTCGATTTCGCGCTCAAAACTTCCCATGACCATCTTAGTGCAACGCTCATCGCGATCTGCGCGCTTCGGCGGACCACCCAGATGCTTCTTGGAGAAATCAAAACTCGCTTGAAAAAATTCCGGGTACGCGTCGTCCATTTTGGAACTGAGACTTCGGTAAAGCCAGATGTCTTTGAGTGTATCGAGCGGAGCATCGTTCAACATTGCCTCAAGCTGCTCATAGTTCTCGGGCGTCATATTACGGATATGCGTCTTCGCCGGAATTCTCTTAAGAATGCTCGTCAGGCGAAACGTCGGATACTTCTTCTCCAGTTCGGCGCGCGTGATCCCCGACTTCTTATTGGCAATGTCGCGCCACTCGACGGGCAACGGATAGGTTGTCGCAAAACGTTTTTCAAACTCTAAGATCTTTCGAGCTCGGCCATCGGGATTGTCAAGCTTGACGGTGGTGAAAAACAGTTTCAGAAGCTTGATGTAATCTTCCATGACCTCGGGCTTGTCATAGTACGAACGCTCCGGCATCGACTGAAGCGTGCCGACAAAATACACGTCCTCCCAAGCCGAATCATCGAGGTTTGCGATCGTTCCAAACGAGAGAAACCCGTACTCAGGCGAGGCTGTCTGCTTGCCTGAAAAATTAAGCAGCTCGTCGCGATCGGCGATTGAAAACATTTCGCGTAAGCCTTTTTTGACAAGCTCACGTTCTTCGTTCTTCGCAGCATCCACGTTCATGCAAGCGCTGTAAACGGTTGCAAGCGTTTGCGCGCGATCGCTCAACGCACCCGACGGCTTCGCGGCGATCTCTTTCAGATAGGCTTTCTTGGCCTCAAGAATTCTTTCAGTCGAGTCGTTGAACGAAAACACGTGACGAGATCGGTCCTCGCGCAACTCAAACGTGTCGATCACTTTCGAACAGGAGTGTTCGTAGAAGTCCTTACAAGGAGAGATCTCCGGATTGACGGGAAACTCTCGCTTTGCAGGAATCTCGCTGGATTTTGAGAACCCATCCGCAGAAAAGAATAGTCCAACCGCGATCGCGACACCCAATCCTACTTTTATACGCTGATTCACCAAGCTGTGAGTCTAAGGCATCCGAACTGGAAAGCCAGCACTTTTCCAGGAGGAAAAACCGCCCATATTGGCTGTTGTATAACCCTGATCAGCGAGATACTCGGCAACACCTGCCGAACGCATCCCCGACGCACAGTATAGAATTACGGTCTTGTCTTTCGGAAGCGACGTGAGAAATTTTTTCCAGCCAGCATCGTCGGGATCAATCTGCGAGGTCGGAAACCAGAGCGCCGGCGCAGCCATCCCGCTTTCCGTTTCTCCTTTTTCGCGAACATCGACGAGAACTGCTTTTGATGCACGAACCAACTCTTCTGCTTGTACCGGAGAGACCTCGGTCATAGAACACCTTCTTCTTTTAGCCGATCCAAAAGCTTGAGCGTGAGCGCTTGGAGTTTGGGGACACGCTTCGCGAGTTCGTTGATGTCCCCAGTTTCAATACTCTGAGCACCCGGCCCGACAAAAACACGCAAGTCTTCGTGACAAAACGGTTGGATCGTTTTGACCTCGTTCACCCACTCCGCGAGTGTGTTCTCAAAATCTGAGATTGAAAGGCCCTTGCGCCAGTACCGTTCCTGCACTTGGTCGGCACCTTGAGAAACATGACCAAGATCAAAACAAGCGCGCATCATTCGATTGGAACTACTGGCCGTACTTCGCGTGTTTGGGTCCAGACCACGCCGCAGAGCTTCGACACGAAACTGTACTTGAACCAGAGGCTCTTTAAGATCGTAAAGGCGCGACTTGAGATCGACCGCGTCTGCAGCGAACGCAGACGCCACAAGGAGCGCGCTTTCGAAAAACATAACTACAGTAAAGAAACGCGGGAACAGGGCACTAGCCCATTCGCGCGATGACCTCGCGACCAAACTCACTACACTTCACCTCTTGAACGTTCGATTGACCTTCTTGTCGCATGAGTCGCGCAAAATCGTATGTCACGCGCCGCGATCCGATCGCTCCGTTGAGTCCGAGAATCAAAAGATCAGCAGCCTCGGTCCAACCCATATAACGGAACATCATCTCACCAGACAAAATCACACTTCCAGGATTGACCTTGTCTTGGCCAGCGTACTTTGGTGCTGTCCCGTGCGTTGCTTCGAAAACAGCGTGCCCCGTCTTGTAGTTGATGTTGCCGCCAGGAGCGATACCGATACCACCGACTTGCGCAGCCAGCGCATCGGACAAGTAATCGCCGTTCAGGTTCAAGGTTGCGATCACATCAAAATCGGTCGGGCGTGTGAGCACTTGTTGAAGAGCGATGTCCGCAATCGAGTCTTTCACCAAGATGCGACCCGACGCTAATGCGGCCGCTTGTTCAGCATTCGCCGCTTCTTCGCCTTGGTCTTTCTTAGTCTTCTCCCATTGATTCCAAGAGTAGATCTTGCTGCCAAACTTACTTTCGGCAACCTGATAAGCCCAAGTTCGAAAACCGCCTTCCGTGAACTTCATGATGTTGCCCTTGTGGACAATCGTCAGCGATTTACGCTTGTTCTGGATGGCGTACTCAAGCGCAGCGATTACAAGTCGCTCTGTTCCGTCTTTCGAAACGGGTTTGATCCCGATGCCCGAGGTTTCCGGAAAACGAATCTTCTTGTATTGCGCTGGGAACTCCGTCTTCAAAAAACCGAGAAGCTTCTGCGCGTCTGCACTACCGGCTTCCATTTCGATTCCGGCGTAAATGTCTTCGGTGTTCTCACGAAAAATCACCATGTCCACTTTGCCAGGCTCGCGCACCGGCGAAGGAACACCTTCAAACCAACGCACCGGACGTAAGCAAACATAGAGATCAAGAATCTGTCGAATCGCCACATTGAGTGAGCGAATTCCGCCACCCACCGGCGTGGTCAGTGGACCTTTAATCGAAACAATAAACGTCTTACACGCTTCGAGCGTCTCGTCGGGCAACCAGTTCCCCGATTTTTTGAACGACTTCTCGCCTGCGAGAACTTCCATCCAAGCGACTTTGCGTTTTCCTTTGTAGGCTTTCTCGACAGCGGCATCGAATACAGCTTGAGACGCACGCCAGATGTCGGGTCCCGTACCGTCACCTTCGATGAAGGGAATAATCGGTCGATCAGGAACCGAAAGGGTTCCTTTCGAGGACATCGTGATGGGTTGACCGTCGGCCGGACCTTTAGTTGACATAGAGCGCACTCTCCTAACTATCGCGGTAGCTTTAGAAGAGATCCTAAGCGAAAGACTCGACTCAATTCAACGAGCAAATTTAGTCGACGCCGTGACTCCAACGCTTCAGAACCGGCGTGATCATCAACAAGAAGATCGCTGCTCCCACGGATACGAAGAAGATACCCATGAAAACCTCGCTATAGACGCCGAGACTTTGCACGGTCGACAGATTCGTCGCCGAATCACTCGTGTCACGCACACCTGTCAACGCTGCGATCCCACCAGCTAAGTGGTGACCAAACGAAACGGTTAAGAACCAAGCGCCCATCACTGTGGAGACGACTTTGGCCGGGGAGAGCTTGGTCACTGCGGACAAACCCACTGGCGAGATACAGAGTTCGCCCGTTGTATGGAGGAAGTACGCGAGTACCAACCAGATCAGGCCTGCGTAACCCGAGTCGCCCGCAAACTTAGATCCGATCACCATGGCTAAGAATCCCAATCCGACTTGCACGATTGCTAAAACAAACTTCATTGGAATCGAAGGTTGACGACCCTTCGCTTGCAGACCGATCCACAGCCTTGAAAAGAACGGCGCCAAAAGAATAATGAATGCCGGATTAAAGGACTGCGAGATCGACGATGGCATGATCCACCCGAAGATGCTCCGATCGACATTCCGTTCGGCAAAAAGAATCATCGAGCTTCCCGCTTGTTCGAAGAAAGCCCAAAACGCCATGTGGAAAAACATCAATACAGCCAAGACCAACATGCGTTCACGGGCCACTTTGTCGGCAGTAAAGGCGGTGAAAAGCATCCAAATCATGACCGCTGCGCCCACAAAATAGAGAACGCCGCCGAGATAAGCACTGTGCGAAAGGCCAGCCGCTAAGAGCGGCACAACCGCGACGCAACACAAAGCTGTGAGACTCTGATTAGAAATCCCGAGAGCACTTTTGGCCTTCAGCTTCGCTGTACTTGGCTCTAAGCCAACGTCACCGAGAATCTTTTGACCCCGAGCAAACACGAATAGCCCGAGCACCATGCCTACGCCTGCGAGTCCAAAACCGTAGTGCCAGCCAAATTTTTCACCAATAAGACCGCAAATCAGCGGCGAAAGAAAAGCACCTAAGTTCACGCCCATGTAGAAAATCGTGAACCCGCCATCGCGGCGTGCATCACCTGGTGCGTAGAGTTTTCCAACCATCGTAGAAATATTCGGTTTGAAAAATCCGTTCCCCACACAGAGAAAACCAAGCGCACAGTAGAAAACCCATTCGACCTGAATCGCCATCAAGAAGTGTCCGATGGCCATCAAGATCCCGCCCAAGAAGACCGCGCGACGATTGCCGAGCAATCGATCCGCCATCATGCCGCCGATCACCGGCATCGCATAAACAAGCGCGCCGTAAGCGCCGTAAACAGCGTACGCTGCCTTGTCTCCGTAGAGCATTTGCTTCGTCATATAGAGGACGAGAAGAGCGCGCATGCCGTAAAAGCTGAAGCGCTCCCAAAGCTCCGAGAAAAACAGAATCGTGAGACCTTTTGGATGGGTTGTTTTCATAAGCGACGGACGCTATCTTAAGACACTACGATGCGGCAACCCCCCTTCTAAATTTTTTAAGATGAGCCGCCCGAGGTCATTGCGACCCCGAAAAACCTGTTTCCGAGTTTCCCGATCCTCAGGCGCGAGCGAGGTCCGCTGACAAATCCACGCTTCGAGCTCGGTCGGAGTAGGAACCAAGGTGAGTTGCCCCATCGTCAGGAGCTCCCGCACTTCGGAAAAGAGCCGGGCGCGGTGAGGTCCGCCGGCGATAGGTAGTCCGGCGACCGCGGGTTCGATCGTGCTGTGCAACCCATGCGAAAACCCGCCTCCGACATAGGCCCAGTCCATGAAAGCGTAGAGCTCCGTTAGGCAACCCATTTCGTCAACCAGGATCACGCGGCCGTCGGTAGCCCCATCTCCAACCGCTTGCGAGACGATCGTCGATGTTCGAAAACTCTTCAGTCCCATCGTGCGAAGAGATGCCTCGATGGACTCGATAAACCATCGATCGATCTTGTGCGGAACGATCCAAAGAGTCTGGTCATCGAGTGCCTTTCGGCCAACGGGAGAAAGGCGCGACCAGATCGCAAGATCCTCGGGCCACACGCTGCCAAGGATTCCCCACGGACGTGCCGGCACACTTACCGGCACACTTACCGGCATACTTACCGGCATACTTACCGGCATACTTACCGGCATACTTAGACGACCCGAAACTTTTTTCACTAACTCGTGCGCGCGTCCTTGTTCATTGTTCTGACGAGCGATCACGCGTTCCCATCGCGGATCAGGAAACGCACCCACGCGCGCTTTCGGAAACCAACGCGAGAGCGTCTCTTTTCCGGTGTCGTCAAACAGAACCAGTCCCATCTCCGGAAGACCGCCAAGTAAGTCCCCAACAATGAGACGCGCGGTCTGCAGAGAAGGCCGCGCTTCGGCACCCACGATGGTGAGTGGCACATTCAGCTCACGAAGCGTGCCCCAGAGTTCGGGCCAGGCTTCATACTTTGCGGTCACAAAACCGCCTATATTTGCGCGGGAAAGCGTTCTTTTCCAGTGCCCCTCAAGCGGCGAAAAACCATAAGCAAAGAGGGATCCCGGAAAGTCTTGTTCGATCTCTTGAACGAGATTTGTAAGTCCACGCTCGGCGGAGCGACTGAAAACGGAAACAGCGACGCCGTAGCTCGCTTCGGCCGAAGCACGCACAATGGGCCACAGTGATTCGAGTTCTCCGGCGCTGGCAGCGTGAAACCAAAGGCGCTTCGCACGCAGAGACGTGTTCGGAGTTTCGATCCAGTTCATCTCGGAACGCGCACGGAGAGTTTTTAGAAAAGGACGAGTCAGTTTAACGACAAGCTTTGCAAACAGTCGGTACAGCTCGAGCAACATGATCGACTAAGGCTTCGGCGTTTCCGTATGGGGACTACCCAGCGGGCGCAGGTGACGAACGACACCGATCGCGTCCTTTTGATCTTTGAGACGCCAGATGATCTCGCAGTTTTGCAGATGAACCGTCGCTTCTTCGTGGACCGACGTGATGTGAACGATTCCATTTTCGAAGACCTTCACGAAAACGTCTTCGACGTACGTGCCTTCCTCGCCTGGGTAGTAGAAGAGCACGCGGGCAGCGATACCCTTCTTAATGATCCCGATCCCAGCCGAATGGGGAACGGACATATTCCGTAAGATATTTATGAATCGACGCACGCACCACTCATAACACGCCAGGCCCAAATCAGGAGCCACCATTTCGACTGAAGACGCTATGCATCCACGAAAGGTGGTCCGCGCATTGACACCTAGCGGCGCGCGAAGACGCCATGCATCCACAAAAGGTGGTCCGCATGTTAGAAACGGTTCATGGCTGACTTGTTTCGGGAAATCGACCGCCTCAAGCGCGAAAAAAATGCGGTGGTCGTTGCCCATTATTATCAAGATCCCGATGTTCAGGACGTTGCCGATTTCGTCGGCGATAGCCTCGAGCTCGCGCGCTACTGTCAGAAAACCGAAGCGCGCCTCATTGTTTTTGCCGGTGTTCATTTCATGGCGGAAGGAGCTTCGATCCTCAATCCTTCAAAAAAAGTGGTGCTACCGGACCTGCGCGCCGGCTGTTCTCTCGCCGACAGCTGTCCTCCTGAAAAGTTTCGGGAGTTTAAAAAGAAGTATCCCGATCACTTTGTCATGACCTACATCAATTGCTCCGCAGAGATCAAAGCCGAGAGCGATGTGATCTGCACGAGTTCAAACGCGCTCAAACTTTTGCAGAAAATTCCGAAAGACAAGCCCGTGATCTTTGCGCCGGATCGCAACCTCGGACATTATCTGGAAACTCAGTCCGGTCGATCGATGGTGCTTTGGCAGGGCGCCTGCATCGTGCACGAAACATTTTCTGAAAAGAAACTTCTCGAAACCAAAGCCGCACACCCGCAGGCCGAGGTGATCGCACATCCCGAATGCGAACCGTGGATGCTCGAACAAGCCGACTTTGTTGGCAGCACTTCTCAGCTCATACGCCATGTGACTGAGTCACCAAAAAAATCGTTCATTGTCGCAACCGAAGCGGGGATCTTACATGCCATCAAGAAACGCGCACCCGGAAAGGAGCTGATTCCTGCGCCACCCCGGCACGCTTGCAACTGCAACGAGTGCCCTTTCATGAAGCTCAACACACTCGAAAAAGTCTACGTCGCCCTTCGCGATGAGACTCCAGAAGTAAAAGTCGCAGAACCGCTGCGCGTTCGCGCCCTCAAGCCACTTGAAAAAATGTTAGAGTGGTCGGCGTGAAACGAACTCCACCCCCAAACCCAAACTGGAAGCCCGGCGAGATTGTCTCGGTACCTTTCGATGGACACGAGAGTCTTGATCCGGAAACTATGGACGTGAGCAGTGTCCATCGTCTGATGATCAGCTCGGTCGTTCCACGTCCGATTGCGTTCGTGTCAACGGTCAGCAAAGCAGGCGTCGTCAATCTCGCGCCGTTCAGTTACTTCAATGCTGTCGCCTCCAAGCCGCCTTCTGTACTTTTCGTAGTGGCCGCAAACCCGCACCCGCGCCCGCCCCATGGCGAATCAAAAGACACCTTGGTGAACGTTCGCGAAACAGGCGAGTTTGTCGTCAATATCTCGAGCAGCTGGTTTGCCGAAGCCTTGAACTTCACGTCCGCGGAGTTTGACTATGGCGTCGACGAGATGGCGCGCGCGGGCCTCACCGCTCAGCGCTCGGACATCGTGAAGCCTCCACGTGTTGCCGAAAGCGCCATTCAGATGGAATGCAAACTCTCAAAACTGGTGCCCATCGGAGCTGGCGGACCTGGCTCCACGACGATTGTCATCGGTGAGATCGTGCGATTTCATATTGCTAATGGCTTTGCAGAAAACGGCGTCGTTTCGATTGAGAAACTGAACCCGATCAGCCGATTGGGCGGAATATCGTACGGACACGTCGACCAGGTTTTTGAATTGCCTAGACCCAAGGCCTGACATAATCCAAAATCCATGAAACCGAGTACGAAAATGCAATCCGGGTTTGGAAATCACTTCTCCACCGAGGCTCTGCCCAACACGCTCCCGCATGGGCAGAACTCTCCGCAGCGCGCGCCACGCGGACTCTATGCCGAACAACTCACGGGTACGGCGTTTACAGCTCCGAGACACACTAATCAGCGCAGCTGGCTCTATCGGATTCAGCCGTCGGTCACCCACGGTCTTTTCGAACGAAGCCCAGCTGGCTCGGTTGGAAAACACTGGTCGACGCCTCCACTGTCACCGGAAGCACGCGTCGCACTCGCCTCGCCCAATCCGATGCGCTGGGATCCGATCGCGATGCCATCACAGCCGACGGATTTCATCGAAGGTGTCACCACAGTTCTAGTCGCTGGCGATGCGCTCACGCTACGTGGACTCGGCGTTCATCTGTACGCAGCCAATCGTTCGATGAAAGATCGTTTTTTTTACAATGCCGACGGAGAGCTTCTCATCGTTCCCCAAGAAGGATCACTTCTGATCAAAACCGAACTCGGTGTGATGAGTGTCGACCCCGGTGAAATCGCGTGCGTCCCCCGCGGAGTAAAGTTTTACGTTGAGCTTCCTGATTCAAAACCCGTTCGCGGTTACATCGCTGAAAATTTTGGAGCTGCCTTTCGTCTTCCTGATCTCGGTCCGATCGGCGCTAACGGTCTTGCTAACCCACGCGACTTTCTCTCACCGGTCGCCGCCTTTGAGGAACGAAAGGGCTCTTTTGAAATCGTCACTAAAGCCCAGGGAACGTTTTGGTCGAGTGCGGTTGATCACTCCCCGCTTGACGTCGTCGCGTGGCATGGCAACTATGCTCCGTACAAATACGATTTGCGTCTTTTCAACACGATCGGCTCGACGAGCTTTGATCATCCGGATCCGTCGATCTTGACGGTGCTGACGTCAGCTTCTGAAATTCCGGGTGTGGCCAACTGTGATTTTGTCGTCTTTGGCGACCGTTGGCTCGTGCAGGAGAATACGTTTCGACCGCCCTACTTTCACCGCAACTGTATGAGCGAGTTCATGGGCAATATTTACGGAACGTACGATGCGAAAGAGCGCGGTTTTGTCCCCGGCGGCGGCAGTCTTCATAACTGCATGTCCGCGCACGGACCCGAAACTGCTGTCTTTAAAAAAGCATCGGAAGCCGATCTCAAGCCGCAGCACCTTAAGGGTTCGCTCGCGTTCATGTTTGAAACGCGTTACCCCTACCTTCCAACGGAGTTTGCGCTCAAGAGTCCTTCGCTTCAGCGCGATTATATCGACAATTGGAAAGGGCTCGGTCCACAGTTTTCCCGCTCGTGATGTCCACCGCCATGATGTCATGACGTCATGACGCCAATTTGACGCCTAATGTCATTATGTGTTAGTACGAGCACGTGGCAACGAGCCGGTCTCGAGTCCTTTGGGGCTTACTCTTAGTAATGTGGGCAACCCCGAACTCTGCGGATGCGGGACTCTGGTTCCTGAAGCGCAGCTGCGCGCAGGCGATCGCTCCGGAAATCCTCGATCCCCTCGCTAAGGTCCAGAGACTTTACGCAGAAACCCTTGCGGCCACCGTCCTGCCGAACGATCTCTCTCGTAAACCCGGTACCCTCGAAAAAATCGCAAAGATTGCGCGTATAAAGAGAGGGCCGCTCACCCCCTACGAAGCACTCGAGCTGATACGACTGTCCATCTACTTTTCGAACGACCCCGGGCGCATCAACCAAAACGGATATGGAAACCGTGTCGTGGCATTCCTCAAGCGCGACATCGAAGCGGATGTTTCGGCAACGATCTTGAGGACGGTTTTTGCTTCGCCGGAAACCCGGCGCGCACTTGCCGAACGTCTCGGTTTCTCGGAAACAGAACTCGAAAAAGCATTCGACGCCATCACGCTTCGCACCTCCCGTGGAAAGGTGCTTTTCCAGGCCACAAAGGCCCTTTTCTTCAACACGATTCTTTTCAAACTTGGCTTCATACCCATCTATTGGCCCATCTATTGGCCCGCGCTTCGAATCGACCATTTACAGAAGCTCGACGACTTACCCCTGCTGGGCGGCGACACATTTGCGATTGAACGACTGATTCGAGACCTCATGCCACGAAACCTTCGTTTTCATGAGGAATACCGCACCACTCGACGTCTCGCGATCACCGCGATGCTAGGCCTCGCCGTGACGGTCGTCGCGACCTCCGCGCTCTCCCCTCGCGAGACCTACGAACGCCTTCAGAACAAGATTCAAACCGCTTGGGGTTGGGAACGACTCATGATCGGATTGGGCATGTCGACGACCGAGGACATGCGACAGCACGAACACGATCACTACACACCGAGCGCCGTCATTGAAGAGCAGTTGCAGATGTGGCTGGACAGCTTTGACCTGCCTCCTTCAATCGAAGAAGTTGAAAAACAACGAGCGCTCTTCGAGGATCAAGAACGGCGCGATATGCTGCGTGTATTTGACGAGGCGCCGGAGCAGACCACACCCCGGTAACACCCGTACCGACACCCTCTCTCGGTGACTTGACGCACTGAATCCTGGGTGCTAGATCCGCAACCTACGGACTTCGTTAATCGAATAGGTAAAGGGTACATATGCGCAGTTTTTTCATAAGCGGTTTCGCTCACGTTTTCGCCCAGGTGTTAACGGCGATCGCGACACTTCAGATCGGTCTGGCGCCAGCCGCGCGCGCGACTGCTGATACTCCTCCTCCGCTTCCAACACAGACCGAGTTCCAAGAACAGATCTCTCACGACTTTGGCGCCGCTCAAAAGGACGGCTGGGATTTTTTTTCGATCGATGGAAAGCCCACGGGCGTTACGAGCATTCTGGACTCGGTAATCGCGACACGAGGTCTGATTTTTCTTTCGCCCGTACTCGACGGGATCGACGCACGTTTACCCATTCGCGCTGACATCAAAGCAGCGACGGCCGAGTCCCTGAAGATTCGAATCGCGGTTCTCGATCGCGCCTTCAAGCAAGAGCTATCGATACGAACGCTGACCTTGTCGACCGCGGATCAGAAAACTCCTGAGGCCATGAAACTCCGCTTTGAGCGCGCGATCGGCTCCATGTCGGATGAAGTCGTTCTGAAACGCTCTCTTCTTGCACGAAATTCGGTAAGCGGAAAATCCATCAGCAGTCTCTTGAGTGGCTTTTTTATCCCCAGCGCGCACGCTGATGACGCCCCTACGAACCACGACGAGATGCGCAGCCTGGCGGCCCGGTCGCTCCGTACCGTAGCAAAGACGGCGCTCAGTATCGCGATTGTAATGTTCGCACTTGGCTTTTTGGCACTTTATACCAATGGTCCCAACATTCTTACGAAAGTAACAGCGGCAGGCGAAAAACCCTCTGCATTGACATGGGTCCTGTTCGGTTGCGTCGCCTTTTGGGGTTTCGGAATGTTCGCGAGCGGCTTGTTTGAAGATCATTATCGACTCACAGAAATGACACTTCAACGTAAGCGCTAACGTGAGCCCCGCATACGCCCAACATATACGGTGACTTCGCATTTAAAAGGAAAGAAGATGAAAAATACATTTTGGAAACTGAGTTCGAATCTCTTGGCTGGAACAGCAATGTTTCAGCTCGCCTTCTTACCGATCGCGCGCGCAGAATCTCAAGCGGCTGCGGCTACGCCGACGCCGACAACTGAAGAGATCCGAGCCGGCGTTACCCGTCAGCTGACCGATGACTTTGCGAAAGCACAGAAGGCCGGTTGGGACTTTGCCTCGATCGGCGGGACGGCGGCGAGCGGGTCAAGCATTGTCGAAACGCTCATCGAAAAGAAGGGGCTTATTTTTATCTCGCCAGTCGTTGCCGGCGTGGATGCCCGACTTCCCATTCAGATCGAAATCAAAGATGCGACCCTCAATCACATCAAGGCGCGCATTGCTGTTCTCGATAAGAGTTTAAAAACGGTGGTGGCTGTTCGCACGGTATCGCTAGGCACGGCCGATCAGAAAGATCCAGAAGCTGCCAAACTTCGTTTTGTGCGCGCGATGAACTCGCTCGGTGACGAAGTGGAACTCAAGCGATCGCTCGTAGGTTTCAACCAGCGCGCGAACTCGTCTTCGGTTCGAAGCCTGTTCTCAAGCTTAAGTAGTTTTATGTTTCCAAACGCGCAGGCCGATATCTCTTCGTTATCTTTCAAGAGTCCTGCGGCAGACGCGGTGGCATACGTATCAGCTGGTGCCTTCCTTCTTGGGTGCTTCATCGTTTTAGTGGGTATGCTCGCCAGCAGTAAAACAATAGGAGGAGGAAAGAGCTGCTTCTGGACAACGCAGGCCGATGGGTATTTCAAGCTGACACCCTTCACGATTATTAGTCTCGTCCTGGTAGGGGGCGGATACGGGATATTTATGACCCACAGTGCCATCAAAGCCGGCTTTTTTTGAAAAAGAGCAAAAAAACTGACCGGCACGACTTACGAATACCGCCAAGTCGTTCCTTGCGGCGAATCTTTGATCTCGACACCGCCCGCAGCAAGTTCGTCGCGAATCGCATCGGCGCGCTTGAAGTCTTTAGCTTTGCGCGCATCAAGACGCTCCTGAATTTTCTTTTCGATCGCGTCCGCCGCGAGCGTGGGAGCTGCCCCTCGCAGCGCCTGCCGAATCTCTTGGAGTTTTGTCAGTACCGTCTCGGGCATCATGCGGCCCACGCCGAGAACCTCGCCAAGATCGCTCTCAATCGTGTCGACTAGAAGCTGAGCACCGATACCGGCTGCCGGAGTCATCTCGGCCCGTGGCGACGTGAGCGTGCGATTGAATTCGCGGATCAAGCTGAAAACAGAACCCAGCACGCCCGCCGAGTTGAGATCGGTGTTCCATTCTTTCGCGATTTCAGTCCGAGCTTTCTGAGCCGACGCCGCAAACTCACCCCAAGCCGTTTCAGCGCGTGGATCGGCAAGACCTTGCTTCCGCTTTGATAGCTCGAGCGCTCTGCGCTTAGCCTCGTAGATCCGTTCGAGTCCCGTAAGACTCTGTTCCATCAGTTCGTCCGTGAAATCCAGCGGCTGACGGTAGTGAACGGACAGGAACGCATAACGAGCGAACTCGCCGCCGAACTTTGTTAGAAAGTCGCGCGCCGTGAAAACATTGCCAACACTTTTGGCCATTTTCTGCTTTGAAACCGTGATGAAGGCATGATGGAGCCATGTTTTTACAAACGGATGCTTGCCGGTGCAGGCTTCGGATTGTGCGATTTCGTTTTCATGGTGTGGAAAAACGAGATCTTGTCCGCCGTGGTGGAGATCGATCTGGTCCCCGAGCCATTTTCGCGCCATCGCGGAACATTCGATGTGCCAACCAGGCCGGCCGTTTCCCCAGGGACTGGGCCATGCGGGTTCACCTGGCTTTGCGGCTTTCCAAAGTGCAAAGTCCAACGGGTCCCGCTTTGTCGGATCGACTTCAATACGCACTCCGGTGAGCAGATCGTCCTTACTCTTACCCGAAAGATAACCGTACTTCGCAAAACCTCCGATCGAGAAAAACACGTCGCCGCCGGGAATCGCATACGCTGATCCCTTTTGAACCAGTGTTTCGATCATCGCGATCATTTGAGGAACGTGCTCGGTGGCTTTCGTCTTGTGGGTCGGCTCCAGCAGTCCGGCGGCTGCGTAATCTTTTTCGACTTCGGTTGTAAACTTCTTGGCGATGACATCCGCGCTCACACCGTCCTTCGCCGCGCGATCGATGATCTTGTCGTCGATGTCCGTATAATTGCGAACGTAGTTCACTTCGAAACCACGCGACTTCAAAAACCGGTAGATCAGGTCCGCAACCAGCGCCGCCCGAAGATTACCAATATGAATCAGATCGTAGACCGTCGGTCCGCAGCTATAGAAGGTGACCTTGCCTTTTTCGATCGGCGCAAAGGCCTCCCGCTTGCCCGTGATGGAGTTGGTAAAAACAATCCCCGTCTCAGCCATTCGCAATCGCCGCCTTTAAACGGAGGCCCTCTGCCTCACGTGCGCTGCCCGCTTCAGAACCTCAGTGCGTCCCAGGATCGAAAAGATCCGGTGCAACTCGGGTCCATGCTCTTTTCCCGTCACGAGGGCACGCATGGGCATGAACAATGATTTCCCTTTTTTCTGGGTCGTGTTCTTCACGTGCTCTTGGACTTGCTTAACCGTGTCTTCGGTGATCGTCTCATCCTTGAAGTCCTGCCACGCGGCTTCGAACGCTTGGACGACGTCCGGATTTTGTTTGAGCGCTTCGAGCGCTGCCGGCTCGACTTCAGGGCTTGAATCAAAAAGAAAGCTAGCCCGATCAGGCATTTCGCCAAGAAGACTGACTTCTCCGCGAATGAGTTCGATGACCTTCTCATAGACCGCTTCGCCTTTCGCATTCACAAGCGCTGTGATCTTAGGACCCAGAGTTGCGTGCTTTTCGAAAAACGGGCGCGCGCGTTTCGCAACCTCAGGGACAGAGAGCGCACGAATATAAAACGCATTCATCCACTGAAGTTTCTGGACATCAAAGACGGCTGGCGCTTTGTGAAGACCGCCGGTATCGAAAACCTTTTTCAGCTCGTCGAGCGAAAGAACTTCGGGGTGTCCCGAGACGGGCTTGAAGTCCTTGGGCGGCCACCATCCCAACAGCGCCAAGAAGTTCAAGAGCGCTTCCGGCAAGTAACCCTTCTCGAGATAATCGCGTGCCGATACATCACCGTTCCGTTTGGAAAGCTTTTGCTTATCACCACCGAGAACCATCGCCGTGTGCGCGAACACCGGCGTCTTCCAACCAAACGCTTCGTAGATCATCAGCTGCCGAGCCGTGTTCGAAAGATGATCTTCTCCACGAATCACATGCGTGATCTTCATGAGTGCGTCGTCGATCACGCACGAAAAGTTGTAGACGGGCATACCGATGCCAGCGGCGACCTCGGTTTCCTTGTCGGTTGGACTACGCGTGATAAAAAAGTCGCCGACCATTCCTGGCGGAAACTCTACATGACCGCGCACGACGTCTTCGAGAATGTAAGTTTTCTGTGGCGCTCGAAAACGCAGACCGGCCTTCTCGCCTTTTTTCACGCGGGCCTCGGCTTCGGCGAGCGGGATGCGCGCGCAGGTACCGTCGTAAAGTGGAACCTTTCCAAGCTTCAGAGCAGCTTCACGCTTAGCGGTGATGAGATCCGCAGAACAGAAGCAGTAGTAAGCTTTGCCTTCTTTCAGAAGCTTGAGAGCGTGCTCGCCGTAAGTTTTTAGACGTTCCGACTGACGATACGGAACGTGCGGGCCTCCGAGATCAGGACCTTCATCGTAGGTCAGCCCGAGTGCGTAGACATCTTCGAGAAGCATCGTTTCGTTCGCACGCGTGCTTCGCTCTTGATCGGTGTCCTCGATGCGCATGACGAGCGTCGCATCGCGACCGCGTGCATAGAGCCAGTTAAAAAGCAGCGCACGCACGCCGCCGACATGAAGATAACCCGTCGGACTCGGCGCAAAGCGTACGCGAATGGGAGATGTTCTGGGTGATTGACTCATCGCGGCCGAGGTTATCATAGAAGGACGCGCGAAGCACGTGAAGCACGAAAAGGCGAAGCGGCGCTTAGCGCTTAAGACGATTTGGAAACGGTGTTTTCGAGCCGATCTTGGTGCTGCCAAAGACCCTGGAGTCCTTCAAGAACAACGCGGTTGTTGGCCTTTTGCCCTTCGAGCATAAGCTCCATCCGACTCAGAGATCCCTGAAACTTATGAAACTCGCCCTTCAGCTCGTGAAATCCGAGGTCCATTCTCAACTCAAGAGCGCTGATTTTCCGATCGAGAACTCCAATATCAGACTTGAGTTCATCGCGAACGAGATACAGCATTCGACGTGTCGTCAGCTGGTCGTCCGCATCGGCCGACGGCATCGCCGGTAGGGATGTTGACGTTGGTGTCTTAGTCTTGTTTTTCGTCATGGTCTGTCGGGCCACTGGCCCCTCCTTCGGATTTAGCGAACTTCCTCGAAAATGCCAAACCACTTCGGCCAGATCCGCGGATTTTTCACGTGCGCTCCTTGCAAACCGGCCGCCACGTAGTAATGTCGGCGCCAGTTTGGAGGGGATCCCCATGAGATCAATGAGCTCAATGAAATCAGCGAAAGTAAGTCTGTATGTTTTTGGACTCGTGACCGGGCTCGCGCTCGTCACGATGTCGGCGTACGCGAACGAATCTACGCCTGAAAAAGACTATTACGATCTCTGCGAATTGCGCGCGGGCAAAGCTGCGCTCGACATCCAGCAGATTTCTTTTCCCGACGCCGATCTAAAACTTTCCTACGCGCGTGCGCTTCCGCGAATCCAAACCGGTAACACGTCTCCGAAAAACCAGAGCTTCCAGATATTGGTCGAAAACAAAACCAGGTCGACACCCGACACCGCGTACATCACGGCATTTTTTGTGAAAGTTCCGACGTACGATGCCTCGAATGGTGAAGGAATCTGTCAGGTCGACGAGTTACTTCGGGCCCATACATGGGACGTACCGCGCGTGAGCATCAAGCCGTACCGGCCACCACTCGTGAAACAGAACTGATTCGAGACTCTAAAAGTAGAGATGAAACGACGCCAGGATCTGGAGCCGTCGATAGTCGTTGAGATACGTATCCGAACTGAAATCGTAGATCTCGTAGGCCACCGTCGGTCCGAATGCGACGTACTTATTCAAGAACACTGAGGCGCCGAGCGCAGGACTCAAAATCAAATCAGGCGCAGAGTTGGTCAGACCAAAGGTCGCGCCAAACTGCGCGAAGAAGGCCGTCGAACCCGTCTTAGCAAAATACCACGACGCCACTGGGCCAAAACTCAGAGCCGTAGGCGACCGATACGAAAGCTCCGTCAAACCGATTTCAACCCCGGCAGCAAGTGCATCGGAGAAAAAATACTGTCCGGACGAACCTAGAAAGAAACCGTGGTCTTTGTCGTCACCGTACTCCTTAAAAAATTCCATCGAGCCGGAAAGCTTCCAAACACCTTCGGCCACATTGCCTTGGAAGTCAGACTCTTCTGCAAAGGCAGTCGACAGAGAAAGAACGGACACGAACAACAGAAACACGGGCGATTTTTTCATAGGCCTCGGAGCCTAAGATTCCAGACGGAAAACGTCAATGAGTAGTTATTTTTAGCCGCCTAGGCGGCGCGCTGAAGACTCTACGACGCAAAGATCGTCTGAATCTCTTGCTCAACCATCGCTTCAGGCGAACGTTTTGCGAGAGAAATTTCGCGTACAAGCAGTTGCTTAGCTTGGTCGAGCATCTTGCGCTCACCAAACGAAAGATCTTTATCGTGACGAAGCAAGAAAAGATTGCGCATCACTTCAGCGATTTCGAAAACCGATCCGGTTTTGATCTTTTCCATGTAATCGCGATAACGACGATTCCAGGTTGTGCTATCGATCTTAACGTCACGGTCTTTGAGAATACGATAAACACGGGAAACATCGCGTTCCGGAATGATCGCGCGTAATCCCACGGCGTCGGCATTGTCCGTTGGGACCATGATGGTCATGTCGTTTTCGAGAACTTGGAGGACGTAGAACTTTTTCTTAGCTCCCCCGACCATCTTTTCTTCGATCCGTTTCACAACGGTCACGCCATGAGCGGGATAAACTGCGCTTTCACCGACCTTGAACATCAAATTTCCTCCGAGCCCCTAAATGACTGAAAAAAGGCATTTTTCGAGCGACCTGAAGCTAACACAATAACGGTTTAATGTCAAAAACCCAGGCTCGTTACCGCAAACCGTGCGACCACCACCCAGCATAGCTCCGGCGCTGTGCCGGCACTGTGCCGGAGCTATGATTGAGCAACACGGGTGCCACATTCAACGTCTCGAATGGTTCGGAAACTCGATTTAACAAACAGCAACCTTTGGGGCGAAAGTGCACCACAGCCGGATTCGATCACGAGGTGCCGTTCGACGCCGAGGAAAACTAGGCAAGTGTCGATGTTTCAGTCGCCCCCCAATCATGCGTAAGCGGGACTGGTAGTTCGATCGCGGGGCGTATATAACCCCCTACATCGCGGGCGCGTTAAGGGATTAGGCAAGGGATGTGGAACACTAGAATTTTATCTGTCTTTCGAATGGCACTGTGGCAGCTGGCGCTGTGGGCGCTCGCGGCACCTCTCTCGAGTCACGCGGTCACGCTTTCGTCCTTTGAACATAGTCTCCAGCATGCAGCACGGATCGCCGACCTCTCCGCTGGAGAAGCTTCGAACCATTTGGATGTCCTGGTAGCGGCCGCCCGGTCAGATCGTGAACTCTTGACCCAAGCCGGAATCAAAAGGCGCGACGGAAAAGGGCCCGTACTTCAAGCAAGAGTCCATTTGAAAACTGCGGTCGAGACTCTGTATAACGCACAGAAGTCTCAGGTACTCGAACACCTCGAAGCGACTGTTCCCGATGCGCTCGAACGATGGGCTAATGATCCGACACCAGCTTTTCCCAGCGCTGATGAGCTCTTCCACTTCGAACGACTGGCGACCGACGTCGCTCACACTTGGACGGGCTCGCGCGCTATGGATCGTATCGCGCACGTCGCTTTTGCATCGATGGACTGTCATCGGATCCGACGAATCGCGATTTGGGCGCGCCTGTACAGTCCTTACTTCACACAGATGGTTTCAACGCAGTCGTTCTACAGAACATGCCGCTCACTCCCTGGAAACCATCACTGGCCACGTATCCAGGTTTCGCAACAGGCGTTCGAACGAAGTGAGGTGCTCAGATGGGAACTGGGATCTCTCGAACTGCTTCCCACAAATACGACATCTGAAAACTGCCAGTGGGATCTGCCTGATAGCGGTTTCTGCTATAGGTTCACCGTCGATGCCGATGGAAACCGTCGACTGGAAGCGATCGATCGTCAAACGCAGATCGCCGCTCCGGCACTGTTTGACTTTGGAAAGAGCGACCACCCGGCTTTTTCATCGCGCGCCCTGGCCGATCGACGAACGCAACTTGGTTTTTCACTGGTCGTGACAGAGACCGGCGAGCGAGCGAACTACTACGATTTTGATCTCTATGGTCGACCTCTCAAGATTACCAATGCGAAAGCTTTGTCGGTCGAGACGATTCGCGGGCTACTGCGTTCGGCACGGACACCCGAGTTTGCGACGTTCTTTCTTCGCGAACTCGAACGCCACAACGATCCTGCCTCGAAGACGTTGTTGACCCCCGAACCGTTGATCCAAGAACTCAGTCGCCGCTTTAGCACTTCGCCCATTTTTCAAGCGGAACTCGCGTACTCTAAAAGTGTCGCCGGTTGGTCGTCTGCCGAAAGGAAGATTCCCCCCTCCGATGAAATCGATCGTTACTTAGCTGCGTGGCGAGCGGATCCCGCAACAAGAGACCAGGCGCGCGCGCTAGCATTCGCATCAGTTCTGCGTAAGCAACTTGAACCAGACATCATAGAATCACTCTTGACGATGGGGGAGCTAGGCTACGAACAAGTGGCTGACGTGTTGCGGAACGCACAAGGCTTCGACTCAGAACATTTGCTTTGGGGTATCATAATTAGAGCACAGTTCGTTAAGTCGCCCGAACTGCTGTTCTCAAAGCTATCGTTTCTTTGGACGGATGAGGACTCGAACCGAGACGCTGTTGTCAATACGATGGTCTCCACGATCGACCGTTCGCTGAGTCCGGACTGGAACGTTGACATCGGGTCCGGGATCGAATTTCCATTTGTACCCTTTGCGCCCATCGCGGAAAAGCGCAAGAAATTCAGCGTTTTGCCCGATAGGACCGCGCTCGTCGATCTTTTGGCCGCTCCTCTCCTGGATAAGGAAACTGCGCCATGGATCCATTCGGGCAATTGTGTCGATCGGGCGGAAACTGCGTACAGACCTATGTGCTTGCTAGCGACCCTGCGCTTGCTCACGTACGTGATCGACACGAACCACCCTCGCTATTCGGAGATTGCGCTCGGAGCTGCCGATGCCCTTATGCCTCGCGATCCAATAACGACTTGTTACGTACTCTGGCTCGTGATGCAGGCCCCTGAAGCAACCGTAGAAGCTCGTAAGAAACTGAAAGAAAAGGTCAACGAGTCTTACCCGTTACCGTCAGGAGGAACAGAGATACGTTTTTACGATGCCCTCAACGGTGCTCTGAGTACGCTCGCTCGTCTCACCGACAAAAGTGGTTCACCAGAAAAACGCTCTGAATAACCTGCAAAAACCCCTGCTTACCCAGTTGTCACTTTGTTTGAAATTCGACTTGGCATCGTGCCAAATCAGTCGTATTTAACGACCAATGTCAAATACATGGCTCGGCGCTTCACAGTTTTCGAGAGCGTGATCAGCGGCTAGTGGGTAGGGAGATTGCTATGAAAATAAGTACGTGGATTGGTGTCGGGCTTCTTGCTTGCGCGAGCGCGTTGGGTGGCGATGAGAGCCGGAATACCATATTCGCGAAAGACCTTCGGCACCTCAACGACCTTCCTCCGGTACCAGAAACAGTGACACCGGCGTGCGCGGGCCGCCTTATTGTTCGACGTGCACGCAACCACCTCTTCGCGCGCGAGTTACGTGGCTATCGGTCGCTCCAGTGGTTGGTGTTTCATCAAAACGCTCACCAGCGAACATCGTTCGACACCAAGAGATTCGAACACGTTAATGAGGACGACCACGTGAACCGCGACTTGGTCGGACCCGAGTCCTTTGATCTCGATAAAAGTCGCGAGCACCATGAGGTCCCAATCGTCGCCCGGTTTGACTATCTTCAGAGTCTTTTGGCGTTCACAACCAATTTCCCGTACATAACAGACGCGGATCAAGTAAGCCGGTCGCTGATTCTGACCGAGCGCGCTTACCAGATCCTGATTGCGATCTACGAGACTCCGTGGCCCGGTAGCAAGGTCTCGAACAAGCGTGCGGTCAGGGGCCCAATTCGGCCGCGGAGGTCATTGAATCTAGAGTTTCCCTCGGTGTTCTGGCGTCGAGGGCTTCTTCTCCATCACATCGACCACCCCATGGGCGAAGACTCGATCGACGTCACCGCTTATCTCGACACTTTTATCAAGATACAAGAGCGAATCGATTTCCATCCCGAGGTACTGTATGCCTATGAACGCGCTCAGCGGATCGACGGTGAGAGCTCCTACGACATACGAGAACTCGAAAGCAAACTCGAGTTCAGGAGCTTTCGAATTGACGACATCTTAGAGGATGATTCGGCCATACTTCTTCCGCCCGGGAACAACATCGTCACACGTTATCCGCCGACGGGGGCGATGGCGCAAAGCTACAACATCCGAAACCCGTTTTACGGCGCTTACTCGGTACCTGTGTCGGGACGTACGGCCATAAAGGCCCTCACGGTAACCACGGATACTTGGGAAAATGATCCGCGATATTTCACACGCCCCTAGGGCACTGGGCGTCACGTCATAAGATTGACGGCGACACCTGTTCGGACAAATTGTCAGACCTTTTCACCGACGATTTCGTGATTTCGACAAAATGTCAGAAAGCACGAGCATTTTCCGGTTCGCGGCCGGTTTGCAAGATGAAGTCACGCGCCGGCGCATGCGTAAACTCGCGTTCGCACTCTGAAAATGATGGCATCGACCTTGCTCTTAAGATGAGTTGTCAGCCAACACATCGCCAATGAATTGCCGGTCTCATGTGCGGCTGACGGGCACGGGACGCAGAAACAAAATGGGCCGCATCGCACAGTTTTTCCAATCACTGGGAGAGCGATTCTCTTCCTCCGGCGGATCACGCCCGGCCTACCTTCGTGTTCTTTCGCGCGTTACCGAATCTACTGCAACGCTCATCCGAAAACGTCCCGGCCACTTTTACGCGAAGCTTGCCGGTGTTCTTGTCACGACGTACTTCCTCGCCGACTTAGCCGCGATGGGGGTGGAATTCCTCATGCCGCAGGCAAAGGAAGATGCAAAACGAAAAACAGAAGACGTCTACCGCGGCGGTCGTCCCACCCAAGCGGACTATGACGTCATCACGCGACGAAACCTTTTCAGCAGCAAGGGTCTGATCCCCGAAGAAAATGCTGCCGAAGAGGGCCCACCCGAAGGCACGCCGATGAAAACGACGCTGCCGTTTGAACTGCTCGGCACGATCATTCTTGAAAACGAGCTTCAGTCCCTCGCGACGATCGAAGACAAAACAGCCAACACTGTTTATGCCGTCCGAGTGAACGAAGAGATCCCGGCAATGGCAAAAATCACGAAGATCGAAGCCAAGCGGGTCACGTTCATCAATCTGCGCAACAATCGCAACGAGTTTGTCGAGATTCCAGAGGATCCCACGGCACCCGCGATTTCGTTTACGGCCGGAAATGCAGGCCCCGTGAAAGCGATCTCGGACACGCGCTTTTCGATTCCACGCTCCGAGATCGAAAAGACGATGCAAAACCTAAACGCTGTTCTTTCGCAAGCCCTCGCACGACCCGTGACCGAGAATGGACAGCCTGCTGGATTTCGACTGAGTCAGATTGTTCGCGGAAGCATCTACGAACAGCTCGGACTCAAAGACGGCGATATTCTGCGTGGTTTTGACGGGCAACCCATCACCGATCCCATGGCTGCTTGGGAAAAACTCGGAGACTTAAAGAGCCTCAATCAGCTTGAACTCAACGTCAAACGCGACGGCAAGGACATGACCTTTACGTATGATATTTATTGAGAGGAAAAGACGATGACACTTCGAAATATCCGCTGGGTAGCACTTCTAGGAGCACTGACAAGTTTCGTGCTACTCGTTTGGATCACCGTGAGTCCAGCATGGTCGGCGGATCCAGTTCCACGCCCCTTTGCCTCTCCGCCATTCGGACAGGGAGGAACACCGAGACTGCCTATTCGACCTCCAGCTCCGCCTTCGACGCGAGCCGCACCGTCGACAGTGAACGTTCATCCCACCGGCCGTCCTCCTCTGGATCCACAAGATGTTCCCGCACCTGCGATGACTCCCGACGGCGTTGAAGTCGGCGGCGGACTTCCGGGCGGCGTAAAATCTGAAAACACCGTCCCAGTCTTTAAGGTCAACGATGATACGGGAGCCGGCGGAAAAGCGGTGATCACGGATTTCAACTATCCCGATGCCGACATCATGGACATCGCTAAGACGATTGGGAAGCTGACAGGAAAAAACTTCATCTTCGACAAGAACGTCAAAGGTCGCATCTCGATCGTTTCCAACTCCCCGATCACGGTCGGTGATGCATGGAAAGCGTTTCTCACCGCTCTCGACATGAACGGTTTTGCCCTGATTCCGTCGGGAAAGTATATTCGTCTCGCACGCCAGCGCGACGCCCGCGACAAGCAGCTCAGCACGTATATTGGCCGCGATTCGCCAAACTCAGATGCTCTGATCACGCAGGTGTTTCCACTCAAATACATCTCGGCGGAAGAGATTGCGCGCACGTTCCGTAGCTTCATGCCTCCGAACGCGCGGATTATTCCGCACGATCAAACGAACACCGTCATCGTGACCGACACCGGTTCGAACATCGCAAAGCTAGCCAAGATGCTCGAGTTTCTCGATGTCGAAGGCTTTGATGCGGGGATCGAAGTGATCTCGGTTCGCTTCGCGTCGGCTGTTGAGATTGCAAAACTGATCGATAACCTACTCCCGGGAAATCCAACCGGAGGACCCGGCAAATCACGCCCGGTAGGTCGCGGGTCGTTCCAAGCGCGACGTACGAAAGAAGGTGGTGTCGTCAACAACATCATCGCGGATGAACGCACAAACACGTTGATCGTGCATGCCAACCGCTCCGGTTTTCAAGAAGTCACCGAACTTGTCAAGAAACTCGACCAGAGACTCCCGACGGTTCAGGGCGGCGGCAAGATCCACGTGATGTACCTTCAGTTCGCTGACGCCGAAGAAGTGGCGAAGACTCTGAACAACTTCACGACCTCCAGTACGCGCGGTACCGCGGCACCGGGCGCAGCGACCGGTGGAACGGGTACCAATCCAACCACGACGGCACTTTTTGAGGGGTCGTTGAAAGTGAGTCCGGACAAAGCGACGAACTCGCTCGTCGTAACAGCGTCGCCAGCCGACTTCGAAACGATCAAACGCGTGATCTCGATGCTCGATATTCCGCGCGACGAAGTCTACGCAGAGGTCATCATCATGGAGATGAATCTGGGTAAGGACTTTAAGTTCTCGAGCAACCTGGCTCTCCCGAACAAGGGGATCACGTTTGCCCCGAACGGCGATCTCGCGGAGTTTCTCACCAATCCTGTTTCACAGAAGGGATTGATCTTAGGATTCAAGAAAGGAAACGAAGTCGAGTTCAATATCGGAGGTCAGAAGGTCAAGGTCAATGAGATCACCGGTCTTGTGAAAGCGCTTCAGACAACGAACAACGCCAACTTGATCGCGACGCCTCAGATCCTCACGCTCGACAATGTCGAAGCTAAGTTTGAAACGACCGAGCGGATTCCGGTACCACAATCCAACGTGACGACGACGGGAACAACGACGACCGTCACGAAGGAAGACGTGGGTCTTTCGATCTCGATCAAGCCGCAAATCAACAAAGTCTCGAACTACGTCAAGCTCGACATCAAAGCAAAACTCGAAGACATCCAACCACGCGAATTGCCAGCTCAAGTGGCTAACGTGGCCTTTGCGACGTTTGCGCGAAAAGCGGAAACAACGGTGGTTGTAGCGAGCGAAGACACGGTGGTGCTTGGAGGATTGATTCGGGATAAATCGGCGAAGACCGTTTCGAAGATTCCGATCTTAGGCGACATCCCGATTCTCGGATGGCTCTTCAGTTCTCGAAGCGAAGAGTCGATCAAGTCCAATCTTCTGATCTTCATCACGCCAACGATCATTCGTCACTATGAGAAAATGCGTGCACTCTTGGATGACAAACTCCGCGAACGTGATCAGTTCATTGAAAAGCAGCTCGGAGGAGATGACGGTTTGCGCGACTATCGCGACGACATGATCCGACGACTTCCTGATATCAAAAAACTGATCTTGGATTCGAAGCAAGCCGCTTCGGGTATGCAACAAGACATGAATTCGGGAGCCGAAATCAGTCCCGGCGGTGGAGACTACATCGAAGAGTCAGCACCTGCGCCGACGGGCGACAACTCTCAGAATGGGGTTCCGCCACCACCGGATCCTTTCAATCCTGGAACCGCACCACCTCCCCCGTTACAAGCATTTCCATCACCAGGCGGACCGGCTGGTGGGTTTCCACCGAGCATGGGAAATCCAAACGAGTTTTCGGAACCTCCGGGTGCTCCGCCTCCAACCGGTGATCTAGAGTTTTAAAGGAACGCACGCACGTGACCGAGAGAACTTGGATTCGAAAACGCGGGATGAAGTTAGGGGAGATTCTTCTTCACTACACTTCTCTAACCGAAGAGCAGCTCGAAGAAGCCCTTCGAATCCAGCGCGCGCAAGGTGGATTGCTTGGCGAGATTTTGATCGCTCGCCAATGGGTGATGCCTCACGAGATCATGCGCGCGATCTGCGTGCAGCTCGGCATTGAGTTCCTGGACGATCTTAAAGCGGATTCGATCGACCCCAAGCTTGTCTCTGATATCCCGATTGGCTACGCGAAATCGAAAGACGTCATTCCTCTCCGACTGAAGCCATCACCGCGTGGAGACATCTTAGTTTTGGCCGTCGCCGATCCGTTTAACGAAAAACCGATTGAAGATCTAGCCGTTCTCACCGGCCGGCCTGTCGAGATCGTTTGCAGTACGAACATGCGGATCCAAGACGCTATCAATCGCGTGTATGAGAAAATCACAGCAAGTCTCGTCGATGAGCTCGGCGGCGAGTTCGACGAAGCGATGGATCTCGAAGGACCCATCGACATTCTCGAGGCGACTGAGAACGACGCGCCAGTGATCAAGTTCGTTAACTCGATCATCTTTCGCGCCGTCAAAGACCGTGCTTCCGATATTCATATCGAACCGTTTGAGAAAGAGTTCGTCGTGCGCTTTCGCATCGACGGCGTTCTTTACGATATCGTTCGACAGCCGAAACGCGCACATGCTGCGATCTCGTCGCGGATCAAGGTGATGGGACAACTGGATATCGCCGAGAAGCGCTTACCTCAGGACGGTCGGATCAAACGTAAAGTCGCTGGAAAAGAAGTCGATATGCGTCTTTCGACCGTGCCCACACATCACGGCGAACGAATTGTCTTGCGGATTCTGGAACAAAGTTCGACCGTTCTTGAGCTCAACCAGTTGGGGTTCTCTCCCAAGAGCGTCGAGGTGATCGAGAAACTGATTTTTAGAAAATACGGGATCATTCTCGTCACAGGTCCAACAGGTAGCGGTAAATCCACAACACTCTCCGCGTGTCTTGTGAAGTTGAATAGCCCTGACCGCAACATCATGACCGTCGAAGATCCGATCGAGTATCAGATCAAAGGGGTCAATCAGGTTCAGGTCAATGCCAAGATCGATCTCTCGTTCGCGCGAGCGCTGCGCGCGTTTTTGCGGCAAAACCCCGACGTCATCATGGTCGGCGAAATTCGAGATAAGGAAACAGCCGAAATCGCCATCAACGCCTCACTCACCGGTCACTTGGTGTTATCGACTCTACACACCAACGATGCTGCAACGGCTTCCACACGATTGATCGACATGGGCGTCGAACCCTTTCTCGTAGCGAGTTCTGTTCTTGCCGTCATCGCGCAACGACTGATCCGACGCGTTTGTCCGAAGTGCCGTGTTCCGCACCAACCGACACCCTTTGAGCTCAGCGAGCTTGGCATCAAGGCACTGCCACCAGGCTCCACGGTTTTCCAGGCAAAAGGTTGTCCAAGCTGCAGCGGCAGTGGTTACTCGGGTCGAACGGTGATTCATGAGTTGATGGTTGTTACCGACGATATCCGCCAACTCATTGTGAAAGCAACCGACTCAAACCTCATGCAGCAGCTCGCAGTTCGAAATGGAATGACCACGCTCCGCGAAGACGGCATCTCCAAGGTCCTGCAAGGAGTCACAACGATCGATGAGCTCGTGCGCGCCACGTACTCCGAAGGAGGCTCGGAGTAATGCCGATCTTTGACTACAAGGCGTTTCGCGCTGATGGAAAGCCCGAGAAAGGTGTGATCGAAGCGGACACGCCCAAGAACGCGCGAGTCAAACTCAAGAAGCGCGGTCTGATGGTCACCGAGATCGTGGAGAAAACCGTCGGCGGAGGGACGGTCAAAGGGAAAACGCAGCGGGCGTCGTCCTCCTCTCTCTTCGGCAGCGGTGTGAGCGTGGCCGATCTCAGCCTCCTCACACGCCAACTCGCCAGCCTCGTCAAAGCCAGCGTTCCACTGGTCGAGTCGCTCGCAGCACTCATCGACCAGACCGAAAATCCAAAGCTCAAAGTGGTCATCAACGACATTCGCGACAAGGTCAATCAAGGTTCATCACTGTCCAAAGCACTCGGCGCGCACCCTAAAGTCTTTGACAACGTTTTCGTCAACATGGTCGAAGCCGGTGAAAGTTCCGGAACATTGGGTCTCGTACTTTTGCGGCTTGCCGACCTGAAAGAAGCGCAAATGCGCCTTCGCCGAAAAGTCGTGAGCGGCATGACCTACCCCATTCTCATGATGGTGGTCGCGACGACACTTCTCATCGTTATATTTACGTTTGTGATTCCGAAACTCGCTCAGGTGTTCGACTCTGTGAACAAACCGATTCCGATATCAACGCAAGTTTTGATCTGGGTCAGCAATCAGATGGTCAGCTATTGGTACCTCTTGCTCGGTGGTCTTTTCTTTGGTCTGACATCGTTCCTGCGATTCATCAATTCTAAGAGCGGACGCCCCCGATGGGACCGCTTTAAATTGGCCGCACCGATCTTTGGACCGATCACCCGCATGGTCGCGGTCACGCGTTTCTCTAGCACGATGGGAACATTGCTCAGCAGCGGCGTGCCGATCTTAACAAGTATGGCTATCGCGAAAAACCTTGTAGGCAATGTGCATATCGCCGGCGCCATCGAGAACGCGCGCTCCAATATTACAGAAGGTCAGTCGATCGCCGAACCCTTACGTAAAAGTGGTGAGTTTCCTCCGATGGTCATCCACATGATCTCGATTGGAGAAAAAACTGGTGAGCTTCCACAAATGCTTAAAAACGTCTCAGAGTCGTACGAAGAGCAAGTCAATTCAAAGATCGAAGGCCTGACGGCACTCCTCGAACCCGCCATGATTGTTGGCATGGGTGTGGTCGTCGGTTTGATCGTTCTTGCGATTTTTGTCCCACTCTTAGAAATTAGCAATATTTCTTAACGAAAGGAAAAGCAGCTATGAAACACAAACTCTCTCACACTCTTTCAGCACGATTGGACGCCCGGGGCTTTACCCTCGTGGAAATGCTGATGGTGATCGCTTTGATCGCCCTCGTCGGCACGTTCGTCGCTCAGAACGTGTTGAGTAAATTCAGTAAAGCACGCGTCGATTCCACCAAGATTCAGATGCGACAGCTTGGAACCGTTCTCGATCAGTTCAAAGTCGATTGCGGTTTTTATCCATTATCCGATCAGGGTCTTGAAGCGCTCGTCGCGGCTCCGCAGGGTCGCGAATGTTCGAACTGGGATCCCGACGGTTACATCAAGGGCGGTAAAGTGCCGAAAGACTCCTGGGACAAAGTTTTCATTTATGAGTCCGACGGAAAGACATACGAGCTGCGCTCACTGGGCGCCGACAAGATTGAAGGCGGCGAAGGCAACGACGCTGATCTCACGTCGAAGGATCTATAAACGAAAACTTTTATGACGGATAGAAAAGGGCCACAAGCAGGTTTTACGCTCATCGAACTGCTCGTCGTCGTGGCCCTTATCGTCCTCATCACGGTTTTCGCGCTTCCTAATATTTCGAACTTCTTCAAAGTTTCCCTCAATTCGACGACTCTCAATCTCGCGTCGACGATCAAAGAGGCCTACAATGCATCGGTCGTCAGCGGAGATGTTTACCGCATCGTTTTGGACCTCAAAGAGCAAACTTTTTGGGCTGAAAAAGGCCCGGAAGACTTGCTCCTCGAATCCGAAAGCAGCAAGGAGAAGACCGAACGACGCAACCGATTTAAGTTTTCCTCCGAAGACGATCCAAAGAATCGACAGCGCTCTAAGTTTGAACTCGCGGCACAGGTCACCCCTAAGAAGATCACACTCCCTAAAGGCGTGCGCTTCAAAGACGTGACTACCGAACAGGACCTTGAACCGATCAGCGAAGGAAAGGCGTACGGACACTTTTTTCCTAACGGAATTTCCGAACAACTCATGATCCGACTCGAAGACAACTCCGAACACAAAACGACTCTCTTTGTCGAATCCCTTTCAGGTCGATCCGAAATAATGGACGGGCACAGGAGCCCTAAAGATGTTTTCAAACGTTAGACGAACGGATGCTTTCACGCTTTTGGAAGTCTTGATTGCGATTGCGATCATGGCCGTGTCGTTTGGCGCGATCCTCATGGTGCAGTCGGGCGCACTCAACGCACAGGAAAAGTCACGAACAGCGACACTCGTCGCTCAACTTGCAAAGAACGCAATGACCGACACGGAGATGCTCATCGAGAGCAAGTCGTTCGAAGAGGTGAAAGAAGAAGACGGTGGAAACTTCGATCCTCCTTTTGAACGTTTTCGGTGGAAACGCGAAATCAAGAAGGTTGAGTTTCCAAATATCGCGACATCGGCCGGCGCAGCGGACGGCAACGAACAGGGCGGCGGATCTGAGGAGATGCTAACAAAAGTCATCACGAACTACCTCGATAAGGCGATTCGTGAAATCCGAGTCACGGTGACCTGGGAAAAAGGAAAAGGAACACAGAGCTTTACGCTCTCAAGCTATTGGGTGGATTTGAACAATGAACTCCAGCTCACATTTTAAAACAGCGGGGTTCACCCTCCTCGAGCTGCTGATCTCGATCTTCATTTTGGTTTTCATCAGTATTGGTGCGACCCAACTGTATTCGCAGACCTTTAAGATCCGCGAGACACTTTTGCAGGACGGAGAATTTTACAATCAGATTCGTCTGGCTCTCACCATGATCGAAGCCGATATGACCAGCATGTACACGCCGCTCATGGTTCTCCCGGAGGCTCCGAAGACGCTGACACAGGAACAGACGACCGAGCTCAACCGTCGGTTTCGCGGCGATGAGAATCTTGAGGGACAGTACTGGGGTCCCATTGTTCATCAAAACGGTCTTCGTCCATCACGCTTTTTTGGAAAAGAAAGTCGTGTGACCTTTCTCTCCAACAGTCATCGACGCATCTATAAGGAGAGTCCGGAATCGATCTTCACGAAGATCGAATACAGTCTTCAGCAGGACGATAAGCCTAAACCCGGCCAAGAAGGCACGCAGATCCTGATTAAGAAATCGACCTCGAATGCTTTTGATCCCGAAGACACCGAAGAAGGCGATCCATTTTTTAAAATGTATCGGGTGCTACGAGGGATTAAGAAGCTGAAGTTCCGTTTCTACCGGCTCGCTGAAAACAAGTGGCTCGAAGAATGGGACTCTTCGAAGCCGGAGCTCAAGAACCGCTTTCCCGACGCGATTGAAGTCGAGATCGACGCGGTAGGACCCATCAATCGTTTAAAGTTTCAGGGACGTTTTCGTTTTCGACCGGAGATTCCAGTTCATGGATTGCAAGCGCGCTTCTAATCGAGGTACGAATGAGCAGGGCATGGCGCTCATGATCGTGCTTGCGGTGATCACCGTCCTTGCGGTTATGGTGACGGAGTTCACGTTCATCTCGCAGGTCAATCAAAAGATGGCGTACGACCGCCTCGATCGCCTGCAAGCTCACTACTCAGCAAAGAGCGCGTTCAAACTTTCGCTTCTGCGGCTAAAAGCCTACAAAACGCTCCGCGAGTTTATCGACAAGAATGCGAAACAGTCTCCCGTCTCGGCCCAGCAGCTGGACCTCGTTTGGAATTTTCCGTTTCGATACCCTGTACCGACAGAGATTCCAGGTCTGGAATCCTCCGACAAAGATGCGATCGAGACGTTCAATAAGACGTCGCAGCTCGCGGGAAGTTTCTACACCGAGATTCAGAGCGAGTCGTCGAAACTCAACCTGAACATGATCTTGTCACCTTTGATTGCCCCCAAAGACGATCCCGGCAAGAAGACGAGCAAACCGGCGACTACGTCGTCCGATGACCCCAGTGCCGACGACGCGCTGACACCCGATGCGAACGCGCCGAAACCCGGCGTTTACAATGCCGAAGCCGCGCGTGCGGCGTTCACCGAGATCCTCGATCGCATCGTCAAACAGAAGATCCTCACCGACCAGGATTTTGCAGAGGAGTACCAAACACTTCGCGTAGACGAGCTCGCGGCCCAGATTATCGCGTGGGCCGATCCCTCATTTGACTACAACACTATGAAGTTTGATTCGGGTATCAAGCTGAAGCGAGCACCTTTTTACTCGATCTCCGAGTTGCGCATGCTCCCTTTGATCGACGACACGCTTTATGAACTTTTGGAGCGTCATTTTACGGTTACCGGTACCCCCGGGGTCAATGTCAACACGATGGGAGACCCCATCGTGCACCTCCTAATACCTGGAATCACAGATGAAGAGTCCACGAAGTTTTTCAAATACCGCGATGATCCCCTCGAGAATCATAAGTTCAAAAAAGAAGAGGACTTTTTCAAATGGATTCAGGAGAACGTGGCCAACCTCGGACCTGGAATCGGCAACACGGAAGATCTGAAGAAGGATCTCGAGAAGAAATCCATCAAGCTCACGACCAGCGAAGACGAGTTCAAAATTCGGGTGATCGCCGAGGTTCGCAATTCCAGAAGGGTCCTCGAGGCCTGGGTTTCGCTTCAGTCCAACCAGACCAGTGTCGCCAAGCCAGCGACAACGGGACAACCACCGAGCGCGAATACCGATCCTACCACCGGCGCGCCGCTTTTCGGCTCTGGCGCTAAGAAAAGCGAAGATCCAGGTTTAAGAATCGTTTTTATGAGCATAAAATGAAAGAGAGACTCAAGGGATGAGAGTACTAGGTATCGATATCGGGGAGAACGCGGTTCGAGCGGTTGAGTTAGACTCAGCCTTCGGACGTTTCGAAGTCCACGATCATTATGAGCATGTTCTCCAGCAGGGTGAAGATCCCATGCAAGCAACAGCGCAACTCGTGCGTTCCATGGGTCGACTTCCCGAGAAAATTGCCACGTGCCTTAGTGCGCACCAAACGATCTATCGCAACATCACCGTACCCACGGCCAATAAGAAAGCGATTCGCGCTGCGGTCGCGTTCGAACTCGAAGACGAAGTGCCTTTCGAAATGGACAAAGGCGTTTACGAGTTCTCGATTCTCAAGAAAAGCAAAGAAGGCGTCTTAGTTCACATCGCAAGCACGCTCAAGAGCGTCGTGGAGGGTGTGTTCGATGGATTTCAAAGAGCCGGACTCACTCCCGACTTAATTACGACGGAAGGTTGGGCGTACCACACTCTTTTTCAGAACATTCTAACCCCAGAAGAGCGCGCCGAGTCCTTTATGCTCATTCGTGTCGGCGCGACACGAACGTTCTTCTATGCGGAGTCGAACGGCACGCCCATTCTCATGAAGTCCGTCAGCTGGGGTGGTTCGGATGTCACGCAGGCGATTTCGAAGCGTTATCGCATCAGCCTCGAGGAAGCCGAACGCGCAAAACTCGACAACGGTTTTATTTTAACGGGAGCCGCTCGCGATAGTGCGACCAATGACCAACTCGAATTTTCGGACACCATCAACGAACCTGTGAAAACGCTTTTACTCGAACTCAAACAAGCGCATCTCACATTCAAAAAGTACGTCCAGCGCTATCCCCATCGCGTCTATGTTTCCGGAAGTACGTCATTGCTTCCTGGTTTGATGAACGTGATCGCGGATGACACTGGCCTGGAAGTCCGAGAGCTGCAACCCTTGACGATGCTCTCGCATCAGAAAGTGGACTACGCAAAATCGACGGACGCGACGTTCGGCTTGGCTGCAGGGCTCGCACTCTCCCTCTGCGCTCATGAACGCCCCAATGCCGTTCACTTGGCGCGTTCCATCTTACTCGAACGCAAAGGCGGCGATGAAACATCGATCGTCAAAAACTGGTTCCCGACTCTTAAGATAGGAGCGATCGCACTTTCCGTTGTGTGGGCATCCCTCTTCGTTCAGGACTGGGTCTATCGTTCTCGCGTCGACGATCTGAACACGAGCTTGGAAACGGCACTTCGAGGGTTTCTCGGCGGTGCTTCGAAAACAGTCGTCCGCGGTCTTATTGAGGATTCCGACAAGCTGAAAAAGCGGGTCGATAAAGCGATGAAAGAGCGACGGGAACTCGAAGCTCTGGGAGGCCGGAACCCTCGATCGCCGAGCGATTTTTTAAAGTCAGCATCGAAAGCGATTCCTTCTACGCTGGTTGTCGATCTGGTGCAGTTTCGAGTGGGCACTGCGGCCGATGCGAAATTCGACCCACAGGCCAAGACCGAAGCCGAGTTGACCTTCTTGGTCGCTTCACCCGAATCCATCGAACGTCTTGCAAAATATCTCGAGTCTGTGATGAGCGACATTAAGCGATCGCCTCCGTCAGAAGTTCCTTCTCCAACAGGAGAAGGAAAACGTTGGAAAGTTACGTTCCAGGGCAATCCAAAGGATGAGTCGTATGGGTCTTAAAGACACGATCACAGAAAAGCTCAAAGGCATTGGTGCCGGCATCTCGGATTTTCTCAACGAACAGAGTTGGTTTCAAGAGCTCAGAGCGAAGTGGGACGAACTTGAACCGGAGAGTCGTAAGGCGCTTCAGATTGGGATGCTTGCGATCAGTGGTGGAACCGTGTTTTTTGTCACGTTCCAGTTCGCGTCGTCGGTCTCCGATACACGTACGGAGTTTCGGGATAAGCGTCATATGCTTCAACTCGTTCGGACTGCGGGCTCCGCCGCTAGCTCGGGTACGCAACGACTTCCACCTAAGGCTGAATCCAATCCGCGCGCACATCTCGAGGAGCTCGTGGGATCGGCCGGCATTCAACCGACGTCTCTCAAAATAGAGCAGGAGCGCGAAGGCAGCACCACCACAGTATTAGAAGAACGTTGGCTGGATGCCGAAATCTCTCATGTGAACCTCCGACAAATTGTTCAGCTCGCCGTTCAGGCCGAGAATGGCAGCCAACCCATCAAGATTCGTAGACTTGAGATCAGCGCTCATCCGAGCGACGGAGGTAAGGGGTTTCTCAATGCGCGATTCAGTCTTTCTTACTTCAACGCAGCAGATGAGAAGTCGCAATGAGTGAGCTCATACAAGAGCCGACTCGGGGTTTCTTTTCCAAGATCGGCATGCGTGGAGCAGGCCTCTCCTGGTGGCTTTTCGGTACTGTTTGCTTTGCCATCTTCACGCTTATCAAAATTCCTAGCTTTCAGTTCGGCGGAATTGTTCAGGGAAAAATCGAGGAAGCACTCGCTGGCGCTGGTATCCAAATGCAGTCGACTTCGGCCGAGGTGATTTTTTTCCCAACGCCTCAGTACGAGCTTCGACAGGTTCGTGTTCGTATGGCAGGTGCCGGCCGCGAGGGACCGATCACTCTGAACTTCGACAAGATTGTCCTACAACCGTCGTTCACGTCTCTTTTGAAGGGTCAGCCCGCCGCTATGATCGATCTTTCGCGCGGCAAAAGTCGTCTTCTCTTAACCGTCGGAATGAACGACCCAAAAATCTCGATCGGTATCGAGACGTCGGGTTTTGACTTTGGCGAAACAGGATTGCTCGAAGCGCTTGCGGGCATTCGCGGATCGGTCACACTTGCGGGCAAAGCGCAGATTGAACTCGATCCTGCCAGCCTGAAAACACTTGCTGGCCAGACCGATTTCAAGCTCACCCAAATCCATATCGAGGAACAGAACATACGCGCACTTTTTAACTTTAAAGTCCCCGATCTATCGATTTCGAAAGCAGAAATCCGCACCAAAGCAGCCGGAGGGCGACTCACTTTAGAGCGCCTAGAAGTAGGTGACCCGTCAAACTTAACGGATGATCTCACGGCTCGCGTCGTCGGAAGCTTTGATCTCGGTGCTACGGTCAATAGCACGCAGCAAGACATCAAAGTCTATTTCAAACCGTCGGAAAAGGTCCTGACCGCCTATTCGATCATTAAAACTTTTCTTGCCCCGGGACTTCAACCCGACGGGTCCTATGCGTATGAACTCAAGGGACAGGTCTTCATGTCCACGCCTATGCCGTTACGACCGGGCTCGTGAGCCTGGTGCTTTTGATCGACTGATCTGTTAAACAATACCCATTGGAATTTGATAGCGAACTACACAGTATCTTCGAACGTGCGCAGGGCGCCGACACACCCGCCGGGCTTCGCGATGCTATGGCTTACTCCCTCTTTTCGAGCGGAAAACGCCTTCGTCCGCGCTTGGTCCTCGCCGCGTCTGAGATGGTCAACCTCGACTCAGCGGCCGCCGTACGCTTGGCAGCTGCGATCGAGATGTATCATGCGTTCACACTGATTCATGATGATCTTCCCTGTATGGACAATGATGACTTTCGACGTGGGCAGCCCTCCTGCCACAAGAAGTTTGGTGAGCCACTTGCGCTTCTCGCCGGCGATGCACTTCTTACACTGTCGCTGCAGGTTTTTAGTGAGATCGCGCCTCTTGTTTCAAAAGATGCGTATGCTCGTGCTTCGACTCGGCTCTTCCGTGCTATGGGCCCCTCGGGCGTGATGGGCGGACAGGCTCTTGAGTTTCTCTCTTTAGATGATGCCGGAGTGGCGGTTATTGAGAGAATTCACGCACTCAAAACAGGAGCACTCTTTGATGCCGCTTGTACCGTTCCGCTCGAACTCGTGGAGGCGTCCTCCGCCGATGTCCGTCGTGTAGAAGACTTTTCAAAAGAGATCGGACGCAGTTTTCAGACCGCCGATGACCTTCTGGATCGCAGTGCGGACGGAGGCGACAAAGCAAGCGACCGCTTGAACCTCGCTCACCGATCCGATCCCATACTGCTTGAAAACGATGCGCGCACGCGACTAGAATTGAGAACCAAGGAAATTTCAGAACGATGGAAATCAAAAGCAAGCTCAATGACAGTAATAGCCCAAGAGATCAGCGCTTACTTGCGACTCTGGCGACAGTCGCCACAGTTTTCGGGATCTCGACCTGGGCCAGTGGGTTCAGCATAGTAGCTATGGCGCGAGAAACGCCGCTCTCGAAGAGCTTGCTCGAACGTCGACCGAGCGAAGCAAAACTCAACGAAAAGATTTTTCTAAAGCCGATCGCGGGACATCACTTTAACTTGGAGGCTCCAGCACGTTGCGGTCCCTTCTCATGGATTGACCGAACGCCACGGCAGCTGTCCTGCCAGCTCACATCGGCCGGCACACATGACGTAACAGCGAGCATCTGTGACGATGCAAAGACTTTTTGCGTCTTAGAGCAGTTTCAGGTCACCGTGTCGGATGGCAGCGCAGGCACGCAGAGCCAGTTCCGCGCTAACGAGAAATCACTCCCTGGACGAACGCATCTCGTACCAAAGGGGTTTCTAACCGGAGAACTTCAGAAGGCTGTCGACGAGGCCAAGTCGAAAAAGCAGCTCATCCTCATCGACTTTTTCGGAATCTGGTGTCCACCATGCAATATGTTGGACGAACTGACGTTCTCAACGGCTGCGTTTCAAACGGCCTTTCGCGGCATCGTGAAGATCAAACTTGACGTTGACGATCCTGTCTCGTTTGAGGCCAAGAATCGCTGGTCGATCGGTGCCTATCCAACGCTGGTGTTGGTCAACGCCGATCTCGAAGAGATTGATCGCGTCGTCGGTTTTCGAACGGCGGACGAGCTTTCCGCGTGGTTGCGTTTGTCTCGCAAGCAAGTGCCCATCGAAAGGATCCTCGCTAAGAAAAGGCGAACCCCGTCGGAACGTCTCCGACTCGCTCGGTGGTCGTTTGAAAAAGGAGAGGTCGAGACCGCACTCCTGACACTCAAAGATCTTCGCGACAAACCATCGCAAGCCCTCCGGCGCAAGATCGCATGGAAACAGGTCTCACAAACAGGGAAACCCTCTGAACAAAAGACGGCTCTTGAGGATCTCCTAAAAGGTAATCCCGATCCCTACGAGGCTATTGATTGGGTCGCGGCACTGCACGAGATCGACCCGCCAGCCGGAAAAGCTTGGTATAAGAAGTCCCTTTCGCGATGGTCTGCCATACAGAAAAAAGAGAAGCTCTCACCCAGAAAAGCTTGGTGGATGTTTGCCCTTGCTCAAGCGCGCGAAGCTCTCGGCGAAACGACAGCTGCTCAGGAGGCCTATCGAAAAACAGCTTTGCTCTTTGAAGCTGTTGAAAAGCAAGGAAAAGACCCGCTTCCGCGTGGAACGGTTCAGGAGCGCGCTTACGCGCATTATAAAGGTGGAGATTTTTCGAAGGCGCGAGCGCTGTACGAAAAACTCACCGTCGATTTTCCTGAGGAGTTCACGTTTTACTACGGTTACGCTGCTACCCTTGTCGAGATGAGAGATTTCGAAACCGCTAAGAAGTATGCGGAGGTGGCCGAACGCTTCAGCTATGGAGACAACTACTTACGAGCGCGCATGCTCCGAGCGAAAATAGCGACAAAACTAGAAGATCGGTCCACGGCTCGAAAGATTCTGACCGAAACCATTGAACAGACTCCGCTACCGAATCAAGCCGGGATTCGCACGCACCGGTACTTCAAACAGCTCCGGGATCAGCTTGCGGCTCTTGAAACGGATTCTTAGGAAGCGTTTTTTAGACCGTAGAAATCCGCGATTTCGGATTCGGTCATCTTCTGACTCAACAAGAAACCTTGAGCCTCATACTCTTTGATGACTCGGCCCGCTTCAGCGCACGTCAAGGTTCGCTCAGCGATCCAACGCCACTGCGCCTGATAGGCTTTGTTTTCGGCTGTGAGAAGACGCTTCTCACAGGCTTGGCGCGCCCGTTGTTTGAGAGCTACAAGCTGCTTGGCTTCTTCGGGTCGACAATCGCCCAGTACGAGTTCGGAAGCCTGCCGTCCCATCCGAGCAGCAATCACCACAGCAAGACGATGACTCTCTCTCCTCAGTTCGTCCGTGAGTTTCTCGAGAAGAAAATAAGAACGGACAAATTCTTCGTCCAAGCAATGGGTGACCTCATGAACCAACTGCGGGGCCAGAACCATCTCGGGTAGCGCAAAATCGAGGAAAATCTTTCGGCTCATTCCATCAAAGAAGAAAGCACCAGCACGCGTAAAGCGTGAAGGTAACTCTTCCGGCGTCAGCCCCTCATCCATTCGAGCGAGATCCAAAACAGAGACCTTGCCGCACTCGAGTAGCGGTAAAAACTGGCGCAACAGGACCCGACCCGAAGGAGTCTCTGCAATCTCGCGGAAAACGCGATCCAATTGTGGGGTCGTCGGCTCTCTCATCAGTTTCAAAACGCGTTCAACTATGTCTCTCACGCCTCTTCTTATGCCGCTAAGGAGCGGCAAGATTTCTTAACTTTTCGGCTTCCCTGCTAAATACCTAAGTCCCGGCTCGGCGGTGATAGCGCCGAAGCCGCGTAAAAGCGATTGTTTTTCTTACGTAATTCGAACGCCACGCGGGAAAGCGCCTTCGAATGGAGGCGTTCTAACCCCTCCATGAGCTTCACGGGATCATTTGACCAATGGCGTCAATATCAGATATAATTTACATTATCTATTTTGATTAACTTTCTAAATCAAGTCATCCGCAACACTGAGACCGCATCAATCCAGGGGCACACGAGGGGCAACGATGGAACGCTATAAACCCATTCTTAGAACGATTCTTCTCCTTTTTTTCGGGCTCGTAGCATCCAGCCTTCAACCATCGAACGGCCTCGCGGGTTCGGCCAGCGTGATTCTACCCCTTGGAGCAGGCATGTCCCCGCCGCTCACACCCCAGAGCGGTGAACCTCCCGCAGGCGAACACACCTCGCCGGGTACACTTGGGAATGGCCCGAGCTCGGGCGCTTCGCTGTACTGGATCGCCGGCAGTCCATATCCGAAAATAGCATTTTCATCTCTCGCGTCGGACTTGACAGCTCAAGACCTCAACAACACGTCCGACGTTTTCATCTGGAATGTGGAGTCGGGTGCGGTCGACTTGGTATCGCACGATCTCCAGAATGCCACTGCGAACGGCGCCAGCTCAGCTGTTTCCGCGTCCGACACCGACAAGGTCGCTTTCAATTCGCTATCCAGCAATCTCCCGATCATGGGGTCTCAGAATCCGGTCGATGTTTTCAATGACATCTTTTTCGTGGATGGCATGCTCCAGTCCTATAGCTGGTACACTTCGGGAAACGGCGGCGGAGGGGCCAACGGCTCTTCCTTCAACCCTACATTCAGCCGTGGTGGCGACTGGATGTCCTTCACCACACTGGCGACGAATCTTAGCAACGGAGCGCAATCCGGGCTCAACATCATGGGTCCCAACGGCGTTACGACAGCCATCACATCATTTGCCACCCAAGGCGAAAGCATGCCGGCATCGAATGGTGACACCGTTTTCACAGCACTCGGCGCACAGGTCGGCTGCTCGACCAGTCTCACGGTACTGCAGGTCGCGATATTCCGAATGGCTCTTAACACAGTCGAAGTTCTCTCACGCGACGCTACTGGCAGTTGCGGAAATGCGAACTCAAAGAATCCGTTTATTTCCGATAGCGGTCGCTTCATCGGATTTGAAAGCTTAGCAACCAATCTAACAAGCGACCCAATCACTCCAGGACTTTCGAATATCTACTTACGCGATATGCAACAGCCGCCAGTCGTTCTGATTTCAAAAGGAAGAAATCTGACTGCCGCCGACGGATCGAGCAAAAACGGCGCAATTACCCCTGAGGGAAACATTATTACGTTTGTCAGTAACGCTTCGAACTTAACGAACGTCGAGGGAAACGGATTTTACCAGCTCTACGCAAAGTCCCGACTGTCTCAAGCTATAACGATCATGCAGATGGAAGGCGGAGGATTACCGGATGGTAACATCACAGCTTACCGCAACTACGTTCGCGCGACCAAGGGCCCGCAAGGTTTTGGAACCATGACCCTCCATGCCGCGATCGGCACATCGGCGCCGTCGTTTCCGAACTCCAATGGTGAGCAGCAAATTTACTACGTAGCGTTTCCAGCACCTTTCAACATCAAGATCTCAACAGCGGGTGTGAAAAAACCTGTTTGGAACCAGTAAGGGAGAACCCGTGACGGTTGGGTCGAGGCAAAACAGAATCCTAAGGACTCTCAAAACTATAGTGACGCTCGGACCTTGTCTGTTCGGCACACTCTCGGCGTGTAGTGGATCGGGATTCAAGAACTTCATCGGTCTCGGCACCTCATCAAGCTCGAAGCCGGTTCACAGTTACTCCATCAGCGATGCCACAGTCATTGGCCAAAGCTCGAACACAGAGAACGCGCGACTCAATCGAGAGTTTCTCGAAGCAAGCTATCATGCGAGTTATCTCGATCAGAACGGCGAGCCGGTCCATTTTGTTGTCGATGGAAAAGAACATCAGCGCGTACTGATTCTCAATGGTGCTCACGCCCAAAACACAGGCTCTTGGTTAGTGATTGGACAACGCTCTCTTGAGACAGCCACGTCAGCTTCCGGGTCTTCCGTGTCTGTTGACGAGAAACATCATCTATACTTCCCACAAAACGTCTCCATTATTGCTCCGCAAAACGGGCGAAAGTTTCTGGCTGTTACGGACTATGTGACGCCCGGGGTGAACACTTACCGAGTGTTGATCTACGAGAGTCCCGAACGCGGCGGCGATTTCCTAAAACCTCGTGCGATTGTTTCAGCCATCGGCGCCAAACAATCCGATGGAACGTTTCAAAATGTTCGTACGCTCCGAACACCGGGAGCGAGCTGTAACGTGGGACCAACATGGTATGTTCCCGAAATCGGCGGACATCAAATTCTCAGTATCGACTGGAACGAGGCTCTGTCACAAATCGACACGCTTCCAGCCACGGATTCTCCAGCTTACGAAAGTGCCGATATTCGGATCACTGCCCCCGTCATTCACACACTGGGACAACCTGATTTCACTACAACAGTCGCAAATAACCCAGCAATTCAGAGTTGGTCGAACCGACTCAAGGGTCCGACCGCCGTCGCCTGTCTTGGCCGGCTCGCCTTCATCGCGGATGAAGGAAACTATCGCGTCCTTCGTGCCGCGGTTACTCAAGCTGGGCTTGTACCGGGTCCTGTAGCGTTCGGTCAGCCCGACACCACGACCGCACCCAGCAGTACTTGCAACACGACACAGTCGCGTTCATGCAAAGTCACGGGTCTCGCCGTCACATCGTCACATCTTTTCGTCGTCGATGGCCCCCACCATCGCGTGTTGCGTGTTCCGATCCTACCGACGATCGCTTTGTCCGCTGACTTTGTTTATGGGCAATCGAACTTTACGTCATTTGTGAAAAACTTCAGCCCTTCCGCTTCGGGTGCTGTAAACCCATTTGGCCTGAACAGCCCATCCTCCGTTTCAGTCTTTCAGGATGATCTCGGAGGGGACCAGGAAGTTTTCATCGCAGACGAGAATAACCAGCGCCTCGTACACGTAAACCTACCGTCAGCTCCCCCCGCACTCGCCTCGATCTCGGCGGACTACGGAATTGGAGTGACCGGTCTTTTCGATACGACAGTGAACCCAACCACCCTGCGAAGCCCGACGAGTTTTTGTAAATCCGATACAACAGGGCGCTTCTACGTACTTTCACAAAAGGAAAAACGTGTTCTGATCTACTCGCACATTCCCCTTAAAGGTGAAAATGGCGAAGGTGCCATCGGCGTACTCGGCCAACCATCCCTAACCGTCAACACTATTCAAGATCCCATGCCCGCCGGTTACCCCGCTCATTTTCTCATGACCCGACCTGAAGCTGTTGCCTGTGCGATGGGACGCGTGTTTGTCGCTGACTCTACTTTGAACCGTGTTCTGATCTACGACGAGAATGCCTCACTTCCGATCGGAGTGATGGGACAAGCCGACTTTGATCAAGTCGATCCCAACCCTTGCTTGTGGCCCGACACCACACACTCGATTGGGAACAACGCGGGTTGTATGGCATTTGGAATGGATCAACCTACACAGCTCACGACGGCGGACGGATGGCTTTACGTCACGAACAACACGGTATCGAATGGTTGGACTCTCTTCTTAGGCTGGGATCTCAGTCAGGAAATTCTGCCCGTCGGCCAACAGAGTGCGCGGGCACCGGATATGATTATCCCGAACTTCGGCTCCAACATCGTCTCCGGTACGCCGGTAGCAACCAGTGTGGCCCTCGGGCATCTTCAAGGAGGACCGACATTTCTTGGAGTCGGTCTACAGTCGGGAAGCCAGGGCGGATTTGCACTCAGTTTCATCGATCAGCTTTTTCCGTTCCCATCCAGTCCGGGGACCCCACGCGCATTTTGGACAAATTTCCTCGAGGATCCCACGAGTCTCTCGCAACCCGCTGCATGGGCATGCGGAGCATCCACCTTTGTTCCAAGTCCGTTGCACTTTTGCGGCGATGTGACCGTTCGGATTTCAAATGAAGGTATCTTTGTCACAGACCCGGGCAACCATCGCGTCCTTGAGTTTACAATTCCTGGAATGACCGCGATGTCGGGGGGGAGTCTACAATTGTCGAGTTTGGTTAATCCTCACACCATCGGCCAAGCAAGTCCTTCTTCCGGGGCGGGTGAAAATGCGGGAACCTATCTTTCCCAAAACGGTCTTTCGTCACCAGCAGATGCTCAACGTGTGGATTCCGACAAACTCATCGTTGCTGACAAAGAGAACGATCGTCTTTTGATTTTTTACGATCCGGTGATGGTTCAGTAGGAGGAAATCCCGGACTGCAGGCCTCAGGGTTCGGGCATCTGGGCTCGGGTGAGTTCAGTCTTCAGGGCTCAGTTTTGAGCGAGCGATCCGCCCGAGCCGAAAGACGGACTTCTCTGAGTAAGCACGCCGCTCTGAGCGCGATCTTGAGCGCTCGGCCTAAATTCTCCAGCCTGTTGCGGTAAGATTTTGGATCTCGGCAGTTGCGAATTCGTGGTGATTTGTATACCTTCGCTCACCGACGCATGACGCCCAAGTGCAACACCTGCATGGATAGGTAACCGATGAAACAAACATCATTTCTCAAACCCGAAAAAAGCGACTACGGCGGAAGTCTTTTGAAAACACGGTACGGTCGCTCGCGTCCACGCCCGCTCG
>CAZJVD010000019.1:0-50222 GCA_964549505.1 uncultured Oligoflexia bacterium
ATATACGCGGCTTGTTAGGAAGATTCAAATGCTCCAGTTTTCGGGGCCAACGTCACGGGATTTGAGATTAGTCGACACGACATCTTCCTTGAGAAGGACAGCAGGTACTATCTGAATCCAGAAATCATAATTGAGGGTAATTTCCCTCAATAGATTCAATTTTCCGCTAGTTGTCTGCCACGTGTCAGCCTCCATTCCGCTCACGCCATGAGTCCGATTGACATAGAATGTAGCCATTCAACTTTGTCCGGCATCCTTCTGTTCAATAAGCAGTACCGAAAAGGAGGGTACAAGTATGACAGTTAAAGTACACGAGAACGACTTATCTCTAATGGATGAAATTATGGCCGCAATCAATACGGCGCAACTAAGAGCAATAGATGCGGCCAAGGATAACGGGATTGAAGATTCGATTGCTTGGGACGCAATCAATGATGAATTTAAGATCATCAAAGGTGTGATTGCTCACATCGCTGTCTTTTATAGGCCGAGACAGAAAGCAAAATACCGGCGCTATGAACTGAGCCGAGTATTTAGACATAGAAATATTGAATCCAATACGTCGGATCGGACGGAGCTTCCGTTTCATCAGGCATTGGTCTCAGTACAAGGCCAGGCATAGGGAAGCGTGAGGTCAACCAATGAGCGGTATTGGACCACCCGCGATCATCGAACCCGAAAAGGTTCGAAAGAAAGATGACATTCGCGGTATAAACTTTGAAATGTGGGAGCGTCTTTACGGACGCTCCCTTTCAGAGAGCGAGAAGATCGAGATTAAGCTCAATATGGTCGATTTTTTTACTACATTGATTGAAGCAAGTGACGGATGTGTAGATGGGCATAAAAAAAATAAACGATCTTTCTAAAAGTAGTTGGATCAAAACTTTTACAGACGTGGCTTTCAAGGCAGCATCACAATATGCGGTCGGCATGGGCCGAGTTAGCACCGCTGATCAGAAAGAGTTTGGGAATTCTGACGAAGCCCAAATTGAGCGTATTGTTGAGTACGCCAAAAACGAAGGTCTAGAAATTCTACAACTCTGGGATGTGGCAGAGACAGCATCAGATCACGGGAAACGAAAGAAGTTTCTTGAGATGTTGGAGTATGTCAGAAAATCGCAGTCCACCTCAAAACCCGTAAAACATCTTCTGTTCAGCCATCAATCACGCAGCAACCGAAATCGAGAGTCTGCTGATGTGATTGTAGATTTGATCAGAAACCACGACGTAGCCCTTCATTGCGTAAGAGATAATTTAACTCTCACAAATAAGAGCACAATCGACGATTGGTTGCGGTGGGATATTTCTAATATTCTCAACGAAAAATTCATCAAAGATCACCGCAGGAATGTGGTCGACGGCATGAATAAAAGGATGGAGATGGGGCTAGCTCCATACAAGGGTCCATTCGGATACAAAAACATTGTTTATCCAGACGGCGTCAAAGGCTTTGCTCTTGAAGAACGACCAGCAGCTTACATGAAGCGAGCCTTTGAGATGATGGCTATTGGTCGATACACGCCTACGGGCGTGAGGCGCCTTCTTGATATGGAATTCCCTGATTTAAAGCCCATCAGCTTGAAGCGGTTTTATGAGCTGCTGAAGAAGCCATTTTATTATGGTGACTTCTTATTCGCAGAACAACTGTGCCGTGGGAATCCGGAATATCATCCACCTTTAATTGACCAGAGCGTATGGATTCAGGTCCAAAAAATACTGAATGGCAACTACAAGAAACGTCAGACTGAAAAGAAGCATACTTATCTCGGTCTTATCCGTTGTGGCGGTCGCATCCTCGATACCGCCGGTATTGAGTCTTCCGAAGAATGCCTTTGTGCAGTCACCGCCGAAGAGAAACGAAAAAAACTCAAAAACGGTGGCATTAAAAAATATTACTACTACCACTGTAGCGGCACAGCTCGCCCATGCTCCCAGCGAAGCAAGAAACACATTGTGCAGAACGGTGCGGGGCGACTTCACTACTCTGAGTCGGTAATTGAAGAGCTATTCGTTGCAGTGTTTCGTCCACTGAACTTTACACCCGAAGTCGGCACATGGATGCAGGACGTTCTGTTGCGCGAACATAAGCAGAAGGCCGGTGATCATAAAGCAACTGTCGGGGCTCTCCGTCGCCGCATTGAAATGCTCCAACAGTACATCGACAAAGCTTACGAAGACAAATTGGTTGGGAATCTACCTGAAGAGATCTGGCGGAAGAAAAACAACGAATGGTGCCTCGAACTATCGGCGGCAAAGCGCCAGATCGATGAATGGGACAACAAAAAACAGAATTATATCCAAGATGGCGTCCTCCTCATCGAACTAGCCCAACGTACTGAAAAGGTTTACAAATCGGCAACACCTGAACAAAAACGAAGACTCGTCGAAATCGTGTCATCGAACCACGTTTTAAAAGATGGAACTATCGAATTTCAGTACAGAAAACCATTCGATATACTCTCTCGTTCGCACCCGAGAGAAGAGTGGTGGAGCCACCAGGAATCGAACCTGGAATAGCGCTTTAGGAAAGCACCGTTATATCCATTTAACTATGGCTCCGCCGGAACAGGCGCCGGAACAGGCGATCGATCAGAACAGAAGTATGACTGAATCTAGCTAACATAGCTTCAAAATGACTGTCGATAATCACCGAGAAAAACAGAAAATTGACCCACTGAGTCGATGATGATAGGGGTAATGCTTCTATGAAAAGGTCTTCGATCGCTGCATTCGCTCTGACTTTTTTACCTTACCTCTCGGCTCACGCGAGCGCGAGGTCGGAGTCAGCGTGCGAGCTGGCGGTTGCGAAACCATCTCTATCAGTTTTGAAACGGCGTTATCGTGAGGCTCTCGCTCGTCGGCAAATAGTCGAAAACCTTTCGTGGTCGTTAACGGAGGCTCAGGACACGCAAACGGTTATCAGTACTTCTGTCGAGCTGGAGTCTGATTCGCCGACGGGTCCTCGTTTTCATCTTATGCGAAAGGGGGCGTCGTGGAACTCAAACTACGCCACACATCCTGGAAAGGATATCCAGGGCGATCCGCGCGGGCTTCCAATCATTCTGAACAGCCGCGAGGCCGCTCGGTTTTTTGGGTTTGATGAACTTGATCAAGCCAATTGGATTGTTCCAGGTGCCGCGCGTATGCAGTGGTCGCTCGATCAGATCAATGGCGTACTCAAGCGTCGTCCCATCCGATTGAACTTTCGAGAGGCGCCCACCGGATATGTGACCGACGGAAGTCTGTTCGATGGTTATACCGACGATCGCACGCTCTACATCGGGCGCCGGGGAAACGCGTTCGTTCATGATCTGGCGTTTCATGCGCCTTCGATTTTTATTCCGGAATACTCGCTCGCGCTTGCTCAAAGTCGAGGGCGTCATGTTCGCAGACTTCGCGATCTAGCGAAGGAGCGGTGGTTGGCGACCTCTGATCCGATTGAGGGCGATGTTTTTAAAGTTTTCGAATCGTGGGTGATAGCTGAAGGTAAGAATCTCGATCGCGCGACTGGAAATTTCTGTTTGGCACTCCAAGTCCTGCACGTCGCTTGGGGTTTGGGAGTCGCTCCGAAGGATGCTGACTTCAAGGAACTCTACGATATGGGCTATGGATTGCTGGGGGATTCTGGACGGTCTGCGAAGTCTTTGCTTGCGGAGTTCGCAAAACAGGTCCGTACCTCGAAACCTACGTTTTCAATAGGTGGAGCGCATATCGACCTACCAAAGGATGCCGCCACTCGGAAGGCTGTCGCTGCATTTCTTGATGAGTATGTCGGGGTCGGTGAGCGATTCGACGATGACGCGGTCGAAACGAAGCGTTCTCAGGAAGGGTTTTTGGCAGATGTGTTGAGCCGGCGGGACGAAATCGTCGCGGCGATCTCTCTTTTGCAGGTGCAGCCCTAATAGGCGTCAATCGTTCAACGGTCTAGCATTCGAAACCGTTTATCTCTCCGGCCCAGAATCCGAAGAGAGAAGCAGTCATGCCACATGATATTGGGACGGATTTTCTGTCGGTCCTTTCGTTCTTGGGTCCAAAAGTACTTGTAGCGCTCGTCTGCGGCGGAATCGTGGGGCTTGAGCGCGAAATCAAACACAAAGCTGCCGGCATTAAGACCAACATGCTGATCTGCGCAGGCTCGGCTCTCTACACGGCGCTCTCTGTTCTGATATCCGCAGCGTGGACCGACCAGCACCACATCGGCGATCCCGGTCGCCTCGCGGCCCAAATTGTTTCCGGGATCGGGTTTCTCGGCGGGGGAGCCATCATTCAGTCACGGGGAGCTGTGCATGGTCTCACGACAGCGGCCACGATCTGGGTTGTCGCTGCGATCGGCGTGAGCGTGGGGATGGGGCAGTACGGGATCGGGCTAGCGATATCGATTCTCGTTGTCACGATGTTGATCAGTATGAGTTTGATCAGTAACTGGGCTCTCGGCGGTACGATGAGTTTTGGTTGCGATATCACCATTGAGGATCCTAACGGATCTGTCCGTGCAGCGGTGCATGACGTATTGAATCAAAACGATCTCATGCTTGAAGATTTTGATATCGACTCACGCGGGATCGAACAGATTTTGGAAATCAAGTACCGCGGGCGTCACGATGCCAGTCGGCGCTTTATTATGGCTCTTTGGAGCATGCCTGGCGTGCGTGAAGTGAAGCAGAAGTAGCGCTTACTCTCCCAGCATTTCTTTGAATTCTTTTCCAGGACGAAAACGTGGCACGACTCTTGGTGGAATCTTGATCTGTGCTCCAGTTTGAGGGTTGCGACCGAGACGTCCACGACGACGTGTCTTCGTAAACGTTCCAAATCCTAAGAGCGTGACGTCTTCACCCTTCTTGACGGACTTCTTGATGATCTCGATCGCCGCACTGAGCGTGTCTTCCACACTCACTTTGGTCAACTCGGTCGATTTGGAGATACGCTCAATGAGCTCCGACTTGTTCATTTCCCGATGCCTCCCTAGAGCAGCAAATCACGGCTGGATCTGTTTTGCGATGATCTTGAAACTACGGATGAGTGCAAAAATTAATGGGATCTGCCAAAGCCGTCAACGTGAAAAGGTGTCAAGATTTTTTTTGTTGCAAAGGGGGACTGTAGTCTTTAGCGTAAAAAGTATCGGAGACTTCCAATGACCAAAGCGGATCTCGTTAATATCGTGACAGAGAAGGCCAATCTTCAGCACAAGCAATCGGAGATGGTCGTCAACTTGGTGTTCGATATGATGTGCGACGCTTTAAAGCGCGACGATCGTATCGAAATTCGTGGTTTCGGATCGTTTGTCAATCGTTCGTACGGTGCCTACATGGGGCGCAATCCCAAGACGGGGCAAGTCGTCCAAGTTCCGCCGAAGAGAGTCCCATTTTTTAAAGTCGGCAAAGAGCTCAAAGAAAAAGTCGATAAGTCGACGGGCTAGACAGCGCCGCCCGTATGCCAGATGTGCCAAGCTCGGGCAATCAGTCCTAAAGTCACAATAATCCGTAACGGATAAATCAGACCACTGCGACCCGTTCGAAATTTTTCGACCAGGTGATCAATGCAGAGCAATCCTAGGATCAAGCTGATCGTCGCCGCCGCACCAAACGACAGCCACGTGAGTTCCGCGGCCGGATGTGAACCGATACCGGCGTAAGGGTTCGGTAGGCTTAACCAGTCGAACAATGTGATGGGTAGCAAAGCGAGAAAGATGAACTTGATCGCGGAGTCCCATTGGTACCCACGCGTGAGCGCAAACCCCAATCCAAGAATCGTTCGATCCAGAACTGCCGGACTCATTCCAAGCGTCTGAAAAAAACCGACTCCAAGTGCGTCAACGATATTCAGTTCGAGCATGCGCTTGTTGCGCTTTGTGTGGCGAGCGCCCCACCAGAAGAAAAAAGTTCCAAATACCAGAAGACCGATCTCGATAAGCGGCTGTGTCGGGACTGACAGAAAGCCATGACGAATCAAGAGCGCCGTGATGAACCACGGTACGACCGTTGCCAAAATAAAAAATGGTAAGCGTTCGTCGAGCACCATCGGGCGTTTGAGAAAAAAAACGGTTCGAATGAATCCCGAAAGAGAACTCAGCCAGTCATGAAAAAAATAAAGAAAGAGTGCTGTGCTTGTGCCTGCTCCAATCGCAGCCAGAAGACTTGGGGGCGGCAGAGGCCAACCCAGCCCTGCGGCCGTGAGTTCGATGGCAGGTTTCGTTCCTGCGGGAATAATAGTGGTGATCGTGCCGATGGCTGCTAGGACGAGAGATTGAAATGTCGAGAGCATCTCCCTCCATGAGAAATCAAAGACGGCGCGCTGTAAAGCGGTTCTTTTGCCTGGTGGGTCGACGATTTGTTGAGACTCTCGATCGCGTTCGTCGTCGAGGGTGTCAGCTGTGACATCGGCGCGGACTGGGTTTTTGGGGAGAGTTAGCGACTTTTCTCGGACTCAAGTTTCTCAACACGGGATCGTAGTTCCGAAAGTTCCGAAGCTAAATCTGGAATAGAGGCAGTATCGTCCGTAACTCTTAGGACGTCCGGGTGTGTCCAGTCCAAGTTCCTTCTTAGGACCACGGTTCTACCCCCTGGCGCGCGTGACAAGATCCCTTTCATTCTAACAACACATGCCTGCGCGTCGATCTCGTCCGCGATTTTCCACTCTGCGAAGGTCTTATGTCCGTTGATGCTCATAAAACGACAGAAGTATACGGCTGGCTGGTCGGAAATCTTTTGGTCGCCGACCCCCACGGAAACGCTGCTCGGGTAAAACTCAAGCGGTACCTCTTTTGGGTCACCGGCGAGCGCCAAAGCGCCCGAAAAGAGAAAACACACCAAACTGACAGAATTGCGAGTGAACGTCATAAATTCTCCTACGGGGCCTTATATAATGCAATGGGTCAAAATTCAACTGCTAACTGTAGGAGGGCGGCTGCTTTCCGATATTGTTTCAGTAGCCCTCAAGATCAACTGAGTTTCCGAGCTCGTAGAGGTTAGCCATTATTGTCACGAGCTTCTCTAAAGAGTGCAGTTCATCCCGATTCGTAATGGCAAAGCGGACGCGACGGTCATGACTAGCGGGATTATCGATGTCGTCCAAAGCTTCGATAGAAGCTAGTTCCGCGCGCATCTCGCGAAGATGGGTAATAATATGCATAGGATGCCCTTCTACCCAGACGTTCCGTGGCGTGCCGTCTTCGCGAAGTTCGACGAATCTAGCGCGGGTTTCATGTAGGATATTTTGAATGCTACCGGGGTCCAACATTAGACGAGCAGCCTTTCTGGCTTCCGTATCGACGGCGTTGGCAAACTTCAGAAACCGCGGTGTTCCTGGATCTAACACAATTCCTACTGTCTGCAGACGCTGTCGAAGATTTTCATGAGCAGCTACGAGCTGTTCTTCGTCGCCGTTCCATGCGTCTAAGATAGTTTCCATTCGCGTTCTCTGTTGTGCGAGTTCGCTTCTTACAGCGCTCCTTGAAATGCGCTTTGAATTCTCCGTCCGCGCTATTTCAATTGCTTCTTCCTTGAATCGGCTTCTCCAAGGAGAAAAGTATGGACCTTCCGCAAAGGTGCCGGAATCAGGGTAGAAACCAAGAAAACTACCTTCAGTGCCAACCGTTCTGTCATGTATCGACGATCCAAGGTTTGCTCCTGTGTCGATATCCATGAAATAGTATTCTAGTAACCACGCCTTCGCGAACCCTTTCGGCTGTCCATAGCGTTCGGCGCTTGCTTCAAGTGCTCGAGCGAAGTTTAGAATATCCGCTTTCTCTAAGGATATGGCGGCTGAAAGGAGCCATTGAAACCGAGCTGGATCTTGCAGTTTGATATTTTCTACATTTTCAAAACAATCGTCTGCTCGGCAATGAGAGCGAGGTGCGATGACAACGCGCAACTGCGCTAACGTGCTTGCGACATATGCTTCGCTTTCAAGGGGTGCTTTCAGTAGGTTCGAGCGATCTTGTAGTGCCCAGAAATGTTCCGGCTCAGCAAGCCTGAACTCGACAAACTTGGGGCCTCCAACCGTCGCTTGATACATGTAGTCCGTGTTCACGAAAGGGTGGTCCACTGCGAGTGGTTCAAAAGCGAATGCGATTGCCTCAATCAATGCTTCTGTCTCCGATGTATGCATGGACCAAAAGTTTCCATATGTTCCCCTGTAGGCCGATGTTCCGAATCGGTTATCATGACGAACAGGAACGGAATCAACAGCGAGCAGGCCTCGCTTTTTCCATACTCGGTCGACAAGAGTATGTGCTAGTTCGTGCGAAAAGTAGTTTCCGATGACCCTATCGAGGACTCTCGCCATGAACGTCTTTTCGGTCAGCGGAGCCATGTAGATTGACCCCGACTGATGATCGAACCAGCTCGGCTCGAGAATCGTTCCGCGTAGCGCCGGCATTGTTTTCTGCTTGTCAGAGAGAACGACCGTGACGACCCCTCCAGCATCAAAAGTCGCATCTAGAAGCGCCAGAAAACTGCTTGCCATTGCATCAGTCTGGTCGCTAGGTTCGTAATGCGGCGATGGACGCTTGTCGAGAGTGTCCTCTACTCCATGCAGAAAAAGACTTAGTTCGGTAAATAGTGCGCTTCGAACGCCGGACTTACAGAGTGTACCGAGCGTTGCCTTTTTTCCTTTGTGAACCTTGAAGTCAAAGTACGTTGCAAACTTTGTTGGTGGCACCAAATACCCAAAGTCGCGCCCCGGACACATCACGACTTCTGCTTCCGGCTTTTTCGCTTTTAGTTCCAACGCTTCAGCGAGCGGAGTGGGTCCTGTTGTACGTCCGTAAGCCTCGTCTCGGCTTCGCGGTCTCGGCTCTCCTCCGCCGCCGTTGCCACCACCACTGCCGCCTTCACCCGTTTGTGGTGCGCGGTGGTGCGCAGCCGAGCCTCCTGGCTTCTGAGCTTCCGCGTGTGTTGAAAAAATAATCGTTATCAAAACAAGTGAGTTAAGCGTGAACGTCTTCATTTGAGTCCTCAATGAGTTTAAAGAATTGAATATTGCATTGGTAAACGACGTCACAGCTTCCGGCAGGCTCGTCCAGCAAGTTCGCAAGTTCTTTGCGAAATCGCTCAATACGTCGCTTTGCCTCCGCTATTTTTGCTCGAGACGTAGCGGTCGTATGACTAAGAAACTCTCGCTGTTCCAATGGCTGGACCACTAGCTTTTCCTGTGCACGTTCCATCATCTGCGCGTGATGCCGTTTAAGTCCGGTATCGGGTTTGTTGTCGCCAACAATCAGCGTCTGATTTGTTTTACACAGCGATCCGTTGGATTTTCGCTCAAGCAATCCTAGTCGTACGAGTCGTTCTATCGCGTCGTTAACCTGACTTTCGTTCACGTTACCCCCAAGGCGCAGGCTTATCCATTTGGGGTCGGGGTTAAAATTCTTAAGATAGGTCAGTTCCAGTATCGCAAAATGATGCCAATCAGCTACAGCCCGAAACCGATCAAGGCTAAGTGTCGAAAATTTATTCAACGGCAAAAGGGGAGCGATGAGATCCTCATAGAAGTGCTGCTCGGATTCGGTCTTCGCGTTGTGGCGTAAAACTAATAGATTGAAATAGTGTGCATCGGATTCTGTCATGGTGCCGTTGGAAATCAGCGCGCGGCTGATGCGTGCAGCTAGCTGTGCGTTGAGCTTTCGTCTTTTGTTGAGAATCATCGATAAAACGGCCGGGTGAGGAAGCTTAAGATCACGGCTCCACGACCGGAGCGAAAACATACTATTTCGTTTCCGAATCCCAGCGTACACAGTCGTCAGATACTCGACTGGATCATGAAACTCTCTGACTGATGCCATGACGGTTTGCATTAGAAAGATGTAATAGTGCCTGCAGTGCTGCGGGTCAAATGTTTTGTATCAAAGTGATACTGAAATGTAACAGCCTTGAAAATACATAGGTTTTAGGCTTTGTGTCGACCGAACTACCACTCGATTTACTGCGGCAAAAATCGTGAACCGTTTCAAGGGGTGCGAGGGGTGATCAGGGTTGCACAAAGTAAAATGTCACATGATAAATAAGTCAAGTAATATTGATAAATAACGCAAGTTATGCTAAATTGGGTTCTCGATGGCCAGAAGAACTTACGGCATTGGTATTACTGTAAACCATCGAGTGTTTACTAAGGTTGTTATTGACCCTCACTATGAAGAGAAGCACGCGGAATCCATTAACGATCTGATTATTTTGGATCTGGTAAAAATGTTAGATGGCGAGGTTCATTTAGCGAAAACCAAGGATGAGGAGGGGTTTGAGTATTTTGTCCGTGAGGGTTTAATCCACAAGAACAAAATGTATCGCCTCATTTGGCTGACCCATGAGAATGAAATCTATATCGGTGTAGTGAATGCCTATCGAAGGGACTGACGATGAAGTATCCAAGTAAAGAAAAGCTCAAAGAGATGGAAAAATTACTTAAAGACGTAGACGGCGCTAAGTCCTTGCCGAAGAACGCGACTCCGATCGATCGCCTCAAATACGACCTTTGTCGGGAAATCGTTTCGTACTTGGTGAGTAACCGAATGAATCAGAAAGACCTAGCGGCTGAATTGAAGGTGGATCCCGCGGTAGTGAGTCGGATAGTGAACTATAATTTCGAGAGTTTTACGGTTGATATTTTGGGTTCTTATGTGTCTGTTTTAAGACCTGAAGTTCGATTTAAGGTCGGATGATGTTGTTAGGTAAACAAGTCCGCGCCTTACTTAATATTTCATTTGTGGGACATCACGCCTTGTTCGACGTCTCTCATGATCAGAGTGCAAGAATAACCGACCTTGTAATTACCTTGTGCATCTAGATCTGGCGCCAACACGGTCCTGCCAGAAGAATCGGTTACGTTCGTAACACCAATCGACCGTATGCAGCTGATATTCGTGCCTTCCTTTTTTAGCGTCTTGGGAGCCGGCTTTCCAGGAATGCTAATGAGAGCTTCACTTTCTTCGACGTGGACTGACATTTTTTTCCAAAGCAGATAGGCGACGTCGTCGTTTAATTGGATGACGCCCTCAAGGCCACCAAAAGAAGAGCTGATGGAGACGAAGGCAGGCGCCTCAGTTGTCCACGCTTGAGCCACTATCTTTTTGTCGCCGACTGAAGAATATTCTGTTTCATTCCAGGTAAACCCATCTTCCTCTATCTTTCGAGTAACGAGTGTTGCGTCGTTGCCTAGAAAGTCGCGGATGTTTTCGGTTTTCTCAGAGACAACCTTTTCCTGTGTGGCCCCCTGAGCGGTAAAGCCCGCTGCAGTCACGCCTAATCCACCCAAAACCACGATAGCCAGAATACCCTTTGACATATTTATACACCTATACAGTTTAAATAATCAGACACCGAGAGACCTAGCACTCACGCTGGCGGTCTGGCAAGTGCATTATTTCAGTGGCTGGCCCACGTTCGCTAGAGTGCGTCGTCTCAAGCCGTGCCAACAGGAGAGAACGCGTCTCCATACAGGAAGCAGAACGGGTCGCAGCCCAAGCGCTCCAAGTCCTTTGACCAATTGAATCCTTCGAAACTCGACAACGCGTACGAAACCGTGACTGAAGCGTTGCGTGGGCGTGAATGCGTGCGCATGCCACGAGTGAATCATCTTGAACTCTCGGAACACGAGCGCTGTCTGATCAGAACCCCCACCTCGATCGTAAGCCGCAAACACGAGGTTGGTGAATTCGACTTTGATCCCCATCTCGAGGCAACGCAGATGATGATCATAATCTCCCGTATTTGTGACCGAAGTAATGAAGGGACCGACTTTCTTAAAGACATGGCTCGCATACAACATGGCCTGATGACAGATCCAATTGCGCCCAAGCAGCGCGGTTCTAAAATTTTTTGGAGAGAAGGCCGTGTAAAGAAACCGGCGATCACGAAACATCGCAGCTCCGCCGATCAGAATTTCGGGACCATTGGGGCTCGCTACGCTTTCAACTCCTTTCGAAAGACTCTCAAGATCCAGACATTCATCTCCAGAATTGAGAAACCAAACGATGTCACCTTGAACCATCTCAAGCGCGGCGTTCAGGGCGTCATAGATGCCCTTGGGTGCGCGGATTTCTCGTCGGTGATGAAGCTGGGGAAACCGCTTGAAAATCGGGTCATGTACCTCTGGAGACGAATCAACAATCAGGTGTTCCCATGTGAACCGGGACTGGTCCAATAAGGGAAGCAGTGAAGCCAGCGTTCTTGTCAATCCCTCAGGGTCATTATAACAAATTGTGATGATTGAGAGAGAGGGAGTGCGCATTCCTCGAAGATTTATGCCCGATGCGGTCCTATGTCAAAGCTGACCGCCTTGCTTGTTTTCAATCAGTACCAACAGCTGGGCGGCGAAGAGATCGTCGTACAAAACGAAGCGCAGAATCTCCGGGACCATGGTCACGAAGTTCATGTTCTTTCGATCTCGAACCATGAGATTGTCACCCGATGGGATGTTCTCAACGTCGCTCTAAACGCGCCGTACTCCCAGCGCAGTCGCGTGATGTTGAAGGGTGTACTTTCAAAAATCAAACCCGACATCATGCATGTTCACAATTTTTTCCCTCTTTTAACGCCTTCGATTTTTGATGCGTCCGATTCTGAGGGAGTGCCGTCGATTCTTACGCTTCACAACTATCGACTGCTTTGTGCAGGTGCGAATCTGAGCCGCGACGGAAAGATCTGCGAGATATGTGTCCGAGCGAGTCCCTATTCGGCCGTCAAGTATCGCTGTTATCGGCAGTCGTCTCTGGCTTCGCTTGCGGTCGCACGAATGATTGCCCGTCACCGCCGTGCGGGTACGTGGCAGAACCGGGTCACGCGCTTTATTGCACTTTCGGAATTTTCAAAGTCAAAGTTTATTCAAGGCGAATTTCCTCCGGAAAAGATTTCGGTCAAAGGAAATTTTATGAAAGATCCACTTCCGGATTCGCCCGAACATACGACCGCGGTTCCCGGAGGGCATTCGGCGCTCTACTTGGGACGGTTGAGCTCGGAAAAGGGAGTCCGTACGTTGATCGAGGCCTGGCGTTCGATGGATATTCCTCTGCGGGTTGTCGGTGACGGTCCTCAACTCCTTGCTTTGAAAGAGCAAGCCCCCCCGCCGCCCCTGGTCGAATTCTTGGGGCACTGCGACCGCGAAAAAGTTGAGCGTGAAATCAGGCGCGCGTCCTTTCTTGTGGTGCCCTCCGAATGCTACGAAACATTTTCGATGGCTACGATGGAAGCCTATGCCCACGGTAAACCCGTGATTGCCTCGCGCATCGGTGCGCTTCAAGAAATTGTGACGGACGGTGTAACTGGCCTCCATTTTGAGTCGGGAAATTCGGATAATTTGGTTGCGAAGGCAAAACAGATTTGTGAAAACCCCAAAGTCTACTCGGAGCTTTGTAGGGGAGCTAGGAACAAGTATCTTTCGGATTTCAGCCCAAAGGTAAATTACGAGAACCTAGAGCAGATCTATCGGCAGGCCCAGATGGACTTTAAGCGGAAGACATTGTGAGATGGGCATCGTGAGGAGCACAAGCGTGAGTACGTTAGAAAATGTTTCCTGTGTTTCTGTGATTGGATTGGGAAAACTGGGTTCCCCGATGGTTGCCTGTTTTGCTTCCAAAGGGTTCAGGGTGATTGGTGTCGACGTCAATCCTGAGTTTGTCGCGAAAATAAATGCGGGCGAGGCGCCCGTTTTTGAACCTGGACTTTCGGAACGATTGCATGATTTTCGTTCGCGAATCTCAGGCACGGAGAACTACTCGGCGGCGATCTCCGAGAGTCAGGCGAGTTTCATCATCGTTCCAACCCCCAGCCAAGCCGACGGATGGTTTTCGAATGGTTATGTGATCGATGCGTGCAAGTGTATTGGCGAGGTGCTCAAGAACAAGTCCGCCTATCATCTCGTAGTCATCACGAGCACGGTTATGCCAGGAGCTACCGACGGGATTATCCGTCAGACGCTCGAGCAGGCGAGTGGCAAGAAGGTCGGATCGGACTTTGGTCTTTGCTATAGCCCCGAGTTTATCGCTCTCGGGAGTGTCATTCGAGATTTCTTAAAACCAGATTTCGTACTTCTGGGTGAATCTGACTCCAGGGCAGGTGATCTTCTTTCGTCGATTTACCAGAAGGTTTGTGAAAACAATCCGCCGATCGCGCGAATGAGTCTGGTCAACGCCGAGCTGACGAAAATTTCGGTCAACACGTATGTGACAATGAAGATCACGTTTGCAAACATTCTCGCTCGCATTTGCGAAAGGTTGCCGGCCGCAGATGCGGATGTCGTTGCGAGCGCCATGGGCAAGGATACTCGCATAGGAACAAAATATTTAAAGGGTTCGCTTGGCTACGGTGGTCCCTGCTTTCCACGGGACAACTTAGCGTTTTCAAGGCTTGCGCGATCCTTGGGCGCGCCTGCCGTTCTTGCCGAATCGACGGATACCCTAAACCGTGCCCAGGTCAGAGAAATTTCGGAGATCGTTGAACGTCGCCTGCCGCGAGGAGCTAAGATCGGGATACTCGGACTTTCGTATAAACCGAATACGGATGTGGTCGAGGAGTCGCAAGGGCTTGAGCTGGCCCGAGCCTTATCGGCGAGCGGATTTGATGTCCAAGCCTTTGACCCTGCCGCGGGAGCGCGCGCCGAGCAAGCTCTTGCAGGTAGCCGTGTTCGAATTGCAGGTTCGATGAGCGAGTGCTGTGACGGTGTCCAAGGTCTTTTGATAACGACGCCTTGGCCAGAGTTCTCTCGGTTGCCTTGGGAGCGTCTCAACGGCAAAACAGGATTGATTCTAGACTGCTGGAGGATTTTAGATCCGGAGATCGTTCAAGCAGAAGCGCGTTGCGAATATCTGACTCTAGGTCGGTATCTCGGTCAGGAATCGGTGAGACAAGAAAGGGTGCCACTATGAGTTCAGGAACAGGTAGAAACTTTGTTTGGACAGGTAAGAAAGCCCTGGTGACGGGAGGGGCTTCGTTTATTGGATCGAACCTCGCTGAAGAGCTGATCCGAAAAGGTGCTGAGGTCCGAGTCGTGGACAATCTCAGCAGCGGTCGAATGGAGAATATTCAAAATCTTATCGACCAGAAAAAGATCGAGTTTATTAAGGGCGACCTGCTGGACCAGGAAACCTCGAGCCGAGCCGTTCAGGGGATGCACCATGTTTTCCACTTGGCTGCCGATCATGGGGGGCGCGGATATGTTGATTTGCACCCAGTCGAATGTTCGACGAATCTGATCTTGGATGGGATGCTTTTTCGAAATGCCTTAAAAGCCGGTGTTGAGAAAGTGACTTTTGCGTCCTCAGGGTGCGTGTACCCCAACCACATTCAGAATAACGTCAAAGAGATCCTCTATCTTGACGAGCAGAAAGTCGGTCCGCCGTACGATTCGGATAATCTTTATGGTTGGGCGAAGTTGATGGGTGAAATGACCCTTCGGGCTTACCACAAACAATACGGACTAAAGGCTGCCAGCTGCCGCTACTTCACGGTCTATGGCCCGAAAGGTGTTGAGAACCACGCGGTGATCGCAATGATTGCCCGAGCATTTATTAAAGAAACCCCCTTTGAGGTTTGGGGAACGGGTGAGCAGATTCGGAACTGGACCTACATCGATGATATTGTCCGCGGAACAGTCCTCGCGGCTGAACGTATTGATGACGGTACTGCGGTGAACCTTGGAACGATGGAGAGGATTCGTGTGATGGATGCGGTCCACGAAGTCTTGAAGATCACGGGTCATCAGGCTCCCATTAAGACTTTGCCCGGTATGCCAACAGGGCCGTACAACAGAGTGGCGGACAATCATTTAGCAAAAGAGCTGTTGGGCTGGGAACCCAGTGTTCCTTTCATGGAAGGCCTTCGACGGACAATCGACTGGTATTTTTCCGTCAAAAACCCCGTCGATGTGAAATCCTATTTCAAACGCATGCTGACTGAGCGCTAGTTGATCGGGTCTCAGGTACTTCGTTCGAGAGCGGTCCTCGTTGTTGGGTTCCTATTCATTTTGGTTTCCAACCGGTGGATGGATTGGACATCGGGGGTTTCGTTTCTTTTCGCAGACGATGTCAAATCGTATTCGCTCATAGCCGAAACTGCGCCGAGCTTACCCAAACTTTCCGGAAGCGCGCTTCTTTCCTACCATCACGGATCACGTTTCGTTTTTCCGTTTCTAGCGGGAGCTGTGGCGAAGACAGGATCGATCGATACCTTCGCTGTACTGCGGGTCGTGTCCTATGGATTTTTATTTGGGACGTTGGTCTTGCTGTGGACAGCGCTTGGACACCTGGGACGAGACGAGCGAGTGCGCACCCTTCTTTGTTTGCTCTACCTTCTCTCGCCCTACGGTCTTCGGTACTATCTCATCGTTCCAGGCCTCGTTCCGGATACAGCGTTCTTGTTTTTTTCGACTTGGTTCATGCACGCTCTCATTCGATCCCTACACTCTCCTGCAAACAAGCGAGTCGGTTTGGAAATCGTTATGAGTCTGGTGCTGGCCGGTCTTGCTCGTCAGACGGCGTGGACGCTCTTGCCTGGACTCGTCTTTTTTGGAGGCTGGCTTTCCTGGTCGGTACGCGGAGCCGCAGCTTTGGGGGTGGGAGTCGCTCATTTTTTTACGGGATGGATTGCGAAAGACTTTAGTCTTCCGTCTAGTAACCTGAGTCATATGATGGGAGTGTTTTCGGATCTCGCATCGTTCTCCGGTTCCATTCTTAAAATAGTTCCGGTGCTTTTCGAGCATAGTCTCAGGGTCGTCTTGCCGGTTGTCTTTTTCTTTGGATTTGCCTTTGTTCATCGAAAGTCCGTTTCGTGGAAATCAGTTCTGGGGCGTCGCGAGGCTATCGTCTTTCTACTGATGACGGCGGGGGTTCTTGCGCAGCCGTTTTTAGCGGGCTGGGAGATTACGGGCCGGAACGGTTCTCGACTGGGTGCTTTGGCCCTACCGCTCGCGCTCGGAACCGTTGGCTATCTTGCTTCGACGTTTCGGACAAGAACAGGAAAGTGTCCGGATCTCCCGAGTTTCCCGAATCTGTGGGTTGCTCTAGCGGCGCTCATGCTGGCCTCGCTTCATCCGCTCTACAGCCGATGGTCGCTAGGCAGTATGCACTTCTTTGTTCTTGTTCAAATCCTGGTAGGTCTATTGTTTTTCACGGCGCCGCGCCTACGGTTTGAGAGGAAGCGTCCGGAGCGCGATAGACTCGCGGTGTAGGAACCGTTTCGGCCAGGGCTTCTTTTTGAAGACCCCAGTTCAGTTCAAGATGGTCGGGATGCATAGATTTGTATCGGCCCTTTGAAATCCGATCAGCAATTCCGAGGAACTGACTCTGAGTCAGGATTGGAATGCCCTTGGACCACATTCTTGCATAGAGCTCTTGATCCCCTTCGGGCGTCCAGCCCGACCCATGTTCCATATGATAGTGAACCATCTGCTCAGGCAAACGTTCTTCGGCGAGGCCACAGTGCATAGCCCAGTACATCGACAGACTGTCGAGGTGAAACGAAAAGATTTCTAAGGCTGGGTGCCCACGCAGTCGGAGCCAATCTGCTCTGGACATCAACATGAAATCACCACAGGCATTCGTGTGGAGCTTAGGTATGTTCCGAAAAAAACCCAGGAACGGATCCCAAAGAGATATCCATTTTAGTCCGTAGGTTAGATTCTTCTTCATGAAGTAAGAGCGATAGTCCCTAATAAAATCTTTAACATTGATCCTCCAAACGACCACTGCCGTTACAGCGCGACCGATGGGTGTCGCTACCCAGCGAGTAAAGAATCGGTTCCTTGGCAAGCGAGCGCGGATGGCTTTCATCGCCACGACGACCTTGGGAAGGGGGGCGTGGTGGTTCATGCTGTCCGGAGGACTTAAAAGGTCTGCGAGATGACCGCCCCCATTTTGGGTTAGCGCGGGCGGAACGAGCCAGATTCCATCGTGTCGGGCGGCGCGCAGTACATGAGATTCGCAGTAGGCGAGAGCAGCATCAAGGGAGCTTCCTTCTATGATGCCAGCGGAAACATCGACCCGATCGGACCGATAAATACGTCCAGGCACCAAGGACTGCGAGCTGAAAAACCGGAAAAGCGCATCCGAAAAGACGAGGTCGACGTTGGTCGAAAGTATAAAATCACCGCGAGCGCGAACGATGCCAACATTCTTAGCGATCATTTGAAAAAGCGACAATTTGTCAGAGTGGGCTAGGCGCGCGTGCAGGTGGTTCGGTACAGTAACAATCCTCACCGAACAGGGGCCCGGATCGTCTGGCCAAACGAGTGCTTCAGACAACGGGGGTCGGTCGGCGGGAGGATTCCATTCGACGAAAATCAGCTCTGAAGTCAGACTATGTCTTTTGCACTGAGCGATCCAGCAATCGAGAAAGATCTGCATCCGCCTCGTGAGATCGCCACCATGATTGTCATTGCGAGATGTCACGACGACACTGAGACGAGGTGGCGTCGGAGCTTCCAGCTTCATTTGAGTGAGCCTTTCATTTCGGCGTCTGACATAGGACGAGCGACCACCATCAAATGCCAGCCCCATGCGCGCTCCAGTGCACGAAAAAGGGTCTGGGGCATCCATCGAAAATACCAGACGCGCCGATAGCGATACTGAACGTAGTCTGAGATCTTGTAAGGAAAAATATGATCCACCTCGATGTGTGTGGTCCTAAAGCCGGCTGCTCTTAACCATCGACGGGCGCCGGCACGGGAGTAGGTGTAGGTGACGGGACAACCTGTTTGTGCCTCGGAATAACGGGCGACCAGCTGATCAAGGTTGCGTAACTGAGTGAGGCCCGCTTTCCAAAGTATCCAAAGAACTTTGAACGAGTAGCGGTAGTACACCATGATCCGAAGCTCCGTGGTGGGACCTGCCAATGACCGAAGATTTTTCAGAATCACATCCGGATTCGGAGAATGGTGAATGACGCCAAACGAGTAAATGAGATCAAAACTGCCAAACATCGGATTATCGGCGGAAATCTCCTCGGCGTTCATATGGATGAATTGAATACGATCACTCAATCCATAAACGTCAGCCCTCTGTTTCGCGAGCTCGATCGATTTTTCGGAAAGATCGATCGCGGTGACGTGCGCCCCCGCACGCGCAAATGAGATCGTGTCCGTTCCAATGCCACATCCGATCTCAAGAACCCGCTTTCCCTTCCAACGGTTGAAATCAGCAAATGCAGGAATATGAGGTTCGATAAAAAATTTTCGAGCCTCAACTTCATCGAAGTACTGTCGACTTCCGATCGGGCTTGGCGAATGACGGATGTTGCAAGGCCGGCTATTCCAGTACCGCTGGACGGCGTCTATCGAAACATCAAAAAACCGTGTCACTTTGGTTTCCCCCATTTTTAGTTCAACTCGTCAAAATACCCACTGATTATGTCTGCAACCTTGGCCGCATTGTCCAAGGGCATTTGCGGATAAAATGGCAGACTGATTGTACAGTCTCCAATCTGCTCTGCCGAGGGAAAGTCACCCCTTCTATTCCCAGTCAGATCAGAAAAATAGCTCAATAAATGAATAGCCCGGTAGTTCACCGATAAGCCCACCCCGCGACTCTGGAGATAACCAATCAGAGTGTCACGATGATCCTTTGGGACCCAGACCGTGAAAAGATGGCGCGCGTGTCGAGACTGTGGCCGGGTGGCGGGCACAGTAAGATAGGGAATCGTTTTCAAAAGTCGCTGATAGTAATCCGAGAGTTCTTGTCGCTTGGTCAGGTTGCTTTCGATCCGGTCGCATTGCGGGAGCAGCATGGCTGCTTGAATATTATCCATGTTGTACTTCCATCCCAAGGTGACCATGTCCCAATGCTCGTAACCCTGCCGGAATCGATCGATCGATGTCCTGGTAATGCCGTGAAGTCGCAACAATCTGAGTTTTTCAAAGAGCTCAGAATTATCCGTCACCAAAGCGCCGCCTTCACCACAAGTGAGATTCTTCGTGGCGAAAAAACTAAAGCAGGCGACATCGGATAGCTGTCCGGGTCGAATGCCGTCGCGCTCACCCTCGATACAGTGCGCGGCGTCTTCGATGATACGCAACCCGTGTCGGTCGGCTATCGCACGCAGTTTCACCATGTCGCACATCAATCCATACAGGTGCACGGGGACAATCGCTTTCGTTCTTGAAGTGATGGCGGCTTCAACTTTGTCGGCGTCTAAGTTGCCCGTGTCTGACTCAACATCAACAAAAACGGGCTTGGCGCCCGCTTCCACGATGGCTGAAGCCGTCGCCACGAACGTCATGGGCGTTGTGATCACTTCATCGCCTGGTCGAATGCCGAGAGCCAGGAGCGAGAGGTGTAAAGCCCCGGTGCAACTCGTCACTCCCAAGGCGTGTTTTCTGCCTAAAAGACGTGCAAAACGTTCTTCGAAACTGCGTACCTGATCACCGGTGGTGAGGATGGGGCCCTCGAAGACCTTTGCGATCTGTTCCAACTCGGCTCGACCGAGATCGTGGTGAAAAAAAGGAATCCGTTGAATCATGTTCAGGGGCTTGCTGAAAATAATTTCGAAATCCAACCTAGGCGATGCCTGCTGCGCGGCGGCGGCAACGGCGGCTGTACCGTCACCGGCGTGGCGACGTCGGATACATACGTAGGAAACGTGAGACTGTACTTGGCGTTCTGCAAACTAAAGTACAGCCAGAACCCGTGAGTCGCAGCGTTCGGAATGCCTAACGTACTTTCAATGTGGCTTCTCTGCGCGGCGGTCAGCTCGGTGTGAAAGGACTTCTCAGCATTGATGAGGTCAATGCCATTTCGGGCTGCGAAATCAACCAAAACGACGCCCTCGACATAATACGAGTACAAATCTCCAATGCGGTAGAGGGGTGGTGGGCCTTTACAGGTCTCTAACCAAAACGCCGTTTCTTCATAACGTCGTGCAGCCTCCGGAACATAATTAGCGTCCGCGGTGTCGTGAACCAAAACCAAATGTTCCTTGTTCTGTAGATCTGGAAACAGTTTTGAGACCAAAAATCGAGAAACGTCGAGGTCATGGACATCCCAAAACACAAGAACGCGTTTAGCGTTCTTCAGAACCGGAGCGAAATCAAAGGCTCGAATGTCACGTTCCACGCACTCGACCGACTGAAAATACTCCGCGCCAAATCGTAATGAAAGTTTAGGGTAAGAAATCGTTCGCCACGCGTCGGAGATGCAAATCGAAACAACCTTGCAGGGCTGACCCACCTGATTGGCAACCTCTGTAAAAATCAGCGTGGAGTTACCATACCCACGACCAAGCTCGATGATGAGATCGGGTTTGAACTCAAGGCCGATCGAAAGAAGCTGAGGCCATTGGTGTGCGAGTAAGTCCTGTGGTTTTCCAATAACATCGACCATCGCGGACTGAAGCTCGTCGATACGGTTTCGATGCGACGTTAAAAAAGCAAGCTGCTTGAGTAAAGCGCGGGCTGGGGTGGTTTCCTGCATTGCTCTGCATCTGAAACAAACCCAAACAATATGTCAATGCATATTGACAGTGGAGAAAGCGCCAGGGTACCAAGAGGACCGTGTGCCCACCGCGGTTTCAAATTTTGCCGAGATAGTACAGGACTCGCGGTCTGCGCTACAGGTCACTCTTGACCGGGTCCGCTGGTGGCTGCTTCACAAAGGGCGTCAGAAAGGGATAAGGCGGGTCCTTTTCATCTCCACGACGGACAATCATTCGTTTTTTAAGGAAGGTTCGCTATCGGATTTTTCCCGTACGCTCTCGGTGGGGGAGTTCCAGACGAATCACATCAACATCGAGCTTGCTTGGAGCCGGCACCCTGATCGGCCGTCAGTATTTTTCCCGTTTGTCACGCAAGAGACGATCGACAAAATCAAACGTGAACGCCCGGATTTGATTGTTGGATGGGAAAACGCGGGCGTTCTTTTTGCGCTCAATCTTTTGGTAAACGAGAGGCCTCACAATGTCTGCTTGGACCTCGGTATACCGATTCTGCTTTTATGGGATACGACCTTGACGCAAGCGATTCGTTTGATGGCGGATCATCGAGCCGTTCGTCGACTGCTTTCTGCGCCTAACGTGTTTCACTTCTCTCACGACCCCGGTGATGTGGCCCGCGTACGAGAGACGTTTCGGCCTCTTCGAATGGATGTACAAATCGGTCCGCATCCTACAGCCGAGGTCTATGACTTTCCTAACCCGGCAGCGACCTACAGCTTCGATATCACTCATGTCGGCAATATTAGTCTTCACCAGTCACAGGATTATTTGAAACAATTGGATGACCCACACATCGATGTTTCATCACTGACCGCACTCGCCCTGAAGGAAAAGGCTCAGCGTTTGAGCGAACCTCTCTTTGATGTGTTTCGAAGGACGTTGGTGAGCCTGAACGTTGCCTTGACTCCACGCGATCCGGATTTTTGGCTTCTTTACGAGCACCTGAGTGTCTTGGGCAATGCTCAGCTGCGATTGAACTTGTTTGAAGAGATCGGTCGAAAAGTGCATTTTTTTGGTTGTTATTCAGATTCGAAAAGCGCGGACCACTTAAAAACCCTTCGACACATCGAATTTCACGAGGCCGTTCACCACGGCCAGGAGTTAGCTAAAGTCTATCGTTCGTCGAGAATCAATCTCATTCTTTGTAACATGATCAACCAGGACGGCTATTCACCGAAGTTTGTGGATTGCTCACTGGCAGGAGGATTTGCTCTGCTGGACTACCGTCCGTGCCTTGAAGATGTTCTAGGGTCCGTCACACCTTTGATAACCTATGGTTCTATTGGCGAAGCCAAAGAGAAAGTCGATTTCTATTTATCAGATGAGAATCGTCGGATGGAGATACTCGCGGAGGTTCAGAAAAGAGTTCGTAAGTTTGTCAGGAAACGCGAGGGCGCTTTTCGATTCTATGTTGAAACGATCCGAAGCCGGGGAGTCGTATGACGAGCGCTTCGTACATCTTAGGAGTACATCAATCCGGACCCATCAGTTCCGCCGCGTTGCTCGGTGACGGAAAGATTATTGCCGCGTCTCCCGAGGAAAGGTTTTCTCGAATCAAGCACGATCGATCGTTTCCTCATCGTGCTATTGATTTCTGCCTCCGTAGGGCTGGTATCGGATACGAGGACCTCGCAGAGATCGCGATCGGCTGGAATCCGGGTGAAAATGCCGCATTGAAGTATCGTCCTGGGTTTTCGGACTGGATGCGGTACCCAGGTGAGTGGCTAGCATCCGTACCCAACCATCTTTTATCCAGTATGAATAGGACCACGCCCTTTGAGGTGACGGGAACCGAGTCGATTTTTCGACTGGGTCAGAAGGGCGTCCCGGACCGAGCTGTGAAAATTCATTACATCGATCACCATACCTGCCACGCGCGCTTGGCGTTGGAGACTTCTGGTTTTGATTCGTGTGCCGTGGTGGTGATCGATGGCTTTAGTGAACAGAAAGTAACCTCGGCCTACCACGCACGAAACGGAAAGATCGAGCTTGTACACAGAGAGGTGTTCCCCAATTCTTTGGGGTGCTTTTTCGCTGCAATGACGGACTATCTTGGGTATCGACCGTTTTCGGATGAGTGGAAAGTTATGGGAATGGCGGCCTATGGAGACGCTTCGAGGGTGGCGAGCCTTGATCCACTGATCGGCTTGGTGTCCGAAGGATCGTACGAACTCGATCTCGGTTATTTCGATTTTTTTAATTTCGATCGACCAAAAGCTTTTTCGAAAAAACTCGAAAGTCTCTTAGGGCCAGCCCGACAGGAGAATGAAAACCTGTCCCGGCGGCACTTTGATGCCGCCGCCGCGACACAGAACTTACTGGAAAAGACGCTCTCGCATTATTTTGGCTTTGTTCGCCGACTGACCGGAGAAGCGCGCCTTGCGTTTTCAGGTGGAGTCGCGATGAACTGTCTTTTCAACGGGAAGATTGTGGATCGTAACCTTTTCTCGCGCGTTCATATTCCGTTTGCTCCGGACGATAGCGGAAACTCAATAGGCGCTGCGCTCGAGCGCGCACGGGCTAACGGGTCGACGATTTCATTGGCGGGTCAAACTCCAGCCTTAGGCGCGGATGCACACGATGACCAAATCGGTGCGGCGCTTGATCGCTTCAAATTGCGGGCGAAACGTCCGGCTGAGTTGCCGCGCTATGTTGCGCGATTGCTTGCGGAAGATAAGGTGGTCGGTTGGGTCCGCGGTCGTAGTGAGTTTGGACAGAGAGCACTCGGCCATCGATCGATTTTCGCTTCGCCGTGTAAGCCAGGGATGAAAGATCGGCTCAATCAAGCAGTGAAATACCGCGAAAGTTATAGACCGTTTGCGCCCATGCTCCCCTTAGACCGGGTCAAGGATTTCTTTACCACTCAAGATCTAGATTCGGTGCGGTATATGGAGAAAGCTTTTACGTTTCGGGACTCCGTTCGTGGTCAAGTCCCTTCGGTCGTCCACCATGACGGTACAGGGAGAGTGCAAACCGTGACTCCCTCTGAAGAGCCCGAACTCCATCAGATTTTATGCGAATTTGAATCTCTGACTGGCGTTCCTGTGATTTTGAATACCTCCTTCAATCTCGCAGGGGAGCCGATTGTGAACTCCGTGGAAGATTCATTAAAGACCTTTATAACCAGTGGCATTGATGCGATCGTGATGGGCGAATTTGTAATTGAGAAACCGGTGTTTTAGTTGCGAGGGGTTACATTCATGGCTTCGATAGATCATACGCAGCAGAAATATGAAGTCAGACCTGGGGCGAGAGAGTTCCCAATGATGGTCGTCGTTTCGTTTGTATTTCCCTGTAATGCGAAATGCCCACACTGTCCCTTTACACACTCGGAAACCCGATCGGAATACGCCGATCAGCCGTTCATCGGGGTCGAGACATTTAAAAGAATTGCTGAAGAGTGCGGAAAGTATGGTTCATGGGTTCGGCTCACGGGCGGGGGAGAGCCAACGCTTCATCCTCAAGGCATCGAACTCATCGAGTACGCCAAGTCTGTGGGCGCAAAAGTAGGGTTGATCACAAACGGTTCAAAGATGACCGAAGGGTACGCCACGCGTCTCTTGAGGGCTGGAGTGGACATGATTGAGTTCAGTGTGGACGCCGCTGACCGTGAAACGTACGGAATCGTACGCAAAGGCCTCAGCTGGGACACGCTCTTAAAAAATGTTACGAAGACGATCGAGTTACGAAATGAGTTGCAGAGTACTTCGAGAATTATAGCGAGTGGAATCAATCAGGTTGGAGTGGATATCGATTCGGTTGCGACGTTTTGGGAAAAGATCGTCGATGTATTTCAGAAGCGAAAGTTTCTGACCTACGGAACTACTTCTCCCGAGATGTCGGCTGATCCTGAGCCGTATCTTCCTCCCGAGGAGCAAATACCTTGTCCCTACCTTTTTGAGCGGCTCAATATTGACACACGGGGCACGATCTACTTATGCGCGTATGATTCGGTCGAAAGAACGACGGACATGGGCAATGTCAACTCAACCACGATTAAAGACGTTTGGAATGGTGCCGTTTTTGAACACTACCGAAAGATGCATCTAGAGAAGCGCGGCAACGAGATGTCTCCGTGTAACCGTTGCGAAGATTGGAAGTTTCGTTCGTGGCAGCACAATTATTGGAAGTTGGTCGATAAGGCGCAGCGGACTACCGATACTGTCGCCACCGGATCTATCGCCGAATCAATTGAATGAGAGCGGGGATTTTGCAGCCAGGATATCTACCCTGGCTCGGCTTTTTTGAGCAGCTTGACCAAACAGACTGCTTTGTCCTGCTCGATGATGTTCAGTACGACAAGAATGGTTGGCGCAACCGAAACCGAATTAAAACGGCGCAGGGGCCCTTGTGGCTGACCATCCCGGTCCATGTTCCGTCAGGGACGCTCATAAAAGATGTTCGCATCGATAACCAGACCAAGTGGCAGCGAGCCCATTTAGAGTCCATCGTTCAAAACTATTCAAGAACTCAGTATTTTTCAGAATTCAGAGAGATCTTTTCGGAAGTGTATTCAAAGCGGTGGGAGTTTTTGGCCGATCTGGATGAGCATCTCATTCGTCAGTTGTCATCGATCCTAGGGTTGAAACAAAAGCGAATCATTCGATCGTCCGAGTTGCTCGAAGGAAAAGGTCACGTGCTCGACCGAACCGATCGGTTGCTTGAAATCTGCAGCCGCCTCGGCGCGCAGGAGTTCTACGAGGGTGCGTCGGGAAAGCAGTACCTTGACGTTGACACTTTCGAAAGAAAGGGCGTCCGCGTTCGGTTCCAGGACTACCGCCACCCCAGTTACCCTCAGCTTTATGGCGATTTTATACCGTACCTTTCTGTCGTCGATCTGATATTCAACCAAGGGGCAAAGAGTCTCGAAGTCATTCGAAAGGGAGTTGGAGAGGCATTATGAGTAAATCTCTACTCGTCACTGGGGGAGCAGGATTCATTGGTAGCGGATTTGTGCGATACATTTTTGATCGCTATCCCGACTATAAGGTGATCGTTCTCGATGCGCTCACGTATGCAGGAAGTGTCGAAAACTTGCCCGTGAATCTCAACTCCGGGGATAACGAAAGATTGATCTTCTGGTATGGAAACGTCAGGAACGCTGACCTTGTGGACACCCTTGTTTCGCAAGCCGACGTGGTTGTCCATTTTGCTGCAGAAACCCATGTGGCGCGTTCGATTTACAATAATGCTGTTTTCTTTGAGACCGATGTGTTGGGCACGCAGGTCGTTGCTAATGCTGTATTAAAACACAGCGGCCGCGTTGAGCGCTTCATCCACATTTCGTCTTCGGAGGTTTATGGCACAGCGCAAACTCCCTTGATGAACGAAGAGCATCCGCTCCTGCCGCTAACGCCCTATGCGGCGGCGAAAGTGGGCGCAGATCGTCTCGTCTATTCGTATTGGGCAACCTATGGTCTTTCTGCTGTTATCGTGCGCCCTTTCAACAACTATGGTCCGCGTCAGCATTTAGAAAAGGCCATTCCTCGGTTCATCACGAGCTGTTTACTTGGAGAGCCCATTCGAGTTCATGGTGATGGGACAGCGTCACGAGACTTCGTGCACGTCGATGATCTGTGCCGTGCTGTGGATGCGATTATTCACGCTGATCTCAAGAAGGTGAAGGGTGAAACCTTTAACGTGGGTACGGGTACACACCGTTCTGTTCTTTCGATAGCTCAGGATGTGGTGCGACTCACTGAACAGGACCATAGTCTGATTGGTTTTGATGGAGATCGTCCAGGGCAGGTGATCCGTCATAGTTGCGATTTTAGTAAGATCCAGAACTTATTGGGATGGCAACCAAGGTCAGATTGGGAGCGCGGACTCATGGAGACCATTCGTTGGTATAAGAACAATGTTCGTTGGTGGGAATCGCGCCTCTGGATGAGAACTGTCCCGATCGTCGACAAGGATAATCGAAAGGCGCTTTGGTAGGATTGGGTATCGAAACGTCGCGTTCCTTTATGAGTTCTGAACAGGCTGTACCTCTGATTCTTTCGCACAAACATCCTCCGATGTTTTTGCGATTTAAAGAAATTTGGCGAGGAAGAGAGTTTCTCTACTTTCTCATGATGCGCGATCTTAAAGTTCGATACCGACAGACGATTCTCGGCGTTCTTTGGATTGGCGCTCAGCCCGTTGTGATGGCGACGGTGTTTTCGATCGTTTTTGGTCAGTTCTTAAAACTTTCGGCGGCCGATCTGCCTTATCCTCTCTTTAGTTTTTCCGGAGTTGTCATCTGGACCTTTCTATCGAGTGTCCTGATGCGCGGTACTTTTTCATTGGTCGCCAGTCAGGACATTCTCACGAAAACTTATTTTCCAAGAATGATTGCCGTTCTTTCAGCAACGCTTCCGACGCTTCTGGATTTATTATTCGGACTCGTCGTTCTCGTTGGGCTAACACTTTACTGGGGCTGGCCGATTCAACCGCACGTTGTTTGGGCATTACCCCTTGTGGTGACGCTTGGGTTCTTGTTTTCTTTTGCCGCTAGCCTTTGGCTTTCTATTCTGACGCTTCGGTTTCGGGATCTGGCACATGTCATTCCTGTCGGACTGCAGCTGCTCATGTATTGCAGTCCCGTTGTTTTCAGTTCGACGGTCTTGCCTGAGAGGTTGCGGGGATATTACGGACTGAATCCCGTTGCCGGAGTGATTGAGGGCTTTCGTTGGGCGTTTTTTGGTTCGACGGGTTTACCGGTGCAGGCACTCGGTGCTTCAGCAGTTGTCGTTATCGCGCTTCTGATATCGGGTCTGATCTTTTTTAATGCTTCTGAAGACCGGTTAGTGGACTACCTATGAGTGACACCGCCGTTCGCGTCAGTCATCTCAGCAAGTGTTTTCATTTGGAGTTCGAGCAGCAGAAGAAGCAAACGTTTCGTGAGACCGTGCATCGACGCTTAGGTAGAGTCTTTCGAGAGAAATATCGGTCTCGTGTCAAATCTGAACTGTGGGCTTTGAAAGAGGTGAGCTTCGAGGTCAAGCGGGGTGAAATCCTCGGTATTTTAGGAGCCAATGGCTCCGGCAAAAGCACGCTTCTAAAAATCTTAGCCCGAGTGATTCGGCCCACGAGTGGTCAAATAGAACTCTACGGCCGGGTCTCGTCGCTGCTCGAGATTGGAACCGGCTTTCATGCTGAACTGACCGGACGGGAGAACGTCTATCTTTATTCGTCGATTCTAGGCATGAGTAGGAAAGAAGCCGAACGTAAGTTCGATTCGATCATCGAGTTTTCTGGGATTCAAAAGTTTGTTGACGTGCCTGTTAAGTATTACAGCAGTGGTATGTATATCCGGCTTGGTTTTTCTGTGGCGATTCATGTTGAGCCCGATATTTTGATTTTGGATGAAATCCTCGGCGCGGGTGATTTGGGATTTCAGGCCCAGTGCGTGGCTAAAGTCCGACAGCTGTCACAAACCGGAACGACCATTCTGTTGGTGAGTCACTCTAAACTGACCTTGGAACAAACCTGTCAAAGAGTCCTTTGGTTGAAGGACGGACAGCTTCAACCGGAGCTGCCTCTTACTCAAGCGCTCCATCAGTATGTTCATAGTTTTGAAACATCGCAAGCGGCGCTATAGCCCATGAAGAAACGTAAACTCGCCATTGTCAGTGTTGTGATCTTGTTCTGTCTTTTGTTTCTGGAGTTGACGACCTACCTGGCTCTTTCGGTTATCGAGAAGAACTGGTCGTTTCCTGCAACGCAGAGGTTGCTCGTACTCGAAAGCAATCAGTTCATCGTCGATCGTTCGAGCGCCGAATGTAATTACAACGACGCTCTGTATCCCCATCCGTACCTCGCTCACGTGCACCATGATCTTCCGCCCTGTGGTTTATCCTCGCTCAACCGTGCCGGTCAGGAGGGCGGAGAGATTCCCGTTGGCGGGGACCGGAACGCCTTTACGATACTGTTAACCGGCGGTTCGGTAGCCAATCAGATGGCGGCAGGCCCAAACTTTCTCGAAGACGAACTCAATAGAAAGTATCGCGCTCCCAGTGGCAGCATGTTTCGCGTGGTGAGCGCGGCCGATGGTGCCTGGAAACAGCCTCAAGAGGCGATCAGTACGCTTTTGTTTTTGCCGGATGTCGACGGTGTAGTGTCAGTCGAAGGATTCAACGAACATTACATGCTGAGATCTCATCAAGTATTCGAGCTTCCATCACAGAACTTCACGGTTGTGAGCCCAACGGTCTATGGCGATCTCCTCACCTTGGCGAAGGTCGACGTTCTATCCCATGTCGTAGCGTTTCTGAGGTCCACGCAGCCGTTTCGGTCATCCTATCTATGTTATCTCGGGGCGAAAGCCTTTAGTCGTTGGAGTTCGAAGCTGCTCGACAATGGATCTGACCGACAACGGGTGTTGTCACGATTGTTCGCGTTTCCAGACGAATGGTCTCTCAAGATGCGATCCGATCACAACCTCAAGCGGTACCTCTACTATCTAGAAAGCATGGCTGCACTTGCGAGCTACCATCGAAAACAGATCGCTATCTTTTTGCAGCCCATTCCTCATGCAAAAACCTTTCTGACCGAAGAGGAACGATCTAAAATCGGAGATCAGTCCTACGTGCCGACTTACATGCGCATGCACGACACGGCGTTGGGACTTCGCAAACGAGGAGTTCCGATCGAAACGCTTCTGAAGGTGTTTGCCGATCAAAAAGAAACGATCTTCTCAGACTGGATCCATTGCCGTTGGACGAGAGACGATCCTGTGCATAAAAACCTGGGCTACGAAATCATGGCCAAAGCTATCGCGGTTCGGCTAGCTGCCTTATGGAAATTTCAAAAAAAGACTGGACCCTGACACTCTTTCTGGTCGTCCTCGCGATTCAGGGAATCCTCCTGTTAACTTCTGCCCCCACGTTTTCTTACTTGATGGACGACTGGGAGTACCACGAGACATTTGCAAGCGTTTCAGGCCTACTTGTGTCCCTCTCGTCAGAGATCATTCGTTTCTTTGAGTTGGGTCGGTTTACTCCCGTTAAAGTTCTTTATGATGGGATCAAATGGACCTTCCTGCCCTGGAATCCCTATGCTTTTGTCGTCGTTAATCTTGCTGTCGTGTTTCTCGTAGCGTCGGTTCTGGCCCGCTTGTTTCCGGACGATCGACACAAATCATCGGACAAACCCGTGCAACAGCGGCCTTTCTTGGTTTTTCTGATCCTTCTTCTGAGCCAATTGCCCTTTCTCCAGATCACACGTTTGAACTCCGTGGGTGAGGGTCTTTTGTGCATTTGGATTTTGCTTGGGTTTTCGTTTCTTAAAAGAAAACAGCTCATCAAATCCGGTTGTTTTTTCGTCCTCGCAGCGCTGACCAAAGAACCTGGAACCATGGGGTTCTTTGCGGCGTCTTACTTTCTCTGGAAACAGCGGCAGACCAAGCATGCGGTTTCTTTCTTATTGTCGGGACTATGCCTGGTCGTACTGTTTTGGTGGATAAAGTCACGCGGGACCTATCTTGCGCACTACGGTAAGTCGACCGAAGTCTTTCTAGAGAACGCTCGTTTGATGGCCCTACGACTGGGACTTGGATTCTTCCCGTTTTGCGGATTTATCTTTTTATCTCAATCGCTATCTCAAGCTCGAAAGACGACCCCGCTTGAAAGTGCATTGCTGTTCTTCTCTGCGCTCTATGGGGCGTGTCTCATTCCGCTATCCGTAGCTCATTACCTCCTGCCCCCGGTCGTTATTGGACCTCTCTACTGGGTGGGCGCTCGTGTGATTCGGGGTCGGTACTTTCGAGGCATGGCGATACTGTATCTCTTGTCGTTGACGTTCGTCACAGTACGGTTTGTTCAGTTTTGCAGAGCTCAAGCGGAGGTCAGTGTTTTTGTTCCGGCTCTTCGCGAAAAGATCTCGAGTACAAACGATGATCTGTGGATTCTCAACGCGCCAGAGCTTGTCATCTATCTTAAGAAAGCGCTTCCAAGTTATCAGACAAAAATAGTGTATTCCGGGAACCCAGATTCTCTCGGGGAATCTTTCGTATCGACGAGAAGGCACAAAACGATTCATGTGATCGAGTTTATCTACCATTTCGGACCTATCGATAAGGCGACGCTGCTACCGGGAAAATGGAACCCGGAGAAAACGGTTTTTGAATCGGAGAAACCAGGGATTTGGCGCTGGACAGGCTACGTTATTAAGTAAATTTGTGTCGCTGGCGATTTGACGCGTAGCAATAACTACTGTACAACCCAAATGTCTATGATGAGATCGGTCGTCATTCTCATAAGTCTGATTTCACCGCCTGTCTTTGGGGCTGAGCAAAGGTGTTTCATTGTTTCAGGAGCGCAGGTGGAGAACGGGCCTGATCCAGATTGGTTCTCGTCATTGTTCACGCCTGTCCAAGACATGTCGATTTTTGCCGAACCTAGGATTGGGACGTCTGCGTGCACAGTGGTATCCGGCTGGAGATCTTTGACCGCATTAGTGGATAAGTTGGATGCCGAGACGATCACTCAACTCATTATCGTTCAAGCAGCTCATGGCGACAAACGGGGCGTAGCTGTCTGCGATGATGGAGAATACTCGGCCGAACAAATACTCGATGCGCTCGATTCATACTCCAAGAAATTTCGAATTGCCTCGTATCTTACTTCCTGCTTTTCCGGCGATGTTATGCTTGCAAAGATCGCTCGTGATGAACGAAATTTTAGTCTCAATCAAAATGTTGAGAAAAGTGTAGAAAATCTTTGTTTGATTTCTGCGTCACTCCCAAGACTCGAAGCTTATCCCGCGACAATTGATCCGTTCATGCATCTCTTACAGTCGGCTACGGGCTACGCGTTTCAAGATGTGGCGTTTCTTAGTCTGAGCCTGGGCCTGCTCAGCTCGTCCCCGTACGCGTCGAGCGGACTCGGTAAGTATTTCCTGACTCGAGATTTGAGTGACGGCCTCCGCGCTCTTAAGGGCGTTAATGATCTGTTTCGATCTGATGCTGGAAAATTCGTAGCTGGACCGGAATTGGAGGTGCTCAATCGAGCAACAGTTCTCACCGATCTTGCCATTCGGTTTCACAACAGCGACGACGTTGTCTCGGCATTTTTAGATGTAAAAAATACTGCGCGTCTCGATTTCGGAAAAGTTACACGCGTTGTCGGGTTAGACACAGCAACGACGGTGAGGGTGCATCCGGAGCCTCTGCATGATCTTCTTCGCGGTTATGTCGGCAAGAAAAGTTCCACCAAAACGAGGTGTCTGGAAGACGTCGACGCTCGAATGATAAACTGGTCGTTTTCAGAAATGCACGTTCAACCGGAGATTCAAGAGTTTAAAGCGTTTCTAAGTACCTTTGATAAAGATCCGAAGGACAGCCCTTGTCAGAAGTATGCAGCGAAAGTGGGAAAGCAACCGAGTGCTGTCTTGATGCCATTTTTTCCTGATATCGTTCGACGAGACCGTGCCCTCGCGTATCTTGTCTTGTTGTTCAGTGATGGGCCAGTTTACGAGGACTATTGGATGGAGGCATTGGAGGGTGATGTTGGCCTAGATGACCGCAAGGCCATTCTTGATGAGAACCGGTCGTACGCTGCGCATAGATTTCTGGAGAATGCCTTTTTGGCATCTTATGAGAGTCTCAGTTTTCCCAGCGACATGGGTCGTTCCGAACGGACCAAGCGGTGGACCGTCACGGACTTACTGAACGCTTTTCGTGTTGCAGGATACCTTTACGATTCACCACACCCACTTGATACCGCTCGACGAAAGGCTTGTGAAGAGTTCATTATTTTATGAGAGTCATTTTCTCGGCAATCCGCAGCTCGTCTTGCAAGCTCTCGGGCATCGACTTGTTTGCGGTCACACGGGTAACTATCTCGTGAGCGACTTTTAAGAACGGTTGTTTCGTAGGCGTCCAGATGCTTTCTCCGGTGACCGTAGCTTTGGGTTCACCGAGAACTTGCTGGGAAACTATGATGTATCGCTCGAGGATCTCGTATCGAGTGATACCATCGCGGGCTGTGAAGAGACGTAACTCTATTTCTCGTACGGGTAATTCGACGGGACGTTTACTTGGACCAAGATCGTGTACGGCCTCCGGAGCTTCCGATATCTGTATGAGGAGGTTTGGCATCGTGTTCTCATCGGTTACCGTTAGTTGATAACTCATTTGGACTTCCGTCTTTGTATCGGAAACCCAATAGCCTTTGTCTGCAAAGGTTGTCGTTTCATGAGGACGTTGTGCTTGAGCTGAATCTCGCGGAGTGGCGGCATAATATTCGCCTTTAAGGCGTTGGAATTGGAAGCCATGATCGAGATCTAGGTCATTCAGCTGACTGGGTTCGGCGCAGCCAATGGAATGAGGATGTTCGTCCTTTTTTTGAGGATCCAACCAGTAAGAAATCGTTTCGTCATTGAGTGCATTTGTGTTTGGGAAGTAGTCCCCTTCGAGTGTCCGAATGGTTACAAATGGAAGTCCTGTTTCATGTATTTCAATGCGTGGGTGGACCTTTCTAGGGATCAAGAGAGATTTGGGCGGGGGAGCCGTATGCGGCACGAATTCACTTTTGAGATACGAAAAGTCAGCACCGGTTTTAGGGTTGCGACCGTGCACACGCGTTGGCGGAGACACCGTCTGATTTCGAGGACGCGAGGCTTTTAGTGCTTCCGTATACGTGGCAATGTCGAACTCGGAAGCTGAATACCAGGTGAGGTCCGTCAGATCTCGGATTCGTCCGACAGTGCCAAGTCCATCCCCGCAAGGCGACGCAAAGACAGTTGCTGCCCACGTGCAGGTGGCAACCCCGATAACGAACTGTCGTACGGCGAGCTTCATGGTTAGTGGGTGGTATCGCGGATGAACGCAACGTGTCAAGTAAGCGGAGGTAAGCTTTTGACGTCGCTTTCGCTATCAGTGAATCGCCTTTAGGACAGCTTCGAAATATCTCATAACTCTCCCTAAAAAGGTTCGGTTTCGCGTAAACAGGTGCTCACTGTTTTTGCTGCTCGAAGGACGTTCTGAAGTTCAGCTAAGCAGGGAGTCTCGACGTTCGTCTCCGAGTGACGGGGGGGCGAACCCCTTTGGTGCCACCACATAAAGACGGGATAAAGATCTATCTTTATGCTTTCTTTACGGCCTTCTATTCCCTCTTTACGAAGTTCTTACGCAATCTCTCGTAACGTTGGTCTACGAGGTTCAGATGAATGCTTACGATTGGGCGCAGATTATCCTCACTTTTGCAGCTTTACTGATTGCTTCGCCAATCCTTGGTGCGTGGATGGCTCGGGTGTTCGAGGGAGAAAGGCATCTTCTTTCGCCCACGTTCGGGTGGCTTGAAAGATTGACCTACCGGGTAAGCGGGGTCGACGTAAAAGCAGAGATGAATTGGAAGCAGTACGCGTGGGCGCTGCTCATTTTTAATGCCTTCGGATTTGCATTTGTTTTCGTTCTGCAGATGAATCAGGCGGTTCTTCCGCTAAACCCACAGCATCTCCCAAATGTCTCTTGGCACCTGGCCTTCAATACAGCTGTGAGTTTCATGTCGAACACGAACTGGCAATCTTACGGTGGCGAGTCGACGATGAGCTATCTCACGCAAATGTTGGGACTTGCTGTGCAGAACTTTTTGAGCGCGGGAACGGGGATCGCTGTCATGCTCGCGCTTGTTCGAGGATTCTCACGGACACACACAGATCGGATTGGAAACTTTTGGGCGGATATCACGAGATCAATTGTTTACGTTCTCTTGCCATTGTCCATTCTATTTACCGTAACTCTCGTTCAACAGGGAGTTGTTCAAAACCTTTCAGGCGCTGTTGCTGCAACTGGGCTTGAAGGAGGAGCTCAAACCATTCCGATGGGGCCCGCCGCTTCTCAGGTCGCCATCAAGCAATTGGGAACAAACGGCGGGGGTTACTTTAATGTGAACAGCGCTCACCCTTTTGAGAATCCCACGCCATTTTCAAATTGGCTTGAACTCATTGCCATTCTACTGTTGCCCGCCTCGCTGGTGTTTGCATTTGGAAACCTGATCAAAAAGCGTAGTGAAGCAAAAGCGATCTTTATGGTGATGCTTATTCTTTTGATCGCCGCTATCGGCGTTTCACTCTGGGCCGAATTTCATAGTCCCGTTGTCATGGAAGGAAAGGAAACACGCTTCGGAGTCACGAACAGCGTCTTATGGTCGGTCTTCACCACAGCAGCCTCAAATGGGTCCGTCAACGCTATGCACTCGTCGCTTTCGCCGATTTCTGGTGGGATCGCGATGCTCGGTATCATGCTCGGGGAGATCGTATTTGGCGGAGTGGGTGCGGGTCTCTACGGGATGCTTCTTTTCGTATTGTTAACGGTGTTCTTAGCCGGCCTTATGGTCGGAAGAACGCCTGAGTATCTCGGAAAAAAAATCGAAGCCTTTGATATCAAGATGGCAATCGTCGCGATTGTCGTGCCTTCGGTTTTGATTCTCGGATTTGCGGCCGTTGCCTGCATGATCCCACAGGGCCTTTCGAGTCTCGCGAACAAAGGTCCTCACGGGCTTTCTGAGATTCTCTATGCCTTCTCGTCAGCCTCAGGAAACAATGGCAGTGCTTTCGCTGGGCTTAACGCCAATACTCCTTTTTATAACGTAGCTCTTGGACTGTGTATGTTGATTGGGAGATTTGTCGTCATCTTGCCCTGTCTTGCGATCGCTGGAAACATGGCCAAAAAGAAAACTGTGCCTCCGTCTCCGGGAACGTTTGCGACTGACACACCTCTGTTTGTGTTTCTTCTCATGAGCGTCATCTTGATACTGGGCGCACTCACTTTCTTTCCGGCGTTGTCACTCGGTCCCGTCGTCGAACACTTTCTGATGCAAACGCATATGAGATTCTGAGGTGTTTTATGGAAGCAAAGACATTTTCTAAAGAGTTAGTCATCCAGGCCATCAAAGAATCTTTCTTGAGACTGGACCCGAGAGTCCAGTGGAGAAACCCTGTGATGTTTGTGACCGAAGTCGGAGCTCTGATCACAACCGTCGTGTTTCTCAAGCATCTCGGCGAGTCGTGTTCGGCATTTGAATTTCAGATAAGTCTCTGGCTCTGGTTCACCGTGCTTTTTGCAAACCTTTCAGAAGCCTTGGCTGAGGGCAGAGGTAAAGCTCAAGCCGAAAGTCTTAAAAGAACGAAATCCGACACCAAGGCTAGACTCATCACAGATGGCCAAGAGTGTTTCGTTGACGCTTCCACCCTCACGATCGGCGACACCGTGGTTTGCGAAGCTGGCGATATGATTCCCGGCGACGGCGAGGTTATCGATGGGATCGCTACCGTCGATGAGTCGGCCATTACGGGAGAGTCAGCACCGGTCATCCGTGAGAGTGGCGGCGACCGCAGTGCGGTTACCGGTGGAACGCGTGTTATCTCCGATCGGATTGTTATTCGAATTACGGCCCAGCCGGGTCACACGTTTTTGGATCGCATGATTCAGCTTGTGGAAGGGGCCAGCCGTCAAAAAACTCCAAATGAAATTGCACTAGGGATTCTTCTGACATCGCTGACGATCGTTTTTGTAGCCGTTGTCGTCACACTTAAATTCTTCGGTTCGTATTCAGACGGGATTTCATCCCAAGATGGACCACTCAACCTAGGATTGCCGGTTCTGGTTTCGCTCCTGGTTTGTTTGATTCCGACGACAATCGGAGGGTTACTAAGCGCCATCGGAATCAGCGGTATGGATCGTTTGATTCGAAAGAACGTCATTGCCACCAGTGGTCGTGCAGTCGAAGCCGCAGGAGACGTGGACGTACTTCTGCTTGATAAAACTGGAACCATCACTCATGGCAATCGCATGGCGACCGACTTTTTTCCAGCGCCCGGAGTTGCTGTTCAGGAAACAGCCTCAAAAGCGGTAGTCGCGTCTCTGAGCGACGAGACTCCGGAAGGAAAGTCCATTCTCGTGTTAGCGAAAGATCGCTTTGGGATTGTACCGGAAAGGGTAAGTGGTCTCACGGTTCCGTTTTCCGCACACACACGCATGAGCGGTCTTGATTACACCAGAGATGGCAAAAGGCATGCGCTACGAAAAGGTGCTGTCGATGCTATCAAAGCGTTCATTGAAAAGGCAGGCGGTCAGTTTCCAAAGTCGGTAAGAGACGTAGTCGATCAGATTTCTCGTAAAGGTGGAACTCCTCTGGTCATTGCTGAGGATGAAAAAGTTTACGGTGTCATTTACCTGAAAGACGTTGTCAAAGCGGGAATCCGCGAACGTTTTGCTGAACTTAGGAAAATGGGCATTAAAACGGTCATGATCACAGGAGACAACCCTCTCACAGCCGCAGCAATTGCTGCCGAAGCGGGCGTTGATGATTTCATGGCCGAGGCAACTCCGGAGGATAAACTCAAACGTATTCGGGAAGAACAGGAGTGTGGACGTCTCGTCGCAATGACGGGCGATGGAACCAACGACGCTCCGGCACTCGCTCAGGCGGACGTCGGCGTTGCCATGAACTCCGGCACGCAAGCGGCGCGCGAAGCCGGGAACATGGTGGACCTTGATAGCAATCCCACCAAACTTATTGAAGTCGTTGAGACCGGCAAGCAACTCCTCATGACTCGAGGAGCACTGACAACGTTCAGTGTTGCAAACGATATCGCGAAGTATTTCGCGATCATTCCGGCTTTGTTTGCGGTGCTTTATGCGACCTCCGAAACAGCTCATGGTCCGTTGGCTAAGCTAAACGTGATGGGACTTCACAGCCCTGAGTCCGCGGTCTTAAGCGCGGTGATCTTCAATGCTTTGATCATCGTGCTTCTTATCCCACTTGCACTCAGGGGAGTTAAATATCGACCTGTTGGAGCGGCGGCTATTCTCCGTCGGAACCTGCTTGTCTATGGTTTGGGCGGCATCATCGCTCCGTTCATCGGAATCAAGATCATTGATCTCGTCATTGTCGCCGGAGGGTTCGTATGAAAACGTTTCAGCAGTCCTTACGCTGTTTTCTGTTCATGACACTGTTGTTGGGATTGGTTTACCCGATCGCAATGACGGGAGTCGCTCAGCTTCTCTTCCCCACACAGGCGAACGGAAGTCTTGTCGGGCATGAAGGCAGAACCGTGGGCTCTGCGCTCTTGGGACAACCTTTCAAGGATCCAAAGTATTTCTGGCCGAGGCCATCGGCGGTTGCCTACAACCCCAGTGCGTCAGGGGCGAGCGGTCTCGGACCCACAAGCGAAAGTCTCCTGGCCATGATTGAGGAGAGAAGGGCGCTGGGTGCCGTTGGAGATCTTCTGTTCGCATCGGGTAGTGGGCTAGATCCCCATATCAGTCTGGAGAGCGCACGGTCGCAGATCGAACGAATCGTAAAGGCGAGGGGATCGACTCCGGCGTCAACGCAGACGCTGGTACACTTAATAAAATCAAGTGTTGAAAACAGGCAGTTTGGGATTCTGGGAGAGCCTCGCATCAATGTGCTAAAGCTGAACCTCGCGCTCGATGCACTATGAAGAAAACCACGCGACCGAACCCAGATGATCTCCTCAAAGGCATTCAGAAGGAAGCCAGTGCAGCTAAGCGTGGAAAGCTAAAAATTTTTTTCGGGATGTGTCCGGGGGTTGGCAAAACGTTCTCGATGCTGAGGGCTGCGCACGAAAAGCAAAATGATGGAATGTCGGTTGCCGTTGGTATTGTTGAAACGCACAATAGAACCGAAACCAAGGAGGGTCTCAAGGGCTTAAAGACCATTCCCAAACGTGTCGTCCAATACCGCGGAACGGCCTTGGAGGAATTAGATCTCGATCAGGTGCTTGCAGAAAAGCCTGATCTCGTTTTGATCGATGAGTTGGCTCATACGAATGCGCCCGGTTCCAGGCACCCGAAACGCTATCAGGATGTCGAAGAGATTCTCAGTCACGGAATCAGTGTCTTCTCGACATTGAATGTGCAGCATATCGAAAGCCGTGCAGAGCTTATTGAGAACATCACACAGATTCCGATGCGTGAAACTGTTCCGGATTCGATACTGGAACTAGCCGATCAGTTCGAACTCATCGACCTTTCTCCCGAAGAGTTATTGAAGCGATTAAAGGAAGGGAAAGTTTATCTGGGCGAACGAGCGGACTTAGCAGCTAAAAGCTTCTTTAAAGAAGAGCACCTCGTCGCCCTTCGTGAACTCGCATTAAGATATACCGCCGAAAAGGTAGACGACGAGTTGAAAGATCAGATGATCCTGAAGCATATCGGTGGACCTTGGCAGACGCATGAAAAACTACTCGTTGCCGTTAGTCATAGCCCATATTCAGGTCGACTCATTCGAGCCACAAAACGAAAAGCCCAAAGTCAAAATGCCAAATGGACCGCTCTCTATCTCGAGGGCGAACAGCTCGGTGCCGAAGATCAAGAGATGCTTACCAAGAATCTTAATCTCGTTCGAGAGCTAGGCGGCGAAATCGTCACTAGGACAGGAGTGGGTCTTACGAAAGCTCTGAAGCGCGTGGCAGAGGAACAGAACGTCACTCAGATCGTGATCGGGCGACCGGACAAAAGACTCTTAGATTATTTTCGGGGCGGAACCGTCCTCGAGCAACTCGTGCGGGATACCAGTGGTATCGATATTCATGTTTTGAGGCAGACTCGAAAGCCCATTTATCGCGGAATCCGATTTCCAAAACCACAATTCAAAACCAAAACAAAGAGCTACGTCAACGCACTAGGCTTTATGGTCGGGGTAGCCGTTGTGAGTTTTCTTTTGACCCCGCTTATTGGCTATCGTGCCGTTGGATTTCTGTTTCTGCTTGGAATGTTGGGAATCTCGCTGGTATCGAGGTTTGGGCCCATTCTTCTATCGGCGGCGTTCAGTGCTATCGTCTGGAACTATTTTTTTATTCCGCCCAAGTTTACGTTTGTGATCAGTGCCACAGAGGACATGATGATGGTGGCGGCCTACTTCATCGTTGCGGGAGTGCTCGGTTATTTTACGACCCAGATAAAGAAACGAGAAAATGATCTCACCGCGCGCCAACTGCGGGCGCAAGTCTTGTACGAGTTAGCGCGTGATTACTCTGGGGCGAAAGATCCTCGTGAAATTGCCATGATGACTATTAAGTCAGTTGAGAAACTATTTCCGGCAAGAGTCAGAGTTCTCTTAGTTACCGAAAAAAATAAAATGACTCGTTTCACAGTTGAAAGTCCATATGTCGAGCTTCCTGAGAAGGAGTATGCCGTTGCGGATTGGGCTTTTACCAATCGAAAAAAAGCTGGCTGGGAAACAGATACTCTCAACTCGTCACCATGCCAATGCTGGCCTCTTGTCGGAAAAGAAACATGCTTAGGCGTGCTTCTGTATTACCCTAAAGACCGGAAAACTCTGAGCCTACCGGAAGAGAATCTTCTGGATCGAATTGTTCGAAACTCAGTTGTCGCCTTAGAGAGGCTTCTCTTTGAGTCAGAAGCGCGTACAGCTAAACTTCTGGAGGCTTCTGAACGACTTCATCAAACGCTTTTGAATTCTGTCTCTCATGAACTGAGAACTCCCCTGACGAGCATCATCGGCGCATCCAGTGCGCTTCAGGACGCAAAGACTTCTGAAAGCAGAGAAACCAGAAAGATGCTTACGACCGAGCTCGTCGACTCTGCGAACCGGCTCAATCGTCTTGTCGAAAATCTCTTAGATATGTCGCGAATTGATTCGGGAGTCCTGACAATAAAGCGGGATCTTTTTGAGCTTGGAGATTTTTTGAGGCAAACTGCGCACAGACTCAGCCATGTTGTTAAGAATCGTGAGGTTGTTTTTAAAGAGTCCAGTGGTGAGCTTTTCGCTCGAGGGGATGAAAAACTTCTGGAGCACGCTGTATCGAACATCATCGTCAACGCTTGTCTTTATTCACCACCAGATTCAAAAATAGAAATTGAAACGCTGAAAAAGGGCGACCGAGTTCAGATCGTCATTTGTGATGAGGGTAAAGGTATTCCAGAAGACAAATTCGAAAAGCTATTTGATAAATTTTATCGTTTACCCGGGACACCCACGGGAGGTACGGGGCTAGGTTTGTCAATTGTGAAGGGGATTGCGGAGGCACATGAGGGAAGCGTGCACGCCCAGAACCGTACGGATCGATCGGGAGCGATGTTTGTGATTGAGCTGCCCTATACTGTGGCTCCTGAATTGCCACACGAGGCGGTGAGCTCATGAAAACAAAGGTTCTCGTCATAGATGACGAGTCGTCTATTAGAAAGTTCTTACGCGTAAGCCTGGAAGCCAATCAATATGAAGTCGCAGAGGCCGCCACAGCACGAGATGGCGTGACAGCTGCCACGAACTTTCGGCCCGAGGCCATTATTTTGGATTTAGGGCTTCCGGACATGAAGGGCTTGGAAGTGATTAAGCTCCTTCGCGAATGGTCCAAGACTCCAATCATCGTATTGACAGTTCAGGACGCCGAGGACGAAAAGATCTCGGCTTTGGACGCTGGAGCAGATGATTATTTAACGAAGCCTTTTAGTGTCCCTGAACTTCTGGCTCGCTTGCGAGTATCTTTAAGGCATGCGCAACCTGCCAATCAAGAACCCATTTTTCACTCGGGTGCGTTTGAGATGGATCGTGCCGGACGCGTTGTCAGAGTCGAAGGCCAGGTGATTCGACTCACGGCTACGGAGTATGAAATCTTGCGCGTTCTCGTTCAAAACGCTGGCAAGGTCGTGACCCATAGAATGCTTCTTAAAGAAGTCTGGGGGCCGAACTCAGTGGAACACACTCAATATTTACGGGTGTACCTGGGCCAGATTCGAAAGAAGCTCCATGTGTCCGACAAGATCCCAGAACTTATCGCGACCGAGCCCGGGGTTGGGTACCGTTTTGTGCAGGCTAGTTAATGGTGAGAATCGGTCAAGCGCTTCGATTCTCGTTCATCACAATTAAAAAAAGGCGCTCAGGTGAGCGCCTTTTTTTAATGGAGGTGACGGCAGTGGTGTCTCAACCCCTTAAAATCACAGCTGACTTTTTCCATAGGGTTGCAAAATCACTGCAGCTGCCTGCCGTTTATATTGAGCAGGGGGACGATCGAAATGGAACCCTCACAATATGAGTCTTGATAAACATTACCTTATAAGGTAATGTTTATACGAGATGGGCAAAGTGCGACGTGGTGGCTTCATTTTCATTACTTACAAAGGTGATCATGATCCACGGCACGTACATATTTTCCGGGACGGTACTGAAATTGCCAAATGGAACTTAGAAGATTGGGTCTTGATGAGTGGAGCAGTGAACCGAAAGATTTTGAACTTGCTAGATGAGTTAGTTAAAGAAGGTGAATTATGAAAATAAAAAATGTGACTTTGAATAATCGAAAGAAAGCAGTCGTGATTGAAACGGCCAAAGAAACTCTAAGTCTACCTTTTTCGAAGTTACCACTAAAGCCTTCGCCAAAGGACAGGATTCAGTCCATCACTATTGATTCAGAATTAGCAAATTCTGCGGTCACCTATACGTTGCAGTCCGGAAAAGAGGGCTCCGTTCATCTGGATGCATTTTTAGATTACAATCGGGACCCAGAATTCATGCGCGAAGTCACCCTTCACAAATTAACTGTAGAAGCTCTTAAGGTTCTTAAAACTTCAGGCTTGAGTAAGCATGAACTGATTAGACGATTGAAAACTTCACCCAGTCAACTTTACCGGCTTTTAGATCCAGCCAACTATCGAAAGTCTATTGATGAAATGCTACGACTGCTAGGGGTTATGGGCTACACGGTGGATTTGAAATTGAGTAAGACAGCGGCGTAATTTGAGTGAGTTAGGATTTGAATTTACAAGAAAAATAAACTGGATGCCTGACCCGTCAACCCCCTAAGTCAGTCGCCTCCATCTTGATCTAGTGATACGGACCAGTCTGCCGAAACGTGAGCCCGACGTTTACATAGCAACGGATAGAATGGCCATTACTTAATAGAGGTAATTGCGTCCAAGAAGGTACGTTATTCAATACAGGCTGATTTTTAAGCTGAACAATTTTAGATATTGGTCGCTTGGGACACTTAAAGATGCCGAATTCCACTTTTAAAAAATTTTCTTTTACGACCTTTACCGTAATTTTTTTGATCTTTTTTAGTTCTGAAGCGCTTGCAGTTCCGCGAACTCGTTTTTCAGCGCTAGATTGCACCAAAGCGCTTACAGGTAAATTTCTCGCGCAAAAAACCCAGCCAATTCAGACGGTAGACGATTTATTGTTGGCATTTTCTCGGGGGCTTGAGCCTGATCTTTCCAGTGCGACGGAACGTCATGCTTTTGAAATTTACCGAAAAATGCGCTTCGGAGACTCTAAAACAGATCTTCCAGATGGCTTAAAAACGATCGCAAAAGAAACTAAGAGGAATCCAGGTCTCAAAAAAGAAAGTTTTCCAAGCGTTGAGCTTTCCATCCAAGACAAGATCTATCCGGTGCCCGAAGATTTAGATCTGTTCATCAAGGCGCAAACAAAAAGTGCCGGGCAAACTAAATCCAATCTTTTTCAAATCGACGCCAATGTGGGTGTTTGGAAAAAACTTCTAGGTTATGAAGATAAAGTCGTTATCGGGAAAAGAATTCCGAAAGATGAACGTGAACGCCTTCAAAAGCAAAGTGAAGAGGAATGGGAAGAATTTTTAGAATCAAAGATTCCAAGAACAACTCGTGCAGTTTTGGCGGATTCATCAAAAAACGTAATTGAACGATCAAAAATTCTTTTTGTTATTCTTAAAAGTGAAAGAGAAAGAATCATCGTTGAAAAAGGAGATGTCCGCGCCATTTCTCTAGCAATGGTGGATCTTGTTCATACCGTTGGGTTTCATGACGCAAGTATTGTGAGTCGTTTTAAAAGCACCAGTGGCCTTGAACGGATCTCGGCTTTCAGGCAAGCCATGGATCAGCGGGACAGTCTCGCAATGCTTTTAGGATACTCCGATCATTTTCTGCAGCTTCTGAAAGAACTCAAAGTCAGCGCTCCGACTGGCCTTGATCCCGCAAAAAATCTTGCGGAGATTATCGGGTCTTTTGAAGGTCAGGTTCTCTCACAAGCAAAAACCGTAAAAAATTCTGGCTTTTCACGAACTGTCAGGCAACTGAGCCTTACGGAATCACCCTTTCGATCCGACCTAGGGGGTTCGGATTGTTCGTCCCGGACGTATTTCAGGCGTGCGCTTGATCCAAATTACAATTACTTCACCATTACGGATGAAGGTGGATTTTCCTCGGGACATGTAACCGTGGTGCTTGGCGAAGCCAAAGAAGGCAGCCAGAAAATGAAAGTCGCTTTCATTGATAAAATTCAAAACATTCCCATTGTTGATCTTCCTGTGGTGCTCGAGGCGGTGCGACGGGCCACAAAAGAAAAAGGGTATGTGCTTGCGCTGCCGGAAGATTTAGGTGACCACAATAGCCAGTCCTATGTGCTTGAGCCGTCGAAAGATGTAGATGGCCATGATGGCCTGTCCAATGAACAAGTTACGATTGATTTCGTAAAAGGAAATATCAAAACTGATTCTCGCCGAACGCTCTTAGGTTTCAAACCGCATGCGAATGATTACAAATCAGCTGTAGGTTATTCGAGGGCCGAACAAAGGCTCGCACTTCACCCAGTAACCGAACTGCTTTTAGGCGATGGTATTGTCCTTTCTTTGAATCCGATCCAAGAACCATGGCATTTAAAAGAAGTTTACGGTGCAGATTACAAATTGGATTTAGATCGACTTGTTGAAGCGTCCCATGATCTCAAAAACGGAAGCCTTGAAGATAAGCTCAGATATATTCCATCACAAAAGGCAATTGAGACGGCTGGTTTGAAACCAGATCGTGCATTTAACGATGTGCTTTTGAGTTGGTTAAAAGATCCCACCCAAGATTTTAGATTAAGGAAGCAGGCGCTTATCCATCTTTGGCGAGAAAAAGATCAGCGTCTTCCGCAGTTACTAGCCACTTTTAAAAATGGAGATCGTATTACTTTATTGCAGAACCTTTTGGACACGCCAAGGTACCGCGATCCTATCCTCACTGATAAAGCGAGTTTATTTGAACTTCTAGTGGTTGCAAGATCCAATAAGAAGGTCAGGCAAACGCTTTTAGCTCAATTGAGTTCTAAGCATATTTCAAAAATGGAACGAATCTTAGACGCAAAAGATATTTCTGATGAGCGTGCGATGCAGCTCGTGAAACAGTTAAAATCGATTTACTCGGAACGGGATATAGAAAAAATAGCGCAATTTCAAAATTTAGCTGAAGGAACGTCTCTAGAAGAATGGTTTAAAGAAGATTTGTATACAGCTTTTGTGGCCCACTTAAATGGAGGAGCGGCAATCGGGCGAGCATTGGCGAAGGGTTTGGCTTCATCAGATACAATGACTCAAGAGTTCGCTAGACGGATTTTAGCCGCCTCTTCCACGCCTTCGATGCAAAAATTTAAAATTGTTCAGGCTTTCCATGAAATTGAGCAAGCGCATCCCATTTGGGCCAGAATGGACTTTGATCGTGCAATTGAAGCGTGGCTTGCTTCAGATGCGGATCAGGTGCTTAAGGCTGAAGTACTGCTTGCTTATTACGGCGCAAGTAACCCAAAATTTTCCAAATTTTTTTCGGCGCTTTCTCAGGTCGAGCAAACCACAATTTGGGAAGCTATCGAAAAGAAAAGTTCTGTTCCCCTTTTCCGTAAATTTGCGCAGTTAAACGGCCTCTTGGAAGAGCTTGATCAAAATACGATCGGTGAAAGTTTTGAGTTCAATACGATTATTGAAGCAGGGAGCCCTCAAACTTTTACAATGGGAAGTGCGGAAGATGGCGGAACTCGGGAAGTAACACTCACTCGACCATTTTCAATGCAAGCAACAAAGGTAACTCAAGCGCAATGGGCGGCAGTAATGGGAGCCAATCCAAGCCGATTTACCGAACATGGGCAACGCGTGCAAATGGGTGATGAAGAAATCAAAATTGATTGGAATCGTCCGGTTGAGCAAGTGTCCTGGGAAGATGCCCAGGAATTTATCAAGCGTTTGAATAAAGCAGATTCAAAATTTCGTTATCGTTTAGCAAGTGCGGCTGAACGGGAATGTGCCGGACGATCCGGCTCCAAAACACGCTTTTATTTCGGAGATGATGTGAACGAAATCGGAGAATACGGTTGGCACTCCGGTAATTCGAACGGACAAACGCAACCAGTTGCAATGCTTAGACCTAATGATTTTGGACTGTACGATATGGCAGGAAATGTTTGGGAATGGACCCAAGATTGGTATGGAGATATTCCTCAAGGCCCCGTTACTGATCCCCGAGGTCCGCGGTCGGGCGCGTCCCGCGTGGTCCGTGGCGGCGGTTGGGACGGCGGCGCTCAGGGCTGCCGGTCGGCCGGTCGCTACGGCTGGGGGCCTGATTTTAGCTACAGCTTTGTTGGCTTCCGCCTCGTGAGGACAGAAAAGTAATTCTTTAGCTCTTTTACCCTTTTACTCTTTAGGCTTTCGAACACCTTCGGGGACAGGTCAAGCTCGACGCCGGAATGTCCGTCAAAGACCTTTCCCGTAAGCGCGGGGCCACATGTGCATTGGAGTGGTGGCGAAAGACGTTATGAGTTCGAAAATCTAGAAAAGCTAATGTCGGACTTTATCCAGGAGTCTGTGGTTGAAGAAAGGCGCTACTACGATGAAACATGCACATGAGTAAAGAGGGCGATCTTACGTTTTGAGTTTGTAGTGTTTTCTCAGCAAACCGCGTACCCGATTGAATTGTTTCAGGCACGGCTGATTCCAGTCCATCGAATCAACAATGATTCGGCTTAGTGAGTCAGACGCTTCTTTTCTGGTGCTCGCTCTCATTTCTATCAACTCAGACTTGATACGATCCAGGTCCCCATGCCCCTCATTGCTCGCCCTTCTTGCGTCAATATCCTGATCCACGGATTTCATGGCGGATTCGATCTCATCGAGAATCTGCCGACCTCCACCTGGGTGGCCACCTAGCGGAGCAACACGACCCTCGAAGACATGCGTTCCGCTCTTCAGGGTGAAGGAGTCCAGATGTTTCATCTGGTTTTCTTCAGGGAGGGCAAGGCGGCCTCGTGCGACTTCAGAATTTTCTATTTTTTCGGGACTCACAAATCTCCCGAACTGACAGGTATCGGCGACGTGTTGGCTAAAAGGTCCGATTTAAGAGCCTTCGGGTACAACTCGGGAGCTACTTGTTGAGTTGAGCAACCTGAGAGGACTGAAAAACCGAACAGAAGCACCTTCCATATCGGTGTTCGCCGGATAGTATGCACGGTCATCAATAGGACGGCCGTCATGCAATTGTCCCGCCATTTTTGGTAGACAAGGTTAGTAATGGGATCGTTTTAAAAAAGTGTTCTACGGTTCTAAATCCGTCGTCGAGGTTTTGACCGAGATGACATTCTTCTGCGAGTTTTGAAAATGGCGTGAACCAGCTTTCAGGCGGGGGATCCAGATGTGTCGGAAGGTTGTGTGTTTTATAACGTTCGAATGTCGCTCTAACAGCGGATCCAAGTTTTCTTAGATCCATTTTCCCTTCACCAATCAACAAACTCATGTCGACGAGATCTTTCACCCTGGAGTTTGCGTTTTCTCTAGGGCGTGTATAGGCGTGAAGTTTTTCAGCAAATTGCTGTTCCACCGGAATGGCCGGAAACCTCTGCCGAGAGATGCCGGCAAATTCCAACCAAGGCAGGGAGACCAATGACTCCAGCGGCTCGATCCAAACATCTCCAATGCCAATATCTAGGTGAAATTTTTCAAATAGCCGTCCAGCGAGACGCGTTTCGACAAGATAGCGAGCACCGCCATACGGAGCGGCGTTCAGATCCTTGATAGGGCCTGTGATGAGAAAGCGAAAGAAATCGTCAAGATCTTTATCAGCGTACTCCTGAATAATGAGTTGCAGAGCATCGTGGCGCTCTTCTTCATTCTTTGCGTGGAGACGTAGCTCCTTGAGAGCAAGATCCACGTCTTTAGTATTTCGAGCACCTTCTAGTCGGAGCTGCATGGCGTAACCGCCCTTGAGAACCCACTGCATGGGGCTCGAGAAAAGTCGCGCAAGCAAGCGATCGAAGGAAACTTGTTTTCGAAGTCTATCAAGGCCAAGCCCCTCTTTCGCAATGGATTTCAGGCGCTCCTCGAGGGCGGTACGAAAGGAGTTTGCCGTAGAGTATGTTTTTGCCTTAGCCATACTTATGCATCGATTTCTGTGAGGGTCCGAGGAGTGTGAGCCAACTCTGAAATTTGTCTTTGATGTCGGCCCGGATTTTTTCTGATCTGAGTTCGTAGAGCGGAATCAGGCCACGTTCCACTCCTTCAGCAAAAGCCTGTTGGATAAATTCGGGCGAAGTTTGGTTTGCTTCCATTAAATTGAGAACGGTCGTAAGCGGTTTTGTGACATTGATGCCATTCCAGGATTGAACGTCCTTCGATTTAAGATCCTGATAGTGCAGAACGAGGACTTTGGGTGTCTTTGCCCATTTACGAAAAGACTTCGGGACGATCATGTGGATTTTTGCTGGCATCACATCGGAAAGCTCGTAGATCGAAAGTGCTGTTTCATGTCCATAGACGCCTTGAGGTTTATCGTCTCGATCACGAGACCATAACGAGTAGAAGGCATATTGAGCTTTGACTTGTTCTTGAGGAAAGTTCTTGAGTCGGTAAATGCCTCGGCCTTCGCGGATCCAGATCCCATTTTTGACATGATAAGTGAAGTTGGTGGGTAGGAATCCAACGCTTTCAGCCTGCTTAGCCGTAAAAAAACCCTGTTGAGAGTCGGCTATCTTGAAAAGCCGAGCAAGTTTTTCCTGAAAATTAGCCGCTTTTGTTTTTTTCATGTTCTTCTTATTATATACTAATAACATGCATAGTCCAGAACCTGTATGTTTAGCTTATATTATAATAATAACATGATTGAAGCATATAATTGCCCTTCAGAACCGTCGCGGCGTTTATGAGTTTAAAGCATTTCTAAGTACCTTTGATAAAGGTCCGAAGGGCAGCCCTTGTCAAAGGCATATAGGTGCATTAGCGCAAACATGCCGATTGACTATTATGGGTAGTTAGCCCATAATATAAAAGTGAAGAGTCGGTCCGAACGTGCAACTTTAGTTCTTCATCAAAAACTGGCTTTAAACTCTGGGCTTGTGAGCGAACGGAAGATTTGGAAGCTAAGGTCTTCGGAACATTATCGGACTTTATTCAGGAGTCTGCAGTTGAAGAAAGGCGTTACGATGAAAACAAAAAAAATCGTTATTAAATCTAAAGAAGAATTTGATGCTAAGACTCTTAGTTCTGCTAAACGATTAGATCGTGGCGAGAAGGTAAAGTCGCTGAAGGGCGAGTATTTTGAATCGCTTGAGGCGGTCAGAAACTTTCTTACAGAAAAGCGCCTAGAGCTTTGGCGCGCCATTCGTGATCAGGCACCTAAATCTTTGACTGACCTTGCAAGACTTGTGAAGCGTGATTACAAGGACGTTCATCAGGATGTATCGATTTTGGTCGAAGTAGGTTTGGTTGATTTGAGAAAACCCAAAGGTTCGAAAACGCGAGCACTGAGACCAGTGAGCTTGGTTGATCAGCTTAAGTTTCAGGTGGCATAAATTACGCATTCAGGTGGGTCGGTCATATCCAAGCATAATGGAGGTGACGGTGAGAATCGGTCAAGCGCTCGGCTTCGCGTCGCTAGCGCTTCCGGCTCAGCCTCCGCCTGACCACCCTCGTCCGCCTTTCGCTCGCTTCACGCTCGCTCAGCCTGCGCAGCAGGCCGGCGGACTCGCTTCGATTCTCGTTCATCACAATTAAAAAAAAGGCGCTCAGGTGAGCGCCCTTTTTTGGATCTCCATCAGAACGAGGGGCATGACCGGTTTTGGTAGAATTTTGTTGCGA
>CAZJVD010000020.1:0-49561 GCA_964549505.1 uncultured Oligoflexia bacterium
ACTTAATCTACGCGATTATATTCGAATCAATGGCCTCGAAGGCCAGGGCTTTCACCGAGAAGAGGCGCGTTGGATGATCGCGCAGACGAAGCGGGGTTGGAATACGAGCTGAGGTCAAAGCGAGGGGAGTTTTGGCCTGCAGCCTGATCTTCGCCGCATGCCCGTTTGCCAGACTGCCCGAATCCTCGGGGCAGCGTGCCCGAAACCTACAGCTTAAAAAACCCGCTCACCGGCACATGGGCCAGGCGATGCACCGTACGCGCAGTCTCAAGAATCTTCTTCACGCGATCTTTACGCTGCACTTGATCGGCTCCCCCGAGAACCTTTTCGTCTTTGAACGATTGCAACTCGCCTTCGCGACGCAATTCTCGAATACGCTTACGAGCTCCTTCGATCGAGTAGCCTTCGGAGTAGAGAAGATGTTTGATGAGAAGAAAATTTTCAATGTCCTGCTTCTTGTAAACACGCTGACCCGTTCGCGATTTGTCGGGCGCCAATGTCGAGAACTCTGTCTCCCAATAACGAAGAACGTAGGGCTTCACGCCCACAACGTCAGCAGCTTCGCCGATTCTGAAGTAGCTCTTATCGGGAACCTCTGGGATTTCAGGAATTTTAGGATTGTCTGAAACGGAGGCGGACACTGTTATGCCTCGTCATCACTTTCGTCATCATCCTCACGAGCACGCGAACCCGTTGGAACAATGGGCTTCCCTTCGAGGCTCGTATTGACTTCAGCCCGGAGAACCTGACTCGGACGGAAGGTCAAAACGCGACGCGCCGAGATCTCGATACTTTGACCAGTCTGTGGATTGCGACCGACTCGCGAACGCTTTTCGCGAACGACAAAGTTTCCAAAACCGGAAATCTTAATCTTTTCGCCTTTAGCGAGGCGGTCCTTCATCGTATCAAACACTAGTTCAACCAGATCGGCTGCTTCCTTCTTGGAAAAGCCAATCTTCTCGTACAGCGCTTCAACGATATCTGCTTTAGTCATTGCCACGCTTAGAATCCTCGTCTTGGCGCGAAGTTAGCTCCGAAGTATGGCCCCCAACTGCTCTTTCCAGCTTCGAATAATTCGAGCTGAGGCTTCATCGGCTTCGCTTTCCAGCAAACTACGTTCGTCTGAGTAAAAGATAACCCGAACCGCAATGCTTGTCATCCCCTCGCCAATCTGCGGCCCTCGGTAAATATCAAAAACTTTCACATGCTTGGCTAGCGGACGCCCCTGCGTCATCGCGATCTGTGTGATGCGATGCGCCTCGGTCGGATCCTTCACAACAAGCGCAAAATCGCGTTCGATGGCCGGACGATCGCTCCAGTTTTGGAACGTAGGGTAGGCTTTTGACGCTCTGGACATGCGCATCAACGCTTCGGCGTCGACTTCAAAGAGCCACGTGGGCCGTCTCAGCTTCATTTTCTCTTCAAATCTTGGATTCAGACGACCCAAATAGCCGCCGACATCCTTTCCGAGCATGACCGTTCCAACAATTCCGGGATGAAAACATGCCGGAAGACGGTCAGCGAATTGAGGAAGAACGGCCTGAATACGCCCGCCCTTGGTTCCCAAAAGTTCAAAAACCGTTTCGAGCGTGCCCTTAATATCGAAAAAATCGAGTGGCTGCGCTTCGGCCTGCAGGCTTTCACGCTGACGATTCCCCTGAAGAACACCGACCAAGGACCAACGTTCGTCGACTGGAGTTTCGGTTTCTGAAATCGCCCGCTGCGTTTGTCCACTTCGAAGATGAAACGTCGGTCGTAATTCAAAAAATCGGAGTGACGGAAGATCCGATCCAAACTGCCGATGCACATTTTCCCTCAACTGCTCGAGAATCCCGGGCACGAGCGACGGAACCATCCACTCTTGATCTTCGCTCATCGGATTTTCCACGCGAACGGTCGGTGAAATACCAAAAGCCTCGAAACGCGAACGTGGACCAAAGGCGTACTGAACGGATTCGTGAAACCCAGCCCGCATCATCGCGTCTCGCACCCGATCGCAAGCACTGTAGTCGATGGCGCTAGCGGTCGGCACTACGGCTTCTGAAGTCGGTACACCGGACCGACCACGCGCCAGAACCGAAGGCGGCGATGTGAGCACGGGAACCGTCGACGGAATCTTATCAAAGCCAATCGAGCGGGCGACTTCTTCTACAAAGTCTTCTTCGATCTGCAGATCACGGCGATACGCCGGTGGCACGATCTTGAGTTTCGCCCCCGAACCTGAGACCTTGCATCCCATACTCGTCGCGACACTCTTGATTCGCGCTGGCGCCACCACCACCCCGATCTTCTCAGACACGGATGTCGCATCGACGGGAACGGGTTTCACCGCCGTCTTCTTCTGGCGACTGACGGCTGTTCCCGCGACCGCACCTCCCGCGACCTCCGTCATCAGTGATGACAATCGATCGATGGCTTCGTTCAAACCATCGGGATCAATGCCGCGCTCAAAACGCCGCGAACTTTCGGAGCGCTTGCCGAGCCGCTGCGCAGTCGCGCGCGTAAGTTTTGGATCGAACTCGGCGACTTCGATCACGATTCGCTTCGTCGTTGAAGTGACCATCGTCGCTTTACCGCCCATCACACCCGCCAAGGCGACGGCCTGATCGCCTGACGCAATAACGAGTTCGGAACCCGTCAGTGCCACGGTCGTGTCATCTAAAAGTTCCAGCTTTTCACCCGCACGTGCTTTTCGAATCGAAAGCTTTGGACTTGGCAGACGATCGGCATCGTACGCATGACTGGGTTGCCCCAGTTCAAACAAGACTAAGTTCGTCACGTCGACGACACCGTTGATCGAACGTTCGCCAATGGCTTCAAGGCGCGTTTTCAACCAAGCAGGACTCGGTCCGACACTGACACCTTCTACAAGGCGCGCCAGAAACTGCGGACCTTCCGCGATCGTCGCTGTTGCATAAGGCATCGCCACTGCCTTTGCGACGGTCTTCGCGGCCTTCTTGTTTTTTGAAATCGTTTTTACCGCAAGCTTCGTTCCCAGAGCCGCCGCCACTTCGCGAGCAATGCCTAAATGACTCAAAATATCGCCTCGGTTGGCCGGTAGTGAAAGCTCTAACAAAACATCGTCGCGACCCAACACTTCAGCAAGTGGCTGACCAAGCTCCGTATCGGGTGGCAAAATCAAAATCCCATCGGCTTCAGCACTCATCCCCAGTTCGGCTTCCGAACAGAGCATTCCGTTTGAAACGACATCTCGAATCTTGGACCGTTCGATTTTCACTCCATTGGGGAGAAGCGCACCGATCTGTGCCAAAGCAACAACATCGCCGGCTTTCATGTTCTGCGCTCCGCAGACGATCTCAAGTTCGTTTCCTCGACCATCGTCAACTAAGCAGAGGCTCAAGCGGTCGGCGTTCGGATGGCGATCACGTTTTAGAATCCTCGCCGTGATCACACTTTCAAAGCCTTGCGACAGTGACATCACGCGCTCCACTTCGAAGCCACGTCCCGTTAGCAAAGCAGCGAGGGCATCAGCACGCGCGAACGACTTCAGATCGACGATCTCAGAGAGCCAGTTCATCGAGATAATCATAGAAACTGCCTCAAGAAGCGGGCATCACTTTGGAAAAGCATACGAAGGTCTGGAATTTCGTAGAGCAACATCGCCATACGCTCAATGCCCATCCCAAATGCAAAGCCAGTCGGTGCGTCTTTGTAGCCGCAGTTCTTAAACAATGCCGGATGAACCATTCCGGCACCCAGCACCTCAAGCCAACCCGTGCCTTTGCAAACCGTACAGTTCGCTTTCAGATTCTTACGACAGCGAAAACAGCTGACATCGACTTCGACGCCGGGCTCGACGAACGGGAAGTAACTCGGTCGCAGGCGAATCTTCGTTTCACTGCCAAAAACTTCCCGCGAAAAATACTCGAGCGTCCCTTTGAGATCTGCAAGACTGACCTTCTTGTCGACCCAAAGCCCTTCGATCTGATGAAACATGGGCGAATGGGTCGCGTCGTTATCACGACGGTAAACAGCACCGGGACACAGAACACGCACCGGCCACGGACGTGTGAGCATTGTTCGGACCTGTGCCGGGGTCGTGTGCGTGCGCAACACCAAACCAGGCCCGAGAAAAAAAGTGTCCTGCATATCACGCGCAGGATGGTCAGCCGGAATGTTAACCGCTTCGAAACACGCCCAGTCGGTTTCGACTTCAGGACCGGAGGTCACCTCAAATCCGAGACGCGACAGCACTTCAACAATCCGTCGTGTCACTTGTGTGATGGGGTGAAGCGAACCGACATGCGCTAAGCGCGCCGGCAAACTCGCATCGATTTTTTCCGACGCGAGTCGCGCGTTCAACTCTGTCGACTCGAGTTTGCTCTTCCGCAAATCAAGCAAGGATTCGATCTTTGTTTTCCATTCGTTCGCGCGCGCGCCTATTTTCGGGCGATCCTCTGCGCTGACTTGACCAAGCCCTCGGAGAACGAGACTCAGTTCACCTTTTTTTCCTAGGTATTGGACGCGGAGCTGTTCGAGATCATCGGACGAACTAGCCGCTTCAACGCTTTCAATCGCTCTCGCCCCGATGGCATCCAGCTCTTGAATCACGCGCTTTTAAACAGCTGGAGCTTGGGATCGTACTTCGTTGACGATGCCGCCGAACGTCGCTGGATCAACGATCGCAATGTCCGAAAGCATTTTTCGATTGAGCGCGACGTTGGACTTAATCAGCGCCGAAATCAAACGGCTGTAACTGATATCGTTCATCGCAGCAGCTGCCGTGATCCGCGAGATCCAAAGTGCGCGGAAGTTACGCTTCTTGGTTCGACGATCGCGGAACGCATACACACCCGCGCGACGGATTGTTTCCATCGTCCGACGGAATTTATTTTTTCTCCCGAGAACAAAGCCTTCGGCTTGCTTGAGAACTTTTTTATGACGACGGCGACGTTTCGTGCCTGCTTTTACTCGTGCCATGACAGATTACCTTCCTAAAACTCGAGACTACTTCGTGGCGCCGTAAGGGAGATTCGGCGCAACATGCTTGCGATTGCCTTCGAAAAGAATCCCGCCCGCTTTCAGCTTGAGCTTGTTCTTGCGACTGCGGCTGCCCAGGTTATGGCGCTTGCCCGCACGCTTGTACTTGATCTTGCCCGAGGCAGTAAAACTGAACCTCTTTGCCACAGCTTTAACGGTCTTCATTTTCATGATTGAGCCGTACCGTACCGAAAAAGCCAGGTAATTTCAATCATTACTTAGGTACCAATACCCAAATCACCGCTCAGCATGCAGCGACTACTCGAGACCGGTCGCCGGACTTCTTGCAGCGGCCCGATACGACTACTCATGCGACTGCTCAGGCGACTGCCCAAATGACTCAATGATTGTTACCGACAATATGCGTCAACTATAGACTGACTCGTGGTTACCGGAGTGCCGGCGCCGAGGTTCGGTTAAAACGAAACCGCCGCGTGCGCGTCGATCGACCCGCCAGATTCGAGGGATCCGAGCGAACCGGTCGCCCGAGCAGTTTTGATCAGGATCTTTTTTAGATCGGCTGGCGAAAGATCGGGCTTCTGGGAAAGCATCAGCCCCACAACACCCGAAGCGATGGCCGCAGCCAATGCTGTTCCACTCGCCTTTTTACCCGCAAACTGTCCAAACGAAACGGTCACACTTGAGCCGGGACTGAAAACAGAGACCCAGTCAGCACCGAAGTTAGAGAACACCGCGCGCTCGAGTAGAAACGGTGAGCTCTCGGTGATTCCAAGCGCGCCGACGATCAGAACGCCCTCGCCAAAGACGGATCCGTTATTGATTTCTTGGGGCGGTTCCTCGCGCCGGGGTATTTCTTCTCCTTGAGGAAACGTGTCTCCGGCAGGCAGAACAACAAGGCTGTGCGAAGCCAGAACACTCAGCAACGCAACCTCGGCTGGTGATTTAGGGGTCGGGACAAACCCAGATAGAATCACGCGCGGGCCAGCTTCGCGTTCGCGATAAACGGAGCGCAGATAATCCGAGAGCGTGAACCCAGCCGCGACAGGTTCAACCGTGCAAAGAAGACAGACGCCGCCCACAAGATCAAAGCGTGCAGGATCGGCGTCTAGAATCTCAATGGTGACTTTCGGCAATCCTTTCGTCACGCTCCATGCGCCGCTCAGACGCAAGGCCCGCTTCCACCAGTTCTCCGGTGGTCCAGAACCCAAAAAATAGGGGATATAACCAAGAACTCGGTCCGCTTCGACAACACTTAGCCGGACATCCTCGCGAAGCGTTTTCCGATCTGCCTCGAGAGCGTCCAGTTTGGGTAAGTCGACGATCGCCCAGGTGTCGCCGACACGTTCAAAATCTTCTGCTTTCAGCGCGACTTTGCTGGCCACCTCACTCACGTCAGCGTCACTCGGCGGCGACTGAAAACGCACCACGGTCCGAGAACTGACAAAAACTGCGGTCAGATTAAGCGGGAGGTCCGTTTTGGACGTACAACCCGCGATCAAACCACCAACAAGACCGGTGACAAAGCCCCAGAATATTCCCCGACTGAGCATCCGTGCTCGTTCCATTCGAACTTCCTGTCTGTAAAGGACTCTCCCCACCCACGGGTTATTTAAAGAGCAAGTCAGTGGCCAACCTCAAGTCGCTCTAATGCAGTTTTACCCAGAAAAATCCTGCAAGCCGGTCGCACCTGGGCCGGCCCAGGTACTTTCTGGCACCACCCAATAGTGTCTGGCTACAATTGGTAGCAACAACGCGTCAGGTACGAGGAGTTTCAACGATTACTTTAGGGGAAGAAGGCGCCGGTCGGGATCACCGGGTGCGCGCGCCACCAGCAGCGTCCCCGCAACCACGGCCACCGGCAAAGCGAAACTCGAGATCAGCGGTATCGCAAACAGCAAGCTCATCGTCGCTCCGAATCCGAAGCACGCCCAAAAATGAGTCACTAGAAACCAGAGCCCAGCCCTCAACGTTATGTGCCGACGGGTCTGCGGATAGCTCGTGTACTGAAACGCGAGCAATAAAAAAGCGAGCGCGAACGCGATGAAATTGATCAGCGGAATCCAAGACACAACAAGCGCACAGACAGTCGCGGTCGCCGCCGCCACCGATTTCGACACATCAATCATCAAGGTCCGAGCCAGGTGTTGAAATCCGCCGGGCGGCGCGGGCGTCATCGGTAGTTCCGCGAAACGCTCTGCACGCTCGGCTAAAAGATCGTTAAACGGCGATGCCAAAATCGTACTCGTAAAACTAAATGTGAGACCCGCAACGATCCAGAGCAGAATCGCGATCGTCCAATCCAAAACGCTGCCCACCCAACCCTCGAGATGAAACCCCGAATGTACGATCCACTCGCGCACATACTGCATGACCCAGTGCTGAAGCTCTCGGATTCCAAAGAAATAAAGCACACCCGTGAGTAAAACTGGCAAAAGACTCCATGCGAGCAGCGACGGTGTCGACACGATCAACCGAAGTGCGCGAAACGGCAGCTTCAGCCCATACGAAAAAGAACGAACCCGCCTAGAGATCAATCGATGCTCCCGCCTTGAATTGGCCCTTTTCATCGACGTCCACCGCACTCGCGGGCATCTTTGGACAGTGTTCGTAGAACAGAAAACCCTTTTCCTGGACCACGCGATCCAAAAGCAGTTTTTTCTCTTTCAAAATGAACATGGGATAGTTGTCGTACGCCATGATGAACGGTACACGAACGTGCGTCGCAGTCGGAATGAGATCCGCACAATAGGTGATGCTGGTCTTACCGTCACTCACGCGCACCAGTTGCATACCGAGTGTGTGCCCGTGACTCACCCAAACGCTGATACCGGGATAGATCTCCGTTTCGCCCGGAACAGGATCTGAAAAACTTTTTGAACCATCCGGATCCGGGCCTGATGAATCAACGATCTCAAGTTTTCGTCCGAACGTCGCCGCGTCCTTATACGGGGCATAGTTCTCCGTGAGATAACTAGCGCGGTCTTTCTCCGACGGGTGCCACGCAAGATCCCAGTTTCGCTTCTGAACAAAGACCTTGGCGTTCGGAAAACTTGGGATAATGGCGCTCGTAGGATCACCCGTTTTTTCAAATCGTGTAAGCCCGCCTGCGTGATCAAAGTGGAGATGGGTCTGGATAACATCCGTGATGTCCTCGCGCTTCAGCCCCTGAGCTGCAAGCGATCGATCCATCGAAAACACCGAATGATCGATGGCATACATATCGACGTGCTTCTGTTTCCACTTCTCACCCATTCCGCTATCCACCAAGATATTGCGAGCAGGACCAGCGGAGCTCTTCGGTGCGCGAATCAACATCGCGCGTGCTCGCATTTCGATGCGATTTTCGCCGTCCGGGGGGTTCGAACGGGCCCAAAGCGCCTTAGGAACAACACCAAACATGGCTCCGCCGTCTAACCCAAAGCTACAGGTTTCAATGGACGTAATCGTATAGGGACCTATCTTGAGCATCTTAAATCAGACTATGGGTAGGACGGATAAACCCGTCAATCCTTCTGTGTTGCTCGTGGTTGTTGAAACCCCTCTTGACACAAGGACCCTTTTCTCGCTATTTTCAGGCACGGCGATGAAATTAATGAGTCCAAACTCCTGATGCCACTTCCCCCACAAGGCCCTAAACCCGCAAACTTTGTTTCACGTGCTAAGCGAATTCGGGGAAAACTCCCGATTAGCGAGGAAGAGCACCGTCTCAACGAACGCATTCGTGTTCCAGAGGTTCGTCTGATCGACGAAAAAGGCAACCAGATCGGTGTCGTGCCCACGTACCAGGCGCTTCAGATGGCGCGTGAGCGTAACTTGGATTTGATGGAAGTCGCCTCAGGTGCACGCCCTCCCGTGTGTAAGATTATCGATTACGGCCGCTTCAAGTACGAAAAGAAGAAAAAAGATACCCAAGCTAAGAAGAAGCAAGCTGTTGTTAAGATCAAGGAAGTACAGTTTCGCCCAAATACCGACACACACGATGTCGACACGAAGGTCAAAAAGCTCAAAGAATTTTTGGATGAGGGTGACAAGGTCAAGATCACGATGCTCTTTCGCGGTCGCCAGATGGCCCACACGCAAGGACCTCTCAAGATGATGGAATCACTCGCCGCGAGCCTAAAGGACGAGTGCATTATCGAAGCTCCTCCGAAGTTTGAGGGTAAGAAGATTCACATGCTTCTCGCCCCGGTCGCTAAGAAGAAATAGATCCGCGCGCACGACCCTCAGGGCAAATTTTTCCCATTTAAAGACTGCCTCCTGATGCCGAAAGAGCTTCATGAGCGTTTTTTCCAAGGATCGGAGCTCAGGAACCTACTCGGTGACCCTCGAGGTACTGGCAGCCCTCGGGCTGACTGTATTGCTTACGGTTTTTGCCGGTTGTCGTATCGGGAACCGGGTCGAAGAGGCTCCCCCTCCCCCACAGACGTTTACGGGTTTCTACCAGGCCGAGTTCATCGACGATCAGGCACTCTCGTTCTGTTTCACAGATGATCAGGGCACCGAGACCTGCGAATTTCGAAACGCAGCCGAAAATCTCCCCGAAGAGATCGCGGCCGTCATGCGCAACCCGGTCGCACTCCAAGTGATGAACATCGAGTCTCGGGAAGCCGGAATTTTTGATCCCTACGGAAGCGGAACCGATTACTTCGTCGTTACCATGGGAAGCGTTTTCGCCTCGGCAAACTCAACGTCACTCGTCGGCAAGCAAGCGTCGAGCACGATCATCGCTTGGAACGATCCGAACTGCACGTTTCGCCGCACGCGCAGTGAAGTCGGGACCGTCACACGGGGTGCCGGTGGCGTCGTCAACAATCTTTCCACGAGTGGTCGTATTGCTCTCGACATTGAGACGCGTAGTCTTTTCGAATCTGTCGATCCCTTGGTGGGTGACTGTTCCGCGTCGTTGCAAGCGATGCACGGCTGCTATCTTAATTTAGCTTCGTGCGGCACCAACCCGACGCAAAACCAAGCCTTTGTTCAAGCTATTTTTGGCGAATCGATTGCCGTTGGGCTTATCAGCGCAGCTGATATCCCGGTCGTACGGGCTCTGAAAAACATCGTCCGCTACCAATAAGCCGTTTTCTCGGTTAAATTACTGACATGCGTGAATCCCATCGAATTGTTCTGGCATCCAGCAGCTACGACAAACTCGAAGAGTTTCGTTCCCTCTTCAAAGTATTTCCAGAGATCGAACTGATTCCTGCGAGCGATATTCTCTTCAACGCTCACAAACTTGGTCTCGTCGAGCAGTTCGACACGTACTCAGAAAATTCGACCGCAAAAGCACGCAAGGTCAATCAGGGATGTCATCTTCCGGCCCTTGCAGACGACTCGGGACTCGAAGTCGACGCCCTCGACGGAATGCCTGGCGTTCGGACGGCGCGCTACGCGATACCCAAAGCAGGTCAGAGTCAGGACGAAGCCGGTATCGAAAAACTTTTAGGAGCGCTCAAAGGCCGTCCGATGGACGCGCGCAAGGCGCACTTCGTCTGTCACCTCACGCTCGTGATGGAAGGGGTTCTCATTGAAGCGACGGGTGCTCTGGAGGGTGCGATCACGGAAGCTCCTCGGGGTACGCTAGGTTTTGGGTACGACCCGGTCTTCATGCCGAAAGATCAGAACCGCACTCTCGCTGAGATGACCGAGTCGGAGAAAAACGCGATCTCGCATCGCGCGCGAGCGTTCAATAACCTCGTCGCTCAGATACACGCGCGCGGAATCCTTTTCGCAAAACCCTGAACAGAGAGCTGTTATGCGCCCGCGGCGGCGCGAAGCCGGTTACGCATCCCAGAAAATTCGGAACACGACCCATTTGAGATATTCGACCAAGGTGACTCGAATACCATGCAGACTGCTGCGCCAATCGCGTGCCGTAAACGGCTCTTGGTGAACGGAGAGCGTTTCGATTTCAAGCTTGGCCTGCTCCGATTTGGAACGGCCTGTTTTGAGCGTCCTCACCATGATGTAACGAGCCCGTTTCATATGGTAACTCGAAGTGATCAGGAGAAACCGGTACCATTTGCGTTCAACCGCAAACTGCTTCAATACTTCGGCGTTTTCATCGGTATTGAGACTTTCGGTCTCAATGACCACATCTCGAAACTGCAGATACTTTAGAACATCGGGACGAATCTGAACGGATAGGATGTCCCAGTTCGAATGCTTCCCCATTCCGCTGAGGTAGAGCACGGGCGCCTGGCGGTCCTGACGTTCCTGTCGATAGCGATTCCAAATATCGCTCGCCAGCTGGATACGCCCGCGCCCCCCCGCCAGACACACGATGGCGTCCACATCCGGCAAAGGCTGGTCCAGGTCAACCGAGTCTTCGAACTCGTAGATCGACCCGGCTGTGAAGTAGGAAAGGGTCAAAATCCCTAAAACCACACCGAAAACCAGGCCCGACAGCCACCAGAGCAGGCGGATCCCGGACCGCTGTAACGATCGGTGCAGGCGACTAGAAGGGCGGGTAGGTGTGTCTTCCACGGTTCTCTTGGTTGTACTTGAAACGACTTCGGTTTTGCAGTAGGTTGTGCGCTATGGCTAAAGTCTGTGTTTTTTGTGGAAAGAAGCCTTTCTACGGCAACAAAGTTTCCCACTCGAACCGCAAATCGCGGATTCGCTGGATGCCAAACCTCAAGCGAGTCAAAGCGGTTCTCAAGGGCACGACACAGACGATTCTCACCTGCACCCGTTGTATCCGTTCAGGACTTGTTATTCGTCCGGTTAAAAATCAAGCTCCGGTTACGGCTGCGCGAGCTACGTCTTAACGCTTTCTTAGCTGCACCTTTTAGATAGAGTTTTTTTATGATCCAAGCATGGCGCGATATTTTCGCGCTCCCGCGGTCGATTTGGTTCCTCACACTGGGGATGATCGTCAACCGCATGGGAACGATGGCACTCCCGTACTTCTCGCTCATACTTATCAAGAGAATGGGCTTGAGCGCCGACCAAGCCAGCATCGCGATGGCGGCCTACGGATTGACTGCGCTTGCTGCTGCGATCTTGGGTGGTTGGCTGTCCGACCGTGTGGACCCCAAGAGAATCGTCGTGTGGTTTTATTTCGCGACGGGTGCGGTTCTCTTAGCGTTTCCCTACATCCCTGGTTTTTGGGGAATGATCTTGTTCACGCTGGTGTGGGCTTTTGTCGCCGAGATCGGAAGACCTCCGATCTTTACGCTTGTCTCGAAAGCCACTCCGCCTCACCAACAGAAACAGGCGTTCGCACTCACGCGCCTCGGGGTCAATCTTGGAATGAGTATCGGGCCCGCACTTGGAGGCTTCCTCCTCGACATCGACTACCGTCTGATCTTCTGGATTGATGGCATCACGTCGATTTTAGGTGGCATCGTGATCGCACGCACCGTGGCCGGTGTCGCTCCGTCTGGAGAAACTCGCCCTGCGTTTCTGAAAAGTTTCGACCCTTGGCGAGACCCGCTCTTTCGTGTGTTCTTCTTGGGGCTGTTTCTAACAGCACTTGTTTACTTTCAGCACACAGCGACCGAGGGTTTGTTCCTCAACGACACACTCGGGTTGAGTCCTTCGACATTCGGCATGATCTTTTCGATCAACACGCTCATGATTATTTTTCTGGAAGTACCACTGAACAGTTGGACGGCTTCTTGGGATCTCCGCCGATCGATCGGATTAGGCGCACTTTTAGGTGCCATCGGATTTGGAATGCTCGCATTCGTAACGACCGTTTCCGGCGTCATTGTCAGCACGGTGATCTGGACCGTTGGCGAAATGATGTGTTTTCCAGCCTCAAACGCCATGATCTCTCGGCTCGCGCCGCCGTCCAAACTCGGCGTCTACATGGGTTGGTACATGTTCTGCTTTGGGCTCGCACAGTTTGTGGCCGGTCCAGCGGGCGTGAAACTCTTCTTCGAGATGCCGCAAGTCTGGTTCTGGTCCGCGCTTGGCGGTATCGGCCTGATCTCGACGTGGATCCTATGGACCCTTAAGCTTGATAAGCCAACACCTCGACCTCAACCAACACATCTTTAGGAAGACGTGCGACTTCGACGGTCGAGCGAGCCGGTGGAGTCAGTCCCGCAAAGTAACTACCGTAGACTTCGTTGATCTTCGGAAAGTCACCCATGTTTTTGATAAAGAGCGTGGTTTTGACGACATTCTTGAATCCCATGCCAGCCTTTTCAAGCACGGCACGGACATTGTTCATCGCAACCTTTGTCTGATCTTCGACACTCGTCGCTTGAACGGTGTTCGAAACCGGATCAATCGGAACTTGGCCTGAACAGAACAAGAACGGTCCCGCCCGCAACGCTTGGCTGTAGGGACCAATTGGTTTTGGGGCTTTGTCGGTCAATATCACTTCTACTTGGGACACAGAGAACTCCTTATTTAGCTTTGAGATCAAGGTCGAGCGTAAACTGATCGTGAATCAATTTGTCACCCAATCCCGCAAAGAACTTTCCCGATCCATAGCGAACATCCCACTTCGTCCGATCGAGCGTCACACTTCCCGTCGCGGTCGTTATGCCGTCTTTCTTCTCGATTTTGGCAGGAAAGCTAACGGAGTGGGTTTTATCCTTAATGGTGAGCTTACCTGTGACTTCGTAGTTCGCGCCACCGTCCGTATTTTTGATTGGTTTTGCCGACGTGATCACAAACTTTGAGGTCGGATACTTCTCAACCATGAAAAAGTCTTCGGACTTCAGATGCGTCTCGAGCTTCGTACGGTATTTGGGATCTTCAATGTCTTCATTGACGATCGAGGACATATCGATCGCGAACTCACCGTTCTTAATCGTATCGCCGGACCATTGGACAAAACCGTCTTTGATTTTAATTTTCCCGTGGTGCTTTCCGGTCACTTTGCTTCCGTGCCAGGTCATCTGACTCGTTGCCGTGTCGATGTTTTGCTTCGTTGTCTCTTTCGCTGCCACTGCGGTGAACGCGAACGCCAATCCTACTACGATCAAACTAAGATGCTTCTTCATGAAAATCCTCCGTAAGCTCAACCCGCTGAGCGTCGATTTTTATTAGATTAATAAAGATAAATCAACGAGCCGCTTTAGCAAAAGCAAAATACAGCAGGCTGCCCGGACGCGCTGTTCTCTCTACCCAGCGTGACGTTTTTGACGTCCTTGCGATCGACTGTTCCAGACTTTCGGCCGTCACATCGTTCCAAGTCAGATCGATATCGTACATAGCGCGAAGTCCAACATCGAACCGAGCCAGATCGGCGAAAACAATCTGCTGAAGGGCATGGCGCATGACACTGCTGTGATCCGAAGAAACGCGACTATTCTTGAGTGCCTCGTCCCATAACCGAGCCCATTCGATCATGCGCACGTCGTCGTCACTAACTTTGAGCGCGCGGAACAGCTCAGGCAAAAGCTGTGCGTCCGAAATATTTCCGAACGCGATCGGAGCAAGGAATGCCACTGAACTGGCGGTACCAAAAAGCCCTTCGGTAGCCAGCTGGTAAGAGTATGCCGTCGCGGGGTCCGTGACCGGATCGAGAAACACCGCACGGTCATCGGGACGACCCGCCAATGCTTTCGCAATACGCCGACCGAGTCCGTACAATAAGTTTTTCTGAACATAGAAGCTCCGGTAGAGACCACCGTGCAGCTCTAGGAAGCGAAAGGCGTTTTGACTGATCAACTCGGCACGCTTCAGAATCTCTCGATTCGACTGCTGCTGCAGCACACTCGTACGCTGCTCCACACTGATGTCGGAAGGCACGGCTTCCAGCAACAGACCGAGCGCAGGGTCCTCTCTCTTGAGAACAGCAAAGTCTTCAAGAATCGCGATCGAACGCAAAAACAACGCCTGGCTCTCGTTGAGCGTCGCAATCCCCGCTATCGAGAGATCATCACCGTACTCTAGATTACCAGCCGTCACGCGTTCCGCGAACTTACGAATCCTAGCGGCCCCTTCCGGGTACATCGCAAAATCTGTGAGATGCGCCAGTGCGTGGTGCATGTCCGCGCCAAACTCGAGCGGAGCAACCCCATTTCCGAGCCAGAACACGAACTCTCGCGTTTTCCACGTCCACTCAGTCTGGAGATCTTGTGCGTACAATACCGGACCAAAGACTCTCGGGGCTCCCACCGGAAATATCGAAAACTCGCTAAGCCTGGTGATGGGACGATCTTGGACGTCACTGTCCCGAAAAACGAGGCCAGCTTTGATCGAAGGATTGAGTACGCGATGAACCTGCTCGATACTCTCTAGGAGTTCCGAGACCTCCGATGGCGGAACAAGGGTCTTATGCCCACGACTGTTTTTCAGCAGTTTGAAACCGAGATGCGAACGAAGAAACCGAGCATTTTCATCGCCGGCCTCGAGTTGCCGCGCAAGGAGCGTCTGATTCTCCCGGTCTTCGCGAAAGGCACGATAACCCCTTGCCATCGCCACACGGTGTTCCGCAAGCAGGGCCTGAGAAAGCGGAACGAGCCTCGACTCACACGTGTCTTGCACAGCTAAAAGATCGAGAATATCCGACTCACCGATCGGGCCGGCCGCGCCGGAAATGAGACTGAGAAAAGCCCCTAAGATTGCAATCACGCGACCCCTCTTTTACCCGACGTTACCGCCTAGCGTCAAACACACAAAAAGCCCTATGTTTTCGCGAGCGCGGCTCGAGCTTCTTTGAGTTTTCGTCGGATCTGCACTTCCATGGTGGTGATCGCGGCCATGTTGACGATGTCATTCACATCACAACCACGCTGAAGGACCGAAACCGGTTTCCTCATTCCGACGAGCACGGGACCGATCGCCTCGGCCCCACCAATCCGTGACAGAAGCTTATAAGCCGTATTGGCCGAATTGAGATCTGGAAAAATAATAACATTCGCGTTTCCTGGAACTTGATTGAAGGGATAAGCCTCGGCGCTGATCTCTGGCACCACAGCCGTATCGAGCTGCATTTCCCCATCGATGATGAGCTCGGGTCTTTTCTCCCGAATAATCGCAACGGCCTCAGCTACTTTTTCGGCGGCCGGATGTTCGTTCGAACCAAAGTTCGAAAAACTCACCATCGCGACTTTTGGTTCGCTGTCCATGAAACTCTTTGCCATGGCTGCGGTCTGGATCGCAATGCTCGCCAGGTGCTCTGCCGTGGGATCAATATTGACGGTCGTATCGGAAAAGAGCATCACGCCACGTTTTGTGATCATGATGTACACGCCCGCAAGCCGAGCGTTGTTCTTCGCACCGATACAGTGAAGCGCAGGTCGAATCGTCGACGGATAACTCTGCGAAACGCCACTCACGAGACCGTCAGCGTGCCCAAGTTCCACCATCATCGAACCAAAATAGTTTGTGAGACGCATGAGATCGCGTGCCGTCGACAGCGTCATGCCCTTACGCTGGCGCCTTTCGAACAGCCCATTCGAAAACTCTTCAAAAAGTTCAGACTTGCTCGGGCGAATCACGCGGACGCCATCGAGACCTTTCTCGAGATTTTTTTCCTGCATCACCGACTTGATCCGCTCGACATCTCCGAGCAACACAGGTTCAGCAATACCTTCCTGGCGAATCAGTGTTGCTGCCTTCAGTATTTTCTCGTTCTCGCCTTCCGGGAAGACAAGCGTGACCTTGGAGAGACCGTCTTTTTCGCCAAAACGACGCACGCGGTTTTTAATCCCGCGCATGACGGTGTACGTAGAACCGAGAAGAGCTTCGAGACGTTCGCGATAGCGTGGAAGATCCACCTGAATCCGAGCGACGCCTGACTTCATCGAAGCCTCGGCAACAGCGCTCGCCACCCAAATCAACGCCCGCCGATCGAACGGAGTTGGGATCAGGTAATCGCGGCCGTACTTGAACTCTTGCCCACCGTAGGCGCGTGAAACACTCTCGGGAACATCGACTTTTGCGAGTGCCGCGAGCGCTTTCACTGCCGCCATTTTCATCTCTTCATTGATGGAACGCGCCCCTGTATCGAGCGCGCCGCGGAAAATATACGGGAAACCCAAAACGTTGTTCACTTGGTTCGGATAGTCCGATCGACCGGTAGCCATGATCGCATCGGGCCTCACTTCGAGAACCTGTTCGGGTAAGATTTCGGGATCTGGATTGGCCATCGCGAAAACAATCGGCTCGCGCGCCATGGTTTTCACCATCGCTTGTGTAACAGCACCTTTGACGGAAACACCGATGAAAGCGTCCGCGCCGTTCAAGGCTTCAGCAAGCGTGCGATGTTTCGTATCGCGCGCAAAGCGCTCTTTGTAGGGATTCATTCCCTCAGCACGGCCCTTGTAGATCACGCCTTTCGAGTCGCACATGATGATGTTGTCGAGTTTCACGCCGAGTTTGAGATAGAGATCCGCGCATGCGATCGCAGCGGCTCCGCCACCCGAAAAAACGACTTTTACTTTACCAATATCTTTCTTGCTGATCTCGACGGCGTTGAGGAAAGCAGCTCCACTGATAACGGCCGTTCCATGTTGGTCGTCGTGAAAAACTGGAATTTTGAGGCGCTTCTTGAGCTCCTCTTCGATAAAAAAACACTCAGGCGCCTTAATGTCTTCGAGATTGATGCCGCCAAACGTGGGCTCCAGCATTTCGCAAGCCTTGACGACGTCATTCGGGTCCTGGGCGTTGAGCTCAATGTCAAAAACATCGATGTCAGCAAACTTTTTAAAGAGAATCCCTTTGCCTTCCATCACGGGCTTCGCGGCGTGCGGGCCGATGTTTCCCAGACCCAAAACAGCTGTCCCGTTTGTAACGACAGCCACCAGGTTGCCCTTAGTCGTGTACTCGTAAACGAGATCGTCCTTTTCGGCGATCATCCGGCAGGGTTCGGCGACTCCCGGCGAGTACGCGAGGGATAGATCCTGCTGGCTGGAGACGGACTTGGTTGGGACAACCTCGATTTTTCCTTTGCGCCCCATCGAGTGGTATTTCAGGGCTTCTTCATGGAGTGACATTGAAACCCATCTTAGGGCATCTTCGCGGACTCCGGTACCCCCTTTGAATTCAATAGTTTCTGCCCTTAATCAAACAACCTAACGCGACGTTTCCTTTTTAAAAACGCCATGCTATGACGCATGTCATGAGGATGGGCATGCTTAGAGGTAGTAGTGGCACGGCGCGAGCAGTCTCGCACCCCATGAAAACGAAACTCGTTCAGTTTTTGGGCGCCGTCCTTTGTCTCGCTACGTTTTTCACGACACTTTTTGGCAGCACACCTCACGCTCAGGCCGATCTCACGGGATCGTTTTTGACGCTGAGACATCAACCCGCAAAAAGCTTTCGCCTGGCTCCCGAGTTTCGTTATTACGCTTCACGCATCAACTACGATCGAAACTCGGACCGTATTGATCCAGCGCTTCTCGATCGCATCACTGTCATGACGGGATCACTACCCGTCGCTTATGGAATCTCGAACGCCGTGACATTGTTCGGCGAAGCCCGTTACATCCATGTCGATCTGGAAACCACACTCGGAACAGCAACGCGTTTCGGATTTTCAGATCAGAACGTCGGTATGAATCTCAGACTCATCCGTTCGACAACCGGCATGGAAGCTTTTTTCCAGGTAGAGACCGACGTTCCGGCGTATTCGCCAGCGGACGATCAGAACTTTGATGTCGTACTGGGCGACGGCACGACCCATGTCACGGGTAGCGGATTTTTTAGAGCTCCTTTGATTGCTTCAGAGACTCGTACTCTTGACCTCAATATGGGTGCCGGTTTCATGTGGCGCTCCAATGACTATGACCCAGCGGTTCGCTGGTCGACCGAGCTTCGTTACGACGCTTATCCGACAGGCATTGTTTTCGCGGGTCGCATCGGCGGTTTGCATTCGCTGACAGACGAAACACTGTCGGGCGCCGGCAATCCTTGTAAAGTCGATCCGCGCGCCGGCGGCAGCTGTCTCTTCCTGGCTCAGCATCCGTCGCTGGTCAGTGCCGAAGGTCGGCTTGGCTATCGCTTTCAGCCAAGACTTTCGGTCCTTGGGTTCACATCGACATCGCTTTGGGGAAAAGAAGCCCCCAACGGATTTTCAGTCGGAGTCGCGCTTGAGTTTGCAACCTTTGGCAGTTCGGATGACCCAAAAGAAACCGAACCGACCGCCGATCCGGCCTCGCGCGAGCGCGAGTATGGTCAAGGCAATAAGGGTTTCGTGGCTTACACATTTGAAGCTCGGGTCGTCCGTACCAACGACCAGTATCACTTACTGAAAATCGACAAAGGTACCACCGACGGCGTCGCAGTCGGCGATGTCCTCGACGTATTCTCGGTAACGAAAACTGGCGATGTCAAAGAAGCAGTGGCCCGCGGTCGAGTCACGAGCGTGCGTTCATCAGAAGCAGCTATCAAGATCGTCGAGTATTTCCGCGAAGTCTGGATCGAAGAAGGCTTCGTCGTCAAAAAACCGCTTCAGTAGTATGAAACGGATTGTTCCGATCGCGCCAGGTAGTCGCGAACACGGCCTCGCCAAAAAGTCAAAGCATCAGGTCCAAAAAACGAGTACACTACTCGTATGCAGCTAAGACCCGTTTTCGTAATGCTGTGGATGAGTTTGGGCCTTTCGCTGGCGGCGTTTCATGCGCCATCGGCTTCGGCCAACCGTTTCGCAAATCGCTTCGCAGAGTTCAAACTCCCGTCCAATTGGGACTGCAGTCTCGAGGGCGCTGAATGGGTTTGCCAAAACAAAGACGCAAACAAGCGTCGCGATGCGATCATTATCCTCGCCGCGAAGCTTCGGGGCGACCAGGACTCTCTCGAGCAGTATCTCACGTATCTGAAGCAGGCGAAGGCTTATACGAGCATCAAGGGTCAACGTGTTCAGAGCGACGTTAAGTATTCGAAGACGGACAAGATCAACGAACAACCGTGGGTCGATGCGCTTCATCTGGAGTCCGAGATCCCAGGTTTTTACACGCGCTATCTAGCGACCGTAAAAAACGATATCGGAATCCTCGTCACGTATTCCATCAGTAAAGACAAGTATTCAGAGTACCTGCCTGAGTTTGATGAGATGGTAAAAACTCTCAAGGTCTTTCGAAGAAGTGGTGGCCTCAATGCCGCTCCAAAAGATTCGAACCTCTTCGACGCGGCCATGCCGACTCAGCTCGCGCAGGAATCAGTTTTTCCAAGTCTGGGCGGACAAGCACCGACAGCCGGCGCTACTCCACAAAAGAGTCAGGGTGACGACGACTTTTTCTTCTATTTAGCGATCGGGATTGTTGCTGCTATCGTCATCGTGATCGTGAAAAAGCGGCGCGGGCCCTCGAATCCGGGCTGACGACCATCACCGCGGACTGCGAAAAGTCGGCAAGCTTTAGCTTTCGCGCGACTCTGCGAATTTCCTGAGGTGTGAGTTCATCGATCATGTCGCAGACCTCTTCAGGTGAAAGATAATGACTGTAGAACACCTCGTTCCGTCCGATACTCAGCATGCGCGACTCGAGATCATCGGCTGTTAATAAGATATTTCCTTTGAGATTAGTCTTCACAGCGTCAAGCATGTCTTCCGTCATCAGCTCTTGCGTCGTACGCGCAAGGGATTGCGCGATGATACTCAGACAGACATTGACCTGACTCGGGTTCGTCGCCGCGTAGACTGTGAACACACCTAGCTCCGTGAACGGGAAAAAATACGTGTACACGCTGTACGCAAGGCCACTCTTTTCACGAACGTCCTGGAAAAGAACCGAACTCATTCCGCTGCCGAGATAGACATTGAGCAACCCTGCAGCCAATCGCTCACGTGTCGAGAGTTTCGGCGACTGAAAGCCCACCACCATATGAGCCTGCTCTGAGTTCTGAATCGCCCACCACCGTCCAGCACGAAATACCGAGTTGGAGTGAGGTGGGGCTTTACGACCTTTGCGGCGTCGTGAGACCGGGATCAACGACCGCAGCCGCGCGACGAGCGTCTCGTGCTTCACGTTCCCTGCAACCGATACGACCCATTGATCGGGCGAATAGTAGCGATGCGTGGCCTCGATAAGATTGCGACGTTTGATGCGCTTGAGCGTCTGAGCTGTTCCCAAGATTCGCGTACCAAGACCACGACGCCCGAACGCGCGCTCAAAAAAAGCATCGAAAACGAGTTCCTCCGGATTTTCTTCGGTAGCTGCGATTTCTTGCAGGATCACTTTGCGTTCGCGATCGATTTCGGCTGGAGGAAAAGTTGAGTAGAGCAAGATATCGCAAAGGACGTCAGCACCACGCGCGAGATCAGTCTTGAGTCCCGTCACGTGATAACAAGTGTACTCGCGTTCGGTGAACGCGTTGATCTCGCCGCCTGTCGACTCGATCTCGCGTACAATCGCTTCAGCCGAACGGCCCTTTGTCCCCTTAAAGAACATATGTTCCAGGAAATGAGCGAGGCCAGCAAGACGATCGGGCTCCCCCTTCGATCCGAAACGAAAGAGAACGCCGAGAGCGTAGCCATTCTTGTTCGGGTGACGTTCCGAGACCACGACAAGGCCATTTCGAAATCGTGTTTTTTTAAACCGCCCTTTGGATCGTTTGCTTCGCGCCATCTGTACTAGTCAATATCATTGCCGCGCTGAACGCTTTCGTCTAAAACTTTCTTCGCCCGTGAAAACAAAAAAACCCTCTTCCAAATCTGCTGACGCTGGCAAGTCGGGTCCTGGCTCAAGTCAGGGGCTCGTACCCGCCGTGGCATCCAAGGCAGGTGCACTGACGCCGTCTGACCCCTTGCGCGTCTACCTCGCCGAGATGCGCAAGATCCCGATGCTGGAGCCTGAGGAGGAACTTCGGCTCGCTCGCAAACTGCGCGATGACGGTGATCTGAACGCCGCCCGAAGACTGGTAACGGCCAACTTACGCTTGGTCGTAAAAATAGCGATGGAGTATCGAAGCGTTTACGCCAACACATTGGACCTCATTCAGGAAGGCAACGTCGGCTTGATGAAAGCCGTCTCAAAGTACGATCCCGATAAGGGAGCCAAGCTCAGCTACTACGCGTCGTGGTGGATCAGGTCTTATATTCTTAAATATATCTTAGATAACTTCCGACTCGTACGACTGGGGACAACACAGGCGCAGAAGAAACTTTTCTATCAATTGATGCGCGAAAAACAGCGCTTGGAAAATCTTGGACAGCATCCCGGAGCCAAGCTCTTGGCTGACAAGCTTGAGGTCCGCGAGAAAGATGTCGTCGAGATGGAACAGCGTCTTTCGCGTTCCGGTGCCGAACGATCGCTCGACGAGCCCATGACCGATGAGTCGGGCGGAGCGAAACGGACACAAATGGACTTTCTCGTCGATCGGGCCGAAAGTCCGGACGAAGCACTCGCGCGGAACCAGCTACTGTCGATGATGGAAGAAGTTTTGCCGGCATTTGAAAAGACCCTGAACGAAAAGGAACAGAGAATTTTGCGTTCTAGGATCCTTGCCGAGGACCCAAAAACACTCCAAGAGGTGGCTGATCTTTACGGTCTGACTCGCGAACGGGTCCGGCAGATTGAACTCAAAATCGTCGTCAAGCTGCGTGAGTTTCTGACGATGTCGTTTGGAAAAGACGGAGCGCCGGCTTAGGGGCCTGCGGGTGGGGCCTTGGGGGTCCCAAACACCAACGTTATCTCAGAGACCCTTCCGTTTCCATACGTCGCCGTGATCTTCGCATCGATCAGTCTCTTGCCCGCCCTCCTTTGAAACTCGATCTCCTGCCAAGCAGCCGTGAAGGCATTTTGCAAGAACGATACGGAGACCTGAAGCTCCGCGACGTTCTCAAACCGATCACGATCGTGCAGCGTGTGCGTGAGCTGGGCTCCTAGGATTTTGAAAGGCGTTTCCAAGGTCTTATGAAAATCTGTGATTTTGAGTCCGGCTTCTTCGAGAAGACCCTTTAAGCCGTCATGGAGAAGCTTCATGGATGGCCCTAGCACAGCTGTTTCGATCGAAACGGTCCGAGCTTGTGGAGACAGTCCAGTGGCGCACGCTTCCGGCCCATCAAGCGGCGGAGGTGTCGCATGACTCATCCCTCCGCCGATACCGAACCATAGGACAAGCGCCGCAGATAGCGGAAGAGCGCCAAACTTCCTAAATTTTCTAAATTTTTTTTTGCGAAATTTTTTCATACGGACCCCTCTCCGAAACCCATATAGGCCCGTCCTGGCTACCGAAACCAAGGGTCAAACGTCCGCATGAAACGGTTAACGCAAAGCAGCTTGTGCCGGCACAAGTGCGGTCGCATGAGCCCACAGCCGCTAACCTAGCGCCACCGTGGGGTTCGTGGGGTCATTGACGCACCATTACTTGTTCCGGCACAAGTGCCAAAGCATGCCCAGCGACCCCCGATCGTTCGCATCCAAGCTCCATCTCACCCCCGTCTTCTCAAGAAGGCTTGATCCTATCGCTCAGACTTTGCGGACATTTCCTTTTTATTACTCACCGGACATTTCCCTTAAAACTGACAAACCACCCGACCAAATTGACATATTGAGTCATCGACTATAAACACACTCTGTGTCATCGCTTTCGATCGTCATCGTCGCGCTCTTCGTAGCAGCAACTCCCTCGTCACCAACATCATCAGCATGGGCGGAGGGGGACCTTCCGGTCCATCCCGTCGCGAACCCAAAGGCGCTCTTGAAATCACGCGCAACCTTCGAAGTGTTCACAAAGTACTGGCGGTATGTGTGCGCCTTAGACGACGTCGGTGCCGCTGAGACCGATGAACTCCTTGATTCGATGAAGCGAAACATTCCGGCGACGGTGTTTGAGGGATTGAAAACACTCGAAACGGTCAATCGGCCTCTCACTTACGCAAGCCTCAGAAACCATGGCGTCCGACCGCTGGAGTTTAACTGTAACGACGGAAAGAAAAACTCGACAGTCGGACACGCATACTTTCACGCTCACGGAGCTGCCGACGGCGCTGACCGGATTGGTTTTAACCACTCAAGCGACGATTTCCGGACCTTCACCAAGACGGTTGAAATCTGGGTACAGGCGAACATTTTTCATGAATTTCTACATGCGATCCGTGCGGACAACCAATCGTATTCGGGTCACCAGCACCTCGATGGACGAGCCCTCGAATTTGACGTGATTTATGCCTGCTCGGCGCAGGCTTTCCCTGGCATTATGCAGTTCCTCGATCGGAACGATCAGCTCCGCGACAACACACGAGATGCGTGCGAAACCTGCGTTCGCGCTCGCCGGAGAAAGTTTGAATGGTCCTGGAATCCGCCGGTGTACCTCTCGAACGCACCCGAAGTGCTCGCTCAGGCAGCACAAATCTGCGAGGGTATCTTACGGTAGCAAATGACGGGTTCGACGGGGGCGGAATATGCGCCTTTACACTCCCCCTCCCCCAGTGTTAATAAAGCCTGGAATAAAAAAGTGAAAAAAAGAAAGTAGAAACATGTCTTCGAAGTCAGTCATCAAGGCGGCGAAACAGAAAATCGTCGAAACTTATGGAAAAAATGGTCGCGACACGGGTAACACCGAAGTTCAAGTCGCGCTTTTGACCGAGCGGATCAATTATCTCAACGGGCATTTTGCAAAAAACCCGATGGATTTCCACTCCAAGCAAGGTCTCCTCAAACTCGTAGGTCAACGCAAACGTCTTCTCACCTTCCTGAAAACCGAAAGTGAAAAGCGTTACCTGTCGGTGATCGGCAAGCTTGAGATTCGTAAGTAATCCAAGGCTACGATCACGTACGCTCGTCTGCGATACTCCCTCGACCCTCGTCGACTCATGACAACGAACCGATCGTGTTTTTACGGAAAGCATCCGGCCATAAAGGCCATTAAAAGGAAAAAACCATGAATCAAGTACACTCCGTTAGCTGCGAATTAGGCGGCAAAACTCTCAAGATTGAAACCGGCGAACTCGCCAAACAAGCGCACGGCTCCGTGCTCGTACATTACGGCGACACGCGCGTTCTCGTTACAGTATGCGCAGCCAAAGATCCAAAACCGGGTATCGACTTTCTCCCTCTGACAGTCGAGTTCTCAGAAAAGTTTTATGCCGCTGGCCGGATTCCGGGCAGCTTCTTCCGCCGCGAAGGACGACCGACCTCCGAAGCGACGCTTTCGGCTCGTCTGATCGACCGTCCGAATCGCCCACTGTTTCCTGAAAATTTCCGCTGCGAGATTCAACTCGTGGCAACGATCTTATCGCTCGATCACGACGCGGACATTGACAGCGCCGCCGGGATTGGCGCGGCAGCAGCTCTGCATATTTCCGATATTCCGTTCAACGGTCCAACAGCCGCGGTACGGGTAGGACGCAAAGATGGTCAATACATCATCAATCCAGCCTGGAAGATGATAAACGACGACGAACTCGATATCGAAGTTTTTGTTTCAGGAACAGCGAACGCCATCATGATGGTCGAAGGTGGCGCACGCCAAGCTCCAGAAGCCGATGTCCTCACCGCGATCCTCAAGGGTCATGCTGAAATCAAACGCGTGGTTCAATCGATCGAAGAGCTCCGTAAGCTCTGTGGAAAACCCAAGCGCGTTCTTGCGCCGATCGCGCAAGACCAAACGCTTCTCAGCGCAGCTGAAACCGAGATGAAAGCTGGCATCGTTCAAGCGCTCAACACAAAAGAAAAGCAAAAGCGCTACGATCTGATGGATGAAACCAAGAAGAAGGCGCTCGAGAAGCTTGTTCCAGCGTCGCTCAAAGAGTCGGATCCGGATGCTGCAAAAGAGAAAGAGTTAAAACTCAAGACGGCTTACGAAGATCTCAAGTACAAGCTCATGCGCCAAATGATCCTCAAAGAAGGAAAGCGCATTGACGGCCGCGATCTCAAAACGGTTCGAGGCATCAGCACGAAAGTCGGATTGCTTCCGAAAACACACGGAAGCGCGCTGTTCACGCGCGGTGAGACGCAAGTTCTTGCGACCATCACACTCGGAACGGGCGAAGATGAACAAATCATCGACAATCTTCATGAGAACACGATGAGCCAGTTCTTGTTCCACTATAACTTCCCTCCCTACAGCGTGGGTGAAGTGGGACGAATGGGCGGACAGAGCCGACGTGAAATCGGTCACGGAAAACTCGCCGAACGCGCGATCTATCCGATGATTCCGAAACACGAAGACTTTCCGTACACGCTGCGTATCGTTTGCGAAACGCTCGAGAGCAACGGTTCCTCCTCCATGGGTTCGGTCTGTAGTTCCTCGATGGCGCTCATGCACGCAGGTGTTCCAATTGAAAAGCCAGTCGCGGGTATTGCGATGGGCTTGATCAAGGAAGGCTCCGACGTTGCTGTTCTTAGCGATATTTTGGGTGACGAAGACCATCTCGGCGATATGGATTTCAAAGTCGCTGGCACGAAAGACGGTGTGACGTCGATCCAAATGGACATCAAAATTGAAGGCGTCGACGAAGCCATCATGCGCACCGCACTCGCGCAAGCGCACGAAGGCCGGATGCACATTCTGAAAGAGATGGCGAAGACGATCGACGCATCCCGCACGGAATTGGCAGCAACTGCTCCTCGCATCATGACGATCAAGATTCCGCTCGATCGTATCGGCGAGGTCATTGGACCCAGCGGCAAGACGATCAAGGCGATTATCGCTTCAACCGGAGCGAAGATCGATATTCAAGATGACGGCCGCGTGAACATCGCATCGGTTGATCAGACAGCCGGACAAAAAGCGGCTGATATCATCAGCTCGATCGTTGCCGAACTCGAAGTCGGCAAGACCTACAAAGGTCCGATCAAGAAGATTGTAGAGTTTGGTGCTTTCGTGGCGATCACGCCAACGAAAGAAGGCCTGCTCCATATCTCTGAGATTGACTACAACCGCGTTGAAAAAGTCGAAGACTTCTTCAAAGAAGGCGACGAAGTCGAGGTCAAGCTGCTCGAGATTGAACGCACGGGAAAACTGAGACTTTCGCGTAAAGCGCTGCTCCCAGTTCCGGAAGGTTATGTTCCGCCTCCTCCACGCAGCGGCGGCTTCGGTGGCGATCGCGGTGGACGCGGTGACCGAGGCGGTCGTGGTGGTGATCGCGGCGGTCGCGGTGGAGATCGCGGCGGACGGGGTGGCGGTTACGGCCGCGCTCCGCGCATGTGAAAATCCTTCACAGCCTGACGTAAACCACGAATACGCATGAACTGCGGCGCCCATCGCTTGGATGCGACGACGTTCTCGATTGTGCAAAATGGGCTAGAAGGCGCTAGCCACAAGTCTTCTCCCAGAATTTTGTGTAACTGGCGCACGAAAGCCGCATCATGTTCTTCGCCCAGACCATTCGAACGTTGAAAGCCTAGCGCCTCAATGATCGTGTGGTGTGTTTTGAACTGAAGTTTGTTTTCGAGATCCGTTATAAGACCGGATCGCCAACCGTGATGCCATGGGGTTTCCTGCGCCTGGTTGATCAGATCAAAAATCGGCGGGTAGATTTGGCAATCACTCACATCTCGAAAAAAGAGGCGTCCGGAAAACTGAACCGATGAGCCGGTGGGTATGCCGATCGTCTCCGCGAGAAAATTCTGTCCGTGCGAATACGGACACACTAACCCGTAACGAACGAGCATCTCAGCCTTGAATCGCCCCACCATGCGCGCGTAACGGACAAAGTTCTGGTACCCCAGCGCTCCCTGCGTGGCTCTGACTTCGATAGCAAACCCCGGTTAAAAACGATCGCCGACGATCGAACGCGGCTTGCATCGGCCTAAGATCACGAACGACCATTCCGCGCCCCGTTTCGATCTCTGAGACCCCGAAAGCCTCGGTGAGAATCACGACGTTTTCTGGGGCTCCAACCCGCTGGTCAATCTGCCGGGTCCATCGCGAGAGTGCGAGCCCACCCTCAATATCGTTTTCCGTTTCCAGTTTTACTTTCTCTCGACGTCCGGGTCGGACCGTGTCGGTTGGGAGTTTCAGCGAAAACAAACGACCCGTTTTGGTAAAGCTCAACAGGGACCGGGAGGCCGAAAAATAAAAAGGTTCGCGAACATTCAGTACGACCGAACTCGTAGAAAATGGAACATCGGGACTGCGATTATACGGATGCCGATACCATCGAATCTCCGGCATACCCTGCCCGTCATCGTGCTCGACGAGCTCGAAATCAGGCAGAAACACTTCTCCGACTCCCTCCACGACATCGATCCGAACGCGCGACCGTGGAACCCGGGCAAAACTAAGAAAAACCGAACGATTCTTGAAATCCTTCGCTCGCTCTCCAGTCGGATTGGGCCCGAGCTCAGCCAGGAGCCAAGCTCTTAAGAACGGAATGCTCAGACGTTGGGCACATTGAGAGGCGTCAGAGGTGAGGCGAGCGTTCGGCCCTAAAGAAAAAGCCGGCGCCGGATCAGCTCGACACACGAGCGTACGAGCGCAGACACTAATAGCGATGGCACTGATAAGAAGACTTCCCACTACCCAGGAGCGCATTCGGAAGCCGTGCATATCGTAGGTTCCGGTATATGACAAACGGAGTCGGAATCCTAAACTAAAACAGTTACCACTTGACACGCTACGTCGAAGGTGCGAAACTGCGTGCGGCTGAAAAACAGCGCCCCGTGGTGCAAAAGCAGTTGAACCAGTGTACAAGCGGGAAAACTGTTTAACAGGTAAGAGGTGAAAATTATGACTGAGTTTAGTTACCCGAAGACTTTATGGGGTGTTGTAGCGGCAGTTCTCGCGCTTCAACTTGTGGGTCTTGATGCATCAGCAGCGCAGAAACGACAACAGAAAGCCCACCGTCGCGCAGCCGCGCCAGGTGGAACAAGTTCGTTGAACTCACAAGATGTTCAACCGAGCGCACTGGATAAGATTGGCGTGGTTTACTACGGAAACTTTTATGGTCCATCGATCACGGAGTTTGATTCAAACTTCCCAGACGACACGGGCGCTCCGAGCGAACCTATCTATCTCTACAGTTCATCAAAGCTCATTTATAAATTCACGCCGGCATTGAGCGTGAATCTCAACCCACGCTGGGTGGTCCGACCCGATCCACAAAAACAGGATGGATTTCAAATGCTCGATCCGCGCGTCGGCTTCAAAGCGTCGAATGCGATCGATCAGAACGGTTTTTCAATCACGCCGAGTATCGATCTCGAGTTTGCGTTGACGGAATCAACACAAGGCGCTGGCCGTAGCGTATCGCCTCGCCTGGTGCTTGAGAATGCCTACGCGATTCCGAACTCGCGCTGGACGTTGGGATCCGATATTTGGGCTCGTTACTTCATCCACAACCGCCGCAAACAAGGCGCAGATGGTGACATCGCGACTTACTTCTCGTTTTACTCGAAGTATCAGTTCACGCCAGCGCTCGCTGCTCGTCTGTTGTACGAAGCGGAAGCGGCTGTAAAAGACGGTGCTGCTAGCTCAGCAAACCAGCTGACCTACGCATCGCCAAATATTCAGCCTGCGATTTTGTGGAATATTACGGAAGCGATTGAGTTCGCCCCGTACTTGCTCATGTACACGAGCAGCGGAATCAAGTCGGAAGCCACAGCAGTTGGCTTTGAGTTTACGGCTGCGATTCTGTAATTCGTAAAGTCGAATTGAGCTGCCTTTTATAGGTAGCTTTGGACATAGCTTTGGGCCCCGAAAGCCTGGCTTAGCCAGCGTTTTCGGGGCTTTAGCTTTTTCAGGGACCAGAATGCTATACTTTTAAAGAATGGCGTCCGACCGAAAGCCCCAAAAACCGGGTTCCCCAAACGAGGACTCGCCCAGTTCCGATTCTGTTGACGCCCTTTTTGACGCCCTCCAGGCTGCAAAGCGAAAAAAAGAACAGGTCGCAACCGATTTTGAGATCGACGATCGCGACGACAGCCCCAATGAAGACACGGTTTTACAGATCAAACGATGGATCCTGATCGGTGTGGGCTTAGGTCTGATCGCGTTTGGATCGCTCTACGCGGTCGAGTTCCTACGTCGGAAGACCGCCGGAAGTGGAGAGACAGCCACGCCCACGGTCGACACAGAGGCCACGCCAGACACCACGGCAAGGTCTTTCGTACCCAACACACCCGCTGTTCCGTCCCCTAGTCCAAGTGTTCCGCACGTAGCTCCGCCCGTACGTCGGACCTACGAACGTACGACGGAACGCTCTGCTGAACGCCCCCCTGTACGCGCGCCGCGTCCTCCAGACCACGACGCCCTTGAACATCGAAAAAACAGTGTGCTGGAAGAGCCAACCCACCACGAAGAACCAGCGCCCGCCGAAGATGACTTCGAAGATGAACCCGAATCGCCGAAGCTCAAGAAGGACGACTCCTCGAAACCTCCACCCCTGTCTGATGATCCGCCCGAAGACGAACCGGCGGAACAGGATCCGGCCAATGCGACGCCCGATGAAGGGTCTGGATAAGCACGGTCCTTCTTCCGATTTCTTGACCAAGCCCCCAGCCAAAGCTTACTAACGTTGGATGGCCACCGGCAAACCCTTAAGCAATCACGGAGTTTTAGTCACGTTTGAAGGCAGCGATGGCGCCGGTAAGAGCACGCTGATCCGTGCTGTCGAGGCCGAACTCAAGCGCCGAAAAATTCCGGTCGTCATCACGCGCGAACCCGGCGGGACACTCTTGGCCGAGAAAATTCGCCACCTCATCCTGGAACATTCGATGTCCCGTGAGACTGAACTTTTACTCTATGAGGCCGCTCGAAACGAACATGTGCTCCATCGCATCGCGCCTGCACTCAAAAAAGGATTGGTCGTGCTCTGCGATCGCTACACCGATTCGAGTCTCGCTTATCAGAGCGCTGGGCGCGGCATCGGCTGGTCGAACGTGGAATGGCTGAACCGTTTTGCAACCGATAATCTTCGTCCCACACTCACGGTCTATCTGAAGTCCGAACCTCGAAAGACTCTATTAAAAGCCAAACGAAAGACCCGCTTTGAACGTGAAGGCGTTGCTTTTCAACGACGGGTGCAGATCGGTTTTGCGCGCGCCATGCGCCTCCATCCGCAACGCTGGGTGGTGCTGCAAAGCTGGTCACAACCTCCTGCACGCATGGCCGGCGATGTTGTCCGACGCATCGAAAGTACGGTTAAAAAAAAGAGTAGAACACGATGACCGTTACGGCTGACAATCCTTGGAATCGAAAGCTTGCGGAGATCCAGAGAGCCAAGCTCTCGGATGTCAGCGAGAGCACGCACGCTCTCTTGCTCGTAGGGCCGCAAGGAGTTGGAAAGCGCGATCTTGCGATTTTGTTCGCCCGGTGGTGGATGTGCCTCAAACCAGGAACCCACTGGGCCGTATGCGAGACCTGCGTTCCATGCCGGCGTTTCAAATCAGAGACTGAGATCGGGGCGATCGATTTACGATGGATCGTCGCCGACATGGAAGGAACGACAAATCGGATCAAAGTCGAAGCACTTCGAGAAATCCGTGACGAGCTCGGTTTCTCACCCCTTGAGAGCCGCAATAAGGTCGTGCTGCTGGCGGATGCCGAAAACCTAACACCCCAGGCAGCCAACGCTTTGTTGAAAATCCTCGAAGAACCCCCCGCACGATGGGTGTTTGTTCTCACGGCAAGCGACGAACGACGCATTCTTCCCACTATTCTTTCGCGCTGTCAGAGGATGAGAGTCAAACCTCTAAAAGAAGACGAACTGCGGTCGCTCTTACAAGAACACATCAGCGGCCTAAGCGTGGATGTTTCGAGTGGAAGCCTGAGCGTGGCGCTTCGTTCGGCGGAACCATGGGCACAGGAGATGCGTGAAAGATTTCAGCGGTTTTTAAAGACTCCGGAGCTGGAGTTCGCGGCCATTCTAGATTTGGTTCAAAAAGATGCGAGCGGTGTCTCGAATCGTCTCGATTATCTTTTAGAATTGCATGAGAGCGCTTTGCGGGAAGCGTGGCTTGGCACCGTTCGCATTTCAGAAAGCACACTCGAGAAAGTAACAGCCTTTGTCGCCGAAGCACGACGCATGATGGAAACACCGGTTCAGAAAAAACTTCTCGCACAGACGTTGCTCCTCAGCTGGACGGCGTAGCCATGTCACCCGCAACCAAGCGTGAGCTCAAGAGCAGTCTGTCGCTCGCGGTCCCCGTGATCTTAGCCAACCTGGGAGCGATGCTCCTCGGTGTTGTCGACACGATCGTTGTTGGGCGGTTGGGTTCTATCGAACTTTCGGGCGTTGCTGCCGCCGGCAATCTCTTTTGGCCCATGATTGTATTAGGGCTTGGGTTCTTGTTTGCGACCGACACACTCGTTTCCCAGAGTTTCGGCGCGGACAACTTACGACGCGCGTGGCGCTTACTTTTTCAGTTCAGTTACGCGTGTGTGCCCGTGTCCATCCTACTGATGTTTTTAGTCTGGGGACTGACGTCGATCTATCCGCATACCGGTTCGGATCCAGCGACGGTTGCGATCGCTGTTCCTTTTGGAAAACTTTTGGTCTGGACAACTCCAGCGGTCATGTTTTTCTCCTTACTCCAACGATTCTGGGCGGCACTCCATATTGTGACCCCTTTCACGGTCATCATGGTGCTCGGAAACGTTCTGAACCTCTTCGGTAATCTTGCACTGGTGTTTGGAAAGTTTGGCTGTCCCGAGCTCGGTGTTATGGGCTCCGCGTGGTCAACATTCTGGTCGCGGCTTTTCATGCTCGCGCTTGCGATCGGGTTTACACTTTGGAAGCGACGTCGCTTTTTTGGCGAAGCGCTGAAGCGACAGGGCCGATTCCTCGAACACCATGCGATCGACTGGAAGATGCAAAAGCAGATCTTGAAAATCGGTGTTCCCGGCGCCGGCGCGTTTGGACTTGAGGCAGGACTTTTCGCGTTCACGACATTCCTTGCTGGTCGTCTCGGCGCCCTCGATCTCGCGGCCCATCACGTGACGCTTCAGATTGCGACGATGACCTTCATGGTGCCCATGGGACTGTCAAATGCCGCCGCCGTTCGGGTGGGTAAGCACATCGGTGCGCTTCGTCCAGCGAGCGCCCGATTGGCCGGAAATCTGAATATCGCGATAGCCGTAGTTTTCATGGCTGCGTCCGGAGTGGTCCTCTTGACGTTTCCATCGACGATCCTGAGTTGGTTTGTTGTGGATCAAGAAGTGATCCGACGTGCTCTCAGCATCACCGTTTTTGCGGCTTCGTTTCAGATTTTCGATGGGATTCAGGTGACAGCAGGCGGTTGCCTTCGCGGGATCGGGAACACGCATGCGCCGTTCTTTGTGAATCTCGTAGGGCATTATCCCTTGGGGGCTGTGATCGCGACGGTCGCGTGTTTCACGTTTGCTCAGGGACTACGCGGACTTTGGATGGGTCTTACAATCGGGCTGTTGGTTGTGGCGCTGAGTCTTTTGATAATTTGGATTCGTACGCCTGACTCTCGATTGCGGCCTCAAGCCGTGTGACTTCAATAAGACGTTTCGTTTCCGAAGCCATGGTCTCTTCAGCCCAGATCCGACTCATCTCTTCGATCCACGGTCTCCCATGATCGGCACGTGACAAAAACAGTGGGACTCGTCGGAAGAAAAAATCCTCAAGATGCAAAACCATCCCCGCACGGATACTGAATCGCAGCTGTGCGCCTAGAAGCGGAAAGCCCGGCGGATCATCACGCTCGGGAGCCATGTGAAGACGCAATAGTTCAACAGCCTCAGAACCATAACGATCCCAAAGCTTTTCGGAAATACGCAGGCCTTCTTTTTCCGCCTGAGCGCGCGCGCGGGCATTCGCATCGTGAGTGGCGCGCGGATTGAGCGACCGTTCTGTATGACTCGGCACGAGCTTGGGCGGGGACTTTTCCTTCAGTCCTTGTGCCGCATCCTGCATCCAGTGCTTGAGCGCCTGATCCACGATTTCCGCAGCCATCGTTCGGTGGGTCGTGTACTTCCCTCCGACCACGTACGTGATACCACCAGGTCCACGGCCGATGGTGTGTTCGCGGGTGACCTTTTGCAAACTAGCTTTACCACCTTCGTGAACGGCTTCGCGCATCAGAGGTCGAACACCCACGTAGGTACTCACAATGTCCGCATTCGTCAGTTTAAGATCGGGAAAATAATCATCGAGCATCTTCATCAGATATGCGACGTCGTCACTTTCCACGCGCGCGTCTTCGGGACGGCCGGAATCCTTCGCCACTGGGCCATCGGTTGTTCCAACAATCGTAACGCCATCGCCGAGGTCTTTGCGTGGAATCACAAACATGATCCGACCATCTTCGCGATGGCTCATCACCAACGCTCCAGGCACATCTAAGCGATGCGAATCAAACACAAGATGAATGCCTTTACTCGGATTCAACGTGTCCTTCCATTGTTCGGAGAGCTTATGACCGAGCTCGTCGGTCCACGGGCCGCCACAGAACACCGTCGCGTGGGCGCGCAATTCAAAACTCTTTCCTCGATCTTCGAGGTCGCGAACCAAAAATCCGCGCACCTGCTCGCGTGTCCAAAGAGGAGTGACGGCTTCGACGTAGTTAGCAACCGCCGCACCTTCCATCGCAGCCGATCGCACGACTTCGACCGTCAAAACATCATCCCACATCGTGGCATCGTAATAACGAAAGCCACCCATAAGCCCCTCGGAGTTGAGCTTTGGAAAATCGCGCAAGAACTCCGTCACATTGAGACGTTTATGAAACGCTGGCGTACGCAGTAATGCCAACAGGTCGTAGAGCCAAAGCCCTGCACTCAACTTATTCATTCCCTGCGGATGGTTACGATAGACGGGAAAGTAGAACGCGATCGGCCGTACCATATGAGGTGCGGTCTTGAGCAAAAGACTTCGCTCGGCCAACGCTTCGAAAACCAGCTTGAAATCAAAGCTCTCAAGATACCGAAGGCCGCCGTGAATGAGTTTCGAACTCTTCGACGAAGTACCACACGCAAAATCACCGCGATCCACGAGCGCGACCTTGAGCCCACGTTGCGTAGCTTCGCGTGCGACGGCAGCTCCGGTGATACCACCACCGATTACCAATAGATCGAAGACCTCTTTTTGAAATCGCTGGAGAGCTTGATCGCGTGTCCGAAAGGAAAATTCAATCATCGATTACGAAGTCGGCTTGCGAATCGAAATCCCGAGTTCTACGAGCTGCTCTGGCCGCACGACGCTCGGCGAATCCGACATCAAGCACTGACCCTTCTGAGTTTTTGGAAATGCCATTACATCACGAATCGGTCCCACACCACAGAGAAGCGCTGTCAGGCGTTCGACGCCAAACGCGATTCCACCATGAGGTGGGGTGCCGTACTGCAAAGCTTCAAGAAAAAAACCAAACTGTGCCTGAGCGTCTTCCGCGGTCATACCGAGCGCCTTAAACATCGCGCTCTGAATATCGGATCGGTAGATACGAAGACTCCCGCCCCCTACCTCAACACCATTGAGAACCATGTCGTAGGCTGCGGCTTCAAGCTTTTCGAGTTTCTCACCCTTCATCAAACCTTCGACACTATTCGGTGCCGGCATCGTGAACGGATGATGACAAGCGTAGTACCGACGTTCTTTGTCGTCGTACTGTAGCAGGGGAAACCGATGAACCCAGAGAAACGCGGGGGGACCCGAAAGTGGATCCGGAATCATGTTCAGCTTCTTAGCCACCGTCAGGCGAAGTGCCCCGAGCGCATTGCAGACGGTTGAATCTTTAAGATCGGCCACCAAAAGAACGAGGTCACCTACTTGTAGACTCAGGCACTCGGAGAGCGCATTTCGTTCCGCATCTTTGAAAAACTTTGCAGCAGGAGAGTTAAACGTTCCGTCAGCGGAAACCTTGATCCACAGAAGACCTTTCGCGCCATAACGAACGGCTTCTTCGCTCAGCTCATCGAGATCTTTTCGCGAAAACTGGTCCGCTTTCGCAGGAACACGAATCGCGCGGATCTCACCACCCTCGACAACCGAACTAAACGCCTTGAACTCACTGCCCTTAAACACCTCGGTCACACGTTTAATCTTGAGATCAAAACGAACGTCGGGTTTGTCGGAGCCATACTCGGTCATCGCTTGTTCGTACGTCATGCGTGGAAACGGAAGCGTGAGCGTGACGCCCAGAATCTCTTTCCAGAGTTTGGCCATCATGGATTCCATGATCGGGAAAAGATCCTCTTCCCGCATGAACGAAGTTTCAATATCGATCTGTGTGAACTCGGGCTGGCGATCGGCGCGCAGGTCCTCATCCCGAAAACAGCGGGCGATCTGATAGTAACGATCCATGCCGGAGATCATGAGCAGCTGCTTGAGCGTCTGCGGGGATTGCGGTAGCGCGTAGAACATTCCGGGATGAACGCGACTTGGAACGATAAAGTCGCGAGCGCCTTCCGGCGTGGATTTGTACAGGATCGGTGTTTCGATTTCCAGAAAGTCCTGTTCGGCAAGATGACCGCGAATGATTCCCAGAGCGCGGCTGCGAACCGCAAGATTGCGCTGAAGGCTCGGACGCCTGAGATCGAGATAACGATATTTCAGTCGAAGCGTTTCCGTTACCTCACCATCGTCATCGATTGGAAAGGGGGGCGTTTTCGCTTCCGACAAAATCTCTATAAAATCAGCAGCGACTTCGATCGCGCCGGTAGCAAGTTTTGTATTGGCCATCCCACCGGGACGGGCGCGCACCTTGCCTCGAATACCGATCACAAACTCATTGCGAATTCGTGGAGCAGCACCGGTCGACTCACCAGCGTCGAAAACAACCTGCGTAAGACCGAAGCGGTCTCTGAGGTCCACAAAGACAAGACCGCCATGATCACGTCGGGTAGCCACCCAACCTTGGAGACGAACGGTTTTTCCGATGTCTGAATCGCGTAATTGACCACAGTGGTGTGTCCGGAACTCAAGCTGCATGGTTCGCTGCATGGTTCATTGATAGTTAACATAAAAGCTCAAGAAATAATAGATCCGACAGTGTTCTGACGCTCAAAATTTGTCTTAGGAACACCGAAACGAAAGTGAAATGGAGAGTCGACTCTACCTTTCATGGTTAGCACTTTCGATTGTCGTGATGACGGCCGTGGCCGGTGTTTGGGGTCATATCTGGATCCGCGATCGTCTAACCTCGGAACTCGAAACCGAGACCACTCGCCTGCGATCGGCTTTTCTGAACGAGGTCGCCCGATCTGTCGAACGGGCCGAGCTCCTTGCACTCGGATCCCACACAAACTTCAGAACCGCGAACGACCAAGAAAACTATCTCAAAACTCAGCTCGAAACCTATCCGTCGCTGATTGCTATCGCGCTCTACGAAAAGGTTGGGGGGCAATGGAGCGACGCTTTTCGTTTGATCCGTCGCAAAGACGATCCCGCTCGCTTCTCGAGACCCTTCTTCTTAGAACTCAATGAACGGACACCGATCGACTTTGAAAAGACTTTGCATGACGGACAAGTTTTAACAGCCGGTATTGTCCGCTTTGCTCAAAGTGAGAATATTCCTGTCTTACGAATCGCTTCGAGTTACGGAAAACGGGTACTCGTTGTCGACCTCTTTCTGGACGAGTTCTTCAGCGAAGTACAAAGGGCTTCGCCGCAGACCGGAGACTCAGCAACGACCAGTCTTTGGGTGACCAATCACATCGGTCGTCTCGTGGGATCCAATCAGATCGAGCGATTTCGGTCCGGCGAACGTGTCGATCATCTGACCTCGGTGCGCTGGGCGTTGAACTCCCATGCGAATCGGGACCACGTCGAAGCCTCGGACTTTCCTGGCGAGGCCGCCGCGCTAACGACGTTTTTTCACGATCGCGATCATGGCCTTTACTTCTTTGCCGCACGACCTGCGAAAGAAGTCCGAATGTTCTCAGGCATGCTCATACTAGCGCTCACACTCACGGCTCTTGGATTCTATGCGTGCTTTGCACTCACACTCACGAAAAAGCGAGTGCGCACCGTTGGATCTGAACTCAAGCGCCTTTCGCGTCACGAAACAGAAGACTTAGCTGCTTAACGCGTCGAAGGCGGTCGCGAAGCGCCGCCGCTTCTTCAAAATCTAAGTTCCTAGCCGCTTTTCGCATAGCTTCTGTCATCGCGACGATCGTTTTTCTCCAGTCGTCGGCGTCGTTGCGAAACTCGCCAGCGATTTCCTGGAGTTCTTTCAAGCGTACTTCCGGATCCAGATAATCGAGATTTTCTGCTGCCATCCAAAGACTCTTCGAGTGCCCCGAACCCTTTCCTGTCCGAAGAAGCTTCTTCGCCAAGACAGTTTTTTCACCGGTCGAAAAGCGCCCACGCTGCGCCTGCCCTTCGATGCCCGCCTCCGACTCAGGAGTGACAAGATCCGTGATATCTTTCTTGATCGACCGGGGCGTGATGCCGTGTTCGGTATTGAACTCCTCTTGTTTCACACGTCGACGACCGGTCTCATCGATCGCGATCCGCATACTATTGGTGATGCGATCAGCATACAGGATCACATGGCCTCGCACGTTCCGAGCAGCCCGTCCGATTGTTTGTATGAGCGAGCGCGAACTACGAAGAAACCCTTCTTTGTCGGCATCAAAAATCGCCACTAAAGACACCTCCGGCAAGTCCAAGCCTTCCCGAAGCAAGTTGATCCCTACAAGAACGTCAAAAACACCCAACCTGAGATCGCGGATGATCTCAATGCGCTGAAGTGTATCGATCTCCGAATGCAGGTATTTTACACGGACACCTTTTTCCCGGTAAAACTTGCTCAGGTCTTCCGCAAACTTCTTCGTGAGTGTCGTCACGAGAATGCGCTCACCACGCTCCACGACCGCAGCCATCTCTTTCAATAAGTCATCGACCTGCTGGGTTGCTGGCCTTACTTCGACTTTCGGATCGATCAAACCCGTCGGACGAATAACTTGTTCGACGAACTCTCCGTTCGTAAGTTTGAGCTCGTAGTCCCCGGGCGTCGCGGACACGTAGACCGCTTGATGGATACCACGTTCCCATTCTTCGAAGTTCAAAGGACGATTGTCGAGCGCCGACGGAAGCCGAAAACCGTGCTCGACAAGCGTCGTCTTGCGAGCGCGATCGCCGCGAAACATCCCGCCAATCTGAGGAACCGTGACGTGACTCTCGTCAACAAACAGCAACCAATCTTTAGGAAAGTATTCCAAAAGCGTGGGCGGCGGGTCGCCGGGGTTGCGTCCCGTGAGGTGGCGCGAGTAATTTTCGATTCCTTGGCAGTACCCCAGCTCTTCCATCATTTCGAGATCGTAAAGCGTTCGCTGCGATAACCGTTGATACTCGAGGTGCTTTTCAAGTGTTTTGAGCTCTTGCAACCGTTCGCGAAGCTCCGCTCGAATTGTCTCGATCGCGCGCCTTCGATTTTCGAACGTCGTCACATAGTGACTGGCGGGATAGAGCGTGATGCGAGTGAGTTTCTGTATGACCACCCCACGCAAGGGATCGATTTCAGAGATCGACTCAATCGTGTCGCCAAAAAACTCAATCCGGATAGCACGCTCTTCTTCATACGCCGGAAATACTTCGACAATATCGCCACGAACGCGAAACACACCTCGGAAAAAATCGACATCGTTACGATGGTACTGAATCTCAACGAGTTTCCTGAGAACATCCTGACGGCGAAAGTCGCGTCCGACTTCTAAGTAGAGCAATAGGCCTTCGTAAGCCTCAGGACTCCCCAGACCGTAGATACAGGAGACGGACGAAACAATAATAACGTCGTTACGCTCCAACAGGGAACGCGTGGCCGAGTGACGAAGTTTATCGATCTCGTCATTGATCTGCGCGTCCTTCTCGATATAGGTGTCGGTCGATGGGATATAGGCTTCGGGCTGGTAGTAGTCGTAGTAACTCACAAAGTACTCGACAGCATTGTCGGGAAAATACTCGCGAAACTCCGTAAAGAGCTGAGCAGCCAGCGTCTTGTTATGACAGAGGACCAGTGTCGGGCGATTGATCTTAGCGATGACATTGGCCATCGTGAACGTCTTACCCGATCCCGTAACTCCGAGAAGAACACTCGCCTTCTTGCCTTCTTGAAGGCCTTTCGACAATGCCTCAATCGCATCGGGCTGGTCGCCCTCAGGCTCAAACGGTGTTCGAAGGTTAAACTTTCGATCTGCAAACACAGCCATTCGGGCTAAAGTATCACAATGCTCGCGCCGTTGAATTGGAAAGAAATTGCTGTGTTTTCCTCGACCTGCGCTCCGGTCATCCAAGGAGCCAGGGTGATGAAACTTCTGGTTCCGACGCGTGATTTTTCTGACCGGGGCTTTCTTGAAAACGAATGGGTTTTGAAGTTAAGTCTGAAAAAGCAGGATCTGGCTCTGTGCTTTCATCTCGAAGTCGACCACTGCTTCGTGGCTTTTGCGGAACGCCCGGCTTATCGGGCGGCACCGGATGCGACCCTCCCTGTGTTTTTACAACGCTTGAAATCCGACCTCGAAGGCCAGACCGTGACGGGAGTCACAACGGTCGCAGGTGATCGCATGCTCCGGTTTGAGTTTTCAGGCGGCGCGCTCGAGATCGATCTCATCCCCAAGCGACCAAATGCGCGATGGATTTCGGCAGGGAAAACGACAGAACTTTCAAAAGGAGCATCGGAGCGTAAAGCGGCGATCAAGACGGGACCCGAGCCGATCGTTCGAGACGGCGTTCGTGATCTCGCGCGCTTGCATCAGACGCTTGAGTCTGAGCTGGTCTCACGCTTTCAAACAAGCAGTCTGTCGGCCGAAGCGCAAGCTATTCAAAAGCGCATTCGAGAGATCGATAAGAAGATCGCAAAAGCTCGAGATTCTCTGGCGCACATCCAGGCAGAGACGAATCCCGCAGTTTTTGGTGAGACACTCAAAGAGCATCTGGCGGAGTTCTCAGATGTTGCGAACTGGCGTAACCAAACACGTGGTCGATCGACCTTTGAACTTTTTTCGAGCGCTCGCGAGGAAACGTTAGCGATTCCACTCAAAGCGGGATTATCAGCAGCGGATCTGATGAGAACCTTTTTTGAGCGGTCCAAGAAACGTGCCCGAACAGAAGCGCAGGCTCGATCCGCTCTCGACAGTCTTCAGTCCGATCGCTCCGGTCTCGAGCGCGATCTCACGCGTCTAGGAGATCGCGCCACGCTACCGAGCTCGACTAAAATGACAAAGGAAAAACAAAAGGCTCCGCTCGGTTGGACAGGGCCGGCCTTTGAATCGAGCGAAGGTCTCTGGATCTTGATCGGTCGAAACAAGAATGAAAACTTAAAACTCACTCTGAAAACGGCACGCGGTCGCGATCTCTGGATGCACATGAAGGGACGCGCGAGCTCACACGCCCTCATCGTTCTCGACGGAGACCGCACCCCATCGCTCGAGACGCTTCTCATGGCGGCACGTCTTGTTTTGAAGTTCAGCGGCGTACGCAGCGCAGACAAGTATGAAATCGACTACACGCTTCGAAAGAATGTGAAGCGGATTCCGAGATCGGATCAGGTGTCGTACACGCAGAACAAAACGCTGCTTGTCGATCTCGAGGAGACGGAAACGAGTCCTAAGTAAAATGTTTGAGAACGAATTCGAGTGCTTCGTTCTTCGTGAGAAGCTTTCCCTCGATCGCAAGGTCTTCGATTTCTTTTAAAATCTCAGCAAACCTTGGTCCTGGATTGAAACCCAGCTGGATCAGATCTTCTCCATCAATGAGCTGCACACGTGCCGGCGTCTTCGGTAACTCCTCAAGACGTGTCTGGCAGAACTCATAAGCCGCGAGATCACCGTCGGCGGTAAGTGATTCCACCCGATGCAATGCGAGGAGATCGGCAAAGTACGGTTGGCGAATCCATCGCATGAGTGTCGCCTCACGCATTTCAAACGCTTCTTCGAATTTTGGAAGCTCGAGAACCATCTGACTCACTTCGGCGACCATGACCGCCGGCATCTTGAGGCGCTCAAGGATACCCTTCGCTGCTTTTGAACCCTCGACTTCATGATTGTTGAAATTCTGACCAGAGCTGCGTCGCGACGCCGAGGGTTTCCCGACAGAATGTAGTAAGGCCGCCCACGCGAGCCGAGCAGAGATCGTTGCCGGTAGCAGCGCAAGAACGGTCATGAGATGAGACCAAAGATCCTTCTGGCTTGGGTAAACCGGCGACTGTGCTACGGCACGAAGACGCTCGAGCTCGGGAAGAACGTGCACCAAAAGACCTGTCTCATGGAGCATCTGAAGTGCGACCGCGCGCTGATCGCCGGCAGGAGCATCGATAAAACAACGCTCGAGTTCGCCCCGGACACGTTCCGCGCTGATGCGTGCGATCAGACGCGATTTTTTTCGAATCGCATCGAGCGTGCGCGGCTCAACTGTAAAACCCAGCGTGACCGCAAAGCGAACAGCTCGGAGTAAACGAAGAGCGTCTTCCTCAAACCGTTCATCGGGCTCTCCAATCGCCCGAAGCCGCTTGACTCTGAGATCCTCCAGTCCGTGAACAAAATCCGCAATGCGCGATGTTTTCACGTCGTAAAACAATGCGTTCACCGTAAAATCGCGTCGACGGGCATCCTCATGCGGATCCGAGAAGATCACGCGCTTCGGATGCCGATGATCCATGTATTCGAGGTCCTTCCGAAAGGTGGCGATCTCGACGAGACCACTTGGGAAAGGCACTTTAAGAACTCCAAAATGTTTTCCGACTGTCAGCGCATTCGGAAAGATCTTTTCAATCTTGTCGGGCGTAGCACTCGTAGCGATATCGTGGTCCTTCGTTTTTCGACCGAGAAGAAAATCGCGCACCGAACCGCCCACGACGTAAGCAAGATGCCCTTCCGCGTGAAGCCTCTGAAGCGCCGTACGAACATCTTTGGGAAGTGGGAGTGGTTCCTTAGTCTGGATCCACGTCGTATCGACGTCCGCGGTCGTCGCGGTACTGACTTTTGATGACCGCTTCGGCTTCGAACCGATTTGGCGCTTTCGTGCCTTCTGCCTTCTTTTCACGGCGCCCTCCTTTACTTTTTTTTACGACCGGGGCAGCGACTTCGGGTTGTTCGCTCTCTTCGCTTTCGCTCTCGGCTTCGTTTCCGCTCGTCGTCTCAGCCGCATCGCCCTCAAAGCTCTCGTCGTCGGCTCGCACCAAAGCGGGCGAAGCAGAAAAAGCCAGCAGCCACAAGGTCGCTATCAAAACAAACGAGACAAACGGGCGCATACGCTGACTCATACCGACTGCAGTTTTTTCACACACGGTTCAGGGAAGCAAGACCTCCCGAGGCCGCTGGCCTTCTGATGGTCCCACAATACCGCGTGCTTCCATGGTTTCGATCATACGAGCGGCTCGGTTGTACCCTACGGAGAGGTGACGCTGTAGAAAACTCGCTGAGGCCTGACGAGTGCGTCGCACGAGTTCGACGGCGTCCTGAAAGAGTTCGTCATCCCCTTCGGCACCCACGGACTCGGTTTCTTCCTCTTCGACCAGGATTTCTTCTCGATAATCTGGTTTCCCTTGAGAGCGTAAGAAGCGTGTGACTTTTTCGATTTCTTCGTCGCGCACAAAGGACGCATGGACGCGTACCGGCTGCGACGATCCCGGTCGAATGAAGAGCATATCACCCTGACCCAACAATCGCTCCGCTCCAGCACGATCCAGGATTGTTTTTGAATCCACGTGACTGGCAACCCGGAAACTCGCGCGCGATGGCAAGTTTGCTTTGATCAGACCTGTGATCACATCGGTGGACGGACGCTGGGTTGCAATCACGAGATGAATGCCGGCAGCTCGGGCTTTTTGTGCAATCCGTGCGATCGAAAGCTCCACATCTTTTCGAGCGACCATCATAAGATCCGCGAGCTCATCGATGATGATCACAATAAACGGGAGTTTTCCGACACGTGGAGCACCATCATCGTCGCTCTCAAAGGACTCGGTCCAGTCACGACCGGCAACAGCTGAGTTCGCTGTCGTATTCTCTTCTGAGAACAAGAGATCACGCACGACATCGGCGCCCATCTCTTCGACTTTTGAATTGTATGTTTCGAGATTGCGCGCTCCCATGACGGCGAGAATACGATAGCGCCGCTCCATCTCACGAACGGCCCACTTGAGTGCCAGACTCGCTTGCCGTGGATCGTCGACGACGGGAAGAAGCAGATGCGGAATATCCTGATACGAGCGAAACTCGATAAACTTAGGGTCCACCAAGACCATCCGAAGATCTTCAGGTGTGAACCGGTAAAGCAACGAACAGATCAAACCGTTCATGAAAACAGACTTTCCCGATCCCGTTTGTCCCGCACACAGTAAGTGAGGCATCTTAGAGAGATCGGCGACGACCGGCGCACCCGCAATGTCTTTGCCCATCACAATGGGTAAGAGCAGGCCGTCCTGAGCGAACGCTTGTCCTTCTAAAAACTCGCGCAGATAGACCGTCTCACGGTTCTCGCTGGGAATCTCAATCCCGACGACCGACTTTCCAGGCAGCGGTGCGAGGATGCGAACACTCTCGGCTGAAAGAGCCATGGAGAGATCGTCGGCAAGTGACGCGATCCGAGAGACTTTTACACCCGTTCCCGGACGAAACTCATACAACGTGATGACCGGTCCAGGGCGGATGGCTTCGACATCGCCTTCGATTCCGAAATCAGAAAGCTTCTGTTTCAGAATGCGTGCGCGCTCGTAGAGTTTCTCGCGATCGATCTGGGAGTCGACCTTGGGCCCGGCCACTAAGAACTCAAGCGTCGGAAGCTTCCAAGCTCCACTCGACCGACTCACGCGAGAGGCGCGCGGTGCAGGAGGCACAGAACGCGTTTCAGGTTCTGCAACAACGACAGCATTTTCGCTCGTCTCGAGTCCAGAAGGCGGAGCCACCGAAGCGCGAACAGGGACCAGAGGAGCACTGTCAAACTCGACCGCCTGATTGGCGGAGGTAGATGGGTTGAAGTCGACGCCTAATCGTGGCCCTTCGCTGTGGTCGAAAACACTCGCGGCCGGCGCGGCAGCGGACACCGCTGCGGGCACCGAAGCGAGTGCGCCTGGTGCGACTCGCGCGGAAGCGAGCGCGCTCGTGGCGACAGGAGCGTGAGCTGGGTTCGCGGGGTTCCTTCGAAGCTTGTCTATAAGATCGGCTTTCGCGCGCGCCAACATCCGTCTCAGAAACGAATCCGGTGACGTGGTCGCCGCCCAAGACTTCGCAAACATTTGCTGGAGAACATGGATCAGTTTGAGACCGACAATTCCCAAGAAATAAGCAAAGTACAACCCGACCAGGCGCGAAGCTTTCCATAGCCCCAGGCCGGTCAGACGCACGGACCGTACGATCATTTGTGCGAGTTTCAACGGAGTCGAGAGCACAAGCGCGATCGCAAAAACCAATACGGTGGCGATCGAAGCTCCGACAGCGTTCAGCGGTTGCATGAGCGCACTCGCGAGCCAGGTTCCGAGCGCGCCACCCGTGAGCAGATGTGTGCCGCCGATCGTGACCGTTTTCATTTGAATCGAAAGAAAAATAGTGGCCGAAAGAACCGCAACGCTCATTCCGCCGAGAATCCCCAGAAAACGCGCGACACCCTCGCGCTGGTGAATCGCCACACCTAAGAACACGGCCCCTGCAGGAACCAGAAAACTCCCGAGTCCCAGCGCCTGAAGTAAGACGGCCGAAAGATAGGCTCCCACCCAACCGCAAGCGTTCGCACTCGCGCCCGAAGCGTTCGTGAGAAAGGACGGATCTTTTGGATCGAAGGTCAGGAGCGCCGTAACAACGAAAACACTGATCGCAAAAAAACAAAGTGCGAGTGCTTCGGTCTGTAGACGCTGAACGAAACTCACTTTTTTTCCGCGACCAGCTCCCGGTGGTACAGGCACCCGGGATGGGGTCGCGGCACTCCAACTTCCTTGTCGTGTGCTCATGCGTTCATTCTAGCAAATTCAGTGGATTCCAGCGCTTGATGCGCCGTGGCTACGCACGAAACTGAGAGGCGCCTTCCTCGTGACCACCCATAAGGTCCGGAGGATCTGGGTTTTTCTTATTTATTTTCAAATAGTTACGACTACTGAAACGGAACCGGAGGGGCGTTTCACACCAAGATCTACAAAAACTCCTTGCCTCCATTTTCGCACTGACCGACCATGTCCTAGTTCAGAAAAACATCTGCAAATACGGGAGGGTTACGTCAATGAAAGTTTCCATGAAGTACCTTGCGCGGATCACGGTGGCGCTCGGTTTTTTAAGTTTTTTCACATCATCCGAAGTGCAGGCCTCGCGCGCACGTAACTTGGTGATGGGAAGCGGTGATGGAAACACGTATCTGGATCTCGGCGGTAGCGGCGGCAGCTTTTTCTACAATTCGCCGTACAATATTTTCTACAATCCGGCGTTGATCACGAGTTTTGGTAACTGGGCCATCATCGAAAAATCAAATTTCGTTGAAAGCACACCCAACTACGACGCCAACAAGCAATTCAATCCTTCGGTACCGGGATCGGTTCATAGTGGTGACACGGCCCAGGGCGGTTTCATCATGGCGGTTCTCCAGTTTCGCTTAGCGATGTTCTTCAATCGCGTGGCTGCGATTGACTCGGTCTATGAGAACCGCACCAATTTCCGGCCCATTGATATTATTTTCGGCGCCGAAGCTGCGACCTACAAGTGGGGGTTTGGCTTAACGTATGGATCCTATCGAGGAAACCAAATCGGCCGCGACGCGACGAACACATCCGATGTTACAACGGGCAAAAAAGAATCCGACATGGATCTCACCCTGCGCGCGGGTGCTGTGTGGATGGACCTCGAGCCTTTCGTCGCAGCAAAGGTCATCGGCTCCGAAAAAACCGTTAATCCAAAGCAAAGCTATCAGGACTACCGAGCCGGCGTGAAATACACCTACGGCGAGTGGATGCCGATTGTGGCTTACAAGTTTGTTAAGTCAGGTCCCCATCGCGGCCACACTTATGGCTTCGGGTTGGGACGCGCGACACGCATCTCCGAACCTGTAAAACTCATCATGAGTCTCGGTTGGTGGCACAAATACCGTATGGCACAACAGTACTTACCCATCGCCATGGCGGTCGAAGGCGAAGTGCTTTCGTGGCTCACGTTGCGCGGCGGCCTGACCTATTACATTCTCAGCCGATCCGGCGATACAACAACCGCGGACAACACGAGCGGTCGCTTGGGTGCAACGTTTCGACTCGGCGATCTCGACTTTGATTTCGCTGTTGGAAAAACGATCGCCGGCGGCGCAGAACCCGGTGCTGTTGCTGACGCACAGAACTTTGATCTGTCGAACGGATTGTTCTCGGCTGCGAGCTTGAGCTATCGCTGGTAAGCGAAAATCCTAGCGCTTAGCGCTCGACAGGCCAGTACGGATCCAGCCAGACGGTCTCGCGAATGTCACGCGCTCCGGAGAGGAGCATGACCAAGCGATTCCATCCTAAAGCGATTCCCGAACAGGGCGGAAGGCCTTTTTCGAGAGCGTCCATAAAGGTCTCGTCGATAGGCGATGCAGGAAACGTATCTCCATAGACACGACTGCGTTCGCGCATATCGGTTTCGAATCGCTGCCGCTGGAGCTTGGGGTCGCGCAACTCCTGAAAGGCGTTCGCAAGCTCGAGGCCGCCAGCAAACACTTCAAAGCGGCGCGCCCAGCTGATCCCATCGACGCCTCTTTCGATCTCGGCGAGCGCCGCCTGACTTGGGGGATAGTCGTAAACAAAACACGGACGGTCCTGTGGTAGTTTCGGTTCGATTTGATTCAACCAGATTCTAAAAAAGAGATCGTCCCAGCTGTCGTCCGGTTCGTCAGAGTCCACCGCGCGCGTTCTCGTCAGCCCTGCGACCTCATGTAAAACCGACGCTGGTGTCGTCGGCTCAAGATCGAGCCCCGCATGCTTCTTGAAAAGATCGCGCACGCGAAAACGCGGCCAAGGTTCGGGGCCATCGATCGTCAGCGTGGAACTCGGTGCTCGTCGCGACAGCGTTCGAATCAGCAGCTCCGTCTCGTTCATCAGATCGTCCAGTCGCGCACCCGTCCGATACCATTCGAGCATCGTGAACTCGGGCAAATGGTGAGGTGATACCGGTTCATCACGAAACGCCGGGCAGAGTTGAAAAATGCGTTCCCAACCTTGAGCTAAAAGTTTTTTCATCGCGAACTCAGGAGAGGTCGGCAGAAACACAGCAGACTCCCCGTTCGCAGGCGACGTAGCCATCACGCGCATCGGACGAATATGAGTTTCCATGCCGGGGCTGCGAACCAAGAGCGGTGTCTGGACTTCTTGAAATCCACGCTCGGAAAAAAACCGTCGCAGTTCCTCTTCGAGTGCGCGGCGCTGCTCAAGAATATGTCGATGGGACTCACGACGGATTTCCCCGTAGCTCATGCTCACTGTTTAGCGTATCTTGTCGTCGATGCACAGCGGAGGACCCAGGGGTGACCAGCGGTGAGCGGTGAAATGACTGGTTTTCGAAACAAGATCGAGTGTGCCTTAGCGCTTCAGCACCCTCTCAGGATTCCCGGACGCGAGGATCTTTGGTTGAGCGGATCCGATGCTGCTTCGGCTACACATCGCGCGTCGGTGATGGCTCTTTTTGGACCGTCTTTAGAGCATCGTGAACCGTCGCTGCTCATGACCAAACGAACAGAAAAAGTTGAGAAGCACAAAGGTCAGATGGCTTTTCCGGGAGGGTTTCAAGAGCCTGAGGAGACTGCGGAAATGGCGGCACTTCGTGAAACTCGTGAGGAAGTGGGCATTGCGGAAACGGTCGTCGATATTGTCGGCACCTTACCCGGCTTTCAGATACCGACCTCGCGATTCTTCGTCACACCCTTTGTCGGGATGCTCCGTGAACCGCTTGAGCGTGTCAAAATCGTCGCCAACGAAGATGAAATCGCAAAAGCATTCTGGATACCGTTTTCAAAGTTGATCGAACCCGCGACCTATGAACTTGCGACATTTCGATCGCAGGGGCGCGAGTATCAGACACATCTTTACCGCGTCGAGGGTCACGAAATCTGGGGTGCTACAGCACTCATGATCCGAAATCTTTTGGAACGCCTCGAAAAGGTGTGATAACGCCATTAGTACCTATGAAAATTAAATCTTCGCGCCTGTTGCCGATGTTTTCCATCCTGGCAGTTCTCATCATAAGCATAAGAGCTCTAAGCGTCTCGCCAGCTTATGCGGCGGATGAGAATTATTCGACCATCCAGACTGCAAACAAGGTTTCTGCAGAAGATTGGAAAGGCGCCGAACGGCCCTATAACTTAACCGCAAGCGCGATTCTGCTTGGCGGAGGTCTGATCGACAGCGCATTAGGCTGGCCGGTCGCGCTCGGTCTTTCCTATCGCTTCATGCCAGAAGGTTGGCTGGAAGATATCAACGACAGCGTTTCTATGGAGTTCGTAGGTGGAACGTTGATGGTTAAAGGCAGCGACCCGTTCATCTACAGTCTGCATTTTCGCTGGGACTTCATCAAAGATTCAGCGTGGACATTCTTTGCGCTCGGCGGCTTGGGTGGAGCGAAGACTGGGGATGGTTACGGAAACAATTTCCGGATTCATCCGCGGCTTGGCGTAGGAACATTTTTCTTTGTTCGCGAAAACATCGCTGCGCGAGCCGAGATTTCGCATGAGCTGTTTGCTCTGGGAGCGAGCTTCTTCTTCTAAAACTGGCCCACTTGAGTGTGTTGTTGCGTGAGTGGAGTGCCCTGTATACGAGTAGTGATTTGAGACGATGGAGTGGAATTTAAATTCTACGCAGCCGTGAGTGTTCACATACTCAAGCAGTACTCAGTAACAAGCCTTACCCTTAGACCAGATCCGTGAGCAGACGGTTATGGTAATTCACATAAAGACTAATATGATCAGATA
>CAZJVD010000021.1:0-41567 GCA_964549505.1 uncultured Oligoflexia bacterium
AAAAGTGTTACCTATGTGTCCGGAATAAAGTGTTACCTATCTCTCGATAAGCACAGGATACAAGGCACCTCAGATGCGCAGTTCTCAACGGTCTAACGGTTGCGTTAGGAAATGAAATCGGTGTCGAAATCAGTGCACCATACTCATTCATCGAAAGCGTCTCGTTACGAAGTAAGACAACTTCAAAATAGAATCAAAAATCCGTCCCGTCGCTGATCGTCGATGTAGCTGGCTCAGCCGCGCGTAGCGCGCTTCGACTATATGTTTCTTCGCAACACAACAGGACTCACGGAGACAAGAGTCGCAGGAGGAGAAATGGCCCCTCCCGGAAAGTTTCAAAGATGTCTTCGGATCGAGCGGGCTTGATCGCCTGTCGTCGATCCGACGTCTTACAAAACGCATCAAGCAGCGCCTGAAATGCGAGCGTGTCCCGCGCCATCATGCGAATCCATGGATGCTCCTGAGCACTCAGACGTCCCGAGTAGTCTTCGGCAGCGAAACCAGCCTGGCCAACGCACTCGTAGATGATTTTTCCAATCTTCTGGGTACGAGCATACGCTAACAAGTCTTCGATCGTATTTTGCGCCCTCATACCCGGAGGAGGACTGGCACCTCCCGGCCAGTCAGGAACCAAAAAATCGGCGCTTCGAAAATCCAAGCGGTAAGGATCTGTGATCCGGACAAGAATACGATCACGACGAGAAGGATCCTGCCCGGTCAGTCTTGCGAGCTGGCGCGCTCGAGTGTCATGGGCCTGTGCTGTTGGCTGTGTGCCGGGCTGACCGGCGCTTGAACGATCCCACGCCTCTTGTGACCTACGAATCACGCCAAGGGTGTACGTGAGATTGTCGAGTGCTACACGCGGATGAAATGCACGAACCTGCGAATATACAAATATAACAGCGACGGATCCGATCCCGACGTGCCAGGCAGGCCTACGAATCCGTATCATCGAAAGAACGCCCGTCAGCACCACGCCGGCCGTCGCAAAAAGAAACGGTAAATTAAAGCGATCCCAGTAAGTGCCACCACTCATAAGTCCGATCAGCAGGGCCGCCGCAGTTCCGCCAAGCGCGGTCCACGATGCTCTGACTGCAAATGATCTCGAGGTGACCGTAAAGCAAAGCGGCAACAGAACCCACATCATCCGGAGGGGTGTGAGCCCAAGGATACCGCGAAACGTTTCCTCAATGGTTGTCGCGTTCAGAGCATGCCAGGGCGACCAATCCGGCTCCGTCATCGAGGCGTGAAAGGCCGTCTTGAAAACTGGGAACCAGAGTGTTTGCGCATTTTTCCAAGAAGCAAACATCCAAGGCGCGAGCACCACAACACCCAGTCCCACGCTGAATACCAGCTGACGAACCGTCTCTCGAGCCTTTCGATTTTCAGCGAGCGTTACACTAAGAGCGCCGATCGCTGCGAGTATAACCCATGGTACGGAAGTATTTTTAAAAAGAATCCCGCTGGCCGCAAATACTCCGAGAACACCCGGATTCATCGGTAGCCGAAAGACATACGCACGCAAGAGCAGTCCAAAGAAAAAAGCCGACGCCCAATACGCTGAAGTGTTCAACCGTATGCTCTCAAGACTAAAAACGAACGTCACAAGGATCCAACTACAGCACGCGATAGCTACCCTAGACCGCCACGAAGTCTTCGTCGCCGAGATCACTGCAGTAAACAGGGCGGGAAAAAAGACAAAACTATCTAAGACGTAAGCACCCATTGGGCCTAATTTGCTGAAAAACCACGATTGAATCGTCCAAAAACCCCAGAATCCCGAGCTCAAAAGTCGCTCAGAAAAGGGATCAAACGGCATTGCGCCTATCATCGCCATACGTTGCGGAAAAACAAGATACGCCTGAAAGTCGTCATGACTATTGAAATGAAAAAGCGATCCGAGCTCAAACGCTTTCAAGACAATGGCTAGAAACGGCAGAACAAAAAGAGTGAAATCATAGAACGCGGGCAACGTGAACACTGTGGACAGCCCGCGCAAGCTGAGTAACATTCGTCGTTTAAACAGGCTCCATATACAAGCGACGCATCCGATCGTGAGAAGAGCACTCTGAAGACCGATGTTTCCCCACCCCGCCAGATAGAGAATGCCCGAAGACCAGGTAAAGAAGCTAAGACCAAGACCAAAACATAGAGCGCCATCTGTTGTTGAAAGCACACGAAAACGACCGAGGACTGTGCCGATCCCAAGCAGCCCTAAGGAGAAAAAAGCGGCCAGAGCTGCAAATCCTAAAAGCGCCGAAGCCAAATGCTATTCCTGAACGTTCGGATCAAACTGTTTTGGCAGCTTCGAAAACGCGCCTTCTAATCCGACCAGCTTATTAAAAACAACAAGATGGTACAGCGCTGCAAAACCGTCTTTCCAGTTGATTTTCTTTCCCTGCAAATGCGTCCTCGGAAAATACGAAATCGGGACCTCAAAAATTCGGGCCTTCGTTTTTGCGACATATGCTGTGAGTTCGACTTCAATCCCAAATCGATTCGACCGAAGCTTCATGGCTTTAATGAGATCCGAGCGAAAGCACTTGTAACATGTCTCCATGTCAGTGAGGTAGATACCCGACAGAAGATTGCTGAGCACCGTGAGCAGTCGATTGACAAAATAGTGATATGTCCGACGCACTTGCGGGCCATGTTTGAATCGACTGCCGTACACCGCATCCGCCTTGCCATCAAGAATTGGCTGCAGAACGTCGGTGATGTCGTTCGGATCGTATTCAAAATCCGCGTCTTGAATAACGAGACAATCTCCCGTCATGTGTGCAATGCCAGCGCGAACCGCCGCACCTTTGCCTTGATTCTTTGGCTGCTCGATGAGGACGAACGGAAACTCTTTTTGCATTGCGCGGAGTAGATCACGTGACCCATCGGTGGAGCAGTCGTCAACGAGGATCCATTCAGTGGCAACCGGAAACTTGGTCCCAAAGAGGCGACTCAAGACCCTTCTGAGATGCGCGGCTTCATTGTAGATCGGCACAATAAGACTCAGTTTCATGAGCTTGTTAACCTCATATGACCCCAGTTTGTGTCCTGTCCGGGCAGGCGTGACAGAGAAGGGTCCGAAGTATAAGTTGATTTCCCTCCGAGCATGAGTTGCTCCTGATTTCTCCAATGTTTTCTACACCTCACTTCAGTTGTCTGTCGAGCGGTTTGCTTTGGCAGTATTACTTCGTTTGTCGAATGCGACATAGGATCCAGCGTGATGTTTTTGGCGCTGTTGCCTCACTCCATTTTGACAATAGTGCCTGTTTTGACGCACAAAACAGGGCATGTTAACTTCCGCAATGTACTAGGGAGGACGGTCTTATGAAATCCAGCATTTTTAGTTTGTGTTGTTTTGTCGCGTTAGCTGGCTTTGAATCCGTGGTGGACTGTGCTGCTGCAGACACGAACCTAGATCTTGCGACTAAAAGTATTCTCGGTGAAGTCGTGCTTCCAGCAGGTACAAGGATCAGTTTAACCCCAGCTGAAAAAGACAAACTTGACGAAGTGGTCGCGTTCAAGAGGGAAACTGGGTATGGACCGCAGGGATGCCATGGGGGAGTTCCTACGGTCGCCGGCGGCGATTCCCGTCTCAGGGACCCCAGTCTTTATTTCGCAAGTTTAGATGACCAATCTTGCTGCAAACATCCGCCTGCGGGATACGCGCATTACTACGACACTTGCGAGCGCGAGTGCGGTAATCCGGTCTGTGTTGCCTTCTGTATCGACCCAATGCCACCCGTTTATTTTGGTGTCTGTGTACCAGGCCAAACGCGTTGTGCATGCCAGGTTCCAGTCTTTTGTAGTATTTCAGTCCCGTGCGGTGCCAACAACTGTACGAACAGTGGCGCGTGCGCTTACTTGTCTGTGGATCCACCTTACGAATTTGAGGTTGGAGAGTGTGAAAACTAAAGCTGACGTCACACTCGAGAACTGAGTTTCAGTTGGTCCTCATAGTAGCACTCGCATTTGGATTTCCAATCGTAGCGCATTCTGGTCCGCGGGAAAATCTCGCCAAGTTTCTGGATTGCGAGGAGCGTCCATTTTCTGCTGTCGAGGCACCTGCCTCACAGAGCGCTTCGGTGAGTGCGGCTAGCGAAGATTCTCTTTTTCAGCGTCTCACGCACGGTGAGTGGAGTGGAGCTGGATGCGCGCAGGCTCGTGACCCATTGCCGGGTACATGTCAGAAGCTCCGTCTCGGTCGTGACGGGAACTACACCTGGATCGCCATGTCGGACGTTACGGAGCGAAACGACAAGGGACGATGGAACTTTACGTCGTCGAACGATCACTCCGGCGTTTTGCTTTTTGAAAACGGATCTTCGCTCGTCTTTAATCTGACGGGAGATCACCTGAAAGTCGGACCGATTGAGTTTACGGTAGGCGAAGCAAAACCGGCTGCAAACTCTCGTGGCAGTCGTGCGGCTCTTCCGACGTTCGCGCAGCAGTCGATGGGCAAACAGGTTGGGGACTGGGAGAAGACGAATGACTTTGATCTCTCTCGGTTTCCTCAGTCACTGGGGATTCATCGTGATGGTACTTTTAAGGCCACTTACCGCGGTGGGCAGTGTCATCATAGTGGAACGGTGAGCATCGACAAGTCCCGTCTCCTATTTCAGGTCCAACCCAATACGTGTGATGAGCGTGATGGTGGCTCGCCTGCGCAGCTTAGTGCGTCTCCCGGCGTATCTCCGATCCATGAAGATAAGTTTTTAATTTTGCATTCGGCAAGCTATCGCAGCGTCCATTGCAAGAAAAAGTATTGGCTGGCTGAACCGTACGGGCGTTCGGTAAGGCTCGAAGGAGTGTATCAAGGGGAGGTTGGTTCGCAGCAGACCACGTCGATGGATCTCTATTTTGCTAATACCGGCGATCAAAAGGTCGACCTCGATGATCTGCAAGTGACTGCGATCGCACTCAAGAAGAACGGGGGTGGATTCTCGTACGAGGGTAAGGACGTCATTCTGCTTTCGGAAAAATTCCGCAGGCTGAGCCTAAAAACGGGAGAAGAAGTCCGTAGAAAGGTAGTTTTCAAACGGATTGCAGGAGCTCGATTTACCCATCTTGCGATCAAGCTGAACTATCGAGATTCGAGCCAGACCTACTCTCTCATGGATAGCAGGATCGTGAGTCATCCCGCACCCTAGTGTCGTTCGCCCAGACTACTTGGACCTATCTTGACCTATTTTGAACGGGTCGATTCAGTCGATCTGGGAACGATAGAAATGCGAGCCGCTGAGAACCGAACCGAAAGTGCTCGGTCTTCCTCGTTCAGTTTGCCGTCTTTGGTGACATCTAATCGGGCTTTGAGGGCACTGCTCTCAGATTTAAGCAGGTCAATCGCTCCCAAGACAGCATGGATGTCATCCGTTTGGGAGATCAAGCGTTTCACCTCGGACTCGCCAAAGGCGGCATCGGGGAAGCGTTTGTAAGTGTAGGCGTAGGCCGTGATAGCGATCTCAGGGTCCACCCAACCGCGGGCGGTTTTCCAAGCTTCTTCTTCTTTGTCGAGAGCTAACTGAAGAGCATCCAGCTTTTCTTGCTGCTTCGCCCGCTCTTGAGGTGATATCTCTTCATTGGTTTCTAGCTTTTCGATTTTGGCGCCCAGGTCATCCCATTTGCCTTCAAAATGCGTCTCGGCAGCTTCCTCGTGGACTCTGTTTTTCTCGCTCAGGGCCTGCATGTACGGATCTACAATGGCGTGCAGCTGCTGGTGAAAGTCGTCGTCTTGATAGTCGTTGTACACACTCCCGTAGAGGTCCTTGAAATCTGCCAATGCAGTCGACGTGCTCACATCGTTTTCTCCGAACTCACGTTCAAACCGCTGCCAAAGATCGATCAGTGCTGGGTAACTGTCGGGTGATGGCGCTTGGCGCTCGCGACTCTGTACCCAAGCTGCGAGGTGCTTTTGCCAAAACTCCTTTGCTTCCGTAAAAGTCAGGGCATCGATCGGTGGAACAAAACCAGTCGGGTTAAGTACCGTGTCATCTGCGTAAAGAGGCGGCGTAAAGCTGTCGTTCACCCACGCGACGAGATCTTGCTCGTCGAGCAGAGCGTCCACGGGAGTCAGGACGTACCCCGAGTACTTCACCACTCCCAAAAGCTCATTGGGAGCAAACTGGCGGAACATCAAATCAGTCTTGTCGTTGGACTGATCGTCAGGCGTAAACGAACGAACTGCCGCAATGACTTGTTCGATCGACGACGTCACCGTCCACTTGGACTGAACCCAATCCCAGTACGAAGATGCTGAAACAGAAAACTTATCCAGAAATGACTTTTGAACTTCATTCTTGAAAACTTCAAACGTCTTGTCAGACTCGCTCGAACCGCCTGAAGTCTTTCCCTTCGCGGGTTTATTGGAGACGATAGCGTCAATTGAAGTTCGGATGGAAGTGAGCGGTTGTGGCAAGACTCCGTTCGAATAGGTGGGCAAAGACAGGAAATGAATCGGTTGAGTGCTGGATAGCTGCCTCTGGTAACGAAGCCGAAGAATTTCAGCGAAAGGGTAGGTAATCCGAAGACGCTGATTCAGATAAATCTGAGTTAAGAGTTGGGAGAAAAGACCCATTCCTTCTCGGCCTTCTCCTTGGCCTTCTCGGTCCTTCAGGGTTTTGTGCATGGAGGTCCAATCCAAGTTTCCTAACGAAACAGTGATGGTGTTTTGAGGCGTAGCGGCGATAGCTTTTTCGGCTTCGATTCTGTCGCTAAGGTCCTGAAGAGCCTGAGCGTAGGACGTGCCTGGAGCATGACGTGACAAGTGATTGGCTAAACTTGAAGCGAGAAGCTGGGTTTGCTCGAATGTCTTTCCGATCCAATAGAGAAAAAGATCGGTGACGTCGAGGATTCCGTCCTCATTGAGATCTCGGACAAATCGGTAGTCACGTCGGTTAAAGCGCTCGACGCTTTCGGTTTCTAAGAGAAAGAGTGCATCGGATACGAGCGAGGGATTGTTGCGGATGGTTTCTGTGAGTTTGTCACTGAGGGCTGTGTCGGAAGTATGTCGACTAGCAGCTTGTTCAAGACGGGCCTGAAACTCCGGGGTGATGGCCGCTCTCACTTCCTCGTCGGTCCATGGCTTGAAGTCCGCGGGATCGAGACCTATTTTTCTTACCAAGTATAAGGCGGTGTCGGGGTCGACGCTCTGGGGAGCGCGCGCCTCTGCGGATTGGTACGCTAACAACGGGATCAACAGAGCAAGAGTGATACGCATAGTGGCCTCAGACCGGGTCAGAAGATTGGGCCGGAAAAAAAACGGAAATATTCCGGCCCAAATAATTGAATCAAATAACTAGAAAGACGAGCCTTTACAGTTCTTCAGGCTTGTCGGCGATACTTGCCTTTACGGATTTGCACTGGCAGGTCTTGGTGACCTTGCCCGTGAACGTGCCAGCCATATCGCAGTTTCCCTGACCGATGGCGCACTTGTTCTTCTGGCGGCATTTTGTGTTGGATCCTGCGACAGTCGGGATCGCCCGGCAGTGCTGATCACACTTCTTGTTCCAGTCGTTACAAGCGGCCTTCTTCTCGCCTGCCATGGACGCAACAGTACAGGAGGAATCAGGATTGGCTGCCGACTCACCCTGGCAAGTAGGGTCGGTAACTCCGCAAGTCACGGAATTACCTTTTCCGGTTACTTCAGCGCTTGGACAACTCTTTGCCCAAACGGAAGCGCTGGATAGGCCCACAAGCAGACCCAGAGCAATGGCTGACTTTCCTAACGTTCGAATAGATAGGTTCATTTTGAACTCCTTATTTTTGGGGGTACTGCAGATAAAACAACCCCAAATCGCATCGGACGTAGCGCTGCAAAGGAGATATTGGCAGTGTCAGTAGCAATCGGAATGATCATCTGCACTGCGTCATATATCGTGGTTCTCTAGAAAAAGAAAGAGGTGGGTGAATTTTTTTTTACTTCTATTTGGCTTTCGATCAAGCATGAGAAAACAACTAGATCGATAGACGGATTTGTTAATAAATGGATGTTATTTAATATTGTTTTGTCGATGGTAAGAGCGTTTCGCGACGGTCCGCGAATATGGACCCGATGAGTCTAGTGCGTTATGAGGGTGGGGTGAGAGTCCGGACTTTCTTCATTCTTGCGACACTTGCGATGGTATCTGCCCCGGCATCTACGAAGGCCGGGTGTAACGAGTCCCTACAATTGGCTGTAAAAGAAGCGACCCGTCTTTTTCTCGAAAGGTTGAATACCGCTCTCCAAGAAGGTCGACTGCTTCGTTCGGAGTTAGGATGGATCAAACTTCCCGAAGAGCCGTTTCGAGACGTAAGGTTTGGACTCGCGAAGCCTGAGTACGAAGAGGCTTCAGAGCTTTCAAGGGAAGCGGCCGCAGACTGGATTCAATGGGGGAGCCATAGTCGCCGATTCGAGTCTCTTTTGCGGGATCTCAGTCGTTCGTTCGATCCGATTTGGGAAAAAAATATTTCTGTATTCGAGTTGAAAAGAGCAATGGCAGCTCTTCAGTAAGAACTGCGCACTCTCGCAGAGCTTCGAGATCCCGTCTTGGATTTCATGAAGCTCAGACTTGGGGACCATCACTTAGAAACCTCGGCTGCTGCGGTGCTGGTAACCCGCTTAGCTGGAGTTATTACCCATGCCGCAGCTTCAGGACTCGTTCAGCCTAGCGATTTGGATGAGATTCAGTTCGGTCGTACAGAGACGGATCTCCCGATTCCCAAGCGATGGGAAACAAGTCAGGCCCATCGCGAGCTCGTTCAGCGTCTTCGAGCGATATACGAGTTTCACGGCATGGAGCTGTTCGGCGAATTGAATCACCCGGAGGACGACACGGAACTGGACGAAAGGATTCTTGATGAGTTTTCTGATGAAATCGAATGGTTCGACGAGCGAATGCGCGATCTTCGGGGCGCATTGACTCGACACGCGAACAAAAACGTAGTCGAGCTGTCCGTAGGGATGGAGTATCGGCGGTCTAAACTTGGTGGAGGCAGCCCAGAAGCAGGGCATGACCGAGTGGTTGCCATTGTTCCGCTCAGTGACGGAAGAACATTTGCGGCGGTGATGGGAGACCTGTTCGTTGACTTTTACGATGTTGAAACGGATCGATGGCTGAGTGGACACTTGGGCTCCCCCGTCCGCCGTTCGTTGAATCAGGGTTTCTTGGGCGCGGTCGCGGTAAAGGACGGCGAGTATGATGCCGTGCTTGTCTTCAGCCAGGACGGAGTTCAAAGCGTTTCAATGAAAAACGGAAAACCGAATGTCATTGGAAAACCCAGTGAGTATGATTCGATTTTAGCCGTGAGCGCTGAAGACAGCCGTTCGATCTGGATAGCGACCTCTCTTGCTAAGAAAGGCGGACGTGGCCTGGTCACAGGCTACGAAACACGCATCGAGAACTGGGCGTGGGATAGTTCGCGATCCCAAATGAGCGTAAGACACGGGTTTTCGCTGACTCCGCCACTGTCTGTCCATGCCATTCAAGAGATAAAAACTTCGAGTGGGCAAGAGGTCGTCGCGTTGAGTGTTGCGGCGGATCGCCAACTCATCGATCAGATCTGGTTTTATGAAAAGGAAACGGGAAAGAGATTGGATCGCACAATCCAGTTGGCTGGACTGGGTAACCATCTTGTTCGCGCTCGGCTCGCAGGTGGCCGAGAAGTTCTCCTCGTTGGCAACGATGTTCGCGAGAATGTACTGGCTACAAAGGAGTGTGTTCTTTCGGCCTTTGATCCGGACACTGGAGAGCCGTCTCCTGACTGGGCTGACTACACATGGCCTACTAGAGAAGGCGATAGTCTAAAAATAGGAAAGCCCTCATTGGTAAAGTCTAGTGCGGGCGAGGATCTTATAGCTGTCCCCGTTTTTTCTTTGAATGAGTCCTTTGCGCCGTATATTCAACTGTTTCATGCTGTCACTGGATCGCCGTTCGGAGAAAGAATCGAGGTGCCCGCAGCAAAAGGATATCTCGCATCCCCTTGGTTTCGTCGGGACCCAACACCATCGGAGCGCGTGTTTGTCGTAGGCGGAGCGCACTCGATCGTTAAAGTGCCGGCGCTCGGGCTGGTGTCTGGAGTCGCGACGTGGTAGCGAGCCAGTAGAGTCAGGTAAGGGATGTATGGGTATTAGTAGACATTTTATATTTATAATCGTGGTGACCGTTTCTGGAGTGAGTGCCGATCACGCTCGGGCAGCTGGTGAGTCGCCACCCGGTGCGAATGACTGGGATGATCCGAGTGCACTCAGGCTGCGTCAGGCGTTTTGTGGTGAGGGCGCGGACAGCTCCGAAGGCACGACCCAATGTTTGCTGCAGTTTGAGTATGTTTCCGGGCACGAAATCGGAGTTTCGAATGCGGATGACCCGTCGATAAGACCCTTTAGCTTCCCACGTGCTCTGCGAGGTGAGGTTGGACTTCCGGAGCTTGTCTGGGGCGACCAGGACGGAAGTTCGGGTCGTGTCGTGCGACGACGTGTCGTTCAGCCGAAAGGAATTGATCTCGAGTCGCAAGTCTTTTTCTGGGGCAGTCGAAGCGAAGGATTTTTCCAATTATACGTTCTTGGTATGAAGGGTATGGACGCTTTGCGCGCCAATCGTCGTGGTACGGGGAACGACTTGCATCTCGATGTTTACGATCCAAGGATTGTACACCTCGATCGTGAGGATGGTGATGGTGCGTGGTCGACCGGAGTACGCGTTCGTATCGTGCGTAACGAAGCTTGGATGTTCGGTCAACCCATTGTCCCGGGTGCAGTCTCAAGATCTTTCAATCCTAACTCAGAGCGGGAAGAGTTTTCGCCCACTCTCATGCGACTGAGCGAAGCAAAGCTTAACGCTCTCGAAACTGAAATTCGTCAGCAACGGGTTCCGCTTTTTCCTATGCCGAGAGGTCGGGTCTTTGGAGAATTCTACGAAGTTTCGGATCCACGGAACGTGGGGGTTGGGAAAACTGAGACTCGTTATGTCTACATGGACCGCATGCGGTCTGATAGGTTTGATTCCCCAACAGGTGGGCAGACGCTTCGCGTGTTTTACGGTCCATTGCGTCGTATGCACGAAAAGAAAATCGTTGATCAAACACTGACTGGACAGGGCGGTATGAGACTCGTGTTTGGAAGTGGAGAGATCCTAGTTCGGACAGGCGAGCTCCATGCGCTGGTTACAAGTTGGTTTCCGTACAATCCCAGTAAGAACGTGCATGGCGCAGATCAAAAACTAACGCTTGTTCGCTGGGGGCCAGACATGCGGCCGTTTTATCGAGCCCTCCTGACACAAGAGGGGTTTGGATTTAGTGATGAGCTCGCTCAATCTCAATGGGTGACACCCGGTGATCTATTCTTCCCCGCCAGAACTCGGTCGTTCTGGGCATATGCGAGAGACGTTGTAAAAAGGCTGCGTTTTAAAAGAGCAGATTGCAACCGCTCGGTCGAAGGGCTTCAATGATCGGCGGATTGGTAGCTTTCATTTTGTCTTTTCCTGCAGCTCACGCCGCTAACGAGCGATGTGGACACGATCTCTTGTTAGCGTAGTTTTCAACACACCAGCAGTCTCTGATCGAACTGTCGGATGGAAGATCTGAGTTACCGACCGCATGGTGGGGTGTGGCGATTGATCCGACAGCGGCGATCTATCTCTCTGGGCGAGATGCTTTGCCATATTCTGATGGGGCTGCAAGCACAGATTCGGCGCCGCAATGGAATCGATTTCTAATGCGCGTTCTTCCGCCTGGTTTCAACTACGAGGTTCGGCTTCCCTAGGGACTTATTCAACAGTGACTTACCTGGTCAATCAACATATAACGCTATGTGTTTATGAGGTTGTCCGTGCGTGCGCTGCCAGTTCTGTTCGCGGCCTTCTTGGTGCTGTCGCTGCCGGCTCTGGCGATGTATGGCCCGCTCGCGACGGGGTTACCGGCGTCGGATACGCCTAAACAAACTTACCCCAAACAAAGTTACCCCAAACAAAGTTACGAAGAAGCACAGGACATGGCGAAGGTCATGTTTCGGCGTCTCACTGGGGTTCCCATTTTCGTATCGGACCCAAGGCTTGGACAGATGGCCGATCTCATTCAAAACGGCCGAGCCCGCGAAGCCGCCGCCATCGCGACGAAGGATCCGGCTTTTTATCAGGTCACGGTGAAAAGTTTTGCAGCCGAAATCTCTTCGAGAAGTGAAACTCCCTACATCGGCCTCGATGACATTCAGGCCACTTTCATCGGAACGGTTCGCGATGAGCTCGATGCGCGATGGCTTCTCAGTGGCAATTATCTTTATCGAGCGAAACCCGAGCTTCAAAGCAAAGTCAGCGTCGAGCCTTCGCGACGAAGTAATGAGCACTATGAGCAGATTGATCAAAGCCACCTTGATTACCAAGTGGTTCTCGTAAAACAGGAACCGCAATGGCAAGGATACGAAGCGATGCGAAACCATGCTGGTGTCATGACCACGCGCGGGTGGGGATGGAACTACGATGCCGGCACAAATCGTAGAGCTGTCCAGTACGCCTTTGATCGTTTTCTTTGTAAGCCTATCGCAGCTTGGAAAGTGCCGGGTCTCGATGAAAGTGCTGTCGCTCGCGACGTGCCTCGCAATCCCAGCAAGAATCCAGCTATGTTTACCGAGCAGTATGAAAAAGTGTTTCGGCAGCAGTGCCTCACATGCCATGGCGGTATCGATCCGATGCGGGACGCGTTTTCGTCGTTGGATTTTTTAAGTGGTGCGCTTGTTGAGCTTCCGCCCTTTCGTCCGGCTCCAAAATACAAACGTGGATCCAAAGCTTATCCGGAAGGCCATGTCACGCGTGATGACAGTTGGATCAATCCGATTGCGCCACTTCGTCCTGAGCTCGGCTTCAAGCCGGAGCAAACTCAGGGTCAGGGTGTGCAAGCTTTTGGTGAGATGATCGCGAATGCATCGGCTTTTGGTTTTTGTATGGCTCAGAGAGTTTTTGAATCAGTCTGCCAGAGAGAGCCGGTCGCGAGTGACAGTGCGCTGATGGATCATCTCGCATCTGACTTTGAGCAAAACGGTCACAACTTAAAAAAGCTGTTTGAAGAAACAGCGGTCTCCTCGGCTTGCCTGGAGACGACGGGTGTAAAGACTTTCAGGAGCACGTACTATGCGCTCTCGCGTGTCTTGGGTGTCCAGCCAACGAAGGAAATCGACGAGTATTTCCAAGCCAATATGACGAGGCTTCCAAAAGATGGACGCATCGAAGAGATATCGGCGTCGATGCTCCTTGCTGTGAAAGGCTTGGCATCGCTCTACTGTCGAGAATTCACCCGACAAACAGCCCAGGAAAACGAGAAAAGCGCCGATGAAGATAACGTCGCTCTTCTCTCCAGTATTTCGCAAAATATTTCCCGGAAAATTTACGGACGAGAACTAACACTCGCGGAGTCAAGAATCGTTGACGGTCTTATGACCGAAGCATTGAAGTCAGGACGAGATCCGACTTTCGCCGCGTGTACGGCGATGGCGAGCAGTGTGGAATTTCAGGTGCAGTAGGCGGGGTGATGTCGATGAAGAATAAGTCGAAGATCATCATCGCCGAAGGACACAGAGCTCCTACGACACGTAGAGATTTTCTAAGGTATGGGATTATCCCGTTCGCTGGTCATGTCCTCATGCCTGGTCTGCTGTCCCAGATGCTCATGTCTCTCGTTTCGAAAAATACGTTGGCCGGTCCGCAAACAGAGTCGCAAGGCTACATTCCGTTTCTGGTCTTTGATATGGCGGGCGGCGCTGCCCTTCCGGGAAACTTTTTAGTTGGAAAATCCGGAGGCCCAGAAGATCTGATTGACTCTTATGAAACCCTGGGCTGGAACCCAAGAGCCTCGGGAGCTCTCGATAAGAGCTTCGGTGTTCCCATGTCAAAAAACGATAGCCAGATTTTAGCCGGAATACGGCAAGGCGCCACGCCTCAAGCTTTAGCGAATCTTCGAATGGGAACATTCTGTCATTTTTCCCAAGATGACACGAGTTCGAACCTGCTTTCTGCTTTGACGCTGGTTTCGCGCGCAGGTCTTCAGGGGCGCTACTTTCGAAACGGAGTGGGAGCTCGGTACTTTGTCGACGGGGTTCTCTCAGGAAACTCGCTCTCCGGAGGACACTCGGACGGTTCTCTAAAGGACTCGCAGTACAAGCCTCTGTTTGTTCAGACTGCGCTCGATATTCAGGGGAGTGTGAGCCATGGTCCGGCGTTTGACAGATTTTCAGATGATGAAATCAGATCCGTGAGCCGTGCCATCTCCGACCTAAGTGCTGAGCAGATGAAAAAGCTTGGAAAAATGAAAGGCGGTGAAGCGCTTACTCAGATCGCAGGCCGTAGTTATCAGGCGACCTTACCTTACGGAAAAACCGTTGAAGCACTCGATGCACGAAGGGATCAGAACGTCGCCGAGGTCTATCAGTTAAATCAGAATGCTGGTTTGAGCGGCGACAATCAAGTATTTGGTTCGATTGCTTACAACGTGCTTCAGGGTCATACGGGTCCGGGTGCGATTACCATTGGAGGTTGCGACTACCACGCTCCGATGAAGCCGGAAGTCGGACAGCAGAAGGATTTTGAGATGGGTCTGCAGATCGGTCGAGCCGTGGAGCTCGCGTATCGGTTGAAAAAACCGCTCTTCTTTCAGCTTGTAACGGATGGTGGCGTGGCTTCGTTGCCCGGCACGAGAATTTGGAACTCTGACTCCAATGTCAGCGGCCTTACCGTTGTCGGTTATTACAATCCAAACAGTGTGCCTCAGCAGCGACGCTTTCAGGTGGGCGAGTATAACAACGTTGGAACCGTCAACCAGGATAACGCACTCGTGGGTGGAGACGTTGATACAGCTCCGAGTCGAGTAGCGGATGCTGTGCTGGTAAACTATCTCTCGGTCTGCGGAAAGACCGGCGAGTACGAAAAAGCGGGTCGGCAAATGTTTAGAACTGCCGAGCTGGATTCGGTTTTGATTTTCTGAGGTACGCATGAAGGATTCAAATGCCCCAGAGACTGCCGAGAAAAGGACCAAGAAAGGAATCGCGACCATGATGGCGCTTGGGATTCTTCTGAGTTTTTCTGGACCGTCTCCATCCTTCGCGCAAGTTCCTGTCAATCAGGTGGGTTCTGACGACGAAAAAGGATTCGAAGCATTCAAAAAAAATGTTCATCCGTTGCTTCTGCAACACTGTGCTTCGTGTCACTCACCGTTGGGTCCAGGTCCTGCGCATTCTGTAGCGGACGCAAGGGCCAGTTACGTTGCGATCAAGAGAGATTACATGCCGAATTTTGCGGATCTGAGATCTTCGAAGCTTGTCGTCGAGGGCCTGCGCTCGGATATGGCTGGAGACACGCTGACGCCGGAAAAGTGGCTTGAGGCGCTTCAAAACTGGTGGGACGAAGGCGAGAACACGATAGCTTCTTCGGATGTCGCGGTTAGTTTTTTAGCGGACAAAAAGAAGGTGACGCCGCAGAAAATCCCGGCGCTTCCTCAAGACGGTAGCTTTACGACGATGAGATGGGAGCTTGAAGAGGTCGACTCTGGTCTCAAAGGCGTTCGATTCGAGGTTGAGATTCAGCGCTTTGCTCAGGGAGATGGAGGGTCTCTCGGAGCTTATCGGTTGAGGAATCCAAGACTCGCTCTCGATCCTGGTACCGATTTTCTTGCGGGAACTGAGCCGGTGATCGAAGTAGAAGGCGTTCATCTTGTTCTGAATGGGGTTTGGAATTCGATGGCCAGTTCGTATGGGAGTATACGGACGACCGTTTCGCCGAGTGGGCCCGGAGATCTGTCGAGGCGGGTATTGTCGCGTTCTCATCAGATCGTGCTTGCGCGAAAAGATGTGCCGAGCGGTGAACGAGTAGACGAGATCGGCTTTGCGTTTACGAGGATTGCGCGCGTGGCGTCCGCGACGAACTTGTTACAGGATGAACTTGACGGTGGACCGGCGGGCGCATCGGGCGAGCAGATCGATGCCGCGCTGGCCAGGATTACAAACGCAGATTTGAAGGGATTTGGTGGCGCATTCGGCGGTGCGTTCGACGAAACCCGAGTTGGAAAAGCAGCTCGTTTCGTTACGTTAAGCGCGTCGCCCGAGCGTCCTATCGAGTTCGAGATGGGCAGTCCGCCAGGTATGGGCGATGTTTTTCTCAGTGAATATCGGCATCGAGTGAGGTTGACTCAAGGTTTTGAAGTTCAAATCACCGAGGCAACCCAGCTCCAGTGGTATCTCGTGATGCCGAAGGTTTCGAATCTTACGCCGTCGTACTTTAGAGATCGATCCCAGTGCGATGAGGGAAGCTACCCTACGCAGAAGGAGCTCGACGACGGAATGCCACCGATGTGTAAGCATCATCCTGTTGAACAGGTATCGTGGGAGGATGTGTGCGGAAAAATCAGGCCGGAAAACGGCGAAAAATGCGGCGATCGAGACGGTTTTATTAAGCGCCTCAACACACTTCAGTCAGATTATGACTACAATCTCCTGACTGAAGCTCAGTGGGAGTATGTCGCTCACGCCGGACTTCCGTCCGAATATGCTTACGGATGGGGAAATGACTTTGATGACCAGCAGGCTTGGTATGTGGGGAACTCCGCTGAAGGAACTCAGGGTGCAAGAACTCATGCCGTGGCGACACGAGTTCCAACGGTCTCGCCGCAAGATGATGCTGAAGAGATCTACGATATTGCCGGAAATGTTTGGGAGTGGGTGCAGGATTCTTACCGAGAGTATCGCGAGGAATTTGCCATCGACCCTCAAAGTGACGTTCCCGGCAGCGGTCACCGTGTGTACCGCGGCGGCGCTTGGGATTACGCGGCGATCGGCTGCCGTGCGGCCGGGCGTTACTACAGTCCTCCGCGCGAAAGCAGTTCTGGCACTGGTTTTCGTCTGATGAGAAGACTGCGGCGAGCGACGTAATCGGCAGTGACAGTTTTGACAATCGTTCGCGCGATGAGTTGCAGCTCCCTGGTCGGGTTATGTTCGCGACGTGAGGAGGCCGCATGCGCCCAGGTCGTGAAGTCGATGCTGAAATCGCTCAGAAAGTCATGGGTTATCCCGTGTTTGTTAAAAAGCGTGGTTTGTTTGAAACAACGCCGCTTGGGGATCGCCCGCTTCGTCATTACACAAAAGAGATAGATTCAGCTTGGACGGTGGCCGAGAAGATGCGGGTGTCGTTGCTGCCTATTGAGAACGGTTCGTGGTTCGCGATTGCGGGTAAGAAAGAGGGCTGGGCGAGTCCCGCCGATTTTTTGAAGTACTTGCAGACCTGTGATTTTGCGAACTCAGGAGCCGCGATTGCCGAGACAGCGTCCGAAGCGGTGTGCTTGGCCGCACTTCGAGCGATCGCTCACCGCGTGGACGAAACGCCCGCTACGATTCAATAACGGTTCAGGTGCGGAAGTCGGAAACGAGCGGTTCCTTCGGCGAAAACAGGCGCGCGTGTGGGTCGCTGGTGACACATGCTGATTTTCTCGAGAAAAAATACATTTTGAGTGTTTAAGAAATAGACAGACACATGTTAGCGGACCACGCTTTGTAGTTGACGCAATGGGTCGGAAATTCTTATAATCGAAAGGTAGGGGACATTTCGGAGGGGATCATGACAATTAGGGACCACACGCCAACGGCGTCCGCGTTTCAATCACTTTCTTTTTGGACAGCGCTTGCGATTGCCGCCGGACTCTTTGTCGGAACGAGTGCAGAAGCTGCTGGCTACTATTGCAAGTACGCCGTTCGTTACGTCGTGTACGAAGGAAAAGTCTTCGAGGTTTGCAAAGATCCTGCGGGCGAAAAATACCGGCTTTATCAGACCGCGCACAAAACAACCGAACACTGGAAATCCGTCAAAGACATCGTCGCACCTAAAGGCGGTGCTCCCTCGAAAGTTAATTTGAACAAGATTCATAACAGCGCTTCTCTGAGCGACGCGTTTCAGTACGCGGACGCGCATGGTGGTAGTTACTTGAAAGGTTCAAGCACGAGTTCAGGGGCTGGTTCGAGCTCGGGTGGATCGAGTGGTTTCGGTAGCGGTGTGACGGTCATCGCGCCCGACGGAACGCGCGTTGAAGTCGGTGGCGCCGGCGGCGGTTACGGCGGTGGCGGTTACAGTGGCGGCCCACAAGGGTCACCACAGGGACAGGGTTCACCACAAGGTCTACCAAAAGGTTTGCAAGACCCGAGCGCGCCTCAGCAGCCTGGTGGTCCAACAAACCCAGCTGGTCCGAGTGCGGCACCACCTGTAGCGATGAGTCCAGAAGAACGCATGAAGCTGATCGCGCAGCTTAAAGAGTTACGTGCAACTTTGCCGACGCGTGAATCGAGTTTTCCTGATCGAAGGGGTGGCGGCTACGATCCTGGCGGCGTCGGCGGCGATCCAAATAGGCCGCGTCTCGTGAGTGACTTAAAGCAAAGTGAAACGCAGAGAATGCGCGATGAAGGATTCCAGAATGTCTACAATCGTCGCTACGACGAGGCGAAGGGCGAGAAGCTCGAAGGTGTTGCCGATAATCTCGATCTCCGACTTCAACAGATCGAAGAAAATCCCGACAGTGTATCGGATGCGGATCTTAAGAACCTTCCGGGATCTTTTAATACTCAAGTGAAACTCGCCGATGAACAGGCGAAGCGAGAAGCGAATGCTTTTGAGCTCGCTGTTATCAATAAAGGAAACATTCCGGCTGCTGACGCGGCTGCAGCGGGGCTGAGTGCTGTAGATATTCGTGATGCGGCGAAGATTGGCGAAAAGATCGACGAAGATGTTGCGATTCGCAGAGACGAAATTGATCGCACGGCTCGCGACATCGCCGGTGCTTCGGGAACACTCGATAGCGCTGTTAAGCGTGAAGGACAGCGAGCTGCGCAGGGCGAAGCCGATCGACTCGGTAACGACGCAAAAGACAAGATTCTCAATTATAAACCCGAGGCACAGCGAATTACGGAGCCTCTGGCTCCCGGGGGAACAAATCCTGTTACGGTTGACGTTCCTGTTGAAGACTACGAGACATCCGCAAAGAAAATCAACGCCCACTACGATCGCGAGATCCGAGCCGCGGAAAAAGGAAAAGGCGACACGACTGTTGCTCAGCTTAAAGAAGAACGATCAGCTGCACTTCGCGATCTTGAAGTCCGCAGAGAAAATGGTGAAGCGGCGTTCGAGGACGTCAGTCGAACAGCGATGAAGGCGCCTGCCGAGTCCGTCGCGAACGCTCGTAGTGACAAAGAGGCGGCCGTTCGTAGTAACTTTGCTAGCCGAGATGTGAGTCAAATCACCGCCGATGACGTCGAGAGCGTCGAAGGTGCGAAGCGCTACAAGCGAAGTGGGTCGTACAACAAGAACGTGCAATCGACAAAAGAGAGTGGCTACGATCGTACAGCTTATTTTGGAAAGGAAGCCGGCTGCGAAAACTCGTCAGCTGTAAAACGTGCACATTGTAACGAAACACGGAAGTGGGGCAAACGCGCCGAACAGTACGACCAGGTTGGTATGGCGATCGGCTCGGGCGTGATGCAAGTTTCCGGACAGGTCAACGCTGCAAAAGCGATGGACAAGGGTGGAATGGCAGCTTCAATGGAAGCGGGGGCGGCACAGGCACAGATGGCTGGAGCGTTGCAACTCACGCAAGGTGCGATGAATCTTGGATTTGGTTTCAAGATGGGACACCAGCAAGCGAAGCACGAAGAACAACAAGAAATCTTCGAACAAGTCGCAGCTAAAGAAGGCTGGAAAACAAAGATTCAAGTCGGTAGCGGAGCGAACGCCGTAGGTCTGGATCGTAGTCAAGTCGCTAATGACAATCTCTACTTCACGGTTAAAGAAGACTCCGGTGCGGATGGTGGAAAAACCGAGGGCACGGCAGGCTACGTGAGCGTGGCTGATGACGATGCTGATTCGGACACGGGGAAGGTCGCTCAGGATATTATAACGACGTACAAGATGAACGAAGATCAGCACCGTGTGCGCGACAATGTCGACGTTCAAAAAGGCGAAGAACGCTACGCCGCTCTGGCTAACCGTCAAGGTCAGCTTATCGAAAAGGACCAGTCGATCGAAAAGAGCGTGAAAAAAGTCGCGGGTGATGCCGCTGAAGAGCAAAAGAACATCGCTGAGGAAGCCGAAAGTTCGAAGATTTTCACGTTTTTCAAAGCGGGATCGAACATGGTCATGTCCATGTTCAACTTCAAAAGTGCAAGTGATCTCAACAAGGCAGCGAGCAAGCTCGAAAAGGACAAGACGTCACCGACGTTCGAGTTCGACAGTTTGCCTCCGCCGCCCGACACGGCCAACAATGGTACGTCGATCACTCCTGGCGACGGTGGGATTCAGTCCGCTGCGATCGAGACTTCGGATGGTGATGCTGGAGCCGATGATGGTTCGAGCTTTTTAGGTGATGAGATTCCAGGCGAAGGTACTGACAAGTTCGACCAAGCACCGCCTATCGCGGGGCAATCTGTTCCGATCGCACCACCAGCCGGTGAGAAACACGGTGGCGGTGGTAACTCAGGCGGATCGACGGCATCGGCTCATGATCCGGACGCTGGCTCCAAACAATCTGTGCTTTCGCAAACGGGAGCGAATCCACCTTACATGGGTGCTGGAAGTGTAGGTTTTGTGGGTGGAGGTGGTGGTGGGCGCAGTCGAGCAGGGCCCGAGAGTGCTTTCGGCGAGCTGCTCGCAAAAATGCTTCCGAAACAGGAAGAAGACATGCGCTCTGGAAATTCGCGACTGGCGTTCGGTCGGTCTCCAGCTTCGGATGATTCGGGTTTTCTTGGAAAGAACGTCAATATTTTTGGCCGCGTGAGCGAGCGTTATCAACAGAAAGTTCGTGAGATTGGGTTTTGAGGGTTAAGGGCATGTCCAGACACGATCAACACAATTGCGTGGCGCCTGTTCGGAAACTCGGGCGCCACGTTTGGGCATTCGCGGCCGGTTTGCTTACGGTGCAGCTGGCGGTCGGGTCGGCTTTCGTTTCTGTTGCGTATGCCGGGGGCGGCGGGGGCTCAGGTCACGGCGCAGGTTCAGGTCACGGTTCAGGTTCGGGTCACGGTTCAGGTGCTAGTTCAAGTTATAAAGACCTCTGCGAGAAAGATCAGAACACAGCCGTGGGTCGTCAGCGCGAGACGTACTGTGCGGCGGCCAAGGGTGCGCAGCGAGCAAAAGACGGTCATACAACTCAGACGATTGTTTGGAGTATTGCGACGGCTATTTGTGCTACGGCTTGCGCGACGTCGTGGCTCGCTGACTGGGGACATGCTGCTTGTACGTATGGAACGATTGCGGGCACGGTAGGCGATGTTCTAATCACTGCCGCTGTTACTCAAGATGTCGCATCAGCGGCATCCACGCTCGGGACGGCCGGGCTGACTTATCATATGGGCGGTTTTAAGATTCTCCCCACCGCAACGACGACGCATCTCTATGAACATGCTGGGGATACTTCGCTAACGATGACGTCCGACGGCAAGGAAGTCACACAGGCCGAAGGTGAAGAAATGAACAGTGAGGCTCGCGAGGCGTCCTGTTGGTCGATGGCATTAAACGGTGGAAAAGCGTTGATCGCTGGGTTCATGATCAAGGCTGATTCTGAGACGATTGAAAGTAATCTCGAGTCGGCTGCTCGTCTGAAATCGCCAAAGCAGACTTGGGATACACCTGTCGCCGGTGCTGCCGAAGCGCCTGCTGTCAGTCAGGTCAACCTCGGTGGAAGTGCGCCGGCGGTGAAAGAAGAGTTGAAAAGTGATACGGGATCCTGTCAGCAGCAACAGAATTCGGGCGACACGGAAGCATTTTTGAACTGCGCTGTTGCGTCTCAGGCGGGTATTCCGAAAAGTGTTCTTCATAAAGATTTTAACGAGGCATTTAAGAAGGCGACCGGCATGGACATCGGAACCTTTGCGAAAGCGATTCCTGAGGGCGCGTCCGGCGCCGCTGTTCTAGCGGCTGCCCTGGGTGCTAAAGACGGGACGCAGGCTGCAAAGCTGGCCGCACTTCAAGATATCGAAAAGAAAATACCCGGTTATTTTAACGGAAGTTCCGCGTATGCCGGTGGCGGCAGTGGCGGAGCTACGAGTGGTGCAAAAAAGGGTGACGCACTCGAAAAAGCTATGATCGATATGTTCGCGAAGCTCACGCCGAAGGACGAAGAGAAAAAGGGTCCGACTGCAGCGAGTGCTTTAGAGTTCAAGTTAGCCAAAATGGGTGGTGACGAAGTCGCCGAAGATCGGTCGATCAGTCTATTTGATCGTGTGGCGTATCGCTACAAGGCATCGCGTTCGCGACTGGCCAACCTGCCATTTGCTTCAGCCTATAATCGTTCGGTTGAGGTTGAGCGTTCGGTCGAGAACGATGGGCGAAGCCCGGCCGCTAGTCGGTAAGCCAGTTATTTCACTTGGTTCGTCAGAAAATAACGCTCCTGCGCTTGTGCCGGCACAAGTGCCCGCCACGAAATTCACGCCGCCTTCGGGCCGTAGAACCCTTGTACAAAACCAATGGCCATGGAGCCGACAGCAGCCAAAAAGTCAGGGTCCAAGCGCTCGACGGTATCGCCAAAAACAAAAAGACACGCCTGACCGTCGCCAATCGACGCACCCATTACTTGCGCGTTCACTAAGCGCGCACCGCGGGGAGCGCCCAGGCTCGGAAATGTCGCCGCGTGTTCTTCGCAAACCGGTGCGCCGCCGTGAGAAGCTCCGGCCAAGCGCGCGCGTCCTTGATGCGTAATCCATAGTTCGGCAGACACCCCACCACATGAGGACCCGAGGTACTCGCAGAAACGTCGGGCGATTTCCTCCGGCGTCTTTTCGGACTTGCGGAGTAGCTCGGACGCCAAAAAAGCAAACGACAGCGGTGAGAGTGCGGGTTTTTCCAGTGTGCCCTTCTTGACGATGTCCAGCGGATTGAGATCTTCGGGTTGGGGCGGAGTCGGTGTCGTCTCAGTTTCGACCGCCGACCGCGCGGCGCGATCGAGAGCCGTCTTTGCGTCGCCTTCGGCTGGCCACGCTACTTCAGCTAAGAATTCCTTCGACTGTGGTGCGGCGTCCAGTTCCCCTTCGGTGAGAGGCTTGGACAGGCGCTCACGCCGCTCTTCGACTGCCTTTCCATGTGTTTCGAGCGCCGCATCGAAGACCTTCACGAGCCCTTTTTGCGCTTCAATCGGTAGGTGTTCGAAGTCATTTGCCTGAACGGGAGGATTGTCCGAGAAAACCCATTGTCGTGTCTCAGGAACCCAATGGGGCGGTTCGCGTCCTTCGTACGACCAGTACGCGTTCATCTTGTCTTTTTTAATATCGATTTCGCCGCGAACGACTTTGTCGGCGACAAAGATATACACAGGATTTGGTTTCTCTTCTGCAGTCGTCTCTTCGTACTCCATCGCGAGCCATTGCCCCGGCTCGGACGAAATTTCGATTTCGTTACGACGATGAAACGTTCGTCCCGCACGTTCTTCAAGGTACATCCGAACGGCTGGTTTCAATGCCTCAAAGCGAGAAACGACAAAGGGCTTTTCGTCGTAAAACCCCCATTGGCGGCCGTCTTCCGATAAGAATGGCGCGATTTTACCTTCGTAGCACCATGTCTTCTTGATCGTCTTTTGGAGGGTGCGGGCCTCAAGATGTCTTAGGCGATCTGGTACGTAAAGAAACTCGCCCCGTATTCCGGTTCCGCCTTGTTCCTCGTCACCGTCGAACGAAACGTATTCCCACGAGCCTTCACCACTGCTGGAAACGAGTTCCGTAACATCGAGATAAAAGAGCTCACGCCCAGCGAGGGGGTCTCCACCTGTGATGTGATCGTTCCAAGCGTCCTTCGCAAGAGTCTTTGGATCGGCTTTAAACGTTACCGTTCCTTCGACCGAGCGTTGAATAGCAGACAGTTTTCGGAGCGCGTTCTCAGAGTCGCGAGCGATACGAAGTACTCCGCTATCGACAGCCTCGAGCTTGCATTCATTGGCGCGTTCATGGTTGGTGAACTCAAAGTAGAGGCGTGGTCTGGCTCCCGCGAATGTCCATAGTCCGTCTTGAAATTCAGGGCGATTGCCTTCAAAGATCCATCGACCTTCGACAGGGTTCACAAAAACAACGGATGTCTGAAACGGCGTCTGCGTTTGGGGCGTCCACTGCCACGCTCGATCGGTACTGCCAGGCGGGAGACGAACATCGGCCGACGTCCATCGACCTTGCGTCGAGGCAGGTCCTAAGAGTTTAACAAGCCAGCGACCGAGAACATAACTGTGTTCGCCTTTTGAGAAGAGCCACGCATCGCTTTCGTTAAACAGCGGGGCGAGCATGATCACGTGACCTTTGGCGGTCTTGTTGGGCTCCGTCTTTTTCGAAGCGGTCGCTTCGGTTTTGGCTTCGAGCTCGGATTCGTACGCGGGTAACAGAGTCGGCAGCATGGCCTTGATGTGGCGCTCGACTTTGAATGAGAACGATCGCGGTGAAATAGGTTCTAGGACAAAATCTTCGCAGCCGAGTTTTTTAAACTTTGCTTCAATTTCGGGACTCTTAATGGGTGACACGATGATCACGCGAAGTCGCTTTTTCTGTAAATAAGGACGGAACGACTTCAGTTGAGATAGAACCGTCAGAATATGCGATTGCGTGCGCACACGATAAAAAACAACAGCTCCTGGCAACCGACTGACCGCTTCGGGGATCTCTTGAATCGGCATTCCGTCGTGAACGCTGACTGGAAAGTTCGCTTGCGCACGGCGGAGTTCGACACCGAGTTCTTGCTCGAATCCTTCGGTTACGAGAACCGATATTCGTATGCCTTTAACCTCTTGTGTCATGGCTCGTGGCTCACCGCTTTTCTTTTCGGATGTTTTAGAAAAGACTCTTAAAAATGAATCGGGTTTCTGCGCAAGCATTAGAATGGAGCCGGCAGCGTAAGCTGACCATTCTCTTCGTTCTAGCGACAATCCTTTGGCATGTTTTACTTCTCGTCGTGCCATGGGACCTGATTCTTCCGCACCGACCGGCGCGCCTGCCGCCACCCGTGACGGTAGCTCCAATCGATCCCGCAAAACTCGAAGCGATTAAAAATGCGTGGAAGAAGCAGGATAAGAGTCTATTGCTCTCAAAGGACAAAACACCTCCAGTCGAATCCGAGAAACCCACAGAGAAACCCAAAGACGCCAACTACATGTCCGATCGGAACCGTGCGGTCGAAAAAGAGATGCGCGCACGCGAATCGCAAGTGATGCCTCAGCCCGCGCCCGGTCAGTTTTCAAAAGCACCTTCGCCAACCGCGCGAGAAAAACCACGTCCCAAGGAGGCTAGTCCCGGAAAGCAGGTTCGGTTGCATGAACTGGGTGTTCGCTACAAGCTCACGCCGTCTCCGAGAGTACGACCCGAGGAAACGCAGCCTAAAAGCCCTCAGATATCGCAAGTGTCGATGCCGAATGGAGGCGACCAGGCGCTACTCGACAAGTCTCTGCCACAAGGTGCTGAGAATGTGTTGAATTCTGAAGCGTCTGTTTACTACTCGTTTTACTCGAGACTCTACAACGCTATTGGACCCATCTGGCAAAGTCGTATCCATGACGTCGTTGGGAGCCGAAAGCTGTCACCCGGTGACTATCTGACCGTTGTTTCCATCTTTCTCACCGAAAGAGGTGAGCTCATGAGGATTCAGTACTCGCAGAGTTCTGGCGTTACTGAATTCGACAAAGTTGTCGAAGAGAGTTGGCGGCGAATCAAAAACTTTCCCAACCCGCCGCGCGAGCTGATCGATGCGAACACGGGGCTGTGTCGAACCGACTGGTCTTTCAATGTCTCGATCTCAGGTGACTATGTCCCCGACTTTGGCCCTCCAGCACGTCTCCCAGAATCGCCTTGAAAGCAGTTGCTGAGTACGTCAGACTGTTCTTGTACTCGATTGGGGGATGAAAATGAAAAGACGCACTACGAAGAAGAAAACCACAAAAAAGAAGACGGCAAAAAGAAAATCAAAAGGCGGCGCCTCAGCGTTCATGGCTGCGCTGAAGCCGTCACCGGCACTCGCGCACATCGTTGGAAAGAACCCTCTGCCGCGCACGCAGGTTGTTAAGAAGATGTGGGCTTATATCAAGCGCAAGAAGCTTCAGGACAAGAAGAATAAGCGCATGATCAACACGGACGACACACTTCGCTACGTCTTCGCAAATCGTAAGCAGGTGTCGATGTTCGAGATGAACAAGCTGCTTAAGAAGCATCTCAGCGCCGCTTAAACACGGTTCTGTTTTATAGACTTTGAATTTGCTTTTCGACGACGGTCTTGGCTTTTTCCATTGAGATTTCGTCTGCGGCCTTTTTGACCCAATCGAGAATCGTGGAAAGAATGTCGGGGTTGTAGAGTTCCGGGAAGCGCTTGGTTCGTTCCGTCTTGTCGAGTGTTTCGAAAGCCTCACGAAACGTTCTGCGTGTTCCATCGTATCCACCCGACATGAGTAGCGACATTTGGTCAGCAAGCGCGATGAGTTCGGCGACGTCGTCGAAGGCAAAGCCTTTTAGTTTCTTTGGAAAACCTTTTCCGTCAAACCGTTCGTGATGCTGTTCCATCAGGCTGCGTGCGCGATCCGAGACATGAGGGGCTTCCGACCGAACGATCGCAGCCGTTTCAGCGATGTGAGTCTGATACACAGCTCGCTCTTTTTCGCTTCGTCCGGTTTCTGTGCGCGAAGGAATCGGGTAGGGAATGCGCGCTAGTCCAATATCGTGCAAAAGCCCGGCGAGTGCGATGTCGGTGACAAGACCGATATCGATTTTCCCAAAGGCCATTGAAAAAAGTACGCTGAGAGTTGCTACCGATGCGGCGTGCTCGAGTTCGGGATCCACGGTCGCGAGACTCCAGATTTCATTGACTGCGCTTTGCGACGGGTGTTCGGTGCTTTGAACGACGTCTTGTACGATTTGTGACAAGTGTTTCTGAACGGGTTGATTTTCAACGGCGTTGTCGGGTTTGAGGGCTCGCTTGAGTACGGCGCGTGCTGCTGACTCGGCAATGGGTTGCTTGTCGGCCGGCGCAAGGTCGGCTTCGTTGCGAATACTCGCTAGAAAAGCTCCTTCTGGGGTGACAGCGCGGTGGTCGGATTCCTCTAAGTGTTGGTGACGAATCTCGACCTTGCGGCGGTCGATCTGCTCGTTGACTTCGGGGGGATTCATGTAGCGCTCGTAGCTGTCAGCTTCGGAACGATGAATCCAGATGGTTCGGATGCCGACAAACGAGTAGAAGCGCAAAAAAAACTTCGAGATCTCTTCGCCTTCACGACGCCACAGAATGACGTGATTGTTCAGTTTGAAATATAAGCAGATGCCGAATGGAGCATCTGTCCCGGCTCGCAAGTCGAGCAAGCGCGCTGGAAAATAGTCATCGGGATTTTTACTTCTGAGATCGCTCTTTCGACTCATGAAGCGGCTCGGGAATTTTTTAGATGTGTTCCGTGAGCAAGGTCGAGCATCGCTTGCATCTGTCGTAACCAACGATTTTCTTGGTCCACAAGCGGCAAGAGTCTCTCGCGCAATCCTCGAATCTCACCTTCTGTCGCCTTACGTTCTTCGAGCACACGAAGTTCCATCTCGAGTTGTCGAATCATATGCCGTGTTTTGAGAAACAGTTCTTCGAATCCTTGAAAGAAGGTGTCGGAGTCTGGAACCGGTGGCTTGAAAGGTGTTCCGACACCGCCCGACTTTAGTTCTCGAATCTGATCATCGCGATCGACAATGGCTTGTTTTAGATCCTGAATTTGGCTGCTCGCTTTGACCAGTAGGCGATCGCGTCCCGCAGATGCGCTGTTTCCGAGATCGTCTTCGACGACCGCTGCACGACGTGACCCCGCAATGGGTATCAATCGAAGTTCGGGTACTTTTGGGCTGGGCATCTCCTCAGGGCGATCGATGACCGACGCATCGGCGACGGGCTCGATCCAGATATTGTGGAGCTCGCCGGGCTGTTTGATCGAAGGAGCTGAGCGAAAGAACGCCGCGACGACATCGATCATATTGGTTTCCGCGATGACGTGTATCCGCAGAAGATCGGTGTAGCGTGAAAGCAAAGGCACGGCGCGTACGACCTGAGCTTCGCTGGGCCAGAACGACTGGATCGTGTCTTTGGTTTTCCAGCCCACGGATCGGAACGCGAGACGGAGAGCCAGGCAGCCGCCGTCGCATCCCATTTGGAAAAATGCCTTTGTGCGTGTCCCTGTGATCGCTTCGGTCAGGTTACCTTTGCCCGGGCCGTGTTCGCTGAAAATCAGATTGTGAAAACTCATGAGCGCGATCTGAATTTCGGTGGAGCGTCCCACCCAATCCAGCGATGTCAGCTCCGGAAGACCCAGAATCACATCTGTTTTTTCTCCGAAGCCTTGGCGCGTGTTCCAGTGATCGGTGTAGATGATCGATCCGGGATCGAGGAGTTGTCGAAGGCCGACACGATGCTTTTCTGTGAGTAGCGTGTGAGCGAGGCGTCGAATCTCGTTCGAGCCTAGGTTCACAAAATCAAAGATCAACATGCGTGAGCGATCCGGACGTTCGTGTGGAAGTTCGTTCATGCGAACGGGCTCGCCAATGTAACCGGCAACGATCGTTCCGCCTTGGCGGGAAAGGCCGTAAACGGCTTCGACGCGCTTCCAGTCGAAGTAGCGATACCAAGGAGCCAGGACGAGGTGGAAGTCACTTTTTTCTAGTTCTTCAACAATCTTTTCGTCTGCAAGATCTCCGCGAAGTGTGACGACTTCGCACTCGTGCCTCAGCCCGTTGAGCTTGCTCAAAACCGATTGCAATCGGTCGCGTGACAGGCGTTCGTCGAGGACGACGAGCGCGCGGAAGGGCTTTGTGGTTTGGGGAGCGGATCCCATCAAGATCTTTTCGGTTCATTGCGAGGAGCTCTTAAAATGCTTTTGAGTATGTTAACGAGTCGGATTTTTGACAGACTTCGTTTATCCTGATCAGGTGAGAAAAATGCAAACCGAACTCGTGTGGCTGTCGTATATCGACGGCGAGTTTGTCCGTAGCGGAGATACTCAGCCGGTCCTGTCTCCTTATCGTCAAACGGCTGTCGCAAATGCCATTTGGGTAGGTCGAGCAGAGATGGATCGCGCACTTCGTTCGGCTGTCCGCGCCCATGCTTGGTATTCGAAAACCGACAGTGGATTCCGTGCGAGGCTTTTGTCGATGATCGTGGATGGTATCGAGGCGCGACGCAAAGAGTTCGTCGAAGCGATCATCCTTGAGGCAGGTAAGCCGCGGCTTCTCGCCGAAACAGAGGTGACTCGCGCGCTCACGACGTTTCGGGTTTCGCGTGATGAAGCGCTTCGGTGGCCCAGCCGAGTGGTCGAAACCGAACTTGCAGGCGATCCAGCGGCATCGCACTACACCAACGCGCGTTCACGTTTTTTCCCTAAAGGCGTCGTTCTCGGGATCACACCGTTTAACTTTCCGCTCAACTTAGTGGCACACAAAGTAGGACCGGCGCTCGCGTCCGGAAATGCTATCGTGATCAAAGCTGCTCCGCAGACACCGGGTGGCGCGACGCTGTTGGCGCAAGTGTTCCAGGAAGTGTCTCGGAGTATTTTGCATGAATCGCCCGAGCTTTCGTCCGTTTTGCAAGTCGTGCATTGTTCAAACGAAGTCGCCAGTACCGCTGTGAGTGATGCTCGTGTCGCCGTCTTGAGCTTCACCGGAAGTGCGGAAGTCGGCTGGAAGCTGCGCGATCAGGCGCGAGAAAAGCACGTGGTTCTCGAGCTCGGTGGAAATGCGGCGTCGATTGTCCTGCAGGGTGCCGATCTCAAGCGTGCGGCCGAACGACTGACTTTGAGTGGTTACGGTTACGCCGGTCAGACCTGTATTTCAGTTCAGCGCGTGTATGTTGACGACTCGATTTTTGAAAACTTTGTCGCCGGATTTGCGCGTTCGGTGGCCGCCCTCTCAGTCGGCGATCCCGAAGACGCGAAAACCATAGTGGGTCCCGTCATTGATCGGAAGGCGAAGGACCGTATCGAGAGCTGGATCAAAGCGGCGCGCGACAACGGGGCTGAAGTGTTGTTTCAAGGGAAAGCTCCGTCCCATCCTCTTTTCATTGCGCCTGTTTTATTGACGGGAGTTTCTCGGGATCTACCTCTTGTACAGGAGGAAGTATTCGGACCCGTGGTTGTGATTGAGCGTGTTCCGAGTTGCAGAGCAGCGATCGATCGTGTCAACGACTCGAAGTACGGACTGCAAGCGTCGCTTTTCAGTGATCCTTCAGCCCATGATCTGATCGAGGAAGCATTTGCGGGTCTTGAAGTGGGTGGTCTGATCGTGAACGATTCGCCCAGCTTTCGCTCGGAAGCCATGCCTTATGGCGGTATAAAAGGTTCCGGGTTGGGGCGTGAAGGAATTCGGTTTGCGATGGAAGAGTTTTCGGAGCTTCGGACGCGCGTCGATTTTCAAGGATAGAGGACATGTTCTAGGGTCTTCCCAGTCGAAACGTATGGCGTAGACGCCACGAGACTCCTAGAACGATCGCAAAACACAGAAAAAAGACGGTACTCAAACTCAGGTTGAGTTTTTCGTGTGCAATCCACGGAAGGGAGCTCGACACGAGAATGGCAATGAACGCCCAGGTGTTTTGAAAACTCATCCCACGACCGCGGCTGTCGTCGGGAAGATGATGCTGGATCCAGCCCTGAATCGGTGTGACAAAAAAGCCTGCTCCAACTCCTAAGATACTCAAGGCGATCATTGTGACTGTGAGATCGTGCGCAAAACCCATCAGGAGTGTTGCGGCGGCCATTCCGGCGAGACCATAGGGAAAATGTCGGATGGTGAGTTTGTTTTTGTTGAGTTGCCCACAGATGAGACTGCCGGCACCAATACTGACGGTGAGCAGTGCGAGCAGAAGTCCTGAGTCTTCGGTCGAGAGTCCCAGAGTGTTTTTCCCGTGAAGCGGTAGCATCGTGATGAAGAGGGATCCGATGCCGTTAAAAAATGCAATCCAGGCGATCATCGCCAAGAGATCGGGGCGGGTTTCACGAAGCCAGCGCCAATCGCGCAACAAGCGATCGGCAAAGAAAAGATCGCGGATGGATCGAACATGGTGATCAGGATTCTGTCGCGTGGTTTTTGGTATGAGTCGAATCAAGAGCGTTCCGACGACCGCGATGCCAACACAAACAAGGCCCGCTTTGTAGAGCTCGGACTTGAACGCCTTGTAAACGAGAACGCCGACGATATTGCCACCGAGAATCGAGATGTTGGTCAGAGCATTGAGAATGCCATTGGTGTGAACAAGAGCGTCTTTAGAAACGATCTCCGGCAAGAACGAATACTTAGCAGGACTGAAGAAAGCACTGTGGGATGCCATTAAGAAAAAGATGAAAAAAGCCCAGGGTAGCGATCCCGACGCGAGTGCAAAGACACCGGCGAGCATCGCGACAATTTCCGGAAGCTTGGTCCAAAACAAGACATCTGACTTGCGGTAGCGATCGGCCAGAATCCCGGCGTAAGGGGATACGATCAGGAATGCGATCGGAAGGATGGATGTTCCAAGAGCCGAGTAGTGGAGCTGAGTACCCACATCTGAAACGCGGTCCAAGACAGCCAGAATGATGATCATTCTGTAGGCGTTGTCGTTCAGCGCACCGAGCGATTGCCCGGCCATGAAGGCCCAAAATCGCCATCGTGAGTTCATTCTTGGCGAGTCTACTCTATTTTTGACCCGCCTTCTAAGCTAAGATGGGTTCTGAGAGTCTCGCTTGGCTACCCAAACCCGTTACATCACGACCGCAATCGTTTATCCAAACTCGCGCATCCATGTGGGATGGGCGTGGGAGTGTCTGGGTGCCGACTGGATGGCTCGAGTCAGTCGAGCTTTTGGTGATGATGTGTTTTTCGTTTCAGGGATGGATGAGCATTCGCTCAATGTCGAGCGAAAAGCCGTCGCTCAGGGGCTCAGTCCAAAACAGTACTGCGATCAGATGGCGACCGACATCAAGGGTGTTCTGGAGGGCGTCGGTATTACGTACGATCGCTTCATTCGGACATCGGATGAAGATCACCATCGCGTGGTCACTGAGCTGATTCAAAGGAGCTTCAAAAAAGGCGATATCTATCGTGCGAAATACGATGGACACTACTGCGAAAGCTGCGAAGCATTTTACACCGAGAAAGATCTTGTTGACGGCCTCTGTCCTCAGCACAAAAAGCCTACAGCGTGGATCACGGAAGAAAACTATTTCTTTAAACTCACAAAGTACGAAGCTGCGCTCAAGGAGCTCTTCAAAAGTAATCCTGAGTTTTTAGAACCCGAGAACCGTCGTAACGAGATCCTAGCCGTGTTGGACGGTGGTCTTCGGGATTTTTCGATATCGCGATCGAATTTTTCATGGGGTATCCCTCTGCCGTTTGGAAAGGGCGAGGTGATCTATGTGTGGTTCGATGCCTTGATCAATTATCTAACAGCAGCGGGTTTCGGTGCTCCGGGCGCCGATGGGAAAAAGTTTGATGAACGCTGGCGTAACGTTCTCCACATTATTGGAAAAGACATCACGCGTTTTCACTGCATTTACTGGCCAGCCATGTTGATGTCGATGGAACTACCGGTGCCGAAGCGTGTATTTGCTCACGGTTTTATTCAGCTCAAGGGCGAAAAAATGTCTAAGAGTCTCGGCACGATGGTGACGCCTGATGAAGTGATCGCGGTTACGGGTGCGGATCCGTTTCGTTACTTTATGCTCGCGGAGAATCCTTTTTCAAAAGATGGAAATTTTTCATGGGAAGCACTGGTTGAAAAGACGAACGCAGACCTGTCCAATAGCCTCGGCAACCTATTCAATCGCACACTCAACATGGCTCTTAAGTATTTTCCAGAAAATGAGTGGCAAATGCCCAAAGTTACGGCTGTATCCGAAGAGATCAAACGAAGTTTTGAGCAGCTTTTGCCTGCACTTGCCGAGACTGTCGATCGTGTGAGTCCCTCGGACTACATCGCGTTTTGCCAAGAACGTGTGCGACTTATGAATCTATTCATCGATCGCGAGAAGCCGTGGACATTGGCCAAGACGATGGAGACCAGTCCAGAGACAAAAGCGCGACTCTACGAAGGCTTGTTTGCGCTTCTTGAGGGGTCACGTTGGTTAGCGACCGTTTTAGAGCCCGTGCTTCCGTTCAAGATCGTAAGCGCTTTCAGTCAGCTCGGGGTTCCTGCATTAACGGGCGCTGGTGCATTTAAAAAACTCCATTGGGGTGAAGCACGATTTCAGCCTCAGAAACCAGAACCGATCTATCCGCGTATTGAACTTCCCAAGGTGTGAGCGCATGGGGCTGAGTGAAAGTTTTCACTTCTCGGGCGGTTGGCTGTACCACGCACGATCGCTTCGTTTTCGTGAGCGTCTTTGGACACCCTTTCGTAAGTCACTGAGTGATCGCTTGTTGTCATGGCGAGAACGCACCGGCGGCGATGCGCGACCTCTTCTTCTTATAGGACCCAGTGGGTTTCATTGTCTCCCAGAAAGACTCGTGGGTGCCGGGACACGGCTGCATGTTTCAGAACCAGATCCCATTGCCCGATGGATTTTGAAACGACGTTTGAAGCGGTCCCCGCTGTTTCTGACAGACGATCTTTTGCAGCCGCTCGACATTCAAAGTTTCAAAAAAAAGCTGATGGTGCTGGACGGTTCGGAACGCGTGGCGATTGTGTTCTGTAATCTACTTGGACAGACTGCGCTTAGTTTTCAGGAGACCGAAACCCGGAAAAAACAATGGCAGAACTTCGCGCCGGCACTCTTGAAGGCGCTCGAAGAACGGGGAAGCCCCGTATTCAGCTTTCACGATCGGCTGTCGTTCGAAAGCTCTTTCCGTCACGCACCGGAACTCGACGCGCAGTCATGGGTCCGACAGTGGCCGTCTTCCCCTTCGGATGATGTATTGCTGGAAGCCGTTCGTGTCGAAGTCTTGCCGCGGTTACTGCCCAAAACCGGAGTGACGACTGTGAAAACGGTGGTGCACGCGACATCCGATCTGACCAAGGGTCGTTCAACGGAGACGCACACGTGGTGGCTCACACCCAAGCGACTTCATGTGATCGAGTTTGTCGAGACTAACACATGACAGAGTACGTGACACTTTCGCAGAATCACATGAATACGACCTTTCATTTCAAAGTTCCGTTTGAGAACGGCACGGATCGACGTCGGCTCGAGTCGCTTCTGATCGATGCCCACGCAGAAGTCGCACGTTTGGAAACACTTTGGAGTGAGTTCATCGCAAGCAGTGAGATTGCTCTATTGAACGTCACGGAGGTGGGTGCGTGGATGGCGGTATCGCATGAGACCAGCGATGTTCTCAAAATGGGGCTCGAGATTGGATCCCAGACGGACGATGCTTTCAGTCTCTGCGCAAAGTCATCATCGATCGAAGCGCGAACCAGTGGCTTGGAGCTCGATACAAAGAATCTACGAGCACGACGCCTGGTGCCGGATGCTCATCTCGGACTTGGTGCTATCGGAAAGGGTGCGGCTCTTGATCGTGTTGCCGTTTTCTTGGAACGCCAAGGTGTGGAGGCTGCTTTCCTGTCGGCAGGCGGATCGAGTTTGCTCGGGTGGGGGCGACCGGAGCGGGGGCGTTCATGGACATTTCAGTGGAAGGTACTGGGTAAGGTCTTGGAGGGCGTGCGTGGTGTTGGAATGGAAACACGTGAGCTCACGATCACCGATGGCAGCCGAATGGGGGTCGGGATTTCGGGGACGGATGAGCAGGGCGCGCATATCATTGAGAAGTCCACTTCTCCCCACACTTCTCGCCGGGGGGAAAAGCGTGGGGCAGGAAATGGGACAAGCCCTCGGACTCTGTCCTCCATGGTCGGGCACCCTCTCGCCGCGAAGGCTGACGCGCTATCGACAGCCCGGTTCTTAGCGCCACTTTCCCGTCAGTTTGCGGATTTGCCTCAAGCGTTTCTTGAAGAATCGGCCGATAGCGAGGACCGTGCGGAGCCTCTGCGCCTTTCTTGGAACAGCGCTTTTGAAGAAGCCTTCCTGCGAGGGTAGCCATAATCGAAAACGCCCCCTAGAATAAAAAGATGTCAGGCGAAAACCAGGGATCCGTTGTCGACCTTTCGGCCTTAGATTCAAAGCCGATTTGGAACCCGTATGTCTTTGATCGAGAGCCGTGGTGGCTGCTTTTACCGGTTTTTATATTGGTTCTGGTCATGGTCCACGTGGTTTTTCGTCCGGGACGCAAGACGAGGCACAAGGAGAATGTTTCATGATTCGGAAACTGCAACGAGTCGGAGTTGTTGTCGGTCTCTTGCTCACATTGGAAAAGAGTTTCGCTGTCGAATTTGAAAGCCTGGCGCAGGCACTTGCAGCGACGCTCAAAGAAAAGAAACAGGTTCTCAAGAACTCCGTTACGGTTCGCGGCCGTACCGTAGACTACTACATGCGCAAAGACGTCAAGCCCGACAAAGCGACGATCGCTTTTGTTCAGAAGGAAGTCTACGATCCGAACTGCACCCACACGTGGGTGATTGGTGTCGATAGCTCACGCCATCGCGTCACTTCGATTCGTGAAGTCGAGATGAGTTGCCCTCATGCTTTTCCGACGCGCCAAATGTCGTTCAAATCTCAGTTTCTCGGTAAGACACGTGCCGATATTCCAAAGATGAAAGACAGTATCGATTTTATTGCGAAGGCGACGGGAAGTTCGGAGCTTCTTCGGGACTCCATCGTTCGTTCGATCGAGGGATCGGCGATGATCAGCGGTCAAGGAGCGCCCCCGAAAGGGGCGCCGAAATCGTCCGCAAAAACTCCCCCAGCGACAACGAAACGGTGATGTAGGACCCCGATGGTGACCACGCGCCAGGTTCGAATCGCCTCCCAGACACTGACCTTTGGCCTGTGGGTCGCGCTGATTCTTGTTACGAAGCATCCGATCGAGAATGCGCTGACACGAAACATCCCTGTATCGCTTTTCTTGCGGATGGATCCGTTGGTCACGACGGTTGTGTCCGGCGGAATGCGGATGCTGATCTCGATCACGATGCTGGGGTTTGTGACCTTAGCAATCAGTCTCGTTATGGGTCGCGTGTTCTGCGGTTGGGTCTGTCCGCTTGGAACTGTTTTTGATTTTGTCGGATGGTGGTTGCGAAAATTTCGAATCAAGTTTGAGGGTCCGAGTCCCTGGTACTTTCGGTTTAAGTACTATCTTTTGGCGGCGACGTTGATCCTTGCTGCAGCGGGCGCCGTGCACCCTCTCATGGGATTTGATCCGATCGTGATCATCACGCGCGTGGCAGCGACGCTCATAAACCCTTTTTTACGCGCGCACGATGAGATTCTCTGGGCTACGGGCGATTCAGCAAAACGTTACGGAATGTTTATCGACGTCGCGACACTTGTGCTTTTCGTGTTGATCCTCGGGGCGACCACGCGTCTGTCCCGAATCTGGTGTCGTGTGGCGTGTCCCTTAGGCGCCTACCTTGCGGTCAGTTCCCGCTATTCGATGTTGCGTCGGGATACGGTGGGGTGTGTGCATTGTGGAATCTGCGCCAATCACTGTCCAACGGGTGCGATCAACTTCGAAAATGCAGAGATCTATAACGAGAGTGAGTGCATCAAGTGTTTTGCATGCACGCAAGAGTGTCCGGTCGACGCTAATTTTTTCACCTGGAAATCACCACTGCCGGTAACGGCTCACGCTCATCATCCTGTGTCGCTCGATCGTCGGGCGTTCATTGGAACAGCGGCGGCGGCTGTTGTCGCTGCTCCCGCCCTGAATCTTGCGGCGGGTAAGTCCTCAGCGGAAAAGACGCTTCTGCGTCCGCCGATGTCGCGCGAAGAACGCGATTTCCTGCTGAGTTGCATACGTTGCAACAACTGCACAAAATCATGTCCAACAGGAATTCTGAAGCCCGCCGTTTTTGAGCATGGCGTGCGCGCGTTCTGGTCCCCGGTCATGGTTCCTACCGAGGGACTTTGCGAGCCGGGCTGCAACGCCTGTTCGCAGGCCTGTCCGACGGACGCCATCATGAAGTATCCGATCGAGGACAAGTACCGATTCAAGATGGGAACGGCTGTTTTCGAAAGCAATCGTTGCGTGGCTTACACGGAGAACAAGTTCTGTAACGAGTGCGTTCGGGTGTGCCCAACGGATGCGATTGCTGTGATCCCTGGATGGGAACCGGAGACCAAAGGCGTGAAACGTGGTGCCGATGTTCCTGCTCCCCCAGGCCAGACACCTTCGCGACCGGAGCGGGTACATTTTGAGGCGTGTGTGGCGTGCGGGGCGTGCGAGAACGTTTGTGACAAGATCGTCTACGGTGAACCCGCTATGGTGACGACATCATTCGGACGCGCGGTGCCCACAGTTCTTGACGAGAAGTATTATCAACGGCTTGGAAAATTTGGTTTTGAATCTTAGGACATGTTAAGGTCCGGAGGGATTTATGTTTGGACTATCAATTAGCCATCTCTTGATTTTGTTGGTCATTGTGCTCTTACTTTTTGGAGCAAAACGTCTTCCCGAACTCGGTTCAGCACTGGGCGAAGGACTTCGGGCTTTTAAAAAAGGTCTCGATGGACGTGATGAGGGTCAGCCGATGGTGGGACATCAACCCCGCGAACCCTTTCAAGATCCAAAGCAAGAACAGGGAACTGGCAAGACTCACCCGAGCTCCCAAGCTTCAAAAGCGCCAACGGGCCATGGTGGAAAAAACGACGACGACGGCCACACGTCTTAAGACGGCCTAAGCCGTTTTCTTCTTTGTTTCGGTAAAATGTTCAGCAAAGAGAGCCTTAGCGCTCACGCCATGCCCGCCGGTTAGAATTTTTCGTACGTCCTCGATCATCTGACCGGAGCCGCAAATATAAAAATCAGTCGTGTGCCACGGCCAATCGGGCGGAAGCGTTTTTAAAAACTCCGTCACGCGTCCATGAAACTGTCCGTCGATCTCTGGCATGCCGGGCAGAGGTTGAGAAAGACAAATCCGTGTTTCGATTCCGGCCTTCACAAAGTCACCCGCATAGAGAACATCGTTTTGATTGCGGCAACCGAAGAGGCAGTATCGATGCGCGGGCGGCGATTCCTGGAGTGCAGGAGCAAGTGCCATCGCTCGAAGAGGGCCAATGCCGCTACCGGTTCCAATGAAACAGACACCGCGCGATGGGTCGCGCGGTTCGTAGACAAAATCACCGTATGGCGCCATGAACTCAATCGACGAACCGGTTCGAAGGCGATTCAGATAATCCGCTCCACGACCACCGGGAGTCATCTTGATACAGAGTTCGTAACCATGAATTGCTGCTGACTCAAAGGGTGACGCAAACGAATAGGCGCGACGGACGGTGCGGCTGCGTTCACGGCTGTCCCCATCCGCCGGAATATACATACTCAGAAACTGTCCCGGAGCATATTTGAAGATCTTTTCGGGACGGAACACGAGGCGAAGGACGCCGCCTGGGGTGAGTTCAGCATGAGCGATTTCAGCGCGATAGCGTTTCGCTTCCATGCTCATGCGTAAGCCCTCGGTTGGAAGCCTCGTTTACATGCAGAGTTCGGCCAGAAGAGGGTGAAGACTCGAAGGATCGGTCTGGTGCCTACGGCAAATCGTAATTCGGTCGATCTTATAGACGTGGTGCAACACATCCATGAACTCTTCGGCTTTCACGAGATAAACTTGAGTGCCGTGGAACGTTCCTGCTGCCACTCGTGGTTCGAGGGAATCCCAAAGCGCTCGCCAAGCGGGTTGTGTGGTCCCCAGATCACGGGGCTCAAGACAACCGATATTGAGCAGTTTGCGTGCTCGAAACAGCTTGGCTTTTGTTTTTACGCCCAGTGGAAGTACGCCGTATTTTAAAATCGTGTCGATCTCAAAGAGCGCCTGAGTTTGAGGTGGAAAACACCGATAGTCGAGTTTGAAAACTTCAGACGACGGATGCCGCTTCATTTCTGAAATCAGAGTACCACAGAAAGTCGAAGAGCCGAAAAGCTGTAGACCGACTTGCTGGAGACGCGATTGATGTCTCGATAATGCTCGACGCCCAAGAAAACCATGGAGTTAAAGTGATGATACAGGCCAGCTCCGACGATCGTGCGGTCGGTAACGTCGATGACTCGGTTGTCGTTCTGAGACATGCCACCGCGAAAGAGAATGCGCCACTTCTGCAGAAACCGATGTGACAACTCGCCGTAGAGCCCACCACGTTGAAAACCTTTGTCAGCCGGAGGCGGTAGATCGACGATCATACCGATATAACCGGCTTTCAAAATCGAAGACGTACCCAGGTAAAACTGCGTATCAAACCCAACAGCCAAAAGACGCGCGGGTTTTTGCGGGACCGCAGGCACCCCGCCCACTGTACCAGCCACTGAACCGCCGACCGTGTCGCCCGTCCATCGACCGTAGTAACCTGAGATCCCGAGCCCCCAAAATCCAAGCGTCTTGAAAGCGACTCGGCCGCCGACGGCCTTGTCACCGTTGTTGTCCACGAAAGTGTTTCGTGTTGAAAAGTCTGGATAATCATTGGACTTGCCGGCCGGATCGACCTGACCACCTTGAAACCCGTTCACCACATACGCGTGGGCTTCCATCGCCATCGCGCGGCGATCGATCGGGCGAAACCGCATGGCTACCCCAAGATCAGTCCATACGTCTGGAAGAAAGGGGGTTCCACCCGGATGCATGAGCTGACTGGTGTTAATCCAACCGCCATAAATATTATGAAAGTCCGAGGTATCAAAAGGAATCCAAATGCGTCCGACACGCAGTTGAAACTGACTGGTCGGCTCATAAGTAAGTTCGTAGTAGCGCGGCGTCGGCGACACTTCGAAACCAAACGAGAGATCAGGCCGCGGAACAAAATCGACCATGAAGATCGTGTGGTAATTATCGAACGTAATCGGACTGACTCCTGGTCTTCGAGTCAAAAGAAAATCGAAATAAAGTTTGAAGTTGGGAGCCGTTGTACCGGGCCGCTGTACCGCCTGAGCCTGTGCGGTTTGCGTACCGTAAGAACCTGAGTAGGCGGGGCTGTTCGACTGATAGGGACGGGCAGCACGCGTCGTTTCGGGCCGAGTTTCTTCGAGCTCCGAGAGGTCAACGACCTCACTTTGTTGGCGTGTTGGCCCTTCGTTCCCGCGCCGTCGGGGTCGTGGCTGATAGCGATCGACAGTGTCCGCCGCAACAGCACTCACAGGAAACGATACGGTTTCTGTGAATAAAAACACGACTGCGAAATACGAAACCACTCTCCCCAAGGCGTTCAGACGTCGGTCAGCTTAAGGGGTTGGGGGAGTGCGGTCAATGGGGAATCTTTGGGGGGAGATTGAATTCGGGAAGACTGGCATGCGGGCAGACGGTGGGATCGGGCGGCGGCCCAGGGTCAGACATCGGCTAGCTGAGTTAGCCGAGTGATCGCACGAGACAAAAGACTGCAGCCCCGAGACGATCGCTTATCGCGCTTGCGCTATCTGATGCTGCTGAGGCGATCAGTTCGAGTATCGCATGAACCTCTCGCTGACTGCCGAGCGCGATCTGATAAAACCGACAACGATCTTTGCGACTCGACTTTCCTGATCCTTCGGCAAGGTTGAGCACCGTACTCGAAGCGGCGCGCAGTAACTGATCTCTGAGGTGAGTCGGAACATCTAACGTCTTGCAGACCCGATAGAGGTCCACGGAGTGCCATCGCCTCACCACCTTTCTGAAAAATGAGGTTCTCGCCTCGGGGCAGGAACCTCATTTTTCAGAAAGGTGGTGAGGATGATGCAACAGCGTTTTCGTTCTTATGATTTGGCAGTCGAGCTCTACAGTCTATGCAAGACCGTAAGACTTCGTTCGTCTCTACAAGATCAATTACTTCGCGCCGCTTCGAGTGTAGCTCTTAACCTAAGAGAGGGATCAGCGCGGTCGTCAGCAAAGGATCGTTAGAGATGTTCAGGGCCGGTTTTACACGATCGCATTCGCGAGCCTCAGAGAAGTTCAAGCGATTATCGATCTTGAGCGTGATAGTTGCGCGATTCTAGATGATCCTGCTGATCGTCTGGGTGGTTGTCTCTACAAACTCACCCGATCCTAAACCTGACGCCCGAACCCTGAGGCCTGCAGCCCATGGCCTGAAACCGGCAGCCCGTGGCCCGCTCTCTCTCTCTCTCCCTTAAACTCAACTCGTATTCCAACCCCGCTTCGTCTGCGCGATCATCCAGCGCGCTTCTTCTCTGTGAAAGCCCTGGCCTTCGAGGCCATTGATTCGAATATAATCGCGTAGATTAAGTACCGCTCTGAGACTCTTCACGATCCGAGTGAACGGACGCAGATCCCAGAACCGTTCTTTGACTCCGTTCTTACCGCGCTTCATATCACGCTTCATGGGTGACCACCGGCTCGCTCCTGAGACCGCCATCGCGATGGCCGCTGTCACAGCACATATAAACGGCTGATAACGGTACCGATTCGAAAGTTTGATCTGCAGATGCAGGTGGTTTCCCACGTTGGCAAACGACTGGATGCGAACACCGTGGCGCTCGGAGAAACGTTTTAAAATCGCTTTGATCTTTCTTTCGTTTGAGGCCGTTCGAAACGACCACGCTCCGCGAGCCTTTGTCGACCGCAGAACCAGATGCATCGTATTGCGGGTATCGAGCGGGCGTGGACGCGAGCGAC
>CAZJVD010000022.1:0-37746 GCA_964549505.1 uncultured Oligoflexia bacterium
CGGCTAGCCTCTAAATCGTGAGGATTCGAGTGCTCCAAAGAAGGGGCCAACGTCAGAGACACACCACCACGCGTCGCTTCTGTCCGGGCCTTACCAGTTTTTTGAGTTGATGAACTTCAGATCATCGATGGTGATCATTTGGTCAGCGACGATTCTTTTGAGCTTCGAATTTTCGGCTTCGAGCGTTCTGAGTTTTTTGGCGTCAGACACTTCCATGCCGCCGAACTTCTTTCGCCACACGTAGATCGTCTGCATGTGCACGCCGAGTTCCCGGCAAAGCGTCTTTACGTCTTCGCCGCTTTCCAGGCGCTTCAAAACTCCGATGATCTGCTCTTTCGTATACCGTTTCTTCATGGTCACTCCTTTGCCCTATTGGGCTAGTTTAATGCGGAGTGACTCATCGTCAAGATTGGCTAGCTAGCGGGGGTAAGCGCGCCCCCGTCTATATAGGGCTGTGAGCGCTTCCGCCCTATTTTCAGGATTGCCTTGATCAAATGAAACTGTAACCAGGAGATCCGTCATAGCAGCATTTGCATTTGGAAATCGGCCTATAGCTCGCAAAGCGAAATTTTGAACCTGACTGTTTTTATCCTTCGCTAAAACAAGCAGAAAGTTAGCCATATCAGGAGTAAGCGCCGACCATTCAGACATTTCATAAAGAATATGCGAAATCGCTGTTCGTACTTTGTCGGGCGCATCTCGTTTTAATTTTTCCTGAAATAATGGCAAAACTTCAAAATTACGAGCCTTAGAATTTGTGGCGATTGCAGCTCCTATATATTCTTGTACTTTTGGCGATTTTTCATCAACTGCGAGATCAATGAGTTTCGCAATGCAAGCTTCAGAGCAAAGTTTCAGGTCTCTTAAGGCGATCAACGCCCCGATCTTTTTTTTGTCATTAGTTTCCGATAGTGCTCTTTCGAAAAGTGGCGTTGCAACTCTTGTTAATTCGTCTCCTGGAACTCCCTCTAACACGCTAACAGCAGCATCATTTCTCCCGCTAGGTCGAGTCGCTACTTCAGCAAGTTGCGGGATAAATTTGACTGCTTTATAGCCCAAACTTTTAAAGAGTCGTTCTGCCGGCCAACGGATGTCAGCATCGTCGCTGTTCAGATTCTCAATTTGCTGGTTCCAAAATACTTCATCGGAAAGAGTCGGAGTATCTTTGCCCTCACAGATTTGGATAAGGTTGATTAGAGCAAAACCTGCAACAAGCAGTTTTTTTATTAAGACGCTCATCTCATTTTTAGTATAGAGTGAACTCGTTTTACGTAATACCACATAAATATAACTCCCTTTAATACTAGTCAGTTTCCTGGCGAAACGAAGTGGTTAAACTAGAAAAAGTAGCCAGCCGCGAGATCTGAAATTGGCTTCGTCATACGCTCTCCAAATAAGGAATCATTCGTTTTTCGGTACCCAGTTTTTTTGCCATATCGAAAATCTTACTTTTGGTTGTTTGTTTTTCTTTTAGAGCAGTCTTAAGGGCATGCAAAGCAGTGGGGATTCCTACAAGTTTTTGATAGCGAAATGAATCTACGATCGAACGCTCAATGTTTGTAATACTGAAGGTTCGGTGAGAAACAATGCCAACTTTCCATTTCGGTTGTCTCGATCGAACAATTTTTATTTTTTCGCTCCGAGGCCGATCTTTATGAGAAACAAGAATCCAAGTATGGCCGATGATTTGCTCTAATAAACCGTAATATTGAAGTGCAGAAGCTAAGCAGACGGCAGACTGTTTTCCTGCAAGTAGGGTTGCCTTGTAAAAATCGCCTTCAAGGTCGAAAAGTTTTTCAGGTTTGCTGTATGTACCTTTCTGTATTCGAACGAGCTCCCCGGTTTCAACTTGTTCAGCGAGCTTTCGATATTTTGTTCTAGTAGAAGGCATATTCACACTGTGGCACAATACGTCCCCAAAGTAAAAAATGGGGACAGTTTGTGCCAAGAGGCCGTTTCTGCGTAAGTCGTTGAAATTATTAATATTTATTAAAAATGGGGTGCCCGACGGGGAATGAATGATTCCGGCAAGTTACAGCTCGAAGTAGCCAAAAATAGCCAAACTTCTTAGAATTATTTTGGGTCTGATTTGAGAAAAAATCAATTCATTTTTGCGGTGGTTATGAGGCGCTGGACGCAGTTGTGTTTCTACTCGGTCTCTGTGTCGGTCTTTTCCAGTGCTTTCCCTGGGACTAACCTCAGGCTGAACGTAGCTACCACATGGGTAATCCGTGGGTATTTCGAATGTGTTCCGTCAGTTTCGTCATTGTCAAATGCATCAACTAAAAAAAGCGGAGTTTCTGCGCTTTTACCTATGTAGAGGGGATCATTTGGCCCCGTCTCGGTAACTGTGAATCGTAGCTCTATGATGTTGGGTAATTGTTTTGAGTTTTTTTGGACAAAAACTCTGGCTAAAGACTCCATCGTGTCGAGGGTTTCGGAGTCCGCATTTTGGTCAGGAGGAACGGTGATCACCTTGGACGCAAAGTACTGACTGGAAATTCGGCCGGTAGGTGTCACTTTGAAATCCACTATCTGAGAAGCCCGTCCCGAGACGTTGTACCGCTCGAGTTTTCCTGGACCGTTTTCAATGACGTTCCGATCAGCAATCAAAAGATAGGCAAGAGATCCGTCGCTATAGGAACCGTGAGAAATGAGTGAAATCTTGAAAACCTCGGGAAGCGAAATACCCTGCAAATCAAAAATCCGGACTTGACTAGGGCTTAGCGCGATCGCGTCTCCAAAGCCGATATGACCTTTTCCTCCATCCCCGTGCCGCAGAGCAACCTCACAAGCGACTTGTATGTGAAAAGCAAAAGGCTTTCTTTCCGCCGCCCTAGAGAAGCTGGTTAGAAAAAACATCGAGAAAATAAGTGGGAGTATGGATTTCATGAGCATTGGATACTGTTTGTGACTTTGTGAGTCAAGGTGGATTTATTCAACAGTTCGTGATGTCCGGGGGTTCAGACGATTGAAGTTTAAAAGAAGCCATTTAAGCGCAAAGTCTGGATCGGATTCCCAAATGAGGGCTAACCCCGCCGAATATAAATCTGACTCTCCTTTCTAAAATTCCCTTCATCTGAAGTATCCAAAAATTTTGGAGAATGCAGTTTTGAATTGCGGCGCACTCTCAATATCCGCAGTGGCGGCATTCCATCCGCGCTCGAGGAGCGTTGAATCTATTTTCTTCAAGGATACCGAAATGTCCTTCGGGAGTTCATCATCACGAAATTTGAAAGTTTTTCCGAGTGCTTTCATGAGTTGCAGTCGATTGCATTTCTCCAAAATTAAGCTGAGATCAAATACATCCTTCGCTCTGGAATTAGCGGAACCGCGCACGATAAGGGTGTGGAGCTTTTCTGCAGCTGCGGTTTCCACCGGATAGACTTGCCAATTCAAAGCTCCATCACCTAATAGAAACTGCGTTGTCTCGATTACAGGACCTGGAGTGATGGGATCGCCGATGCCAATATCAAAATTGACGATCTGAGCTCTGCGTAAATCTTTAAGTACGGGCCCAATGCCTGATCGAAAAACGCATCGTCTAGCTCCGTATTCCGTTTGGGCTTGTAAGTCTTGAGTAGCTTCGTGTTTGAACCACACTCCGTCTTCTAAATCGTTTTCGATAGCCGCGATTGCGTTTGCCAAAACGGTATCGAGTTTTCCTTTTTTAAGAACCGCATCGAGATCCACAGTATATCTGGGAGATTCGTAAATTCTTAAGGCAACATATCCGCCCTTAAATACCAAGCTGGATGCGAGATCTTTGGCCTCGGTGAGTCGCTGAACCATTCGTTCAATTAAAAAAGAGGTAAGCGTATCCGCAAATGCGACTTTTCTTTCACGAGATAGGTTGGAAAGACGTTTTGAAATTGAACGTGCAAGGTCTTCGCTTTTCTTCATGGGGTCAGCACATCCCAATATTTTTGAATGACCGATTGAAGACCCAATTGTTTGGCGGTTTGCAAAAGTTTTGCTTCATCTGTGCGTTTTTCAGCGAGCGCTTTTCGAACTGCGTTTAGCGCTGTAGGAAAACCGATCTTAGTGGAATAGCGGAGAGCCTCCACCAAAGTTCTTTCAAGGTTGGTAACCCGAAAGTATTTGTGAATTTCAATTCCCTTTGACGGAGAAGTTTTTGTGCGGAGGCACCGATAAAGAGGGTTAGCTGATTTTTGGTTGTATGGAACCAGGACCCAAATTCGTTTTGGAGAGCGATCGACGAGTCCATGATAAAAAAGGGCAGTAAGGCCACCTACCGTGGCAGCTTTTCCAAAGTATTTACATGCAACGGCGAGATCGTACTCTTGTGGATTGATATTTGAGTCAGGATGAACGTAGACGGCATTTCGTATTTTCGTGATTTTCCCCTTACTTGTAAGCCGGGACAAAGTAGGCTGCGACAGGCCTGCCTGCACGGCTTCATCAGTCGTAAAAACGCCCATCCTTTTTAGCTTCGACAAAGCCTTTTGGGTTGTCTTCAATGGTGGAATGAGTTTTCTTTTTTTTCTCATTTTATTGATTAAATTGTAGCATGAATGGAAGTAGACAAAATATTTACTTTTTGTCTACTTCCATTCATGTCTAAGTAATTGATTTTATTATGAAAGTCTAAAATGGGGTGACCGACGGGGATTGAACCCGCGACAGCCGGAATCACAATCCGGTGCTCTACCAACTGAGCTACGGCCACCGCCTTACAAATGGATACTGACGCATACTGCCGGATTGATCGAGGCCTTGTCAACGGTTCTGGTCGTCAGATACGATCGGGCTTAACGAGAGTGGGGCACCGCTGTGACGAACTTCTTAGAGTATTTCATGAAAACCGGCTTAGTAATGGCGCTTTTGGGGCTTATCGCTACGTCTACCCATGCGGGCGTGTTTGCGATTCCAAAATTCGTGAGTCAGCGTACGTATTCAGCCGGGATAGAGCCGGAACTTGTGCTTGCAGAGCCGGCGTCGCTCGGCATCAACGCGAAGCTCCAGTATGGGTTAGCTGAAAGCTGGAATGTCGGTGGAGCCATCGGTAATGGTGGCGGGGCTCGAGGGTTTCGGGTCGGCACGTATTCGGTATTCGATCTTTTCCCGGACATCGAAGGGCAGCCAGGAATTGGTTTGGCGGGACAGGCTTATTACAACAACGTCAACGACGAAGGTCAGTTTGAGCTGACAGCTATTCCATACCTGCACAAGGCACTCGTCACCGAGGGGATTGAGTTCGATCCATTTGTAGCGATTCCGATGGGAACGCGATTTGGTACGCAGGCCGCTGGCGGCACTAAAGCAGTGGTGTCACTCAATGTCGGCTCGCGTATTAAGCAGAGCAATCACTTACACTATGTTCTAGAGATTGGTGTTGCTGTTCAGAACACCGACACAACGATGTCCGGCGGTTTTGTCTACACCCCGTGAAGCAGCTACGTTCTCGACTCTGGAAAACAGTCAAGAAAGCCGAACTGGCACGCGTTGCTGGAATTGCTTTTGATATCGACGACACGCTTTCGACGCACGGAAAGTTAACAGAAACTGCGTTTACCGCGCTCTGGGCTCTGAAAAAAAATGGGTTTGTCCTTGTGCCAATCACGGGACGTCCCGCGGGCTGGTGTGATCACATCGCGCGTTTCTGGCCTGTTGATGCCGTGATTGGAGAAAACGGTGCGTTTGCTTTTTTTATGAAGGAGGGTCGTCTCCGCCGCATTGAAACTCCCAAGGACATCGAGACAGTGACCGCTCGAACGCGGCTGACCGCGCTTCGGTCTGAGATCGAAAAGCGATTTCCTAATGTTCGTTTTGCGAGCGATCAACCCTATCGGGAGTACGATCTTGCAATTGACTACTGTGAGGACGTGGTGCGCTGGCCAAAAAAAGAGGTTCAGGCGTTGGTTGAACTGTGCCAGTCGCGAGGTGCACGAGCAAAGGTTTCGAGTATTCACGTCAATACCTGGTACGGGTCCTTTGACAAGCAAAAGGGGTTTCAGAATTGGCTCGATCAGGGGCTGCCGGGCGTAGAAACCAAGAAAACCAAGAAGCTTTCCAAGGCGGCGAACTGGATTTTTATTGGTGATTCGCCGAACGATGAACCGAGTTTCCGATACTTCACGCTGAGTGTAGCCGTAGCCAATATCAAGAATTTCCTCTCAGATCTCGAGGCATTTCCAACGTTTGTGACTTCAAAGGAAAGCGGCCAAGGCTTTACGGAGTTTGCGAGCAGGTTGCTCCGCAAGAGTTAGGATCTCAGGCCTTCCCAGAACTCTCGAAGATCCGCGCTGAGTTCGGATCGAAAATGAAGATCCTTTCCCGTCGTTGGATGCGAACATACGAGTTCGGAGGCGTGCAGGGCATGTCGGTCTAAAATCAGTTTTTCAGAGAGCTCGGGCGGAATGAAACGAAGACTGAGTGTCTCTGCCGTGCGCGAATGTCCAAAGCGAACAACCGGAAAAAATTTGAGGCTGTCGTTCATCTCAAGGCTATAGAGTTTGTCGCCGACGATCGGAAATCCTGCGAGTTTGAGATGAATGCGAATCTGATGCTGTCGGCCAGTTTTAGGAAAGCACTTCACGAGTGAAAAAAGTCGTCCGCGGGCGTCGGCTCGCGTCTCGACGAGTTCGAAGTCTGTGACGGCGTCCCAAATGTCTTCCGGGGCGAGATGACTGCCCTTGGCGGCAATCATCCGAAGACCGATCGGTCCGTCTTTGTCGCGACCAATGGGCTCATCGACTGAAAACGTCTTTCGGAAAGGTCGGCCATGCACAATGGCGAGATAGGTTTTCTGGGTTGTGCGTCGAGCGAACTGGTTCACAAAGTTCGTACAGGTCTCGGAATTCTTTGCGACGATCAGAAGTCCGCTTGTCTCTTTGTCGATCCGATGAACAAGAAAGTAGTCTTCGTCCATGGCCAGTGGTTTTGTGTAGCCGCCTGTTTTGAGATGGGTGAGAAGGGTGTTGAAGAAATAGCTGCCTGAAGGATGGACGGGCAGCGGTGCCGGCTTGTCGACGACAAAGAAACCCTGATCTTCGTGGAGAATCTTGTAGTCCAGCCGCACTTGAGGTTCCGCCCGGCGCTCGGACTCAATCTGCACGACGTCGCCTTCGATCAAGAGCGTGCTTGCTTTGATTCGGCCAACGGAGAGATGCGGCCCTTGCCCGCGGACAAGAGTGATCATTCCGGAGGTGATCGTTTCCTTAAGCCGCTCGCGCGACCGGCGACGATAGTGATCTTTTAGAAACCGGTCGAGGCGTTGACCGACATGATTGGCATCGACACGAAACGAGATGAGAACCGTGTTGTCGTTGTAAACAGAAGACGGTCGCATTACTACTCGACTCGGCTACGTTCGGCGCTTCATCAGAAGGCCGACCACTTCTTTCGCGCAGTTCTCGCAATAGCCCATGTTTTTTTTCATATTCGTCACCGTTTGCGCCGCGAGTTTACTGCCTTCTGAGTACGGATCGTATTGATCGGTTCCGTACACTTGGAGACTATTGTTCATCTTTTCGAGTTCGGCGCGCTGCTGTTCATAATAATGCTTCTCGAGTTTGCGCCAATATTCTGGAAACACCTGACTGTATACGACGGTTTGACCACGGTGGTCAAGGGACCAGGCGCCGACCTGTGAGATGACGTTTTTACGGAAGGCGAGGAGCTCTTTCTCGTCTTTTGGGGCATCAACGATTCTTTCAAACTCTTGAAGCAACGAAAGATCCGGATCTTCGCTCTTTCCGGTTACCGTGTTTTGCATCCGCTCTTTTTTGAGCGTGAGCGAGAGATGAAGCACGTACTTTTGTATGAACTCTTCCCACTGTTTCGTGTCGTAAAGTCCGATGGCGGATCTGACTTCCCGGTCGATCGTGTCGAGGTACTCTTCGCGAACCGTGTTGATGAACTCGGAGGCATCGTGAAACGATTCTTTGACGTCTTGTTTGAGAAATTCGTACTCGTTCGCACGTTTCACGAATCCTTCGAGTTCACGAAAAATCGCGAGTGGAGAGACGCACGGAAACTCGGAGTTCTGGGCGGCATCGAAAAGAATGGCTTTCATTTCTCGAACGCTGGCTCCCATGCGTCCTTCGTAGAATGGAATGGTCTCGTACTCTTCGCGAAGCTTGCCGATCTGCGACCGTAGAATCTTTCGGTCTTCGGGCGATAGATGCTCGGGCATGTCGCCTTTGTCGTAGAGCTTCGCTTTCTGAATGGGTGTCAGCGATGCGACGATCGAGCTCACGCTCGGAGGATAGTTGATGCTGTTGGGTTTCTTGAGACGTGTGAGGATCGCCCAGAGTGCGAGCGTCTGAGCGACATGAGGCGCGACGTGCTTCTCGGTGCCCAGTTCGCCCAAGTGGAGCTGATAGATCTCGCGCTCTTGGGTCATCGACAAAAGATAGGGCACGCGCACGAGTTCCATTCGTGCTTTGAAACTTCCGAAATCAGGGAACTCTTTAAAGCCATCGAGCTGCAGTTCGTTGCTCGAACCGATCATGACGGTGTCGAGGTGTGCGATGGCGTGACCGACATTGATCGCACCCGTTTCGCAGGCGCCGAGGAGATACTTGTAAGAATCGACCGGACGTTTGAGCAGATCGGCGTATTCGATGATCCCGCGGTTGCCGTCCACGAGATCTCCGCTCAGTGTGAAAAAGTTGATGCTCTGAAGCGAGGCGGGTAGGGCACCAAGACTCTTGTTGTAAGTGAGTTGCGCGTACTGTGCGTCGACATGCAGTTGCGGTTCGATCGTCACAAGACCTTTGCGATAACGTCTTGAAAAGAAAAATCGTTCGATCTGCAGGTGCATGAGAACACGCTCGTAGTCGCCGTGATGAGCCGACAAGAGTGAATCAAAAATAAGTCGGCACCGGTGGCAAAGATCGCCCTTGGTCAGGTAGTTCGAAAGCGACTTGTAAACAGTCTCGGCTCGTTGCTCACCCAAGACGCGTTTCAAGACTCCAAGACGCTGCTCCTGCGGAATAACCAAAAAAGGATGGTCTTTGAGATCGCATGGAAAACGTGCGACGACCTCATCGTCCGAAAGTTTCGCAAAACTGGTCAGTGGGTCAGCGTTTTTTGAGTAAGCCTGAAGGCCGAGGTTGCCTTTTGTGATTTTTTCGACCGGAAAAATCCAGTTGAACGTGTACGCGGCACCTTCTTTCGTTCGGCTGTAGCGCTCAAGACCAGCCATCAGCGAACGCGCGATCGTGGACTTTGCGCTACCGTTAGGACCGTGAAGCAATAACAACTTGTTGTTGAGTTTCTGTCCCTGAAACGCGCGAACAGCTCGGTACAGGCGAGTTTGGACGCGTTCCTGGCCAACGACTTTGGGCGAAAGGCCGTCGACGGGCACATCGAAAACGTGAAAGCGAAAGCTCTCGGTGCTGGTGCGGCCGAGCTCCTGGATCTGTGATTTGCCAAAATGGTCAAGCATGCCGACGAGGAGATCGGTCGAAGAACGAAGTTGGAGCTCCGGAGCCTCCGCCAGGAGTTGCAGATACTCACTGAAGGCCAACACGCGCTTGTTAGCGTCGAATTCTTTTTTTACCTGGGTCTCTATTTCGGACAGTGCCTCGCGGGTACTCATACAAAAAGCTTAAGGAACCGCTCACGGTTTTTCAATGAATTACCCGGCCTACCTAAGCGAAACTATTGGGAAAGCTTGACCGGATTGGTTGTTGCTCGCCCACCTCGTCCGAAGCTGACACGAGGACGCTCGGGGCGAAACAAAGCCATCTCGGGCATATTGAGTGTACGCAACCCGCGAAGATGCGTTCTTACGAGATCACGGACGCGTTTTCCCTGAGGGTCGGTCTGAACACGATAGTCCGGAATCCTCGATGTCGCCCAGGCCAGATCATCGCCTCCGCCAGCGAGAAACTCACTGGTTGCCAGTGTGTAGCTCCGTCCAGGAATAATCGCTTTTCCCGTTTTTTCATCGCGTACATCGAGAAGGCGACGGACTTCCCAGTGCGAGATTGTCCCGTCCCGGTTGAGATCGGTCACTTTGCCTTTTGTTTGAAACGGCACGACCTTCACTTGTAGTCCGGCGATTGAAAAAACGCCGCGTGCTCCACAAAAAGCGATCTCGAGAATATCGCGTAACTCGCTACCTTTGAGTTCAAGAACCACCACGCGGTCGTCGTAGGGAAGCGCGCGATAGAGCGCCTCCAGCGTGACATTTCCCGAGCGCAATCCATCTTGAATGAACCCAGGGTTGATCATCGCGAAATCAGCGCCCGTTTCGCGTTTGAGAGCGTCGGCAACGAGGTTTCCCATTTCGGATTCACGTAGACTGGAATGAAAGACGGGGCGTGTGGCCTCGGCGAGGATCTCACCGCGTTCAGCAGCAGTCGCACGCAACGCACGGTTGAGGGTGTAGTCGGTATCACGACTGGGTTCCATGATTCGTCCTTTGAACCGGGCTCGTGTGAGCGTCCCACGACCCGTTTCGGGCGGAGGTTCGTGAACATTGCAGTTACCTTGGTTGGAGAACACACGTTCGCAGAGCGTGACCGGCCCTTCGATTCGGTACTGAGCGGTGAGTCGCGTTCGCTTTTCGGTGTCGAACGGTAAATAGATCAGGTGATAAAACCGACCGTAACCGCCGGACTGAACGACGGGCGTCCCGCCGATCCAGTGGTGAACGATCGAATGACTTCCGCCCGAAACGACCGCGTCGATTAGACCGTTGGGCAAAGACTCCAGAAGCTCGGCGAGTTCGCCCTGGCAGCGGCTCGGGCCCTTGGTCGGGCGCCAGGTCGTCATCGGATCCAGACTGAAACGTTCTTCGCAGCGAAGCGGGACATGCGCAAGAAGGACGATCACATCGGCGCCTTCTTTCTTTAGGCTTTCGACCGATCGAAGGATCGTTTCGCGCATGCGACCAAACTCAAGATGCTTCTTGGCTTCGGCCCAGACCGACTTGAGTGCGGCGGGGGATGTGACGGCCAGAATCCCGACTTTCACTCCGTTAGCCTGTACGACTTTCGTGGTCGTGAGTCCGAGGAGGGCCAAGGGTTTCTTCGAGTTCGTATCGATCAGATTCGAACTGATGACGGGATAACGGCTCTGGCTGAGACGATCACGCAAAACACGAAGCGGGTCAGGATATTTGGGTGCAAAACTGAAGTCATGCCCACCCAACGTCGACGCTGTGATCTCAAGATTATTGAAAAACTCAACCACTGGCGCGCCGTCCAGAAGGTCAGATTCGAGCGACCCGCTCCATGCATCGCCGGCGTCCAAAATCAAAAGACTGTCTTTAAACTGGTCGCGCAGAAACCGCGCGTGGCTAGCGAGGAGGGATGCACCGCCGACGGAGACCGTCTGTGGTTCCGCATCTTCCGTGACGTCTTCGCGCGGGCGCAAAGCGCCATGGAGATCATTGAACGTCATGAGAACCAGTGTCGTAACTTTTTTCTGAGAGTTTCCGAGTTCAGGCGTAGTCGGAGCCCAAGACTGCGGCAAAGGCGGTCCCGAAGAGCACCCCAGCAAGAACAGTAATCCCCATGCGAAAAAGGGAAGAACCCCCATCCCTGAGTTTTCTTCCCCCCCACACCATCCTTGGTTACTTTTTATTCTAGGGGGAGTTTCCGATGTGTCACGCCGTTCCGCGTTGCAGCTGCTGATCAGTTCCACTGGACAGGTACTTGTAATACATTTTCATCAGAGCGCTGGATCTTTACGAAGCCCTTTTCGCGACCAAACTGGAAAAGATCCCGCGTGAGTTGCACATCCTTGAGACAGTATTCTCGAATCTCCTCGATCTTCCCTTCTTTCCACCATTGAACGGCCTGCAAGCCCTCAGCGGACTTGAGCGCACCCAGCGTTCCACGGGTAAGGTAGTCAAGCTTAATGAACCGCTGGCGCGTGAGGGTTTCCACGTCCGTCATAATATCGAAAACATCCAGTCGTCCCAGCTTGAGGCCGTACGCGGCAAGGACAGGTAGGTCGAAGTTCTTGATGTTGTAACCAATAACAAGGCGTCCGTAGCAGAACTCGAAGAGTCGATCGAGTTCGTTTTCCAAGAAGGATTCGAAGCGATCCGTCTTGCTGTCATAGGCGCACGCGACACTGATCTTGAGTAAATGAAGTTTGTCCGGGCCGCCCACATCTTGGAAGGTGTTCTGAGTTTCAATATCAACAATGAGAAAATGACGGTTTTTGAGAAAGAGACTGGAAGGGACGATATCTTCCGAGAACGGCACGCAAAACGGATGGTTCCAATAACTAGGATTGAGTTTGGTACGGGATGTCGATTTCACAGAGGCCTTATGGTAAGTCGAGATCCCAAGGTCGAGCAAGTCCGTTTTCCGGAGGTCTCCTATGCAGTCTGGACAATCTGTCATTCAGTGTCTCGAAAAGAATTGGAATAAGCATCTCGATGATTTGAAAGCTTTGGTGCGTGTGCCAAGCATCAGTTTTCCGGGATATCCGCCCGAAAATGTCACAAAGAGTGCGGAAGCCGTTTCGAAACTTATGCAGCGCGCGGGATTGAAAAATGTCGAGGTGATCAAACTCGGATCGGCGCATCCGTACGTTTATGGAGAATGGCTCGAGGCGAAAGATGCACCTACGTTGCTTCTGTACGCGCACCACGATGTACAGCCCGTCGGACGCGAAGATGTGTGGAAAACGCCGCCCTTTGAGCCCACCGAAAAAGAAGGTCCAGGTGGGATGCGCCTGTTCGGTCGCGGTGCGGCCGACGACAAAGCCGGCGTGATTGTTCATTTGAGCGCGATCGAAAGCTTCTTAAAAACGAATGGCAAACTTCCGGTGAACGTCAAGATGATCGTCGAGGGCGAGGAAGAGGTCGGCAGTTCGGAGCTCGAGAACTTCTTGAAAACGTACCGCTCCCGTCTCGACGCCGATGTCCTTGTGCTCACCGATACTAGCAACTTTGAGATTGGTATTCCGTCGCTGACCGTAGCGCTTCGCGGAATTGTGGCGATGTCGGTCGAACTTCGTTCCCTCAAGAAGACGGTCCACTCTGGAATGTGGGGCGGACCTCTGCCTGATCCGGTGATGGCCCTCACGAAGGTTTTAGCTGGAATGACCGACTCGGACGGCCGCGTCACGATCCCCGGTGCCTTGGACGGTTTTAGGCCTCCTACGGAGCAAGAACTCTCCGAAGCGGCGAAGCTGCCTTACAACGAAAAGCAGTTCCGGGATCAGGGCGGGATGGTGGAGAGCGCGAAGATTCTCAAGCAAGGCTCGCATCCCTTGGCTCAGACGTGGATGTATCCCAGCGTCACGGTCAATGCTTTTGAAGCATCCTCGCGTAAGTCGGCTGCAAACATCATCTGCGACGCCGCTTGGGCTCGTGTCACACTCCGATGCGCTCGCGGAATGAATCCGAAGAAAACTTTTGAAGCGATGGCTCGCTACATCAAGGAAGCGACGCCATGGGGTCTGGAAGTTTCGATCACAGACGAAGGCGGTGGGAACCCGTGGGCAACGGATCCCGTAGGGCCAGCTTTTGAGTGTGCGAAGCGGGCACTTGAGAAGGGCTATGGTCACCGAGTCGTCGCGATCGGTAGCGGTGGTACGATTCCGTTTGTTGAGCCCTTTGCGAAAGCATTGGGGGGCGCGCCGGTTCTCTTAGTGGGTGTCGAAGATCCTTACACGAACGCTCACGGCGAGAACGAGAGCTTATTGATTTCGGATTTCAAGAAGGCGTGCCTCAGTCAGGTCTATCTTTTTGACGAAATCGGATCAAACTATCGTTAGGAGACTTCTATGAACCCCCGACCGCACCTGCCAAGACGTGAGTGGATCAAGCGAGCGCTTTTGTTAGCCGCAGCAGTTCCATTGTTAAAGCTGTTTCGAGTCACAGAAGCCGAGGCCGCGCCTTCGGCGTTAGAAATCGATCCAAAGACAAACCCGAACCCCACAGCGACGTCCTTGGGGTATGTACAGGATTCGACGAAAGTCGATAAAGCCAAGTACCCTAAGCACACGAACGATCAGCAGTGTGGGAATTGCATGCTGTTTACTGCTGATGCTGATAAGGCATTCGGCAAATGCCAGCTTTTCCCGGGTTCGACCGTTCGAACCAAGGGCTGGTGCAGCGCTTTTGTGAAGAAACCATAGGCGCACCATCGTGCAACGACGCCTTCTTTTTGCGCTGATCATTGGACTCGCACTCTATGTCGCGTATCCTTTTTTACTGCCTTTAATCTTTGGCGGGATCTTGGCGATTCTCTTCGTTCCAGTTCATCGGCGCCTGCTTGTGAAAGGGTGCCACAACGGAATGTCGGCGATGCTGGTCACACTGCTTGTCGCACTCGTTCTATTGTTGCCGATGAGTCTCACCGTTTTCTCAGTCGCTTCGAAGGGCTTTGATCAGATCGAAACATTGCGGTCATCGGGCGGGATTGAGTCGATGACCGAACGTCTGCTGAACGCCAATCAGGCGCAGCGTATCGCTTCGGCAATCAGTCGATGGTTTCCGGTTGAAGTAGACGATCTCATGAAATCTGCCCGTGATCTGTTATTACGCTTTGGTGTCGTTTTAGCTGAAGGACTGAAGTCGTTCTTCGTAAACTTGCCGGCTTTTCTGGTCGGGGCCGTCGTAACCATCGTCAGCCTGTTCTTTTTTCTCCGCGATCGCAGCGCATTTCTGGATTTTTTGCGTCGTAACTCCATGCTTTCGCCACGCGACACTAATCGTATTTTCGAGCGCGTCGCTGTGATGAGTCGTTCCGTGATTTTAGCGAGTGTGCTTTCGGCATGTGCCCAGGCTGTTGTGTTTTTTATCGCCATGTTGATCGTGGCGACGCCGAACGCGACCCTGATTGCTCTTCTCGTGTTTTTCTTTTCGTTCGTTCCGTTGGTGGGAACGGTGCCGGTTACGGTGGGTACGGTGCTACTGACCTATACGGGGGATGCTTATGGAGCGGCAGTCTTTTTAGCGATTGTCGCAGTTCTCATCACGCTGCTCGACAATGTGGTGCGTCCGGTTGTGCTCAAAGGGTCCGCAAATCTTCATCCACTCGTAGCGTTTGTTGCTGCGTTCGGCGGGCTCCAGATGCTGGGGTTTTCGGGGATCTTTCTCGGACCGATCATTGCCGGAATTTTTCTAGCGATGGTCGATATCGCTAGAGAAAACTAAAACTCGCACCGACCATCGCTTCCCAGCGCTGATACTGATAGGTCGTGACCTTGTTACTCTCGTTCGATGTAAACTTAAAATCACCGATCATCGTTAGCCGTTCGCTGAACGGATAGCTGGGTGCGAGCGACAGCGTGTACGTCTGGTCTTCGCGTTTGATATCGGTTTGTTCTGGAAACCGAGACCACTGCACCTCAAAGCCAATGAGGAGATCGATCGTGTGCGGCAAGTGCAGTTGGTTCGCAAATCGAAGCCCGTATTTTTTCGTGCGATAGGTTTTGCCCTTGTATGGATTTTGATCCGTGTAACTCAAGCTAAACTTGGGATTGATGAAACGCGTGCCAGAATCGTGATCAATCGCTATACGTATCGTAGACTGGAGCCCCGTTCGTTTGGAAAGATCAGCCGAAAGCTTCTTGTCGGCGGGATAGTATGTGTGCGCCACGGAACCGTCGATCGTGAAGCTTACACCCGGACGAAAGTCCCATTTGCCGAAAGCGCCGCCGCCATAGCTGTACGAATACGCTTCGTACTTGTAATCGGCGTTCGTGCTTGAGTCTTTCGGTTTGTATTGAAAGACAGACGTGGATTCGACCTTCATGCCACCGTTGAGAGGCCGTGACGGAAAGGCTGTTAAGTAAAGTGAGCCCGTCTGATTGAAATACTGCGCCTGTTTCGAGCCATCCAAACGACTGGAGTTAAAGTTCGTGCTTGCGTTGTAGCTCGGCACAAACTGTAAACGTCGTAACGGTGAGCTCATCCAACCCAACGCCAGGCTGATATCGGCTTTACCGGTCGTCTTACCTGTGGCTTCAGAGTCGACGGTCGTATCCGGCAATGTCCGTACGTTGGAGTCGTAGCCGAGCAGCAGGCTTGCTGAACCAAAGAACTTACTCCTATCGAGAGGCTCGAGGGATCTGAGCGCGGAGGCTTCGATCTCTCCGGCAATCTTTTTGTTCTCAATGGTTGCGTTTCCATCCCTGAGAACGGCCTGAGCGTCGTCGCGAGCTTTTGTGAGTTCGGTTACAGCGCCTGAGACGTGCTTCATCTTTAGGTAGATACTTGAAAGCAGAAGGCGCGCAGGGGGAGTGAGTTCTCTGTGACCGCTCGCCACGACTTCTTCAAAGTACTGCCGTGCTCTGCGATCCGAACTGTTCTGAAGCGCAATCATCCCGAGGAAAAACGCCGAACCTTCCGGATTGAAACCCGCGGAACGCGCGAGCGAAAATAGCTTCTCAGCTGCACCGAGCCGCTTATCTTTGTAGGTTAGGAGACCCAGTTCGAAATAATAGGGTGCGACGGTTTTCATATCGGCGCCCTTTGCCTTCTGAATGCGGATCAGCTCCGCGTACACCTGTTCGCTCTTTTTAGGCTGACCCATACCCTTGAAAATCAGGGCTCTGAGTTCCAAAAACTCCGTCTGTTCGGGCTGGAGTGTGATCAAACTGTCGGTACGACGAAGAGCATCGCTCAGCTGCTTCTTATTGAACGCGATGATGGCTTCCGCAAAGTCCGGCTCCAGAGCGTTCGGAACCTTGGCGCGAGCGGATGAACCGAGAGTCAAAAACAAGACACCCAAAAGGATGTTTCTCATAGTTATCGGTTCAGCTTATCATTATGTTTGGCATGGAAAACACTCGTTTTCTGGTGTTGGGGTTACCTTTGATCATTTTTCAGAGTGCGGCGTGGTCGTCCACAGAGAAGGCGGGGACGATTGTGAGCGCAAGTGGTAAGGCGTGGATTCTACGGCCGACCGAAGAGCGAATGTTCGCTCAGTCGGGTCTTGATTTCTATAGTGGTGACAGGATTGAAACAGAAGAGAAGAGCCAAGTGAAGCTTCTTTTCACAGATCGGACCATTGTGGATCTCGGTCCCAAAACAAAATTCAAAGTACGTGAGTATCTCTTAAAAGCGGTTGCCAATCGCATCGTCGATTTGAAAACGGAGCAAGGACTCGTGCGTACTTCGGTGAATAAAAAAGTTCGTGAGCCTGGAAAATTTACGTTCCGTACACGTGGAAGCACGATGGGAGTCCGTGGTACGGAGTTTGTCGTTGATATTCCAGCAGACTCGGGACTGAGTGCGACGAGCGAGAATGTCACCGTGCTTTCCGGAGCCGTCGAAGTTCGGGCGTCTGCGGGAAGTGCGTCGGCAGGAGAGAGTTTCAAAGTATCAGGAGGGGAGTCCTTGTCGCTCGACACTTCGAATGCGGGGGATGCAGGTTCACGCTCGGTGGCTGGATCAGCGTCATCAACCACGTCCGGCACGGGACCTGCTGTACAGACGGTGAGTTCTGAGAAGATGGAACAGATGCACTCCGACTCGTCGTTTCAGGATAAGACGTTCTCGAATGCTGTCGATTTCGGATCGGGCACGTCGTCGGGTGGAGCGGGGCAAACCGGTGCGGGACAAGTGCTTGGTGTTATCGGTGAGGCATTGGCTTCCGGTGAGCTTGCGCATTTTGGTCCAGTCAACGGTACGCTCTTCCTTCCTCCAGGAGCACTTCAGGGCGACGGTCATTCGAATGAACACACGATCTCGGACACGGCTGATATCACCGTGAACTTCATCCAATGAATACGGGCCTCTTGAAAACGAGCATTCGGATCTTGATGGTTGCAATGAGCATGGGTTGCGCACTCGATGCACGCGATGGAGATACCGCAAAGCTAAGCGTTTCGTTTTCAGGAGTAGACACAGTCAATCCTCCTTTGTTTTCACAGCTGATCTACACACCCCAGAGTATTTCCGGAATGGATTGTATCGCGATCAACGTCACGGGTCCCGGCATTCCCCCTAAAGATGGAGGGAATCATGGTTCGGGCGGGATTGTTGGTGCGCACTGCAAGTACGCTGGTGAACTTTCGCACACCGCTTCGATCAGTGGACCGTCGACACTCGAGGTGACGGTTCCCACGGGACCCGACCGTATGGTGCAGGTGGTAGGTCTACGGAGTACCGTGGGCTGTGGTCAAGACATTGCGTCGCAGATTGGGCAGGGCAACGGTGCCTTTGATAACGCCTATCCGTTTGCTGGGGAGTTGGGTGCTCGATCCGTTAACATTTTTCAGGATATGGCGATCTCGGTGAACAACACCTACACGCCGCTCAAGAGTTTCTCGAACTGCGGAGGCTCGGAGCTCCCACTCGTGGCCGGCTATAAGACGATAGGGAGTGGTCAGTTTTCAACAACGTTTACGAGTAACGCTATGACGTCGACCTACTTGAACGGTGCCACAGCATTGAGTCCAGCTGAACTTGAGATCGTTTCGGGAGAGCAGTCCGGAACCGTGTACCACGAGACCGCCTCGGCTTCGATGTACCCACATATCAACTTCGTTTTCGATGCAACGAGTTTCAATCTGAGTCAGTACAGTTATCTGCAAATCACCTACACCATGACGAGTGGCGGAAACTATCCGAGCGCGTGTTCGGGGTCTGGCGTGGCGACCGCCGGTAATGGCTTCATGATCAAAGTTTGGGATCAGGCGGCGGGCGGTTGGAGTTCGGCGGTCGGGTCGTATGCGAACTTCAATGCGACATCCAGCAGCTTCACGACGACTGGCGAGACAACCGTCAGCTTTGTTAAGGCCAATCATGATACAGTATCGGGTTGGGGTCTGTATCCCGGGTCACAGTACATTCACGTCGGTATCAGTACCAATAGTCCGGTCTCGAGTAACTGTGCGGTCCTGAGCGTCGGTCAAATCGAAGTACGTCCCGTTCTCTGAATGCCCATAAACGGGTTAGCTTGACCCGTTTGTCGTATTCTGGTTCAATCAGGCCCAATGACCAAAAAACTTCCTGCTATTACCTCGGCGAGTACCGCAGAGTATTTTTCTAAGAATTTGCAGCAAGTCGGGTTCAGTTCACAGCCCAAGGCCGTCCTGACGACACTCAAAGAAGCAATCGACAACGCATTGGACGCCTGCGAAGACGCCGGCATTCTTCCGAACGTGCGTGTCGAGGTTGAAAAGGTCGGCGAAGGTACCTTGAAAAACTCGGATCGTGTTCGCGTTCGTGTTGAAGACAATGGGCCAGGCATTGAGGTCGACGATCTTCCGAAAGTGTTTGGCGAGTACTTGGCTTCGAGTAAGTTCGGTCGAGGTCGCTGTTCGCGCGGTCAGCAAGGGATTGGAATCTCAGCCGCTACGACGTGGGCACAGATGACCGGAGCCACAGGCGTTCGTGTTCAGACGAAGACAGCCAAGATGCGCAAGGCGATTTCGGCCGTGGTCGAAGTCGATTTCAAGCATAACAAAGGTGTTTTCAAAGAAAAGGATACCATCGATTGGAAGCAGCCGACGGGCACGTCGGTGGAGTTCTTAATTGATGGTCGTATTCAGCTCAATGGTGAAGGTGGGTTGATCAACTATCTGCAGGGCACGGTTCTTGTGAACCCACATCTGACGCTCGTACATAAGCTCGCCGACCAACCCGAAGAGACAATTGATCGCGTGTCGGATACGGTGCCCGAGATCCCGGATGCAACCGATCCCCATCCTCATACAATGAAGCTCGGGGAGTTCATGTCGCACTCGCATCTTTTTGGAAAAGTCAAAGCGAGTGCTTGGCTCAAAAAGGGATTTTCGCGAGTGAGCGATCTCGTTCTAACGGATCTGACTAAGAACCAAGGAATCAAGAAAGCCGTTCTTGAGAAGAGTGTCGATCACCTAACCGATGAGGACTTTAAGGCGCTTTACTCGGCTCTTCAGAAGGCCGAGCTACGAGCCCCATCGACTCAGTCGGTTTTGACGATCGGAGAAGAGGCGCTTTCGAAGAGCATCAAGCGGTTAGGGGCCATTGACTTCTTCAGTGTCGTGAGCCGTAAGCCGGCGATCTGTGACTTTAAACCCGTACAGGTCGAAGTGGCCGTCGCGAGACTTCTCGGTAAAGGAAGTCCCGAAGACGAACCCGTGCAGATCCTGCGTTTCGCAAATCGTGTTCCACTGCAGTTCGATAAGGCGGGGTGTGCGATTACGAAGGCGATCTTGACTGTCAATTGGAAGTCGTATGGTTTAGCTCAGCCGAAAGACTCGCTGCCTCTCGGTGCTTACATTATCGCCGTGAGTGTTGTGTCGCCGTTCATTAAGTTTAAGAACGCTTCAAAAGAGACGATCGATGCGTCCGATGAGCTGGTCGAAGAGATCCGTCGTGCCCTGATGCAAGCCGGGCAACGTCTTTCGAAGCATTTGAGGCGTGAAGGAAAAGAAGCGGCGCTCGAAGAAAAGATCCGCCATATCGAACAATTTGGCCCGATCTTAGTTGAGGGGCTCACGCGGATTGCGAAGGCATCGAGCGCTCGTCAGAAAAAAGCCGAGGAAGGCCTTATGAAACTCCTCGGGCGTGACACAAAGGACGCGCAATCGGAACTGAAAGAAGCGCAAGCCATTCTCAAGGCTCAAATCGAAAAAGAAGAAACGAAGAAGAAAGAGGAAGATCCAGATGGCGACGCATAAGACCGGCCTCGGTGTTGATGTCCCAAAGTTGAGCAGGAGCCTCTGTGATGCGCTTCTGTCCGATCTCGAAAAAGCCAAGCGCCCCGTTCTCACGGCCGTCAAGTGTGCGTTGGATAATGCTCTTTATGATCATCGCGAAGGGTTTTTAACGCCTGGGAAGAAGCGTGTCGCGACGGAACTCAACGTCAGTTCTGTAAAAAAGATGTCGCGTGCGGTCTTCATGCTCGAAATTCTACTGAGAAACCTTGAGGTGGGCGCCGTCAACACGAAGCGGGAGCTCTATTATATTTCGAAGGGTGAAACCAAACACAATGCACGCTTGCGCGCCCTTGATTTTGCAGAGCAAGAGGAGTCGGATTCCACGATCGACTTCATCTGCGAGATTTTAGAATGCTATCGCGAAGAGGTGAACTGCTACGCGAACGATCGCGGTGGTCAAACGTATTCTCAAGAGCTTGTCGTCGAAGAGACCTTGCCCGACGGTACGAAAGCCACGATCGATCTCTCGCGTTTAGGCACTAGTCCTTTTCAACCCAAGAACCGTCCTCAGAACTTGAAACTCACGGCTAAGAAGAAAATCGACTTCTGTGTGATCGTTGAGTCAGAGGGTACGGCTAATACCTTGGTGGCCAATGGGTTTACGAAGCGACACAAGTCGATCCTTATCGGTTCGCAGGGTGTGCCTTCGAACGCTGTGCGGGGGTGGGTGAAACGGATTCAGGATCAGCTCAAAGTGCCGAGTTTCTTCTTTGGCGATCTTGACGCCTATACGATGCAAAATATTTTCCGTACGTTGAAAGCGGGTTCGGCCGCGTCGCTCATTCGAAACGCAGACTACAGTGCTCCCGATGTTCGCTTCTTAGGTGTCTTACCGGAGGATATCAAGACATACGATCTCAGTGACTACCCGGTAAAAGAAAACGATGCCCAAGAAGTTCGAGCGCTTAAGAAATGCCGAGACGCTTTGGACAACGATCCATTCTTTAAAGACAAAAGAAACAAGGGTCTCGCGGAGATTCTAAGATGGCTACTCAAGCACAAGCGACGGTGCGAGCAGCAAGCCTTCTTTACGGTCGACCCGCGGGATCCGACAATGCCGGAAAAGATTATTGTCGAAAAAATCAAAAAGGGAATTTATGTCTGAAAATCGCGATCCATGACGGTCTTTCGGCCGTCATTCTTTGCGCTTTGAATCGCATGATCGCAAAGGGCGCGGATTTTCTGAGTGAGGACCTCAGCAACAGAGCCTGAGGTATTCATTCCACCAGCTTCTTTGATGTATTTTTTGAGTTTCGAGACAACGACGAGAGTTTCAGCTTCTGACATGGTTTAGCGCACCTCCAAAAGTTCAACTTCAAATACGAGGGTTGAATCGGGCGGAATGAGGTTTCCCGCGCCGCGTTTTCCGTAAGCAAGATCCGAGGGAATCGTCAGCTTACGTTTCTCGCCGACCTTCATTCCTTCAAGACCCAGGTCCCAGCCCCGGATGACCTGTCCGACACCATAAATAAACATGAAGGGCTTTCCGCGCTTCAATGAGGTGTCAAAGACGCTGCCGTTAGACTCTAGCGACCCTGTGTAATGAACACTGATCGACTTTCCTTTTTCAACAACAGCCCCCGTGCCTTCTTTCAATACTTCGACACGTACGCCCACACTTGCACCTTCGTCCTTCTTTTCAAATGTTGCTCCTCCGCCGAAGCCTCCACCTTTGAAATACTTCATGTAGAAGAAAGCACCGCCGCCGACTAGCAACACCAGAATTAGTAATGTTCTCATGGTCTTCGCCGTTTTCTCACACTGCGATTGATTTGGGGAGTAAAATCTAGGGAATTTATGACTAGCTTTGACGCAGTAGTTTACGGAGTGGTCCAGGGAGTGACGGAATATCTGCCGATTTCAAGCTCGGCGCACCTTATTTTGCTTCCGCGGGTTCTTGGTGTTGAGGATCCTGGTCTAGCATTTGATGTTTTTCTTCATCTTGGGACGCTTTTGGCAACCGTCGGTTTTTTCTGGCGCGATTGGTGGGCGATCCTGTTTCCACGAGGATCAGTCGGAGCCAGCGATGGTCAAACTGGGTTGAGTTTCAAACTGATTGTCGTCGCAACCGTGCCTGCGCTTGTTGCCGGCGCACTTCTTCATCATCTGGCGGAAACTATTTTTCGTAGTCCGTATGTGTTGATCGGGACGCTCGCACTCGGCGGGATACTTTTAGCTGTCGTCGATCGGAAATGTTCGAGTGTCCGTAGTCTTCGTTCTATCACGTACAAGGACGCGTTTTGGGTCGGGTGTTTTCAATGCCTAGCGCTCGTCCCTGGTATGTCACGAAGCGGATCGACGATGATGGGCGCGCGGTTTCTTGGCTTTGAGCGTTCGGATGCTGCTCGATTCTCGTTTCTCATATCGGGACCGGTGACAGCCGCCGCCGTCGTTTTCGAACTTCGGAAGTTTGGTGCGCTTGTGGATTCGATCGGTGACGTTTGGGTTCTCATAATCGCGTTTGCGACGTCACTTATCGCAGGCGTACTGACTATTCGATGGCTACTGGGTGTTGTCCGTAAAATCGGATTTGATATTTTTATGATTTACCGAGTGTTGCTTGCGGGAGTGCTCGCGATTTGGCTGTTTCGTTCATGATCGCCGCTAAGCGCGCGCGCACTTCTTCGAAGCTATCGGTCACGAGCCATTGAGGCGTGTGCGGGGGGACAACGGCGCCTCCGTCTTCAAGGGCGACGCGGATCCAATCAACAAATCCGGACCAAAACTTTGTACCAACCAAGATGATCGGACGTTCCTGGATCTTCCTCGTGCGCATCAAGGTGAGGACTTCGGAGAGTTCATCGAGTGTGCCGAAGCCGCCGGGTAGAAAAACAAAAGCCTTACCGTAATGAAATAGAAAATACTTTCGAACAAAGAAGTACCGGGCAACGAAGAACCGGTCGAGGTAGTCGTTCGCGCGTTGTTCGGTGTGAATAAGAATGTTGATCCCGAGGCTTTCACGTCGTGGTTGGGCGTTTCGCGAATAACGTTTGTCGCCGTTACGAGCGTCGAGGAAACCCCGGTTCGCTGCTTCCATCAGTCCCGGTCCGCCACCCGTCAGTATCGACGCGCCGGCTTCGTAGATCGCGCGTCCGGTCTGCATGCCGACGTCGTAGTGAGCGTGATCGGATCCAAATCGCGCTGAGCCAAAAACCGTGACATGCTCGCGGCCGCGATGAGAAAAGAAAAATCCTTTGACGAATTCGATCGGTACCAGGAAAGGAAGGAGAAGATCCACGGCCTAGGGCGTGTCCTCATTTGTTATGACCGCTCGCGAATGGCAGTTCGATCCCAGTCTGAGGCGCGAGAAGCGAAGTGTACTCTTGGTACTCGAGCGACGAGGAACGAAAGAATGGGGTCGAACTGCCTTCGCCCAAAGGGTTGAAGCGTATTTTAGATATGGCATCGTCACTCCTCCTCGATTTAGAACCACTAAATCGTCGTCGTCGTTCCTCGCCTTATCTAAAATACGCTTCAACGAGCTGGTCATAACAAATGAGGACACGCCCTAACGCTTTCGAACTTTTTTCTTACCGAGGACGCCTTCTTCGATCAGTTTTCGGTTGGCTTTCACGGTGCCTTCGCGATCTTCGTTTAAAATCTGCTCGATCGCGTGGAGTTCGTCTTCGAGTTCCCACTTTGACATGAGAAAAAGCGACAGCTCTTCATGAGTCTTAGGTTGTTCAAGGCTTTCGTGAACCTTGAGCTTATGGCGTATCGCCAATGTTCGCTGGATCAGTTCGATCTTTCGATCGCGTAATAAACTCATTTCTTCAGTGCCTGCCTCAACACAAAGTGTAGAATTCCGCCGTGACGGAAATACTCAAGTTCGTTCGGAGTATCGATGCGGCACCTTACCTCAAACTCACGGGCCTGACCATCGCTACCTGTAGCTTTCACGCTCAGAGTTTTTCCAGGAGAAAGGGTTCCGAGCCCTGCGATATCAAAGGTTTCGTCACCTTTGAGGCCGAGCGAAGCCGCTGATTCACCCTTCTTATATTGGAGCGGTAAAACTCCCATGCCGACCAGATTGGAGCGGTGGATGCGTTCAAAACTCTCGGCGATCACAGCTTTGATGCCAAGAAGTGCGGTTCCTTTAGCCGCCCAATCGCGGGAGGAGCCGGTTCCGTATTCTTTCCCTGCAAGAACGACCAGCGGAACGCCTTTGGACTGATAGTGGGTCGACGCTTCATAGATGGTTGTCTCCTTGCCGTCGAGTTTTGTGTAGGGGCCTTCGACGCCAGGAACAAGCAGGTTTTTGAGTCGTGTGTTTCCGAACGTGCCGCGAATCATGATCTCGTGATTTCCGCGTCGCGCGCCAAAGGAGTTAAAGTCCTTCTTCGTTACGCCTAACGAAACGAGATACAAACCTGCCGGACCTTTTTCCTGAATCGATCCTGCGGGCGAAATATGATCGGTCGTTACGGAGTCCCCTAGGAACGCAAGAACGCGCGCTCCCTGAATATCTTTTGCGGGAAGTGGTTCGAGCGTCATGCCTTCAAAAAATGGAGGCTGCTTGATGTACGTCGACTTTGCATCCCACTGATAGATCTCAGAAGCCTGTGGACGGATCGCCTGCCAGTCAGCGCCACCCGTGAACACATCGCTGTAGCTCGACTTAAACTGCCCCGAAGTAACAAATTTCGAAACCGCGTCGGCGACCTCTTTGGGCGACGGCCAAATGTCTTTTAAGAAAACGGGTTTTCCGTCCTTGTCGTTGCCGACTGGATCCTTCGAGATATCAATGCCGATATCGCCTGCCAAAGCGTACGCCACGACAAGTGGAGGAGAGGCGAGATAGTTGGCGCGTACCTGAGGGCTTACGCGGCCTTCAAAGTTTCGGTTTCCCGAAAGGACGCTCGAAACGACGAGCTGTCCGTCTCCAATCCCATTGATGATGTGATCAGGGAGCGGGCCGCTGTTCCCGATACAGGTTGTGCAGCCGTAACCGACAACATGAAAGCCAAGCTTCTCAAGCGACGGCAGTAAGCCACTCTCTTGGAGGTAGTTTGTAACGACTTTCGATCCGGGGGCCAGGCTGGTCTTGACCCAAGGTTTCGTCGTGAGACCACGCTCGACCGCTTTTTTTGCGACGAGACCAGCAGCCATAAGAACGCTCGGATTTGATGTGTTGGTGCAGCTGGTGATCGCAGCGATCACAACACTTCCGTGACCGAGCTCAAAGCTCGGGCCGCTAGGAGCTTTAACTGGCACCTTCTTCTTGAGGTCCGGAGCTGCTGCGCCCTTTGGGAAAAGTCCGGGTAATGCTTTCTGAAAACCCTCTGCAACGGATTGTAGCGCCACACGGTCTTGCGGGCGCGAGGGGCCGGCAAGTGAGGGTTCGATCGACGCGAGGTCGAGACCGATAACCTCGGAGTACTCCGCTTCGGGCGATGTAGGCTCGAACCAGAGTCCCTGCGCTTTATAGTACGCTTCGGTCAAAGCAGCCGCCTCATCACGGCCGGTGAGTTTCAAGTAGCCAGTCGTGGCTGGATCGACCGGAAAAATTCCGATCGTCGCACCATACTCAGGCGCCATGTTGGCGAGTGTCGCGCGGTCGGCGAGGGAGAGTTCGGTCATTCCTGGTCCAAAAAACTCGACAAATTTTCCGACAACACCGGCAGCACGTAACACTTGAGTGACCGTGAGAACGAGATCGGTTGCGGTTGTGCCGGCCGGAAGTTTTCCTGTGAGCCGCATTCCGACGACCTGTGGGATCAGCATCGTGACAGGCTGGCCGAGCATCGCAGCTTCGGCCTCAATGCCGCCAACGCCCCAGCCGAGCACGCCGAGGCCATTGATCATGGTTGTATGAGAGTCCGTACCAATCAAAGAGTCCGGATAAACCCAGTCTGGTCCATTCTCATCGCCGATTCGTTTCCCGGTCCACGCCACGCGCGCGAGATACTCGAGATTAACTTGATGAACAATTCCGGTGTCTGGCGGGACAACACGGAAATTTTTAAAAGCAGTTTGTCCCCATCGTAAAAACTCATAGCGCTCGCGATTACGCTCAAATTCGATTTGAGTGTTTTTAGCTTTGGCGTCGGACGTGCCGTAGAAGTCGACTTGAATACTATGATCGACGACAAGATCGGCTGGTTGGAGTGGATTGATGCGCGCGGGGTTGCCGCCAAGTTTCTTGATTGCGGCACGCATCGCTGCAAGGTCACAGACGGCCGGAACGCCGGTGAAGTCCTGTAGAATAATCCGCGACGGACGGAACTGGATTTCCTTGTCGGGTTCTGCTTTCGGGTTCCAACCGACAACTGCTTCGATGTCGGCGGGACGAACGGTGACGTCGTCTTCGTATCGCAAAAGGTTTTCTAAAAGAATTTTGATTGAATAGGGGAGGCGCGCGAGCGATTTACCCGTCTTCTTTTCGTAAGCTGGGAGTGAGTGATACTGAAACGACTTTCCGCCGGCTTTGAGTTCCGTGCGCGTTCCAAAACTATTCTTTTCGTTAGACGACATTGTGCGTCTCCTTTGGTGAGTTGCCCGGCGAATTGCCTCGCAAACCGCCTCGTAGGCTAAAAGATGAGCTTATGACTTCATCATGCCCTAGAAGAACGAGTCAGTAAAGCGATGCCGAGCCCGGTAAGACCAAGAAAAAGCGCGGTGATAGCCGCACGCAAAGAAAGTGACGATGGCATGGTCTGAAGTCCTTGATCGGCAAGTTCTGCAGTTCGCGCTAAGCGACCTTCGATCTGTCGCGAACCAAGCTTTCCGAGGAAGACGGAGCGATTCAAAGTGTCGCGCAATGTGTCCACGAGCGCTGTTTTCTCGTGAGCGAGATCACGATCAGAAAGGTCGAAGAAGGACGCTTTAAAGTCGTGGGCTTGGTCGACGAGGCGCTTTCGAAACGTTTCCAATGTAGACGTATTCGCGTCCTTCAGTGGCGTCAGCAGGAGTGCGTCGACCTTAGGAAGTTCCGACCACGTGATCTCAGGAAGGAGCGTGAGACCGCCCATGGTCACGAACCCGGCCGTCTCGGAAAAGGTAACGGTGAGTGCATCTAAACTTCTCGGTAAGACTTCGAGAGCCATCGCTAGCCCTGCTGGACGGGTTTGTGGTCCCACCGCGATGCCGAAGTGCGCGCGCTCCGAATGATAAGCAGCGGTTAGTAACGTGGCCGCGGTGTCGGTGAGATTGAGAGCGTGCCGTTGGGTTTTCTCCAAAAACGCCTTTAGTCCCAGTTCGTCAGTCACACGCGTACGTTCGTTCGCACCGTACAGCGACTCCACAAGCGCGAGCGCACCGTCGACCGCACCTAAAACACCAGCTGAGGAGATCACTTCAAACGGTTCCGCCACAGAATCTGTACGTGATCGGTAAACGCGCTGATCATAACGCCACTGAATCTCGGGGAATCCCCGGATCGCTGCTCGTTCTGACAGTCGGTGGGACGTCAACGTGCGTCCTTTAAGGAGTCCTGCTCGGGCTCCCACAAAAACACCGTCACCGATTAGGAGGAGGTGTTTCGTGTGCGCGGCTTCGGATTTTAAGAAGTGTTGAGCACCGGGTTCAGAAGCATCAAGACTGCTCGGAACGACAATCGCATCAGTCCAATCAGGTTGCAGCCGATCCCAGCGCTCGACCGTGACGTCCGCAAGAATTGCTAGGCCGCCAGTGGTGATCGTGAGGCGTCGCTCGGGACCGACCAAAAGAATCTCGGCGTGACGGCCGTGGGGGTCGCGAGCGGTATTTAAAATTTCATAACTGATCAACGTCTCGCCCACCGAGTTTCCATGCGTGGCCAACAGAAAAACAATGCGCTTAGATCCGGTCTTAGGAGCGTCAGAATTTCGTCGCCCCGAACGGCCATTCTCGGGTCGTCCGTTCCATGACGCGGCGAAATCCGGCTCTTTAGGTTCCGTGTAGGTCGTGTTCTGTGGAGCTTTACGCACGAGAACGTTTTTCATGACGTCGATGCCCGAGAACAATCCACCTAGGACTGGCAGTGCCAAGAAAGAAAGGATATAAATAACAGGTCGCATGGTTTCTTCTCTCTTAACTCGGCTTCGTGTGCAATTGATTGGAAGAGTGATCGTGATGATTTCGGTCGCGTCGCCGTTTTTCGCTTGTCAGCGTTCGCCACAGTTCGGTCGAAGCACAGATAAGCCCAGGGATGAAATCACGGTTCCCATGGGGGCTGATGCGATCAAGCCGCCGGCTGGTCCTCAAGAAGTTAACGAAGCATTACTCCATTGGTCCAACAATGTTCGCGACGTCACGATCGATCATGTTTCTCCTTCCAAAAAGCAGCAAAGCGCTCGTCGCTAGAACCTGTCATATCATTCTGTTTGCTGCGCTCTGCTTCGCGCTGGCATGTCAGCGCTCTCCAGAAGCTCCTACAGAGGATTGGAAAAAGCGTGACGAACATCTGACCGATTTAAGAAAAGAAATTGAAAAGCTTGAAGTCGATATTCGAAAGACGCTCGAGCGCGGTCGATGTGAGTTGTCCACACATTGCGATGCTATGGGTGTGGGGCCGATTCTATGCGGCAAGCGCAAAGGCTTTGTCGTGTATTCGGTGCGCTCTACCGATACACCGTTGCTTAAAATGCAAATCGATCGTTTCAATGCGATCTCAGAAGAGCTGAATAAGAGCTCCTACCAAGTCCTCGCCTGCGGCGTGAACCCGCCAGAGGTTGCTTGTATTGACGGCAAATGTATCGTAAAACCGTGATCTTATGATGATTCCATCAGGTCCGGTTTCAAGGTTTATTTCCTATCATTACCGTCATTTCAATGCGGCGGCCCTGGTTGATGCGGCTCGTGCTTACAAAAAGTTTTTAGATACCGGCAACGACAACCGGATGTTGGTAACGCTCGCGGGAGCGATGAGCACAGCGGAACTCGGACTTTCTCTGGCCGAGATGATTCGCAAAGGAAAGGTGCACGCGATCTCGTGCACGGGCGCCAATCTCGAAGAAGATATTTTCAATCTCGTCGCACACGACCACTACGTTCGCGTGCCGGGGTATCGCGAGTTGAACGCGGCTGACGAGACGAAGCTGTTAGAGCGCCACCTCAATCGTGTAACGGACACCTGTATTCCAGAGGAAGAAGCTATTCGTCGTGTCGAGAAGCCCATTAAGAAACTTTGGAAAGCTGCGGACGCGGAAGGCAAACGTTATTTTCCACAGGAATACCTGATCCAGCTCATTAAATCGGGTGCGCTGCGAGAGTTTTATCAGATCGATCCCAAAGACAGTTGGATGGTCGCGGCTGCAGAAAAAAATATTCCGATCTTTGTTCCGGGTTGGGAAGACTCAACGTTAGGAAATATTTTTTCAGCCTCGGTCATTTCCGGCGAGCTCAAAAGCGCTCTATGTATGAAGTCGGGGCCTGAAGTCATGATCGCGTTGGCAGAGTGGTATCAGTCCACCGCTCCACGTGGGTCGATTGGTTTTTTCCAAATCGGTGGTGGTATCGCGGGAGATTTTCCGATCTGTGTTGTGCCGATGCTTGAACAAGACTTGCATCGCAATGTTCCGAAATGGGGATACTTTTGTCAGATCAGTGATTCGACCACGAGCTACGGTTCCTACTCCGGAGCCGTGCCGAACGAGAAGATCACATGGGGCAAGCTCGAAGAGAAAACGCCTAAGTTTGTGATCGAATCCGATGCAACGATTGTTGCGCCGTTGATTTTTGCTTATATTCTCGATCAATAGCTCTTGTTAGCAAAGCGAGCTTAGTTCCGTCGCGATTCGGCCCATATGGATTCGAGTCGCTTGATCCGCGATGGTTCCGAACCAATGTCCATTCCATATTGATAGGCACTCTGAACGAGCGGTTTCGAAACAGCGCTCCAATCCTGAAGCATGAGCGCAAGCGGTCCAGACAAGATCTGAGTCGAGCGAACGCGAAGACTCCGGCTGTAGTTGAAAAGCATGAGGGCAGTACCTGCTAAGTGATAACAGGCGTCGAAGGATCGCGGGTCAACGGAGAGTTTCGAGACGAGTACGGCCTGGATACCAGCGACCTTGCTTGCGTAGCGTATCGGATCGTCTTCGCCCTCGAGGGCACGCAGTTCGGTTTCAAGGAGACGTTCGTTTGCAAGGCCACGTCCGGGTCCCAGATCTGAAAAGACACGGAGACTTCCGATCGTGCGTGAAAGCAGGAGCTCCGCTTGAGCGCCGTCACTGCCCGTGGGGTAGCGCAACACGAGCGCTTGCTGGGCTGAAAGAGCGTTCAATAAAACCCAGCGTTGTTCGGACGTGCCGCCGGGATGGGTAGCTTCGATCATGAAACCGCGTGGAGATTCCTGCGGGTCGAGATGTGGATTGTTTACGTCGAACCACTGAAGCTTCCAGCTCAGCGCTTGACGAATGCCCATCGCCTCGAAATGAACACCGAGCGTGTCCTGCCGGATGCGCAAACACTCCCACGACTGTATGGGATTGCGAAGGCAATCGTAGATCGCAGCAACCGTGGCATCGGTACGTGTCTTTGGTCCCTCGAGTGTGAGCGTGACTTCAGGAGCGCTCCAACGTGCGATGACACGACCTAAGAATTTTTTTGGAAGTCCTTTTTCATACGGGAGTTCGTAGAACACGGGTTGTCCAAGGAACGTTCGTGGCCAGGCTCCAGAAGCGAAGAAAAACGGCAAGCTCACCCAGCTTCGATCTTGTTCTGCAGGCGCAAACGGCAAAACGGAGATCGTGTCGGCGCGTCGCATGGCCGGAGACGAGAGAAGCACCTGATCGAGCGTTAAGAATGTCGCAAAGAGAACGAAGACCGTCGTGAACGTGCCTCGCAAGAGACTTCCGAGCGTTGGTTGTCCGATCCATCTTAGATGGTGTCCTCGATCACCATGGTCTTGTGATTCAAGCGACCATGCCCGGTGTCCGGGAGTCCATGGAAGAAGAAGGCCCGCCCAGAAACTAGCGGCACCGGTCATCAGCGCTACGAAGACGATGTGCGAGAGGCCGGGTAAAAAGCTGATGCCCAAGCTCGGACGGATGAGCTTCGCAAAAAGTACGAGAACCGAGAGTGTGACAAGTCCGTCCGTGACGCGTGCAAGGAAGACACGACCGCCTGGCGCGGGACGAGCTTGTACGGATTCACCTTGCACGGCTCCTTCGTTCTGAAATGGGTTCGGGACGGGTACGTTTGTCTTTTGTCCCATATAAAAAAGGTTACACTAGGGGAATGTTGGGCCGCTCGGATTTGATCGCTGCACTAGGCTGGGTTTTCCTCATCATGCTGCTGGGATGGCACACGGATCCGAGGCTTTGGTGGGCTCTCGGAGCGGTGGGGTTTTCAGGTGCCGCATGGCTTTTGGTGACGCGTCCTTTCGGTGTCACGAAAATGGCGCTGGGTCAGGAGCACGAGCTGGGGCTTTCGCCGCTTGCGATTCAGATTCTGCGTGCCGCTCAGATTGCGAAGAAGCAAGGGTTTGTTGCTTTGGATCCTCTTCCCGATACGATCACAGCGCCGGATCTGCGCGAAGGTCTCAAGTGGATCACGCAAGGTATCGAAGCTAAAACCTGGGAACAGTGGATCGAGCTGCGGAGACGTGATGTCGTGGAGCGTGTGACTCATGTTCTGGGGACGTTGAAGCGAGCTCGTGTGGGTCTCGTGTTATTTGCACTCATGGGTGTGGTTTTTTCATTCGTACTTTCACTTGGATTACTGAGCCCGCCCGAGGTCGTTCGAGGTGCTCCCGATTCGGTTCAGTCGCAAGTCGTTCTTGTGGAGTCCGTTCAATATTGGGCGAAGCAGTGGCGCGGAGACTTCGGAGAATCTTTGAGTTGGGGGGTTGCCGGACTCTTGGGAATATTATTTCTTGGAATCATGGTTAGCCTTGTGGTGCAGAATGAGATTTTGCAAAAGCGTGATCTCATTCAGCGAAAACTCGATCTGGTTGCTGTTGGTCTTAGTGCGATCCGTGAAGGATTAGGTCTCGGCGTGCTTCAGTCACTTCTCGAATCGCGCTTGGGCGAACGTCTGCGATTGAAATGATAAACGCTCTCGGTATCGCCGCTCTTTATCTCCTGGGTCTTCATCTCTTCAGTATTCCTCTCACAGGGGACCAGCGTGTTTACGTGGCGACGGCGTACGAGATGCTCCGGATACACGAGTGGCGTTGGGGAGTTCTCTTCGAGCAGTGGAGTTTCATCAAGCCGCCCTTTCAGTATTGGGCGACGATTCTTTCGTGGAAGGTTTTTGGCTTCTCGTGGTGGGCAACGCTCTTACCTAGTGTCGTCGCGCTTTTTGTGACCGTTCGTGCTCTGGACGCGTTGACTTTTGAGATCAGTCCTGACCGTCCGGGTGGCACCCGTCGTCCTCCGCTCGCAGGTCTTGTCTTTGCGGCAACGCTGGGGGCGATGACTTTCGCAACGACTGCACAAATGGAGATTCACCTGGTCGCGCTTGGGACGGTCGCCTGGTGGGCGGGAGTTCGGTATCTTCGGACCGAAGAAAACGCTCTTCTCTTTCTGTCTCTCGTGTCGGCCGGACTCTTATCGATTGTCAAAAGTCCGCTGTACTCCGTTCTCTGGTGTGTTTCGTTCTTATGTTTCGTTCTGCTTCAGCGTCGTTTTGATGTGCTTCGTCGACCGCGTGTGTGGATCGCGCTTGCTGTCGGCGTCCTCATCGGCAGTGCATGGTACGCGCATGCCTGGTGGCGCGCTGGAGAAGCGTTTGTGCACGAATTCGTGATGAAGGAATCGTATTTCAAGCAGATCACCGGCAATAATCTTTCGGCGAGTGGTCTATGGGGTGCGTTCTTGGTTCAGGGCTTACCGTGGACGTTTCTTGTTCTTGCAGCCGCAGTGGGTGCGGGTATGAGTTCAAAGGTACGTCGTCGTATACTGCTGGGTGTGCAGGATTATAAGCGGCACCTGACGCCAGGTGATCGTCGCTTCTGGCAGCTCGTGTTCGCCATGATCGTAGTGAGTGGCGCTTTTTTTTCGTGGTTTCCTTATCGGGTCAGCACGTATCTGTTTTTTGTACTGCCTGCGCTTGGCTTGATAGTCGATCGTTTTGGAGAACGTCTCATAGCGCAGAAGCCGGTTCCAGCTTTCATAGGCGTGACCGGATTGATCGCGGGTGTGCTGACGTTTCTGATTACGGCTCAAGCTTCGGTCGTGCCTCAGCTTTCTGAATCGGTTCTGGCTGGCTGGGCTCTGAGTGCCACGTTTTTTGTATGGACGATCACGCGAACCCACGTTCGAGCTTTTGCGTGGACCGTTCTTGTGACCGTGACCTGTGTGCGGTTGCTTTTAGGAACGGTCGGAGAGGTCGAAGCGCAGTCGCTTCGACGAGCCCTCGCTGAAACGAACGCCAAGGCAATCGTGTTTCATGGAAAGTGGAATCATGTCTGGCATGAGTTTGCGATTTGGGGTGCGGTGACCCGGCGACCTGCTTGGCGCGTGGATGGTTCTGCTGCGTTGGTGGAACAGCTCCGGCGTGGAAATGCAGTGATTCTGAGCGACGAAGAACATCAAGAACAACGCGCTGAGATGGAAAGAATTCTCGGATCCGACGCACGTTTGCTGCGTGACACGGTTTGGTTTCGCTACGCGCGACACAAAGAACTTGGTGCGTTACGTAAAGGCTTCATTAAAAAGTGGTTCGATGCATCGATTCGACTCGAACCGCTGACGAGTGATGTTATCACTCCGTTCCAAAGACGCTTTCATGTTCTCGTACTTTCCTTGGCACCCCGGCCGTCGTGAGCTAGAACTTTTCTTGTATTGATGGTTTTCGGGGAGAGTGGTGGTCTCAGGGGATTTACCGTAGTTTCTTGTCGTGCGTTGGCGCTCTACGCCTTAAGTGCATTTGTCTGCGCAGGCACTCACGCCGCGAGTCTCGCTACGAGTATCGCTACGAATATCGATGATGCCGTTTTTCAGCTTCGTCCTTATGCGACCGGCATCGGCGACGGAAAACGTATCGATAGCGAGCGCTTTCCAGTCGTGCTTGGGGGTCGTGTCGATATTGAGACACGTGAAAAACCAAAATCTCGTCTTCTGAGGTGGACCTGGGACCTGGGAGTATCAGCCCCATTCTGGGAATTCTTCGGAGAGCCATACGAAGAACCGTTGCCGCGATTTTTTTCTGATGACCCAGGACCGCGCGATCTTGTTTTTAAAATGTCTCGTTCGATTTGGGAGCGTATCGATGCGTTGGGGGCCCGTCACACCGGGACTTACAATGCGGTCTTGAGTTTGCGTCTTGCACAACCGGGCGACTCGTCCCGTGATGTACCGTTGATGCAACAAGCTCTGCAGCTGCGGGGTGAACTAAGCGGTACTCAGTTGAGTCTCGAAACAGCCTTACAGGCTGGGTACGTGTTTTTTCCTCCGTGGTGCGTGTTTCGCGTCGAGGTACCGTCCGAAGACGTTGAGTCGCCAACGTCCGATGACAGTCCTGATTTTGTTTTCGGGCTTCGCATACTGAAAAGCATGTTGAGCAGCACACAGTTTTCCGTTTGTGTGGACGTCGACCGATTTTTGGATTTGTTTGGAGAGTTGATGAACATCGCTGATCGTCGTCTCTGCGATAAAATCTGGCAGGAGGCCGAAGCCCTGGCTGTCAGGATTCTCTGGGAGCGGGCGCGGGATGGGTGCGAGGCTGAAAGTCTTCGGCGTGGTCTGAAACGGCTCGAAGAACAGTGGTTAAAGAATTCCGTGTGTGCGTCTTCGCGTACGGGTGCTGCTCGAGGAAGTCCTGGCTGGTGGGATTCCGTTCGGCAGATGGCTGTCGCGGGCGGAATCGGGTGGGCGCACTACCCCTAAGGGTTATTCTCCATGATCGTGAGGCGCTGGCGCTCGATGTCGACATCGATGATTCTGAGTTCCTCATTTGTAGCGCCATTATCGGCGAGCTGCTGGCGTTCCGCCTCCAGGCGTTTGAGCTCGTTTTCCGCTTTTCTCACGATGTTCATCCGGTAGTCGCGGTCAAGGTTATCGGGACTGCGAAGATAGCTGTTCCATGTTTTTTCAACATACTCCGCCATGAAGGAGTAGTAGCTGCGATCACTATGTGCTGCATCGATCGTTTCCATTGCGCGGTAGCCATGCCAGGCAACGCTCAGGACTGCCCAAGTGAACACAATCGTCGTCGTACGCTTAACATGATCTCCAAACCAAAGAGCAGCCGATCGGGTGTACCAGGTCGCGTGCTGTCCTTCGTTGAGTCGGCGGCTCGCCTCCTGACTAAGACCAAATCCTGTAAACGGATCTAAAATGAAGACAGGACCAAACGGTGGAATGACATTGGCCAGTGTTTCCGCTGTCGCGCTGAGGATACCTTGTACCGGATTGTTTTCCGGAACACGTTCACTCAAAAGATCCATGAAGTGAAGTTTTGCATAGTCGTAGTACTGGCGCTCGAGTTTCGAGATCTGTTGGTTCAGTCTCGGAATAAACTTAAACGGCCAAAACGAAGCAAAAGCCCCGCGAAGCGGGTTCAGTGTAGGTCGAGTTGCGGTGACGGTCCGATAGATACGCGCTTCGTAGACAAGTTGTAAAAATCCAAAGTACCAGGACCGAACTTCTGCGGCCGTGCGGGGAAACGCAGTCGGCAGCGAAAACGTCGTTCCACGCGAAAACGCCCATTTGTTCGCGACCGAGAAGAATCCAAGATCTTTCTTCCTATCCCAACGCAATCGAATCGTTCCGAGGCTGCGCAATTCGCTGATAAGATCAAAATCAGGCGCTGGAAAAATGGCCGCGAGTTCCGCGAGAAAGGACTCGAGCAGTATGGAAGGTTCGTGTTCGAGGCGTTCGGAAAACGCAGCTAAGCGCGCTGAGGTACTTGTTGTCGCGCTTTCGCCGAGAGCTGTTGGGGCGGGACGTGCGCGTACTTCGGCTTCGGCTCTCGTCAACTTTTCTAGATCGATCGCCGTTTCAACGATCGAACGAGATCGCCAGGCAGGCATAGCCTGCAAAACACGATGACAACGCGAGACTGTAGGTACCGGAATTTCGAATTCGGCTGCGAAAGAAACTGAGAGCAGAAGCGCGAGGCTAATAAGGGGAAACATTTTTCTATCGATCTTTGACTCAGCTTGACAGATTGTGTCATATAAGAGCTGAGGCTAAAGATCAAGATCAAATATGAGTGATGAATCCTACGTTTGGACGATTTCAGATTTTTCAGGAGCGGCGTCGGCGCTCCGGCGGAGCTTTGAGAAGCGGTTTGACCTGCGAGAGGGGCTGACGAGTCCAAAGCGTTTTGTGTGGGAGTACTTTCATATTCCGAATCAGTACCGTTTTCTGAGGACACCGGCGTGGGAGTTTTTTCCGTCACGTCTTTATCGTGAGTTCCATGAAGAGTTGGTGCGTTACGGTCGTCGAGAGCTGGGTTGTCATGATGTGAGTCCTGTCTGGTTGAGTGCGTACGTGGACGGCGCGTACCAACGCTGGCATCGCGATGCTCCACATGGTGCGTGGGCGTTTGTTTTTTCGTTGTCGCCGCGATCACGGCGATTTCGAGGAGGTGAAACCGTCGTTCGCTTGAACGGTAAAGCACAGAAGACGATCCGGCCGAACTTCAATCAGCTCGTTGTTTTTGACCCAAGACTCGAACACCACGTGCGTACCGTGCAAGGGATCGAAGCGTTGAATAGCGGCCGTGTCGTGATGCACGGGTGGTTTTCGAATCCGCGCCCCTACGTTGCTGGGTCTCTGAAACCGCAGGCGCTGGCGCGAAAAATTCCTGAACTCTTAGAAACACTGGACGGGCTCAGAGATCTTCGCGGTGTGGAGGGGTTTTTCGTGTTTCGTTTTGATATTCGTCGTGAGCGTGGAAAATATCGAACGACGAATATCGATATTCTTCCCTCACCACTTACGCTGAAGGGGCGTGTCCTTTCGAAACGCGCTGAGGCGCAGGTGTTCGTCGCCAAGCGTTCGATGGTACGGACCATTGCGAGGTGGGTCTTTGATCATGGTGCCGGTTCGCAGATCACGTTACCTATTGGTATCCAATAACCGGTTTTGAAAACGCGGGACTTTCGAGTAATGTCGAGTCGTTCGATTGATTTAAAGGATGGGGCCGTAGCTCAATTGGTAGAGCGCCACAATGGCATTGTGGAGGTCGGCGGTTCGACCCCGCTCGGCTCCACCAAATTACGGAGGTCCATTCCGGACACATAGGTTACAGATTATACTGGAGACATAGGTAACACTT
>CAZJVD010000023.1:0-32206 GCA_964549505.1 uncultured Oligoflexia bacterium
AACACTCACGGCCGCGTAGAATTTAAATTCCACTCCATCGTCGCCAATCACTACTTGCATGCGCGGTACTCCACTCACTCAACAACACACTCAAGTAGGCCAGTTCTAGAGTCTTTAACTTAGTCTAGGCCCCAAACGGCAGAACAATCTTGAACCGTGTATTCGGTGATTCGGAATCGTACTCAAGCCGCCCTTGATGAGACTCAACAATCCCCTTCGCAATACTCAAGCCCAGCCCCGTTCCTTCGCCCGGACCCTTTGTTGTGAAAAACGGGAGCATCATTTTCTCGACAATCGATTGCGGAATGGCGCGACCACTGTCGGTGATCGAGATCTCGAGTTCTTCGCCGGCGCGATGAAACTCGATATGGACCCACGGTTCCGCCTGCTTCCTGACGGCGTCAAAGGCATTGTTCAGAATATTGAGAAGAACCTGCGAGATGTCGGTCGCGCGACAGTAGAGGTTGATCTCCGGATCGTACGCGCCGATTGTGAGGTCGACGTGATGGTTCTTGAATCGCTCCGTGCAGAGGATCATCGTTTCATCGAGGATCTTTTTCAGGGGGACGATCTCGCGGCCATCACGGCTCGTATCCCGTGAGAACGTACGCAAGCTGTTCACAATCGTCGAGATACGTTTGATGCTGAACACGGCAACATCCAAGCGCTTCAGGAGATCAGGATCGGTGGTGGGTTGGGTGAACCACTTTTTGATCACTTGCGTTTGAAGCGACAGGACCGTCAACGGAGTGTTGATCTCGTGAGCCAGCCCGCCAGCCATTTCTCCCAAAGCCGACATCTTAGCGCTGTTCATGAGTTGCGCCTGCTGCTCGGCGATCTGAGATTCGGCCTGCTTACGTTCAGAAATATCGCGTCCAACATAGACGAAGCTTTTTGACTGCCCGTCTGCTGTCTTAACCAGTGATCTCGAAAACAAGAAAGGTACTTTTAAACCATCTTCGCGTGTGAACTCCGTTTCAAGGTTTTTAAATACGAACGTGTCATGCACGAAAGAAAACTGACTCTTATTCGAGAAAAAATCTTCTGCCGCTTTGTTGATCCACTCGACTTTTCCGCCGATGTCCGTGACAACGATGACCTCGCTTGTCGACATGAGAATCCCACTCACAAACTCTTTCGTGACCATCGTGTTCTCGAGATTATCGAGCATCGAGTTGAAGGCACTTTCCAGTTTTCCAATCTCATCGTTACGCGAAACCTGAATACGATGTTGGAAGTCGCCGCGGCCCCACTTATTGGCGTGCTTTTCGAGTTCTGAGATCGGCTTGGTGACCGCTCGTCGCATAACAAACGCGAGAAGAAGTGCGATCGCCATCGAGCAAAGGAGCAGGGTGCCAGCAAGACGCCAGCGCATCGACTCGAGTGTCGCGTCGATCGTGTTTTTCGATAACCAAAGCGTTACTTCTCCCACGTTCCACCGTGAGGGGAGCGTGTCGCCTTCCACGGTGATGGGGGAGGACATGAACAGGTATCCCGAAGTATCGTCCGGAACGCTACCCACCGAGGCGAGCACTTGACCGTCCTTGGCGATCTGAACAAAAGCGATGTCCGGATTTTTTTCGCGTGCATTAACCAGGGTCGTGTTCATGACCGGAATATCGTTCGATAGGACGGCATCGATATTGGAGTACGCGAGCATGTCGGCGATCGAGTGTCCGTTACGCACAAGAACAGCGCCCAGCTCCTGTTTTTGCCGATGAATCAAGTAGACGCTCGAGAATGCAAAACAGACTGCGACCGTCAACACGATCAGAAGAGGAATCTTCGCTCCCAAGCTAACGTTTCTCAGAAGGCCTCTAAAACTGTTCAGCAAGTTTCATCCCTTTCTGGACAGACGTTAACACCGACCAATCAATATCTTTGAAGCCGTCGATCTTCAGTTCCTTTAGCACCGGCGAACTCTTTGGGATACCCAACAGCGCTTCCCGAAAGGATTTTACAAGTGCTAGGTCTGTCGTAGAGCTGCACACCCACGGTTTTGTAGCATTTGGAAAATCTGCAATCGCGCGCAGGCCCAGGTTCGCATACTTCTTGAAGCTGTTGACATGAACGACGCCAGCATCGAACTGTTTCGAAAGAACGGCGTTCGCTACTTTGTCGTGTCGTCCAACATACGCATATCGATTGAGATCCTTCGCGTGAATATTATTTTTCACGAGTTCCGCTTGGCTGAGGAATCGACCGATGGTGGATTCTCGATCTCCAAATGCGAAGCGCTTGTCTTTCAGGTCGCTCATAGACTGAATCGGACTGTCGGTTCGTACAATAAACACACCCCGAATAATCTCGGATCCGTTCTCGGTTTCAATAGCTAAAGACTGAATGCGATCGTTTTTTTTGCGAGCCATAATGAAGCTCGCAGGTCCTAAGCGCGCGCAATCGAAACTCCCTTGGACAATCGATCGGATGCCTTCCAAATAGCTCGGAACAATCTTGAGACGTAGGTGAACGTCGTGTCCGCGCGACTGGAGATCTTTTTCAACATGTTCAAGAATCGGCATCAGCTGGACATAGAGCTCCGATGCCTTTTCCGAGGTATAGACCCCAAAGACCAGATCCTTCGCCTCGGTAACAAGGGGAAGAATCAATACTACGAAGAACAGCCGGAGCGAACGACAGAACATGTTCAACCTGGTTGTGACTCGCTATACCAACCTTAGGTCGACTTACAAAGGACTTTGACTGGCAACGCGTAGCAGTGTCAGTCAACGAAATAAGTCGGAGAATGTTCGCAGTTTACTCTGAGCTGACGACGTTCTGTGCCTGCAGTCCTTTACGACTTTCATAGACGTCGAACTCGACCGACTGTCCTTCTGCAAGCGTCTTGTAACCATTTGTGGTGATGGCGCTGTAGTGGACGAAAAGCTCCGTCCCATCCTGGCACTCAATCATTCCAAATCCTTTTGTGTCATTGAACCATTTGACTCGTCCTAAAGCCATTGATGCCGTGACCTCCATGGGGTTGCCCCTTATAAAAGTCTGAATAAGCTGCGTGGCATTGTCAATGAGGTGGATGAAGACTCTACTCGTTAGGCGTGAAATCGAAGATGATTTCATCGCGCCGGGCGTAGCCTAAGACCGTTCGGACCGTGGCTTCCTGAGTGACGGTGTCGCGCTCTAGCGCGGTTTTAACGGCCGTGAGGCGAGCGGTCTCGCGTTCGAACGCATTTAACGAATTTAACTTTTCTTGATGAAGGACTTTAAGTCGAAGGAATTGAATAAGGCCGGGACTTCGGGTCCAATGGCTCGCAAATCCTGTGACAAGCAAGATCCACACAGAGAAGACACCAAGCCATATTTTTGTCGGTCGACTGAGAAACATTTTTCTAAGCACCTGCTAGTGCTGATTTTCCCGCAAATACCGCCGACTTTCCAAGGTTTTCTTCAATTCGAAGCAGTTGGTTGTACTTTGCGGTCCGATCCGACCGAGACAGGGAGCCTGTCTTGATCTGACCGCAGCCGCTACCGACCGCAAGATCGGCGATGAAGGTGTCCTCGGTTTCGCCGCTCCGATGCGACGTGATCGCGGAGAACCCCGACTGCTGTGCGAGCCGAATGGCTTCGAGTGTTTCTGTCACGGTTCCGATCTGATTGAGTTTGATCAAGATCGCGTTGGCGGCGCGTGTTTCGATGCCTTTTTTCAAAAAGGACGTGTTGGTCACGAAAAGGTCGTCACCAACGATTTGAGTTGTCTTGCCGAGCGCTTGCGTGAGGATTTGCCAGCCTTCCCAATCGCGTTCCGAAAGACCGTCTTCAATGGATACGATTGGATAGCGATCGACCCACTCGGAAAAGAGTTTGATCATTTGCTCGGACGATCGTTCCTTTCCTTCGAAACGATAAACAGCAGGACGTTCTGGGGTGTCGAGTTCGCTCGACGCGCAGTCGAGAGCTAAGAATATATCCTTACCGGGACGATAGCCGGCATCTCCAATGGCCTGCAGGAGTATCTGAATGGCTTGTTCGTGCTGGTTCTTGCCTTGGAAAACAGGAGCGAAACCTCCTTCGTCGCCAACCGATGTCGAAAGTCCTTTTTGGTGGAGAAGTTTTTTGAGTGTTTGAAAAACCTCAGCTCCAGCTCGGAGGGCGTCGGAAAAACGCGTGAAACCCGACGGCACGATCATGAACTCTTGGAAGTTAAGACCGTTGTCTGCATGTTTTCCACCATTGATGACGTTCATGAGTGGGGTTGGCAACGTCATCTTGTCCGTGCCCATCCACTCGGCGATCAGCTGATAGACTGGGATTCGCAGTGCGCTCGCTACAGCACGTGTGAAAGCCATGCTGACACTGAGGATCGCATTGGCGCCAAGCTCGCTCTTGTTGGCTGTTCCATCGAGACTCATCAAGCGGTCGTCCAGAAGGCTCAAGCGGCTGAAGTCCTGATTGACGATGGCGGGGGCGATCTTTTCTTCGACGTGACCTACAGCTTTCATCACGCCTTTGCCTAGGAACTTTTTTGCATCACCATCGCGCAGTTCGAGTGCTTCGTGTGCGCCTGTCGACGCACCGCTTGGAACCGAGGCGCGTCCGATAATCATTTCGCCCGAGAATTTTGGGTCCTCGACCCAGACTTCGGTTTCGACGGTCGGAAGTCCGCGCGAGTCGAGGATCTGGCGGGCGTGAACACGTTTGATTCGAGCGCTGAAGCTTTGTGAATTGTTGGGTGTCGTTCGCATGGTGCGAAGCGTATCGCAAAACCTACTTCAGCGGCAGAGCAAAATAGCCTGGGTTCAGCATGAAGATCGGCGGCGCCTTCGGCGCTTCCTTAAGGATTCCTTTTAAAATGCGTCCCAGCTGATGCGGTGCTGTCGAACCGAAACTGGAGAGCGCTTTTTCGGTAAACTCTTGAGCGCGGCGCAGACCTTCGATGCCATCCACAGCCCATGCGGCCATTCGGCCACCCGCTTTGATCGCTAAATAGACAGAGCCCGCTTCTCCCGAGATGCCGAGAAGTCCGCGAATGTCTTTCAGAGTCAAAGTTCCTTCGGGGGTATCGACCGACCGACTGAGAAGATCCTTCGTTGTGATTCGTCCAACGCGAACGACGTACTCAACGCCGAGTGCGTAGCGGCGTCCCGAAACGCGAAATACGATGTACGCATCGGGTGTGGCAGTCGTGCGCGTGACCGATACGGCTGTCGGCGCGGTGAACGTTTCGTCCGTCGTTCTGTTGTGAGCTTCTTCGTGCAGTTCCGGGCCTGATGGCCGACTCGCGTGCCGACTGGGTTCGGTGATGAGACCGCGATGCAATGTTTCGAGACGCGACAGGAGACGAACGCGAGCGACGCGTTGCTCAGATCCCGGAGTATCCTGAGTCATCACACGGTAGAGCGAAGCATGCAGGAGGTAGAGTCCTTCTTTGTAAAGTCGGCGTGCGGTTTCGGCAACATCGCTGGGCCAGGTCTCTTCGCAGGCACGTGCCAAGCGTGCGAGACTCCGCGGAATGAGGGCCAGATCTTTGAGACCGCGACTGCGCAAGGTCGTCGCAACCAGCTCACAAAATCTTGACTGTTCTTCGCGTACGTCGAACTGCAGATCTTTTTTCTTTTCTGCTTCGATAGCGACGCTTGTCGATTCAAGAAACTGCTTCTCGTGTTCAGGTAGGTTAATGAAAGATCGCATCCGTTCGGTCCCTCAGTCACGTATCGGTGCTGGGACCCTGAACTCGATGGGAAAATACTGCCGCTAGGTTGGGTGCTCTTTTCGCGCCTAGGGCTTCGAACACGAAGGACGTCGTCCTGCAGCCATCGCACTTTGATACGTCGTACGGGCAGAAGCCATGTGAGCCGTGAGGTCTTCCATGCGCTTTTCGTTCGAAGGATGGGTCGAAAGCCATTGCGGCGGCTGTTTTCCGCCCGAGGCTTTCGCCATGTTCCTCCAAAGTTCTACGGATTGTTCTGGATTGAAGCCGGCGCGAGCCATGAGATCTAAGCCGATGAGATCCGCTTCCGACTCTTGCTTACGTCCATGTGGGAGAAGCACACCAAACTGTGTTCCGAGCCCCAGTGCGGCCATCAGGGTCGCCTGATCTTTTGATCCCGACGTCGCGACGCTCGCAATCGCCAGTCCACCTTGGGCTGCCATAGCCTGCGAAACGCGTTCGTTGCCGTGACGTGCAATCACGTGACCAACCTCGTGTCCGAGCACAGCGCCCAACTGATCGGCCGTGTTGGCAACCGAAAGAATCCCTGTGTGCACTCCGATTTTTCCGCCAGGAAGTGCGAACGCATTAGCGCTGGGATCGCGAAAAACAACGATCTCCCAATCTTTCACGCCGGTTTTATCCGAAGCTTCGCGTGCCACAGCGCCAGCCACGCATTTCACGTAGGCGTTGACTGCGGGATCGTGTTCGATCGCTTGCTTGGATTTCATCTCGGAAAAAGCTTGAGTGCCCATCGAGTTCATCTGTCCATCACCCACGAGCAAAAGTTGATGGCGCCCGGTGGGAGACGTCGCACAACCGTGAAAAAACAGTCCCAAAAACACGTAAAACAAAGCTGATTTCGTCATGAAGGTGACAGTAACACAACGTCGTCAGAAAACTAACACTGGGGCTTCCGGAAAATCATAGAGACAATGAAATGGCGTGGGGGGGCTTGGGTTGCTTTGCATCCTTTGGGGAATCACGAACGCCTTAGCGTCGGGTGTTCCAGCTACGCTTCGGGCCACTGGCTTTTTCGAATCGGATGTTGAGAAGTTTACGCCAGCCTACACACTCTGGTCGGACGGTTTAGAAAAAGAACGCCACGTGCGCTTGCCGACGGGTGCGGTGATTGACAATTCTGACCCAGAAAATTTTCTCTTCCCTGACGGCACCGCTTTCTGGAAAACGTTTTTCGGCGGGAGCACTTCGGGTCGCCGTGTTCCTATTGAAACGCGCTATATGAAAAAGAACTCGGATCAGTGGACGTTTCTCTCGTACCGCTGGAACGCGGAGGGCACCGACGCTCGCCTTGCGAGCGAAAATGGCGAGACGGATGTTTGGGATTTTGGCGATGGAACATCGCACGCGATTCCGGCGCGATTCGATTGTCGCGAATGTCATGACGGCGGCCGTGACCCTGTACTGGGGTTTACCGGACTGAACTTGAGTCCTGCTGAGAATGTTTCTTCGTCACTCACACTCGCGGCACTCGCTCGCCAGGGGCGTCTCAGTACGCCGTATGCTACCTGGCCATCCATCCCAGCACGTTCGTCGCTCGAGCGACAAGCCATCGGGACTCTGGTGGCAAACTGTGCGAGTTGCCATCGTCCGTCGGGTCGCGCGAGTTTTACGGGATTGTTCTTTCAGTTTGTTCCCGATACGGCCTTAGAGAAGCTTCCCATTTTCGAGACCGCGGTCCGGCAGGAGACGGGGTTTCCGATACCGGGTCATGAACGGGATTCGTATCGTATTCTTCCGGGAGATCCGGACCGAAGCGCGGTTCTTTACCGCATGAGTTCGCGTGTTCCCGGAGACGCGATGCCAAGCTTAGGCACCGTGCGTCCGCCAAAGGAGAGCGCCGAGCTGGTTCGTGATTGGATCAGGAGCTTACCTGCGCTCAGTGTACACGTTGGTCCGCGAGGTAGGCCGGCGCGTTTCCGGAGAGAAGCGCGATGAGATCCGCGTTTCGTTTCTCGAGTTCGCGCGCTAAAAAGTCAGACGTCTTTGTTACCTCTTGAAAGCTGTCTTTAAAAAAATGCGTGAAGCGTGTTTCTGTCTCGATCCCGTGGCACCCATTGCATGTCTGTTGAGCAAAGATCCTACGTGCTGGAGTCGGGACGCGCGATCCCTCAAGCCACGTGTAAAACTCACTGGGTAGCGGCGCAACCGTTGTCTGCATCGTGCTCGGAAGCACGAGCGTAGTGTCGCGCGACGTGAGTGACTGGCTTATGATCCACACTTCGAGTTCGCTCCGTTTCGTCGTGTCGAAGTCAGAATGTGGCGTTCCCGGAATCGGTGTAGCAACGAGTCGACGGGCGATCGAGTCGTACGTGAAGTTACGCAGTTCCCAAATCGGCGCAAACACAAAATCATTCGTGCGCACGAAACGAAGCTTCTCGGCGACTGCAAAACTTTCGGTCATGGCTTCGAGTTTTACTTTGTAACTGTTGAGGTCCGTCGTTTGCGAAAGGTCCTGGATTCTCTGCGCCCAGAACTTTACAGTTTCGCCAGGACTCGCGAGCGCAAACTCAAAGATGACATACGATTCGATCGGAATCTCGGTGAACGGTTCGCTCAACTGAAAAACAAAACGGCCCTCTCCGGCCGGCGAGTCCGGGTTCCGCAGATCGAGACGAAAGAGAATGGCGATCAGGCGATACGGCGATTGGTCTCTGATCAACGCCCCGTTCGGTGCTTTCGGCCAAACTTCTCGAATCACAGCGAGCGCGTTACGGGGCTCCAATGTGTGACCGTTCGAGTCCACTGTTGCCGACCACTGTGAAAACCAGTCTACGAGTCCAGGTTCGATTTCACCGGGAGACGGCGAAACAGTCTTAGAGAAAAGCTTGTGAACGGTTCCAAGAAAACTCCATGGACCTTCACCCGATGCCCGAACGTCATTTAGGACTTCTGGATCGCGAATCAAAAGATGCGGAGAAAAATCATCGGCCGACCAGGTTGCTGCAGTCCAGGCCAGCGACATCCAGAGTGTCAAAATCGCTGGTCCATAAGACAGTGGCGAAAACCATTGGCGTAGGCGTCGACAGAACATCTAGCGTTGATCTTCCTTCCGACTGACCATAGAATCAAGACTCACGAGGGGGAAGTCATGACACGTACGTTTTGGTTTAGCTCCGTCTTTTCAGCGTTGAGCGTTTTGGTGGTTTCTAATCTCGCAAGCGCCGTCGATTTCACAGTAGCCGTTGACTCTGTTCGTCGGGCTCGCCCCGGCGCCATTGCCGTCGACGCGCGCGTGACTGCTGATGTTCGCAGTGCAGATTTTAATAACGTTCGGTTCCGCGCCTTTCTCGTTCCGGAGCAGCCGAACCGCGACGGACGTCGCAACATGAAGGGTATCGCGCTTCCTGGCGTCAGTAAGAATCTCAGCTTTCCAGGTAGTGCGCGGACGTACCCCGTACAGCTGGAGTTTCAGCTTCCGCGTGTTCCGCGGGGTGACTATCTCCTCGGTGTGGTGATCAACTCGACCGGCGAGTTCGGTGAGACCGATCGAATGAACAACGTTTCTGAGAATCTGGTTTCACTGTACGCCTTTTCGAATCCTGGCCCCGACCCAGCGGATGATCCGAACGATCTGTTTTTGGACACCACGGGACTCGCGCCACGAAACGGAATTGCGTATCACGCGTGGCGGCTGTTTTATCATTCCGCTCCGACCGTCGAGTATGACCTGTGGGCGAACTTCTTCTTTATTGATCTTACAAGGCGCAAAGCGTTTGACGGCGGCTATGAGAAGCGCGTGCATCTTGTGAACATGGGGAACGATTTGGATCCAAAGGGAGAACGTCTCAACTTTGATCGTTACTACAACAACCCGACGTTCGAACGTTTGCCGAGCGGTAACTACTATCTGATGTCGTGGATCAACCATCGTGAGACTTTCAATGAAAACGGCGCGAACAACATCGATCTCGAGGCGTTCTCGGCTTCGAAGGTTGATTTTCTCGAAGCATCGGACAGCTGGCTTGAACTGCCGGTTGGGGACATGGCGCCAAAGTCAAAAGTGGTACGTTTGAAAACCGACTACGCGCTCACGCACACCTACACGATCGATCCCGCAAGTGTGCCAGCTGGTGTGACCGTCACACCGATGACCGGTTTGCTTGCGAACGCAACGGTGACGCTCCAAGTGGATCCGGCCGTTCATACGATGCATGATGCGATGTTGGGGTATGACTATTTTGACTTGGATTTTGTGGTCGATGGTCAACATCACCCGCGCACGTTCATGTTCGTTGAAAGAGATATCTCGTTGCCCGTTGATCTTTCGATTGGCGCGAGGCTCGACGGTTCGGCAAAGAAGTACGAGTTTATGAAAGAGGCTTCGATCCGTTTTGGGTCAAACCAGCCGGCTGCGATTTTTGGCCTGTCGAGTCCCGACCCATATGTGAACTTTACGTGGCCCGAGGATCACCAGACGATCCTGCTTGCGAGTCCCGTGTCGGATCCTGTTTTGTCGGTAGGTTACGAGACACGTACGTTGGCTCCTGGCGTGTATCATCCGAGGATCCACGTGACCTATGGCTATCCTCTGCAAACGGTTGAACTCGTGGGTGAACTCACGGTTCTCCGTCCGTAAAGCGCCTTTGTAGAAAGTCCTTGAGAAAGCGGGGTTCTGGCGGTTATTTTACAACCGCTATGAACCCCGCTTCTGTTTTAAACGTCGCTTTTTATCATTTTGCCTCGGTCGGCGATTGTTCGAGCAAACGTGCACCGCTGGCTGATTTTCTCAGAAAAGAGGGCGTGCGCGGGACCGTTTTGTTGAGTCCCGAGGGGATCAACTGCTTTCTCGCCGGTTCCGAGCAGTCGGTCGAAGCGTCGATGAGCGAGATCTTTCGCTTAACGGAGATCCCGGCAGCCAAGGTTGCCGTCAAGCGTAGCTGGTCGACGAAGATCCCGTTTCGTCGGACGCTCGTGAGACTCAAGAAAGAGATCATTCCCATGGGGATCGACACGGTCGTCCCAGCCGTGCGTTCAAGCCCCTATGTCAGTCCGACCACGCTGAAGCGTTGGCTGGATGAGGGCGAAGAAGTCTTATTGATCGACACGCGAAACGACTACGAGATCGCGCTTGGAACGTTCCGAGGAGCCCTCCGTCTTGGCCTGAAGCATTTTCGCGATTTTGCGAGAATAGCTGCGGGCAAGCGCGCGGTGATTGAAGCCCAGGCGAAGGGTAAGAAAATCGTGACGTTCTGTACGGGCGGGATTCGGTGTGAGAAGGCGGCAACGTGGATGGAGTCCGAGGGCTTTAAAGATGTCTCTCAGCTGGAAGGGGGCGTCTTAGGATACTTCGAACAGGTGGGTAGCGCGCACTGGGACGGATCCTGTTTCGTTTTTGACCAACGGGTGGCGCTTGATCCGGCCCTTCGACCGACCGGACATCATCTCTGTTTTGCCTGTCGCGAGGTCCTGACCGACGGCGATATCGTCTCACCTTTGTACATCGAAGATCAGTTTTGTCCGCACTGCCATCCGTCTCGCAAAAACCGCGATCTGTGAACCGGACCGCATCCGCTCATCTGTCGATTCGATGAGCGGTTTGAAAGAGCGAGCATGATGATCGGCCTCTCCGTTTTCAGGACAAATCGAGTTCATTGATCTGTTAAAGTATAATAAATACAGCAAGTTATACCCAAATGCTCTATAAACTAGTTCAGATGATTTTTCGTATAGAAAGTCGACAACGTCTAGTTCCCTGACGCTGTGTCACTGCGGTCGCAGTTAAGAAACCTTCATAAAATCAACAGCCTACTGCCTAACTTCCTGGCACCCACTGTGCACTATGTCATTGGTAGGAAGGCTGGGTATGAACACAGTCCGCAATTGGTTTAAACGAGCCGTAGTATTTTCTCTGAGCGCTGGAATGCTGAGCTTTCCGGCGAACGGACGTGAGTCGTTCTCAGAACTCGTTCGCAGTCGTCAGTACGAGATTGCTGAAGAAACACCTCGCAGTGGCCTTAAGCGTTTTGAAATCGTTCCGAGTCTCTCCGGCTGGCAGATGGGTGTGGATGAGATCAGATCGGTGCTGGGCCGACGTCTCAAACCCGAACTTCGGAAGAAGGCCGGATCACTCGCCACACATATTTATGAACTTTGTCGTCAATACGGTTTCCATCCAGCCGAGATCCTGGCTCTTGTCGAAGTGGAAAGTTCGTTCGATCCAAAGGCTCACTCCTTTGCCGGAGCGCGCGGTCTCTTGCAGCTTTTACCGCGAACGGCTGCTTACATTGCTCGCAAACGACGTATCACATTCAAGCGGCTCGATGATCTCTACAATCCGTGGACGAACCTCTCGCTCGGAGTCGCCTATCTTTCTTATCTTCGGGAGCGGTTTCCCAACGCCGATCACTATCTTGCGGCTTACAACATGGGCCCGACCTCGGTCTCGCGCATGATTCGTATGCGGAACTTCAAACTGGGTGCTCTTGAACGCTATGTTTTCAATATTAAATTTCGCGCGAACGATATTCGCGTGAGCAACACGAGCGATCGAAGCTAATGGGGCTAAGTGGCGAGTTGGCCGGCGGCAGGACTGGCGCGCGCTAAGCCACCGAGACGACTTCGCGAACTTCCGGAACCAGCTCTTTTAAGCGCTTTTCAATGCCTTGTTTAAGGGTGGCTGTGCTGCTCGGGCAGCCGGCGCACGAGCCCTTGAGGTAAAGATAAACAACCCCGTCGCGGAAACCTTCGAAAACGATATCGCCGCCATCTTGCGCCACCGCCGGGCGAATCTCGCGATCTAAGAGGTCCTGAATCTTCTTTTCGTTTTCTGTCAGCGCTTCCGTGATGTGGCCGGACGTCACTTGGGCGGACAGGCTCAGGGCTGGCTCACCCGAATCCAAAAAAGCCTTGATGATATCCATCGCGTCTTGGTGAACCGTGTCCCATTCAGCGTCTTCGGCCTTCGTAATGGTTACAAAATCACGTCCCAGCATGACAGCCGAAATGCCCGTTGTCGAAAACAGCTGCGAGGCTAGCAAGCTCTTGCCCTCGGCGGCTTCTGGATTTGAAAAGTAGGCGCCACCCACTTCGACGAGCGTACGGCTCGTGATGTATTTGAGTGTGTTTGGGTTCGGGGTGAATTCGAGTTGGACGTCGTTCATAGGAAGCTCTTATACCACGTCAACGCAGCGCACGCTTAGAAACTGGCCTACCTTGCTGTTGGGCCCCTATGCTGCGGCTAAGTTAGCATGCATGATTGAGAGTGGCTTCGTCAGCAGCGTGCGATTGTGAAAATCCATGTATATAGCCAGGTGGTTTTCAAGCTCCACCAGCTTTTTAGTCGTGCACCATGTCCTACGAAACAACCGATTCACATTCGCTCGTAACATCGCACACGTGTGATTGAGACTGAACAAAGGATCAAATCCGATCTTCTTAAGTTCCCCCTGACCCGCCACACATCCCCGTCGTCCCTTCACCGTGTGATGAACCACTTTTGGATAGAGAGACCGCACGATACCGGGATAAAGCGGATTACGGTCCGACCTGATCTCGGCAGTAGCGCGTACATTAGGACGGATTGTGCTCAGCAATGCACGTATCCCTTGAGGCCGTTTATCAGGGCGAAACCCGTACTTTTTACGTGCAAGCGCAGCCAGGTGTCCTTTAGCCGGCATGACAGAAACCTTGAACCCTAAGATAGTTCTCTGTTCTGCGTCGACCGCTAAGGTCACTGACAACGGCTTGCACTTCGAATGTTCCGATGTTTCTAGATCATCAAACTGAATCGAATCCAACTCTCCATAATCCATTAAGAATCGTCTTTGTCTCAGACGCGCCTGTTCCGCCAGAAATCGAAACTTGCGCACAACCGTTTTTCTATGAACTTTTAAAATAAGTGCACTTCGTCGTTGTGAAACCCCTGAGCACAAAAGCACCCGTAAACGATCATTGATTCTGCGCTTGTTCTGACCAAAGGTTGCTGACCCCGTGGCGCCTGAAAAGGTGCTACCGCAACGCGTGCATCTGTAGCGTCTGATCCATTGACTGTCAGACTTGCGATAAAATCGGCCGTAACGTTTTAGATCAGGACTGGGAAAAACATTCAAACACGATAACTGCGGACATGTACGCTTCATGTCCCTCTACTGACTCAAAACTCAGACCAACCCCTGTAACAACAAAGTAGGCCAGTTTTAAAATCTTAGGCTAGACTTGATAGAGGGCAGGGGGTTTCATTGAAGCTAATAACAACTGGTGTAGGAGTTCTCGTCGGTTTCTTGTTCGTTCAAAGCGTCGCGCTTGCTTTAAAGATTCAGGCGGCCGTTCCCACGCCTCAAGCGCCGTCCCCGCTACTGACAGCGGCGCTGTCCGGAAAGCAGGTCGTGTTTTCGCGAACGGACGGTGAGAAAGCCCCGCCGCCACTCAAGATTTCCGTTTCTGAGCCCGAGATCCTCGGCGTGTTACAAAACGATCGCAATGGTTCGGCAAAGCCGTACGTTCTTGTGAGTGGGTACGAATGCGATCAGTGTTCCAATCGTTCTGAGAAAAAATTTGTGTACCTTATTCGGTCCGATGGAAAAGTCGCGCGCAAGTTTGTTTCGCCAGGCGAAATCCGCGAAAGGAAAGATCGTCAGGTCGTCTATTCGTCGCAAGCGTTCTTCGGTCGATGCTTTGCGAACAAAGGACCTGTGTATGTCGACTTTCGGCAGGAAAAAGTCGATCGGCGACGCTTTCTGCAGAGCAACGTTTTGATGGTTGAGCTTGAGGGCGATCAAGTCGTTGAGAAGCTAGTGACGACGCGATTGCCATCGATCTCGAAGGTCAAGCCTCAGGTCGATCGGAAGCAGTGTCAGAAGATCGCGGGATTTACGCGGACCACGGTTGATTTCAATCTCACTTCGCCGATCAAAGACGAAGTCGAGGAGAATGCCGAGGCAACAGCTCAGGAAGGTGAGGCAGCTGCTGCGCCTCCGGCCGATGGTATTCCTGAGGCGCTTCCGGAGCCTGAAGTCGCTGTGAAGCCGGGTGATGCGCCGATAGCGGCGGGTTCGGGTCCAGTGGGGCGTTAGAGAGCTGGCCCACGTGAGTGTGCCGCCCGCACGACGGTCTTGATATTCCCCCGAACGTTAAAGTCCCCTACGACATTCGCTTCCCACGGATCGAGCAATGTGACGAGATCATCGAGAACGCGATTGACGGCGTCCTCGTGAAACATGCCCTCGTTTCGAAAACGATTGATGTAAAGTTTTAAACTCTTGAGCTCGACGCAGTAATCGCGCGGTACATAAGTGATGTGTAACGTCGCAAAGTCCGGAAAGCCCGACATCGGGCAAATGCACGTGAACTCCGGGCACGTGAACTCCACGGTATAACGTCGGTTCTTGGTTCGGTTAGGGAAGCGCTCTAAGCGTGCGTTCGCGACGAGCGAACGGCTGTCGACGCGTTCGGCGGTCAGGGTCGAAGGTTTTGTGGATTGGCGTTTTTTCTTTCGAGTCATTGACGCACGGTATCAGCAACCCGTTTTGATGGCAATAGGTTCTAAAAGTGAGCGGTTCCGCCGCCGGCGAGGATAGGTAAAAGCGCATTTTCTTTAGCGGATGGATAGTAGTGAACGCCGAGTTGAAACCCGTCCCAATGGTGCGAGAGCCCGATGCCGAGCATCTCGTAAGTGAAGTCGTAGCTCACGCCGGGACAGAGCGTGTTGCCGATCGTGCCTTCTTTTTTCGAAGGCGGGTTGTAACTCCAGGCGAACTCACCGAACGCGGTGGAGCCGCTAAGAAACCCGGACTTCACGACTTGCGATCGATCGATGTCAACGGATCTCCAGTTGAAATGTCCCCCCATGAAGGTCGCAAACGAATCGCTGAGCGCAAATGAGACAACGGCTCCAGGTTGCCACGAGGTGACGTCAAGTGATGGCAAGCCGGTGCGTTCGACCTTGTAATGTTCAAAACCAACCGTCAGCCCGAGCGCGACATCGGGAAAATCGATGACAGCGATTTTCCCTTGAGCATTAAAAAACTGGAAAAAATCTCGCAAAACATTTGTTCCGATTTGAAAGAAGTCCGTTACGCCGATCGCAAAGGTTGTTCCATAGACGAGCGTACCTGCTGGAATGGTGTACGGACTGGGCAGTAGGTGGGTCCGTGTAAAAAGTGGATTCCAGCGATCCATAGCGCGCGCGGAAGTCGTTGTCGCTATGCCGACGGTGATGCTGACGACGACGCTGACGACGACGCCGATCGTAGGTCGGAAAGCGGCGGTTCGAAGGTTTCTAAAGCGGTTGGACTTCACTCCCAAGACGTACCACCGTTTCTGCACGAAATGCTACCCCCTGCCTTGTGTCAGCTTAGGGATTCTGCGACAAGTAATTCCGTGTCAGAAACATCTCGAGCCACCCGGGTCGCGGCCAAGATCTCCGGGGAACAAGAAGCCATCGTCACACATTTCACGACGGGCAAAGAAAACCCTGGCGGAATGGTCGTCGTGGCGGGGGCGGGAACAGGTAAGACGACCACACTCGTTCATCTTTGCGAAGCGTGGACGCGCGCACGACCGGGGCGTTCCTTTCTTGCTGTATCGTTTACAGACAAGTCGACGCGCGAACTGCGGGCGCGTTTGCAGTCCCGTATCGCAGACCCCAGCGCTATGGGTGATGACCATTGGGTTCTGACGATTCATGGATTCTGCCAGCGCTTGGCGACGGAGTATCCTGACGAATCGGGTCTGGGGCCGCAACAGCGTGTGCTTTCGGCGCCTGAAGCGCGTGACCTCTGGAATCAGGCGCGCGATCGATTCTGGTCGCGAAGGTTCACGTCGACGGAGCGCGAGGCGGTGGATCATCTATTGGAAACGGATTCTGTTTCCGGCATTCATGGACTCGCCACACGCCTTCTTGATCTGCGTGGTACACGCGCGCTAGAAGCGCTCGAAGTCGGAACTGTTTCCGAGCGGGCGCTAGCCACTGTGTTTCGTGGGACAGCTAGAATCTACGAAAATCTTAAGCGTCGTCGTACGAGCGCGGACTTCTCGGATCTTGAGCTGGCTGCCGATCGTGCGCTCGAGCACGCACGTGTGCGTGAAGACTGCATTCGACGTTTTGGGCTCGTCCTCGTCGACGAGTTTCAGGATACGAATCCCTTGCAAGCGCGGATACTCTGGAGGGTGACGCGTGCGGATCAGAGCAATCTGCTTGTTGTGGGCGATCCCAAACAGTCGATCTATGGTTTTCGAGATGCCGATCTCGATGTTTTTTTCGAATTAACAAAGAAGCTTCCGCACCGTCGCGTTCTTTCCTTAAACTTTCGGAGTCGTCCCGCCGTTGTGGCTGCTGTTAATCAAATCTGTGAGCCACTGTTTACAAAGACCACGGGTGCGTATGATCCGCTAACCGCGGTTCGCGAGCACGTGCCGGACTCGAGTGTCAGTTGGGTCGAGAGCGATACTCCGGCGGGGATAGCGGATCTTGTGCGTGGTTGGTTGGCCCAAGGTCAGTCGCTCAGCGATACCGTACTCCTGCTGAGAAAAGTTCGTGGAAGCGCCCCTTGGATCGAGGCATTGCGGTCCAGTGGCGTGCGTGTTGCGATTGAGAGTGGAGGATTTTTTTGGTCGGACCCGCGTGTTCGCGAGCTCGTTGCGCTGCTGCGATTTTGGTGGGATCCGCGGCATGATCTGTCGGCGGCGGTTTTTTTTCGAGCGCCGTGGGTGGCGGTACCGGACGCGACGCTTGATCAGTGGTTTCAGTCGCGACGGTCGACGATGACGGATTTAAAAGCGACGTTTCTGGCGTCTGGCCATCGACTCGTACCGGTGTTGCAAGCTCTCGAAGGGCAAGGGCTTCTAGTGTCGGAGTTTCTGATGGGGCTGCTCGAGGGTGGCAAAGGCGCCCAAGGTGCTGATAGCTCCGAAATTGAACGAGAGCTCGGGCTTCAGCTCATGAATCTCTGGCTGAAGGTTCGTGCTCTCGAAGATCGTGGTCTTGGTCCATTGGCCGTGATCGGCGACCTTTCGCTGGCGATTGAAGAGGATCGCAAGGAAGGCGATGTCCCTCCGCCGCGCGGCGAGCGAACCTTGCGTGTCATGACGATTCATGGCTCTAAGGGGCTTGAGTTTGATCGCGTGATCTTGGCCGACTTTACGGGGAGATTCCCGCATGATCCGACGCCGCGTTTGTTGTGGGACCGCAAACTTGGGTGTGTGCTTGCTGAACGGGATTCCGAAGGCACGCGTACGGATGACACTCGTTTCGAAGCGTTCAAACTCGACCTGCGCAAGAAGCGTCTTGAGGAAGACATGCGACTTTTCTACGTCGCGCTCACGCGCGCACGGGAAAATCTCGTTTTCTTTCGTGTGCGTGAAGAAGAAAAGCAGAAACCCGTCGCCGATCCGCTTGCGGAACGGGATTGGCGAGCTTGGGTAGAAACTTTGGTGCCAGATTTAGCGATCGCCTTGGCGCAGCCGGTGCCTTCTCGTCAAACAATTCAGGCAATTCAGGCAAAACAGGCTAAACAGGCCGAACCGGACACGCAGGCGGTTTCGCGAGAGCAGAGGTCTCTAGAGTCACCTGAGTTGCCGGTCTACCGGCCTCGCGTGAGTGTTTCGGAATGGTTGCTCCTGGATCTCTGTCCGCTCCAGTATCGTTGGAGCGTGGTCGAGCGCCGCTTTTCGTTTCGGAATGAGCTTGTGCGAGACGACGATCGTGATGCGAACGAGGAGGCGAAAGTTCGTGGAACGCTTGTTCATGAGGTTTTAGAAAAGGGGCTTTGGTCATTGTTGGACCATGTTTCGATTCCGACGCCGATCCAAAACGCGTTTCGTGATTGGGCACTGAGTACGCCGTTGCTTCAGGGTGCTGGTGAGGGCGACGCTAACTTTGCGGAGCTCGGGTTTGATATTCCGCTTGCGGGAACTCCGACACGTCTCGTGGGTTCGATGGATCGCGTGAATATTCGTGCAGGAAAAGCCGTTATTCTCGATTACAAAATCGCGGTTTCTAGTCACGCAGAACCGGTGCCGGCAGAACCGGTGCGGACAAAACCACCGCAGGGCGAGGTGCGTGCTGCACCCGGCGTGCGCGCGGAGGCCGGTGACCGCTATGATCTTCAATTGAGGCTCTATGCGCTCGCGCTGGCTAAGCTCGACCCAGCGCTGGGTTCCAATGCGATATCTGGTACGATTGTCCGACTGACGTTACATGATCGCTTCCAAGCGAGAGAGCAGCACTACGGACCTTGGACTCACGAAGACTTCGCGCGAACGGAAAATCGTCTCGTTGGTGCCATGAATAAGGTGCAAACAGCTGTGGCAAAAGAGGAGAGGACGGTGGGTCACCCTGGTCGGCATTGTTTGGAGTGTCCGTGGGTTAGCGAATGTCCTGACGCACAACATCTTAATAACACTGAAATATTAACAATATAAATAATATTTAATTTTTTCGTTGTCCGCGGTACGGTCGCTTGATACTCTGGACCCACTCCTGGTCACTTTGGAGGGTCTATGAGTTCGAAGGGTCTGTTGACGGCACTGTCCGTTCTTTGTTTTTTCGGGGTTTCAAAATTAGCTTTCGCAGCAGCAGGTGATCCGATTGCTACCGACGCTGATTTACCAGCGCCAAAAGTTATCGGAGCGCCAACGATCTGGGTTCACCAGGTCGCAGGGCAACCGGGTACCGTGGTGTTTGCAAACGGAGCAGTCGTGACGAAGACGATGGGTGGTCTGCCGCTCACCGTGCCGCTTGCTTATGCCATGAACAACGCTCATCCGGGCGACGTGATTGCCTGCAGTGGCGAGCTTGCCGGTGTTGAAATTGGAAAATACAATCCCAACAAACCGTTCGCAGTCTACTGGCCAAACGGTGCCGTTGTTCGCGATATCAGTATTGTGTCGGAGGATCCTGCTCATCCTTGCATCATCCGAGACACCGGCATCATGGGGAATTACATGATTCCTGGCAGTAGCGGTGTGGATGATCTCACGTTCAAAGATATTATTTTCAAAAACACAGCCGACAGTGGAACCGCATTCATCGTGTTTGGGGGTTCGATACATGGAATGCTTCGTTTCTATAACGTGGGCTTTGCTTCAGTCGATCCCACCGCCTACAGCGGCTACGGTCTGAAGTGGAATATTCGAGCCAATGGACGCGCACGTTACGATATTCGCGGTATGGATCTCAAGGGTGCTCAGGAGCACGGTCTTTACTTGGATTCACCCGGAGCCGATGGTGCTGGCGATAGTTACTTTCTCGATATTCGTCAGAACGCACCTACGGGACGCACCGGTATTCAGATCGTCAACCGAGCATATGCGAGTGCGGCAGGCGGACCGACTGGATTGGGAGACCTGTACTTCCGTCGTCTTAATCTTTGGACGATGGCTGGCGGTGGTGGTTCAGGCCTCACCGTCGTTGGACACTTAGGAACGGTCTTTGTTGACACGCTCTTCTACAAGGGAAACCTTGGTGCTGTCGTGTTCTGGAGTGATTCTGGAAAAGGTCTTCACTTAGACTCGAAGGGTTTCACGACGACCGCGGCGGTTCTCGAGAATATCCATGTTGATTCACCGAATGCGGATCGTTCCCATATTGCGATCAAGGGTGTGGGATACACGAAAATTCGTCGCTTCTTTGTAAAAGGTAACAAAGTCGCCGTGGATCTCGATAGTCCGTCCGGCGGGCCTGTGTACAACGGCGTCGTTGAGTTCCAGACGACAGGAGCCCTCTCGAAGTGGAATGGGTTCAAGTCGTACATAAAAGTCAAAAAGAATGGTCAGACATTGTCCAACACGCAGATCGACACGATCTGGCCGTAATCCATAGCTTTCATTGCAAACGCAATCGTGTTCGCCCTTCCGAGTCCATGACCAGGGAACTCCGGAGGGGCGAATGCGTTTTAGGGGACACTCACGCAGGCGCCGGCCGTATTCTTTCCTTAGGCACTCGTGTAGGTGCTCTCGTAGGCACTCTGGCCCAAACACCGAGCGCCTCTAACTCATTTTGAATCACGTAGAGCTTTGCTGTCTTAAACGCACGCCCCCATTCGACCACGCGAGTGTAGACCAGATGCGACCAGAACTTTCCGGTCGCGATTCCCTTTCGCGCTCCCGTGATCGCCCGAGCGACAAGCGCACCGAAGATCCGTAAAAAGTTTTGTAGATCCTCGCGGCGACGGCCTCTTATCAGGAGATGAAGGTGATTGCCGGAGTTAGCAAATGCGTAGACACGCACGCCAGTCGCTTGCGCCGTTTCAGCTTTGATTTTGTCGATTTTCCGAGCGTTCTTGCGCGCTAGCATCGACAGAGCTCCCGTGGCTCGCGTCGATCGAAACACGACATGCATCGCACGCTTCGTGTCGATGGGACGCTTGAGCTTTCGCTTACCCTTGCGAAGATCGCCACCGTGCTGGAGCCGTCCGAACTCACGATACGCGGAGTGGGAGAACCAATGGAGTTGAGTGGCGTGCTTCGGGTTTCTCATACGTGGTCCGAGCGCTTGATGTGATGACGTAAAACCGTGGTTACGAGCCTCATAAATCTGCGGTTTTTATAGAGCTTTTACTCGGGAGTTGTCAAGGGTTCAGATGCGAAAAATAATACTGCCCCGAGGCCGAACTGCCGGATTTAATCAGCTAGCGCGACATCTTCTCTGAACCGTTTCTTCTCTTCAATTTCCTCGGCAACCGGGGCACTGAACCAACGTGTGAGCGTTGCGTCGGAATCTCGGGCAATTAGCTAGGAGTTCCGATCTCTTTTCGAACAGGCCGCCTGCCTACGCCGCGTAAGCTGCCCGCTTTGCGTAGGCCGACAGCGTTGCGTAGGGTGCCCTCCGCGTAGGACGCCCACGCCGCATAAGAGCCGACCACACCCACTCGCGCCACCTACACCGCGCGAGTCGCCCGCTCCGCGACGGTGCCCGCGCCACCCGCGCCTGTACAAACGGCTTGGATTCACAAAGGTGAATTTGAAATAGTTTTTGAGAATAGTTCGCGGAGAACACTGTCCAAAAAACGGAGAATCACCGCCGATTTTTTAGTGAGTCGTGTGGGACACAGGGAAAAGTTTTGTCAGTGTCAGTGACGTTGTTGAACTCGCTAACATGTGTCGTATCGAACTTCTTAAGTCATTCCGAACGGGTGACCCGTGGACTCAGACTTGCATCAAGCGAGTTTGTTGGGGGACGCAAAAAATGCGAACCTTGAGGGCTGGCAAAGAAGAACGCTTCTTTGTGTTTCTTATGTGCCTCTCCTTTGGTCGCAGACCGTAACCCAAACATTTTAAGTCAGTGAACCTGGAGGGAGAGTTCAAATGCTAGGTCTATTCGATTTTATTAGGACGGAATTTCTACATGTCATTCCGCTTCTTGCTGTGGGCGTGTTCGGTATCGCTGTGATTCTTGAGCGATTGCGAGCGCTTTATTTGGCGTATCCGATTCTCAATGAAGAAGGTTTCTTCGACCGTGTCCGTGACTTCGTTATGGACGGAAAGGTCGGCGATGCGATCGCTCTCTGTGAGCGCTATCGCGGAAAGCCTGTCGCTGAGATCACGAAACGCGCTTTGATGCGCGCTCATCAGCCTGAGAGCTTGATCGAAAACGGTCTTGCGCTCGCGGTTGAAGAGGCCTCTCAGCGTATTCAAAAGCGAACAAACTTTCTAGCGATGATCGCCAACGTGGCGACGTTGATGGGGCTCTTGGGAACCATCGGCGGTCTCATCAACGCATTCGAAGCTATTGGTACAGTGGACGCTGCACAGAAAACAGCTCTCCTGGCTCGCGGTATTTCGCAAGCCATGAACCATACGATGCTTGGACTTGCTGTGGCGATTCCGTGCATGATCGCATTCAGTTTTCTGATGAACCGTACGAACAAACTCGTGTCGGAATCAGAATCGTCAGCGGTCAAGGTGCTGGACATCATCAAGCAACGTTACTTCGAGAGCGAAGTGCGTGCGTCTGGTAACAACCCAACGCCTGGACGAGGTATCGCTTGAATATTGGCAATGCCCCTGGGAAGAAATCCCTGGGATTCAGCATCAATATCGTGCCCATCGTCGATGCGCTTACGATTCTGATCACGTTCATGCTTGCGGCCGGGGTTTATATCTCGATTGCGGTTCTGGATGTGAAAGTTTCGGGTGCTTCGAGCTCGGCGGCGCCGAGTGAGTCAAAAGATCCGATCACGGTGACCGTTCGCATGTTGGCAGACGCCGGACTTGCGATCGAAGTGAGCGGATCGGTAACGCGAACAGAGCAGCTGGCTGCGCTTGGGGGAAAATACAACCTCCCTCAGTTGAGATCGCATTTGAAAGAACTCCGCGACTCATTCCCTAAAGTGCGAACGGCAACTCTGGTCGCCTCGCAAGCGAGCACGTACCAGGATGTTGTCAGTGTGATGGAAGCCACTCAGGGGACTCATAAAGAAGTCGTCTTGGGTGGTTACTAACGAGTTTGGGGTGGACATTATGAGAATCAAGAACCGTCTTTCTGGTCGATATTTTCGAAAAAAAGACCGGTCGAGTGAAGAGCTAGAGCTGCAGATCACGTCACTCGCTGACGTTCTGATTGTCGTTCTGATCTTCTTGATTAAGAGCATCTCGACGGACTTACAAGACATGGAAGCTATCAACGTCCCGCAAGGTGTACGCCTACCAACTGTGCACGCTGCTGATGTTGGAAAAGACGGTCTTCGTGTGGAAGTCACTGAAAGTTCAGTCAACGTGGGCGGCACAGCGGCCACAGCGTTGCGATCGTACCGCTTTCACTCTGATGATCTGAACCGTGACCTCGAGCAGGGCGGAACTTCAAAAGCACTGAGTGCGGTCATGCAAAAACTGTCTCACGACAGCGCCTTTAAGGACAAAGACGTGTGGGTGGTTGCGGACAGTCGCGCTCCTTACAGAACGATTCAGACGGTATTGGCCTCTGCCGCGGTCAATGGATTTTCGAACTTTAAGCTCGCTGTGATCAAAGCAGAGTAATTTCAGAGTCAGTCGGGAGATATTCGGGTGTTTTTAACGAAGCGTAAACTAACCTCAACTTTAGAGCGGTTCGCCACAGACGTCCGTAGCTTCGTCTACAGGGGTTTCGTCTGCGGTGCGATCGTTTCGCTCGCGTCTCTTAGTGCCGGCGCAGCCGATAAGGCTTCGCATAGTTTCACGCTCACGGGTCAAGTTCGTACCGACGCAAAGGGTGTTCCGCTAACGGCGCCGGAAGCCGCGATTGATAAAGTCGCTTACTCGTATCAGAAGAAGGCTATCATCAAGATCCAGCGTCTCCTGCAGAGCAGCCGTGGAAAAAACCAAGAGCCAGCGTTTCTCATTCGTCTCGCAAAGATGCAGCTCGACAACGCTGACATCACGTTTCGTGTCGCGCACGCCGAAGCTTACGACGAAAAGCGTCCTATCAACTATGCCGAGTACCATAAGGGTTTAGAGGGTGTGATCCGTACGTTGAATGTTTACATTCAACGCTTCAATGACACGCCTGAAGTCGCGCGCGCTTACCAAATGCGCGGTCGTGCGTACGCCGAGCTTGGTAAAAAGCGCATGGCTGTTGCCGACTACACATCGTTGATCCAGCGGTTTCCGAAAACGGAACTCGTGAACGCAGCCTACCTCGCACTTGCTGAGTATGCCGAAGACGAAAAGGATCACAAGGCCGCTATCGGGTTTCTCGTGAAGGTATTGTCGACGCGCTCGGATCCTGAGTATCCGTACGCGCTCTTCAAGCTCGCCTGGAGTCATTACAATCTTGACGATATCGACTCTGCTTTTGACTACACGAAAAAGTACATCGCTTACTACAACAGCCGCATGGATGCTGACGACTCGGGGCGCATCCAGCTCTCAAGTCAAATGCTTCGCGACGAGTTGATTGTTGATTCGACACTGTTCTATGTGCGTGGAATCGAAGCCTCGCTGCCGCGCTATCAAGTCAGAAACGCAATTCAGTTTTACAAACAAATCGCAACAGGACTCCAAGCGGATAGTGCGCTGGCAAAAGCACTCGTCCAGATGACGAAGCTTTTCCGATCACGCAATCTCGAGGGTGATCTTGTTGCTTGGAAAAATCTTGTCCTTCAGACGATGCCCAATCGCCAAGACACTTTAGAAGTTCTTCTTCTGGTGATGGAAGATCAGATGAACCGCTATCGTCACCGCGAGTTTTTTGAAAGCTCACGTGACCTAATGGATCTTTATAAGAGAAACTCGAAAACGCTGGCTTTCGATCAAGCGCGCGATCTGCTGATTAAAGCGGCTGAGCGTGTTCAAAAGACAATTCAAGACAATAAAGAACCACCACGCAATCTGAGTCTGGTTCTGGCTGGTATCTATTCGACATATTTGCGCATGATCGACGAAAAGGATCCGCGAGTATTCAAGATTCGTTTCAATATTGCGAACGCATTTGCAGCGGCAGGTGACGTCAACCGGGCGCTCGAAGAATATCTGTGGGTAATGAAGCGCGGTGATGATGCTAGCGCGAAGGACTTTGATCCAGAAGCAGTGACGACAGCTGGCTTCCAAGCGGTCGGTCTACGTTATCAAGATTTTCGTACGTCGGGAGTGATTCCAAAGGAAGTTCAGCCGCATCCTGTCTCAGATGACAAGGGCGACAACGTCAATCCGAACCTTCGTAACTGGATCCGCTGGATCTCGTGGGTAGAGAAGCGTGATCCTGAGTCCAAGATTGCAAAAGAGATGGACTTCTATGCGTTCGAAGGTAACCGCGCTCTGTACGCAGCCGGAAGTCTCGTTCTAGCTGTCGATCGCATGCGCAACTTTGTGAACGCGTACCCACGTTCGAAGTACGCTGTTCCAAGCGCTCAGCTGGTCATCGACACGATGATCGCGAGTAAAGACTGGGGAAAGACGCACGAGTACGCACGATGGTTCGCTCGTGTTCCAGCTTGGAGTGATCAAGCAAAACTGATCGATCGCTTTAATCAAACTGCAGTCGATGCTTACTACAAGATGACTGAAGCAAGTTTTGAAGCCGGTGACTTCGCTGCCGTGATCGCTCGTAAGAACGAGTTCGAGTCGTTGTATGGAAGTTCGAAACGCAAACCAGACTTTCTGAGTCTCGTCGCCAAAGCGTCGTTGCAAGCGAACGACGAAAAAGGCGCCATGGAGATTTACTCACAGCTTCTACGTGAAAGTCCTGACTCGGCTTATGCCGCTTCAGCACTTCTTGCGAAAGCCACTCAGAGTGAAAAGACGTTTCGCTTTGAGACCGCAGCTCTTGAGTTTCGTCAGTATTTAGGATTCGCAGAGAAGAACAAGAACATGAGCGAGAGCGATCGCGGAAAGCTCCGCGAAAAGATTCTCTTCTTGACGTGGATGTCAGGTGACTCGCGTGCGCTTGCGCAAGCGGCACTCGATCCGAAGCTTTGCGGAGGGCGTTTGGCGCATGCGTGCGATCAGTACGAAGCGTTGGCCGCGATTGCTGAAGGTGCTGGCGGATCAAAAACCGTAGCGCTCGTTGATAAGAAGCTCAAAGAGAAGCTTCCGGTTTCGAATCAAGTTCTCTGGTCGTTCCTTTTGCTTGGGACAAAAAGTAAGTTGCCGCGCGATCGTCGCGTCCAGCTGATTGAGCGCATATCCTCCGGATGGAATCGTTTAGATTCACTGGTTCAGTACAGTTTGCTGACCGAACTGTCGGTGGCGATTCCAGCAACGTATGAGTTGCTCCGACTCGAACTGCCACGTACGTCTCCTGTGAAAGCCGACGAAAAGGTCATTGCCAAACGTTTGGGCGAGATCCGCGAGCTGGAAAAGTTAGCAGCTCGTGTGTTGCAGCTACCGTTTGTTCGTGTGCACGTCTCTGTATTGAACGAAGTCGCCGGCATGTATCATGACTTAGCTCGCGATCTAAAACTACTGCGAGCTCCTTCAGAGCTCTCTGATGAAGAACGAACCGTTTATAACGACACGATGGCGAAGGCCGCTCAACCCTTTGCCGACGCCGGAAATAAGGTCCGTCTCGACGCTTTCCGACTTGCTTCGAACTCCGGTGTTGAGGAAGCAACGTTTCAGCTGATCGCGCGACCGCTTTTTGAAGCGGATGCCAAGCTTGCTCAAGCGCTGTTGCCAAAAGGTGACTTCGTTTCGGCGGATGCCCTTTCGGTGGATTTGTTGAAAGAAATTGATGCGGACAAAGAATGGCTGACACCCTCATCGGAACCACGCGATGAAAAGGTGGCTGTCAAAGCTCAGTGGGCGGTGGCTCTCGAAGCTCGCCTTTGGGTTAAAGTCGGGTACCTGTTACAGCTTTCAAAGGATCGCAACCTTGTTCCAGCTCCGATGCTTGAAGTGATGCGTGGAATATCGCTCGCTGTCGGCGGAGCACGGGCCGAAGCCCTGAAGACACTGGAAGACGCACGCAAAGGTCTCAGCGAAAAGGCACGCAAGGCTGTGACGAGTCACTTGGTCCAGGCCTATACGTCGACTCTTTCGGTCGAAAAGACGAAGCGTTTTGTAAAAGAGATGGATGACACCGCTCTCTCGTTGAACTCCGCTCAAACGACATTAGTCACGCATCTGACAGGAGTGCAGCTCAAATGAAGAACACTTTTTTGATTCTCAGTTTCGTCGGTTTTTTGATGAACGCAGGCACGAGCTCTGCGGCGAATAAGAACGACGAGAAAAAAGGCAGCGAGTCCCGCAGTAAGAATATGGAATTCGAAAGCGGACTTGTTGAAGGTCTAGGAAAAGTCAAAGGCGCCTTTGGTGGGATGACTACCAAAGAACGAAAACGCAAGGATGATCACTTGTATGAACGATGGATTGATTGGGACCGTGAGATGCAGCAAACCATTCGGGAGACCAGGTACAAACAATGAACTCGAAACGTTATGTGGTCACGACTCAACTCGGGGATTTGAAGCGGACAGAGATTTGGTCTCCGGACCGGCCGTTCAAGCTAGGGCACACGCTGCCGTGGACAGTGTTTCGCTCGAAAGAGGAGACGTTACGGCTCCGACATCATGCTGGGCAGGCCTGGGATATCAATCCCGACATGATTCGGCGCAATCAGGACATCGATCTTCCGGCTCTCGATGCTGAGGGGAAACCTCTTGAGAAGACGCCGAAGGTAAAATTTAGAATCCGTGAACTCGAAACGATCGAGCCACCGTTTGCTCGTCGTGGCGGTGTTGCCGACCTCGAGCGAGGCGATTGGAAAGTTTATCATTGCGTCGGTCACTCCGTCGTTAAGGCCGAGCCCATGTCGAAGAATTTCATCGGCGTGTTCGAAGACCTTCGTTTGTTTTCGATCAACGAGCGTTCCGACACCATTGAACTGAAGATCCATTCGGCTAGTGCGACGCTAGAAGGTCTACCTGGGTCGCGTGCAAAAGCGGCCGAGAATGCCGAGTCACGCGAATACCAGCTCACGCCGGTCGAGTTCGCCCAAGTATCCATACATGTTCGCGGTCGGGTGTGGCGTTTTGACCGTGCACAGGCAGGAAAGGCGATTCCGGCGGTTCGTCTCGGTGGCGACATTGATTCGAAGCGCTTCAAGCGATCACTCGCCGAAGCCAGTCTCGTTTTCCTATTACTTCTTTTAACGGCCATCATCGGTCCCAGGAAAGAAGAAGAAAAAGAAGAAGCACGCGTCGCTCGCATGGTGATCAAGCGTCTTCCCTCGGAAGATGCTCTCACTCCGGCGAAAGAGAATTCGCCAGCTCGCAAGGCGGAGGGAGAAAAGCTTGCTGATGCGGCTCCAGCACCGCTCGAGCGCCCGAAGGACGAAGAGAAAGATAAGAAGTTTGTGCAGACGCCTCCAAAAGAGTCTGCGCAAAACCCTGAGGTGTCGACTCAGCCCCCAAAGCCCTTAAAGGTTGTGCAGGCGCCTCAGGTCCAAACTCCAAAGCCGATGGCGCAGGCAAAGCCTTTGCCTCGGGTGGCATCGACCGCAACTCAAACGCCCGCACCTCCACGTGAGTCTGCGGCCGTTCAGAAGGCAAAAAAGCTACAAAACAGCCTCGGAAACATGTTGCAGGCAGGTGGCTTCAAGTCATTGATTGCGGGTGGATCTGCGAGAGGCAGTCCGAATGCTGCGAAACAAGGAGCTGGCCTCCTGGGTTCGGCATCGGGAGCCTATCGTGGTGCTGAGGGCAGTGTCGTCGACAATTCTGGACCGACCGAAGTCGCAGTTGGTTTTACCGATGGCGGCGGCGGAGCACAGGGTGAGACGAGTTATCGCACGACCGGAAACAATTCTGGCCGAAGCAGCCGTACAGCTGGCAAGTTTTTGGCGGTTTCCACGACCAGTGACGGCTCCGGTACGACCGTCGACAGTGGTTTGACCCGTTCGGAAGTGTTCGACGTCATTAATCGCCACATGAACGAGGTTCGCTACTGTTACGAGACAGCGTTTTTACGAAGACCCGACCTTGAGGGAAAACTCATGGTAAACTTCACGATAGGAAGTAGAGGGAGCGTTACGGTGTCTTCGGTAAAGGTTTCTACTTTACCGGATGATCGCTTGGGACATTGTGTGCTTGAGCGTCTCGGCAAATGGCAGTTCCCGCAACCTAAGGGTGGCGTGAACGTCGCAGTAACCTATCCCTTCATCTTCCGACGACTTTAATTCGACTCGCGGCCGCTTGACCGGTACCCGAGTCAGAGGAGGCGAGGACATGAGAGGGGTGAGTCGGATCGCAGTGCTAGGGATCTTAGCTTTATTGTCAGTGAGTGCCGTGGGTACGGTGAGTACAATGAACCGATCTGCAATGGCTGCCGAAGACGACGAATCGGCGCCTGAACGCAGCAGTGGCGCTAAACGTCGCGTGAACGTCGAAAAACTCAAGAAGCAATATTGGCGCGAAGAAGAAGAATACGATGTTGTTCAGAATCGTATCTATTCAAAGGCCAACAAGATTCATCTTGTGGTCATGGGCGGAATCGTAGACTCCGATCCATTCTTGGACGTGAAGGCTGCCGGTGGAATTCTTGGCTACAACTTCAACGAATACGTGTCGGGAAACATACTTGTTTGGAAGTCGTTCTCGAATTCTTCTGAGGCTCTGAAGATTTTCGAAGCAGAGCAGAGGGCATCCGCGAACACCAATCCTCCGAGCCTGTACTATGGTGGAGAAGCCGGTTTTAGTTTGATTTACGGAAAATTGAGCCTCTTGGGACGCGCGATTTTGTACTACGATCTTCACTTGCTCGCAGGTTTAGGTCAGACAAAAACCGAAACAGGTACTTACTTCACTCAAAACGTCGGGATCGGCCAACAGATCTATCTCAGTCGGCGTATGGCGCTGAGACTTGATTATCGTCTCATGCATTACACAGAGACGATTGTCGAGAAGATCAATCCCGTGCGACGTGGGCAAGAGATCGGCGAGCGAACCAATTGGACGAACGCTTTGACACTTGGGTTGAGTTTCTTGTTTCTCTAAAATGGTGATCCAAGGTGGCACGATTCTACGCTCTTAAACTTCTAGGTGTTCTGAGTTTGTTCTTGTCCTGCGCTGCTTGGGCTGCCAAGGACAAGGCTGCTCCGTTAACGCAAGCCGAGGCTGCGTGTACCGCGGCTGAGACATGGGCCTTTTCCGCAGCCATTCCAGAAGACTGGTCGCACGAGATCGAATCCTCGCTCGAGGGAAAGATCTCGAGTGTTCTGAGTTATTCCGAGTCGATGGCTTTACAGAAAGATGCCAAAGACAAGGAAACGCAGATTCTCGGTATCTACTGGAAGAACCGATCGCTTTTTCGTGCGGGCCTGATCCATATGTCCTCGAGCGGTTTCAACTGGCTTGCTTCGGAGCCCGTCTCTGCGAAAACGATTGGAATACAGTTTGCGGCGCTCGCATGTCTCAACGAGATTCACTATCAGTATCCTCGTATCTACATGGCAAAAACGGTCGAAGCGAACTTGTCTAACCTCGCACGCGGACTCGAGATGGCGCACGTTTCGAAAGCGCAACGAACCGTGTTTTTGGAGACAATAGGGATTTTGATCCGCGCCCAGCTTGCCGAGAAGCGGCCGATGCAGGAGATCAAGGAAACGTTACGGTTTTTGAAAGATGGCGGCGCTCACGAGCAGCTCGCACGTGGTCTGATTTCGGTTCAAGAGGAAAATTTCGACGACGCGATCAAATGGTTTTCGGCCCTTGTGGCGAACAAGAGTCGTCCCAAGGCTGTCGATCGTTACATGGACTCCGCCAGACTTTCGCTCGCGCGTGTGTATTATAAAAAGCAGAACTTCAAGGATGCTGAGGCCCAACTTTCGAAGGTGGCAAAAGACTCGAACGAGATTGTGAACGTACTCACGGAACTTGTTTGGGTCTATTACATGCAGAAGAAGTACGGAGAGAGTGTCGGAACAGCCATGAATCTCCAGACCGGAAGTCTCAAGTTTACGTTCGGACCTGAAGGCGTGATGGTCATGGCGATGGCGCTCAACGAACTTTGTCAGTACCCGTCGTCGTTGCGCGCGATTCGGTTTCTGAAAAATCAGTATCGCGAGGGCTACGCTTGGCTCAAAGATTGGTACAAGCGAAAGTCCGAGGGCAAGGGTGATAGTGAAAATCTCTATCCTCAGATCGTGTCGTTCTTAGAGAGTGGAAAAACAAAGACGCCACGGCCCGTGATGAGCGAATGGGTGCGGTCTCCTGTATTCATATCGCATCAACAGGAGATCAATCTTTTTCTCGATGAAGAGGAAGCCGACAAAAAGTTTAAAAAAGAGCAAGTCAAAGAATTTGAAACTCTCAAGACACAGATCAAAGATCTGACCGAGCAAGTGAACACCGCTGTCGCAGAGACGCGACGAGGTCTCGCTCCCGGTGAGTCGCTGCCGTCGAATATCCGCGATGCGATGAAACTGCTGGAGACCGAAAAAGCTCGCTTCGCACGGCTCAAAGATACGATTCTGTCGTATCGTAAAGTGAGTTCGCTCTTTAAAGAGCAAGCGAGAATCTTGTCACAGACCTTGATCGATCGGATTAACGCCGAGCTGGCGTTTCGTAATGTTGGGATGCTCCGGCGTCTCAAGTACTCCGCTGAGAACAGCTATCTTGTCGAAGTCGAGATCTATACGGGGGCGAGCGACGACGTGCTTTGGAAGAGCGCCCATCCGGACTACAAAGATTACACGAAAAAGGTGCACGACAGAGCCAAAGCCGAAGAAGCCGAAAAAGTCTGGAACTGGGGCAAAGCCGTTCATAGCGAAGACGGCGTTGAAGAAGTTTGGGCCGACGAGCTCGGCAATCTCAAAGCCGATATCACCGACAATTGCGGGAACCGGGATCGTTATCTCGACGTCAAATTTGATGTTGATGTGATGGGGCGGTAGGGAGAGTTCGGGCAGTCTGGCAAGCGGGCATGCCGTGGGATCCGGTGGCGGTTCGGGGTTTCGGGCAAGCGGTGAAGATCAGGCCACGGGCTGCAGGTTTCAGGCTGCAGGCCCAGTGTCAGGCGTCGGGTAGCTGTGTTAGCTGATTGATCGAACTAAACAAAAGACCGCAGCCCGCGGCCTGAACCGCGTGGCCCAATTTCCACCGCTTTAAACTCAACTCGTATTCCAACCCCGCTTCGTCTGCGCGATCATCCAACGCGCCTCTTCTCGGT
>CAZJVD010000024.1:0-25822 GCA_964549505.1 uncultured Oligoflexia bacterium
GACAGAGCTTTACAACCCGAAGGCCTTCTTCACTCACGCGGCGTTGCTGCGTCAGACTTTCGTCCATTGCGCAATATTCCCCACTGCTGCCTCCCGTAGGAGTCTGGACCGTGTTTCAGTTCCAGTGTGGCTGATCGTCCTCTCAGACCAGCTACCCATCGTCGCCTTGGTGGGCCATTACCCCGCCAACTAGCTAATGGGACGCAGGCTCATCTGAGAGCAAGGGATCTTGCGACCTCCCTTTCCCGAAAAGATCTCTACGATCTCTTCGCTCTATTCGGTATTAGCCCGCCTTTCGGCAGGTTATTCCGAACTCTCAGGTAGATTACCCACGTGTTACTCACCCGTACGCCACTTTACTCGTATTGCTACTTTCACGTTCGACTTGCATGTGTTAGGCACGCCGCCAGCGTTCGCTCTGAGCCAGGATCAAACTCTCATGTTAAACTGTGTATCCAATCACTTTTAACGGCGACTGGAAGAACTTAGTTTGTAATCCCGACTTCAATCATTATTTCTAAAAAAATCTCTTTCGAGATTTACTCAGATTATTTGGATGTTTCGAGAAGTTATTCGTCGAATTTCCAAAAGGAATTGAAACCGAGTGTCGACAACCTCCCAAAACCCCAGCCACAGTTTTAACAAGGCTGAGAATTTAAGGGTTGTCCAACCCGCTTTCTCTTCTAAGAAATTCATTCCAAGTTTTCAAAGAACAAGCTCCACCGAATAAAAGGCCATGACTGGTTTCCCAGATCATTAATCTTCCCAGCAAGCTGGGTCGTCCCGGTATTTGGGGGAACTAAGAGGTTTTGTTTCTATTAAAAAACCTCGGCACACGCAACAGCGAAATGCGAATAAATGCGTCTTTTTATTACGACCTGATGCGTCACAAGTCAGAGATCAGAATGCGAGACGTCCTTTTGAGCAAGACCGAGCGCTCGAATGCGCCGAAGCAGTGTGGTTTTGTTGATTCCTGTTTTCCGAGCCGTCAAATTGATGCGTCCGCGGTAGCGCTCGAGGGCGCGCGTGAGAAAAACACGCTCAAAAGTAGAGATCGCATGGTGATAGTCGGCCGTTGCGAGAATGCTGATCTCTCCCATAGGAGTGTGTGTGCTTGGAGTTCGCGTTTCGTTTTCAAAACGCTCTACATCCGCCAAAAACCAGCGTGGTAAGTGCTCGGTTCCGAGTGGTCCACCGCCGCTAGCAAGGGTCGCGAACTCGAGAACACTCTTTAGTTCGCGAAAGTTTCCGGGCCAATTGTAACGGGTAATCCAAGCGATCACTTCGGGGGTGATGGAGGGGATCGCTAGATCTGTTCCACTGCCCAGTTCTCGCAAACATTGGGCGATAAAAACCTCAAACCCCTCCGATCTCTCGATCAAAGCACGCTTTTCGATGGTGATGAGTCGCAACCGATGAAAAAGATCCTCACGAAAGCGTCCGGCAGCGACTTCTTTCTCTAAATCCTTATTGGTCGCAGCGATGATTCTTACGTTCACGTTCACAACACGATTGGATCCAACAGGGGTCACGGTTTTATACTGAAGAAAATCAAGCAGACGCGATTGCAATCTCAAACTGAGCTCGCCGATCTCATCGAGGAATACCGTTCCTCCTTGAGCCGTTTCGATCTTTCCGACGCGCTTTTGATCCGCACCCGTAAAGGATCCGCGTTCGTGTCCAAAGAGTTCCGACTCCAGGATTCCCTCGTGAAGGGTCGCTAAGTTGATGGACACAAACGGTCCCGCGAAACGACGTCCACCTTGATGGATTTCGCGCGCGAGACGCGTCTTTCCCGTACCCGTTGGTCCCGTGATCAGGACATTTGCGTCGGTCTTACAAGCCAATTCAAACTCAAAACAGTTTTCCGTTTTCATTTTCATCTCTCCTCAGAAACGTCGCTAAAGCAAGCCCGAGACCAACGCATGAAAACAGCCTATTTTTGAACCAGTGAGTTTCGAGCGACGAAACTGTTGGTGACTACCGACAGCCCTGTAGGTCAGTGGCAACACTGATATTTTTAAACACTTGTGTTTAATCCATGAATTGCATACATGGTGCGGCATGGTTACCACGGACCGTAGCCGCATCGTCCTCTGCGACAACGACGAACTCTTTCACCTGACGTTTGAAAAAATGGTGAAACGCTTTGCGCATGTGACGTCCACACTTCATCTCAAACTGCTTGAAGAGCTGTTGAGCCGAAAGCGTTTCGATCTCGTGCTTTTAGACATCAGCATGAACACGCCGACCGAGGGTCTCGACGGACTGAACCGAGTGCTGGCACTTGCAGGGGATACTCCCGTCGTGATGATCAGCGGTCTGAATGATTACGAAAGTCTACGAAGAGCTTTGCGCGGGGGAGCTTCTGATTTTCTTTTCAAGGGGCTGGAAGAACGGGAGATCGTGCATTCGGTGAGACGGCTCCTTGAACACGAGGCAGTCAGCCGCAAGCGTGTCGTACTTTCCCATGAGATCGAACGTGCGCGGTCGCAAAACACTTTAGTAGGCAGCAGTATTCCGCTGGTGAAGCTGCGAGGCTTGATCGATCGCGTGCGCGCCTCAACGGTGAACGTTCTGATCACTGGTGAATCGGGCACCGGAAAAGAGCTTGTGGCTCAGGCCCTACGACGCAAACTTCCGGACGGAACTCTTGAACCGTTTGTGTGCGTCGATGCATCAACGATACAAGGCTCCTTGGCAGAGAGCATCTTGTTTGGTCACGAAAAGGGTGCGTTCACAGGCGCGGAACGGTCGACGTCCGGATTGTTTGAAGAGGCTTCGGGCGGGACGGTTTACTTCGATGAGTTAGCAAACATGCCGCTCGATCTCCAAAGTAAACTATTGCGCGTACTTCAGGAAAAAAGGGTTCGTCGCGTCGGAAGCACGCGCGAGATTGAGCTCGATTTTCGCGTGATTGGAGCCACGAATCGAAACATGGATCAGGAGTGCGCGGAAGGCCGATTTCGCTTTGATCTACTTCAGCGTATTGGCGTTTTTCCAATTGAACTGCCACCTTTACGCGAACGACGTGAAGATATTCCGGAGTTAGTCAGCCATTTGCTTACGAAACTTTCTTCGAAGGACCGCAGTGTTTCTCTGACGGACGATGCACTCGCAGCGCTGATGCAGTACGATTGGCCAGGAAACGTACGAGAGCTCTCCAATGCATTGGCCTATGCGCTGACGGTTTCGGACGACACTCGGGTGACGGTGAATTCTTTTCCAGCCAAGGTTCTGGCGTTCGGCCGAAAAACATCGGTCGACGAAGGCAAAACCGACGGGTTCTACGGAACTGTTGCTGAGTTCGAACGTGACGTTTTGGCTCGAGCCTTTCGCGAACACGGCGGAGTCGTCGCACAGGTCGCGCGATCACTAAAAATGGATCGATCGCATCTTCACGCCAAACTGAAGGCATTTGGGATTCGCTGACGTCAGTCGGTCTCAACAAAATCGAGATCGCGGCCGTAGGTTTCGCGAAGATTCCAGAGTGCAATGAAAGCAATCCCTGTCACGACCAGCCCAAGAATGATCGCAGCGGACAACACTCCCGACTGCGCCTTGATCGCTGTAAACCCGATGGTTAGCGGCACCACCGCGCCTCGAACAAAATTAGGCGTCGTCGTTGCTACGGTCGCACGTAAGTTGGTTCCGAACTGTTCCGCAGCAATCGTTACGAACACAGCCCAATAACCCACACCGATCCCCAAGAGCACGCAAATCCCATACACTTCAGCTTCTGTACGAACAGGAGCCACAAAGTAAACGCACCCCGCAAGAAACGTGATCACTAGAAAAATAGCGACCGCTTTTCGTCGACTCTTCAGTCGCTGGCTGAGTAACCCCGAAGCAAAGTCTCCGATCGTCAAACCTAAGTAAGAGAAAAGGATGGCTCGTCCACCCGAAATGGGAACGTCCAACCCTCGCGCGCTCATGATTTCCGGAGAGAACGTGATCAAGATTCCGATCACATGCCAGATTGGCACTCCAATCAGAATGGAACACGCGTAACGACGGAACAGCGACCACCTCTTAAACAGACTAAAAAAATCACCACGATTGACCGCCGATTTTGAAACCGAATCAAACATTCCACTTTCAGAAACGCGGATCCGCACAGCTAAGAGAGCCAGCCCCAGCACACCTCCGACGATGTAACAGACGCGCCAATCGAGAATCTCGGCCAGCGCACCGGCTACGATCGCGCCCGATACGCCGACACCGGCCACAATCGTCGTTCCAACGCCGCGGCGTTCGCGATGCAGAACCTCGCTCACTAGCGTGATGCCCGCCCCCAACTCACCTGCCAACCCAACTCCAGCCACAAAGCGCCAGAAAGCGTACGCCTCGACCGAGTGAACAAGACCATTCGCGATGTTTGAAATTGAATACAGGAAAATCGAACTGAGCATCACCGTAAGACGTCCGCGTTTATCGCCAAGAACACCCCAAAGAATTCCGCCCAGAAGAAGACCGGACATCTGGACATTCAAAAGAAAAATACTCTTATCGAAGAGAGGCTGCCCTTCAAAACCAAGCCCTTTCAGGCTCGGCACGCGAACGATGCTGAACAAAACAAGATCGTAGATATCGACGAAATATCCGAGCGCTGCAATGACCACGGCTGGAGTGAGGATTTTGCCTTCTGCGCTTTTTTCCATAGTGATTCGAGTAGCAGTTATGCGCGATTTGACAAGGCTCGATCGCGTTGCTAGACAGGTGTTCCCCAAGCGAGGGTTCTGAATCGCGAGGGGCCTTTCAATATCCTTTCTTAGGGACTTTCCAAATCTTAAACACAAGTGAGGTCTTTCTATGCCGATTGGTAATATGTACCGGTCCCATGTTCTATCCTCTTTTTCACTCCTGGGATTGGCGACATTCTTGATTACGCCCGCCTATGCTTCTCTCGCATCAGCGTCACCAACCACCTGTCAAACCGAAGAGCTGGTGGTTCGCGGAGTCAAGATCAAGGATGTGCAAGAGCAAGGTTCAGGTGCCGATGTTCAAGAGGGTCCGTCAGGATTCTACGGCAGTGGCTACATCGTAGGTCGTCCCGCAAAAGCATCGTCACGCGGGATGATCTTCAACACCTGGGAACTCAATATCAATATGGGGGCGTTCGAAGAAGAAAGTACGTTTCCCGGGACTATCATCCACTGTTCGACCGACGTGAAATCTGTTTTCAATTCGTTCAATGGACTGGACGAGAAAAAGCTCTATGTCTTCGAATACAAGTACGTCAATGCGTTCAATCCCGAGATTGAAGACAGCCATCTGCAGATCACAGCTGTGTACACGCCAGACGAGTTTCTGACAAAAAAGGGAGTGACGGAAATGCCGAAAGGTATCTCAACGGGTGACACACACTCGGGCCCGTACTCCGATGGCACGCGAACAGGAAAGATTGTTCAGGTCAGTCGTTACGGTTTTTTCCAGAACTTCTGCAGTTTCGAGTTGAGAGTCGGTGGGTTGGGAGAAGGCTCTTCGATCACGTTTTCGGTAATTGATGAGGAAGTCTGCACGTATCTTGAAAATGCGATCGCCCTCGGACTCGATGTGCGCGTCGACTACGTTCAGGATCTCATCGAGTTGTGGCAACCCAGCAGTTACTTCTGCAAAGGAGTGCAGTGCATCCTGCCGGAGAATAGCAAGAGCCTCGATAAGGGCCCTGGAAGCTCCAAGCTTGGAGACGCCAAGCCTGGAGGTACCACGCATGATGAGTCACGGGTGACTCCGGAACTCCTAGCGACGGTCAAAGAAAGACTGCTCGCAGATCCGAAGTTTGTTGCGGAGTTGAAACTGGCACTGGAGCGGGTCCAGCGAAAGTAATATCGAGCGGAGCTAAGCCTCGTCCTTGGGTCTAGCAAGTACGCTGGACTGCGGTTCGAGCGCGAAGCTCTGCTGAAAAATACCTCGGTCGGTGATCCACGCTGTCACTAACTCAGCAGGAGTCACATCGAAAGCAGGGTTGAAAACGGGGGCGCTGGCGGGAGCTGCGGGCCGTCGGACCTCGCGTGGATCACGCTGTTCGACAGGAATCGAAGCTCCCGACTCGCAATGCTCGTCGACAGTCGTCCAAGGCGCAGCAACGTAAAAAGGAATTCCATGAAACTTCGCTAGTACCGCAACGGAATACGTCCCGATCTTGTTTGCAAAGTCGCCATTGCTTGCCACGCGGTCAGCTCCGACGATTACTTTCTGGATTCGCCCCGAGCGCATGAGCGAAGCCGCCATCGAGTCGCAAATAAGCGTGTAAGGAATCTGAAAGCGTTCGCATTCCCACGCCGTGAGCCGCGCCCCCTGCATTAAGGGTCGTGTCTCGGCGACATAGACATGGATCCGTTTCCCAGCACGATGCGCGGCTCGGATCACCCCAAGCGCGGTACCTTCGCCCGTGGTGACCAGAGCGCCCGTATTGCAGTGAGTGAGCACGGAGTCGCCGTCGTTCAAAAGCGTTGCGCCGTAGGTCTGAATAGTTTCGCAAAGACGTCGATCTTCCTCGAAAATAAGCTCCGCTTCGACCGTCGGATTCTCAGCCTGAAGAACGCGGTCTACGGCATGCATCAGATTGACAGCCGTCGGACGCGCTCCACGAAGAAGCTGTGCGGTCTCCAGAAAAGCGTTTCCTGTCACACCTTGCTCGAAATGCTTCGCTAAACTGACTGCAGCAGCCACTCCAATCAACGGAGCCCCGCGAACCCGCAACGCACGGATATGCTCGACCATCTCAATTGGCGATCGAACAATGTGCCAGATCTGATCGTGCGGCAAAACCGACTGATCGAGAATCATGATCTCGCCGTCTACAACCCGCAGAGCGAGGCTATCGAGATTTTTCACAGTGTGCGCTCTCCTAAACTCGATCGCAAACGTCGCAGTTCATCAACTTCAGTGGCAGGTAAAGACGTCAAACCGCCGAGCGTGTAGGCGTGTAACAAAATCTGTGCAGAATGCTCGACACGCTCCATGCCGTCGTAAGCCTCCTGCAGTGTCTCGCCCCAGCTCAGAGCTCCATGACGAGATAAAATCATCACCCGACAATCGGGCAAAAACGGTCGCAGCTGCGTGCCCATGTCTTGCGTGGTCGGTCGTGCGTAAGGAATAATCGGGATCCGCCCAACTGCCAAGATCACCTCCGACAAGCATTGCGACGGCAACTCTCGCAGGTCTGGGTACGCAATACTCCATGCGATAGCAGCTGGCGGATGTGCGTGGACCACAGCGCGCGCTTGCGGACAGGCTCGATAGACTTCAAGATGCATGAGTCGTTCACTCGATGGATTTCCTGTGAGCACTTTGCCATCTAAAGCGATCGTCGCAACATCACTGGGTTTAGCGAATGCTTTGTTGATTCCGGATGGAGTGATCAGAATACGCTGGTCCGAGACACGTACACTGACATTGCCGTCAGCGGCAGCAAGCATGTTTCGAGAATGCAAGCGCGCACAGATCTCTAAGATCTCACGAGCGTTTTGAAATTCCATGGGCTAAACACCACCCTGCCAAAGACCGCTACGAAACAGTTTGTGCCAAAACCTTTTTTTGAAAAGAAGCGACGCTACTAAAAACAGCTTCCTTATCGATCGAGATGTAACTTCCTTTATCAAAAAGTTTCTTTCCTGCACACCATACCGTTTCGACCTCTAAACCGGTCATGGAGTAAACGATATGACTGATAAGATCATAGATCGGTTGCAGATGGGGGTATCCGAGGTCAATCACAAAAAGATCCGCGGACTTACCTACGGATAGACTGCCGATTTCCTGCTCTAATCCGATCGCCGTGGCCCCACCCAGGGTAGCCATCTGGAGAACCTCTCGAGCCCCGAAAGAAGTCTGATCCGCAATACGAATCTTCTGGAGTTTAGCCGCTGTGTCCATCTCGTGAAACAGGCTTAAGTTGTTGTTACTGGCCGATCCATCGGACCCGATACCCACGTTTACTCCCGCTCTCAAGAGTTCGGGAACAGGGGCAATGCCGGCTCCAAGCTTGAGGTTTGATTCGGGGTTGTGAATCACCGATGTCTTTGTTTTCGCAAGGATCTCGATATCGCCATCGTCGACGTGCACACAGTGGGCGTACATCACGCCCCGACCGACACATCCCAAGCGCTGCAGTCGCGCTACGGGCGTCATCTCATGTTTCTGACGTGACTCCTGAACCTCACCCGCAGTTTCTGAAACATGGATCTGCAACGGAACCCCGTACTTTTCACGAAGACGAACGGTCGCAGCGAGGGTCTCTTCGGAACAACTGTAAGGTGCGTGCGGCGCTAAAGAGGGGCGAACGAGAGGATGCTTACCAAAACCTTCCCAGAGTTCATCCCACTGGCGCTCCCACTCCTTTCGATCGCCCGAAAGATTTCCCGGTGCTGGAAAATCTGTAAAACAGGAACCGACAACACCACGAAGTCCGACGCGATCCCAAACGCGGGCCATCTCAGGCGCAAAAAAATACATGTCGGCCACTGCGGTCACACCGAAACGAATAAACTCCATCGCAGCCAGTTCAGCTCCGGTACGAACAAACTGAGCGCTCACAAGTGCGCGTTCGAGAGGCAGAATCTTTTTGAAGATCCACGTCTCGAAAGCCAGATCATCAGCCACACCTCGCAACAACGTCATCGCGGTGTGAGTGTGCGCATTGATAAGTCCCGGGACAACGGCCCGATTACTCAGAACACGCCACTCACGACAGTCGAATCGCGCCTGTAAATCGCGTTGCGCCTCCTGCAGATCAGACTTTTGTAACTTTTCGAGAACGGCTATTTTCTGATTCTCGATGCCAAGAAAATAACCACGCGCCGTCACCGGACCATCCTTTTCGTGCAGAACAATCCAGTCACAGAGGAGGCCGAGATCGAGTCTTCTCATTCGAGACCCGCTCCAAATTTCAAGACCGCGTTCAGAATGCGCGGACCGACGGACGCTGTGGATTTAAGAATCGATGTATGGTCCAAAGGCTGACTCGCTAAACCACTCGCCAAGTTACTGAGCAACGAAAGACCGACGACTTCAGCGCGCGTATGGCAAAGCGCAATCGTCTCCCAGACGGTCGACATACCGACGGCGTCCAGATCCCATTTTGCGAAGAGACGAATCTCAGCAGGTGTTTCAAAACTCGGCCCAAGAAGCCCCAGATAGGTTCCTTCGTGAACCTCAATCTTTTCGGCTTCGAGATTTTTTTTCAGAAGTTTCGTTAAATTCTTCGAGTACGCCTCGCTCAAATCTGGAAAACGAGTTCCGCGCTCCCCTCCCGAGGACCATCGCGGGTTTTCGCCAACCAGGGGATTCTTTCCCGTAAGATTGACATGATCCTGGATCAACATCACCGATCCAACGGACCAATCACGATGCATTGAACCCGCGGCGTTGGTGATCAGATAGCGAGTCGTACCCCGTTCACGCGTCCACAAAACGGGAGCGACGACTTGCGAAGGCTCATGCCCCTCGTATCCATGCAGCCGCCCCTGCTGAAGAAGAACCGTCTTTTGTGTGGGCTGATGTTGAAAAAGAACAAATCGTCCGGCGTGGCCGTCCACTGTTGGAGGTACGAGACCGGGTATCTCTTTGAAGGAACACGCGCCAATCCGCTTCCAACCTAACGCCGTGTCAGAAAGGTCGTCGGCGAAAACAGATCCCAGCACGACGTGCAAATCGGGATAGCGAATCCCGTGTTTCTCAAAGAAATCCACGGACTATCGTTGACTGATTTGACCTGGCTTGTCAAGGCGACGCTTTCCGTCTCGGTGCCATACGTGGCAATCATCCGCCCGGTCCTCCGCTTTTTTAAAACTCTGATAGGGATAAAAGAAGGAGGGCTTAGACATGATCCAAGTCGTATTCAAGAACCTCGCACGATCCGATATTGTAAAAAACGTTGTCGAAGATCGTGTACGCCATCTTGAGGAAAAGTTCCCTGAACTTCATTCAGAGAAACTCCTCGTAACATTGAGTATGGAAAACTCCCCCTACCAGCGCGGACCCGACCATTACACGGTTCGACTCATCACAAGAGCGAAGAAGTTTAAAGACACGGTTCTGGAACGCTCAGCACCGAATCTTTACATCGCGCTTGCTGACGTCATCGACCGCGCGCTTGAGGTCCTGCACCGCAAAGCAGAGAAGCGACGCGAACGACGCCGCTGGCAATTGCGCCACGGACGCCTCTTTGCGCGTAGTGTGTTTGCTTCGACGGCTTAGACTAGACTCAAGAGACTCGGGGCGGCCTCTGAGGTACGCTGTACCGATTGATGAGAGCCCAACCCGAGACTCCAGAAGTCGTTCGTATCCCTGATGTCACGGGTGCCAACGGAACCCGCGTGTCGTTCCGTCGCGTCGGAACTGGCCCGAAGAAGGTTCTCTTCTTTCACGGCTTTCCAGGTTCCAGCGCACAGGTGGAGTTCTTTCGTCCGTACGTCGACAAGCTTGGACTTGAGGTCCTCGGATTTGATCGGCCTGGCTATGGCACATCGGAACCGGTCGGCGATGATCAGTTCGGACAAACATCGCGCGTATCAAAGGCACTTCTTGCACATCTCGGGTGGAATAACTGTCATGCCATCTCGGTCAGCGGTGGTACGCCGTTCTTGTTTGCACTGATGCAGACGTTTCCTGAGCTCATGACTCATGTGAGTATCGTGAGCGGACTCGGACCTATCGCGACTCCGGGCTTTGAGGGTCTTCTTCCTTGGAAATCCAAACTCGGACTCCGTCTCTTTCCTAAGATTCCGAGTCATTGGTTCGCAACAGCGATCACCGCGACGCTCGGGAACCCAAGATTGCAGTCGTTCAATCCGGTTCGATTTTTTCTTCCGATGTCGAAGGCCGACGCCGAAGTCCTTCAGGTACCGCCGGCAATCGACATCTTGACGTGTGCACTTCGCGAAGCCTTTCATCAAAAAGGCACCGGACCAAGACGCGACGCTATCGCTTATCTATCACCCTGGAAACCTGAGACCGGATCGTACACAGGTTCCATTGATTTTTGGCATGGCGATGAAGACATTGTTTTACCTGCCGCAATTGCGAGACGCGTTTCCAGTTTTATTCCTTCAGCCAAACTCCATATTCTTTCTAACGAAGGCCACTACAGCTTAGGCATTCGACAGCTTGAATCCATTTTCCGAAAAAGTGGAAGCGCCTCGTAGCCAGCTACGCACTGTCGAACGGGCTCATACCCTTTAGTTGTTCAGCCCCAAGACTGCCGCCAGCCCCGTCTCGGCATCGAGAAAGTTCGCGCAAACCGGCGAGAAATAAAACGGGTCGCGGTTCCGATCCAAAAGATACACGAAGACACGGTCTCCACCTTGATCCGGGCCAGCGCTATCGAAGAACCGCGCATACTCGGCGCGGGTGAGGTTCTTGCGGAGAAAGATCGCTTGCAACCAGTGCCCCAGCGGCGAGTGGTCCTGAAAGCCAAGCTCGGACACATCCACAAAAGGACCGCAATAGGAATCACGGCCGATCTATAGCGTGATGGAGTAGACGCGTCAATTTACGGCTCAATTGCGTTCCGCACTTTCCCGTACGAAACGCGGTCATCGTTTTAAAGAAAATGATGGCCCTCGCCTGAATACAAAATCACAATCCGGTGCTGCGTAAAAAACCTGTGAACACTCAAACGTTCCCGACAGGTCTTGTCCCTTTAGTTCATCCAAAATTTCCTTTGTTCTATCCATCGTAACGAACTCAGCAATGGTCATATGTGGCGAAAAAGGATGCTTCCTTGAAATTGCATTTTGAAAGACACTCGCTTCTTCAAGACGAATGACTAAATTTTTAAAGAGACTAGAAGGTTCGACCCTCAAAACAACACCTGGGATTCCGGGGTAGTTGTAGGTAGGACCAAATTGAACTTCAAACCTATCCACCTCTGAAAGAGTGTTTTGGATCTCGTCATAATCCCTCTCTAACAGTTCCCGGGATAATGGGACCGTTAGGCTGATGTGGGCCCCGCAAACAGACTGTGATTTCGGATCGTAGAGTTCCCTTAGAGAGTTGATTTTCTCAAAGATTCCGTCGGGCGGAAAAACAAAAAAAGCACCATGTCGGTACTCCTTCTGCCACTCCTCCCATTCTGAGCAATCGATGTTCGTCATTCTCGTGACCAGCCGGATTCGGTTTGCATTTCTAGGATTCTGGATTTTTTACTATTGAAACGATCTCACACCGAGTGGAGGGCGTTTCAAATTCAGCGACTTTTGTTTCGTATGTAACTACCATGCCACCAGGCCCAACAGTCGCATAGGACAAGTATCTTTTTTCATGAAGACCCGAGTAGTCCTGAAAGACGGTATGAAACGGGATATCTTTTCTATTGAGATGTAATTCTACAATAGAAAGAACAACATCATTCACCCTGCCCAGGCAGTATGGTTCCAAATGAGATGTCGCAAATGAACTACCACTCAATGATAGTAAAACCGAAACTGTCGCCAATGTTTTCATCACGTTCCCCCCAAAGAAAAAAGCTCAACCCCGTCTCACCGACTACAGTATATCCGAAGCCCGGAAATCCAGGGGCATTAGGTCATTCAAATAAAAGAATCTTTGAGACCGCGTTATCGACTTCAAAGATCGGTCGAGCTCCAGCCCTTATCGAATCGGCCACGTCCATTTCTCCAGATTCGGTAAGCCAGAAAAAATGAACAACCTGATTTCGTGATGCTCTCAGTTCCTGTGCTGCCTCCCACCCATCTAGATTTCGGACACCGGTCACTAAGATCTTTCTAACGCCGAGTTGGTAAACTTTATCTTGCATGACGGCTTGGGCAGGCTCCGGATGTACTGAGATATTCGATAGATCAACCACGGTTCGAAACTTACCATCATAGGATTGGAAACGACCTTCGTCGTCATAACCGTGTTCTTGAACCTCGCTAAGACGTCCATCGGAGGCAATAGCCCGCCAATACCAAAAATTACTGATGCCACCGCTTAAACCAAGATACGACCCTCCGGTAACCAAAACAGGTTTCTCGTCTCTCAATACGATTCCTCCTACTTTCATCACAGATCGATCAGCACGAGAGGCATTCACCGATATGGCAAAATTCCGAAACGCTCTATGACATTCACCAGAAAGACCAAAAGGATTTCTCAGGTCCCCAGAGGCACGCGCAGAAGTCACCGCAATAGCAAAATAAATCACGAAATTTAACACGGTGGGTGTTTAACATTTTCGCCCGATGGTGGCAAGTTAACGAGACCGGATCGTGAAATACTTAGCGATCTATTTCAGTTCAGGCAACGCGGTAAAGAACTGATCAAAATCCAAGAGAACTCGGGCTTCACCTTCGGAAAGAAGCTCTGGAAGCTGAAGCTCCGGGTAGTCTGCCATCTGAATCTGATCTTTCAAGCGAGGATCTGACGCTAACACTGACTCCTTTTCCTCTCCCAAAGCCCAATGCAGAAACGATTCAGAAACTGTTACAGGAATCGCGTTCGACGTGAAAATGTCTATCATTCTCAAATACGCGTCGAGGGCTGTGGGGTCCATTCCATCACGGACAATCTGAAGACGATAGCCGCGAGCACCGTCTCGACTAATATGAAACTGAGGACCATTGCGAACCGGGTCATGACCATGATCGATTCGGGGCTGGCCGAACAGATGTTCGAACGAAAGAGAGGGTTCGTCACCTCGCCTCAAATCGGGTTGGAAATACCTATCAAAATTTGAAGCGTCGATTCCCCCATGGCGCCTTAGCTCTTCCCAGGTTTTTTCCTGACCTGTGATCTCAGTGAGCGCAGGATAATATGCACGAAGGGCGCGCGCTATGGTGTTAACAAACACACCGAATGGGATCTCTACGACGGCTGGTACGATGGAAGCCCGAACCAGAGCCGACGCCAGTTTTTCTTGGGAACGAGCAAAGTGCTCTGGTTGTAACATTCGTTGGGGAACCAAGATCGTCTGATGTTGTTTCACCCAGGCTTCGATGGGTGAACGAAGTGGATCGCGATTCGTGACCGCCATCTGGTCGCGTACGATGCGAAATAGTTCGATCGCATCGTGCTCTCCGTTTCCTCCGTTGCCCGGAGCCGCCTGCATTGACCATCTTGCACCTTCCCTGAGAGCAAAGACTTCAACCTCGGGTCCCTTTATACAATATTCGCCGTGCCGATACACAGCGATGGAGACGGGGCTTTCACCGACCCAAGCAATATTATTGAAGACCATGCGGTCGGGCGTGACCCGCGTTGGTTTAAACTTCTGCAATTCACGATGAAATCCTCGTATCAAAACATCGGGAGCAATACGCCCCTCACACTCGCGGTCATCGGCCAACGCGACGAATGAAGCAGTAAAGATGAGACTGAGGAATAGTGCCCGATTCATGACCACACGCGGTTCTCATTCAAGAGCGGGTCGGTTTTCCACTTCGGCCGTCAATCGCACGCCACAGGTGGGCCTACCAGAGAGCAAAGGGCGGTTGGAGCGCAGAACCGTGTCTCGGTGGGCACGCTCCAAGGCAGCTGAAGCCGCGCGACGAATACCGTAGGTTCTACCCTGAGCTTGCATAGATAACACGAACGCTCGATCGTGGGGATCATCGGAGGCGGCCATCGCTCGCAAAATCCAGCGTGGAACAGAGTAGTGATACCAACGAACTTTAGCGTCCAAGAAATCTCGAAAAAGAGATGAAAGCGGAGTGGCCTCTGGGTAGAGGCGCTTGAGTGCTGGGTCCAAAAGCCCCTTGAGCTCGAGATAAACTTGATGCGTCCAAGTTTCAGGGTCACCGCGACTTCCGTGCCTGTAGTAAACGTCCTCAAACTGCCCCGGATCAAATCCAAAATAGATATCGAGTAAGGTGAACAGCTCGTCTGTTGAAACGGCTTCTTGAATGGCACGCTCCATCAGCCCGGGATGCCCCCCTGATCCATACAAGCGATTGATTTGTAGGATCTCACCCAATGTACAGCGGGCAAAGCGATTCGGGCTAAAACGCACAGGCTCTGTGGATGATATTGGTTCGGGGCCCAGGAAAAAAAGCCCATCGAGAGAGGCCTGAATAAACTGCTTTACAGCTGCGTTCCACCGAGCCGGGGCCACAGCACTCCAACCTGATGCGTGTTCATTACGCGGGTAACGCTTCCGAAACTCTCTCAACGTCGTGATCATGGCTTCCGAATAGGTCATCGCGTGGCGATACCTCTCAAAACTCTGCTCAAGCTCCTCCAAATACCCTTCAATCATCGGACCCAGTCCCATGCGATCATTGAAAGCTTGAAACTGACGTCGAAACTGCGCATCCAGCTCGCTCAATGACGGAATGTGATCTTCCGCTGTAAAGCGATGCACGTTGTCCGCAACAACGTCTTCATGCCATGACTCCCGTACTCTACCACCGTTGTAGGACACTCGACTCTTCGAATCGATGAGCACCTTGTAGGCCTCGGAAGCTTCTCTAAACATTCGACTCGCTTCTTCCACCCGATCAGGATTGTGATCCGGGTGGTATCGAAGTGCCAGCCTACGATATGCTTTTTTGATTTCGTCCGGAGTAGCAGTGCTTGGGACTTCTAGCACTTCGTAGTAGTTGCGCTTTTCGCCTTCGGCGCTCGCGGTCGTATAATTCAGGTGCAGGCTCAGGATCATGAGCATGGGTGTCAGCGCGACAAGACACGACGTTTTCATCGGTGCTCCAGAATCGAATCGCTGGCTTGGGCTAGAAGAGTCTTACAGGTGATCGTCTGCCCGCGCTTGGAAAGCAGTTTGACAAAAGCTCGAAATGCATCGGTATTTTGAATAGCATTTTGAAGTACGCCGTCGGTCGCGAGATCCGCCCGAGAGATCACACGATCGCGAAAGGCCTGAAATGCATCCTCTACAAAACGCTCCACGTCGACAACCTGCCAGGTTGTTTCAAGATCATAAGACCACCCCCACAGTTGAGCTAAGCCGTTATTTAGAGCCTCGATCGAAAAGTAGCCCATGACAGCCACCAAATATGCGCCTAAGAAAACTGCACTCCATTTGAACTCACCCAAAGCTGCGGAGACCGGAACTCCAGCCATCCCAACAAATCCAAGAACAACGCCTGCCGAATCCATTAGCTGGACGCCCCTCTCGGCGGTCTTAAATAGAACTTGCCGAAGGATTCTGCGGCGGGTTTCATGGATTTCCGTCTGAAGCGCAATGGTTCCCTGAAGGGCCACCAAGTCCTCACGCAGCCGCGCTCGTGCTCGGAGAAGTCCCCCGCCGATGCCTGTTGAGTGGTTAACAGAATGCATTTTATCAAGGTCTTTACGGCTTAGTCCGGCTTCTTGCGCAATAGTGTTGAGCGCATCGTCAGCATCGTCAACTTGGCGCGTGAACAGGTAGTACCTCAGAAGACTATCGGCGAGCAGCATTCGGCGATCCGCTTCGTGATCGACGGGCCCCATATTTTTACTTAAAACATCAGGCGAATCAAACGCCAGACTATGAGCCGATAGTCCGACGCCGATAAAGGCGACCGTTGCTGAAAACACTAAAAAGCGCCTTAATCCGCGTGTCCGATTCCCGATTCTCATTGTCGGATTTTTTATATATTATTAGTTTAATAATTTCAAGGCCCTTCCTTAGGCGTGGTTACCAAGTTCGGTAGAGGTTCATGTGTATTTTCTAAACATCCTGAAGGATCACAATTCTGTTAAAAACCCGTAAAACACCGAGGATGAGCGGCGGATTACCCGACCGGAAATCCTCTACGTCCTGAAAAATGGCCATCACGAGAAGAAGAAAGACAAGTTTAAGGAACTTCGGATCATTGTCTCATTTGACGAAAATGGAAACTAAAGTTCAAAGAGAGTTCCTCGACACAGGCTTTGGCTTTCCCATTCGCCTTGTTAACGTGCCGATGGTCAAAGTTCGTGGCACTTGGACGCCAAAACTGAATTACAACGAGCTTGCGTTGGTCGTTCTCCGTGCACTGACTTACAAAGAGTCGCGCCTTACCGGAAATGAGATCAAGTTTATCCGCACCCATTTTGAGATGACCCTCCAAGAGTTCGCCAAGCGATTCTGTGTCACTCATGTCGGTGTAATGAAGTGGGAAAAAACAAAAAACCAATCCACGGCGATGAATTAGACGACCGAGAAAGATGTCCGTCTTTTTGTGTTGACCCGTCTGACCGCGAAGGCACAAGAATTGGCGAAACTGTATGACGAACTTCAAGTGCTCCCAGAGGGCAAGTCAGAACCTATTCATCTGGATGCGAAGAAGTTTGCAGCTTAAGAAAAACTACGGCAAAAACGGAACAAAATGAGCCGGGGCTTGCGAGCAGTTTTTCAAAATCCAATTGAAAAAAGATCTGAGAAGCACGCCCGCAATTACCTACGAAAAATGATAATGATCGAAAACATAATCGCATCAGCCAGTGAATGCGTAAGCCATACCAGTGTGATCGAGTTAAAAAGATAATATTGCACGCCAAGAGCGAGACCAAAAATCGACGTAAGCACCACTCCAACCCAACCTTGGGGAAATCCATTCTGAAAGTGAAGAAATCCAAATGCTACCGCTTGAAGCAATACCGCGACAGGCGCGGCAAGACTTCGCGTAAATATTCTTTGCAGAAAATAGCGATACAGGAGCTCTTCCCTTAAGCCATTTATCGCCGCAGCCAACGCTACAAAAATTGGCGCCGTCCACCACGACATTTTAGGTAAAGGGAATCTTGATACGATTTCAGGATAACGAACGTAATACCAGACCAGGCATCCGATAGTAGGCACTAAAATAATGACAACGGAAAACCACTCTTTTCTCGAAAAACGTAAGTCCCATCGTGTAGAAAAATCAGTTTTGAATATTCTTTTTATCAAAAGAAAAGCTGCAAAAAAAACCAAGAAGAAGTCCAAGGGCCACTGCCCCAAAATGGGTACATACTTCGAAACTTCCAGAACAAAGTAACTAATCAAAACTGCGGCTGCACTCGCACGAATAGCGGCCAGCACCGGGACCAAGAATGTCCCGGTCGCGAAAATGACAAATCCAGACAGGGCTAGCCAAGGGCGGTCATAAACATGATAGGCAACTAGCCCGCTCAGTAGCACCAGTGCAAATACTATAGTCGCGGAGAGAGACTCGTCTTTTCGGTCTACCGGCTGTTTACTCACCAAGGAACTAAGCCACTTTCTTCGACGATACGATGGGGGCAATCGTTACCTTGAGTCCAAACGGCTTCAAAAGCCGGTTCAGAGTGTCTTGAGTCGGGTTATATTTTGGATTCATTGCTCGTAAAAGGTTTGGCGCTGCAATTCCCGTTTTCTTCGCAAATTCTTTTACTCCATAGGCACGAATGGCTTTTCCAAGTGCAACTTGGAGTGAAACTCCAGCATCCAAAGCTTCCATAATGAATTCCTGAGCGAACTCCGGGCTACGTAAGTCTTCCGCTAATCCTTCGTTCCAGTCTTTACTTCTTCGAGCCATGTGATTCTCCTTTTACCGCCAAAAATTCTTTCCAATATGTTCTCGCCTGGTCAATGTCGCGACTCTGGGTGCTCTTGTCTCCTCCCAATAGAAGAATGACGAGAGACTTGCCTTGGATCCCAAAGTACACCCGGTACCAAGCCATTTGCGATAAGGACTAACTCCCGTTTCCGTGAGGTACTCACGGACGCTATACGGAGAAGTCGGCCCTCGCATGCTTAATAATTATCATTTTTGATAACTATATGCAAGTTTGGGTGGTGAGTCCGGGTGACCGTACCCGCATCCGCAGATCGAAACAGAGAGCACACCTCCGCCTGCCCTAAAAAGCGGGGAGGAAACAAATCCAAAATCACAAATCGATTGAAAACTGAAACTGACGCGGGCCTATCTGAGGATGCGGGGAAAAATTTTGGTGGACCCGACAAGGATCGAACTTGCGACATCCAGCTTGCAAAGCTGGCGCTCTACCAACTGAGCTACGAGCCCACCTATTGACTGATGGGAACCTTGTATCAAAAAAATCTGGGTTTTTAAACTGCTGACTGCGATGGTCTGGTTAGACTTTTTCTTTGTAGATTCGCTCGATTGCAGTCGCTTTGCCGGTTGCCTCGTCGATCGTGATCAGGGCCGCACTCACCCCGCCCTGGCCGTCGGCGGGTTCGAAAGGGCTCGGAACTCGAGACAGGAACCGCGCAATGGAGGCCTCTTTTCTCACCCCGATGACCGAATCGAAAACGCCGCAAAGACCGACATCGGTGATAGCCGCCGTTCCGTTTTTCAAAATACGCGCATCGGCAGTCTGCACGTGACTGTGGGTTCCGACCACGGCGCTCACGCGACCATCGAGAAAGTGCGCGATCGCTTGTTTCTCGCTCGTCGCTTCGGCGTGAAAGTCGACAATGATCGACTTCACACCTTCTGACTTAAAACGCTCGATCGCAGCATCTGCTGCCCGAAATGGACAATCCACGGCTTCCATGTGAACACGACCCATGATCTGAACCACACCGAGGGGAGCTCGGCGAGCGCCGCTCGCGGGTAAGACAATCATTCCGCGTCCCGGAACCGAGATGCGTGTGTGTTCGGGAAAATTGATCGGACGCAGAAGCCTCGGCTGACCACCGATGTAACTCAAGAGCGTCTTCTGATCCCAAACATGGTTTCCGGTTGTGAGAACGTCGACACCCAGACCAAGAAACTCCTCCACCTGTTCCGGGAGGACACCGCGACCGTGCGCAAAGTTTTCGCAGTTAACGATGATCGCGTCAGGAGCCAACGATGTCCGCGCTTCGGCGATGAACGCACGAACCGCATCGCGGCCAGGTTTTCCAAAAGTATCGCCAAAGAACAAAACTTTCATGTGACGCGCTTTGTTTCAAATATCTCGCGATCTGTCACGATAAAATGCACGGGCTGATCCCACGCCTCGATCGGGAGCCCGTCGCGCAGCTGAAACTCAAAGCAAACACCAACACGGACGGCACGCACCCCACGCGCTAAATAACGGTCGTAGAAACCAAATCCCGATCCAAGACGATCGCCTTTTCGGTTGAAAGCAAAGCCGGGGACGAGGATGAGATCGATATCCTTAGGATCCACTCGCTTAGCCTTCGGACCCGGTTCTTCGATCTTAAGTCCGCGCTGTTGTCTCCACTTGTACTTGGCTGGGTTCGAAACAAAGTGCATTTCCATTTTGCCCTGATTGAGACTCTCGATACGCGGATAGAAAAGCTTGGCTCCAGCCTTTAGGAGATAAACCTCAATAGGTTTTAAGATCGGCTCCTTATAGTTGGCTCGAAAGAGCGCAACACTCAGACCCTTGTAACCACCGCCACTCCACGGTGGTTTCCATCTGATCAGATGTTCGCAAACGAGGCGACTCAGCTTCGTGCGCTCGGAAGCGGACAGCGAAGTCCTTCGTTCGTCGATTTCGGCACGAATCTCGTACGGATCCACTCGATCGAGACGCGATTACTTGAGTTCGTTTTCGATTTGAGCGAGCAAGGAATCAACCGATTCCGTCAGCTCGGCGCGGTTCTCGCTGACTTTCTTTTTCGCACGAACATAATCCTCGCACATGTCAAAGAGCGCCACGAGTGCGACGTATTGGGGTGCCGCTTTCGGCGCACGCTGTTTGGCTTCCTGAATCTTGATGCGTGCGAGTTCGAGAACCTCCGTGATGACAGCTTCATCACTCTGAGATTTCATCTTGATCTTCGTTCCTAAGAAGTCGACTTCAATGGCCTGCATAGATGGTCCTCGCTCCAAGGTTTTTTTAGGTTCTTTTTTAGGTTTTTTCTAGGTTCTCGATGATGACGGCAATCCCCTGACCGCCACCAATGCATGCGGTCCCGAGACCGTAACGTTTTTTCTTCTTACGCAGTTGATGAATCAAATGCGCGATGATTCGTGATCCACTGGCCGCAAGTGGATGACCAATTGCGATCGCTCCACCCTCAAGATTGAGTTTTTCACGCGGAATTTTAAGTTCGCGCTCAACAGCGATCGCCTGAGCAGCGAACGCTTCGTTTACTTCGATAAGATCCATTTTATCAAGAGTCATCCCAGCGCGTTCGAGGGCTTGACGAGTCGAAGGCGCTGGTCCGATTCCCATCAAGGCAGGATCACATCCGGAAACGCCATAACTCACCATGCGTGCGAGCGGACGTAACTTCAGTTTTTCAGCAGCTTTTGCCGAGCCGACAACCAAGCACGCGGCACCGTCGACAATCCCACTGGCACTGCCGGCGGTAACAAGACCGTCTTTTTTAAAAATAGACTTTAGTTTCCCAAGCGACTCTTTCGTCGTCTCAGGACGGGGATGTTCGTCACGCTCGAGACGAAACATCTCTCCTTTTCTATCCTGCATTTCGAACGGTGCGATTTCATCTTTGAACCCTCCGTCTGCGATCGCTTGTTTCGTTAGCTCCTGGCTCCGGAGTGAAAAGTCATCCGCGTCTTGGCGAGTGACATTGTACTTGGCACCCAGGTTTTCAGCTGTGATCGCCATTGGGTCGCCCGTATAAGAATCTGTCAAAGCAGTGGTCATCATGTCTTCGGCGGTTCCGTTACCCAAGCGGTAACCCCAACGCGCACCACGAAGAACATACGGGGTCATGCTCATGTTCTCGACACCGCCGACCAACGCGAACTCCACATCACCTGCCAAGAGATGGTGGTAGGCGTCGACAATGACCTGAAATCCTGAGCCACAGAGACGATTGATACCGAGCGCGGGAACGCTGATCGGAATGCCCAGCTTCAAACCGATGTGGCGAGGCGTGTAGATGCTGTCCGAAGCGGATTGAATCACATTGCCGATGATCACATGCTGGATTTGATCCGGTCTTAGACCGGCCTCCGCAAGCGCGGCTTTCCCGGCACTCACACCCAAGACCGTTGGATTGACGTCTTTCAGGGATCCGCCGTTGGCACCGAACGGGGTTCTTTTTGCGCCGAGGAATACGAGATGGTCGTTCTGCATTCAAAAAAGTTACTGGGTTTATGGAGTCCTGTCGCGCAAATAAGCCACCCAACCGTCAAAAAATCCTCTCTGGTGCAGGGCTCCTTAGGCTCAGATAATCAATACAGGGAGTACTCGTGTCCAGTAACACGCTCAAAGGCCTATCGACGGAAGAAATGAAGCTGCGGAATCACCGCGCTCAGCTCGAGTCTTATCACAATGCTCAGGTCGAAGACCTCAACAAGAAGCACGAGGCCGATCTCACAAAAGCAATGACTCAGAATAGTGCTCAACTGGAGCAACTCAAGAGCGCCTACGAAGTGCAGATATCAGAAGAGGCCGCACGCCTCGACGCCCATCTTCAAGAAGTGCGTACCGAGAACGAACGGCGCATCGAGAACGAAAAGAAAAACGCGGAAGGCGAACTTTCTCACGTCAAACAAAGTTACCAAGAGCAAATCGCTCACCAACGCAAGAACGGCGAAGAGTCGCTCTCGAAAGTTCGTAATGAACTAGCGACGAACGAAACGATCATGCGCAATCAGGCTCAAAAAGCCGCAAAGAAACGGGAGTTGACCAAAGTATGATGACCTATAACCGTAATCGAAAACCAGCCTCCCAACCAAAATCCACGCGTCCTGAAGCCACGATGGATGGTGGCCGTTCCGTCGACGGCTTCGCCCAAGTACTCGAGATGCTCGAAATGGCAGATCCTGCGTTTCGCGAGAGTATTTTGAAGAGACTCGCAGCGAAAGACCCGCAGCTAGCAGCGCAGTTAAAAACGCGGCTGGGTTAGTTGGACGCTCTCCGCAGTGGGATCGCATCCACCGTATGCGCGTCTTGCGTAAGAAGCGGGTTCATACCAGCCGTCGCGTCGTCCGCCGCCGGCTCTGGCACGACCTCCGTAGGCTCGGTAGAACGATCCACAACACCCTTCGGTGTGTTTGCGACACCAAAGCCAAATGTAGTTGCGTTCAAACCGCTTGCATCGGGTTGACCAGCGCTCTTCTCGTTTTCAAGCTGAACCAGCACTTCCATTAACGCTAAATCCAAACCGTAACGTTCGGCAGCGTTCTGAAGTGCCTTCTGCATGAGCTGATCTCGCTCTAAACCCGTGAGGTGGCGTTCAAAAATCTGAAAAACAGCAAAGTCGTTCGCACCGACAATGCGCATCGGAAGACCGAGAGTCGAAGCAACACCATAGGCGATCTTTCCTTCGCCCGACACCGTCGTCTCGATTCCGAAAATTTCCCACTCGTTCTTGGCGTTCTTCTTTGCGTAACCCGGCAGAACATGACCCGGACGAACGATAACGATGTTCTCAGCTTTTTCGAAATCTTCGACACTCGTCTGATACCGCGTAACAAGCGTGTTCAGAATCGTTCCGGAGTAGCACTGCATCGTGCCCGAAAGGACATCGAACACATTGGTCGACGTCGCCGAATACTGAATTTTCTTGGTCGCACCTGCGCTTTTCGAAAGCGCACTTTCGATGACACCTTCATACTTAATTTTGAGATCGTACGGATTAGCTGCATGAAACTGCGTCTGGACAAGTTTCTCGAACTGACTGCGACTTCCGTCTTCTGAACCGACCGGTTGCTGTGCCGCGCGCGCACGACTGTGTAAGTCGATGAGGGCTGTCGAGATCAAGTCAAAGTTTGCCGACTGTTTGTGGTTAATGGAGTCGAGCAAAGTACACTCGTCGGGTGTGAGCTGCGTGTTGTCCGCCACCTTAATCAATAGATCGACCCGAATTTCCGAACTTCTTGGAAACACTGCTAGAGCTGGCTTCTGACCTCCGCTCTCACTCCCGGAACCGTTGTTGGCGCTGTTATTCGCCGGGCCACTCTCTGGGCCGCTCTCGGGTTCGCCCGTAGTCACAGGCTGAGTCGCCGTCGGGGCAGCTTCGCTTTCGCTGTCTGGCTTTACGGGATCAACCGTCTTCGTACAGGCTGAAAAACCTAGTACAAACACGCCAACGGACAGGGTTTTAAAGACGCTAAGAATCTGTTTTTTAACGAAAATCATGATTTCGGTTTCCTATTCCAGACCCGTTCATATAATTATTGACGCTACAAGTCAAGTGACTTTGATTTGTGGACGGGTTCCGGTGCGGACCACCTTTCGTGGATGCGAAGCATCCACGAAAGGTGGTCCGCACCCATCAAAAGAGCGCGCCGAAACGTAGACCACGCGTGCTCACGGTGACTTTAGGAAAACCAAGTATTTCCATCGCACGCCAGAGAATCATCGCTCCGGCAAGTAAGACGTCCGCTCGCCCACTTTCAATACCGGTCAGCGCTTTTCGTTCCTCGACGGTCCGCCATTTGAGCTCTTCGACCATGCGGTGAACATCGCCCACATAAAGCTCGGTTCCATCCACCTTCGCAGCATCCCACGTCGATAGGTCTAAGAACCATGTCGCAAGCGTCGTCACCGTTCCGGCGACGCCGACAAGTTCACGCGACCCCCTTTTAAATCCGCGCTTGATCAGACCCTGAATTTGATCATCAACAGCCTTCTCGCATGCCCAAAACTCCGGATCAGAGACAGGATCACTGCGAAGATAACGCTCCGTAAAGCGCACACTGCCGATGTCCAGACTTTCGCCGCCAGCGCTCGAGAAGAGCTCCGTGCTCCCGCCGCCAATGTCGATCACCGCGGTTTTTGAAGACAGCATCCCCGGCAGCAACGCCCCTCGAAACGTCATGCGCGCTTCTTCTTTGCCGGAAATCACGCGAAACTTGAAACCCGTTTCTTGTTTCACTCTTTCAAAAAACTGCTTTGAGTTCTTCGCATCGCGCGCGGAACTCGTGGTGATCGCTCGCACGGCGGCCGGCTTCACACCCAACTCGATGCAGGTCTGAGCGTAGTCCTGAAGTGTTTTGAGCGTTCTCCGCATCGCATCGGGATGAAAAGCACGTGTCTGATCGACACCCTGCCCGAGCCGCACGATCGATGTCCGATCCACCACGACACGCTTCGTAGACTTTTTCCTTAAGTCGCACTCGGCAACAAGCAGCAGACAGGTATTGGTTCCGAGGTCAATGGAACCACGGAGGCTAGACGAAAGCTTACTGCGCTTTCTTTGCTTTCTCGGCGGCTTCCATTTGGACTTTGAGTTTGTATTGGTTCTTTTCGAGTTCTTCGTACTTTTCTTTCCAGTATTTCACTTCTTGCTCGAGCTCAGCGATACGCTTGTTGCGTTCGTGAGCCAACGAATAATATCCCTCGGAGAACGTCTCCGTTTCGGGACTGAAAACGCCAACACGCGTTTCCCCGTCGACAATCCCTTTGACCCGAAATTTTCCATCCTCAATCTCTTCGGCTTCGACGACCTGAACATCGTACGCCTTACCGGGGTACGCCTTGTCCTGCCAATACTTCGCGGCCGACTCCTTAGCCTTGTTCTTGCCCTTGTCACTTGAACAACCGACGCCCAAAATGATCGCCACGGCAGCGAGACTGAGAAGTACTTTAGACACAGAAAATCCTTTCGATGAAGAACCTATTGCGACCGAACCGAAGTCCAGTTCGTCGTTCGTAACCGGAACGAGCAGCTACAACCAGTAGTTACAACCAATAGTCATAAAAAGATAAATAGCTTCCGCCCTTAAAACAAGCGTTACGCGCTTCTCGGTCGCTTTGGACGCTTCGGGCGAGATTTAGGGCCGCCTTTAGGACCGGAGGGACTTTCTTCTCGTGTCAAAAAGTAAGCTCCAGCCATCGCGTCAAGAAATCCAAAGCCCAAAAGCACCTTGGCAACCATCTCTTGATCTCGAAAGACAACCAGACTGAGAAAAACAAGAAATCCCGAGGAAACGAACTGAGCTATACCAAAGGATCTCGGGTTCTTAATGGTCATTCCCTACTTACTCAACAATCTCAGACACCACACCGGCGCCGACGGTCTTACCGCCTTCACGAATAG
>CAZJVD010000025.1:0-23488 GCA_964549505.1 uncultured Oligoflexia bacterium
GTGGACGCGAGCGACCGTACCGTGTTTTCAAAAGACTTCCGCCGTAATCGCTTTTCTCGGGTTTGAGAAATGATGTTTGTTTCACGGGTCACTTATCGTCGTTACTTATCATTGTTACTTATCATTGTTACTTATCATGTGCGTCACTTACGTCCGTCACTTACATGCGTCACCTATCCATGTAGGTGGCACGTGTTGCGCTCAGATATTAAACCCGTCGCATTGACTGGTTAAATCCGGCGTCATGTGTCGGTGAGCGAAGGTATACAAATCACCACGAATTCGCAACTGCCGAGATCCAAAATCTTACGGCAACAGGCTGAAAAGCTTAGGCAGTGTTCGCACGTACCGCATTCGCTTCTCGCGCCGTGATCCGCGATCGCGTATCGCTTCTCGCGTCGTAATCCGCGACCGCATGCTGCTTTTCGCGCCTTAGACCGACGTCGAACCGCCCACGACGAGCGGCCAATCACAAGCAGCGCGAACAAACGACGTCGCGCGCTCAAAACCGCGCTCAAAGTAGCGTGCTTACTCGGACAAGTCCGTCTTTCAAATCGGGCGGATCGGGCGCATCAGGCGGATCAGGCGGATCGCGCACATATAACTAAGCTCAAGAACCCGCTCAAAACCGCGCCCTCAATCAAATCAGTTAGTCTCAAAACCCCGCCGGATTGAACTCACCCTGTCCCAACCCATCTATAAAAAACCCGGAAAACCCGAACGCGTGAGGCCGGCGGCCTAGAACCCTGAAACCAGCAGCCCGGCGTTAGTGAACTGTGCTGAGCTGAACCGCCGATTGCACGAGCGCTCGCACCCCTCGAAACACGTCTGCGAGTTCGGCGTCGTCGTACATGTACGCCGGTGTTGTAACGACCTTGTTGCCATGATCGGTAATACACTCGTGCGCAGAACAGGTCCGATGTTTGTGGCCCAGTTTTTCAATTTCACTTGAGGCTTCTCCGGGCTCCCCGAGTGTGAGTTCGAGTTTCTTATCTTTCAGCACCAGTGCAACTAAAGCCGGTGCAATGCACACCGCGCCGATAGGTTTCGTTGCCTGATGAAAAGCTCGAATGGTTTTTTCAATATCCGGCAGTACGGTTGCTTTGGCGCCTGCAGCAGCAAAGGTGCAGAGATTTTTAGCCACGCCGAATCCTCCCGGGAGAAAAAGTCCGTCGAAGTTTGCTGGAACGAGTTGGTTGATGGGCGCAATTTTTCCGCGAGCGATGCGAGCGGCCTCGATCAGCGCATTTCGCTTGGGGCTACTGGGGCTAACGACGGGTTCGCGGCGGACATGGTCCATGACATCGACGAGTTCGATATCGGGCGCGAAAATCTCGGTCGCGATCTTGGCGTCGTTCAACGCCCAAAGAACAGCGACGCTTTCACGAATCTCACTGCCGTCCAAGTGTCCGGATCCACAGAGAATCACCGCAGCTTTTTTCATGGGTCTACCGTACTTCAAGACATGCCGTAGTTCTGATTTAAAATGAAACAGCCGATTTTATGTCACATTCGACGGCCCGACGGCCCGCCGGCCCATCACAACAGTAAGACAGGCCAGTTCTTACCGGTCTCGGAGCATGAGACGAAAGGCATCCAGCAAACGAGCAGCCGACGGGTCATCAGCCTGTAGCGCGGCTATTGCGTAAGCCAACGCTTCGAGTGTCGAAACACACTCGTTCCGGGGTTCGCGACGCTTTGAACCATAAAGTGACGGAACTTTTCCGACCCAAACGAGACGCTTGAGCTTGAGCAGCCACGCATTTCGCCACCAGAGTTTCTTGACCTCGGCCCACGAACCATCAAGTAAGACAATGCCTTCGAGTGCGCGCGCGGCCTCCCTTGGCATTGAGGAAACTTTCTTTTTTTCAAGAATCACAAGTTTTCCAGAAGTGATTTCGATTCCGGGAGCCGCGGCTAACGACGACCATTCTGTTTTAGAGCCCAGGTAGAAAACTCCCCAGCGTGCGTTCTCTAAGGAAGCGTCCAAGGGTTTTTTCGAACCCGACCACGCCACAGAGAGATTGGGCCACGACAATCCCGTCCGAACGCGTGCCTCGGGAAGAACCGATGCGATCAACGGCGCCGTCGCGAGCGGTTCCTTTTTCTCCTGCGGGTGCATCAGAATCAGAGTTTTCAGAGCGGGGGTCATAGGTTCACCCCATATCATGCTGCCGGTAGGCACCGCTTTGAGAATCATAGATTTCTGTTAGGGCCGGTATTCTGCTTGCCAAGCGAGTGACACAACCCCAGACTTTTTTTGAAGATCAAGCAGGCTAACCAAGGAGGGAACTCATGATCGTCGCTGGAACTCTATTTCTTTTCATTCAATCCATCACGCTAACCAACATGCAGTCCATCACGCCATCAATTGGGCAATTGATGGCGTCCGCAGGCGAACTTCCTGAAATCTGCACACTTCCGAATCAAGAGGATCCCATCATCATCGAAACCACGGTTGACCGTGTGGTCGATGGCGATACCGCGCGTTTCTTTCTAGAAGGTCGATCGGTGCCGATGCGCTTCCTCAACATCGATACGCCCGAAACAAATTATCAAGGGCACGAACAGCCAAAATGGGGTGCCGCTGCGAAAAATGAACTGAGTCGCGTTCTAAAGGGTGGCGACACGGTGAAACTGGAGATTCCGGGAGCCGATCGATGCGACACCAACGGTCGTGTTCTTGGTTGGGTTTTCAAAGGCACGAAGAATATCAACAAGCACATGGTTGAAAAGGCTCTGGCGGTGAACTACTGCATTTTTCCCCACCTCGATCGCTGCGAAGAACTCGGTCAAATCGTCATGGAAAAAGAGAGTAAGCAGGAAGGGATGTTCGGCGACCCTGATTTCGTGATTCCGTACGAATGGCGCCTGCTCGTGAGTGGACGGCAGCCGGATAAGTATGTCGGGAGTATGGAAACTAAAGAAGTTTACCGGCCCGATCGTCTTACGGAGATTGATCCAGGACTGCGCGTTTTCTTCTTTAAGAAGTCGCATATTCAGGACCCCTGGATCTTTATCGAATAGCGACGCGCTATCCATTCGAGGAGTCAGCCCAAAGTTGACTTACGGCGTCGAGATTGATAAGAACGGCCTGTTTTGTGGCTAGGGAAGTGTTCAATCCTCTTTGTTATGGGATTCGTAGTTCTTGGAGTACAGCCTCGCGGCAGTTCCGCGGCCGCCTCTCATACGCCTCTTACAGTTAATGAGCAGCGAGTGATTTTCGAATGGTTGGGTGCTGTCGAAGACCACGCTCAGAATCTACCGAAACTCTTGTCGCAGTGGACGACTCCGCTTCGTACGATGGTCGGCGATTCGCCCGCCAAAAGAAGCGTGGTTTTAAGAAGTATTTCGGGACGGATAAGATCCGTTGAGGCTCTTTTTGTTCGGCTCGAGAACGAGATCCTCCCCTCGCTTGACAGAGCTCTGCCTGGTGTTCAGAAAAGCCGTTTTCTATCGAGGGATTCCGTCGCTCGAAAGCGAGCTGACTTCAGAAACTTTGCATTGCTGATTGCGCGCCCACCTTTTTTATTGGTGGCGAGCGCAGAACGTGTGCGGCAGGTTTCGATCAATGCTCAGCACCAGATGGTCGTCTTAGCGATTGCGGCTTATGACGTCGTGAACAGCGTTATAAACAGCCATGAGATCAGCCACTCACTTAGGTCCGCTGTTAGCGTTGCCGGTGATTCCGGAAAATCTGGGGTGTTGAAGAGGTTCCTGGCTCAGCTTCGCAGAGATCTGGACTGGTTCATGGAGATCAGACCCGATCGCACCGAATCGACCGTCGAAGAAACGCAGGTTCCTGTGTCACTTGCCGAACATGTGCAGACCGAAAAGGACCAGAGGCGTCGTTGGTTTCACTTGACGGCGCATGCCGGGTTCTCAGATGCGGCTGTTTCTCTTTCGTTGCTCGCACCCTGGGTCGCGCACACCCAGGCTTTGCGGGAGAGGAGGATCGCCGAGCTTGCAGCCGAGGGTCATACTCGGAAGCTGGAGCGTTCGGCCATCTTCGATGTTTATCAGGTCCGGTCAAAGTGCGCGGTAAGCATCGGTCGTTCGCCTGGGCTTGACCCGAATCTAGGGCTGTCGCAAAGGCCTGAGCTCGACTAAGTTATTCCCTTAATGGGCCGACATTTTGACTGCATCATCTTAGGTCTCGGCGGAGTTGGAAGCGCTTGCGCTTACCATCTCGGCGGAAAGAAGCTTCGAATTCTCGGAATCGATCAGTTCTCACGCGGCCATAGGCGCGGTAGCAGTCATGGCGACTCCCGCGTTTTTCGTCAGGCTTACTATGAGAGTCCGGACTATGTCCCGATCGCGAAACGAGCGCGCGAACTCTGGCGAGAGCTTGAAAAAGAAAGTGGTAGCGATCTCTATCGCGAAGTCGGTGTTCTCTCGGTCGGACCACCCGAAAGCGAGCTGATCGCTGGCACGCGACGCAGCGCTTTTGAGCATGAGCTTGCGATCGAGACGCTCACGCGTGAAGAGGTCATGAAACGTTGGCCGGCACTCCAACCAGCCGATCCTGATCAGAATCTCGATTTTGTTTTCGAACGAGAAGCTGGGTTCTTACGTGTCGAGGCCTGCGTCGAAGCTCATCTGAGCGGCGCGGAAAAAAAAGGTGTCGGGCTCAAGTTTGAGGACCCCGTCGAGAGTGTGCGTGCTGAGCGCGGCGGCGTGGTGGTGAAAACCGCGCGCGAGGTGTTTTCAGCGCAATCTGCTGTCATCACGACGGGTGCTTGGGGCTTTCGCCTGTTTCGGGAGATCACGACGAGTGTTCAGCCTATCGAAAAAACGCTCTATTGGTTTGAAACTCCGGATGGTGGTATGGCCGACATTCCTTGCTACATCGTCGAACGTGGAGAGCATAAGTTTTATGGGTTTCCTGCTTGGGATGGGCCGCAGTTCAAGATCGCAGAGCACACCGGCGGAAAACTCATTGCTAACCCCTCGGAGCTCTCGAAAGACTTTTCGTCTACCGAGGTCGATCGTCTCCATGATTTTCAGAAGTCTTTTTTCACGCACCTGTCGGGCGGCGCCGGGCACTCCCGTCTCATGAGAACCGAAAACTGCTTGTATGAGTTCTCCGCTGATGAGCATTTCATTATTGATCGTCATCCCAGATTTTCTCAGATGCAGTTCTGCGCCGGATTATCGGGACATGGGTTCAAGTTCGCATCCGCGCTTGGAGAGTTGCTAGCAGACCGGGCGATGGGATTCAGTGGCGCACTTTCGCTCGATGCATTCTCGCTGCGTCGACCGGGGCTCTATCGCAGTCGAGGTGACCAGTGAGTACCAGCACGCCTTGGGGAGGGGCCACGCAGTTCTTTTTCTCGATCACGCCGGAAAGGGTTCTGGCGGCTGTCGAATCGGCGGGTGTGCTTTGCACGGGTCGCGTCTCGGCGCTTGGAAGCATGGAGAACCGCGTCTATGAGGTCGAGATCGAACTCGATGGGGAAACTCCAAAAACCCCGAGTGATCGGTTTCGGATCGTAAAGTTTTATCGTCCAGGTCGATGGTCGGCCGAACAGATCGGCGAAGAGCATCGATTTTTGGCGGAATTGAAAACGGACGAGATCCCGGTGGTGGCGCCGCTTCCGTTTTCGGATGGCACGACTCTCCGTCAGGACAAAGAAGGCGGAATCTTCTTTGCGGTTTTTCCCAAAGTCGGAGGTCGAGCCCCGGATGAGTTTTCGGCTGAACAATTGCGACGTCTTGGACGCTTGCTGGCGCGCATTCATGGTGTGGGTAGCCGAAGCCAGGCGCCAAGTCGCGTGCGCCTTGTGCCGGATGTCTACGGTCGTGCTGCGATCGAGTCCTTGTCCACGAGTAAGCTGATCCCGCCAGGGTATCAGGCGCAGATTGTTCAACACGCAGAAGCGCTGATCGAGAAGATGAAGCCGAAGTTCGAATCGATCCCGTTACAGAGAATTCACGGCGACTGTCATTTGGGCAACCTTCTTTGGAACAAAGACGGTCCGTTTTTCTTGGACTTCGACGACATGGTGGTGGGTCCGCCGGTTCAAGATGTTTGGATGCTTGTTCCGGGGCGCGAGCCTGAGGCCGAAGCCGAGCGTGCGATTTTGGTTGAAGCTTACGAAGAGCTTCGTGGTTTTGATCGCACGACGCTTGCGCTGATCGAACCACTGCGTGCGCTTCGTCTCTTGCACTTCAACGGTTGGGTTTGTCGTCGCTGGGAGGATCCTGCGTTCCCCAGAAATTTTCCGCAGTTCGAAACCGATCGACATTGGGAATCCCTTGCGCGCGATCTCGAAAATCTTTTATAGGGTCTTATAAGACTTCGGATTCATTTAATTTTTTCATACTTACCCTGTTAAAAATATCTGGTTTGGTTTTACCGCTGACCTTTTGACGGTGGAGCAGGCCCTACGGGCTGGTACGGCAATTGAATTGGTATACGTGCAAGGGGGGAAACCAAGGCTGGTTTCCTAAATAGGGGGGGGAATGACACTAACCCGCGGGGGTACGCGGTTAGTCGTTGGAGTTGCTCTAGCTTTCCTTTTGGGGTGTAGCTCGAGAGACTCTGATGAGCAATCCAGACGGGCGAACTCTGGTCCACGTGACCACGGTTCATGGATCATCCCGAATGAGATTCTCATTGAAACAGACGGGAGTCGTTCGGTAACCGAGATCAAGGATGATCTTCGTGAGATTGGTGTGCCGGTAGTTGAGGTCACTCCTCTGCTCGCGGGAACCATGGACCCTGTCCCCCAGAGACCCGTTCATCGCTGTCTGCAGATCGCCGGCGTTAGTTTCAAAGTCGAAACGGAAAAACCAGTCGCCGCGAGTTTGATCACCGACCATCTCCGTTATGTCGTTTCGTCCGAACCGCACGCAGTTCGGACGGCGTCGGTGACTCCAAACGTGAACGTGCAGGTGAACGCGATTCGAAAAGCAGTTCGTGAGAAGGACCACGAAACTGTTCTGCGTCTTACGGCTGAGTTCTTCGACACACAACCTCGTACGCTTCCCGGCGCAACGCTCGCCTTCGTCGCAGAAAGTCGCTTAGAAGCATTGCGGGCTCTAGGACGTGACGACGAAGTTCTGAATGAAGTTTTAAGGCTCTGTCAAGAACTCGACCTCGATAAAGATCGCCGCGGAGAGCTCCATCGCCAGGCGCTCGCAGTCTTGAAGACCAAAGGCGATCCGGCTGCGCTACGGGCTTGGGAAGATACGATCATCGCCGACCGTGAGTTGAAGTTTTCACTCGTCGGACGCGAGATCCGCATGCGCCGCATGGATGAAGAGAAAAAAGGTGCCGAAGCACGAGCCCGCTTCGCAGCGATTGCTCGCATCGACACACTCATCGCTGAAGAGAAGTGGGTTGAGGCCGCGGAGCTCGCTTGGCGACAATTGCACGATCATGCGCGTGTCGTCGAGATTCTTGAGCCACACTGGAAAACGATTCAGGACAAAGCTCAGTTTGTTCGAGCGGTGAAAATTCTTGGACGCATGTACGTCGAGCTCAAGAAAAGTTACGAGCTTGCAACTCTCGCACATGAGATGGTTCAGCGACTCGTGCCCGCCGATCTGCCGGAGTTTGAGCCGCTTCTGATCAAGGGATTGATCGCAGCGCGTACCGAACGTGTCGAGATCGTCGCACGGCTCGAAGACGCGGTTGTGCGCTTGTTTCCAGGCAATCCAACGGCGCTGCAAATTGTCGCAGAACGTGCGCGGGTTCAGACGGAACAGCAGGCTGCCGTCGCTCTCGAGTACAAACGTATCTACGAGTTCAATGACCCACTCAATAAGTTTCTTTGGGGGTTTCATTCGCGCACCGAGGTTCGTCCACTCGATACACGCAGCTGGTTCATTCGAACACTGACCAGCCAAGAGGCGCCGCCTTCACGTTACGATCTTCATGTCATTGAGGCGTTACGAAAAATTCAGACCTTCCATCCAGCCGTCGTTGCGGTGATTGACTCTGGGATCGACGCGAACCACCCCGATCTCAAAGACATGATCGCATACAATGCCGGAGAGATGGGCCCATGGCTCGGGGCACCTCGAGATTCTGTTTGTCGGGATCTCAGTTGTAACGGTGTGGATGATGATGGCAACGGTTTCAAGGACGATGTCGTTGGTTTCAACTTTGTCTCGGGCACAGGTAACACCACTGACGATGATGCCCACGGCACCCACGTTTCCGGGACGATCGCGGCAGCCTTCAATGGTGTTGGCGTCTCGGGTGTCAATCCAGGCGCACGTATTCTGCCAGTGAAAGTTCTAGACGACGAAGGACGCGGAACGGTCCAGCAGATCGCAGCGGGCGTCGCTTACGCTGTCGCTCAAGGTGCTCGCGTGATCAATCTTAGTTTGGGTGGTCCCTACGCATCGCCTCTCGAACAAAGAATCTACGCATGTGCGAACGAGGAAGGCGCGATTGTTGTGGCCGCTGCGGGCAACAATGGGAGCAACATTCCAAACTATCCGAGTGACTTTGAGAATGTGATCTCGGTGGCCGCATCGACCTATGATGGTGAGCGAACATCTTTTTCAAATTACTCTTTGAACGTCGATATCACGGCACCCGGTCTGCAGATTCTGAGCACGTTCCCGATGTCGAGGGATGTGAAGGACGAAAGTATCTATACGCCAGGACTCCAAGGTTATGCGAGTTTCAGCGGTACAAGCATGGCCACTCCGATGGTCGCGGGTATCGCTTCACTGCTTCTGAGTGCACATCCAGAGTACACCCGTGCTGACGTGATCGTGCGTCTCCTCGCTTCGGGGCTTGCGGTTAACTCGGCTAATGATCGTCGGGCTCATTACTATTTGGGTGCCGGTATTGCCGATGCAGCGGCCGCTCTGGACGCGCAACCTCAGCCTTTGCTTCGGGTGCCTCACTCTCAGAAGTCAAAAGTGGTCGAGACGGAAACGGTCGATGTGGCGTCCCATCGTATCCGTGTCACGTTCGATGTGATGAGTGAATGGATTCCCCTGACAGAAACACCGACGGATGTGCGTGTGGGTGAGGAGTTTCAGGGTTTCGTCACGATCGATAACTATGAAGTGCAGCCGCTGAACGGCGGAAGCTTTCGTGTGATTCTCAATCTTGTCACGCAGCCCGCACTCACGGCCATCGAGCAGATCCCAATCGGATTGCGCTACGGAGACGGCAAAGACGTTTGGTTTGGAGTGAAGATCGAGCCATTTCTTAGGCGGTATGCACCGGCGCCTTTGGAATACGGAGGGCCTGACTCCGGTCTTTGGTTGCCAGGACAGTGGAGTTTAGGACTTTGGTCAAAGCTCCAGCCTGACGGCTCTGTCTGGACAGGGAGCATTCGAAAAATTGACCGGCAGTGGGAAGACGAGCTTGTCGTCGGACGGATGTCTCAAGACGGGCAGTGGCTCCCTGGTTTTCCAAGAACATTTAGAGTTGTGGGGCTTTTCCCTGAGCTTGTACCTGAACCGTTTGATTGGGATGGTGACGGTTACGATGACGTCGTGATCGGATCCAGCAATGCGAGCCGTGATACGCAGGGACGCAATGACGGTGAGGTGCTTCCCGGAGTGCAGGTTCTTTCCGCGCAGGGACAGTGGATCGCGCGCGCTAGCATTTCCACAGGCGGCATTCTCAATATCTTGCCAACGCACACTTTGGGAGGCAGTCGTCTCACAGTCGTGCGCACCGAAGGAACAGCTCCAGGGTTTGGAGTCGATGTCCGTCCGGCACGGATTGATATTTTTGGTCAACAGCTCGAAACACTGTCGAGCACGCCCGTCTCCATTAAAAAGAATTCGGAGCCATTGATCGCTTCGTGCGCTTTTGTCAAGGAAGGTGGGGAAACTCCTGTCGTTTTGACGGAGCTTCCTTCTAGGGTTGCAATGGTGATTCCCCCAGGGGATCGCCGTGACAACCCCGTGGACACGGAAGTCCGCGTCTTTAATGCCTCGGGTGCTGTGGAAAATATTGAAACGTGGACGGACGAGGTTGCCAAGGACGCGCGTTGCGGGACACTTGTTCCGAACGAGGGACACTATCTTGTCACCAACGGTGCGGTCGAAGGTAAACGTGTCGAGTCTGTTGTGAAAGCGCGTTCGCTTGCGGTGATGCCCTCGCAGCTGTTGTGGTCGAAACGACATTCGAATAACCGAGGTCGAAGATCGATTCGTGTGGTGGAGCTTCGGGATCAGGAGAATGTGATTCCGGCTGTTATTTACAACTCCGATCCACGCGGTCTCATGGTCGCAGCAGGGGCCACGGGTCTACCGCTTGCCGGATTTCCAGCGCGCGCGCCGCGCTCTACGCTGATCAGTGGTTTTCTATCGGATGTAGCGATCGTTGATTGGGACCATGATGGTCGCAGCGATCTCGTGGTGAACGAACCGGCCCGCTGGGCTCATGTCTACAGTTTCGATGGAGCACTGACGAAGAGTTATGAGCTTCCAGGAAATGTTTGGGGCTCGGGTGTCGGATTGCCCGGTGGCCAGTCCCTTTGGCTGACAGGACACCGGGGTATCCACAAACTTCTGTACTAGGGCGAAGCTTAGTAGATGTCGCCGTTTGCGTCTAAACGGATAACAACTCCATCTTGATTTGAGCCGGACGATTTTCCGTTGAAAAGACCTTGGAAACCACCCGAAACATAGATCTGGTTCGCTGGTGTCACGGCCAAGCCCTTGGCGTCAATGACGCTTCCAGAGCTTCCTGTAGCATGTGTTTTTGTCCAAAGGCTCGTGTTTCCGAGACCTGTGTCGTAGAGACGAATCTTGATCTGAGTTGCTGCAGTGGTTCCATTCTGCGTGAGAACCAGAATTTTTCCGTCGACACGTCGAGCGAGCGCTTTTGCGACTTCACCCGAGTGCACGGATTCCACTTCAATCTGCGCCAAGTTCAGACCGTATCGTCCCACACGGGCTTGGTGAGCACCGAGTACGAAAACGCTGGTGACCGAAGCCGTGATGTCGATGATGGAGTGATTTTGACTCGCAAATCCCCATGACTTCGTTACGATGCTTGCAAGCGTTGCCGGATTGATCGAGACAATGATCCCGTCTGTGGTTCCGACTTGCGTGCCGCCCGTGATCCACTCGCTGACACGTGTTGTGCTGCCGCCGGCGTAGATCTGTCCGTTCGGAGCGATCGCGACAGATAACAGAGCGTCGGCGCCAGTGGTGGCAATCACACGGTCCATGAGCACGGCGCCCGATAGACCATCGATCTTCGCGATAAATGCGTCACTGTTGGAGCCGCTCACAAACTCGCCGACCAGCGTACCGTCTTTGATCCCGACGACGATGATGTCGTTGGCTGCGTCGACGGCAAGGCCGGTAATCGTGCGGCTTTCACTTGGAAAAAGATCTTGATTGAGTTGAATGGCTCCTGCCGAACTGTACCGACGAAGGGCGGCTCGGTAAGTTCCGTTTGAAAGTTTGTTTGTGAAACCGACGACGAGGTTCCCGTTGGAGTCGAGCGCTATGCCTTCGGCCGAAACACCTGTCGTGTTTCCGAAAGTAGCATGGTTGCTCCACTGACTCAGAGGTAGTCCAGTGGGTGAGAAAGCGCTTAGAAAGCCCGTGCCCAAGTATTGATTGAGCGATGTCGATCGAACACCGACCGAGAAAATGTTTCCTGAACTCGTGACGGCCACGTTTCGGCTTCGTAGGATAACTGATTCGGATTGTAGAAGTGGAAACTTCTCAACCGTGACGACGGCCACACCGGTTCCGAAACCCGAAAGTGCAGCACTCAGTTGAGCAGCATCAACTACTGGGGCTGCTTTGAAGTAAAAGGATCCTGAGTTTTGACCTGCTGGAATCACGAGTGTCGTTGCCACTTGGGTGCAAGCAGCGTTCGTATAGAATGTACCGGAATTTGCTGTTGCTGAGAGGTCGATTGTCGTTTGCGAAGCGAAGTAGTGATCGGCTCCGCCTTGACCGTAAGCACTGACCGTGAAGATCGTCGAGCAGAGATCGCTGCGGACCGTGGTTGGGCCCTGGACGACGAGAAGGCTCGAGGACGAGAAGTCGACGCTCAAGATGTTCGACATCAATGTAGTCGTCTGAAAGTTAATCTGCTGTGGCGATGTGTTCTTCAAATAAAACTGTGCTGAACTCTGTCCCATCAGTATGTCCACCGTCGTGACCATGGTCGTACAGTTCATATCGCTGTAGACATGGGCCGAAGAGAGACCCGAGAATCCGATCGAGATATTCGATGTTGCCGACGAGAGGGCACCTTGATCGTCCATGGCTTGAACTTGGAAAGCACCGGAACAGCTACCTGTTGCTACGGAGGAAGGTCCCGAAAGCGCAAAATGATCGATGTTGCCGGCTTGCACGATGATGCCGACGCTGCCGCTGCCAAGGCTTGATGTGTAGTTCACCTGAAAGTTGGAAGATTGTGTTGTCTTGACGTAAACCGTGTCGGACGACACGCCTATCGGAAAGTAAGCTATCGTTGAGACCGTCGTGCAGGCTGCATCCGAGTAAAACGATGTCAGTGTTGTCGTGGTCGAGAGAAAAACGGAAAGCGCTGTGGTCACACCGGTCGTGACGTTGCTTGCATTGAGCGTTAACACCTGAATCGGAGCGCATTGGCCGGTCATGATCGTGCCGGGTCCGGTCACCGATAGGTGATTCGGGCCGGGTTTGTCGCCGTCGCCGTTCGTATGAGGCGCTTCTTCTTCTTCGAGATTATCGTTTTTGATCGAACCAGGTTGATTGCAACCGGCGAGGGTCGCGGCGATAACCAATAGACCCAAATAGTAGTTAAAAATATTCTTTGTGTTCACTGAAAGCTCCTACCCAAAACTGATTTACATAGTGGTAGAGCAAGTGGCTTGCCAGTTGTCGGAAACACTAAAACCCCTTGAAATGTAGGGTTTTTCGATGATCAGACTGTAGGCACTCTGTACGGAGAGGACCGAGTTTCTAGGCAGTTGTCGACTTCTTTTCAATGTGTCACGAGGGACACGTGTTTCATGAAGAGGCGCGAAAAACGAAGCGGCCTGGGGTGTCCTTTACTGGCAATCGCGTTCAGCAGCTGCAGGATCAGCGAGGATTTTTAGCATCATCGGATCGCCTCCGGAGCTTCCCAGATCAAAGAGCTTTCCATAGTCGCCCTTGTCGCAGCAGCGGCGCGCGAGGCGATAACGTGGCAAATCGACATTCGCTCGCTTGTCGTTTTCCTGCTGGTACCCATGAATCTCCTGAAACAGCGACTCCAGTCGCTCTTCGTATGCATAGATGGCTTCTTGTTGATCGGACAGCGAGCGTTCGCGATCCGAAAGCTGGTCAGAGTACTTGGTCGAGTTGCGAAGACCCACGGTTTGCAACCGAGCAATCGACGTACCGACGGACTGGGCATCGGAACCTTTTTGGATAGCCGTTAAGAGCAGACTCGCCTCGACCGGAGACAGCCAGTTCAGAAGCAGTCGTCCTTTCTCGGAGGAAAGTAGATCTCGAACGTCGCGTTCAAACCCCGTTCGAAGGACTTCGAGAACAGGCGCCAAGAGAGCCGCCTTCTGCTTTTCGTTGGGCGAACCTGAGAGGAGTCGCTCGTCGTTCTCGCGAATTATTTCGTCAATACTTGGATGTGAACTGGGATGTGAGCTGTCGGCGAAGGTCGCCTGGAGATCTTGTGAGGCTTCGATGATCGGGGCGCTGGAGAACCCACCACCGAGCACGATCGACTTGAGTTCGACGGAGCGCTGCTGTTCTTCTTTGAGCTTGAGTCGGAGTTCCTGAATCGATCTCTGCGCACCGCGGAGAGCCTGATTGGCCGCGATGAGATTCTGGCTGTTTTCTCGAATGGCGCCTTGTTTTTCACCCATGCTCTTCTCGCGGTTGGCGATCTCCTGAAGTGCGCCATTGATGACGTCTTCATAGTGCCGACGACAGTCGTCCTGGCTGTCCCACGCATGTGCGAGGTTCGTAAAAGAAGAAACAAAAGTCACCGAGAGGATCGCGACTTGTGTGATGCGGTTCATGAGTTCCCTCCGAGCAGGGAACGCAACCGAGGAGCTGCGGATTGTTGACTGTTGGAAGTATTGAGAGTGTCGCGGGCGTTGAGGCAGATCATCTCTTGAGTCGTGCTGACGACAGCACAGAGTCCATCGCGTCCTAGGGCAGTCACCGAATCGCGCAGGTCGACGCCGGTACCGGTAAAGTCGAGCGTGCGTGTCGTGACCGGCTCGGCTTCATCTGCTTCATTGGACGATAAGGAAGCGCATTCGACGGTCACAGCATCGCGAGCCGCACAGACCGTCCGTTCAAAGGCCCATGTTCGGAGGAAGGGTGTTGAACTCGCTGGGGTCGGAGATTTCAGAATCTCGAACGGCGGATTTCGTTTTTCAAAATCCTGGCAGGTCACGCTGCTGCCCACCGTGCATGCAAAATCGTAAGCAACCAGCAACTCGGTTCCCGCCGCGAGGTCGAGTTCTTGTTTCGAGTCGCGTGTGGTGCACGTCGTTTTCGTGGCGTCGCTCTGACAGACTGCCCGTGGACCCGCGGCTACGCGCGTGCCCGACGCGATACTGGGAGGCTGCGGACAGCGATCGGGGAGATCGGGGCTGTCGCCGTTCACACAGCGGAAAGAATCTGCGCCCACCAAGGCCGTGAAAAACCAACCGCTCACCAGCTGTCCAGCCGGCGCGCCCAGGGTGCCCGGCGTGCGCGGTGGACTCTGCAGCTTTCTAAAAAATGGAGCGGTCGTGAGACCCGCGCACGAAGAGCCGGTACCGCTCGTGGTGCACACACGCTTCCAGTCGACGCTGAGTGATTCGGTCCATCCACGTGAGCTCGTGACGAGACGGGCATTCTCTCCTTGCCGCCAACATCGGGTAGCTTCATTGACGAGAGCGCATGTTTCCGCGGGGCCTGCTGCGAGCGCGCGGATCGTCGGTAGTATTCCGCGAACAGTTACAGGGCTTTCATGGAAAGCGGCAAGCGTCGCGCTTCGGCGTTCATCTCCAAGCTGATACTTGGCGTTCGATCCCGAGCACTGAACCGTTCCGCTCTCAAGCGCCGCGCAGAAGTGTTCAGCACCGACGGCAAAATCGATCACATTCTCTGCAAAATGGTAGGCGGTCCAAGGTCGAAAACGTGGCAGGAGACCCGTCAGTAGTCGAACCACGGGTGCCAGTGCGATGTGCAGGCCGAGTTGCGAGGTGTAATCTGCGGCTTGATCGTCGCTCAGGCGTGTCGCCTTTCCCTGAACGAGGATCGTGCGAGTATCGAGGCGTCGGGCGCGCGAAGTCTGACTTCGGCGTTCGTCGTGTTTCGTCGGTCCCGCTGTCGCCGCTGTGAAGCCTTCGTCGCTCGTGCAGAAACGCTTACCGCTTCCGGTCGTGACACACGTCTGGTCTCCGAGAGCCGTTACGGCAACCACGCCACCGTCTGCTTTGAAAGGATGCTCAGCGAAGCACGTGCGGCCCTTGGTGGGCGCTCCGAGCGCGCCGTCCGTATTCTTTCCGGTACAGTAGAGGACGCCGTTCGAAATCGCGCACACATGATGAAACCCGCTCGCGACTGCGGTAACCGGAGTCGGAACCGTCTCAACCCAATCCGGCACGCTGTGAATCACATGCTCGGGTCGTCCGCCGACGCAGCTTGCTTTGAGGTCGATTCCCCAGCAGTAAAGCCGACCGTTCTGAGTTGCGCACGTGAAGTCCGCGCCACCCGTGAGCGCCGTAACTTGATTCAGTCCTTCGACCTCGACCGCCATCCGTGCTTCAGGAGCCTCGTCGACGAGATCCTCGAACTGACGGTTGCCAATCTGACCGTTCTCGGAACTGCCCCAGCATCGGACACCCGCGCCAGCCACCGGTCCGCCTTTCGTGCTGTCGTCGAGGCGAGCGGCGATCATACAAGTCGAGAAGTCACCGGCGACAAGGCTCAGGCCAGGGACTCTCGGTATGAGCTGCTGAAGGCCGTCCTTCAACAATCCTCCCCGTCCGCTTTCCTCGTCGCTTCGGACGATAATGTTTTCAACAAAGAACTCTGCCGGGTGGCGGGCGCAACCGAGTCCCCAGAACCCGACGAGTCCGAAGACAAAGGAAACAAGTCTGATGCCGAGTGGGGTTCGCCGTGACATTGCCACGCAGCGCTATCACAATAGAGCTAAGCGCGTCAAAGTGATAGCTGTTGTAGCTACTGGATAGTAAAGAGATTTAAGGCGACGGTGCGGACCACCTTTCGTGGATGCGAAGCATCCACGAAAGGTGGTCCGCACACTAGTTGTTGATCGGATCCGACGTCCCTTCGTCAGGAGGATCTTGTTTCATGGGAGGTTGCCGTCTCATCAGATTCACGATGGGTGTCGTGACAAGGAGTAGTTTGAGACCTCTCTGTCGTGCCTCAAGTGCGTCGATGAGCTCTTCAAAATCCTCGTCACTGAGAGACTCGTCGAGGGCTCGCTGACCGATGGCGAGGCTTGCGATCAAGATTTCTCTAGCAATGCGAAAAACCGGCCTCGAGAGCGCATGGGCTGCAACAGCCTCAAAAACACGCTCACGCGCGTCCTCACGTACTCTTGGATCCCAGGTTCTAAGCTGCTCCGGTGCGAATTCCGCGATCCCACTCCACGCTCCAAGTATTTCGAAAAGAGCGTCCGGCAATGACTTTGCAGTGGACCACTCCTCAGCAATAGTTTCCACGCTAGGAAAAAAACTCAGATCAGGTTCGTCCGTCGAGGAAGCCTCAGACGCGATCAGGTAACGTAGGACGCTGAACAAGGGTAGTGCGTAAACACCAAACTCTTCGTCCGGTTTGTCGGCCAAGAGATCGACCTCCTCGTTTTGGATCCTAAAATCCTCCGGGGTTTCGGGTGCATTCGGGTCATCTGTCATGACCTTAACGACTAGGCGCCAACGATCAGCGTATCGGTCGTCAGCATTCCGCTTCGTTCGCTTCCAGCGTTGAACGAAACTAACGACCCCAGCTGCTGCCGTCGTGAAGGTCGTATAAACATTGTAGAGACTGTAGAAAGAGGGCGAGGGAGCCCACTGATCGGGTATGGCATATTTCAAAATGCCTTTAAAAAGCTGGAGCACGCCGAATGCCAGGGCCGCACCACGTGCACCATCCAGCAGTGCATCGCACAGTAAGTCCGATCTCTGCTGCTTGCCGATCGTACGTTCCGGAAGGGCGCGGGTTTGGGCGGTGAACTCGTCGAAAAGGCTATTGAGATCGTAAGCGTTCTGGAGCTCCAGGAAACCTGTGTCGGCGGTCGCGGTGAATCCCGAGACGCTTACAAGAAGTGATGTGGCTACCGCGAGCGCACGATACGCTCGTCGACCCCTGGTCCCAGTCATGACGCAATGCATATCAAAATGGCTTCAGTGTGTCAATGGATTCCGGGGTTCCGGTGCGGACCACCTTTCGTGGATGCTTCGCATCCACGAAAGGTGGTCCGCACCCTCACTCTAAAAGCGTCGTTAGAATGGCCACGTCCTTTTCAGAGGGGAGTCCATCGCCATCGAAGTCATACCCGGCGAGGGTATCAGTGCTGATAATCGCCCAGATGTCACGGCTGACGACTTCGGGTCGCTCCATAGCGATAATCTTTGTGATCTGAGTTCGCCGAAGGGCGCGATCCGCACCTGAACCAGTAGGCTTGAACATCTCTTGTCGGAACGCATCGAGATCGGTTTTGCTTTCCGCCAAATTGAACTCACGTACGGGATCTGCAACCCACCGGAGATAATCGCTTGCGAGCATCCGGAACGCTTTCGCCCCGTGGAGATCCTCATACGCCTTACGGTTCGCAGAAGGCCAAAAATTCGGATCTGAAAGGTTCTCTCCGATCGTCTCGCGATGGACGTTCCGATACCGGTCACGGGCTGACATAAGATTCTGATAGGCACGACCGTACTCTGGATCGTGTTTCGCCAGCTCGGCACGTTTATAAATGAGAACGGCTTGGCGTTCTGCCGGCCCCAGATCCACCAAAGCGATCACGTCGGTGACAAGATGGTCGAGGTTCATAGCGGTCATCGGTGGTTGCAAATAACCAGGTCCGCTCGTGCCTCGTAGATGCATTAGGTTTTGTATCGTGCCCGCGTTCCATGAAGAAACACTCTCAACCCACGTCTGAAAATAGGCTTGATTGGCACCAAAAGGAAAAGACGGAATGAAATTTTTCTCGTTAGCGAACAAAGCGCTGAGCGACGCTGCCGCCTTGAGAGTCCCCACGGTAGGTATCGTCGACGGAAGTGCGAGACAGGTACCCACTTTAAGAACGCCGATCAGCTTGCGCGCGATAACGTTTTCTCGTCGAACGACCTCTTCCGGACGAGATAGAAAGCCCTTCAGTTCAGATGAGGTCAGTAGCGGAGCGCTCAGTACGGCGGCCACGGGACCAGCTAGTAGCGAGGCGCTGTTCGGTAATGCTGGAAAAGCAGGACGTCGTGAGTGCTTTCTAAAGTCACTCAGCTTGGCTCGAAGATCCAGTGCACGGCTGAGATCGGCTCCAAGCCGATCTCGAAGGACTGGGCCATAAGGCGAAATCGAGCGGCTTGCAGCCGTCTCGAGCCACCATCGGGAACGGTTGATGATTCCGCCCGTAAAGGACGCGAGACTGGCTTGTGTGCGCTCACTGCGGAGAGATGAAGGACTTGCGTTGTCGCTATGGGAAAGCCGTGTTTCAAAATGACTGTAGTTCGGAATAAAACCAAATGATTGAACCAGTCGCGCACGCACGCTTCCGGCTAGATCAGCCGCGTCTTTCCAGATAGGGGTGAAGCTCTGAAGCGCGATGTACTCTTCGATCGCGTCCAGTGCCAAGCGAGCGGTCTCACGAGTAGCAGGATTTTTCGCCTGACCGAAATGTTTGGCTAGCGCTAACCAAAGATCGTTTAAAGAAGTTTCATCAAAAGCGATTCCGAGCCGGTATTCGCTTTCAAGACGTCCAACTCTTTTCAAAACCTCAAGCCGTGCCAGCTTGAGCCATGTGTGATGGAGGTCCGCGGGGGTGAGAAGACGATCGCGATCTCTGTCGAGGGCTTCGAAGACCAACTGCGCATCAACCATGTGACCTTGCGCGAGCCGGTCTGGAATAAGGTTTGCGAGCTCTGGATTCGCTCGGACGTACGCGGTGAGATGATCAGGTACGGGATTCTCTAGCTCGGCACCTTTGTCGAGTGCCGGTAGCGTTCTAACAAACGCCCGAATGGTCGCGTCAGTATTCAGGTTCTGAGGCGGGTCCTGAACCGGACTCTGGCGTCCAAACGTAGACGGCGTTACGGCAAAAGCCATAACCCCTAAGATCAAATATTTTTTAAAGCAGTCAGACATAATTAAAATCTGAACCTATCGGGAATCTATTTGGCGCAGCACTAAATCCGAGGCGGACGACATTCGCAGACATTCGACCAGACCCCGCCACCTTCATCGACGACATCGTTAGCCGGTCGACAGGTCTTACCTTCTTCGGGTTCGCCACAGGCTCCGCCGCAGAAATAATCTTGCATGACCACAAAGTACGTAGGCCCGGTGTCCCCATATGTTTTCGGAACTGCCGTAATAAAGTTGTTTTCAGGATAGGTGACCGTGGATCCCATCGGTGGTCCGTCCGGTCCACCTAAAGTCCACTGGCAGGCGAACGCTGCATGACTCGACAGAAGTACGACAAAAAGCACGAGACTTGCGACCAGTGCTCGACACGTTAACACGTATTTATTTTTCAAAGACCCATCTCCTTACGACAGAGGTTAATTGGCCTGTTTGTATATCCCATTCTGACCGGTTTTGCGAACGTCGCGTCAAAATATAGGGAAAAACGGGGCGAAACAATATAGGGGGGAATGGGTGGGGGTTAGCAACTAAGCCGCTTGATACGCCACCCGATACGCCACCCGATACGCCACTTGATACATTCGACTGCCGGGTTTCATTTTGTTTGTCGGGTTATCGATCGGCTACGCGGCTATTTTGGTCGACGACGAGAACGACTTCAGCGCGGCTTCGTAGTGATGGCTGAGTTCATTGAGACTCGGGCTTGGGCTCTTTTTCATGTAGTGAATCAACGCCTGCGTTCGTACGCGCGCGCGCGGATCGGACAAGACCCAATCGATCCACGACGGTTTCGTCTGTAAGTACATGTCGAGATAGACGTGACTCTCGACAGAGAAACGATCAAATGTCTCGAGATAGAGCAACATCGCCTTCGTCACAAAAATCTGATCCGTAATCGCTCCTGCGCGAAACGCGTTCTGCACCCGCGCGAGTTTGATGAACCGAACGGCGCGATTGCGTTTGCGCGGATCATGCGAGGCCATGTCTTTTAAAATTTGTTCAGGCTCGTGAAGCTGGTCTTTTCGGTCGACAGATTCGATTAGGCTGCGACTTGGTACGCCGATCTTGTCCACAAGATGCATGAGCTTCTCGTACGATTTCGAATCGTCCCAGATCATCCGTTCTGTTCCGGATCTTGCGAGGTTTTGTAAGACGAGATTTTTTTCTCGAAAATTCTTGAGCGCTGGCATGCTGGAGTGGACAGCGCGGATCCAGCGTTCATTGCCTAAGTCTTTTTGAGCGATCAGTCCGAGAAAATCGACGACCTCCTGGGCGATGTCCGAGTAGTCCTGTTGCGTGTCCCACGCGCGACGTAGAGCAAGCGGCTTACCGTAAACGCCTTCAAGAAATGCTTCGAATTCCTGCGTCTTGGTTTCATCCAGAATAAACGTTTCGCCCGGTAAGAAGGATTTGAGATGCGGATCTGCCCTTTCACGGTCGATCAACGCGCGTTCAAAGAAACTCTGAACCTTGGGAAAGCAGTTATTCAAAATCTTCATGAGATCTGGAAAAACAACAAAGCCGCCTTCGCGAGCCTTGTCGACGAGTTTTTCTGATTTCGAAATAATATAGATGGATCGCGAATCGATATTCGAAAGCTCGTGATTGAGCCCGTAAAAGTAATAGTCACTCGTCAAGATCGTTCGAAAACCCATGGGTTGGTCGGTCGTGCCGCGCTCGCGGTTCAAGCGACGTTGGTTCTCGATTGCTAGATAGAGTTCCCGGTTCTTGAGCATGAGTAGCGCGACCACAGTTTCGTGAGCTTCGCGCAGGCTTTGGACACCGTCCCGATAGAGTGCGTAACAGCGAACGAGTTTCTCAACGATCGGATCGTGGTGCGCCGGCTTCTTTGGGTTTTTGATCGCAATCAGCATCGCATCGCCGAGCGAGTTGATGAAATGAATACACCCCGCAAAATACGCGCCGTGAATCTTATGAAAAACCGACTGTAAAATATGTGTGACGATCGCAAGGTTCGAAACTTTGATCTGACTCGAGCGACAGAGATCGTTCAAAACAATCCAGTTGTACTCGACCGCTGTTTGATCGAGATTGATCGCGGCCAGGTCGTTCTTTCCGAGCTTCATGATCTCTTTCACAGAGTCCGGAAGAATACGTTCAATAAACTGTTGCTCGCGCAACGTGCGGGCAATCAAAACTAAAATTCCCATCGCGACGATAATCGGTAACGTTTGCGTTTGAAAGAGCAGTCGCAGCGTTGCCACGTTTTCAAAAACCACCCACTCGCGCAAATAAGCGCGGTACGAAGCGACAAAGATCAGAAAGCCCAGTCCCGAGACCAGTGCACGAGCCGCTCCGGCCGACAACTCCTGCACGTCGGAGTCTTCGCGGAGGCGGGTCATCAGTGTGAACAAGACCGCGCTGGCGACTAAGAAACAGAGTCCGAGAACAGCCGTCATCGCGAGGACCGGTTCGAGAAAGTTGAACTGCTTGACGTACGTGAGCGGACCAATATTCTGAAAGATCGGTACCAGCTGAAAAATCGCAAGTCCCAGTACCACCGTCACTAGCGTTCCATAGATCGCACGAAAGCCCACTTCGATTAAACCGGAGGACGTGTGCATCATGGCGTGGGACTTTTGAAAGAGACTGCGGGAGAGGACGATGCTGGATTGTTCGAGTGCTTTCCATGCGCGTCGGCCGACGGCAAGGATGCTCAGTGCTTGAACGAGGATGGCGAGTTGTCGGATGCCCATGATCCACTCGACATCGAGTGAAGCCTGTACGGGTTCGATTTGAAGTGCGCGCCCCAGAGAGAACGCCAAGAGAATGTTGCTGAGCGCGAGAGGCTCCATCGTGTTTTCGCGCTGGAAGAGCGCAAACACGAGCAGAATAAAAGCTAGAAAAACGAAACTCGTGATGACGAAGAGGTCATGGGAGGTTCGTTCTTCGGCCGAAGGAATATGCGCCGGCGTCTCTTTTGAGTACAACCCGATAAAATAATTGTGTGAGAATCCAGGACTGGCGAACCCGCGACTCGTGATCACTGCGGAGAGCGTGTGGGTCGACTGAGCCGGAATCGTGATCGGTACCGCCTTTTCCGTGCTGGCTCGGTCTGGGAAGTACGCGATCGGACTGCCGTCAAAGAGCACAAGGGCGGCTCCGTTGATGGGACCCAAGCGTAACGAGCGAGTCAGGGGAGTGTTCGTGCTGTTACGAAGATCGGTCTCGAGAAGGGTCGCCTGCGCAATGAGCCGCTTTTCGAGTGTCGTGTATTGCGCAATCGCGAGTGTATCTTCTTCGGGCTTTGTCAGAGAGCCCGCAACGAGCCGCTTCAGATCCTCGCCATGCAATCGGCACTGAGATTCCGCGAGTCCCTCTAATTTGAGTCTCCAGAGAACCGTGCGTAGGTCTGTGGTGTCCTTTCGCACTTCCGCCGGGGGAAGTGAAAAACTCTGATCGAGCGCTTCGAAGGGATAGAAAAGATGACTCGAAAAGCAGAATTCCTTTTGCGCCGAGAGGCGCTGATACTCTTTCAGAAGTGCGGTTTCCGAACGGACGGTTTCACTGTCGGCTGTTTTTTTTGCCGCGAACAGTTTCTGAACCCATGATCCGCTGAAGCGATCCGAGAACTCACGGGGAGTGCCTGAGAAGGTCGCAAGCAGCGCCAGGAGGAGCGCGAGGGTTACCCCAAAGACCACAAATGGAAGGCTTTTCTGTAGAGATCGAAACGTCGGCACCCTAGAAGCCTTTTCGGCATCTCGGGGCAAAAAAAAACCCGAAATCTCGTGAGAGATTCCGGGCTTTTTTCTAAAGCTTACTTGTACTTAATCGCGAGGTTGAGCCGCGACTTCCGATGCATTCAGGAAGTAATGGGAAACGGCAACCGTTCCACCAATCAGGGCTAGACCAAGCGCAATGAATACCAACGTCTTTTTCATATCAACTCCTTCAACTTCTGCTTCAAACCAGCCAAAACCCTGGATATTAACTACTGGTCCCGGGTTTGAGTATGTCTCCCGTGACACAGTGCAGGCGTTATACCAAGCCTAGGACTAAGTTTCAAGGGAGGGCGCGGTCAGGGGCGCCGGACCGGCGTTCGAAATGATGCGCAGGTGTCTAAACGGTAGTCATGGAAATAAACCCGCCGCTCTTAACCCCTTCTTAACAGCTTGGTCGACGCACCGAGTAAAATTTATACCATGACAGGTGGGGGTCCATTCCGGACACATAGGTTACAGATTATACTGGAGACATAGGTAACACT
>CAZJVD010000026.1:0-23440 GCA_964549505.1 uncultured Oligoflexia bacterium
ATGCGGTCAAAGTCCCTGGGTACTTATACTGTGACAAAATCGCTGGGTAGTTACATCTGTTTAAGTTTTTCCAGCTGGAGACGATATGAGTAATAACTTCTGTTACTCATACAATCACCCCCCTTCTTCTAAAAGGGGGTAAGTCCTTTACACCGTTCAGGTTGGTATAGTTTCTAAATGCAAAAACTAAGAGTGCTGCTTTCGCGTAATCGCGAGGTGGGCTTTTCGTCCGTAACGAATTCGAACGACAGGGTCGCGTAAGAGACTTTGAGGACTTGGTTCTCGCGCTATTCGCGCTGGCGCGCGAAATGGCGCACTCTAGCGGACGAGTTTCGAACCGATTGCTTAACCGCCATTGCGTTCAGAGCGGATCGATAACAACCCATCTCCCCATCCATGGGTCATAAAGTAGATTTTCGTCCATGGGATTGAACCAACACGGTGCTATCTCGGAGTCGATACACCTTGAAAAGCGGTGCTGTAAGACCATTCGCATTTTGTTTGAAAAATAGAAAAAAGCAATCACGTGCAGATCGCTCAACTTGCCAGTTCTATGTAAAACGCGAATATCCTTTCCTACGTATCCCCTTTTAAAGCTAAGTTTCAGTGTTCTTTCGGATGCACTCCAATCCTGAATCTCAACTACGTTCGCGCCGCGTTCGCGTAATATCTGAAGCGCGGTCTTGTTTCTCAAAAATGTGTCCAATCCAAACCTGGATTGAGGAAAGAACACCTTCAACACCGATTCGGTATCTCCGCTTTCCACCCAATAAACATCAGCTTCCTGGGAGCTGCCTAAGAGCCCTTTTACGCGATAACGGTCTCCCAAAAAAAACATGTCGGGCTCATCGTTGGAGAGAACAGATCCCCGGCCTAGCGGAGTAGCTGGCCAGTTCGTTCTGAGTATTTCTCGGGATTCTTCCAAAGAGCGTGCAAGCTCGCGCTCCCATGCGCGCCGGAGTTGTTCGGGATCCCAACCCACAGAAGCAATCGACCCTCTCCAATTTGTAAATTGAGGTAGAAAATAGCCGAGCAGTTCTTGCTGCCGAAGATACGGGAGCGAATTTGCGAGAAGGTCCGAGCACGCACTTTCATCTAAGCTAGTGAGCTCAGTGCGGATTGCGGCATACGGTTTTGGCAGAAAGGAAAGGGAAAATATTAGTATCAAATTAAACAAGCGATCGTTTCGATACCATAATTTGTAAACGACCATGTAAAAAACGAGGACGTGGCCTCGGTTCTCGCGCACCCCGGAAGATCCCTGCGTCGCTCCGCTCGAAAGCACCATTCGCGCTGGCGCGCGAAATGGCGCACTCAAGAGGACTTGAACCTCTAACCCTCAGATTCGAAGTCTGATGCTCTATCCAATTGAGCTATGAGTGCGCAGCTTTCGAAGCCTAGGTATCGGCGAAACGCCTTTGTCTGTCAACGCAGGTGACCAGCTCCGAGAGTCGGAATCGAGCGCGGAACCCTCGGCCAAGCAGCGCCGTGGATTCTGCTGTTGCATCGAGTCTATTATTTAAAGATTTAATTTCCAGGGTTCGAGAGTACGTTAAATGCCTCGTGTTTGAGCAAATCCTTCTCTATCTTGCGTCGGCCGTGATCTGTGTCCCGATTGCGAAGCGTCTCGGGCTTGGGTCGGTTCTGGGCTTTCTGTTGGGCGGTGTGCTCTTGGGGCCGTCGGTTCTGCACCTGATCTACGACGTTGAAAAGATTTTCCATTTTTCCGAAATCGGCGTCGTTTTTCTACTCTTTGTCATTGGCTTAGAGTTATCGCCGACCACGCTCTGGCAACGGCGACGCCAGCTGGCGGTCGTGGGCGGACTTCAAGTTTTGCTCTGTGTGGTCATTCTTGGGGGCGCGGTGTTTGCGCTCGGGCCTTCGCTCTCCACAAGCGTCGTGATCGGTTTTGCGCTCGCGATGTCGTCGACTGCTTTCGTGATGCAAATTCTGCAAGAGAACCGTGAGCTCGGGACTGAGCACGGTCGCGTCGGGTTTCTGGTCCTTCTTTTTCAAGATTTGTCCGTGATCCCGGCGTTAGCGATTCTTCCGTTTCTCGGCGGGGTTCAGGTGTCGGGCGCAGATCCGAAGATTCCGCTTTGGGCAGCGCTCGCGATCTCGGTTGCGATTGTTGGGCTCGGACGCTTTGTCTTACGTCCGCTTCTGCGCTTCATTGCGAACACCGAAAACCGAGACCTATTTACGGCCGCGGCTCTCTTCATTGTCTTGGGTGTTGCTGCTTTCATGCAGATGATCGGACTTTCGATGGGGCTCGGAGCGTTTCTCGCGGGCGTCTTGCTTGCGGATTCGGAGTACCGTCACCAGCTCGAGACTGACATCGCACCGTTCAAGGGTCTTTTGCTGGGACTGTTTTTCATGTCGGTTGGAATGGGCATTGATTTCTCGATGCTGCAGGCCCATTTTTTCGAGATCTTTGGCGCCGCGCTCGGCATGATGACGTTGAAGTTCGGGGCTCTCATGCTGGTCGGACGCGTGGCCGGTCTCAGTCCGAACGGTCGTCTCCTTTTTTCGGCGCTTCTGTGCGGCGGCGGTGAGTTTGCTTTTGTTCTGTCGGCGATTGCGAAGGATCACGAACTTTTAAGTGCGGATCTCGAAGCGAAACTCAATTTGATTGTCGCCGTGTCGCTGGTTCTTACTCCATTCGTCACGATGGCGGTCACTCGTTGGAATCGCTACTGCGGGCCTAAAGTAAAACCGGCCTACGACGCGATTGATGACGAGTCTCCGGTCGTGATCGTTGCAGGCTTTGGTCGCGTGGGTCAGATTGTTGGACGTGTCTTGCGCGCGTTGAATATCAAGTTTACGGCACTCGAACACGATGCCGAACAGATCGACGTGATTCGTCGCTTTGGTAACAAGATCTATTATGGGGACGCTTCACGTCTCGACCTGCTCGAGGCTGCTGGAGCCCGCCACGCAAAAATCTTCATACTTGCGATCGACGATGTTGATGACTCCGTTCGTACGGCTCAGATTGTCCGCGAACATTTTCCAAACTTGCGAGTGATCGCTCGCGCACGCAATCGTCAGCACGTGTTTCGTCTCCTGGAGCTTGGAATCACCGACATCCGTCGCGAGACATTCGCGTCGAGTATCGAAATGGTTGATATCTGTCTGGGTGCCTTGGACCGACCCGAGAGCGCCCGCAAAACCGCGCTTGAAAAGTTTCGTACGCATGACGAAGCCACAATGGTGGAGCAGTTCAAGCGCCGTAACGACGAGAAAGAGTTGATCGCGTACAGTCGCGGAGCGTCCCAGCTTCTGGCACAAGTACTCGAGACGGATCGCTAGGATACGCGCTAAAGCGGTTCTATTTTTCCAAGAAAAACGCGGCATCGATCTTCGTCGAATGCGCCTTTTGCTTCGATACGAACCGTGAAGGATTCACCGGCAGTAATCGGTCGCGGAGGTCGGATCTCTAACGCTCCGACGGGCTGTCGTTGGCTCCACCAGTTTAAAAGACCGAGTCGGCAGACGGCAGGACGTGACGAACATGTCGCGTCGGTAACATTGAGATTCGCTGTTTGAGAGAACGTCCTTGCTTGTGCCTCGACTTCGAACACGAGCGAAGCGTCGGTCTTGCAGTTGGATTCGATCGCCAGGCGAAGAGCGGTGATCGGTTTTTGAGCGACAAACTTTCCGCCGATCGCGGTCGGTGTATCAAAGACGAGTGGAGCGAACCAGTAGTCGACACCGTTGATGGCGCCTTCGAGCGCGCGCGGACTCAGTGGACCATTCGGAAAACGTGGGGTTTGTCGTATCGTCACGATCGAAGGTAAAAGCGTTTCATCGAAGGTCGTCCAAAAGTCTGGTACGTCCGCGGTTTCGAACGGAAGAATATGTCCACCCAGCACATCGGCATTCGCACAGCGTGTATTTGTGACGGTCGACCATAGAAAAGCGCTCGGACTATCGGCTTCGGTTTCAGGAGTCTTCTGCCAACAACTCACGATCCACCGTTGCGATCGCGCGGCGAACCCAGACTTTTCCAGACGTTCCAAGACGGACGTCGGCGATTCACTCATCGAATCAAAAACCACCACGGTCCGTGGCGACCAAAGTGTCTTGCGTAACGGAACCTGTAGCGCACGGTCGATGACAAAAACGGTCTCGTCGGTCACTGCGGGATCGAGCAAGAGCGATTCCACCGCGGTTCGGCGTGAGTCCGGTTTCTCTGCCCAATACAGCGGTGAAGGGCGAATGGGATCAAGCTGCATCATTCGTCGCGCCTGAAACGCCCCGAGCGACGCTAGTAAAAGAAACGCGATGACCGTCCGACGGCGCGCATGTTCATCAAGACGCGGGAGTGTTTCTGCGAAAAGCAGTAGCCCCCAAATCGTGATCGGCAAGTAGTAGTGCGGTCGTGACCAAGACGCCTTTCCAACAAGAAACCAGAGCAACCATGGCGTTACGAGAAGGTAGGCCCAGTGCAACCAACGGCGCGACGACCAAGGCCCTTTCGTCGATCCAAGATGTGCCAGCAGTCCGGTAGCGAGAAGCAGGGGCCATGCAGACCAAAATCCAAGTGAAACGAACTCGTAGAAGATCTCGCGAATCGGAGCCGACATCTTGCTATGGGAGAAAAATCCGAGGAACCAGGTCGCTTCGTTGAGCGAAGCCCAGGTGTTGGGATGAAGCAAGAGATAGGACGCCAATGTCGACACCGAACCGAGAACACTCCAGCCGATCGTCTTGAGAACGGAGTGTGTTCGCAACCAAAGGAGAGCGATCGCTGTTGCAGCAAAAAGTCCAAGAGGCAGGATATTACTAAATCGCACTCCAAGACTGAGACCGGCAAACGCGCCAAACAGGACAAGCGGCAGTTTGGGTACGCGCGTCTGATCTGTTTGCGCGAAACCGCGCAAAACCCAGTCGGAACCGATAAACAGCAAGACGATTACGATCGCTGCCGGAATATCGATTTTGGTTCCTAAGCGAGCTCCAAGAGCTGAAACGAATGTCAACGTCGAGAACCCGGCCGCCCATGCGATCCATCGCGAGTCGCCTGGCGCCCGCTTTCGCTGAAATGCCCAAACCATAAGAAATCCAAGCACGAGAAACGCGATCGCGCGAAACAGTCGCAAGGCACGGGTTTCTTCGGGATAAGGGTGCAGAAAAATCCAGGGCGTTCCACCGGAGTCGATCAAAGCGTCCTGTTCGAGGGTTTCTCGGCCTAGCAACTTGAAGAGAAGGCCATCCGCGAGCGCGATCGCTCCGCCATAACACGAGGAGGGCGCGTGATAGCGACAGCGAAACTCCGCAAACCCCATGCGCATGATGCGGCTTGCGGGAGCTGTTGCAAAAGCTTCGTCCATGAGGAGATCCCCGTAAGCGGGGCGGCGGGCCTGATCAAAGAATTCGAGCGTGGCAAGCGACGCGTTCCAAACGAGAAAGATCGCCGCGACGATGGTGAAGATACGATAAAAAACAGCTCGATGCGTTACTTCTTGAGTCATTAGCGGATCACTTGACGCACAAGGGGATTAAACCTAAAACCACTGGTTGTCACTGATATTAGGAGGCTCCAATGAAGCGTTTGCGGTTACCGTTCTTCTCGATTTTCCCTGTTTTGTTTTTGCTTTCGGGTAGTGCGCAAGCCGCGCTTCGTGTCGGTGTCGTCCTTGATAAGGGCGGACGTGACGACAAGTCGTTTAATGCTGCTGCAGTTCGCGGAGCCGAAGATGCGAAGAAGAAACTCGGGATCGACCTAAAAATTGTCGAAGCCAGTGATGACAATGCATACGAGCCCTTGTTGCGCTCGCTTGCTACGAAAAAGTACGACATTATTTTTGCTATCGGAATCTCGCAGCGCGACGCGCTCGCGAAAGTCTCAAAGCAGTTTCCGGAACAGAAGTTTGCCATCATTGATGCTGAGATTCTTGCCGGGAATGTGCGTTCGCTTCTCTTTGAAGAACACGAGGGCTCTTATCTCGTTGGCGCAATCGCTGCGATGAAAACGAAAACCGGAAAAATCGGCTTCGTCGGAGGTATGGAGATCCCTTTGATTAAGCGTTTTGAGATGGGTTACCGAGCTGGCGCTCAGAAAGTGAATCCAAAGATCCAAGTGGTAGCGAACTATGTCGGAATCTCCAGTGATGCCTGGAATAATCCGCCACGCGCTAAGGAACTCGCGCTTGCTCAGTCCAAGGCAGGTGTCGATGTGATTTTCTCGGCGGCTGGCGCTTCAAACTTCGGTGTGTTTGATGCCGTTGAAGAGCGGAAGATCTATGCGATTGGTGTCGACTCCAACCAAAACTTCGTGAAGCCAGGTTTTATTTTGACGAGCATGCTGAAGCGCGTGGACGTTGCGGTTCTTCGGACGATTGACGACTTGAACGCCGGAAAGTTTGAAACAGGCGTGACACGCTTCGGTCTCAAAAATGACGGGATCGATTACGCGGTGGATGAGTACAATCGCAACCTCCTGACCGACAAGGACCTCCAAGAGGTTCAGAAGCTCAAGCAGAAGATCTTAAAAGCTGAGATCAGCGTTCCAGATTACTACAAGACGTCAAAACACTAAGACTCAGAGGGGCGTGGTGGGGACATCGTTCGCGGTCGAATTCGATAGAATCAGCCGATCCTTTGGAGCCGTCCGCGCCAACGACGAGGTGACCTTTTCCGTGCCGACCGGCACGATTCATGGGTTGATCGGCGAAAACGGCGCCGGAAAATCCACGGCAATGAAGATCCTGTATGGATTGGTTCATCCCGATTCGGGAACGTTGAAGGTGCGGGGCCGCGCCGTCGTGGTCAAAGGTCCACGGTTAGCGATGAAGCTCGGGATCGGAATGGTCCATCAGCATTTCATGCTCGCCGAACCCTATTCGGCGCTGGACAACGCGATTGTCGGGCATGAAACGCAACGACGACCTCTGTTTCGTTCGTTCCAAGTGACACCTCGAAAGAAGCTGCGTGACGATCTTCAGGCACTAGCTTCCGCGCACGGTTTTGATATCGCATGGGATCGGCCCATCGAAACGCTTTCCGTAGGCGAACAGCAGCGTATCGAAATCGTTAAAGCACTCTACCGTGGTGCGGATGTTCTGATTCTTGATGAACCGACTGCGGTGCTCACGCCGCAAGAAACGCACGAGCTTTTTGCGCAGCTGAAAATTCTTCGATCGAAAGGCAAGACGATCATTCTGATCACGCACAAACTCAAAGAGATCTTACGCGTTACCGACGATGTGACAGTCATGCGTGCAGGGCGTGTTGCCGGTTCGGCGCCGACCTCGACACTGAACGAAGAGCGGTTGGCTGAGTGGATGGTCGGACGCAAAGTGGTTTTGCGGTCGAATGTTCGTATGGCCGAAAAAACTGGAGCTGCGGTTTTGCGTGTGGGTTCAGTAAACTTTCAGGACGCAGGTCGTGGCCTACGAGATCTATCGTTCGACGTGCGTGCCGGCGAAATCGTCGGGATCGCTGGTGTCGAAGGTAACGGACAGAGCGAGTTGCTCGAGTTTCTCTTGAATCCGTCCGCTCGAGGGAAGCTCGAAATTCTAGGAACCGATGCATCGTCCTTGAAAACGCGTGAGATTCGAAAACTCGGTTTTGGATTTGTTCCCGAAGACCGACATCGTTATGGATCGCTGTTGGGGCGACCTGTTTGGGAAAACTTTGTGCTTGGACACGAACACTGGCCGGAGTTCGGTCGTAACGGCGTGCTCAAGGTGGCTGCTGCGCGTGCGGCGGCGAGAGCAGCGCTCGCGGAGCATGACGTGCGTCCGCGTTCTGAGACTGTTTTATTCAAAGGACTTTCGGGGGGTAATCAGCAGAAACTGATTCTCGCACGTGAGTTCACGGGTGAGGGTGGCAAGAAACCTGGCTTGCTGGTGTGCGCACAACCGACACGCGGTGTGGATGTGGGTGCGATCGAAGCGATTCACGCGCGTATCGTGAGTGCACGTGACGGCGGAGCAGGGGTGCTTTTAGTTTCGTCAGAGCTTGAAGAGATCATGACGCTTTCGGATCGGATTCTGGTGATGTACCAGGGTCGAATCGTGGCGGAACATCGTAGAGGAAGTGTGGATGAACATCGTTTGGGATTGGATATGGGCGGGGCCCAAGCGTCCTGACCCACAGAGCAATGCAAGTGAAACAACACCGATGAATGAAGACATCAAATCAGCGATCCGATCGGTGGTGTCCGTTCTCGCCGGACTGGGCGTCGGACTCGTGCTCGTTGCTGCCATTGGCGAAAGTCCTTGGCATGTTCTGAATGTTTTAGCCAAGAGCGCGTTTGGAACGTTCTATGACTTCGGCATGACCTTGTTTTTCTCAACGCCGCTTGTGCTGACGGGTCTTGCGGTCGCGGTGCCTTTTCGGGCAGGACTGTTTAACATCGGTGCCGAAGGGCAGCTCACGATGGGGGCTCTCGCGTGCGCGGTGGCCGGGATCGTTTTTCCAGAGCTGACCGGCGTTACGGCGATTGGCTTGGGGGTAGCAGCTTCGTTTCTCGGTGGTGCGTTCTGGGGAGCGATTCCTGGCTATCTGCGCGCGGTTCGCGCCAATCACGAAGTCATCACCACGATCATGCTCAATTTTGTAGCTATCGGTCTGTCGAGCTATGTGACGCTTTATTGGTTTAAGTCGATGGAATCACAAAATCCGGAGACCCAGTCGATGGGTGCGGGCTATCTTTTGCCGCCACTACCAGGATTTGCGGACACACCGTTGAGCGGGGCTGCGCTCATGGCGCTCATTCTCGTTCCCGTGTGTTCGTGGGTGTTTTCTCGAACCGTCTTTGGTTACCAAACTCAGGCCGTGGGTGAAAACGTCGAAGCCTGTCAGCGGGCCGGACTTTCGGTTGCAAAGTTGCGAGTCATGGCAATGGCGCTCGGCGGTGGGCTCGCCGGTCTTGTTGGCGTGGTCGAGGTGATGGGAAATGCTGGAAAATTTAAAATCGGTTTTTCTCCTGGTTACGGTTTCATGGGAATCGCTGTCGCGCTTTTAGGTCGAGGCCGTCCACTTGGTATTTTATTTGGGGCACTTCTTTTTGGAGCGCTTCACAAAGGGACCTCCGATCTCGCGCTTGAGACGGATCGGGTATCGCGTGATTTCAGCGCGATTCTGCAGGCGCTTGTGATTCTTTCGGTCTCCGCTGTCGGTCTTTGGGAAATGAAGAAGGCGCGAGGTAAGGCATCGTGAGTACGGCTGAGTGGATCTTGGGAATTGCTGTTTCGACGATTCGACTGTCAACGCCATTGATCTTTGCGGGTCTTGGCGGGCTACTGTCGGAACGTTCGGGTGTGATCAACATTGCCCTCGAGGGGTTCATGTTGGTCGGTGCGTTTAGCGCGGCCGTTTTTGCACTCGTCACAGGTTCGCCATGGCTTGGATTTTTCGCCGGTGGACTGGCGGGTTCGCTTTTCGCTGCGATCTACGCGCTTTTTGTACTCCGCTACCGATCGGATCAGATCGTTGCCGGAACCGCGATCAACGTTCTTGCGGCTGGTATCACGCCGTTTGTTTGCCAAGTGCTTTATGGTTCGACCAACGCCACGCCGGGACTTGCGATGGCCGGACGTTTTGTGTCCGCACCGATGGTGGTGAGCTGGATCGCAGCGATCGTGGTGATCGCGTGGTGGCGGTTCTCCGTATCGGGACTGTGGGTTCGGTTTGCGGGTGAACATCCGGAAGCGCTGGAGACATCGGGTATCTCGGTTCTTCGCACGCGTACACTCTGCGTGTTGCTGAGTGGTTTTCTTGCGGGTCTTGGCGGCGCGAGCCTCACGACGTTTCTCTCGTCGTCTTTTGCGCGCGGCATTTCGGCGGGCCGTGGCTTCATGGCGCTTGCTGCGATTATCTTGGGTGCGTGGAAGCCGATTCCAACCGTTCTGGCCTGTCTTCTGTTTGGTCTTGCCGATGCCTTACAGATTCAGCTTCAGGGTGTCGTTCTCTGGGGTGAGGACCCTGTGCCCGTACAGTTTATCCAGATTCTTCCGTACATTGTGACGTTGGTGGTGCTCTCGGGCTTTGTCGGCGGATCGCGGGCGCCAAAGCGACTGGGTATTCCGCTTTAGTTCATGCGTACGTCTTCGGTTCGACCCCTGTACTCGGTCTGTCATTGAGTTCATTAAATTCCATTACGTACGGAAACGGGACATCCATGTCCATACCCTCCCCACGCTTTCGCCGTCCTGGCTTCGCGTGGGAACCTTTCGTACGTAAGGGAATTTAATGAACTCAATGACAGACTGAAGACACATGTCGAGTCGAAAACGTACGCATGAACTAAAGCGGAACCCCAATTCGCTGAAAAGTATCTTGGCCGGGAAGAGGGTCGCTGATAAACTTTCTGTTCATGACGATTAAAATCATCATTGGTGTCTTGGTCGCGTTGGGTATTTTCGTTTTTGTTGCGCGTAAAACACCATCGACGATTCGTGTTGAGCGCACGTTCAACGCACCAGTCGAAAAAGTATGGCAGATTTGGACCGACGTCGAGTCGATGAAGAAGTGGTGGAGTCCCAAAGATTATACGGCTCCTGTGATCAAGAGTGATCTTCAAGTGAGCGGAAAGTTTCTCTACTCGATGCAGTCTCCAAAGGGTGAGATGTTTTGGAACACGGGTCAGTATGTTCAAGTGGTTCCGAATAAGAAAATTGTTCTCTTGATGTCGTTCTCAGATGAGAACGGGAAGGTGATTCGCGGGAAAGAGATTCCAGTTCCGGGCGTGTGGCCTGATGCGATTCGCGTGTCCGTGGACTTTGAAGACGTGGGTGGCAAGACTCGTGTGCTCGTCGAAGAAGTGGGCATTCCTACCATCATGAAAGTCTTTGCGAAGATGGGCTGGGAACAGCAATTCGATAAGTTTGAAACGCTTTTGAATGAGGACACGGCCTAGTCTGGCGTGCCCGGCAGAACTCGAATCTGCGGCCTTCAGCTTCGGAGGCTGACGCTCTATCCATCTGAGCTACGGGCACGTGAAAGAAGGCTAGAACAGGTCCTAAGAAGTAGTCTCCTTAGTCTATTTTTTCAACTCAGAAGCCTCACGATTATCAAAGCTGTCGTCGAACTGATAAAATCCGAGATAACTCCATAACAGATCGTTGGGTCCACGTGGCAGGAGTCGATCGCGATCGACCTGTTCTGGAAGCGATCCTGGCCAAGTTCCCTGGTGATCACGGACGAAGTCGGCGACACGGGATCCTTGAGCGAGAGCTTCGCGCTGAAGACTGTCGATCACGCTCGCGAAAAGCGGTGAACCTGCTTTGATATTTTGGCCGGGGTGCAGGTCGATGATCTGGGGGTCCTGCGTGCGGTCGAGCAGCCACTGATAGAATTTTAGGTTTACGGTAGTGATCGCAACCGCCTTCGCACTCAGAAAGCGCGTACGGAGCCGACTCAAGTACTCACCGGCCGCGAGTGTTGTCAGAATCCAAGGATTGCCCCGTGAGTTGTTGGTGTCTCCATCATAGCGATCCTCTGGGTAACGTCCCCACCACAAGCCTCGCCCATGCTGAGTACCGTGACTACCCTGAATGCGAGGATAGGCTTTCTCAAAACTCTGCGCGAGCTGCGCATAGGTCGAAAGCACGCGTTCATCGTCGAGTGAAACCGCGCACGCTCCTCCTCCCAACTCAGGAGTCATGATTCGATCGCAGTACAGAACAGCGAGCAGAACAGCAGCATCGAGACCGCTGTGCTTGTCATCTGCACCCGCGGTCCGACCGCGTGTCGCGACGATACGCTCGAGTCTTGAATCCCAAAAGTCACCAAGCGATGTGCGGATGAGCGACGCTTGTCTCAGATAAAAATCCGCCGCACCGAAGTCACTCGTTCTCGAAGCGAGGTACCCTCCGAGCTGTAGCGATGTCCACTGAGCGAGACGTGTGAAGAAGTGATCGCCGAGTACTTCTTCCCAGATATCGTAACTTGGATTTCTCCACTGGTGAGCTGTGAACTCGAGATCACGTTTGATGAGGCTTCCGGCTGGAACTTTCTTTTCATACAGTCGTGTGAGTTCGTGTGGGTCGGCGCCTTCAAGCGCGCGCGTGAGATACCACGCGATGAAAGCGGACGCTCGGAGTGCAGGTCCATCGTTTTGAGGGCGGCTCCAGCCTCCGGTAAAGATCGTTCCGTCAGGGTTGATCTTCGGTTCGGAAACGGAGCCTGCGGTCTGAGTTTTGAGAAGTGTCGTGATTCTTTTACCCATCCAATCACGAATCTCACTCCGAAAGCCTTCATCGTGCGTGAGTCGATAGGTGTGTGTGAGGCCGGCCGTGAACAGCGCTCCGTCACGCGTCCACTCGTACCGATAGTCCGCTCGGCTGGGATCAAGGGCGGCAAGAACGATCCCTGGAGCCACATCCGTTCTTCGAGCGGCCGAAAGGAGTTTGTCGCAAGCGAAGGCGCGTCCGTCGCGGATCCATTGTACTGGGTGTACTGGGTTCGCTGGCTGCACCGGGTTCGCGAGTGGGCGATCGTTCGCGTGCACGCACATGACGGTGATTCCGAGAATGCTTGCAAACATCCAAGCGGCACTGCTTGGCTTTCTTTTCACGTGAAAGGTCCCCCCAAGGAACTTTTAGCTACGTGGTACTAAAAAAAACGCCCCCGAAAATCACCTCAAGACGATGGCTTAGCTGGTGGCACCGCTCCGCGCCCACCCCGTCCGCCGCCGGCACCGCCACGTGGTCCACGACCTGGTCCACCCGACGGTCCACGACCGTGGGGCTTACCACCCCGTCCGCGTCCACCACCGGGTCTGCCGCGGCCCTTGCCGGGTCGAAAACCGCGCGGTCCGCGACCTTCTTCGCGCGCACTGCGAGCGACCGAAACTTCGATAATCCGCCCTTCAAGTTCACCACCGTCAAAGTGCTGGATGGCTTTGAGAGCATCTTCGGCGCTGCCCATGACGACATAGCCGCTTCCGCGTGGTTTGCCAGTCTTTGGATCCTTCTGAAGATCGACGGACTGCACGCTGCCGACCTCAGCAAACAACGCTTTGAGCTCTTCTGGCTTAATGCTGAAATCAACGTTCTTGATAAAAAGGCGATTGTTCACGCCGGTTATCTTAGGGGTACCCCCAGGAGTAAGTCTATGAAATTCACTCGATTCGAGGCCAAAACTAAATCAAATTCTAACAGTAAAGGAGTATAAACAAGTCAGTTATGACTCGCGAACAAGCAGCCTTTATATACGTGATCGAGGACGAAGAGGATCTGGCCGAACTGGCCCGTTTCAACTTAACCGCTGAAGGCTTTCGTGTGGTCACGAAACGCTCGGCCGAAGAGGGGTTGACGTCTCTTGAAAAGGAGACTCCAGACCTCATTTTGTTGGATCTCATGCTGCCGAAGATGGACGGGCTCGAGTTCTGCCGCTTAATCAGGTCTCAACCGAAGACACGAAATATCCCGGTCGTCATGATCACGGCCAAGGGCGAGGAGCGCGATATCGTGAAAGGTCTCGAATCGGGCGCTGACGATTACATTCCTAAACCCTTTAGTCCCAAAGTACTCACCGCTCGCGTGAAAGCTGTTCTCCGCAGAGCCATGGGTGACAAGAAGTTTCGTAAGGACGAAATCGTTCGCATCCACGACCTTGTCATTCATCCGGGTCGGTTCGAGGTACTCGTTGGTGAGGAACGAGTCGTGTTGACGAACACGGAGTTTCAGATTCTCCATCTTCTCTCACAGCGACCAGGCTGGGTGTTCACACGCAGTCAGATTGTCGATGCCGTGAAAGGTGACAATCATGCGGTGACGGATCGTTCGGTCGACGTGCAAATCGTTGGATTGCGTCGCAAACTGGGCAACGCTGGCGAGTACATTGAAACCGTGCGGGGAGTTGGGTACCGCTTTAAAGAATGAAGTTCGCACGATCGTCTGTTCAGGCTGTTCTGCTTGTTGCGGTTGTCAGTATCGTTTCGTTTATCTTAGGTCACTCGGCCGTTGGAAATCTCATGGTTCGAGTTATCGTATTGGTTTTCGTGGCCGCGTTGGCGGCGTCCTGGCTCCTTCGACGTCTCCGAAGTCCTGTTGAACGTGTCAAAGAATTTGCAGATCGAATCATCGCGTCCGAAATGGCCGCCGAGATGGCCCACTTGGGTAAGAGTGAGTTCGTGGGAGCAAAAGAGCTCGGCGAGATTGCGCCGGTGCTCGAAAGTCTGGCCGATCAGTTTCGCAAGCGCCTTGGAACGATTCTGGAGCAGAAACTTGAGAAAGAAGCTGTGTTCTCGAGCATGACCGAGGGCGTGCTCGCGGTCGATCGCTCCGGTGTTCTCTTGCAGATCAATCCCGTGGCTTCGCGCCTGCTCGGAGTTTCTCCCGATCTGGTCGGACGTGTCTCCGTGGATCAGTTTGTTCGGTTTGGTGAACTCAAGGAACTGATTCATGCTGGTCTCGAGTCGCATCCAGAACGCATGCATGAGTTTTCAAAGACGATCGAGCTTCACTTGCCAGAAGCCACGACCGTACAAGCAAAACTCAGTCCTCTGAGTCGCGCGTCGGATAGCCGCGAGATCGCTGGCGTCGTACTGGTTTTGAACGACATCACGCGGTTGCGGCAGCTCGAAGATCATCGACGTGAGTTTGTTGCCAATGTGTCGCATGAGCTCAAGACGCCACTCACATCGATCCAAGGGTTTTCAGAAACACTTCTCTCGCAGAATGCGGTGTCCGAGGAAGAGCGGACACGTTTTTTAAAGATCATTCATCGCCATGCCACGCGTCTGGGTTCGATTGTGGACGATCTGCTCATGCTGTCGGTCGTTGAGAAAGAAGCGGAACGCGAGGCGATCCCTCTACGTGTTTCAGATATTCGACCCGTGCTTGAAGGTGCGATTGAGGCATGCGAGTGGAAGCTCGCGCAGCAGAAGTCGCGTGTCGAGGTCAATGTTCAAGGACCTGTGAGTGGATCCATCAACCCGCCTCTGCTCGAGCAGGCTATCGTCAATCTCCTCGATAACGCGATCAAATATTCTGCGCCGGGAAAGCGGGTGTGGGTGGGTGCCCGCGAAAACAGTTCTGAGGTTGTGATCGAAGTGCGTGACGAAGGTCTCGGAATTCCTAAAAAGCATCTGCCGCGCTTGTTCGAGCGATTCTATCGTGTTGATCGGGGACGGAGCCGCCAAGACGGGGGTACAGGGCTTGGGCTAGCGATCGTTAAGCACATCGTGCTTGCGCATCACGGACGCGTCGAAGTCGAAAGTGAAGTCGGCGTTGGAACGAAGTTTTCCGTTTATTTACCTAAAGCCCAAGCGGCGGTATGATAGGGAGCGATTATGTCAAAACCACTTGAAAATGAGCTCAGTCGCCTGAAATCAAAATTGCTCACGCTGAGCGCGCTTGTCGAAGAGCGTGTTTATCAAGCTGTGCGCTCCATCAGCGAACGCAACTCGGAACTTGCGAGTCGCGTGCTGGATGGCGACGAAGAGATCGACGATATGGAAGTCGAGATCGAAGAAGACTGTTTGAAAATCTTGGCGTTGCACCAGCCCGTCGCGCTGGATCTACGTTTCGTTGTGGCGTCGCTGAAGATCAACAATGACTTAGAGCGTATCGGAGACTTAGCGGTCAATATCGCCGAGCGAAGTATCTTCTTGGCGGGTCAACCGCCTGTGCGCGTGCCGTTTGATTTTGATGATATGGCTCAGAAGACGCGTACGATGTTGAAACACGCGCTTGATGCGATGATTCAGTTTAACTCGAAGCTCGCCAATCAAGTCTGTCTAGCGGACGAAGAGGTCGATGAGATCAACCGCGAGATGTACCATAAAGTGTACAGCGAGATTAAGCGCACGCCTGACGACGTGATTCCGTTGATTCACTTTCTGTCCGTCTCGCGCCATCTTGAGCGCATTGCCGACTACGCCACGAATATCGCCGAAGACGTGATGTATATCGTGGAAGGTAAGATCTTCCGGCACAAGCCTGAAGAATTTCGCGCGGGTTCTAATTAACGCTATCGGGATCTTCGAGAAACGCGCGAACGATGTCCGGAAACTCCGCGCTGATGCCGTGATCTCGGGCGAGCTCGAGACTGTCGCGGGACAGACGGGACTTTTGTGTTTTTAGGAATTCGTGAGCCAGCGCTGTTGCTTGTTCTTCGCTGTGCATCGAGTGACAAATTCTATCGAACTCGAGTGGCGATAAGACGAGCCAATGAGCGCGAGCAAAATGGGTGAAAATCTCGTCGATCACGGCTTCGTTTTGGAGAACATCATAGCGAAGGTCGCCCGGACCTTGTGAGTCGTTGTCGACAAGTGAGAGCACTTCATTAAGCGTGATATCGGCGTGACGAGCGTAATAGTAAGTTTTCAGAATCCTATCGGTTGCGCCGTCCCATGTCGCGCGCGACGCGAGCTCGAGAGCATCCGTAGCACTGAGTCGCGCGGCTTCCTTTTTAACATATTCGAAGTAGAGACGTTGCGCCCACGCGTCGGATCCACCGTCAGGAACGTGCCAGGCATCTGCGATACGGGCGACTTCCTGAGGTGACAAAACAGATCGGTGCAATCTAAAAAACTCCAAAAGAATCCGATTGTGTAGGTCGTAAGATAAAGTAGCCGCTGCCAGAGCGAGAACGGTGCCCACTCCTCGAATCGTAGGTTTGCGCGCACGCCAGAGCTCCCAGAACTTAGCGATGAGCTCGTCCCGCTTTTGTTTCTGCGTTTCGGAGCTTTCGCCGGCACAGATCACTTGCAAGCTCGCGATAAACTCGTCCACTGAGATCGCGTCGAGCCGTTGCTCGAGGCTGGTCAGAAGTCGGGCGACCATGTCGCTAGAGGGATCGTCACTCGTTTCTTCCTCACTCTCGTCTTCGTTCTCGTTCTGGTTCTGGCTCTCTTCGTCGACGTCGTTCGCTTCTTGATCGGGGTTGGCGGGTTTGGCCGCAGTTTCGTTACCAAAGACGGCTGCGAACCCTTCTGTGGCGGCTGGTCCGAGCTTGTGAGCAAGGACTCTCAGGTAGTAGATGTCAGCCGAGCTCAGGCTTGCAGCGTTTTTCTTGCCGTAGTCCAGAAGTTCTGCGCTCCCGCGAGCGTCGAAACTGTAGAGATCGCGGGTCCTCCGCAGTTGCTTTAAGAAATCTTCGGAGAAGAAAAAACGACCGAAACCGAGGCGAATGAGCGCCTGCGCACATCGACTGGGTGGTTCGTAAGATGGGGAATTTACCCCCAACGCGGATGGCGCTGGAATGGATAGGACTAGAGCTAATAAAAGAGCCGCGCGTGACCGCATAGCACGCTTATAGATCTGATAACGCTATATGTCAAATTCATAGTCAGTCGCAGTCAGTTAGGCACTATCAGTCGAGTCCGGGCCCAAGCATCTTTTCGGGGCGTACCCACTCGTCGAACTGCTTTTCGGTAAGGTAGCCGAGCTCGAGCGCGGAAGCCTTGAGGGTCGTCCCTTTGGCGTGCGCGTTTTTTGCGATCTTGGCGGCTTTGTCATAGCCGATGTGGGGGTTGAGCGCGGTCACGAGCATCAAACTGTTCTCGAGATGCGTTTGAATCTGTTTTCTGTTCGGTGTCGTGCCGAGAAGGCACTTGTCGACAAAATTCGAGGCCGAGTCACCGAGTAAACGGACCGACTCCAAAAAATTATAGTTGATCACAGGTTTGAAAACATTGAGCTCGAAGTGACCGTTCGATGCGGCGATCGTGATCGCAGCGTCGTTGCCAATGACCTGGCAACAGACCATCGTCATCGATTCGCTCTGTGTGGGATTTACTTTGCCGGGCATGATCGACGAGCCGGGTTCGTTCTCAGGAAGTAAGAGCTCGCCAAAACCGCTGCGAGGGCCGCTGCCCATCAGGCGAATGTCATTGGCGATTTTCATGAACGATACGGCGATCGTCTTGAGCGCACCGTGCGCGAAGACGAGGGCATCGTGACTGGCGAGAGCCTCAAACTTATTGGGTGCCGACACAAACTTGAGATTCGTGATCTCAGAGATTTTCTTGGCAACCAGTTCAGCAAACTTAGGATGTGTGTTGAGACCCGTTCCGACGGCTGTCCCGCCTTGAGCGAGGAGGCGTAACTTTCCGAGTGACTGTTCCACGCGTTCGATGCCGTATTCGACTTGTGTCCGGTACGCGCTGAACTCCTGTCCGAGCGTCAGCGGAGTCGCATCCATGAGATGGGTTCGACCGATCTTGATGATCGAAACAAACTCGCGTTCCTTCTTCTCGAGTTCCTTATGAAGTTTTCTTAAACTGGGTATGAGATGTCGCTCCAATTGTTCCACCGCAGCGATGTGCATCGCCGTCGGGAAAACATCGTTGGAGCTTTGACTCTTGTTAACATCATCGTTGGGATGAACGGGGGTTTTGGAGCCACGTGTTCCGCCCATGATCTCGATCGCTCGATTCGAAATCACTTCGTTGGTGTTCATATTGGTCTGGGTGCCGGATCCGGTCTGCCAGACGACAAGTGGGAACTGATCATCCAACTTGCCCTCGATGACTTCGTCACAAGCTTGACTGATGGCCTGCATCTTTTCTGAAGGAAGCAGTTTCAGTTCTGCGTTGGCTTGCGCCGCGGCTTTCTTGAGTATCCCCAGAGCGCGAATAGTCTCCCGCCCCATGCGGTGTGTTCCCACACGGAAATTCTCGAGTGATCGCTGTGTCTGAGCGCCCCAGTAACAGTCTGCCGGGACACGAACTTCACCCATGGTGTCGGTTTCGATACGCTCGTTTTCAGTCGTTTTAGTAGGGGAGGCCATGAAAAAAAAGGTAACACCTTTCGACACCTCCAACAAGGCTCTGCTAAAATGGTGAAACGTCATGCTCGAGCTTCTGAGACGCTTTCCCCGCATTCTAAGTTTCTGTTCACTCACGCTACTTTTTGCTGGGTTCGGTCAGACGTACGTACTCGCTTATTTCATCCCGCACGTAGGTGCTCAGCTGGGTCTCTCCGCCACAGAAGTCGGCGGTTTCTTCGCGGTCGCCACGATCTTGGGAGCGTTGAGTTTTCCGTTCATCGGAATTCTTTTGCAGCAGCTCGAATGGGTCAAGTACACGATGCTCGCGACGGTACTTTTTGCGACGGGCTTCTATCTGTTGGTCGTCAATAAGTTTCTATCTGTACTGGTGATATGTTTCTTCTTGATCCGCATTGCGGGCCAAGGGTTTTTCAATTTTCTCGGACGCGACACGGCTAATCGGGAATTTGGTGCCGCTCGAGGGCGAGCACTTTCGCTCACGAGTCTTGGTAATCTCCCTGCAGAAATGTTTTTTCCCTGGATCACCGTTCGAACGGTTGAAGTGTTCGGATGGAAGTGGGCCGCCGCGGAGATCGGGATGATTTTGATTGGACTCTATCTTCCGATCGCTATCACATTGTTACGACAGGCCGAGGTGCGCGAGCTACCACTTTTGCGTCGAACGTTTTCCGGCAGTGGTGCGCCGGGAGTTGGCGGGCGCACGTTATGGAAAAAGCGCGCGTCAGGCCCGGGAGTTTTTCGTGATCTCGCGCTCTACCCACTTCTTTTCTGTAATGCCGTTCAGCCGTTTGTTCTGACGGGACTTTTTTACTATCAGCCGCAGATGGCGAAAGAAAAAGGATGGACCCTCTCCTGGATTGCGGGAAGCTTCGCCGCCTTTGCTGTCGCTCGCGCGGCTTCCACTACTGTCGTCGGTTATCTCGTGGATCGGTGGTCGGCCAAGAAACTTTATCCGGGTTACGTGATTCCTCTCAGTCTTTCGCTTGTGGTTTTGCTCATGACGAACTCACTTTGGAGTGCTCCGGTATTTCTGGCGTTTGCAGGCGTAGCCGTTGGGGCGTCCGGAACGATTATCCTATCGCTCTGGGCAGAACGTTATGGTCTACGAGAGCTGGCCCGGGCGCATGGAACGGGGACAGCGGTCAGTGTGATCGCGACGGCCCTGGCGCCACCGATTGTTGGATGGTGGATCGATCATGGTCTCGGAATTCATACGATTTTAACCACCTGTCTTGTATTCACGCTCGCCGGCGGAGTGGCCGGAGGTATCGGCGTACGCATGCGCTTGCCTCGCGGCTTTCGGTCGATTAGTTCATAACCGCGGTGTACAGCGAACGTTTTCAGGATGTCTATTTTAGCGCTGCGGGCGGTGTCGAAGAGTCGACCAAAGTATACGTGCGCGGCAACGATCTCGAGGAGCGTTTTCGAAGTGCATCGGTGTTCACGCTCGCGGAGCTCGGCTTTGGAACCAGTCTCAATTTTCATCTTACGATCGATCTTTGGCGGAAAGCGGCTCCCAAGAACGCACGCCTGCACTATGTCGCTTTTGAAAAGTATCCACTGACCCTTGCGGAGATTGAGAGCTGTCTTAAGACACTCGGCGTTCCTATCGATGTAGAATTTCAGGCGCTTTATCCCGTTCAGAAGTCGGGTGAACGTCGTGCGTGGGTGCGACTTGTTTTGGATCGTGAACCCCGCGTATTCCTGACACTTATCTTTGGGGATGTGAACACCGAGCTGCCGAGACTCGAAGCCGCTCGCGGCGTGCAAGCGTGGTTCTGCGATGGATTTCAGCCGCGTACGAATCCCGAGATGTGGACCGAAACCGTGTTCGCAGAGATGGCGCGTTTGAGTCGAAGTTCGGGAGCGGTACGTTCGACACTTGCGACGTTCAGTGTTGCGGGCGTTGTGAAGCGGGGGCTACGTGCCGCCGGCTTTTCGATTGAGAAAACAGAAGGGCTTGGGAACAAGCGAGAACACTTGATCGGTTACTGGCCCGTCGTTCAAACAGCGCGCCAAGGGGCCGGCCAATTGGCTGGCGAAGCAGCTCGCGTAGTGACCGACGAAGCGGCCATTATTGGCGCTGGTCTTGCGGGAACCGCACTTGTTCGCAGTTTGGTCCGTCGAGGGATCACTGTAGATTTATTCGAAAAGGAAAAGACCCTGGCTTCTGGCGCATCGTCGTCTCCCGCGGCCGTTGCCATGCCGCTCGTGACGGTTCGTCACGAGTTGATCAGCGAGTATTACTTCAACGCGTTTGAAACGAGTCGTGCGAGTTTCAGGAAAGCCGGTTTGTTTCATGAAACGGGTGTGCGTGTTCTCTCGCGCTATCCGCGTATGTCGAAGCGTCTCGAGAAGCTGCGACATCAGGGGCTTTGGATTCCCGAAGATCATGCCCAGTTCACGGATGAGCCGCTGGGTCTGCTCCTGCCGCGCGCCGGTTGGGTCGAGCCAGCGAAAGCTGCGCAAGCTTGGTGCGATGAAGCTCGGAGTACGGGTCATGTGAGGTTTCATCCGCTGCATGTTTTGGAAAGTCTCGAGCGGAATGCGACGAATGGCATTTGGTCCGGTCTCGTACGAGATCAAACAGCAGCAAAACCGTTTTCCTCCGGTCTTGTTTTCCTTGCGAACTCTTTTGGTATCGCTTCCGTTCGGGGGCTTGAGGAGTTTGCGACACCGATCTTAGCGGGAACAGCGGCGGTTGTGGCCGCAACCGAACGAAAGACGTGGGCCGATCGAGCGTTGTCTTTTGATCACTTCTGGATTCCGGATATTGAGCCGGGCCGAGATTACATCGGCGGCACTTATCATCGAGGATCGGCGACGGGCGATTGGGAAGAGCCCTGGACCGTCGATGAAGACGTCACCTATCTTGCGGCGGAGTCTCAGTTTTTGCGAGAATCGAACGCCGAGTTGCGCGTACAACGGATTTTTAGCGGCAATCGCTCAGCGACTCCCGACGCGCTTCCGATGGTTGGCGAAGTCGAGGGCGGGCTCTACTTTTCTTTAGCGCACGGTTCGCGTGGATTGGTCAGCAGCGGCTATTCTGCGGAGATTCTTGCGAGTGTACTCTTGGGTGAACCGGTTCCTCTGGGCCGTGACGTGTTAGCCAAGATCGATCCGCGCCGGGTGCCCCGTTTGTAGGGCGTCGAGTCGAAATCCGGTCTCGGTGACCTGTGCCAGTAGACAGCAAACGGCAGGTCCGATATCTCTCTGTCCACGAGGAGATTTGACATGCCTGTAGCCAGTTTTGAGCAGTACCGTTTGATGTTGGACGCTGCGAAGCGCGGAAAGTACGCCTACCCAGCCATCAATGTCACGTCCCCTTCGACCGCCAACGCGACATTGAAAGCGCTCGTTGATGCAAAGAGCGACGGTATTATTCAGGTGTCCACCGGCGGTGGCGAATTCGTTTCTGGACAAATTGCAAAGAACGCAGCTCTGGGCGCCATCTCGCTTGCGCAACACGTGCACCTTGTTGCTGAAAAACTCGGGATTTTGGTAGCGCTTCATACCGATCATTGTCCTCCTGGAAAGGTCGATAGTTTTTTAATTCCTCTGATTGCGGAGACCGAACGCCGTCGGGCCAAGGGACTTCCGAATCTATTCTCTTCTCATATGTTCGATGGATCGGAACTTCCGCTTGCGGACAATCTCAAGACCTCGAAGCAACTCCTCGAACGATGTGCAAAAAACCAGATCATTTTAGAAGTTGAAACCGGAGTTGTTGGCGGTGAAGAGGATGGTGTGAACAACGAAAGCGTTTCGAACGAGAAACTCTACACTACTCCTGAAGACATGGTTGAGACGGCGCGCGCGCTTTCGTCGATTGGGACATTCATGTTAGCTGCGACTTTTGGAAACGTTCATGGGGTATATAAACCGGGTAACGTAAAGTTAAAGCCGGGGATCTTACGAGATGGCCAAAAGGCAGTCCGCGACCAGTTGGGAAAAGACAAAGAACATTATCTTGTCTTTCACGGCGGTTCGGGTTCGTCGCTCGCCGAGATTCATGAAACGCTCGAATACGGCGTGATTAAAATGAATATCGATACCGACACGCAGTATGCCTACACCAAGCCAACGGCTGATTTCATGTTCAAGAATTACGATCAAGTGCTCAAGGTCGAAGGCGAAGTGGGATCGAAGAAGCATTATGATCCCCGCGTTTGGCTGAAAGCGGCTGAGAATGGAATGACCGCTCGGATCGTTCAGGCTTGTCAGGATTTGAAGTCGGCAGGAAAAACGATCGGGAAGTAGCGATCGATTGGGCTCGCGGCCTGAGGGTTCTGTGAGGGATCGGGCATCGGCTCGCTCAGTGCTCGAACCAAACAAAAGACGGCAGTCCCGAGACGATCGCATTCGCGAGCCTCAGAGAAGTTCAAGCGATTATCGATCTCGAGCATGAAAGTTGCGCGATTCTAGATGGTCCTGTTGATCGTCTGGGTGGTTGCCTCTACATACTCACCCGATTCTAAACCTGACGCTCGAACCTTGAACATATTGACGCCTATGCAACACTTTATTCCGAACCCCTGAGGCCGGCAGCCGGAAACCTGCAGCCCGTGGCCTGAACCGCGTGGCCCATGGCCTGAAACCGGCAGCCCGTGGCCCGATCTCTCTCTCCCTTAAACTCAACTCGTATTCCAACCCCGCTTCGTCTGCGCGATCATCCAGCGCGCTTCTTCTCTGTGAAAGCCCTGGCCTTCGAGGCCATTGATTCGAATATAATCCCGCAGATTGAGCA
>CAZJVD010000027.1:0-21719 GCA_964549505.1 uncultured Oligoflexia bacterium
AGTTGCACTACAAACATACTGCTAGTCTACTCACTCAAGTGGGCCAGTTTTAAAAAGTCCCCAGGAACCGGAGCTTCGAATCGCACGATCACCTTTGAAACAGGGTGAGGCAGTGCGAGCTTCCATGCGTGCAACATCACTCGCTTGACGGGGTTGGGTTTTGTTTCAGCACCGTACACGCTATCGCCGAGGATCGGCATACCTTCTGCTGCAAGGTGCACACGCACTTGATGCATGCGACCCGTTTTAGGGTTGATCTCGACAACGCCACGACCGCGTCCGTTCTTTTCATCCCACGACACCAGGACAAAAGATGATTCGGCATAGTCGCCACCACTCGTCACCTCCAATGTCTTGGAACTTGCAAGTCGATGGACGGGTTTCAAATAAGACTTTCGAATCCACGTTTCTCCCACCGTTCGCCGCTCAGGATTCGTCGAGACAAGCGCAAGATACGTCTTTTCAACACGACGCTCTTTGAACGCATCACCGAGAGCAGTGTTCGCTTTTTTATCTTTTGAAAAAATCATGAGACCGGTCGTATCGCGATCCAGTCGATGCATGAGCGCGACGTACGGAAACGCTTGAGTCATCAATGTGTAGAGATTCGGCCGGTTCGGATCGCGCGTCGGCTGCGAAGGAAGACCCGGAGGTTTGTTAACCACGACGATCGTATCGTCTTCGAAGAGAGTCCACTTGGGATCAAAGCGAGAAAAATCCACGGCTTTGAGTTACCATGGGAACTGAGTGACACCAAGACCAGCGCAGTTTCTCTTGTTGAGCGTCGCGGTCTCGCTATGCGCGATGACTTCGGTTTTCGCGGCGGCCGAAGGCGGCGGGTTGGATCTCGGTCTGGGACCTGTGCTCGGATATTCTCGCCTCTCAGGTCCAGGAGCTGGTTACAAAGGATCCATGGGTCTTGGATTGGGTCTCGTCCTCGAGTACCGCTTTTCGCGAAAGCATGCCCTGGAGCTGGATGGTATTTTTGTCTCACGCTCGATGCATTCAAAAGATTCGCGTAACGCCAAAGTAACGATGAGTTACCTCGATGTTCCTCTTCTCTATCGCTACTGGTTTCGTCCGTTCATGGCGTTGGGTGTAGGGCCATACCTCGCGGGCCTCTTAGCAACGATCAATTCAGAATGGGAAGAGGGCGGTTTTACATCCGTCACCGACCAGACCGCAAAAAAATTTGGTATCAAACCCTGGGACGCCGGTCTTACCGTCTCTCTTCGCGGTTACGCTCCGGTCACTAACGAGATCGCCATGTTTGCCGATCTCCGCGGTTCGCAGTCGGGTTTCAATCTTGCCGAACGCGATGGTGAATCAGCACGTTTTCTCAATATTTCGTTCATGATTGGAATGCGTTTGATCGCCGAAGAAAACCAACACGGTGACCCAACACTCTTGGAACGTTTTCGTCGCAAGCAACGCATCAATGAGCTGCGTGAAGCTAGGGATCAGCAATCAGAAGAACGTTTGCCGGTCGTCAGCCCACCGCCAGAACCCAGCCCGCCATCCGAGTTAAGTCCACCGCCAGCACCCAGTTATTTTCCGCAGCAGTACGCGCCTCGACGTTCCACCTCGCCACGAGCGCGTCCTCGGAAGAAGGCACCGAGCCGCCTAGAGCCCAAGAAAAAGCCCGTTCAGAGACGTCGCTATCAAGACATCTGAAAACTGGCCCACTTGAGTGTGTTTTCCAGCGGTCTATTTCGAGTGCAACTCTTTGGAATCGAATGACATTTGCGTTGGGTTTGAGGAGTGGAGCTCAGTTGCTCTAGCTAGTGCTATTCAGATCCTAGCTCCAGTCCTCATTTCAATCTTGTTGTCCCAATTGGTTACTTCCGTAGAAAGTCAGATTGATCCGTCTCTGAAGCGTGGAGCACTTCAGAAGAAGGTTCCGCGTGTTTTGAACAGGTACGGAAGGTCAGCTCCGGAACTCCATCTCATCGCCGCCGTTAACGACTCACACGCGTGGTAGGCCCTTCACACGGAAACACACTCAAGTGGGCCAGTTTTCGAGACTTACAGTTTTTCTAAAATCTTCGAATCCACGGAATGCGCCTTCGTAACAACGAGACGCGAGTCCGCCGCCATCGCGCGTTCGAGCGTCCACTGAGCGCCCGGGTTACGAGCCCACTGCCGTCGCGCGATTCCGTTCAGAACGTCCCATCCCAACATCGATCGCGCGCGCTCTGCCGCCCGTGGTGATCCATCGAGAACGAGCCCAAAACCACCGTTCATCACTTCGCCCCAGCCGACGCCGCCACCATTGTGTAAAGACACCCACGTCGCTCCACGAAACGCGTCGCCCACAAAGTTTTGCACGCTCATGTCTGCTGTGAAACGCGAGCCGTCCCGGATATTGGACGTTTCGCGATAAGGCGAGTCCGTACCCGAAACATCGTGGTGATCACGCCCTAAAACGACCGGACCCTTGAGTTCGCCTTTTTCAATAGCCGTATTGAAAGCTGTCGCAATGGCGATACGTGCATCAGCGTCGGCATAGAGGATCCGCGCTTTCGAACCAACCACGAGACGATTTGCTTTCGCCTCCTGAATCCACTTCAGATTGTCTTCGAGCTGCTGACGAATTTCGCCGGGAGCATCTCGTAATCGGCCACGTATCACATCAGCGGCGATCGCATCCGTCCGATCGAGATCCGCATCGAGGCCGGACGTACACACCCAGCGAAACGGACCAAATCCGTAGTCGAAACAATCAGGCCCCATGATGTCTTCAACATAGGACGGGTACCGAAACGTTCCATCCGCTTGCATGACTTCAGCACCGGCACGCGAGGCTTCGAGCAAGAACGCGTTCCCGTAATCAAAAAAGTACATCCCACGCTTCGCGTGTTCATTGATCGCCGAAGCCTGACGTCGCAACGACTCACGCACACGTTCCTTGAAGCCGTCAGGATCCGATTTCATCATCTTGTTTGCGTCGTCGAACGAAACACCGACGGGATAATAACCGCCAGCCCACGGATTATGGAGCGATGTCTGATCGGAACCGAGATCGATCGCGACCCCACGTCGACCTAAGTGTTCCCAAAGTTCGACAATGTTTCCTAAGTAACCGAGCGAGAGGGCCTTCGTGCCCATTCGAGCCTCATCGATGCGTTTTACAAGGCGATCCAAGTCCGCAAAGGTCTCATCGACCCAACCCTGACCCTTGCGCTTCTCAAGCGCTCTTGCATTCACTTCAGCAACGACACCGACAACACCTGCGATTCGCGAAGCTTTCGCCTGAGCACCTGACATGCCTCCCAAGCCTGACGACACGAAAACCGGAAGACCTTTTACAGCTCTCCGCTTTCGAACCGCGTTCAGAATCGTAATCGTCGTTCCGTGCACAATGCCTTGCGGCCCGATGTACATGTACGAACCAGCCGTCATCTGTCCATACTGCGTGACACCAAGAGCGTTGAACCGCTCCCAATCGTCTTGTTTCGAATAGTTTGGAATCATCATCCCGTTCGTCACAACGACACGAGGTGCCTCGGCGTGCGAAGGAAAAAGACCCAACGGATGACCGGAGTACATGACGAGCGTTTGCTCGTCCGTCATTTCTGCGAGGTACTTCATGGTGAGTCGGTACTGCGCCCAGTTCTGAAAAACAGCTCCGTTACCACCGTAGGTGATCAACTCATCGGGGTGCTGTGCGACGGCTGGATCCAGATTGTTCTGAATCATCAGCATGATCGCAGCCGCTTGCTTGGATCGCGCGCGATAAGACTCGATCGGGCGAGCCGTGATCGGATGCTGTGGCCGCAGACGATACATGGTGATCCGTCCGAACTCGCGGAGCTCGTTCCGGAACTCTTCAGCGAGCTCCGGATGATGCTTTGTCGGAAAGTACCGAAGCGCGTTTTCGACCGCGAGCCGCTTCTCAGCGGCCGTCAGAATATCCTTTCGCGCAGGCGCGTGGGAGACCGCTGACGATCGATCCCGCCCGCCGGGCAGCTCGTCTGGGATACCTTCTAAAATTTCTGCAAAGAAGTCGGCATCAAGATTTGGGAGCTTCGGGGTCGGAGTGGCCATATCAAGGCCCCATCCTAACACGTTCGTCCGCCACGCTTTCCCGCAGTTCCCACCTCATACCGACCCGATCCCCACTCCATGCCCGCATCATGTATTGACGGCCACCAGTGACGCGGTGTATATAGGCCCCCATGCTGGGCTTCCTGCTGACTATTTCACTAGCGCTTGCGGGCGGCGATGACGTCACCCGTTCTGTCTTTCGCCCAGCGACACCTGTTGAGCACATAAAGGTAGGGGTTTTTGCAGCTTTCAGCCTCCTAATGGATCCGCCAGGTCGTTTGCTTGCTCTCTGGGACCGACGAAAGCTGTGCCAGCGTGGCTTGGCCCAAACGCCGGTCATCGTCCGCCCCTTTAAAAAACTCGGCCTCTTGGCTTGGAACTGGAATGACACCATATGGGTGAAGCCAAACCGGATGCTGGTCTCCGCTCGTAGCGTAGAGATCACCTTTGAAGAGTTATACGCTGACTTTGACGAGACGATGCCGGCTCGCTACGCACAGATCGCTCGACAAGTCGTTACGGCTTTCCGAGATCTCTCGAAGGTTGAGCATTTCATCAGAGGTCTTCAAAGAGAAATGGTTGCAGATCAAGTCGACTTCGATACGGTCGCGGCTCGCCGAGCGCAGGCTCTCGGTTTTCGTCTGGACGCCGATGGCCGCCCGTTCTCATACCTGGGTTACGCATTCGGTCTAAATCGACTCCATCGAACCGCTTCTTGGTTTTACGATTGGAGCGGTAACCGCCTCGTTGCTAACGGGTCCGTTCACTCGGTTCGAGGACACGCGCTTCAGCTCCTCTTTGCCGCGACCTATGTTGACGGTTTCTTGGACTTGTATCGCTACATCGGCCAGACAAACGACCGAGCCGGAGTTTGGCTCCATGTTTTCGACAACAGCGGGGCTACGGCGACACCCTTTTCTGCAGCCACATGGGTCGAAGATCTCGGCCCAGCACTCGGGATCGACTACTGAAAACTGGCCCACTTGAGTGCGTAAGCCGGCCAGTTCTTTACTTTTCCAATCTGTGCCGCTACAGGTTCCCTGAGGCTGAAACCATGAACATTTTAAAAAGAGATTTTGGGTTTTCGTTGGTGTTGATGCTCGCGATGTCGGGCACCGCGTTCTCGATGGGCAAGAAGCCGCCCTCTGAATTCAAAGCATACAAGCCGTTCGATGCTACCGCGTCGCAGGTGTTTCAACAGATCTCAGACACGTCGTGGGAACAGCTCAAGTCGATGCCGAATCCGAGATACAGCGACGCCCCCGATCTGTATGTAAAAAACCTGACCTGGAAAAAGACCCTCAAGGTCGGACTTGAAAACAGTGGCGCACAGTTCGAGTTTGCCAGCCCAACCTGGACAAATGTTGAAGGATTGACCAGCGGAGGCGCTGGTTATTCCACTACCATTCCTGTTAAGCAGTACGGAGTTCGGCAGCGTAAAGATGGACGCTACGAGTTCATGGTTTACGCGCGTTTCGGCGACGATGTGAAGAATGATGCTAACCGCCTGAATCTCGATATCATTCAGCCATACGTGATTGCTGCGACGGAATTTTCCGAAGTTGAAGCTGCGCGAGACAGGGACCCGGCCTGCACGAACGCCCTACTTAAATGGGAACCCACTTATGGCTGCACCGTCATCAGCAAGGCATTTGACTATGCACTGTTGCGCTTCAGTCCCGTAACGCCTGATAAGCTCGAGGTTATCGGCAAAGCGTTTGGAGTGGAGCAACCTGTTTTGACCGTCGAATTCACGAAGAATCAGAACTAGCCGACCCCGGTCCAGAACGGTTTCGAGAGACTTTCGGTTTCATTGAGGGCCATAGGATCTTACAAGTGGGCCAGTTCTACTTAGCTTCCTCTTGTTGCTGACACCAGACTTCAAAAAACTGCCTTTGGTATTCGGACATCACATCTGGGTTCCGTCGATGGAAAGCCCTGACCGAAATAGCGGATTCAATTCGCCTATAAAGCAAGTAGCTGATTCTTACGTCTGCCGTTATCGTCGTTTCAACATCGACGTCCGTTGGCCGATCTTTTGGAAGATTAAATCCAAAAGAGAAAATACCTGAATCTATTTTTTTCGAGTCGGACTTCTCATCCGGCTTCGTCGCTGGCATCCATTCAATGCTGTGCCTGTCTTTCCACTCGTTCGTTTCTTCATCAAACGTACCGAAAACGGTTAGGGTCTTGGGGGCGTCTTCGGCGCCCTGAGTTGCGATCATGTTCTTTCGGGAGATCACCCATTCAAATTCCTCGTTGTCGTATTTGGACACCCATTCAACTGGCTTGAGCTTGATGTCGTTGAAAGAAGCCTTGATGGTCATCACTAAATGAACAAGTGCCTCGCCTTGCTCTAACTTCAGAAGTTTGAGTTTTGCCGAGACAGGAGAGCCGTCGGAGTTTTTATCCGGATTCCAAGTATGACTTAGACCCTTGCCTGTTAATTCAATATCCTTGTCCTGCACAAGCCCAACAAATGCCTTCGTGTCATCGGGATAACCGCCACCCACACCGCAACGGACTTCTGCCTGGCTGACCATTGGGATGAGAAGAAAGAAACTAAAGGTCAAAATTCGATTCATAGCTTAGCGCGTTATCATGGCGATCAAACATAATCAACCCACATAGTCCGTCTCCACGCAATTCCTATAATATCAATTATTTACCAGAATAATGGAAAATATTATTTACAAAATAATCTAAATTGGTTATAATAATTTCCATTATGGCAAGAAAAGTCGCGACACCCCAACCCGCTTTGAGTCGACTTTTAAAGGAGTTGGGCGAAAATATTCACCTAGCGCGCCTTCGTCGAAGATTCTCAGCCGAACTGTTATCCCAGAGAGCAGGAATTTCCAGACCCACACTACGTGCTGTTGAAAGAGGCGATCCGGGAGCAACTCTTGGTGCCTATGCAAATGTTCTCCTGTGCCTCGGCCTGGAAAAGGATCTCGCCAGTATTGGACGTGATGATCAATTAGGACGCAAACTTCAAGATGCACGGTTAACAGTGAAACAGCGGGCGCCAAAACGCGGAACCGGTTTGTGAAGAAAGCGACTCAACGTCAAATTCAAGTCTGCGCACACTGGACCGGTCTTTCTGAGCCGGTGTTAATGGGGGTCCTATTTGCTAGTCCATCAAGAGGCAAAGAAATCTTTTCATTTGAATATGACCAAAACTGGCTTAAGTCATCTCACGCTCAGACTTTAGATCCTTCCTTGCAGCTTTTTCGTGGCCAGCAATATGCCCCCGAGGACGTGATTAATTTTCGTTTGTTTCTGGACTCTTCTCCAGATCGCTGGGGCCGAGTTTTGATGCAAAGACGTGAAGAGCAATGCGCTCGCGAAGAGAAAAGAGAAAAACGCACCTTACTCGAATCCGACTACTTGTTGGGCGTTTACGATGGCCATCGCATGGGCGGACTACGCTTTCGCTTAAATCCTGAAGGACCATTTTTAGACAGCGATACGTCGCGTACAACACCACCGTGGACATCGCTTAGAGAATTAGAACATGCAAGCCTAGAGCTGGAAAAGGACCATGCGGAAAAAAAGCCAGATTATGCAAAATGGCTGAAAATGCTCATTGCCCCCGGCACATCATTAGGAGGCGCTCGCCCGAAAGCGAGCGTGGTCGATAAGCATAAGCACCTTTGGATCGCAAAATTTCCCAGTAGAACTGACCGCGTCGACAAAGGTGCCTGGGAAGAAGTGGTTCAGCGGCTGGCTCGTAACGCCGGAATCAGAGTGGCGCCGACTCAGACTAGAGTATTTGGGAGCCAACGGCATACGTTTATGACTAAGCGATTTGACCGGAATGATGCTGGAGAACGTTTGCACTTTGCTTCAGCTATGACCTTGCTTCAACGATCTGACGGTGATGACGCATCAACCGGAGCAAGTTATCTAGAGTTAGCTGAATTCCTTGTGAAGCAAGGGTCAAAACCCAATGAGGATCTTGAGGAGTTATGGAAAAGGATTGTATTTTTCATCTGCATTTCTAATGTGGACGATCATTTGCGTAACCACGGCTTCTTACTGGAAACCCAGGGCTGGCGGTTAGCCCCAGCTTATGACATGAACCCGGACCCGTTAGGGGACGGGCTGAAGCTTAATATTTCGGAAACTGACAACTCTCAGAATCTCGAATTAGCCGGAAATGTTGCGGATATCTTTCGTGTTAAAAGACAAAAGCGTAAGGACATCATTCAAAACATCACAAGAGTAACAAGGAAGTGGCGAGCTGTAGCAGAGGACCTGTCAATTTCAAAAAAGGAACAGGATCTGATGCAGCCAGCATTCCGTGTTGCCGAAAAAATGTAGACCGTTGCATCGCCCGCACTCCAGGCCTTTACCAGTTTGACATAGATCTTACCTGAGAAAGCCTGCCGGTATGATATATAGGTATTTCATTTTGGCAGTGGTCCGGTAACTCGATGAACAAGCACAAAGCAGCGGTAGCACTTGGAATCGTTGGTGCGACGCTTTTCGCTTATTCTAGATGGATCGAGCCTTCGTGGATCGAGGTCACTCGGCATGAAGTCTCGGCCAGCATTGAGCGCCCACTGAAGATCATCCACCTATCTGATCTGCATACCTACGAGTTCGGAGTTCGTGAAACAAAGGTCCTTGAAATCATCCGACTTGAAGAGCCGGACCGGTGTAACGTTCTTAAACAACGACGCTCGCCCTCTTTCCAAGAAAATCTGGGTGGTGGGCTTGGACGACTCTCTCGCGGGAGTCCCTGATCAGCGAGGGGCTTTCGCAAAGGTTCCTCCGGATGCGTTTGCGATCGTGCTCTTCCACTCGCCCGCCTACTTTGATTCGATCAACTCGCGCTTCGATCTCGGGCTTTCAGGACACACACATGGGGGGCAATTGCGAATTCCGTTTTTACCACCGCTTTGGCTGCCGGAGGGCTCGGGATCGTACGTACAGGGCTGGTACACGCAAGGCTCCAAGCACATGTACGTTAATCGAGGGGTTGGTAATTCGATCCTTGAGATGAGATTCGCCTGCAGACCCGAGATCGCAGTTTTCTATATTAAACCGTCGATGGTGGGCGCTCAGGCGTCCTGGCCGAACCGTTGGTGGTGATTCGAAAGTATCCGGTCCAGTGGATTCGACCCAATCCTGATCTTGTGAAGCTGGTAGAGCGGGGCAAAACTTGGCGGGAAAGCGCGGCGGTGATACCAGCATTAGGTGCTTTAAAATATTAATGTGTGGAAACAATGAATGACACTGAATAGCTCAACCACCAGAGTTCTGTGGCACGTATATAAAGACAATGGAGCAGTATTTCAGAAAGTCATGAAGATCTTGGTGATTGGATTAGGTTTTGTCATTCCAATCATTTTTAGCTACTGGCAATATCAAAACCGATACGAACCAACTACGCTTTTTGATGCAACCGTATGGGCAATTACAGGAACTCCGTTTAGCTGCGGGCTCTGGATGAGTGTCTCGCGACTTGGGCGGCGGCTGAAATATCTCACACTGCTGATGCTCTTGATCGGAATGCCATTTCACATCATGTTCTCGATCTATCCAGTCTTTTTCCTAGTAATCGTAGTCATTATTGAAATATATGCTGTGTACTTACTTTTTAAAAAGGACATCGCATGAAGGAACCCCGTACTTTAAGAAATGAAGCCAGAGCAGAGGCATACGACTACTTTGACAAAAACATCCGTCCTCTGCCGAAGGATAACAATGGAAAGATCGATCCATCTCAAGGTGGTTTTTATGATAATGATGTCGATGCGTTTCGCCACGCCTATGTCAGTGGAGTTTTTGCCCAAGAATATGGGGAAAAGGCAGCTGACCTATTTGGCCGCATGAATGAGTTTTTCAATCCAAAAAACATCCACTCCAATTCGACACATCCAGAATCGCAGAACATGGATCTGTGGAACAATGCTGTCGGAAGAAAATATGGACTCAAATCGAAAGATCGTCAAAGTCTAGCGAAGGCCCTTCAACAGGCGCTTAAGAGTGGTGAGATGATTACTGATCGAAAAGACAAACGCCGATATGAGGGCGCTACCCACGATCCGGTCAATCAAAACAAACCGGTGATTGTTCTGCAAGAGGCCGAGAAGGGCAGAAATGAGTTATTCTTTGATACTGAAAAGAAGCAAATTCTTACAGCCGGAGAATTTATCATTCTCATTGAGAGTGGCCAGTATCCAGGATACGCCGTAAGAACCGTTCATGGGGTTCCGACCCCGGTTTCCAATCCTGATAGTCGTGGAACAAACAATCTGGGATGATCTGTAGTCTTGTGATGAGGAACCCAATTGGTTCGACCAAAAAGAAGTATGGGACTAAAAGGCGCTAATAATTCTAGTGACTTAGAATTGGTGGCTCCTCCGAGAATCGAACTCGGACACCCGTAAGGATACACGATTTTGAATCGTGCGCGTCTACCAGTTCCGCCAAGGAGCCCAGAAGTGAATGGCCTATTTCAGCCAGTCCCAGTCCAATATGTCAAGAAGTGCTTTGCCGCCATGAACTGAAAACCGTGCGCGTGCGCCGATCGGAAGTGGTTCGGTGCCACCACCATGTCCAACCTTGAATCCATAGCCCCACGGTATTCCCAGTCGTCCGGCCAAGCCTCCGAAAAGTTCGTCGACCCAAACCTTCTCCGGCACGAGTTTACGCAGAAGAGCGCGCGTCTTTCGTCCGCCCTTTTTCGTCCAGACCGTAGGGGCAACATCAGCGCAGTCGGTGAGCGTCCCCACCATCAAACCACGCACACCCGCCAATTGACCGGACTGTTCGAGCTGGGTGAGAGACCGCATGATCCGACTCGGACTCTCGAGTACCTCTTCTAGAAACAAAATCGTCCCATCCAATCGGGGCGCAAACGGTGTCCCGATCTGTGACGTCATCACCAAAAGATTTCCACCGAAGATCCGTCCTTCAACACTTGGGGCGGCCACCGTGTTTTTTGCGGAACCTTTACCGATAAATCGCCACGCGTGCGGCCACTCACCGCGAACAGCGGACACAAGATTTTTCCAATCCTTGCCCTTCACTTTTTCAAACGACGCCACCCCTGGCATGAACGCATGGAGAACGCTCCAGCCCCAGTGTCGCGTGACATGTTCATAAAGACTCGTAACATCTGAGAATCCCACGAGCAGTTTTTTCCGAGAACTCTGCGCGAGAGTTTCCGGAAGCAGCGGTACCATCTGCGCAGCTCCATACCCACCCCGCGCGCACCAAATGACATCGAGATCCGGTCGATTGGCGAAGTCGAGCAAGGCTGTCGCCCTTGTGTGAGCATCGCCCGCATAGAACAGATGCCCGGCCGAACACTGTGGATGGACATCCACCGAAAACCCGGCGGCCTTCAGGCGTTTTACGCCGCTTTCAAACTCAGTTTTCGGGACGGGAGACGATGGTGCGATGATCCCGATCTTCTTCATGGCTGTTTCCATTGTCTTCATTGCCTCCATACGAGGATCAGGCCAACGACATCGTAAACGGTCCAAGCCAACATAAGGAGAAGAACGCCCTTTAGTAGCCGCGCTCGCTTCTGCGCCGAGTTTCCGAAATCAGACCAGACCCGACTGAGCCACGCCAAACCAAAAGTCGCCATCACACGCTGTTCAAACCCATCGAGAGGCCAAAGGATCTCGAGGTTCCAAACCTTTCCCAGCACCATGATCGCAAAACCCGACGCTAAGATCCAGATCCAGCGCTCTGGACTCTGCGCGTGACCTCGACGAAAGGACCGACACACGACAACGACCGCCCATAGCGCGCCGACCATCCAAACGATCGCTCCGACTTTCCAAAACAGTCCTGTACTCAAAAGACTCATTGTAGGGCGCTCTCCACAGACTGTACGAGTTCGCGTGTGCGTTCGGGAGTAACAGCCAGCGCCCGGATACGAGCTTTGCCCTCCGACCACTCGACGGTTAAGGCCTCACGCCCACGCCCTTCCGTCAAAACACCGAGGACGATCGCGAGCCCACACAAAATCGCAAGCCATCCTATGAACGCATCACGCACGAGATGCACGATGATGGTGACTTCCGGCGAAAATCTCACAATCTGTAAGTGATACGGAGCTGCCTTTCTAGCGCTCACGTCATAGTTTGGAAAATTCGAGAAGAGTTTGACCATCTCGCACTCCTTACCCGTACAGAACTCGAGTTTTGCAAAATCGCCCATGCGTTCGACACCGCGTTCGACTTCAATGAGTTCCACGGTCGCTTTAGGTCGCGATCGTTCGATCGCAGTTTTCTCTCCAGGCCAAATAGCGATTTCGCGCTCATCACCGCCCACGACTTTTAAGACGAGTTGCGCGCGGCCGGATGGAACACGATCGACCCATTTTCCTCGAAACCCTTCCCAGTCGAAAACGTCACCTCGGCTCATGAGTCCAAACGAAAACTGCGCGCGTTCGAATCGATCGTCAAAACCCTGCAACTCAAGCGGCGAAGCCAGCGGTATCATCTGGCCCTTTTCAAAAAGATTTTCAGCTTCTGACATCTTGGATCCCGAGTCGATCGCAACGACGCCCTGAACACGATGTGCGAGGCTCAGATAGACGACTTCCAGAATCGCTAAGAGAACAAGAAACAAAGCAGCACGCATGAACATGCGTGCACGTCCTTGACTCTTACGTAGCGTCGACGCCGCTTCCGAAAACGCTGCGTGCGAAGACTGCGTGACCAATCGCAACCCCAATCGGTCCTCAAGGCGCTCAATCGCATCGGTGCGATCGAGCGGCGAGACAATCGTCATGGCTAAACGAACGCCGGGCATGAACAGCGCCGGAACAAAAGCGGCGACAAAATGGATCAGAAGAGCGAGCGCACTCAGTAGCAAACCCAGGATCACCCAAGTTTTCCAAGCTCCATAAAGAACGTACGGACCCTCGGGCGCCATGACACCCGCCGAGACGAGCACAATCCAGTACGTCCATGCCAAAGCCCCACAGGAGGCGCGCAACCGACCAAAGAAGGTCATTCCTTGAAAGAGTAACCTCCCTGGCATGACGGCTGCTAGCTCGAAGTTCAGATTTCATTTTAAGGAGGAATCCATGACATTTCAGATAGCGATTTCGAACCCATCAGGTGAAAAACGAACCCACACTCTCAACCGAGACTGTTCCGAATGGACGTTCGGACGAGACCCAAACAATACCGTCATACTGCGCGATCTTCGAGTGGCGCCGTTTGCCGGTCGTCTCAAACGTGTCGACAATCGGTTCTGGCTCGAGTCGGCCGACGAGAAGACATACTTTCAACTGCACGACTGGCTCTTTCAAAAGGCGGAATGGTGGCCCGGCGCTCCGGTTGTTTTGGGCGACACGACGCTCGAACTTCGGTCGATGCTTCGTCCCGTACCCGCACGATCCGATGGACCCGTCTTCGGCTCCGACCCTTCGATCACGTCGGTTCGTCAACTCCTCACCAGACTCGCACCGACGAAGAGTCCCATCGTCCTGGTTGGTGAAACCGGTCTTCGCCTTCTCGACATCGCACGTTGGATGCATCAGTCCAGCGAACGCAAGGAAGGCTTTCTTAAAGTCGTTTCGTTTCGAAATCTCACGTCGGAGGACCTTCTCGGATCAACGGATTTACAGAAACCCAGTCTCATCATGAAAGCGCATCAGGGAACCCTCATCTTAGAAGGTCTTGAAAACACCCGCCCCGAAAGCGAATCCATCCTTCGCGAGTATCTAACGAGCGGCAAAGTGAAACACCCCTCATTTGATCGCGAGTTTTCGTGTGACACGCGTCTCGTTTTCACCTCTTCGCGCTCCCTCGAGAACCTCTTTCAAAGCCGCGTGATCGAGTCCGAAACCTATTACCGACTGAAGCCCTTTGAGATCGCGGTGCCCTCGTTACGTACGCGCCCCTCCGATCTCACTGAATTGCTCGGCCGCCTGAGTGGGGAACGTCGTTTGACCCTCGCACCACCCGCTCTCGAATCCCTGTGCCGTTACGGGTGGCCGGGAAACATCGACGAGGTCGAGTCCGTGATCGAGCGATGCCGTGTGGAAATGAACACGAACGATGCCTGGGTTACCGAAGGACTCGTTCGCGCGGTTCTGCCCAACGACGATGTGGCATCCACCGCGGAACACACGACACTCATGAAGTTTGGCGAAATGGAACGCTGGCTTCTCCTCAAAGCCCTGCGACTGTCGGGCGGTCACCGTGCACGTGCCGCTAAACTCATGGGCATTTCGCGCAGTACCGTTTTTGAGATGATCAAGCGGCATCAAATCCAAGGACCGCGCCAAAGACTACAGTCGTTGGCCTCGTAGCCCTTAGCCGACCATGACTTTTGAGAAGTAGATCGCGCGGACTTTTCCTTTTTTCAGATATTCGTTCAGGATTTTCATGAACACCTCACGCAGACGACGTTTTCCGTCTCGCGTGAGCACGTCCTCGCGATCTATGGCGGGTAAGTTGCGCAGAATCTGATCACGTACGCGATCGTTTTGTTTCTTGATTCCTTCGCAGGTCTCTTCGACGTCACATTCCATGTAGACCTCGAGTTCGATCAGATTCACACCTGCGAGCTGACCCGCCGGACGCACGACATCGTCGCCGGCCTCCAGACTCACGGTGTATGAGCCCAGATAATGAATCTTACTCTTGGGCTCCTCACGAACTTCTTCGTCTTCATCAAACGCCTGAAGCTGGGCTGCTTCGATCGCCTGCTCGGCTGCTTTACGCTGATGAAAAACCATGATGGTCGTCGCGATCGAAGCGATGAGACCCACCAGACTGATCCAGAAAAGAAAGGTCATCCGCCGCGTATCACGATCGGGCGAAACAATACCAAAGACCAAGTCGCTCGATTTGAGCCAAAGCTTTTTGAAATAACCGGGAGCGCGCGGCGGCGCCCTGTAGACTTCCGGCTCGGCAGAAGCTGCCGAGTCCGATGACGACGGAAGCGTCGGAGTCAGGTCGGCGTCCTTCGAGGGTGGCGTGGGCGTTGTTTCAGTCACGTACACTCAGGATAGCTCAAGAAACTTCGCGATGTGTCCGAAAAAACCCTTGAGCAAGGAGGCTCCGATGAAACGGGAGTGGTTTTTCATAGTCGTTGCAATTCTTCTCTTACTGCAACATGGGCTACAGGGATGCGCCCTCGTCGAATATGTTTCCCAACAGGTTCGATACGACGACCCCTATGCCGACCAGACGTACCTCGCCCCTGACGACATTGTTCTCGGCATGAATATGCATGATGTCATTTCTGCCTGGGGGGAGCCTGGCGAAGTTCAGAATGCCGGCAATACAACCAGCACCGGAAACCAGCGCTGGGTCTACCCGATCGGGCAGGCCAGCCGCCTCTATTCCGGCGAAAACCGAGTCGTTTACTTCGAAAACGGTCGAGTTGTAGGCTGGGAAGCTAGTCCGACCCTTTAATGTGTCGGTCAGGCGTGTTAGCGTCTTCCGAAAATGGAACTCGCCGCGTTGGACTTTGAGAAGCCGATAGCTACTCTTGAGAAGAAGCTCACCGATCTCCGCGAGATCTCTCAGAAAGACGGCGTCGACCTCACCGCAGAGATCAAAGCTCTTGAGGCTAAAGTATCCGAGCTGACTCGGGACATTTTCTCCCGCCTCACACCCTGGCAACGTGTTCAATTGTCACGACACCCCAACCGCCCCTACGCTTCGGATTACATCGAGGCGCTTTTCCCAAGTTTCATGGAGATTCAGGGCGATCGCGCGTTTGGAGCCGATCATGCGCTCCTTTCCGGAATCGCCGAATGGCCGCCAAAGGGCAGCGACTCGAATCAAAAGAAAAAATCTGTTCTTATTCTGGCCCACCAGAAAGGGCGCACCACGCAACAGAAGATGCTCCGTAATTTTGGAATGGCCAAGCCCGAAGGTTATCGCAAAGCGATTCGCCTCATGGAGCTCGCTCATCGCTTTAAGATTCCGATTTTAACATTGGTCGACACACCCGGCGCTTATCCAGGAATCGAAACCGAAGAACGCGGTCAAGCGCAAGCCATTGCCGAAAGTCTTCGCGTGATGTTTGAGATCGATGTTCCTGTCCTATCGGTCGTTATTGGTGAGGGCGGATCGGGCGGCGCGCTGGCCATCGCCGTGGCGGACACCGTGATGATGCAAGAGTTCGCGACGTACTCGGTGATCTCGCCAGAGGGTTGCGCGTCGATCTTGTGGAGCGATTCAAAACTCGCGTCGCAAGCAAGCGACGTTTTGAAAATGGCTCCGAAGGATCTTTTAAAACTCGGTGTGATTGACGGAATCATCTCAGAGCCGCTGGGTGGCGCTCACCGGAACTGGAACGAAACATTTTCATTGATGGGTAAAGCCCTGGTCAAGAATATGGGCAGCTTCTTTGCCGAAAGCAAAGGCACACGAAAGACCGCAAAAGCAAAGGTTTCAGTGCGCGAAACTCGCTACGATAAATTTCGAGCGATGGGTGTTGCTTCGCTTGGAAAAGCTTCATCGAAAAACGGCAGCAGCACGAGTGGAAAAACCAGCAAAGGCCGTAGTCTCTCATGACCTCGACGGATCAGGACCAGGTACCCTATCGCGCGCGATCCATGACCGGTTTTGCTTCATCCGAAGGCGAAGTCGGCCCGAAACGCGTTCGAGTGGAGATTCGGTCACTCAACCACCGATTTCTCGATATCAAGACGCGTATTCCAAAAGAGTTTTCTCTCGTCGATCTTTCACTAAGATCGGAGACGCAGAAACATTTCGCGCGCGGTTCGATTGAGATCAAAGTCGAGAAACTTTCGGACGCTAATGACCACGCGGCAGAATTCGAAGCCAATCTGGCGTTAGCAGCTCACTACTTCGAATGTCTGAAGAAGCTTCAACTGACACTCGGGTTAGCCGACACGATACGCACGAGTGACATCTTGACGTTTCCGGATGTGATTGCACGATCGAAGTCTTATCTTCTCTCGCCCGATGCGCAGATCGAAACAAAACAGATTTGGACCGCCCTGCAACCCGTCGTTCGCGATGCGCTCCGAAGACTTGCGAAGATGCGCGAGGAAGAAGGCAAATCTTTGCAGAACGCTCTCGAGAAAACCCTTCGAGACTTGCGTGGATTTCTCACCCAGATTCAGAAGCGCCGTTCCGAATGCCTCGCAGCTTACAAAGGCAAAGTGCAGACTCGACTCGCGACACTTTGGGACAGTTTTAAGATTGAAGACAAAGCACTGTCATCGCTCGTTGACACGCGCGTGGCGCAGGAACTTGCTCTCTTGCTCGATCGCACAGACATCGAAGAGGAAATCGCTCGTTTTGATGGACACTTGGAACATTTTCAAAGAGTTCTCAGCGGTTCCGAACCCATGGGACGTAAGCTCGAGTTTCTTTGCCAAGAACTGCACCGCGAAGCCAACACGATGGGTAACAAAGCCCAGGATCTTTCCATGAATGAAGTCATCGTTCAGGTGAAAGTTCTGATCGAACAGCTGCGTGAACAAGTCTTGAATCTCGAATAGCCTAGGAGACCGCTTTGCCTCGGAGGCGAAAAGGAAAACTTTTAATCGTCTCGGCCCCGTCAGGAGCAGGGAAGACCACGCTCTGTCATCGGTTACTCGCCGACTTTCCAGCGCAACTTGTGTTTTCGATCTCGTGCACGACGCGCAAGCCACGGTCGAACGAAGCTTCTGGACGAGACTATGACTTTCTTTCGGAGACCGAGTTCAAACGTCGCATTAAGGCGCGCGAGTTTGCAGAGTGGGCTGAGGTTCATGGTCACTACTACGGCACTCTCAAGTCCCGTCTTCGTGAGGCCACCGACAAAGGTCTTTCGGTTGTTTTGGATATTGATGTCCAAGGAGCCGAAAGTCTCTCGCAGGCTTTTCCACGGCAGTGTGTGAGCGTTTTCGTTACGCCACCGAGTTTGGCGGAGCTCGCACGACGTCTGAAGTCGCGCGCAACCGATGACCCCCAGATTATTCAAACTCGGATCCTCAACGCCGAAAGGGAGATGGAACGCTCGAAGGACTTTGACTTTGTGATCATCAACGACGATCTCGACCGCGCCTACGACAAGCTCAAAGCGATTGTCATGCGGGATGTTTTTGGTTCTGAGACAGCGACCACACGAAAGTCCACGAGCCGTGAGCGACGGGCGGGCCGAAACGGTTCGCGACAACCGCGGAGACCGCATGAGCAGTAATGAGCCCATGGAGACTCTACGCTCCACGGTGAAAATGTATTTTCCAGATGCTCCCGCTCAGCTCTTAGACGACGCATACGCCTTCGCTCATCGCGCCCACGAGGGCCAGCTTCGTTCAAGTGGTGATCCCTACATCACACATCCCGTGATGGTCGCGCAAATCCTGGCGGAGATGCGTATGGATCTTCCGAGCATCATCACAGGACTTCTTCACGACACGGTCGAAGACACCAAGATCACTCTCGAAGACGTTCAGCGTTCCTTCGGAGCCGAAGTCGCTCAGCTCGTCGATGGCGTCACCAAACTATCGAAGATTACGTTTCGTACGACTGAAGAGAAGCAGGCTGAAAACTTTCGAAAAATGATCGTAGCGATGGCTAAGGATATCCGGGTCATTCTGGTGAAACTCGCCGACCGACTCACGAACATGCGGACGCTCGAATACTTGCCACCACAAAAGCAGAAGACGATCGCGCAAGAAACGCTCGATATCTACGCTCCGATCGCAAACCGCCTCGGGATCAGTTGGATCAAAGTCGAACTCGAAGACCTTTGTCTACGCTTCCTGCATCCCGATGTTTATTATCGATTGGCTCAACAGGTCGCCAAGACAAAGAAAGAGCGCGAGAAGTACATCGAAGATGTTTGCCAGATTTTGACGGAGGCACTGAAAGACTATGGCATGAAGGCCATCGTTCGTGGCCGAGCCAAACACTTCTTTTCAATTTATAAAAAGATGGAGCGACGTGGGGTGGACTTCGAACAAGTCCATGACATCATCGCTTTCCGTATTGTCGTCGACAATATCACCGAATGTTACAAGGCTCTGGGCGTGATTCACTCGATGTACAAACCCATCCCTGGTCGAATCAAAGATTACATCGCCATGCCCAAGGCGAACTCTTACCAGTCCCTTCATACGACTGCGATAGGTCCCTACGGCGAGCGCGTCGAGATCCAGATCCGTACGGAAGACATGCAGCTGATCGCCGATCGCGGGATTGCAGCTCACTGGCGTTACAAAGAAGGCCACGTCGGTGAAGGACGAAAGGACGGGATCGAGTGGGTCACCCGGCTTGTGGAATGGCAGAAGGATCTCTCAGATCCAGCTGAGTTTCTCGAGACCGTTAAGATCGATCTCTTTGCTGAGGACGTTTTCATATTCACACCTAAGGGCGAGGTCCGACAGCTGCCTCATGGGTCGACACCCATCGATTTCGCGTATGCGATTCACACGGATGTCGGCAATCGTTGTATCGGCGCAAAAGTAAACGGACGAATTGTCCCGCTCAAACACCGGCTCAAATCAGGTGATACCGTCGAGATCGTCACATCGAGTTCACAATCACCGTCGAAGGACTGGCTCAAAATTGCGGTGACGTCGCGAGCAAAAGCAAAGATTCGCGCGTTCATTAAGATTCAGGAACGCGAAAAGGCTACGCTCGCTGGACGTGAGCTGATTGAAAAAGGGCTCAAAAGCTTTGGCCGCACCTACAACCGCGTCGACAAGTCCGGCGATCTCAGCAAGGCAGCACACGCGCTCGGCTTTAAGGCAGTCGAGGATATGTTGATCTTCGTCGGTTACGGTCGCACCAATCTCGACGATGTGATTGAGCAGGTCGTTCCCAAAAAGGAAATCGATGAGAAGCGAGCAGCCGAACAAAAGCACGACCTCGAAGAATCGTTTCTCAAAAAAGTTTTTCGTGCCGCCAAAAAGAAGAGCGACGCGCGCAACGCACTCACGGTCTCGGGACTCGATGATATCCTGATCCGCTTCGCGCGATGCTGTAACCCCCTTCCGGGGGACAGTATTGTCGGATTCATCACGCGCGGTCGCGGCGTCACCGTCCATACCGGTAACTGTCCGAAAGCTTTCGAAAGTGACCCCGAACGTCGCGTCGAGGTGCTATGGAAGTCCGAGACCGGCGGCGCTTTTAAAAATAGTGTTCGAATACGGGTATTTGCACTCGATGAACCGGGAATTCTGGCTACTATGACCCAGACGATCTCGGCTCTCGGAATCAATATCGCTTATGCAAATATTCGGACAACAAAAGACAAGAAAGCGATTTGTATTTTTGATATCGATGTCCAGAACACTGAAGTGCTGGGGCGGGTACTGCAAGCACTCGAGGCCAAAAAAGGAGTAATTTCTGTCTCACGATCAGGATCCTAAACATCGTATGACATTGGAGCGATCGATTGCCGAGATCATCGCAACGACGCCCGACGACCCAAAACGCGAAGGGTTACGGAACACCCCCATCCGTTTTGCAAAATCGTTCGACGCGCTGACTTCGGGATACCGTGCCGACATCCGCAAGATTGTTGGTGACGGAATTTTTCACGAAAAGTCACCGGGCATGATTGTTGTTCGAAGCATCGAGTTCTACTCTCTCTGTGAGCATCATCTGCTTCCGTTTTTTGGACACGCCCATGTTGCGTATCTTCCGCAAGGACGGGTGCTCGGCCTTTCAAAAATCCCACGGATTGTGGATGTGTTTGCGCGAAGACTTCAGTTACAAGAACGGCTCACACGCGAAATCGCAGAAGCGATCGATACCTTGATCGAACCCATCGGCGTCGCCGTGATCATGGAAGCGCGACACTTGTGCATGATGATGCGCGGAGTGCAAAAACAAAGCGCCTGCACGACGACAAGTTCTCTGCACGGCACCTTTCTCGAGGATTCTAAAACGAGAGAAGAATTGTTGGATCTGATTCAGACGAAGGCTTGAGGGCGGGGGTACGAGGTTCGGGCTACTGGCTGCGGGTTTCCGGCTGCCGGCCTCAGGGTTCGGGTTGGGGTGCATTCCGAACGCCCGGGTTACAGTTTGTTCCAGACGCGTTGGTAACAGTTGCGCCGGGTTTCGGGGGCCTTTTCCGGGTTCAGATTTTTTATAGATGGGCTGGGACCGGGTGAGTTCGCTCCGGCGCGGTTTTGAGCGGGTTCTTGAGTTTAGTTATGAGGGCTCAGTGTTGAGCGCGCGATCCGCCCGATCCGCCTGATCCGCCCGATCCGCCTGATCCGAAAGACGGACTTCTCCGAGTAAGCGCGCTGCTTGGAGCGCGGTCTTGAGCGCGCGGCCGCGTTTGTTAACGCCGCTCGTGATTGGCCGCCCGTCGTGGGTAGTTCGACGTCGGTCTAAGGCGCGACCGGCGGTAGGCGATCACGGCGCGAGAAGCGGTGGGTGGTCGCTAATTGCGAGGCGAACGGCGGTACACGGTCGCGGATTACGACGCGCGAAGCGAATGCGGTCGCGGATTACGGCGCGAGAAGCGAATGCGGTACGTGCGAACGCTGCCTAAGTTTTCCAGCCTGTTGCCGTAAGATTTTGGATCTGCGCGGTTGCGAATTTGTGGTGATTTGTATACCTTCGTTCACCGACGCATGACGCCCAAGCGCAACACGTGCCACCTACATGGATATGTGACGCACGTAAGTGACGCACATAAGTAACCGATGATAAGTAACGACGATAAGTGACCCATGAAACAAACATCATTTCTCAAACCCG
>CAZJVD010000028.1:0-12283 GCA_964549505.1 uncultured Oligoflexia bacterium
CTATTCGTGAAGGCGGTAAGACCGTCGGCGCCGGTGTGGTGTCTGAGATTGTTGAATAAGTCGGAAGTCTTTCTCTAACGGAGTTTTCTTATGCGAAGTCACGTGAGTCTTGATTGTTCGGACTGCAAGCGCCGCAACTATCATACGAGTAAAAATAAGCAGAAGACCACGGATCGTCTTCAGTTCAAAAAATACTGTCCTGGGTGCCGGAAGCATACGGTTCACAAGGAGACGAAGTAGTTCGCGTCATTTGTATTAATTGAGGCGAGTAGCTCCAACGGTAGAGCAACGGATTCCAAATCCGTGGGTTGTGGGTTCAAATCCCTCCTCGCCTGCCAGTAGAGTTAGACACTGGAGAAGAAGGAAGCACGACACTTGGAAAACAATCGGCAAAAAATCGTAAATCTTATTTATTTTGCGTGCGCCGTTTTCATTTCGTACGTGTTTTTTTCTTTTGGCGGAACGCTTGCCGCAAAGTTTGACTTGGAAGCACGTGTTCGGAATCTCGACCTCTGGCTACAGGGGATCGCGATCTTCGCGGGTGTTGTCACATTCTTTGTTTTGAATCGCCATCAGAAGGCGACTCAGTTCATGCACGAATCAGTTGCTGAGATTGAACGTGTGAGTTGGCCGACGCCAAACGAAACGTGGAAGTCGACTATCGTTGTGATCGTCATGGTGATTATTTCAGGTGCCGTTCTGGGTGCGCTCGACTCGTTGTGGGCGTGGTTGATGAAGCTTGTCGTGTAGTGTCGTTTTAGGAGGTTGTTCGTGGTTGCGCAGCAAGAGTTAGAGCAAGACAAAGTTCCAGAAGAGGGTGAGCAGGCGTCGGAGACCGGTGATAAGCCGGAGACGGCGGCCGCGTCGACAACGACGACCACGCTTTCGGAAACGGATCCTGATGCCTATGTGCGTCCCGCTGATTTTGCGGATCCGAATAAAGAAGGCATGCAGTGGTATGTCGTTCATACGTATTCGGGGTTTGAAAACAAGGCAAAAACCTCTCTCGAGGAGCGTGTTCGCTCCTTGCGTAAAGCGGACTTTTTCTCGGACATCATTGTGCCAGAGGAAAACGTGATCGAATTGGTCAAGGGTCAGAAAAAGACGACCAAGCGCCGTTTTTTCCCTGGTTACATCCTCGTGAAGATGATTTTGAACAATGAGACCTGGCATATCGTCAAGGACACCCCCCGGATCACGGGTTTTGTCGGCGACAAGGTAAAACCACGTCCGGTTCCGGAGTCTGAAGTAAAGAAGATGACGAATCGGATTGCCGAGGGTGAATCCAAGCCGCGGCATAGAGTTTCGTTTAAGGAAGGTGAGAACATCCGTGTGGTCGATGGTCCGTTCTCAAACTTCAATGGCACGGTCGAAGAGGTCAATATGGACAAGGGCAAAGTCAAAGTTCTTGTCAGCATCTTCGGGCGATCGACGCCGGTCGAACTTGATTTTATTCAAGTTGAAAAAGTTTAAACGGTTGTGATAGGACGGTCAGTTCAATGGCAGCTCCAGCTGGTGGTAAAAAGTTAGTCGGGCAGATCAAGTTACAGATCCCCGGCGGACAGGCTAGTCCTGCGCCGCCCGTGGGTCCTGCACTTGGACCGCGCGGCGTGAATAGCAATGATTTCTGCAAGGCTTTCAATGCTCGGACGCAGGATCAGAAGGGCGTGATCATTCCGGTGATCATTAGCGTCTTTTCGGATCGTTCGTTCACATTCATCACGAAAACTCCACCGGCTTCGGTTCTCCTTTTCAAAGCGGCGAAGGTCGAAAAGGGAAGTGGCGAACCGAATAAGAAGAAAGCAGGCAAGGTCACCTGGAAACAGGTTGAAGACATTGCCAAGGTTAAAATGCCGGATCTTAATGCAGGCTCCATTGAGGCTGCAAAGAGAACCATTGCGGGTACGGCTCGCAGTGCTGGCATCGAAGTAGTGGATTGAAGTCATCGTGGGAGTCAGGGCGGTAGGCGCAGGCCTCTCCGTCGGACGTTTGGACCACAGAGGTTATTATGGCGAAAACAGAACACGCCCCGAAACTTGGTCGGGGTAAAAAATACGCGAATGCTGTCGTCTCGTTTGATCGACAGAAGACGTATCGTCTGAGCGAAGCGCTCGAGCTTGTTCAAAAGGCGTCTTACGCAAAATTTGATGAAACGGTCGATGTTGCTTTCAACTTGGGTGTCGACACGAAAGCCTCAGATCAAGTGATTCGTGGTGCGATTGTTCTTCCTCACGGAACAGGCAAGTCAGCGCGTGTCGCCGTGATTGCGAAGGGTGACAAGGCCAAAGAAGCCCAGTCGGCTGGTGCGGATGCGGTCGGAGCGGAAGATCTGATTGAGAAGATTTCAGGTGGTTGGTTTGATTTCGATAAGCTCATTGCGACGCCCGATATGATGGTGCCTCTCTCAAAAATCGGTAAGGTGCTTGGTCCGAAGGGACTGATGCCGAATCCGAAGCTTGGGACAGTTACGTTTGATGTCGCTCGCGCTGTTTCAGAACAGAAGATGGGTAAAGTGGAATATCGAGCTGAAAAGGCCGGTATTGTTCATGTTGCGATCGGAAAGAAGTCATTTGGACCGGAAAAACTGAAAGAAAATTTGAACGCTCTTACGGGTGCTCTGCTGAAAGCAAAGCCACCGACGAGCAAGGGAACGTATCTTAAGAAGATCACGTTATCGACGACGATGGGTCCGGGAGTTCGGGTCGATGTCGCGGACGCCGTTGGAACGGCTGTTCTCTCTTAAGAAGGTTGGACGATCATGAACCGTGAACAGAAAAACGAATTAGCAGCGGTTGTTAAGCAGAAGGTGATCCAGGCGGGCGTTACCTTTTTTGCAGATTATCGCGGACTTAAAGCAACCGAGGCCGATCAGCTTCGTAAGATTCTGCGTGAGAAAAAAGTTGAAGCGAAAGTCGTGAAAAACAATGTGGCGCGGATTGCGATTGAGCAAGCCAAGCTCGGTGACGAACCGATGAAGGTGGCTCAAGGGATTTTTGGTCCGACCCTCATGATGTTTTCGATGGGCGATCCAGCTGCGGCGGCAAAAGCGCTGGTCGATTTCGCAAAAAACCACGAAGCATTCCAGCTCAAGGATGGCTTCATGGGTTCCAGACGTCTTGCTGTGGCTGAGATTGAGCAATTAGCAAAACTTCCGAGCCGCGAAGTGATGCTGAGTATGTTGCTTTCGGTGTTCAATGCACCGGCAAGAAATTTTGTAAGTGTGTTGGCGGCGGTACCGCGCGGCTTGGTGACGGTGCTGTCGGCGATCAAGGACAAAAAAGAAAAACAAAGTTAACTCGGAGGTAAAAAATGGCAACGGTATCTAAGGAAGACGTCGTCTCCTTTATTGAAAAGATGTCGGTTCTCGATCTTTCCAATCTCGTGAAAGAACTCGAAACCAAGTTTGGCGTTTCAGCAGCAGCGCCTGTAGCGATCGCCGCAGCCGGCGCAGCTCCAGCCGCAGCCGCTGAAGCTAAGACCGAATTCACGGTCGTTCTCGCCGAAGCAGGCGCGAAGAAGATCGAAGTGATCAAAGAAGTTCGTACGATCACCGGTCTCGGCCTGAAAGAAGCGAAGGACCTTGTCGAAGGCGCACCAAAGCCAGTTAAAGAAGGCATTGGTAAAGAAGAAGCTGACAAGATCAAGAAGGTCCTTGAAGCGGCCGGAGCTAAGGTCGAATTAAAGTAGTGGCTTAAGTAAGTGGCTCTTAGAGTCATTTTTGGATTTTCGCTTTGTTTGGGCGGGCCCAATGTGCGTCCGCCCATTCGTTTTTGTTTTTGAGGAGCTGTTAGAGCATGGTCACACCATTTTCCGAAAACCGGCGCGTTCGAAGAAGCTTTGCTAATGCACCGAGCAGGCTTGAGATCCCGAACCTGATTGATCTTCAAAAGAACTCGTACGATCAGCTTCTTCAGATTGATGTACCGGCTGACAAGCGTAAGGACACAGGCCTCCAAGCCGTTTTCAAGTCCGTGTTCCCGATTGAGGACTTTGACCGGACCGCTTCACTTGAATTTGAAAGCTACACACTCGAAACTCCGAAGTACGACGTTCAAGAATGTCGTCAGCGCGGAATGACCTTCGCAGCTCCCCTGAAGATCACCGTTCGCCTCGTGGTGTTTGATGTGGATGAGGAGACCCAGGCGCGCAACATCCGCGACATTAAGGAACAGGAAGTCTATATGGGCGAGATTCCGCTCATGACGGACGCTGGATCCTTCATCATTAATGGTACCGAGCGCGTGATTGTGAGTCAGCTCCACCGTTCACCAGGGGTGATCTTCACGCATGACCAGGGACGAACTCATTCGAGCGGAAAGATTCTGTACTCGGCTCGGGTAATCCCGCATCGTGGTTCGTGGCTCGATTTTGAGTTCGACCACAAGGACATTCTCTACGCCCGTATCGATCGCAAGCGAAAGATTGCAGCGACAGTTATTCTTCGTGCGATGGGTATGTCGGTTGAGGAAATCCTTAACTACTTCTATCGAACGGAGACCATTCGCGTTCAGCAGTCCAAAAACGGTATTCAATTTTTCCGTGTCGTGGATGTCAGCATCTTGGCTGGGCAGCGAGCGGAGGACGATATTCTCGATCCCAAGACGGGCGAAGTCATCGTTAAGAAAAACCGCAAACTCACAAAGTCTGTCATCACGCGGATTCAAGAAGCGAAGCTCAAAGAGCTTGAAGTTCCGAAGGAAGCTGTTCTTGGTCGCGTCGTAGCACGCGACATTGTCGATGAAGCGACTGGCGAAGTGCTCGCTGAAGCGAACGATGAGTTAACGGACGATAAGATTCGTATTCTTTCTGAAAAGGGTATCGACAAGATCGGCGTGATCTTTACCGATAACCTTACCTACGGTCCTTTCATTCGCGAAACCCTCGTCGCTGATAAGATCTCCTCTCCAGACGAAGGTTTGATCGAAATCTACAAGCGCTTGCGACCAGGGGATCCGCCGACGGTTGAAGCCGCTAAAGGACTTTTCGAGAGTTTGTTTTTCAACCCGGATCGCTATGACCTTTCGAAGGTGGGTCGTCTCAAGCTGAACTATAAGTTCCCTGAGAACGCCGTTTCGTCTGAGATCACGGTTCTGACAAAGGCCGATATCCTTTCGACACTCAATTATCTTTGCGAACTCAATAACGGTCGCGGTCGCATCGATGACATCGACCATTTGGGTAACCGACGTGTTCGCGCTGTGGGCGAGTTAGTCGAAAACCAATATCGCATTGGTCTCGTGCGTATGGAGCGCGCGATCAAAGAACGTATGAGTATTCAAGAAATTGAAACACTCATGCCGCATGACCTGATCAACCAAAAGCCGGTGTCGGCCGTGATCAAGGAGTTCTTTGGTTCGAGTCAGCTCTCGCAGTTTATGGACCAAACGAATCCATTGTCCGAAGTGACCCACAAGCGGCGCTTGTCGGCCCTTGGGCCTGGTGGTCTTACCCGAGAACGTGCAGGGTTCGAAGTTCGCGACGTTCATAACTCCCACTACGGTCGTATGTGTCCGATCGAAACGCCGGAAGGTCCGAACATCGGTTTGATCGCGAGTCTTTCGACGTTTGCACGCGTGAACGAGTTTGGATTTATCGAGACACCGTATCGCGTTGTTAAAGAGAAACACGTTACGGAAGAGATTCAGTTCTTTACGGCTACCGAAGAAGAGAACCGTGTTATCGCGCAAGTTTCTGAGAGGGCTTTGTCTTCGAAGAACTTGGGGGGTGAACTGGTCGCAGCTCGAAGAAAGGGTGAGTACTCACTCGTTTCTCCAGAAGAAGTCGAGCTGATGGACGTTTCGCCGAACCAACTCGTGTCGATCGCAGCTTCGTTGATTCCGTTCCTTGAACATGACGACGCGAACCGCGCTCTCATGGGTTCGAACATGCAACGCCAAGCTGTGCCGTTGATTCGTACGTCGGCGCCGTTTGTTGGAACAGGTATCGAAAACATCGTCGCTCGCGACTCACGTCAGATCATCACGGCTACGCATGACGGCGAAGTCATCATGGTCGATGGTGGGAAAATTGTTATTCGTCGTACGAACACGCGCACGGATGACGTGGGATCTGATGTCGATGTGTACCATTTGACGAAGTACCAGCGCTCGAACCAGAACACGTGTTTGAACCAAACGCCGGTTGTTAACCTGGGTGATCGCGTTCGCAAAGGCGATGTGCTGGCGGATGGTCCGAGTACCGATGCTGGTGAGCTGGCGCTGGGACAGAACATCCTGGTCGCGTTCATGCCCTGGGGTGGTTACAACTTCGAAGACTCGATTCTGATTTCGGAACGTCTTATTAAAGAAGATACGTTCACATCGGTTCACATCGAAGAATTCGAAGGTGTGGCACGCGATACGAAGCTTGGAAAAGAAGAAATCACGCGCGACATACCAAACGTCGGCGAGGAAGCGCTCCGCAACCTCGACGAGAGCGGGATCATCCGTATCGGTGCAGAAGTTCGCCCAGGCGATATTCTGGTCGGTAAAGTAACTCCGAAAGGTGAGACGCAACTTTCACCGGAAGAGAAGCTTCTTCGTGCAATCTTTGGTGAAAAGGCCGGAGATGTTCGCGACACATCGTTGCGATGTCCGTCCGGTGTTTATGGAACGGTCATCAATGCGGAAGTCTTCGCGCGCGAAGGCACCGAGAAAGATGAGCGCACGAAATCGATTCTTGAAGAAAAAATCTCGCGTATTCGTCGAGACGAAAAGATCGAGATCGATGCAATTCGTTACTCCGCGCTGAATAAGCTTGGAAAGGTTCTGGAGGGCGTTACGACGACAGGAAAACTCTTGTCGGAAGACGGATCTCAGGAGCTTTTATCAAAGGGAACGAAGCTCGATCGTAAGATGCTTGAGTCGTTGCCATTTGACCTGATCGCTTACATTCCTCTGAAGGACGATAGCGAGCAACAAGTTACGCAGTACATGAAGATGGCCAAAGAGAAGATCGAGACGTCTCGGTCTTACTTTAAAGAGCGCATCGACCGTCTTAAAAAGGGCGATGAACTTGCGCCTGGCGTGATCCGGATGGTGAAAGTCCAGATCGCGATCAAGCGTAAGCTGCAAGTCGGCGATAAAATGGCCGGTCGTCACGGAAACAAGGGTGTCATCAGTCGGATTCTTCCAGCTGAAGACATGCCGTTTATGGCAGACGGTATGCCAGTCGACATGGTTCTCAACCCGCTCGGCGTTCCTTCGCGGATGAACATCGGTCAGTTGCTTGAAGTTACGCTTGGATGGGCTGCGATTGGTATCGGTCAAAAGATTGATTCGTTCCTAAAGCAAAACAAGGTTTCGGAACTTCGATCGCTTCTCAAGAAGACTTACAACGACACCGAAGTCGATAAGTCACTCGAGAAGGCATCCGATGCCGAACTCAAGCGCATGTGTCACCACTTGGTGCGTGGTGTGCATTTTGCTTCGCCGGTTTTTGACGGAGCAAAAGAGATCGACATCGAGAAGATGCTCGAGCTTGCGGATCTTCCTCGCCAGGGGCGTACCACGCTGTACGACGGTGTGACGGGTGAGCCTTTCAACGAAGAAGTGACGGTCGGAGCGATGTACATGCTGAAGCTCCACCACTTGGTCGAAGAAAAAATTCACGCACGAAGTATCGGACCTTACAGTCTCGTGACGCAACAACCGCTGGGCGGAAAGGCTCAGTTCGGAGGTCAGCGTCTCGGAGAAATGGAAGTCTGGGCACTTGAGGCATATGGAGCCGCATATGGTCTCCAAGAGTTCTTGACGGTGAAGTCCGACGACGTCACAGGTCGAAATCGAATGTACGAAGCGATTGTTAAAGGTGAGCACGTGCTCGAACCAGGATTGCCTGAGTCGTTCAACGTTCTAGTCAAAGAACTCCAGAGCTTGGCGTTGAATGTCGAGCTCATCGAGGACCAGAACGAGAAGGAACTGAAAGCTACGGACACACTTTAAGAACTTAGAGAGAGCAAAAGACTTATGAAGGACCTATTAAACTTTTTCGACAAACCGAAAGATCCTTTGAGTTTCAAAGGGATTCGTATTTCGCTCGCGTCTCCGGAAAAGATCCGGGAGTGGTCGTTTGGTGAAGTTAAGAAGCCAGAGACGATTAACTATCGGACGTTTAAGCCAGAACGTGACGGTCTTTTCTGCGCCAAGATCTTTGGACCCGTGAAAGACTACGAGTGTAACTGCGGTAAGTACAAGCGCATGAAGCACCGCGGAGTGGTTTGCGAAAAGTGCGGTGTCGAAGTCATTCAGTCGAAAGTGCGTCGGGAACGCCTTGGACATATCGAGCTTGCGACCCCGGTTGCTCATATTTGGTTTTTGAGGTCGTTACCTTCACGGATCGGTGCTGTTCTCGGCATGAGCCTCAAGGATCTGGAAAAGGTTCTTTATTGCGAAGCTTATGTCGTTCTCGAACCAGGTGCTTCGGGTCTCGATGAAGGCGCGATTATCTCGGAAGATAAGTACAGCGAACTTGTGCGCGACGGGATTCAGTTCACGGCGAGTATGGGTGGCGAAGCGATTCGCGATCTTCTTCGTAAAGTCGACGTCGAGTCGGAATCACGAAAACTCCGACGCGAGATGAAGCAGACGGTTTCGGAAGCTTCACGTGCAAAACTCGCAAAGCGTCTGAAAGTGGTCGAAGCTCTCAAGAACAGCCAAATGAATCGTCCCGAGTGGATGATGTTGGAAGTGGTTCCGGTGATTCCACCTGAACTCCGACCGCTCGTTCCTCTGGATGGTGGTCGATTTGCGACATCCGATCTCAATGATCTCTATCGTCGCGTGATCAACCGTAACAATCGTTTGCGCCGCCTCATGGAGCTGAATGCTCCTGAGATCATCATTCGTAACGAAAAGCGCATGCTTCAAGAAGCTGTCGATGCGCTGTTTGATAACGGTCGCCGTGGAAAAGTATTCACGGGCCCGAACAAGCGTCCTCTTCGTTCGCTTTCCGACATGTTGAAGGGTAAGCAAGGCCGTTTCCGTCAGAACCTTCTCGGAAAGCGCGTGGATTACTCCGGTCGTTCGGTGATCGTTGTGGGTCCCGAGCTTAAGCTGCATCAGTGCGGTTTGCCGAAGTCGATGGCACTCGAACTTTTTAAACCGTTTATTTACAACAAGCTGTCTGAGTACGGTTTCGTGACGACCATTAAGTCCGCAAAGAAGATGGTTGAGAAGGAACGTCAAGAAGTTTGGGATATTCTGGAAGAAGTGGTTCGCGAGCATCCGGTGCTTCTCAACCGCGCACCGACGCTCCACCGCCTTGGTATCCAGGCATTCGAACCGGTTCTTATCGAAGGAAAAGCTATCCAGTTGCACCCGCTCGTTTGCGCAGCTTTCAACGCTGACTTCGACGGTGACCAGATGGCTGTTCACATTCCGCTTTCAATCGAAGCACAGATCGAAGCGCGCGTGCTGATGATGTCGACGAATAATATTCTGTCGCCAGCGCATGGAAAGCCAATCATCGTTCCGTCACAGGATATCGTTCTTGGGATCTATTACATGACCCGTGAACGTCCTTACGCGAAGGGCGAGAACAAGATCTTCTCGGGTCCAGATGAAGTTCAAGTCGGCCTCGACAATGGTGTCGTGACGATTCAGACGAAAATTCGTAGCCGCGTTCGCGACAAGGTTTACACGACGACGGTTGGCCGAGTGCTACTCTCGACGATTATTCCGAAAGAGATCAAGTTCGACGAGTACAACAAAGTTCTCGGTAAGAAGGACCTCGCTGACCTCATCGACCGTTGTTACCGTGTGTGCGGAAACAAGGCGACCGTGCTCATGGCCGATCGGATCATGCGCATGGGATTCCGCCAAGCGATGAAAGCTGGGATTTCGATTTCGGTTCACGACATGAGAATGCCGGTCGAGAAGGAAAAGTTTCTGACACAGGCGTACACGTCCGTGAAGGAAATCGAAGACCAGTACGTCGAAGGTCTTATTACCGACGGCGAACGCTACAACAAGGTCATCGATATTTGGGCGCAGACGTCAGAACAGGTCGCATCAGCGATGATGAAGCACTTGTCGATTCAAACGTTTCATGCTCCGGCAAACAGCAAAGCCAAAGAAAAAGAGATTGTAGCTCCCTCGTTTAACTCGGTTTTCATGATGGCCGATTCGGGCGCTCGGGGTAGTAACGCTCAGATTCGTCAGCTCGCTGGTATGCGAGGCTTGATGGCAAAACCATCCGGCGAAATCATCGAAACGCCGATCGTCGCAAACTTCCGCGAAGGTCTCAGCGTTCTTCAATACTTCGTATCGACACACGGAGCACGTAAAGGCTTGGCCGATACAGCTCTTAAAACAGCAAACTCTGGTTATCTGACACGACGTCTTGTTGACGTTGCACAGGACATGATCATCACGCGCGAAGACTGCGGCACACTGGATGGCATCATGATTACGTCGCTGATCGAAGGTGGCGAAGTCATTGAACCGCTCGGTGGTCGTATGCTGGGGCGTGTGGCTCTTGATGATATTCTCGATCCGTTGACGGGAGACGTTCTCATTTCGGCTAATACTGAAGTGACCGAAGATCTCGTGAAGAAGATCGAAGAGTCGGGTATCGACCGTATTAAGATTCGTTCAGCCTTAACGTGTCAGAGCAAGACGGGTGTTTGCGGCCGTTGTTATGGTCGGGATCTGGCGCGCGGACGCATGGTATCGATCGGTGAAGCCGTCGGTGTCATCGCTGCGCAATCCATCGGTGAGCCAGGAACTCAGCTCACGATGCGTACGTTCCACATCGGTGGTACGGCGTCACGAGCGGCTGAAGCTTCGAACTTGCATACGAAGACAAAGGGAACACTTAAGTTTATCAACCTGATGGCGGTACCGGCTGCGAGCGGCGATCTCATCGTCATGAATCGTAACGCCGAAGTGTCAGTTATCGACAACAACGGTCGTGAGCGTGAGAAGTATCCGATCATCTATGGTGCAAATCTTAAGGTTAAGGATGGCACTCTCGTTGAGCGCGATCAGTTGATTGCAGAATGGGATCCGTACTCGACGCCGATTATCGTCGAAGTCGCAGGAACGGTTCAATTCGAAGACATCGAAGAAGGTGTGACGATGCAGGAGCAAGTCGACACCGTTACGGGTCTTGCCCACAAGGTTATTGTGGAGTCCCGTGCTTCGGACCGTCGTCCTAAAATCATCATCACCGATAAGAAGGGTGCTCCGCTTACGATTCCGGGAACGAACCGCGAAGCGCGCTACATGCTTCCGGTAGGTGCGAACGTTGTTGTGAATAACGGCGACGAGATGCGCGCAGGAACGGCGATCGCAAAGATTCACCGAGAAACAACGAAGACAAAGGACATCACCGGAGGTCTTCCGCGGGTGGCAGAGCTGTTCGAAGCTCGCAAACCTAAGGACGCTGCAGTGATTACTGAAATCGACGGACGCGTTTCATTCGGTAAAGACACAAAGGGTAAACGTAAACTCGTGGTCACGCCAGAGATTGGCGAAGCCCGCGAGTATCTGATCCCGAAAGGTCGCCACTTAGCTGTGAACGAAGGCGACTATGTTCGTGCTGGTGAGCCGTTGATGGATGGACCGATCGATCCACATGATATCTTGAGTGTTCTTGGAGAAAAGGAACTCGCTCACTATCTCGTTGACGAAGTTCAAGAAGTCTATCGACTCCAAGGTGTGCGTATCAATGACAAGCACATCGAGATCATCGTTCGTCAGATGCTCCGAAAAGTTCGTGTCCAAGAGATTGGTGACACGGTCTTCTTGGGTGGCGAGATTGTTGATCGTATGGAGTTTGAGGAAGAGAACAAGCGTGTGACTGCGACTGGCGGAGCTACGGCGACGGCAGAACCGGCGCTTCTCGGGATCACTAAGGCTTCGCTCAGCACAAGCAGCTTTATTTCGGCGGCTTCGTTTCAGGAAACAACGAAGGTGCTTACCGAAGCGGCGATCAACGGTCGTGTTGATTATCTCCGTGGTCTCAAAGAGAACGTCATCATGGGCCGCTTGATTCCAGCTGGAACAGGTCTCACAAAGTACCGCACGATGGGTGCTACGGTCGGTGTCGAAGACACCGCTGAGACCGGTGTCAGCCAAAGTCCGTCGGTGTCGGCTTCCGCGACATTGATCTGAGAAGCTGTGATTTCGACTTTGAAAACGTAGGGCGCTTAGCTCAGCGGTAGAGCAGGGTCTTTACACGGCCAAGGTCGCAGGTTCAATCCCTGCAGCGCCCACCAAATCCAGCGGGGTCCATTCCGGACACATAGGTTACAGATTATACTGGAGACATAGGTAACACT
>CAZJVD010000029.1:0-8950 GCA_964549505.1 uncultured Oligoflexia bacterium
CAAGATGACAGAATCGCCGGGTAACTAACCGGTCAGAGTTCCTGGGTAATCACAGGGATACTTTAAACATGGTTAGTGCATTTGAATAATTATGAACCAGAATGGCGCCCTGTGATCGTCAATTGTCTTCGTGGTTGTAAGACCCTAAACTGGTGCCATGCAGGCGACTGAGGATCGTGTTGAAGAGATAGACCTACTGCGAGCGCTTGCCATCACAATGGTGGTTGTTCACCATGTCGGTCGTGGGATTCTAAAAGGGTTCGTACCCGATCTTCTCGCCGAAGCATGGACTGGGGTTGACCTATTTTTTGTGATCTCGGGGTATCTCGTCACGCGATCGTTTGCACAGTGGTTGGAACGGGCTGGGGAAGAGGCTGACTTCAAGCTTCGTGCGCGTCTCGCATGGCGATACTGCCTCCGACGCCTGTGTCGGATTCTTCCGCCAGCGTGGTTATGGGCCGCGCTTCCCCTCGTTGCAGCGACCGTGTTTAATCGAAGCGGAGCATTCGGTAGCCCACAGGAAATGTTTCAGGCATTTCGAGCCGTGGTGTTCTTTAACTACAACTATTTCACCGTCTCGACGGGCATTAGTCAGATTAATCATTTTTGGAGTCTCGCAGTTGAAGAGCACTACTATATCTTCCTTCCTTTCTTTCTCCTTCTTGTAAGCGGCACGCGCAGTCGCATTTATGGGTTACTTATTATTGTGATTGGTTGCGAAGTATTCCGAAGTCTTGCGAGACGTTCTGGTCACCAGTTCGGTGAGTTCTTGTTTCTTACGCATTTCAGGGCAGACGCCCTTGCGTTGGGTAGCCTTCTTGGGCTTCTGTCGAATTCGATTTTAGAGTGGGGCAAAGCTTTGAATGCACGAAAGGTCTTTCGTGTCGGGGCGAAATCTGCCGCACTTTTATCGATCTGCTTTCTCTGGACAGCGCCTTCGTTTCTCACTCGAGATCAAGTCGTCTATTTTGGATTTTCGGTTTTCGCGGTTCTCTCCGCGTTTCTCGTCAGTCTTGCAAGCCTCGGAAGAGAGCTCATTCCATTTCCTAAGTCTTTGTACGGCCCGATCGCGGCGGTTGGACGAAGATCCTATTCTCTCTATCTCATTCACGTTCCGCTCATCTATCTGTTTCGAGAATTGCGGTTTAGAGCTTTTGCGTTGCCTCGAGAAATAGGGTGGAGTTCTATTCTGCCAGCTGCAATAGAGGTCGGTGTTTATCTGATAGTGTTGATAGTGCTAACTGAACTCAACTTTAGATCTATCGAGTATCCGCTTATCAAGAAGGTTCGTACTCTCTTTAAAGAGTAAAAAACTGGCCCACTTAAGTGTGTTTCCGTGTGAAAGGGTTGCCGTGCGTGCGAGTCGTGAATGGCGACGATGGGATTGAGTTCCCGAGCGGAATATTCTTCTGAGGTGCTCCACGCTTCGGAGACAGGTCAATCTGACTTTCTACGAAAGTAACCAATTGGGACAATACGGGTGAAACGAGGACCAGAAGCTAGAATCTGAACAAGACTGGCCAAAACAACCGAGCCCGACTCCTCAAGCCCAACGCAAATATCATTCGATTTCAAAGTGTTGCATTCGAAACAGACTGCTGAAAGACACACTTAAGTGGGCCAGTTTTTATCGATCAATTCCTAAAGCCATCAATCTCTTCTGGCTTGGATCGCCGAGTTCGACGGCGCGTTTCGACCACACGAAAGTCTGAAAAAAATGATCGGGGGTATCTCCGTGCTGATAAACCAACGCCGCTGCGTAGTAATCAGAAGATTTTGAAAAACATCCCTCACCAAAGATTTCACCCACGCGCTTTCTCCGAACAACGTCTCTTTTCGCGATTTCGATCATTTCGCCTTCGGTTTTACGTTCCCAGTTTTTTCGATCATCTTGATCAGCTTGCACGATGGCGGTCAGTTCCTTGGAGCGTATCTCTAATCGAGCCTTATCTGCCTGGCATGGCATATGTGAATCAGCTTGTTCTGCGTAGGAGGCGGACGCACATCCAATGACCGTAAAAAGGGTGAACGATAGCAAACAAAACTTGGACTGCGTCATATTGAGTCCGGAACGCGACGTGTACTCTCGACTTCTAAAGCCGTTGCACATCCACTTTCGACATCAAACCGTCCGGTGATCGTTCGGGTTGTCATGCTTTCGATGGGAACGCTGCTTGCTCCAGGATGAAACTCGCGCAATATGCTCGACACGACTCGTGAATACAGCTCGGGCCGGTCTGTCGGGAGCCGGCCGTCCACCAAAACAAGTTTTGGGTTTCCTTGGGCGTCCTTGCTAAAGGAAAGTGGCGCCGCGGAAGAAAAGTCGTTTGCGACACATCGTTCGCCGTCTACCAGTGACAAATAGCCGAAGTTCTCGATGAGCGAGAGCCGCCCCGATTCGATCACACTCAAGCTGAAAGAGAACACTTGTTCTTCAGCCTCGCGTTTAGGGTGACCGCCTCCGAAACTGCCTCCGGTCGGAATCACTCTCGGATACTGCTGAGCAAATAAGAAACCCAGCACATGGAAGTCGTAGTACGAAAGCCCGAGTGTTGCGATCTGACCGTTTCGCAAAAAAAACTTCAAAATAGCTTCATAGGTGTCTTCATCGGTCTTCAGTCTGTCTTTGATAACCGGCATAAGAAGCTTTGCTCCTGCTTCGGGAACATCACTCCTGAGGTTGTAGACGTCGTCGACTCGCCCCGCAGAACCGGCCGCTCCGTAATAGTCTCCTTCGAGCACCAGCGCACCGTGACTGGTAATAACGAAGTGCCAGGCCCCCTCTGGGAAGGGGCTGCCGAAGGTCCGCACTTTCATCTCAAAGCCATTCCGTCTGGCGTGAAGATCCAAGATCGAAAGGCGAGTGGGCAGGGAATCCGCTGCAGCAAGAGAGGATAACGCGGCTGTTATGACACTCACCAAAACCCAAGTCATTACAGTCATATAACGCAATGTATATACATTTGCAACGGCGATACACTGCGAAAACGCTCGGTGCCGGGCCTCGCTCTTCAACGTGTCTATTCTAAAACTAAATCCAGTGCGGCCTTCAATTGAGCATCCTGATCACTGCCTAAGTGTTGAAACTCGGCAACGACATCAGGCTTAATTCCTATGCCCTCTATAGGATTGCCATCTAGGAGAGAGTCTCTTCTGACGCATAGATAGAGAAAATAATCAGATGACTGATCTAAGAAAAACAGCTCTCCGCCAGAAAAATATCCCGGAGTAGAAGTTCCAACTAACTTTGCTCGCTTTGACTTCTTAAATTGGTAGGCAAGTGCTTCCTTTCCCGAGCGGGAGCCTTCGTTAATCAGAACCACCATTGGGCCGAGATAGGCATCTGGATTACTTTTCGGTTCGGCTCTCATGACTACCGTCTGATTGTCACCATCTGTAGCACTCATTTCAAAAAAGTCTTTTCTGTCCGAAAAAAATGGATCTAGATGCTCCCAGAAAGCGCCTCCGTATCCACCGCGCAGGTCAAGAACTAAGCCTTCCACGTGCGCGGCCTTGAGTGTGCTTACGGCAGTCCAAAGCGCTGATGCGCTGTCGGGATGGACTCCGCTCCAAAGTCTTACGTATCCGATGACACGTTTTCTGTGAGTCAGTGTTTTTATGCTTTTGAGAGTCGCGTCCTGAAAGGCCTGCGACCAGTTCAAGACTGGAAGCGGTAAGATCAGGTCCAGAAGTGTTCCTTGTCGAGAGATTCGGAGCGAAGCTTGTTGTTTAGCTTGAACCCCCCAAGTCCCACGGAACGGCTTGCCGTCGAGCAGGAGGAGGCGATCACCCTTTAAGATGCGTTTCTTTGCGGGCAATCCGTCGAGCACTTCTCTTGCGAAGAAGCCCTGATCATCCGATCCAACTTGAATGCCGGGATTGACGATGAGCGGAGCGCTTGGAGCGGATGGGTGCGTTTGAGAATAGTATCCCTTGAACAAATAGTAAGATTCCATTTGATCTGAAAAAAACTGGGTGTGCGAATATCCAAGAGAAAAAAGAAAGGGATTTAATGCCCTGGCAAGTGCGTTTCTGTTGAACTTACTTTTCACCTGAGTCTGAACATTTAATAAAGAGGACCGATCAAATCTGGAACGCATTTCTGGAGAGCAAGACTTCTGCCTGCCGGTCTCCCAAATCTTCGTCAAAATCTCAGAGTTTGTCTCGGTGTGTGCGTGGACCGAGGCCGAGTATGCGAATGCAAAGGAAAACACTAGAGTGCTCTGGATTTTCATTTATAACAACTCCATTGCCGACAGAATATCCTTCGCAATGCCCTTAGCGATATAACCCGCAAACTTAGGACCTTCCTTAGGTGTGGGGTGCTCAAAGTTTACCGCGAACACATACTCGTGACCTATCGCGGAAGGGTTAGAGACATGACCAACAAACCATCCCATTTGAGTGTCAGTGGGAAGTGTGGATCCTGTTTTTCCATGCAGTACAGATCCTCGCGGTGAGGTTTCCAAATAAGTAACTTTTCTAGTTAGTTCCATGGCTTTCTTAGAAACTGAAAGTTCGTCTGACCAAAGACGTTCTAAAAAGCGAACTTGTTCCTTAGCAGAGATTTTGAGGGATGGCTTTGAGCCCGAGGTGAGCCACGCTGTCGTGAGTCCACCGGACATGTCTTGATTTCCGTAGTCAAACTTCCTGAGAAAATCTTTGACAGCCTTCATTCCAAGCTGCGGTGTCAATTGCTGCGAGAACCAGACGACCGAGTGTTTCATCCAACTTGCAGCCGTCTGATCATGATTCCAATCATCGATCGCGTGCTTTTTGCCGTTCCACTTCATTGAGGAGTTTTCGTCTTTCAACAGACCCTTGTCGAACGCCATCAAGGCTAGCGGAATCTTGAAGGTCGAGCATGCAACAAATCGTTCCGAACAGCGTTTCTCGTTGAATGACGCCACGGTCGTCTTGGTCTTAATGTCATAGAGAATAAAACACCCGTCTTTACCCTTAAAAATCTGCGAAAAATCCGGCTGAGCTCCAAAGGCACTCGACTGCAGTGCGAGGAAAAATAGCCACACTTCTGGAAACATTTTGAATCGGATTTCTGATAGAACTAAGTTCATTCGTGAATATGAACACAGATGTTGGCAGTCTAAAAGATCCCCTTTTAATTTTTGTACATGGCGGACCAGGGCTTGATGAGTACCTTGAGGGGATATTTGCGGTGCCACTAAGGTCCGTAGGGTTGTCGACGCTCTTTTACGAGCAGTCTAAAAGAGTATCGGTGTCTACTTTGGTCGAGCAGCTTGCGAGTGTAATAAAATCAGCTAGCTCGGAAAAAGTACTCCTTGTTGGCCATTCATGGGGCATGGCACTCGCTCTCGAAACCGTTAAACAGTTAGACGCGAACCAGTACAAAAGGATTTGTGGGCTTGTGATGATGGACGGGTTTGTGTCCAGTGAATGTGAAGCTGCGTTTTCTTCCGAGCTTCAAAGATTAGGTCTATCCGAATCCTACACCGCGGAAGATATCTTTCTTTCCCAAGAAGATCGAAAGGACCCCTCGCTAAGGGCGTATCTGTCTAAGGTTATGGCGTCTCTTGATCAGGACTCACTAACGGGAAGTGTTAACGAGTACATAAAAAATCTGGATTTGAAGCCGTTTATCCGGAAACTGAGGATTCCCACACTCGTGATTTTTGGGGAAAGGGATGTTCGAGTACCGGCCGCTTATCAACGCGAGTTTGCGTCGATTATTCGCAATGCTGAGACCGTTGAGATTCCGAATGCAGGTCATTTTCCGTTTCTGCAGAGGACAGATCTAGCAATGGTTACAGCAAAGTTAAAAGAATTTGTCCTGGTCTGTTCGAATATGTCGAGTCAAGAATGAAGAGAGGGCTCTTTGGATAAACTTTATGAGTAAAAAACCGCTTATCTTTAAAAAGGCTGTGAAAATACGATTTTCGGATATCGATCGCTATCAGCACGTCAACACGATTTACTATCCGGACTACGTCTACACATCCCGATTTGAGTTTATCGAAGAAAAGTTTGGTATCGCGCCAAACTTTTTTGAAAAAGAAGGGGTCGGATTCTATACCGTTCGCTTCGAATCAAGGTTTGAAAAATCCATCCCTGCGTCCGCGTCGTATGTGCAGGTGATTTCTCAAGTGAATGAAGTTGATCGAGCACTTGTAAAAATCGGTTTCAAGATCACGGATCCGTCTGAACAGCTTGTATACTCCAGCGGTGGGTTTGAGTTTTACGTCATCGACCTTGCGACACAGAAGCCATTCAAGGCAGTTCCTGAATCATTTGAAAAGATTCTGTTCGAAATCAAGACCGAAGAAAGTTAGCGACCACTTTTGTAAACTTGGCTGCCTGTTCTTCAGCTGGGTAGTGGCCGCTGTTACGGAAATGCTCGAATGTAACTGTGCTCGCAATCTGGCTAGCAGCGGTGAAAACGGCTTTACCCATTGCGTATTTCCCTCCAATCGTGAGGACTGGAATCTGTAGCTTCCGTTTTTTAAGCGACCTGAAAAATGTGCAGTCTGGCCCGTGGGTCCGATAGTACGCTAAGGCATTTGCGAACTTGTGGAAGGGTCGATTGGTTTCCAAGTAGTGGATTCGATCGCGGGAGGATAAGGATTCCCGTTTCATCCGCAGATCCAAAAAATAACCAATGTACGAATCGTAGTTCTTCCCAATGAGAGTTTCGGCCAAGCCGACCTGGCGATGAAAGGGTCCATGCCAAGTTGGATAGCGCTTTGCTCCTGATGCAGGGATTTTGACAGAAATTCCGGGTGGAATTTCTTCTTCAATCACAATGTTAGAAATCCATTTCGGAAACAGGATACCCATGGCCAGAGCAACTGAACCCCCCCAGTCGTGTCCGATTATTGAAAATTTATGCGCATCGGGTCGGATTTTCCGTATCGCTTGAAACATCTCCTTGGCGATCGATCTCTTTTCAAATGATCCACCGGTGCTTTTGCTTGCGCCGAGACCTTTTAGGTCGATGGGGAGACATGAAAACCCGTGTGCGCTCAATTGCGGAACGGTCCTTCTCCAGTGATGTGAGTCAACGGGCCAACCGTGCAGCAGAACAACAAGAGGGCCATTTCCAGACCCCCGATAGCCATAGATGCCGTTCGGAAGCTTTACGTACTTTTTCAATCCATTTCCTTCGCATCAATACTTTTCGTCAAACGGCCAGTTCTTGCTGCCGTTCCCTGGAGTGAGTCGAATTTCTTCAATGAGTTTGTCACGAAGGCTTGGGTTTGTACCTTCTTCCCAGGCTTTCGCATAATCACCTTTCGAAATATCCACATAGAGCTCCCGCGCTCTTGCAGTCAGATCGGATCGGTTTTCAAGTTCAAACACCCGATGCATGAGCGCAAATACATGAAGGTGGTTTTTAAATAACGCCGGTCGGGAAGAAAATGTATTTGATTGAAGGATCTGAGACTTGCTGTCGTCAAAAGTTGAGCTTAGGTACACATGTAGAATTTCATGTACTGAGCTCTCGATAAAAGTACTGAGAGGGGCCGGGGACTTTCGGACGCTTCTTAGGCCACGCCTAATGCTGATAATGAGCGGTGCGCTCATTGAACCATATTCGCAAGCCGATGTGTTGGTGGTAATCTCATGACGATCATAGGGACGGCCGGTCAATTTAATCGCCCGTTCAAGAAGCTCTTGGCCGGTGCGATTCCATAGATCTTGAAGCTGATTCGTTAGGTCGCGGGCCTCAAGCATAATACTCTTTTTGGTAAGGTAGTCGCTTGCTTGTCGATCGACCTGGAGATCTTTAGTCAAGTCTCTGCAGCCGATGTCGTAAACTAGGCCATATTGAAAATAGACTTTCGGTTGGGCAGAGGCGAAAACGTGCGCGCCTGAAAATAGTGCACAAAGAATAAGTGTGCCCAGCGAACAAAAGTGCGGATTCGATATTAGCTTCACTCCAGCTCCTTAGATCTCTTGAAGGTTCCGACGCCTGATTCTATATGCGCTCACTTACGGGAATGGCCAAGTGCCAACGATCATGAAATACCGAATTCTTCGCCAAATTAGTTAAAAGTGTTCCACAGATACTCCCATCGCGCTTACCCCGAATTTAGTCCAGGTCCTGTGATGAGTCACAGCGCAGCCTAGGTGGGTAGCATTTCCCTCCAGTTCTTTGCAAACTCTTTCGGAGACCTCATCCCTAAGGAACTATGGGGATGGAGTTCGTTGTAGATTTGCCTCCAGTCTTCGATCTTCTGTTTAGCATCCTCAAGACTTCTGAAGACATGCTCGTTCAGGCACTCATCTCTGAATCTTGAGTTGAATGACTCGATGAAGGCGTTCTCGTTTGGTTTTCCTGGTGTGATGAACTCGTGTTCGATCGTTGTCGTCTCGATCCAAGCTCTGAGGGCGTTTGATTGGAACTCTGGTCCGTTGTCGGATCTCAGACGTCCCGGTTTTCTAGGATGAGCGGCAATGAACCTAGCGACGGCATCTCCTGAGATCGAGTGCGCTGTCAAAATCCCAATCGACTCCTTCGTAAAGTCATCGACGATCGTCAGGCACTTCAGTTTTCTCTGAGTCAGAAGCCAATTATGAACAAAGTCCATCGACCACACCTCGTCTGGACGCGTAGCTTTTGGTCTGACTATCTTCGGAAGGCGAGAGAGCTTCTTCCTGCGACGTTTACGCACTTGTAACGCCTCTTCACGATAGATACTTTCCGTTCGTTTGTGATTGATCACGTGACCTTCCTTCCTGAGTCTGTCGTGAAGACGAGGCAGTCCCCAACGACGAAACCTCGTTGCGGTCTCTTTGAGCGCTTTTCTTAGTGGCTCATCTGAGATCGTTCGCTTTGGGATGTATCGGAATCCTGATCGTGAGATCCCGACTGTACAACAGGCCCGAGACACCGAGCGGTGGCGCTCATCCCTGAGATGACGTTGGCCCCGAAAACTGGAGCATTTGAATCTTCCTAACAAGCCGCGTATAT
>CAZJVD010000030.1:0-1858 GCA_964549505.1 uncultured Oligoflexia bacterium
TGATCTCCTGGCGGATGTAATCGTTGCCGCACTCGATGGACATGGTCAGGGAATGGAGCCCGGCCGGTTTCAGGAGTTTCAGGTGATCCTCGGACAAGATGTTGCACCGAGTCAAACAGAAGAAGGGCAGGCCGACTTCCTTGGGGTAAACCTCGGCGAACTCTTCCAACCATGCCCGGTCTTTCGGGAAAAAGGTTGGAAATACATCATCGTAGAATTTCCAGAAACGGGTGTCGTAGCGATCCATCACGTCCCGCAATTCGGCACAGAAACGTTCGGGAGAATATCGGACGAGCATCTTGCCCTTCCCGATATACCCGTCGTTCAACTGCGCTTCGAAACAATAGGTGCACCGTTCGGGACAGCCACGACCCGCCATGTGTGTCCGCTTGAACCGCCATTTGAAAGCGGTGTTCTCGTAGATCAGTTCACGGTCTAAATACGGTAGGTCATCCAGACTCTGGAAACGATTCCGAATGTGAGAGCCACTCACTCCAACGTATGGAGAGAGGGTGCTTTTCGGACGAACTAGGGTCAGACGCGACTCCCCGTTCTCGCGAGTGAGAATGTTTTGAATTCCATGGATGAGGTTCGGGTCGGTCTCGAGCACATCAAGAAATTCCGGCCAAGCCTCGTCGCACTCGCGCACACCGATAGCATCAAGACACAGATTGTGTTTGATCGCCTCGGGAAAGGTGGAACAGTACGGACCACCCATGATGGTGAAAATTCTCTCACCAAACTGATCCTTGAGACCTTCGAAACAACGAAGAAACTCGCGGTGAGAACCGGTGATGGCGGAAGCCGCCACGACCACTTGCCGGCTGCTCCGGACAAGTTCTTGCACTACGCGAGCCACATTGTCGCGCTCAATGAGTGTGAGATGGGTACTGCGGTGCGAACGCCCCTCTTTGGCCAAAGCCGAGAGAAGCATCAGGTTCATCGGCTCGGTGAACTGACCATCGTCCTTCATGAGAAAAAGAATCGCGGTTTCGCCAACCAAACTTTTCATGATTTTCTCCTTTTGTCTAAGGGTTTCGTAGAATGAAACAAGAGCTGTCTTCTATCATCATACCGAAAAGAAGCGTCTAATGGTAGCGACGACATATTCCAATTGGGAACGGGAGAGAGTTTGATACACGGGCAGGCTAAGAATTCTTTGAGATTGTCTTTCAGCGACGGGGAAAGCTCCTTTCTTGTAGCCTAGATTCTTTGCTGCTTTTTGCAAATGAATCGGGATCGGATAATGAATTTTGCTATCGATGCCATGTTTAGAAAGAAAAGATTGGAGTTCGTCTCGCTTATCAGTCTGGATGACAAAGAGATGATAAACGGGTCTTTCATAATTTTCTTCACTGGGGCATTCGACAAGATCACCCAAATATTTTCTATAATACTCGGCATTTTTTCTGCGCTTAGCAGTCCAAGCATCCAGATATTTAAATTTAGCCAAGAGGAAAGCCGCCTGAAGCGTGTCCAGTCTGCTGTTATACCCCCACAAATCCGCCCGGCCTCTGTCTTTAAGGCCAATATTGCGAAGTTTGTTCACAGTGTCCGCGACGTCCTTATTGTTAGTCGTCAACATTCCAGCGTCGCCACAGGCGTTGAGAGTCTTGAGCGGATGAAGACTAAAACAGCCCACTATGCCAAACGAACCGGCCTTTTTGTTTCTGTAGACTGCGCCTATGGCTTGAGCAGCATCTTCAATGACGAAAAGTTTGTGTTTCCTGGCAATTTTTAGAATCGGTTTCATATCCGTCACTTTCCCGGCCAGATGAACGGGAATGATGACTTTAGTTTTTTTAGTGATTAGGGATTCAAGCTTAAGAGGATCCATATTTTGATCGGGGCCTACCTC